>NZ_CSTE01000002.1:989745-999567 GCF_001368915.1 Haloferax massiliensis | reverse complement strand
CCACGACGGACTCAGCGGCCCGTGGAGCGCCACGCCGGCCACGCCGGCGACGCCCGCGACGAGAAACCCGCGGGTGAGTGTGACCGCGGTCGGGACTCCGAGGCTGTCGTACGGGCGGCCCGGTTCTGCCGACTCGGATTCGCGTCCGTCGCCGAGTGCGACGTTCTCGTCCGCGTTCGCGTAGGCGTACGCGCAGAGTCCGACGACGACGAGCAGGGTCCCGGCGGCCCACGTCGCGGCGGCGGTCTCGGGCGAGGGGTCGGCGCGCGAGACCAGCCACACCCACTCGGTGGCGAGCAGTCCGCCGAACACGAGCGTGGCCGCGGCCGCCGCGCCGCCGGTTTCGAGCACGCGGCGTCTCGTCCGGCGGGTCGGCGGTGGGGTCGCACCCCCGTCGGCCGAGAGCGTCACGGTCGTCGGCTGTCGCCTCGGCGGTCGGACGGTGTGCTACACATACCCGTACTGGGGTACGGACGTCGGTTAAGTATTCCTCGCGTAACAGCTCCGCGGGGCCGAATCAGGGGCGTCACTCGGGACCGAAGCGGCGACTCCGAAGTTCGACCACTCCGAGGAGAAGCAGATACGTCGAGAGCCCGGCCGCGACGACGAGGAGCGACGTCGGCCCGAAGGCGACGACGCCGAGGGCGGTGCCGACGATGGCGAGCGCGACGGACGCGACTCGCACGCCCCGTCGTTCCCACAGTTTGCGGACGCTCGACGCCCGCACCGAGAGCGCGATTTCGAGGGCGAGCGCCCCGACGACGCCGACGAAGACCGGCTCGGCCGTCACCGGGGGACGCAGGAGCACCGCCGCGGCCGCGACGGGGACGAACATCGCTCCGGCGAGCGCGGCGTCTCGGCGGCGGGTCATGGAGCACCTACCGCGTCAGGACGCTTTTAGCCACCGGCGGTCATAGCGGGTGTATGTCTATTTCGGGCGACGGCCCCGGGTTGTCGAAGGCGAAGCGGCGACTCGGCCGCTATCTCGCGGGTGCCGGGCTGTTGATGCTCACGTTCTCCATCGCGTACCAGTGGGCGGCGGGCTTCTTCGCCGGCGAGGACATCTCCTTCCTCCAGGCGGTCCACGTCGTCGTCGAGACGTTCACGACGACGGGCTACGGCGAACAGACCCGGTTTTGGGTCGACCATCCGCCGTTGCTCGCGCTGTCGATTCTGATGCAACTCACGGGCGTCACGACCGTCTTCCTCACGCTCCCGCTGTTTCTCGTTCCCCTCGTCGAAGACGCCCTGCGGACCGCGCCGCCGACGGCGTCGACGCACACGGACCACGTCGTCATCTGTACGTTCACCCCGCGCGGCGACGCCCTCGTCGACGAACTCGACTCGATGGACGTCCCCTACGTGATTCTCGAAGCCGACCGCGACCGCGCCGAGGAGCTGTACGGCGAGGGCTACGAGGTCGTCCACGGCGACCCCGAAGAGGTCGAGTCGCTGGAGGCGGCGAACGCGCCCGAGGCGCTCGCCATCGTCGCCGACGACGACGACGAGACGAACGCGAGCGTCATCCTCGCCGCGAAGCAGGCCGCGCCGGACGCCCGCGTGGTCAGTCTCATCGAGGACCCCGAGGTCGCCGACTACCACCGCTACGCCGGGGCCGACCGGGTCGTCTCGCCGCGCCGGCTCCTCGGCGAGAGCCTCGCGGGCAAGGCGACCACGTCCATCTCCTCCGAGCTCGGCGACGCCATCGAAATCGGCGAGGACTTCGAGGTCGCGGAGTTGCTCGTCCAGCGCGGGAGCCCCGTCGAGGACCGGACCATCGCCGAAAGCGGCATCGGGGAGGTCACCGGCGTCAACGTCATCGGCGCGTGGTTCTCCGGCGAGTTCGTCTCCCCGCCCGCCCCCGACGCCGTCATCGACGAACACACCATCCTGCTCGTCGTCGGCCGCGAGAAGCAACTCGAAGAGCTCCGCGCGCTGACGCTGTCGTCGGCGCGGCGCTTCCGCCGCGGGACCGTCATCGTCGCCGGATACGGCGAGGTCGGCTCCACCGCGGCCGAGACGCTGGCGAGCGCCGGCGTCCCGCACCTCGTCGTCGACAAACGGGACAAGCCCGGCGTGGACCTCGTCGGCGACATCACAGACCCCCAGACGCTCGCCGAGGCGAACGTCTCCGAGGCCCGCGGCGTCCTCCTCGCGCTCGACAACGACACCACGGCCGTCTTCGCCACCCTCGTCTCCGAGCGCGTCTCCGAGGAGACGGAGGTCATCGCCCGCGCCAACGAGACCGAGAGCATCGCCAAACTCTACCGCGCCGGCGCGGACTACGTCCTCGCGCTGTCGACGGTCGCCGGGCGGATGCTCGCCTCGACGGTGCTCGACGAGGAGGTCATCGCCCCGCAGTCCCAGATAGAAATCGTCCGGACGCACGCGCCCGGCCTCGTGGGGCGGACGCTCGCCGGGGCCGACGTTCGCGCTCGGACGAACTGCACCGTCATCGCCGTCGAGCGAGGCGGCGAACTCGTTACCGAAATCGGGCCGGCGTTCCGGGTCGAAGCGGACGACGACCTCGTCGTCGCCGGCGTCGACGAGGACATCTACCGGTTCAACGAACAGTTCGGGTGAGCGGCCGCTGACGGGTCGGTCCGGCCGTCGGTCGACGGTCGCGGCTCTCGGAAAAGAGCGGTTCGAAAGAATCGGTGCCGCGGCGTCGCGGCGACGGACGGTGGCGTTACGCGCCGACTTCCGCGCCGACGTAGAGGACGACGACGAGGAAGATCCAGACGACGTCCACGAAGTGCCAGTACATCGAGGCCGTGCTGACGGAGACGTGACGCTCGGCGGAGTACTGCCCGCGGAGCGCGCGGACGAAGACGATACCGAGAAGCACCGCGCCGAGGCTGACGTGGAGGCCGTGCAGGCCGGTGAGGCCGTAGAACGCCGACCCGAAGATGCCGTCGGTGATGGCGAAGTTCGAGTGGACGATGAACTCGTAGTACTCGTACACCTGCCCGCCGATGAATATCACGCCGAGCAGGAGCGTGACCGCGAGGCCGAGGACGAAGTTACGGTGGTTCTCCTCGCGGATTGCGACGTGCGCCCAGTGGAGCGTGAAACTGGATATGATGAGGATTGCGGTGTTGGCCAACACTAACGACCCGGTTAGCTCCGGTAGCTCCTGCGGCGGCCACGTCCCCGCGCGGATGAAGAAGTAGTACGTGAACAGCGCGCCGAACGTCCCGAGTTCGGAGCCGAGGAACGCAATCATGCCCCAGCGGAGCTTCGATGCGCTCTTCTGGCTCGCGTCGCGCGACCAGAAGTGGCTCACGAACGCGTGGTACAACCAGCCGTAGAGTCCGGCCAGGAAGAGGAAGATACTGCCGATGAACACGGCGGGACCCGCCGTCTGACCGACGATTCCGTCCTGTCCTAAGACGTACAGCCCGGCACCGGCGTAGATGCCCGCGCCACCGACGGCGGTGACGAACGGCCACCAGCTCGCCTCGCCGAAGCCGCGCGGCCAGTCCTGAACCGCCGGCAGGTGATGGCCGTGGTCGTCGTGTGCTTCTTCGGTACTCATAGACGCCCGTTATGCTTGGGTTACTAAAAATCCTCCCAAACTGCGTTCGTCACGGGACCGCATGGGTCTCGAACCGCGGTTCCGACGGCGACCGCGACGGCTCCGACACGGGACGCTCACGAGGGTCGGTTGCTCGGCGCGTTCGGCGGCGCTCGACGCGAGAAGAGACGCGAAAACGGAGCCGCGGCCCGGCGGTGCGGGTGCGTCGGTCAGTCGGCGTTCGTCGTCGCCCGGTGGAACGGCTGTCGCGAGATGGTCTCGCGCATCTCCGCCAGCGACTCGGAGCCGGACCCGTTCATCTCGGTGACGACGGCGAACACCTCTTGGCGGGAGATTTTGACGCCCTCGCCCGTCACCGCGTGCTCGGGGTTGGCGACGAGTTCGCGGAGCGTCCCGACCGCGAGCAGGAACGGAATCGCCCACGCGGCGAGCGTGTTGCCCTCGCGGAGCGGCACCGTCTCCAAGTAGGTCTGGGCGTCGTCGAGGAACGACTTGGCGTGTTCGGCGGTCCGCCTGACGACTGAGGCCGTCCGGTCGTTGTGCTCGGGCGAGACGACTTCCTCTTGGGGGACGCCCGCGTCGTCGAGCCAGTCGGCGGGGAGGTAGACGTTGTTCTCGGAGGTGTAGTCGTCGTGGACGTCCTTCGCGATGTTCACGAGTTGGAGGAGCAGGCCGAACTCCTCGGCGGTGTCGTAGAGCCGCGAGCGGCGCTCGCTGTCGACGTTGCCGCGGGTCACGAGGTTCGTGATGAGGTTGCCGACGGTGCCGGCGGCGTAGTAGCAGTACTCCTCTAACTCCTCGCGGGACTGGATGCGGAGCCCGCCGGTCTGGGAGTAGCGTTCGACGAACATCGCCATGCCCGAGACGAGTTCGCGGACCGGCGGCGTGACCGCCTCCCGCACGTCCTCCGGAAGCGCCTCGAACGTCCGGAAGACCCGAGCGGTGTTGGCGACGACCATCCAGTCGTCGGACTGTTCGCCCTCCGGGGGGAGGTGCGGCTGTACAGCGGTCACGAACTCGTCGACGGTGGTGTCGTCGTCGGGGTCGAGCGCGCGGTCGTAGAGTCGAAGGAGGTGTGCCTGCTCGTCGGGCGCGATTGAAGACGAATCCTCCACGGTGTCGGCGATTCGACAGAGGAGATATCCGATACAGATGTGCGACGCCATCGGTTCGTCGAGGACGTCGACCGTGAGGGCGAAGGTCCGAGAGACCCCCTGAACTGCATCGTGACACCAATCGAGGTCGTCATCAGTTGCCGGTGGCCGGGCATCGGCGTGTCGAGACATTCGAAGCGTACCCGTATTACGGAAGGGGGGATAAAAAGTCTCGTGGGGGACCGACCCCAGCGGCGCTCGTCGGCGGTACAGGAGAAAACATAAGCATAGTCGATGACAGACTCACGTATGGACTTCGCGCTCACTGCGGAGCAGAAGCAAATCAAGGAGATGGTCTCGGAGTTCGTCGACGAGGAGGTCAAGCCTCGCGCGGCGGAGATAGACGAGACCGACGAGTTCCCCGCCGACCTCGTGCGCGAGATGGGCGAACTCGGCTTGATGGGTATGCCCTTCCCCGAGGAGTACGGCGGTGCCGGCCTCGACTACCACTCCTACGCCATCGGCCTCGAAGAGATTTCCCGCGGCTCCGGCGGCCTCGGCACCATCGTCGCCGCCCACACGAGCCTCGCCGGCAACATGCTCTACGAGTTCGGAAACGAGGAGCAAAAGCAGACGTACCTGACGCCGCTCAACGAGGGTACCGATATCGGCGCGTTCGCGCTCTCCGAACCCGGCGCGGGAAGCGACGTGCCGGCCATGGAGACGACGGCGAAGAAAGACGGCGACGAGTACGTCGTCGACGGCGGCAAGCTCTGGATTTCGAACGGTTCGGTCGCCGACACGGTCGTCCTGTTCGCCAAGACCGACCCCGACGCGGGCAACAAGGGCATCTCGTCGTTCGTCGTCCGGCCCGACGATGACGACGGCTTCATCGTGGAAGGCACGGAGCACAAACTCGGCGACAAGGGCTGTCCGACCGCCGAACTCCGCTTCGACGGCATGCGCATCCCCGAAGACCGGCTCCTCGGCGACGAGGGCGACGGCTTCGTGCAGGCGCTGAAGACGCTCAACGGCGGCCGCATCACCATCGCGGCGCGGTCTATCGGTATCGCCCGCGCCGCCCTCGACGACGCCGTGAAGTACGCCGGCGAGCGCGAGCAGTTCGACCAGCCCATCGGCGACTTCCAGGCCATCAAGCACAAACTGGCCGACATGGACACGAAGGTGCAGGCCGCGACGCTCCTCATGCACAAGGCCGCGGACCTGAAGATGCGCGACGAGACGTTCGTCAAGGAGGCCGCGCAGGCGAAGCTCTACGCCAGCGAAATCAGCCGCGAAGTCGCCAACGAGGGCATCCAGATTCACGGCGGCTACGGCTACACGAAGGACTTCGCCGCCGAGCGCTACTACCGCGACGCGAAGCTCAACGAAATCTACGAGGGGACGAGCGAGATTCTCCGCAACACCGTCGGCGACTGGCTCCAGAAGTAACCGTCAGTCGACGACCGGGCCGCCAGCGTCGGCCGCGCCCGCTGCGTCGCCCACCTCGTCCGCGTCGGCCGTCCGTCGCTCCCCGTTTTCGACTCGCGCCGCGAGCCATTCGTAGTACGATTCGACCCGGCCCGCCCCCGCGTCGGTGAGGGCGTACACGTCGTAGATTCCTTCAGTCCGGCGTTCGAGGTGTCCCGACTCCACGAGCGCGTCGAGCGTCCCGTAGAACGACTGGGGGTCGATTCGGAGGTCGTAGTAGCGTTCCAATCGGGTCTTCAGCTTCTGTCCGCGGAGTTCGCCCGCGTCGTAGAGGACGGCACACAGGTCCCGGCGGCGGCCGCTCTGAAACCACATACCTCCTCCTCGGCGGAGGGACACACGTCACTTTCGTTCCGCGGTCCGCCGCTCGCCCGGTCCCGTCTCCCGCCCGCCGGAACCGGTAGTTTAGACAGGCCGTGCTCCCTAGCGGCTCGCATGACCGACGCAACCGCCGAGGCGAACGGCGTCACCGCCCGGTACTACGTCACCGACTCCGAGCGCGTCCTCGAATTCGACCGCGACGGCCGAACCGCCGCCGTCGCCCAGAACGTCGACGGCTACGCGATGCTGAAGGTCCGCCCCACCGTCGACGGCGACGAACTCGAACGCTACTACGGGTTCGACATGGCACTCGACCACGCCGCGGAACTCCTCGGCGTCTCGCCGCACGACCTGCCGGTCCCGGAGGACGCGGCGGACATGGGGATGTGACACCGGCGGTCGGCCGCGAATCCACTCGTTAACGGGGAATCACTTTTGCCCTGCGCAGCTGTGAGTTGCCGATATGCCCGGCGAGGGACTTCTCCAGCGAGCGCGCCGCGCCGCGAAGACCGGTGGTCCGCCGGCGCTTATCACCGCGGGCATCGGCGTCGGCGCGACCGGCGCTGTCGGCTCCCGCATCGAGTCGCAGACGACCCCGGTCGCGCGCGGTGCCGCACAAACCGTCGGCGTCGAACCGGAACTGGGGCCGTTCGTGTTGCTGGTCGCCGCCGCCCTCGTGTTGGTCGTCGCGCTCTTCGTCCCGGAACTGTTCGACCGCCGTCGATAGGGGTGGTAGCGTCCGGTCAGCCCCAGTAGAACCGCGGGCCCAGAAACAGGTAGCCCAGCGCCAAGAACAGCAGGCCGAACGAAAACCCCTCGCCGACCGTCCCGGAGCAGACGATTGCGAGGCCCTGCACCGCGCCCATGACGAGCGCGTCCTGCGCGTGGAGGTCCGGGTAACACACGTCAGAGAGCATGAGCGCGGCCATAATCGCCGAGAGGCCGACGAGCAACATCGGCTCGACGAAGCCGACGAGCACGCCCGCGGAGAGAATCGTCGCCGCGAGCGTCGTCGGCACCCCGATCGTCTCGTCGGACCCGCTGTCGTAGGCGGTGTACAGCGCCAGTCTGACGACCGCGGCCGCGACGAACAGCGCGGCGACGCCGACGCCGGCGACGACCCGGACACGGTCGAAGCCCCACATCTCGCGGACGACGGCGACGACGAGCAGGGCGGGGGCGACGCCGAAGGAGGCCACGTCCGCGAGGGAGTCGAGGTACGGCCCGGCGTCGGTCCCGCCGTAGCGTCGGGCGACGACGCCGTCGAGACCGTCGGCCATCGCGGCGAGCAGGATGACCTTGGCGGCGAGGTGCACGTCGACCGCGGTTAACACCGCCGCGACGAAGCCCAGCGCCGCGTTCCCGGCGGTGACCACGTCGGCGGGGCCCAACCGACCGACGAATCGGGGTCTCATACCGATGCGATTGCGCACCTGCCCTTTCCCTCTTACGTTCCGTCCGCCGGCGGCCGGCTTCTCGTCGTCGCCGTCCGAGCCGGCCGAGAGCGGCGTTTTCCCTCCCGCTCGGCGGTTCGGCGGGCGAACCATGCGACATTTATCGGTCGCGTCCCGAGAGGCGACCATGCGAGACCACGGGTCTTCGGACGACGGTCGGACGCGACGCCAGTTCCTCGCGGCGGCTGGAGCGGCCGCGACGGCCGGCCTCGCGGGCTGTGCGACCTTGACCGCGTCGGGCGACGACTTCGACATCGGGATGACCGCGGTCGCGTTCGACCCGCCGACGGTGACCGTCGAGGTCGGCGACGAGGTCGTCTGGCGGAACACGAGTTCCCGCGGCCACACCGTCACCGCCTACGAGGGCACCCTTCCCGAGGGAGCCGCGTTCTTCGCCAGCGGCGGCTACGAGACCGAACAGGCCGCCCGCGACGCCTACTCCAACTCGCTCGGCGGGCTCATCGGGAGCGGCGAGACGTACACCCACACCTTCGACGCGCCCGGCGAGTACGAGTACCTCTGTATCCCCCACGAGCAGGCCGGCATGGTCGGCACCATCGTCGTCGAGGAGTAAGCTCGGCGCGCAGTGTCTGTTCCGGGATTTAGCACCTGACCGGAGAGCGACGTCTCTCCCGCTCGGAGCGCAGTCGGCGAAAAAGTCGAACTTCGAAGTCGAGCCGTCGGCGAGACGGGCTTACGCTTCGGTCGCTTCGTCCTCGTCGACGTCGACTGCGACGTCGTCCTCGTCGACGCTGACGGCGGCTTCCTCCTCGGCCTCGACCTCTTCGGGGTGGGCTTCGAGGGAGAACTTCTTGACCTCGACGCGGCGCAGGGGGTAGATGACCTTCGCGTCGCCGTAGATGGCCGACGAGAGGCGACCCTCGACGACGCTCTCGGTGAGCGCGTCGTACGTGTGGCCCGTGATGGCCTCGCGGGTGAGCTCCGTCATGATGCGACGGATCTCGTGTTCCTGGCTGCGGTCTGCCTTCTTCGTGGTGAAGGCGACGGGCTGGACCTGGACGCGGTAGTCGTCCTTGGTGATGGCCGTGACGTTGGCCTCGATTTTGGACGCGCCGCGGCGGACGAGACTACGGAGGTAGTCTCGGGTGAGCTCCTGCTGGATGAACTCGGTGTAGGCGGCGTCGCTGCCCACGTCGGTAATCTTGAACGTGAGCTTGACGTTGTTCGCGCCCTGGTCGTCGTTGAGGTCGCCGAGGGTGGACTCGACGGTGCGACCGTTGATCTTCTCGGGTTCGTCCGCGAAGGTCGAACCGAGTTCCTTACGGTCGAAATTCTCGGGAGCGATGACGGTGTACCATCGCTTTCCGCGCTTCTGCTTGGAGACGGATCGTTCACTCATGGTTAGTGTCTGTGTGCGTTCGTGTGGCTTCGATGACGGTCTCGGCGACCGTCACGTTGACGACGTAGTCATCGACCGTGGCGTGTAGGCCGCCGGTCGAATCGCGTTCGATTGTGGTGACGAGTTCGTCCCCCTCGACTCGGGTGCGCATCGACTCCGTGTTGTCCGGGACGAGCGCGCCGGCGACGATGCCGGGGTCGTCGTGGGTCGTCCGCAGGGTCGCACGCCGGGTCATCGGCGCACCTCCCTGACGGCCGCGACGACGTCGCTCGACTCCGCCGCGGAGTCGAACGTCATCGTCGCCTCCGACGGCGACCCGGTCGCCGAGGCGTCCGGCAGGTCGCTCGCGGCCGCGGCGAGGTCCTCGTCCAGTCCGGCGGGGCCGGTCGAGACGAGGGCCGCGGCACCGACGCCGACCGCGAGAACGGTCGGCTCGGGCGAGCGGAAGTCGCGGGCGAGCCTCGCCACCGTGGCGAGCCGCCCCGGCGACGACAGGTCACAGGAGAGCGCGTAGAGGCGCTCGTAACGGCCCGTCGTCGCCTCGCGGAGCGCGGCGTGGGTCGC
>NZ_CSTE01000002.1:938919-988539 GCF_001368915.1 Haloferax massiliensis | reverse complement strand
CGATGGCGACGAGGGACGCGACGCGCCTGCGAGCGTCCGCGTCGAGTTCGGCCGGGAGCGACAGTTCGGCGAGCGTCGCCTGCGCGCGCTCCCTGTCGGCCGAAAACGGCGCGTGGACGAGCGTCGAGTGCGCCAGCCCGTCTGCGAGGTCGCCCGTGGGGACGGCCACGCCGGGTCCGGCTTCGACGCCCGCGGCGTCAGCGAGTTCGGTGTCGTCGTCCGGCGTCTCGCCGGCGGCGTGGAAGCCGGCCAGCGCGACCGCCGGGTCGGGGTCGACACCGAGTTCGCGGACGACCGAGACGGCGTCGTTCGGGTCGAGTTCGAGGTCCGCACCGGCGTCCGACAGCCCGATGGCCGCCACAACGTCGTCGTTTGCGACAGTGTCCGGGGCGTCGGTCGCGCGGATGCGGAAGGGGACGTCGAGTGTCCTGAGCGCCCGTCCGACGACACCCGCGGCTGCGACGGCGGCACCGCTCCCGTGGACGCGGAGACGAACGAACGTCGCCTCGCGCAGGGTCGCGGCGGCGTCGGCGGCGGGTGTCTGTTCGGCGGGGCTCACGGACATTCAGTTACTCTTCGAGGAGTTCGACAGCGACGTCGTAGCTGTAGGTGAAGTCGTCGTCGAGCTTGTCGCCGCGGTAGTACGAGACGAGGCGGCGAATCTTCGACTCCGTGTTCTGGAGCGCGCGACGGTTGGACTTGTCCTGCTGGTTCTCCTCCATGTGCTCGCGGAGGCGGATGGCGCGCTCCATGAGGTTGCGGAGGTCCTCGGGGAGGTCGCCTGCGGCGTCGTTCTCCTCAAGGATGGCAGTGACCTTCTTGCCCGTGGCGAGCTTGACGTCGGGGACGGGAACGCCCTTGACGCCTTCGTCGCGCAGGGACAGGCCGATCTGGCTCGGGTCCTTGCCCTGTTCTGCAAGTTCGACGACGCGGGCTTCGATGTCAGCCGCGTCGACGTCGCTCCACTCCGGTGCTTCGTCTGCCACCGGCTTGTCCGAGCTGGACGAGCCACGGCGGCGGGTGTGCATTCGTGCCATTGTTGCGGGTTGGAACCGCACTGACCGCAGAAACGAGTACCCCGCAGTCGTATCACCGACTGCCGGGGCACTACCGCAATCCCAAGCCCAAACGGGCGAAGTCAGATTTGCGGCCGTGCTGGATTCCCATCGAAGTGTCCACACGCGCCGGGTTAAACCGTTTCGACTCGGCCCCGCCTCGTCCCGGTCGGAATCGAAGGGCTTCTAAACGGGCGACGGCTATCGGAGGGTGCGGGCTCGTAGATCAGTGGTAGATCACTCCCTTGGCATGGGAGAGGCCCCGGGTTCAAATCCCGGCGAGTCCACTCACTTTCTTCCGTCGCTTCGCTCCGTCAGTTGTTCGTGGACTCGCCGACGTCCCACTCGCTGCGCTCGCGGGACTCCCGGCGAGTCCACTAATTTCTCTCTGGACTTCCGACGAGCGGAGCGAGTCGCGAAGCCAGAGTAGATTAGTCCTGTTCGAGACGGGACTTGAGCAGCGAGCAAATCTTCGATTTGCGAGTGAGTTCAAATCCCGGCGAGTCCACTCACTTCGTCTGCGGGCGACCCGTGAGTCGCCCGCATGGCATACGAGACGGCGATGCCGTCTCGCTCTGCTCGCGGGACTCCCGGCGAGTCCATTTCTGAACGAAGTGAAAAAATGGCGAGCCGATGCTACGGCTCGGTGTTTCGCCGCGAACTCACGCCTCGTCTTCGTCTTCGAACACGCTCATGTCCTTCGCCGCGAGGTCGGTGACGTGCTTGACGATTTCGGGGTCGACCTGCGCGATGTCGTCGCCGTCGTGGACCTGTTCGTTGTGTCGCTCGATGGCGTCCGCGACCTCCGAGAGCGGAACGCGAGTGGTCGTGTCGCAGGCCTCACACACCACCGGAACTTCGGGAGCGTCGTCGTCGGTCATACCGGGTCGTTTCGCCAGCGACGGAAAAAGCGAGTCGGTTCGTCGCCGGCGGCATCGAATCCGCGGTGCTCCACCCCGATTCGCTGCACGTCGTCGCCGTCGCGTTCCAGCGTCGCTGTTCGTCCCACGCCCCGACGCCCGTTTGAGAACCCCGCCGTGTTGGCCGTTTTCGGGACAATCACGTACTAGCTCACGTCTTCCGAGATAGTCTGCCGTTCATGTATATACGCAGACAATAGATGTGGCGACTGCCGGATGCATCGGAGACGGTGCGGGTCTGGTTTCTGAGGCGAACACGACGACACAGGAGCAGGTGACCGAGCCACCGGCGACGTCGAACGCCGCGCGACCGACGGTGGGACGTTGGTCGTCTTCACCGACCCGAACCGAGCGACTGACGAGGAATGAACTCTCAGCGAATCGGAACGGCGGTCGACCGCCTCCCACGCGACCGCCCCACGGCCGTCGAACGATTCGAAGCCCTTATTTATTCGACCGGGGAATGAATGATTGCGTTTGAGGGCTCGTAGATCAGGGGTAGATCACTCCCTTGGCATGGGAGAGGCCCCGGGTTCAAATCCCGGCGAGTCCACTAATTTCTCTCTGGACTTCCGACGAGCGGAGCGAGTCGCGAAGCCAGAGTAAATTCGTCCTGTTCGAGACGGGATTTGAGCAGCGAGCAAATCTTCGATTTGCGAGTGAGTTCAAATCCCGGCGAGTCCATTCTCCGAACGCCGCTGTGTCCACTTGGCGGAGAACTGTGGCCCTTTGTCGATATTGCCGAGTGCAACCGTTAGCGGAAGAGATTATGAGCGCGTGCAGACCACATTACGCCGAAGTCATTCTACCTGTGGCTTTTTGTCTGATTACCAACTAGTCTCAGGGTATGGCTCAACTGATATATCATCCGAAGGGGAGTTACGACCGAGGGGAATCTCCGTTCGACAAGGCCATTCGAGAGACTGCCAACTCAGACACCGTATGGTTGGTGTGTCCGTATATTAGCCCAAGCTATCTGAGAACTATCCTTTCTGACACAGGCGAGTGGAGAATTATCACCGATGTAGAAGCGTGGGTAGGGACATTTGGAGGCAGTTCCCGGCAGGAAATACAAGAACTCGTAGAAACGAATCAAGAGCGAATTCACCATTTTCCGGATGTTCACGCCAAAGTGATACTCTCTGATAGCTCTGCTGTCGTCGGGTCTGCAAATCTGACGGAGAAAGGCGTGACTGGGCGGACTGAGATGGGCATCCAATTTGAGGATCAGAATGTGATTGAAGAGTTGCAAGATTGGTTTCTTCGCCTTTGGTCTGAAAGTTCCGCGGTCAACATTGACGAACTTCAAAAATATCTCCACTCTCTATCTGCACTGCCGACGACACGCTTGAGAACTACAGCCTCGGTCTCGTCTGACGCGCCGAGAGTCAATGCCAGCTTTGTAATGGACGAGTCCCAATCAGTAGGGCCTGAGCCGGATGATGATGATGCACGAGAGGCGCTGGTGAATATCCTTGAGTTGGCACCGAGTCAAGAGTGGGCAGAATCTTTCTTCGACCTGCTTGCCGACGTGATTTTCACTTGGGAACTCGAAAACGAAGACTCACGCTTGGTAACTTCCATTACCCGGGGAGACCGCATCGCGGTGTCTATTAACAACCGATACGTGTTAGGCGCGTTTCCGGCGAATGAGCCCGCGGCAGGTTTCATCATCGAGGATGACACGGAGAACGTAGAGAAACTCATTGAGACAGCTGACGAGTATATGGCCTTCAAGGCACTCTCCGGAGAAAGTGCAGACAAAACTCCACATTGGGTCGAGTATAGTGGCTACCCCAAGCGAATGCTGGACCGGTCATTTCGCCGTGGTTGGATGAATGCAATCTCTGATGAATTAGATCGGGCGTCCGGTTCGCCATATCAGAAGTACCACGAACCGCTAGTGTATCGGATGGCAGTCGATGAGATATATCGTAAGCAGATATTGGAAGAGACATACAACAAGAGTGATTCATTGGGTTAGTCAGACACAACTCAAAGGATCAAATAAGCACTCTATCGGATTGGCATGCCACGTGGTCAAGTGACTCTTCTAAAGTATCTGTACGAGACAGGCCAACCTCTGCGGAGGAGTTGGTTGTCGAGATTTGTGGGAGTGACGTGGATATTTGTACTAGTATTCTCAGCCCGCTATCAAAGAGAATCAACACACCCTCAGTTTGCTCTCAGCGGTTGTGTGGGGATACTACTGCCAGCAAGAACGGACGTTACACTACGGCTCAGAGCCTTTGAGTTTCCATTTCCAGTAGTTAGTCCTCAAAAGCCTCAATGTGGTCGGTGAGTTACGGTGAGTGAGTCTGTACTCTGCCTTTGGTTTGAGAGCACCGATCAGATCTCCGATTTGCTAATTTCCCCGTCCGGGTTCTGCCGCCAACGAACCCGGCCTCGCCTCCTCCAAGACCACCTTAATAGCATTCGTGAACACGCCTCTCGAACGATTCTACTTACCGGACTGTCAGGTACCCCGCGAGGTTTTCACCCCGCATCTCCTTCAGTCAGGTAATGAGCGGTCGCCCCCGAGTCCCACTGGTCTATCGCGTCGTCAGAGACCGGACGGCGCAGACCTCGCCGATCGCGGTGGTACTCCTGTTAGCAATCACGGTCGCGGGAACGACCGCCGTCGTCGCCCTCGGCGGCGTCGCCCTCGACGAGACGAAACAGGCGTCCCAACTGACGCGCGCCGAGCACTCGATGACGCTTTTCGACTCGCGGGTCGCCATCTCCGCGCTCGGCGAGGGCGAAACGCAGTACGTCGACCTCAGCGGCACCGGCGGCGGTGCCTACGTCGTCGACGACGACAGCGGCTGGCTGAGCATCACGCACAAGAACTACACCGACGCCGGCGACGACCAAGAGCTCTACAACGAATCGCTCGGGAGCGTCGAGTACCGCAACGGCGACGCCCGCATCGCCTACGAGGGCGGCGGCGTCTGGCGCACGCAGGACGGCGGCACGACGATGGTCTCGCCGCCGGAGTTCCACTACCGCGGTGCGACGCTGACGCTTCCGGTCGTCCGCGTCGCCGGCGACGGGTCGTCGTCGGGCGACGTCTCCGCGAGGGTCGCGGCGACCGAACGCGCCCATCGCATCTATCCGAACGAGACGGCGTACTACGACGAGCTACCGACGGCCAGCTACGACAACCCGGTCAGTAACGGGACAATCGTCGTGACGGTCCACAGCGACCACTACCGCGGCTGGGCGTCGTTCTTCGAGTCGCGGAGCGAGGGCACCGTGACGGTCGACGACGCCAACCAAACCGCGAGCGTGAAACTGGAGACGCTCGGCCTCGTCGGCGAGTTCCAGATGCCGAACGAGGGCACCTCGGTCGACGTGCGCGGGATGGCCGGGAACCACAACGTCTCGACGTTCACCCTCACGCTCTCGAACGACCAGCACCTCCAGAACATGGAGTGGGGGATGTACTACGACGGCGACCAGCGCGACCTCGAACTCCACGTGCAGGCCGACGACAAGTGTAGCGGCGATAGCTACGACGGCACGTTCGACCTGACGCTCTACTACGCGACCGAAGACGGCAGATACCACGGGTGGCAGGCCACCGACCTCGACCCGGACACGAGCGACGCGGTGAGCATCGACTGCTCGCTGAGCAACCCCGAACTCACCGTCGACTTCACGAGTTCGGAGACGATGACCTACGGCGACATCCAGTCGGACAAGGGCTTCGGCAACCAGAACAAGTGGCAGTTCGCCCCCGAAATCGTCGACGGCGAGGCCTACGACAGCGTCACCTTCGACGAGCACGCCGCGGACAGCGGCCAGACGTTCTCGAAGGCCGCAGGCGACACCGCCTCGATGGAGTTCGTCGTCAACCACTACTTCTCGCTCGCCGCGCCGCAGTTCGAACTGACAGTCACGGACGGACCGGGCAACAGCCAGAGCGTCGACGAGTCCGGGTCCCGCGGCGAACTCGACTACGACCAAGCCGAGGGCGGCCAGTTCATCACCTTCTTGCACGTCACGGAAAACGAGGTCGAAGTCGACGTCGAGTGAGCGGGTCCGCCCGCCCGCCGACCCGACGGTCACGGTCGGTGCCGGTGCCGGTTTCGGCTCAGTCGGCGAACGTCATGTCGACCGACGTCGAGACGACGTGGACGCGCGCCGTCCCGTTGACGTGACACGAGACGCTCGGGTAGGCGTCCGGCGGCTCGACCACGTCGCCGCAGTCCACGTCGGGGCGGCTCGATAGCTCCCGTTCCCAGAGCGCCGCACGGGGGGAGCGAACGGTCAAGTTCACGTCGTACGGCCCGTCGGTCCGCGCGGCCAACACGTCGCTGGCGGCCTTGTCGGCGCGGATGAGGAACGTCCCCGACCCGCCGACGGAGGTCGTCGCCTCCTCGTCGGGCCGCGTCACGAACGCCGGAATCAACACCCGCTCGTCGGTGAGCACCAGCGACGGCCGGCGGACGAACGTCCCGCTGTCGCCCCGCGTCCGGAAGAGCGCGTCGAACGCGTAGACGACTCGCTCGTCGCTGGAATCGCTCTCGTAGACGACCGGAGAGACCTCGTAGGTGTTGGTGAAGTTGACCGACGGGTCCCCCGACCGCTCTCCGGAGACGACGAACTCGACGGGGCGACCGAGCGTCAGGCTGGCGTCCTGGAGTTTCACCTCGGTCGCCCGACTCGGCGCGCCGCGGTTCGCGATGTCCTCCATGTTGTCGCCGAGGATGTCCAGCGCGCGCTCGGCGTTGTTGACGCGCTCGACGTCGCGGGCGTCTTGGAGGCCGGTCATCCCGACGGCCGTGACGAGACCGACCATCGAGAGGACGATGGCGAAGACGAACACGAACCCGAGCGTGTCGCTCACGGCGCGGTCGCTCATGACACCACCTCCAGCGTCCCCGATGCCGAGTCGTAGGTGATGGTCACGTCGCCGCCGTCGAGTCTGCTCGCGGCCAGCGAGGTCTCGGTCTTGACCGGCACGCGGACCACCACCTCGGGGTCGGTCGAGGTGAGCACGAGTTCGTTCGACGCCGACAGCACCTCGATGGTGTAGGTCGTGCCGGCGACCCTCGGCGGCAGTCGAACCGTCGCCTCGACCCGCGACTCGCCGGGGGCGGCCCCGATTCGGTCGACCGACTCGATGCCGGCCGCGAGCCGGTTCCCGATGACGTCGAGTTCCGTCTCCGTCACCCGCTCGCGCTCGTCGGAGACGAACCCGCCGGCGGCGACCAGCAGCCCAGAGATGAGGACGACCGTGATGGTGAGTGTGAGCACGTAGCCGAGCGCCGTCGAGACGGCGCGGTCGGTCGAGCGGGACCGAGAGCGGCCCGCGCGCTCCTCGCACCGACCGCGGCCACCCCGGTCGGTCGGGGACGTCGGCGGCGTCACGCAATCTCACCCGGCGCGACCCGAAGCTCTCGGTAGACGTACGTCTCGCCCGACTCGTAGACGTACGAGACGGTGACGGCGTACAGCGCCTCCTGTGCGACCGGTGACGACCCGCTTCCGGCGGACGCGTACTTCGTCGCGTCGAAGACCGTGGCGTTCGTCTCGTCTACGTACAGTTCGTAGGAGCCCTCGGCGGCCCCCGCGTTCCGGTACGAAACGGTGGCCGCGCCGTCGAGGTCGGTGTGAACCGCGTCGAGCGGGTCGCAAGCGGTCCCGTTGAGCCGGCCGTCGGCGACGTCGACGGTGACGTAGTCGCCGGCATCGGCCGCGACGCTACAGGTCGTCCGGGTCCCGCCGGCGTCCTCGACGGTCACGAAGACGCGCCCCTGCGTCGTATTTTGGTAGATTTCGGTCTCGACGGCGTCGGTCCCGTCGTCGACGACGAGTTCGAACGCCGACCCGCTGCTCGTTGCGAGCGAGTCGCGCGAGACGTTGAATCGGACGCCCCGGACGCCGACGTCGCTCGCGAGCGTCCAGTCGGTCGTCTCGTTCCTGTCCGTGAAGTTCCGCGCCGCGTCGGTCTGGGAGATTCGCGTGCCTCGGACGCGGTCGACGTGCGAGGCGTCCGTCGCGGCCCCTCTGACCGCGGCGAGCGTCGCGGCCGCGTCGCTCCAGTTGCCGAACGCCTCGCCGAACGAGTCGTTGAGTTCGCCGTACGTTCCGCCCTCGCGGTTAGTCTCGTCGAGGACCGCCCCCGCGCCCGCCTCGACCGCGCCGCCGTGGGTGACCGCCCCGTCGAGGTTCGTGTCGGTCGTGCGCGTGGCGAGGTTCTCCGTGTAAATCGCGGTGTTGAGCGTCAGCGCGAGGCCGACGAGGAGCACCGCGATTGCGAGCGCGGCGACGAGCATCAGCTGGCCGCGGTCGTCGCCGCCGAACCGCCTCGGGCCGTCCGCCTCGCTCGCCTCTCCAACTGCATCGCTCGCGCGCTCGAACGCGTCGGTCACATCCGCCATACGACCACCTCCACGTCGACGACGCCGTACAGCGGCCCCGCGCTCCCGTCCTGAACGAAGTACTCCTCGTCGGCCGCGGCGTCGACCGATTCGAGCGTCTTCGGCGTCTCGACCGCGCGAGGCTCGCCGCCCGGCGAGGTTCCCGGTTCGGTCAGCGCGTCGTCGTCCGTGAGCGTCACGAGCCGGGTCCGCGAGACGGCGTGGTCGCTCGGCTCGCCCATGTACACGAGGCGGGTCGTCCGTCTGACCTCCCGGTCGCGCAGGTAGTGCAGGTAGACGTTGAACGCGATGCCGCGGTCCAAAAAGGACTCGTTGAGCATCGCCCCGAAGGCGGTCGGCGGCCCGCCGTCGACGTAGTAGCCGCGCGCGTCGATGCCGTAGAAACTCCCGTTTTCGGGGTGCGTGAACAGGACCGTTCGCTTCAGTGCGCCGGTCTCGGCTGCCGCCGTCAGGACGCCGTCGGCGACGGCGGCCTGCTGGTTTTCGATGTGTTGGCTCGACGTGCTCGCGGTCAGGGGCGTCACCGCGGTCACCTGCAGCGCGAACGTGACGCTGGCGAGGAGCACCATCGCGGCGACGATGGCTTCGAGCGCGTGGGCCTGTGCGCGAGACACGGTCACCACACCCTCACCGCGAGTTCGTGGAGGTCGCCGTCGAGCAGGACGGCCCGCCGCGCGGTGACGACGCTCCGGGTGGTCGGGACCGGCTCGCCGGTCGTCTCGACGACGCTCCCGCCCCGCGAGAGCGTGACGTTGAGCCCGTACGACGCGCCGATACCGGTCGCGGCGTTGGGGTCGGCGTTCCCGTAGTCGCAGTCGCCGGGCGGCGGGTTCCCGTCGAAGAACGCCTCGGTGCAGGCCGCGTCGAGCACGTCGGGGTTCTCGTCGTCGACGAGCAGGCGCTGGGTGAGCGAGTCGGCGGCGCGGTTGGCGACCAGCGGGCGGTCCTGTTCGGCCTCGAAGGGGTCGAGAATCTGCGGGATGGTGCCGACGACCCACGCGACCGCGAGGAGGAAGATGCCGACGCCGACGGCGAAGTCGATGGTCGTCTGGGCGCGGGCGCTCCGGCCGCCCGTCTCGCGGCGACCGTCGCCGCGGCGGCGGGGCCGAGTCATCCGACCACCATCCACACCGCGAGCGAGAGCGTCTGGAGGATGACGACGAACTTGACCCCCGAGAGGAGGTCCGCGTTGCGGATGTAGCCGCTGATGAATCCCGACAGCATCGCCTGAATGGTGACGCCGTGGAAGAACAGAAGCGACAGCAGGTCGGGGTCGATGCCGCCGCCGAAGCTCGGTCCGCCGGTCGTCGCGCCGCCCGAACTCGACGCCTGCGACGAGAGCCCGGCCATCACGTCGAGGAACTGCGTCTTCAGGATGGCCATCACCGCGAGCAGCGTCACGTACGTCATGAGGATGATGGCGACCTGCATCCGGGTCCGCGAGATGCGCTCGCGCTCGATGTCGTCTTGGTTCTCGGAGGCCTGCGCGGCCGTCGTCAGCACCTCGGTTATCTGGCTCGACGCCTCCTGGGCCTTCGTGATGAGCTTGACCGTCCGGGCGAGCCGCGGGATGTGGTACTTGTTGTTGAACTCGACGAGCGCCTCCTTGAGGCTCATCCCGTAGTGGACCTTCGCGTGCATCACCTCGAACTCGTCGGCGAGCTTCCCCGAGGAGGTGTCGGAGACGGTTTTGACCGATTCGAGGAGCGTCTGACCGGTGTCGTTCGCGCTCGATAGCTTGCGGAGGTTGTCGGAGAGCTTTCCGGTGATGGCCGACCGCGAGTGGACGTTCCACTCGTGGAAGACGGTCAGCGGCACCGCGACGAGGTAGACCGGAACGTAAAACCAGATGAACGTCCCCCAGACGGGGTTCGCTATCATCCCGTCCCACGTCGTCGGAGCGGCCCCGCCGACGACGGCGACGGCGAGGAGCGCGAGCGCCGCGGGCACCGTCAGCGCGAGGGTGAAAAGCGGATGCTGTTTGAAAAACAGGTGCGGCCGGCGCAGGAGCTCTTTCGTCTTGAACGTCCCCTCGCGAGACTTGATGCGCGAAAAGAGGCTGAACTCGCCGACGTAGCTCTCGATGAGCCCCATGTGGATGAGGCCCTCTCGCTGTTGGCCCTGCAGGCGGTCGCTCTCGTCGTCGGGGCTGAGGAAGCCGTCGCCGATTTCGTCCTGTTTGACCGTCGAGACGAGCACGAGGAAGCCGACCCCGGTCAGCGGGATGAGCCCGTAGACGGTCGCGTACAGCAGGCTCGACTGGGCCTCCCCGAGCATGCTCATGATGACGAGGATGATGATGAGAAGCAGCGGGAACAGCGACAGCGTCATGTACATCTCGCCGAACAGCTCCATCGTCTCCAGCGTCTGTTCCTGCTGTTGTTTCGCGGTCCGGAGGTGCTTGTCCTTCTTGTCGTCGAGGAAGCCCTGCATGTCGCCGCCGGAGTTGACGATAGAGAGCATGTCCGTCAGGAACTGCGAGAGCTCGTCGGAGGGGGTCAAAATCGCCTGCTGGCGGATGGCGTTGCGGTAGTCGGTGCCGAAGTACTCCGTCTCCTGAACGATGCTCTGGAACTCCCGGGAGACCTCGCCGTAGGTGTCTTCGGCGCGGGCCATCGCCTCCAGTATCTCCAGTTGGTTCAGTCCGCCCACGGAGAGGGCGTACATGAACGAGACGGAGTCCGTCAGGAGCATGTTTATCTCGCGCTTGCGGGCGGACGCCGTCGAGTACGGGATGGCGACGAGCGTCCCGAACCCGCCGGCGAAGCCGAGGGACCCGAAGACCAGCCCCGAGAGGACGACGGCCGCGGGCATCGCGAGCGACCGGAGCGTGGCCGCCGTGGCCTCGCTCCCGACCGGAATCCCGAGGCTCAGCGAGTCGGCCGAGACGAGTCCGAGCGCGAAGACGCCGTAGCCGACGACCATCCCGACGAGCCACAGCACGAGGCCGACGAGGACGCCGACCGCGAGCGCCCGCGAGAGGTAGAGTTCGACGGTGTCGGGCATCCGGGCCTGCTGGAGCTTCTCTTCGACGTCGGCGACGAACTCCCCGTCCGTGTCGAAGATGAACTGAAACAGCGGGTAGAAGGCGTCGCCGAGGGTGTCGGTGCTGCGGTCGAGCCCGCCCGAGCCGTTCGAATCGAGGTTGCTCATCTACTCCCCCTCACCGGAGTCCGAACCGCGCGCGTCCGCGTCGTCGGCGTCCGGCGGGTCGTCGGCCTCGGCCGCCTCGAAGCCGCCCCACGTCTCGTCTCCGCGGTCGCCCTCGTCGTCTGAGTCCGCTTCGTGGTCTCCGTGCCCGCCCGGGTTCGCCCCGTCGTCCGGGTCGGCGGCCGGCCCCGAAGCCGACCCCGACCCCCCGTCGATACCGAACGCGCCGAAGAAGTCGTCGAGGTCGGCGTCGTCGTTGGGGTCGGACAACGAGGGGGCGTCGTCGAAACCGAACGGCCCGTCGTCGTCTCCGAAGCCGTCCGGTTCGTCGTCCGCGTCGCGCCCCGATTCCAGCGCCGGCGTCTCGTCCTCGCCGTCGAGCGAGGAGGGGCCGCGGTCGCCCTCGATTTCGGGGGTCTCGTCGCCCGCGTCCAGTTCGGACCGGTCGCGTCCCTCGTCGAGTTCGGGGTCGCGGCTCGACGCTTCGAGCGAGTCGAGTTCGTCCCGCTCGCCGGGCGTCGCCTCCACGTCCGTTGCATCGCGCATGTGGTTGAGCGCATCCGCGACCTCGCCGACGTCGCGCCCCCGGTAGTCGGGGAACAGCTCGTCTTCGGCTCGACGGAGGATGTCCTGCGCCAGCTTCCGGACGTGTTCGGGCGGGTCCGGCCGGGGGACCATCGCCTCGCTCTCGGGGTCGATGTTGATGTGGACAGACTCCATCTCCCGGAGGTCTTCGAGGCTCCGTTCGAGGTCGTCGGTCGCCATCAGCCCGAGGATGGTGTCCTGGTCGTTGATGAACGCCTGGAACGTCGCCGCGACCTGCGTGTAGGTGTTGAGCCCGCGGTCGATGAGGTACGCGAGGATGACCTGCCGCTTGAAAATCTCCAGTTCGAGCGTCTCGTGGTTCCAGCCGCGGTCGAACTTGATGTCTTCGAGCGTGTTCGACGAGCCCATCTGGAGGAACTCGTCGGTCTCGGCCTGCCACTGGTAGATGTCTTGGACGTTAATCTCGTCGTTCTCGGGGTCGTAGTGGTTGATTTCGGTGAGCGACTTGTTCCGGCGCACCTTGTTGCCGCCGACCCGCGTTGAGGTCTGGATGGACACGAGGTCGAGGGCGGTGAACATCGTCTTCGAGACGTTGATGGGCGCGGTCGTAAACCGCTTGAGCACCTCGCCGACCGAGTCGGCGTGGAACGTCGTGTACGTGGTGTGGCCGGTGGACATGACCTGGAACAGCGTCCGGCCCTCCTCGCCGCGAATCTCACCCATCACGATGTAGTCGGGGCGCTGGCGGAGCGCGGCTTCGAGCAGGTCGAACTCGTCGACGTCGCCTTTGTCGTCGTCCGCGAACGACGGGCGGGTGACGGAGGCAATCCAGTTGCGCTGGGGGAGTTCGACCTCGCGGGTGTCCTCGATGGAGACGATTTTCGTGTTCGACGGGATGAAAAGCGAGACGGCGTTGAGCGAGGTGGTCTTCCCGGACGCAGTCCCACCGGCGAAGATGAGGCTCTTGTCGTTTTCGATGCAGAGCCAGAGGAACGCCATCTCCTCCAGCGAGAACGTCGACCAGTTGATGAGGTCGATGGGCGTGAAGGGGACGTCCTTGAACTGGCGGATGGTGTAGTTCGTCCCGTGGTCCGACACCTCGCGGCCGAGGGTGAGCTGCGCGCGCGACCCGTCGGGGAGCGTCGCGTCGACCTGCGGGCGGCGCTTCGAGATGCCCTTCCCGGAGCGCTGGGCGAGTTTCACGACGAAGTCGTCGAGTTCGCCCTCGCCGTGGTAGACGTTCGAGATGATCTGCTCGTAGTCGGAGTGGTAGACGAACACCGGCGAGTTGTAGCCGTCGCAGGAGATGTCCTCGACGTTGATGTCGTGTTTGATGCCGTCGATGCGCTCGTAGCCGATGAAGTCGCGGCGGAGGTAGTACTGGAGCTTCCGCACCTGGTAGTCGTTCAGTTCGTTGGGGTCGTCGGCGAGGACCGCCGGTTCGGGCCGGACGGCGATGCCGTCGATGCCGCCGAGCGGCTCGTCCTCGTCGGCGTCGCGTGACCGACCGCCGAAGACGGAACCCAGCCCCAGACGGGTCCCGAGTCCGCCGAACCGCCCGGCGGGAGCGGCGGTCGTCGATGCGTCGGCCGCCGAGCCACTTCCGCCGCCGAAGAGACCGCCCAGCCCGAGTCGAGAGGCGAGGCCCGAAGAGGCAGCCGACGCCCCGTCAGCGGCCGAACCGTCGTCGCTTTCGCCGGTCGCGGACGCCGGCGGGTCGTAGAGGTCGTACCGCGAGAGCAGTTCGTAGGTCTCGGCTTCGATGACCCGTCCGCGGTTGTCGCGGCCGCCCTCGACGACGCTCTCGTCGCCGTACTTGATGGCGGTCCGAAGTTTGTTCGTCAGGAAGTCCGTCAGGTCGTCTTCGATGCGGTTCAGGTACGGTTCGATGACGTAGTACTTCTTCTCGTTTTCCTTGACGGAGTGGAAGATGATGACGAACGCGTAGGGCTTGTTCACCCAGTAGCGCTCGACTTCGCGGAAGTGCGACTTCTTCTCCATCGGGACGGCCTTTTCGAGGTCGTAGCGGTTCGCGAGCGTGGTCGTGCCGTCGACGCTGGAGAAGAACGCGTCCTCGTCGAACTCGGGGTCCACGTCGACCGTGCGCTCGTCGACGACCGCGTCGAGCTCCTTGCCGCGCTGTCCGGCCCGCGCCAGCGCGTTCTCGATGTGGTCGGGGTCGAAGCCCAGCGCCTCCTCGCCGTCGAAGGGGACGATTTCCCCCGCCGAATCCCGCGGGCGGGAGCCGTCGTCCTCGTAGTAGTACTCGCGCTTGTAGTGTTCCCACAGCCACACGTCCTTGACGACGGGCGTGGTCTCGGGGTCGCAGAAGGCTTCGAACTGCCTGTAGATGTCTCTCGCGTGCGCGCCCCGCTCGCCGACGACGTCCGCCACGTCGACCGGGTGACAGTCGAGGTACTCCTCGGGGTCGAGGTCGACGCGGTCCCAGTCGGTCCGGGTCGGCGTCGCGGCCGACCGCTCGCCGTCTTCCCACCGGGAGGTTCCGTGCGCGTCGCGTTTCGTCCGCGGGTCGTTGCCGTAGAGCGCGCTCACATCGCCGTCAGTTCCGTATTCGTCGAGAAAGTCGGCCCAGGTGTACGACCCGACGCGCGCGTTCGACGCCTGCTCCGGAGCGGTGTCGCTCTCCTCGGGTGACGTTACATCACCCGTTAACGCCTTTTGATCCCCTCCGTCGGCGTCGTCCGTTGCCATTGTGACGGGGTATTCGGGCCGATGGAAAAGTCTTTTCCTCAATTAACTCACAATTTAAGACCTTTTTAAGTTCCATTTTTATACCCATTTATATGAGAACGTCGTATCCACTCCGCGTATCGGGCCGATAAATCGGCGCTTAACCGTCGCACGAGCCGAGCTCACGACGGGGTGACGGAGCAACGCGCCCGAGCGGGCGTGACGGGAGTCCCGCGAGTGAAACGAGTGGGACTCGGGAACGGTCGCTGAGCGAACGAAGTGAGAGAGGCGGGCGTGACGGGATTGAGCGAACGCGGAGCGCTTGCGATGTACGCCGCGTCAGCCGAACGAGTGAGAGAGGCGGGCGTGACGGGATTCGAACCTCGGTCGCTCGCTACGCTCGCTCTCTGATTCGAATCCCGCACGGTGCGTTATCGGACTCGCGGCGCTCGTCACGATAACGGGCGTGACGGGATTCGAACCCGCGATCGAGAGGTTAGGAACCTCTCGCCCTGTCCACTAGGCCACACGCCCCACGGCGCTATCTCTCAGGACCGGCCAAAAATCGCGTGGTTCGCACTGGGCGGACAGAGGAGAGAGAGTGAGCTGCGATTAGTTCGACGACTCGGTCGAAACCGATTCGGTCGAAACCGACTCGGCCGGACTCTCGTCGGTCGCGTCGTCTTCGTCGTCGTCGCCCGTCACGTCCTGCAGTTCGTCTTCGATCTCCTCGCGGCCGCGCTGGAACTCGCCGATGGCCTGCCCGGAGGACCGTGCGAGCTTCGGAATCTTGTTCGCGCCGAACAGCAGGACGACGATGAGCAGCACGACGAGCAGCTCGGGTCCGCCCGGGAGTCCCGGGAACAGTGGGGTGATGGTCTCGAACATCTCTATTTCTGCGTTACCTAGTGGCAATTATAGGCTTTTTGCCTTCTACGGGTTCTGGAAAGACGGAATATCGGCGCGTCGTAACCCTCGTATCGGCCGAATCGACGCGTCTCGGCCGACAGCTCCTACGAAAAGCTTGTGGCCGGCGTGTCGAGCGCAGTCGGCCGGCCGCTGCGTTGGCGACCAACGGGTCCGCCGTCGGCGACGCCTGAATTTCCGCCGACGGTGAAATAATGTGTGCGGAGTCGAATGGCACCCGTATGGTATCAGTCGGCGACGACGCCCCGGATTTCACCGCACCGCTCACCGACATCGACGGCGACATCGAGTCGTTCACGCTCTCGGAGAACCTCGACGACGCGCCGCTCGTCCTCGCGTTCTTCCCCGCGGCCTTCACCGGCACGTGCACCACCGAGATGTGCACGTTCCGCGACCAGATGGCCAACTTCGAGGACGTCGGCGCGACGGTGTACGGCATCAGCATCGACACGCCGTTCACGCTGACGGAGTTCGCCGAGCGGAACGGCCTCAACTTCGGCCTCATCAGCGACACGAACCGCGAACTCGTCGACGCCTACGACGTGGCGATGGACTTCGCGAGCCTCGGCGTCAACCGCGTGGCGAAGCGCGCGGTGTTCGTCGTGGACGGCGACGGCGAAATCACCTACGCGTGGGTCAGCGACGACCCCGGCGTCGAACCCGACTACGAGGCGGTCGAGGCCGCCGCCGGGAAGCTCGAAGAGCCGAGCGAGGCCGCGTAGGGCCGCCCCGCCGCGCGACGCGGTAGCGCACCTGATTCGGAGCCCAAGTCCTTTTCTCTCAGTGCGACCACGTTGTGGTTCATGAGCGATACCGAAGACACGCTGAACGGCGGCCGCGTCTACGACCCCGAGGCCGACCACGCCTTCCCCGACGAGAAGCTCAACGAGGTGCTCCCCGCGCTCCTCGACGACGAGGAGGTGACGACGCTCCTCGAAGCGCAGAACGTGAACGCGGTGACGCGCAAGGGCTACAACGACCACGGTCCGAAGCACATCGAAATCGTTCTCAACCGCGCGCTCCGGCTGTACGACCTGCTCAAGGCCGGCGGCTGCGAGTTCAACGGCGCGGCCGAACAGGGGCTCGACGAGGCCGACGAGGCGGTCATCATCGCTCTCGCGGCGCAGTTGCACGACATCGGTCACATCGTCCACCGCGACAACCACGCCTACTACTCGATTCCGCTGGCGGCGGACGTGCTCGACCGCTTCCTCCCCGAGTTCTACGACCTCGCCGACTCGGTTCGCATCAAAGCGGAGGTCCTCCACGCCATCCTCTGTCACCACCGCGAGGAGGACCCGCTCACGCTCGAAGCCGGCGTCATCCGCGTCGCCGACGCGCTCGACATGGAGCGCGGCCGGTCGCGCATCCCCTACGAGAAGGGCGGCCGCGGCATCAACACGCTCTCCAGCCGCGCCATCAAGGATGTCGTCCTCAAGCCCGGCGACGAGTCGGCGGTCCTCGTCGAAATCGAGATGGTCAACGCCGCGGGCGTCTATCAGGTCGACAACCTCCTGAAGGCGAAACTCGACGGCTCGGGCCTCGAAGACCACGTCCGCATCGTCGCGGTCAACACGAAGTCCGACGACAGGCTCGTCGAGCGCATCGAACTCTAAGCGGCGTCTTCCCGGCGCTATCGGCCGGTGGCAAAATGGAAAATCGGTGTGTGAACCGTCCGGGACCGGTCCCGCGGTCGGCTCTGCGCCTCAGTCGTTGGACTGCGCGAACTGCTCTACGCCGCCGACCGAGAGTTCGCCGCTGAGCGTGCGGTTCGGGTAGGGGAACTCGATTCCCGCGTCGTCGAACCGCTGTTTGACGGCCGTGACGTACTCGCCGCGGGTCTTGACGAAGTCGGCGCGGCTGGGGTCGGAAATCCAGATGCGCGACTTCAGGACGACCGCGGAGTCGCCGAGTTCGGTCAGTCTGACCGACGGCTCGGGCGTCGCCATGATGCCGTCGTGCTTTTCGGCCTCGTCGAGGATGATGTCGGTCGCCTGGTGGATGTCGTCGTCGTAACTGATGCCGAACGGCACCTGCAGGCGGAGTTTGTCCTTCGCGACGGGGTTCTTGATGACGCCGTCGGTGAGCTGCGAGTTCGGCACGGTGAGCAGTTCGTTGTCGAAGGTTCGAACGCGCGTCACGCGGAAGGAGATGTCCTCCACAACGCCGGAGTTGCCGTCCCATTCAATCCAGTCGTTGATGCGGAACGGCTTGTCGGTGAAGATGAAGATACCGGCGACGAAGTTGGCGATGACGTCCTGCATCGCGAAGCCGATTGCGAGCGTCGCGGCCGCGCCGATGGTCGCGAGCGACTGCAGGAAGTTGCCGAGCCCGGCGAAGCCGAAGCCGAAGCCGAGCGCGACGAACGCCACGACGAGGGTCGCGACCTTCATCAGGGGCTTTTTCGCGTGCTCCTCCGCGCCCCGCCGGTCGAGGACGCGGTTGAGAAGCGACGAGACGACGGCCTTGCCGACGATGTAGACGACGGCAAAGCCGAGGACGAACCCGAGAAGGGTCCCGAGCGTCTCCGGGTACGGAACATTCTGCTGGGCGAGGAACCGACCGACCGCACCGCCGTCACCCTGCAGTTGGAGCGGAAGCGCGAGTCCGTTCATCGATGGAAAACCGCTGTCTTCCCCCTCGTCTCTATCAGTTCCGCGTTCACCCGCTCGGCGAGGTCGGCGGCCGCCTCGTCGACCGTCGTGCCGCCGAGGGCGGCCCGGAGGAACTTCGCTTTCACGAGGTTCCGGTCGGCCAGTTGGTCGTTGAGTTCGCCGACCACCGCTTCGATTCCGCTCTTACCCACCCAGACGGTCACGTCGAGGTCGTGGGCCTCCTTTCGCAGCTCCTGCGTGTTCATGCGTGGCCTCCACTATGTGCCGGAGGGCTTCAATAGTAAGGCTTTGGCGGCCGTTTGGTTGTCGTACACACGCGGGAACGGGCCGATACTGCCGGAATCGCCGCAGGGCGGTCAGTACGGGTAGCGTTTCGTCGCCCCGCAGTCGCATCTGACGACGACGTGACCGCCGGCGCGGGTCCGAACGCGGGCGTTGACGCCCGGGAGAAGGTAGGCGTCGCAGTCGTCGCAGGTGAACCGACGGAACGCCTTCGGGAGGCCGCAGCGGTTCCGCTCTGCGACCCGCCGGGCGAGGCGGACGTACTCGCGGGCGCGGTCGTGGTCGCGGTCGCTCGCCGCCTCGCGGGCGAGGTCGTGGAGTCGGTCGATGCGCTCCTCCGCGATGTTCATACACGTTCGGGCGAGCGGCCCGGACAAAGACGTTCCGAACCGCGACGCGGGAGCGACAACGGGGACCGAAGCCGGTACTGTGATACCCCGCCCCGAAGAACGGCGACTGTGCGCGTCCTGAACTACCTCGAATTCGCCTCGCAGCTCGACCGTAGCGGCATCGGCACCGCCACCGACCAGCAGCGGGCGGCCCTCGCCACGACCGACGTGGAGGTCGTCACCTCCCCGTGGCCCGAGTCGGTCGCCGCGGGTGCCGCGAGCCTCCTGCGGGGCGACGGGGTCGTCCGCGACTACGACGTGGCCCACTGCAACCTCATCGGCCCCGGCTCGCTCGCCGTGGCCAGACACACCAACCGCAACGACATCCCGCTCGTCCTCCACTCGCACGTCACCCGCGAGGACTTCGCCGAGAGCTTCCGCGGGTCGACCGCGGTCGCCCCCGCCCTCGGGAGGTACCTCAAGTGGTTCTACTCGCAGGCCGACGTGGTGCTCTGTCCCTCCGAGTACACGAAGCGAACCCTCGAATCCTACCCGGTCGACGCGCCGATTCGCGCGATTTCGAACGGCGTCGACACCGACGCGCTCGACGGCTTCGAGGACCTTCGCGACGAGTACCGAGCGGAGTACGACCTCGACGGCATGACCGTCTTCACCGTCGGCAACGTCTTCGAGCGCAAGGGCCTGACGACGTTCTGCACGCTGGCGCAGGAGACCGACTACGACTTCGCGTGGTTCGGCCCGTACGACACCGGCCCGCACGCCTCGAAGAAGGTTCGGTACTGGGTCGAACACGCCCCGGAGAACGTCACGTTCACCGGCTGGATAGACGACATCCGCGGCGCGTTCGGCGCGGGCGACGTCTACCTGTTCGCGACGAAAAACGAGAACCAGGGCATCGCGGTCCTCGAAGCGATGGCCTGCGGGAAGGCGGTCGTCCTCCGCGACATCCCGGTGTTCGAGGAGTTCTACACCCACGGCCACGACTGCCTGAAGTGTTCGACCGACGCGGAGTTCCGCCGGGCGCTCGACCTGCTCGCCCGCGACCCCGACCTCCGGCGGCGGCTCGGCGAGAACGCCCGCGAGACGGCCGCCGAACACAGCCTCGACCGCGTCGGCGACAGGCTCGTCGAGACGTACGAGGACGCGCTGTCCGGGCGACTCACCGACTGACTGGCGAGATAATCGGCCACCGGACGCAACAGACACGGTAACACACAACACTCCTGCGAGAAGTCACAACGGTTTATCCTGTCGGGGTCGCACGAACGGCCATGCAGTCGGTCGCCGCGTTCACTGACACGTACTTGCCGACCGTCAACGGCGTCTCCTACACGATTCAGACGTGGCGGGAGCGGTGGGACCGCCGCGGCGGCCGCATGGACGTGGTGTTCCCGGCGGACGACGACTACGACCCCGAGCCGGGCGAGTTCGGCGTCCGAAGCCTCCCCTTCCCCTTCTACGAGGGAGTCCGCATCGGCGCGCCGCGGATTCCGAGGGCCGTCGACGACGTCGACGTCGTCCACGCCCACACCCCGTTCGGCCTCGGACTGGCGGGGCTCCGGCTCGCCCGCCGGCGCGACCTCCCGCTCGTGGCGAGCTACCACACGCCGACCGGCGAGTACGCCGAGTACCTCAGCTCCGTCGGCGCTATCGAACGCGGCGTCGAACGCACCGCCGAGCGCTACGAGCGGTGGTTCTTCGACCGGGCCGACGCGGTCATCGTCCCCAGCGAGGACGCCGAGCGCCGCCTCGCCGACGAGGTCGGCGTCGAATCCGAAATCGTCGTCCTCTCGAACGGCATCGACGTCGAGCGGTTCGAACCCGCGGACGGGGCCGCGTTCCGCCGCCGCCACGACCTCGGCGACGGGCCGCTCATCGGCTACACGGGGCGGCACGGCTACGAGAAGCGCCTCGACGAACTCGTCCGCGCCGCGGCCGACCTCGACGACCTCGACGCGACGCTCGTCTTCGGCGGCGACGGCCCCGCCCGCGACCAGCTCTCCGCGCTCGCGGAGGACCTCGGCGTCGACGCCCGCTTTCTCGGGTTCCTCGAACGCGAGGAGCTGCCGGGGCTCTACTCCGCGCTCGACGTGTTCTGTTTCCCGAGCCCCGTCGAGACGCAGGGGCTCGTCGCGCTGGAGGCCAACGCCTGCGGGACGCCCGTCGTCGGCGTCAACGAGGGCGCGCTGGAGAACACCGTCCTCGACGGCGTGACTGGCTACCACTACGAGTCCGGGGATTTAGACGGCTTCCGACGCGGGATTCGGCGGGCGCTCGCGGAGCGCGAGGAACTCAGCGCGCGGTGTCTCGACCGCCGCGACGAGGTGAGCGTCGACCGCTCTGTCGACCGGCTCGCGGCGCTCTACGAGCGAGTGGCGTCGAAATAAAAAGCGAGACCGACTGCGAAACCGCGTCAGTCGCGGTCTTCGAGCGCGTCGGCGATGCGGCGCAGTTCGCGGTTCACGTCGCGGACCTCGTCGCGGAGCTGTCGGACCTCGCGGACGAGCTGTTCGTCGCTCCCGCTTCCCTGCTCGGGGTCGCGCGGGCCGCCGCCCATACTTCCGGGGCCGCCACCCATGCCGCCGGGACCGCCGCCGCCGCCCATACCGCCGGGGCCGCCGCCGCCCATCATGCCGCTCATCATCTGCGCGAAGGGGTTGCCGCCGCCGCCCATGCCGCCGGGACCGCCGCCGCCCATCATCTCTTCGGGGTCGGGGCGCTCGCCCTCTTCGCGCTCTTCCTCGCGGCGCTGTCGAATCTCTTCGACCCGCTCGCGGAACGACTTCTCCTCTTCGCCGTCGTCGCCCTCGTCGGGCGTCTGCGTCTCGTCTGCGGGTTCGTCGTCAGCCATGGTGTCGCGTTGGCTGTCCGCCCGGAAAGTGCTGACGGTCTCTGAAATCCGTGACCCCTCACCCGAACGCGCCGAGGCTCGACTGGAGGTCGCGGTCGGTCCCGCCGTCGTCGAGTTCGTGGCCGACGAGGTCGCGCATGTCCACCGCGTAGGTCGTCCCGCGGTGGTCGAGAACGAGCACGCGCCCCTTCACGCCGCGGACGGTCCCCGTGACGACGGTCTCGGCGACCGGCGAGCCGTCGAGGTCGAGGCCGTAGTCGAACGCGAACGTCTCGATGGGGTCGAACTGGGCGAGGAGGTCGTCCCACGCCGCGGCGTCGACCGACCGCCCGAACCCCTCGATTTTGGTCGGGACGCGGATGCGGTCGGGAATCTCGGTCGCCAGTTCGGCCTCGTACTCGCGGGCGACGCGGCCGTCCGAGAACGTCCGGACGTGGGCCGCGCGGTCCGCGCCCTGCTCGCGCAGGCGGGTGTCGAGCCGCCACTCGCGGGTGACGCCGACCTTGAACGTGTCGGGGGCGAACGCCGCGAGGTAGACCGCGTGGTCCTCGTAGCAGTCCATCTCGTCTTTCAGACACGTCCCGGTACACTTCGCGCAGACCCACGTGTGGCGGTGGTCAGAACAGTACGGCGCGCGGTCGTTGTCGCAGGCGACGTGGCGGTCGTCGTGGATGGTGCCAGCGCAGTGGCGGTCGCCGAGGCGGTAGTCCAGTTCGGTGCCGGGGTCGAGCGCGACCGAGTCGATGCCGTCGCTCGCGCTCACGAACAGCGCGGGGGTTCCGGTATCGTAGCCGACGACCTGCACGCTCCGAGGTAGGGAGTCGCGGTAGAAAGGTGGCTCGCTCCGGGGCGGGCCGTCGGGGGCGGTCGGGGGCTGTTAGGGACTGCCGGGCGTCGCCCCGCGGAGTCGGCCGCGAGTCGCGGCCGTGGTCGCGGCTGTCGGCCGCGGCTACCGAGCGCCGTTATTCGTACTCGGCGCGAAGCTCCTCGGCGAGTTCCTCGGCGGCGCGGCGGACGGCCTCGTCGCTCGACCCGTCGGGTTCCCAGCCGAGCGCGGAGAGCTTCTCGATGGAGAGGCGCATCTTCGGCACGTCGCCGGTCCAGCCGCGGTCGCCGCCGGTGTACTCGAACTCGGGGTCGAGGTCCAGCACGTCTGCGACGATGTTCGCGATGGTCGTCACGGAGGTTGTCGTCCGCGTGCCGAGGTTGTAGACGTTGTAGTCGCGGTCGGCGTGTTCGACGACGTGGCACATCGCGTCGATGCAGTCCTCGACGTGGAGGTAGGACTTCTCCTGGCGGCCGTCGCCGAGGATTTCGAGCGTCTCGGGGTCTTCGAGGAGCTTCTCGATGAAGTCCGGGATGACGTTGCCGCGCTGGTTCGGGCCGACGATGTTGGCGAAGCGGTACATGTAGACCGTGAAGTCGTAGGAGTGGGCGAACGTCGAAAGCAGGCCCTCGTCGGCGAGTTTGGAGGAGCCGTAGATGCTGATGGGTTCGAGGGGGGCGTAGTCCTCGGGGGTCGGCCGCGGGGCCTCGCCGTAGATGGTCGACGAGGAGGTGAAGGCGATGTTCGACACGCCGACCTCCTGCATCCGTTCGAGGACGTTGTAGGTCATCTCGGTGTTCTCCTCGAACAGCTGACGGGGGTTGCCGTAGTTCGTGTCGGTGTAGGCCGCGAAGTGGAAGACGATGTCGAGGTCCTCGGTGACGGCCTCGGCGACGTCGTCGGCGTCGGTCATGTCGGCCTGTACGAACTCGACGCCGTCGGGGACCCGTTCGCGGACGCCCTTCGAGAGGTCGTCGGCGACGACGACGTGGTTGTCCTCGGAGAGGCGCGCGGCGAGGTGAGACCCGACGAGACCTGCGCCCCCGGTCACGAGGACGCGCTTGTCGGAGAGTTCCAGCGACATGGCACAGATGATTCGGCCGAGTGATAAGTCCGTTTCCCCTCCGCGTCGCCGACGGGCGTCGAACGCGAACCCGCGAGGCCCGCCGTCGACCACCGACGCCCGCGTTCCGAAAGCACCACTTTCCCCCGCCGTCTTCGGAGAGACATGCACAACGAACCCGAGGTCTGTGTCCTCCGGTACGGACACCGACCGGGGCGCGACGACCGGATGACGACGCACGTCGGCCTGACGGCCCGCGCGCTCGGCGCGGACCGGGTCATCCTCCCGGACAACGCCGGCCACTCGATGGAGACGGTCGAGGACATCACGGGCCGGTTCGGCGGCCCCTTCGAGGTCGAACTCACCGAGGCGCTCAACGGCGTCATCCGCAACTGGGAGGGGAAGGTCGTCCACCTCACGATGTACGGCGAGCGCGTTCAGGACGTGGAAGCCGACATCCGCGAGGCGCACGCCGGGGAACCGCTTCTCGTCGTCGTCGGCGGGGAGAAGGTCCCCTTCGAGGTGTACGAGGGGGCCGACTGGAACGTCGGCGTCACGAACCAGCCGCACTCGGAGGTCGCCGGCCTCGCGGTGTTCCTCGACCGCCTGTTCGACGGGCGCGAACTCGACCGCGAGTGGAAGGACGCCGAAAACCGGGTGGTTCCGATGGCGACGGGCAAGAAAGTCGTCCCGGCCGACGAGGAGTAATCGGCGCGTCGGCGCGCCCGCTGGCGGTTCTCCGCTGCCCGGGAGTAATAAGACTTAATGGCGTTCCTGACGCCATTTCGCACAATGGCTTTTGAGGAGTTACTGAACGACCCTGTTATCCAGAAGTACCTCCACGAGTTGGTCGGACCAACCGGGATGCCGGTCGCGGCGGCACCCCCGGACGGCGAGGTCACCGACGAGGAACTCGCCGAGGAACTGCGGCTCGAACTCAACGACGTGCGCCGCGCGCTGTTTATCCTCTACGAGAACGACCTCGCGTCGTATCGTCGCGTCCGCGACGAGGACTCCGGCTGGCTCACCTACCTCTGGACCTTCCACTACGAGAACATCCCCGAGAACCTCGAAGAGGAGATGTACCGCCTCCTCGACGCGCTCGAAGAGCGCCTCGACTACGAGCGCGACCACGAGTTCTACCTCTCGGAACCCGCCGGCATCCGCTTCGAGTTCTCCGAGGCGATGGAACACGGCTTCCAGTGCCCCGAGACTGGCGCGCCGCTCGAACCGATGGACAACGACGACCTCGTCGACGCGATGGAGCGACGCATCGAAGAGCTCCGCGACGAGCTCAACGTCGAAGTGACGGGGACGAACTGAATGGTCGTTCTCGCAACGAAGTGCTACATCGACGGCGACGCCCGCGAGCGGGCGCTCGACAGCCTCACCTCGCTCGTCGCCAACGACATCGGCGACCTCGACGTCGACTACGACATCGGCGTCCGCGACGACGGCTTCATCTCCGTGACGGTCTCCGGCGACGACGAGACGGTCGCCCGGAACGTCCTCCGCGAGGAGTGGGGCGAGGTCACGCCGCACCTGTCGGCCGGCGAGACCTACGTCGGCACCCTCGAACACTGGGACGACGACGGCTTCGTGCTCGACGCGGGCATCGAGGTTCGCGTCCCGACCGAGGAACTCGGCCTCGGCCGCGGCTCTGCGACCCAGATTCGGGACCGCTTCGGTCTCGTCCAGCACATGCCGCTGACGTTCGTCTACGGCGGCGACGAGGGGCCCTCGCGGCTGGCCGACGAGCAGGTCGACCGCCTCTACGACTGGACTCGCGGGAGCGGTCGCGTCAACGTCAACAGCGCGACCCGCGGCGAGGTCCGCGCGACGGTCAACCGCGCCGGCCACGCGAAGGACATCGTGACCGTCGAGCGCCTCGGCCTCCTCGAACAGAGCATCGTCTGCCGGGACGAGACCGACCCGCCGGGCCTCCTCGCGAGCATCGGCTCGTACCTCCCGTCGGAGCTGAAGTGCGTCATCGGCCAGTAAGACGATGAACAGGCGACTCCTCGTCGGTATCGCCGCGCTCGCCCTCCTCCTCGTGACCGCCGGGTGTCTCGGCGGCACCTCCAGCGTCTCGAACGACCGCCTCGACGCCGCGCCCGACGGCGACTACGCGTGGACCGCCGATGCCGACGCGCACATCACCGTTCAGGACAACGGCCGGTTCCGCGCCGTATACGATGTGAACAGCTCCTCGGTCGAGCTCTACCGGTTCGACGGCTTCGGCAGTCGGACGCCGCTTTCGGTCGAGGCGGTCCGCTACCGCTACGAAAACGGGACCGTCGTCAACGGGACCGAACTGAAGGCCCGCGGCGGCGACGTGACGCAGAACGACCGCATCACGAACGTCACCCTCCCCGCGGACGCCGGGACCGAGGGGAAAATCGCGTTCAGTTCGACCTCGACGCCGAAGCGGTTCTCGCTTCCCGTCTTCGTCGAGGGGAGCTACGAGGTCGTCCTCCCCGCGGACCGCCGCGTCGACTTCCCGATATTCGGCTCGGTCCAGCCGTCGGGCTACGAGACCGAGGTCGTCGACGACCGGCTTCACATCCGGTGGGAGGAAGTGACGGAGGGGAACGTCGTCGTGCAGTTCTACCTCCAGCGCGACCTCGGTATCTTCGCGGCCGTCGCGGCCGTGTCGGTGCTCGTCGGCGGCGCGGGGATACTCTACTACCGCCGGCAGATTCAGGCGCTCCGCGACCGCCGACAGGAACTCGGCTTGGACGTCGAAGACGACGACCGCTGAGCGACGCCCGACGGACGCGGCGTCGGTCGGCCGACTCGGTTCGCCGGTGTGAACGCTTTTTTGCCTCCCAGCCCGCTACGTCGGGGTATGCAAGTCGCCGTGGTCACCGTCGGGGACGAACTCCTCGCCGGCGACACCGTCAACACGAACGCCGCGTGGCTCTGCGAGGAACTGACGGAGCGGGGCGTCTCCGTCGAGCGCGTGACGACGGTCCCCGACCGCGTCGCCGACATCGCCCGCGTGGTCAACGAGTACCACGCCGAGTACGACGCCGTCGTCGTCACCGGCGGGCTGGGTCCGACCCACGACGACGTGACGATGGAGGGCGTCGCGGCCGCGTTCGGGCGCGCTCTGGAGCGCAACGCCGACGCCGAGGAGTGGCTGGAGGCCAACGGCGGCTACTCCGCGGCCGACCTCGTGGAGGGGACGACCGACCTCCCCGCGGGGTCGCGGATGCTCCCGAACGACGAGGGTGTCGCGCCCGGCGCGGTCGTCGGGTCGGTGTACGTGCTCCCCGGCGTCCCCGGCGAGATGAAAGCCATGTTCGCCCGCGTCGCCGACGAGTTCGCCGGCGAGCGGACTCACGTCCGGTTCGTCCACACCTCGGAGCCGGAGAGTTCGCTCATCGAGCGGTTCGAGGCCGTCCAATCGGAGTTCGACGTGACTGTCGGGAGCTACCCCGGCGACCACGTCAGAATCAAGCTCGCCGGAGCCGACGAGGAGGCGGTCGAATCGGCGGCCGCGTGGCTCGAAGCGCGCGTGGAACTGTACGAAGAAGCGTAGGACCGACGGTCAGCGCTGGAGGTACCAGAGCCACCCGGCGGTCATGAGGATACCCACGAGAAGCACGGTCGCGGCCGTCTCCGAGGTCGGCAACACCTGCTCGCTGGCTGATAGCGGAATCATAGGTGACAGTTCCCACGTCCGGTTCTTAAACGGTGAGGTTCTGGCGACAGTTGTCGCGGCGTGTCCGTCCGCGAATCTGTGGGGGCGCGACCCAGTCGCCCCTCGCCGGCTACCGCGTCGCTTTTCTCCCGGGCGCGGGTTCGTTCAGTCATGCGAATCGGTGTCGTCGTCAACCCCGTCGCGGGGATGGGCGGCCGGGTCGGCCTGAAGGGAACCGACGGGAAAGTCGCGGAGGCCAGACGGCGCGGCGCGGAGCCGCGGTCGCCAGAGCGGGCGCGACGGGCCGCGGCTCCGCGCCGCGCTCGCCCGGCTCTCCGAGGCCGCCCCCGAGGCGGAACTGCTCGCGTGGGGCGGCGAGATGGGCGCGGCGGCCGCCCGAGACGCCGGCTTCGACCCCGAGGTGCTCGGCGACCCGTCCGGCGACGAGACGACCGCCGCCGACACTATCGCCGCCGTCGAGGCGTTCGTCGCCGCCGACGCGGACCTCGTGTTGTTCGTCGGCGGCGACGGCACCGCGGCGGACGTGGCCGAGGCGCTCGACGGGACCGACGTGCCGATGCTCGGCGTCCCCGCGGGCGTGAAGGTCTACTCCTCCGTCTTCGCCGTCTCGCCCGAGGACGCCGCCCACGTCGTCGCGTCGTTCGAGCGGACCGAGGCCCGCGAGGTCATGGACATCGACGAGGACGACTACCGCGCCGGCGAGGTCAGGCCGGAGCTTCGTGCGGTCGCGCACGTCCCCGTCGCCGAGGACCTCCAGTCGTCGAAGCAGACCGGCGGCGGCACCGTCGAGGCGCTCGCCGCGGGCGTCGCCGATGACATCCGCGCGACCGAGGGCGTCACCTACGTCCTCGGCCCCGGCAGCACCGTCGGCGCGGTGAAAGCCGAGTTGGGCATCGACGGGTCGCCGCTCGGCGTCGACGTCTACCGCGACGGCGAGGTGCTCGCCCGCGACGCGACGGAGGCCGACATCCTCGATAACCTCGGCGAGGAGAACGTCATCGTCGTCACGCCCATCGGCGGACAGGGCTTCGTCTTCGGCCGCGGCAACCCCCAACTCTCCCCGGCGGTGATTCGCCGCTGTGACGTGTCGGTCGTCGCCTCGCGGTCGAAGCTCGACGCGATTCCGGTCCTCCGGGTCGACACCGACGACCCCGACCTCGACGCCGACCTCCGCGGGTGGACGAAAGTCCGGGTGGGCCGCGTCGAACGCCGGATGATGAAAATCGAGTGAACGGCGCTGTCGAAGCCGCTGCCGGGGGTCGAAGTCGGTCGCTGGATCGCGCTGGAGAGCGGGCGGGAATCGGTCACGGCCGATTCGGCGACCGGCTCGAACCGGAGCGTCAGCGGAAAATAATCGAGCGAGAGGACGCGAGCGGGAGGACGCCCCCTCGGCTGTCTCGTCAGTCGTCCGCGGCCGCCTGCTGCTCCATGATGTGCTCGACGATTTCGTCCGTTTCGGTTCTGAACTCGTCGAGGTCGGTCTCGTTCCCGTGGAGAATCGTCGAGAAGTACTTCGTGTCGGCGGCGAGGTTGACGGTCTCTTTGAGTTCCGCGTCCGCGACGCCGCTCAACCGCGCCTCCTCCGTGTGGAAGTAGGTGCAGTACGGACAGTTAATCGCGGCCGCGACGGCGACCCCGATGAGCGCCTTCTCTCGCGCGGCCAACTCGGTGTCGGTCCCCAAATTGAGGTCGCGGAAGAGTCCCCAACTGTGTTCGCTCGCCGGTTCCGCCAAATTCTCCATCCAACTCGGGACCTGGCCGAGCATTCCCTCCATTTCTTGTCGTGTGGCTGTCGATACCATAGTTACCCCTTCACCTCCGGGATTCTCTGCGTTAGGAGGCGATTATTGTATGGATTCGACGTCGTAAAGTTATGAGCCGATTGGATATGTGTAATCTGCTCGTATCGACGACGTTCTGCAGAAATTCGCGGTTAATACGCCGGTCTACGGGACGGTTCTCTCCCCCCGCTCGAAGCCGGAGGACGTGGATGATTTAATATTTTGAATCGTGTGCAATGAGACCCACTATCCATTATTCACAGAGGGTGTAATATAGTGAGATTTAAGGTCATTGGATGGGTTCTGACTGCCATGGAAACCCGGAAAGTCCAGCGTCTCGGTCCCTCCACGCTGGCGATGACGCTTCCAGCGGAGTGGGCCAAGGAACACAACGTCGAGAAGGGCGACGAGGTGACCATTCGGACGAGCGGTAAGGGAACGCTGACCGTTCTCCCCGAGTCGGTCAACACCGAGGATTCGAAGGCGACGATTCGCGCCGACAGTCTGAACGCGGAGGCGCTCGAACGCGCCATCGTGGCGCAGTACGTCCTCGGGCGGCGCGTCATCCACATCGAGAAAAGCGAGGGCGCGCTCGATTCGGACCACATCAACGCCGTCTACAAGGCCGAGACCCAGCTCATGGGCCTCGGCGTCATCGAGGAGACGCCCGAGCGAATCGCGATTCGCTGTTCGGTCGACGCGGAGGACTTCACCCTCGACAACCTGCTCGAACGACTCGAAAACACGGGCAGTACGATGCGCGGCGAGGCCGTCAAGGCGCTCGCCCACGGCAACCCCGACCTCGCCCAGCGGGCGCTCAACCGCGAGCGGCAGGCGAACAAGATTTTCGTCCTCCTGCTTCGGCTCATCTTCACGTCCTACCAGAACCCCAACCTCGCGCGGGCGGTCGGTCTCGACTCCGGCTTCCCGCTCATCGGCTACCGCTCGGTGGCGAAGAACCTCGAACTGACCGCCGACAACGCCGAGGACATCGCCAACATCGTCATGGACGCCGAGGGCCACACCATCGACGTCGACCAGTCGACGATGCGGCGCATTCGCGAGTTCACGGACCACGTCGACGAGATTACGACGACCGCGGTGCGGGCCGTCGTCGAGCGCGACTACGACCTCACCATCGAGTGCCGAGAGCTGTTCCGAGAGATTAGCGACCGCGAGCGCGACATCCTCAACGACCTCCCGGAGATGGAAAACCAGAAGCTCCTCCAGATTCGCGAGGTGCTGGTGAGCCTCCAGCAGACCGCGCAGTACGCGATGCGGAACGCCGAAATCGCGTCGAACCTCGCGCTCAACGAGGAGTCGGACCACGTCACGATAGACTGAGAAACCGAAACAGGACCCGGCCACCGACTCCGGCGGCGCGCCGTCACCCCTCAGTCGGCGATGACTTCCATCGCCTCGTTGTTCTCGGTCTCGGACGACTCTTTTTCGCCCGTCAGCGGGTTGCGACTGGCGATGCGGCAGTCGAAGCCGGGATGCTCGCCGAAGTGCCGGAGTATCATGTGGCGGCGCGAGCCGGTGATGCCGGTGCGGCCGATGTCCTCGGCGGTAAAGCGCTCGGGCAGGCGGTCGTACAGGCGGCGCAGTTCGTCGAAACTGGCGAACACCTTCGCGTTGCCGGTGGAGTCCGCGCCGCGGCGGGAGACGACGTAACTGCCGTCCCGGCGGTACTCGCCGGCCGTGCGGAAGAACTCCCGTTTCTCGGTCAGCGCCGAACCGATGGCCTCCTGCAGGTCGGCGGCGGCGTCTCGGGACAGTTCACAGGACTGGTCGCCAAAGGAGACGACGATGGTTTCGTCGTCGCTCTCGACGGACACAGGGTTCTCATTACGGGAGAAGAACTCGATCAGGAGCGTGGGTACTCCGTGTCATATCCTCGACTATCGCAGCCGACGGTAAAGAGTTATCGGCTCAGTCAGGATTCACCGACGATTCTTCGGTAGTCCCGGCGGTCGAACGGCGAGCCGACTCCGGCCCGCGGGGCGGGACCGCTACAGGAGGCCGTCGTCGGTGGTCGTGGTCTCGCCGTCCGTCGCGGTCGTCGTCGTCGCGGTTTCGGTTGCAGTCGCGGTCGTCGTCTCCCCCGTCGCCGCGGTCGTCGCAGTTTCGGTCTCGGTCGCAGTTTCGGTCTCGGTCGCAGTTTCGGTCTCGGTCGCAGTTTCGGTCTCGGTCGCGGTCTCGGTCTCGGTCGCCGTCGTTTCGTCCGTCGTCTCTCCTCCGCCGGACGCCGCCTTGTTCCCGAAGATGTCCGTCTCGAACGTCTTCTCGTAGGTCAGCGGGTCGAGGGGGACGCGAAGCGTCGTGCCGCCGGCGTCGAGGTTCGCGTAGAAGTCGATGCGCAGGTCGGTCGTCTGGTCGCGTTCGAGGTGCGAGACCCACCACTCGTCGAGTCTGTCGTTTTCGATGTGGGTCGTCGCCTCGATGGTCTCCGTCGACCGCGGGGAGATGACGTACTCGGAGTTCGTCGTCCCCTCGCCGACGTCCACGTCGTTCATGGAGATGTCGTAGCCGAGTTCGGAGACCGCAATCGGGTACGGCTTGGGGTTGTGGACGACGAACGTGAGTTCGAGCGCCGTGCGCTCGCCCGTGGACTCGCCCCACTCGGCGCTCGTCTCGTTGACGTACAACACGGGGTCGGAGACGACCGGCGACTCCGCGTTTATCTCGCGGGTTTCGGTGGAGTTGAACGCCGACAGCAGGTCGGTGTCGATGCTCCGGGATATCTCGGGCGCTTCGAACGTCCGGCCGAGCGTCTCAGAAGTGACGGTGGCGTCCACGGCGAGGTCGGTGTGTTCGCCGTTCTGGATGTGCGAGACCCACCACTCGGGGATGCGCTCGTTTTCGAGCGTCGTCCGGAGCGGAACCGCCGTGGTCCCCCGCCCGATAGCGACGCCGCCTTTCTCCCCCGTCGCCATCTGAATGCCGTTCATCTCGACGCCGTAGTCGACTTCGAGCCCCGAGAGGTTCGCCGACAGCGGGTTGGGGTTCGAGACGTACAGGTCGGTGTCGATGACGGTCGCCGTCTCGTTGACGCCGGCGAACCGATTGTCGACTCGGTCGACGCTCGGCGCGCCGATGACGCCGGCCGCGAACGCCCCGCCGACGCCGGCCGCGACGACCACCAGCGCGACGAGTGCAATACGGAGTCTTCCGCCGAGCAGCGCGGATCTCAGTCCCATCGTTGTTGACACACGAGACTGGTGGTACATATGTCGAACGACTGAGCGCGACGCGGCCCTGAGGGCGCTCCCACACGCCTCGACCCTCGTCACGTCGCCCCACGACAGGCGGTGTCGAATGAACTAAGTGCGCACCCGCGAAGGTCGGAAACATGGAAACCAAGACGGTGCAATCCGACAAGTCCATCGGCTTTGCGGCGTTGTTCGGCGTGCTCACGCTCGTCGGCGCAGGGCTGATGGTCGCCGGACCGGACCAGTTGACGAAGGCGCTCGGGTTCATGCTGGCGATTATCGCGGCCTCGCTCGCCGTCTCCGGCGCGCATTTGTTCCAGTAGCTATCAACGTTGAGGAACACGGGTAACCGTTAATAACGCCCATTCCCTAGACGGTCCGAGGATGACTGAGTACACCGACGAGGAACAACGCATTCTCGCCTATCTCCGCGACAGCGTCAGCCGCGGAGAGAGCTATTTCCGGGCGAAGAACATCGCGGAAGCCATCGGTCTCACCGCGAAGCAGGTCGGGTCCCGCCTGCCGCGGCTGGCCGAGAAGTCCGAGGACGTCGAAATCGAGAAGTGGGGACGCGCCCGCTCGACGACGTGGCGCGTCACCCGAAGCTGAGGCGATTCCACGGCTTTTTACTGTGGAGGTGTGATGGTATCCCATGACCGTCCGCGTGAAACGAACGTTCGTGTTCGACGCTCCCGGCGAGCGCGTCTGGGAGTTCATCGCCGACCCGGCCAAGCGAGCGGGGGCTATCAGCGTCGTCGACCGCTTCGACGTGGCCGACGACGGCCGCCACGCGACGTGGTATCTCGAACTCCCGATTCCGCTCGTCCGCTCGACGGTGACCGTCGAGACCGAGGATATCGAGGTCGACGAGCCGACGCACGTGAAGTTCGTCGGCAAGTCGCGGGTGATGCGGGTGACGGGCGAACACACCATCGAGGAACGCGACGGCGGGAGCCGACTCGTCAACGAGTTCACCGTCGACGGCCGCCTGCCGGGCGTCGAGGCGTTCTTCGAGCGCAACCTCGACCGCGAACTCGACAACCTCGAATCGGCGCTCCGGCGCGAGTTCGAAGCGACCGCCTGAGGCCGGCGACGGCTTCGTCGGTCCGCGCTCGTCGCCCCCGTGGCCCGGAGTTCGAGACGGCGAGAACCGTGGGTTCACGGGGTATGCGAACGGGTGTTGCGGTGGGTTTATACATCGTGGCTCCTAAGCGAAAGTCGCCGACGCAATAGGCGCTTTTCTCGCCAGTCGTCGGCGACTCCACATCCGCCGCACCCGCCGCAACGTTTCGGGGTCCGTTGCGGCATCCGAAACGACGTGGCCACGTCGTTTCGCGCTCCCAAGCCCGGTGGGAGCGCACTCCCCTCGTCTCACTTCGCCAACTGGTGACACGAGATTCGGCGGGAGGCGAATTCGCCTCCGCCTTTTGACGACCGCTTCGCTCCGAGCCGCGCCGCTATCGAGCCGCGACGCACACTCGTCTCAGAGCGCACGCTTCTTTCCCCCGGGGGCCGTGGAGCCACCATGACCGAGACGATTCGAGGCGACGTGCTGCACGCCATCCCGCCGGACGAACTCGACGACGAGGAGCTGTCGCCCGAACTCCGGGCGCTGGCGGAGTCGCGGCACGTCCTCGTCGTCCGGAAGGGCGGCCATCCCTCGATACTCGACCTCGTCTGGGCGTTCGTCCGCCGCGACCCAATCGAGGCGGTGACCGTCGTGACCGACCGCCGCGTCGGGGAGGACGAGGAGGTGACGCTGACCGTCGAGGAGACGGACATGCCCGGCGTCTACGTCGAGGCGGCCGCTCACGGGGAGGCAGAGTCGGACGACGGACACTGAAAGAGCGACAGAAAAAAGCGGGACGAGTGCGGGGCCGCGGCGCGGTGCGGGCCTTACTCGTCTTCTCTGGTCTTGATGTCCGCGGAGAGGCCCTGAGCCATGCGAATCTCCTTGGAGTTGTTGAGCGTCCACGCGGTGCGCTCGGTGACGGCCTCGATGATTTCGCGGGCCGAGGGGTAGCCGTTGCCGGACTTCTTCACGCCGCCGAACGGGAGGTGGACCTCCGCGCCGATACACGGGAGGTTGCCGTAGGCGAGGCCGACCTCGGCGTGGTCGCGGAAGTAGTTTATCTGGCGGTAGTCCTCGGAGATGACGGCACCGGCCAGCCCGTAGTCGGTGTCGTTCTGAATCTCGACGGCGTCTTCGATGTCACCGGAGTACTTCAGGAGGGCGACGTGGGGACCGAAGACCTCCTCGTGGGTACAGCGGAGGTCGTCGTGGGGGTCGGCCTCGTAGACGAACGGCCCGACCCAGTGGCCCGCCTCGTGACCCTCGGGAATCTCGTCGGCGTCGAGTTCGGTGCGGTCGACGAGGACGTTCACGCCCTCCTTCTCCGCGAGTTCGTTGTACTTCGTGACCTTCTCCCTGTGGCCCTCCTCGATGAGGGGGCCCATGAAGGTGTCCTCGCGGAGCGGGTCGCCCACGGAGACGTTCTTCGCGTTCTCGACGAAGCGCTCCTTGAACTCGTCGTAGACGTCCTCGTGGACGACGATGCGCTCGGAGGAGACACAGCGCTGGCCGGTGGTCTTGAACGACGACATCGTCGCGGAGTGGACCGCGATGTCGAGGTCCGCCTTCTCGGTGATGACGACGTTGTTCTTGCCGCCCATCTCGCACGCGGCGAGCTTGCCGGGCTGTTGGGCCACCTTGCTCGCGACCTCGTGGCCGACCTCGGCGGAGCCCGTGAACAGCACGGAGTCGACGCGCTCGTCGTCGACGATGCTCGCGCCGGCGTCGCCGAAGCCCTGCACCATGTTGAACACGCCGTCGGGGATGCCGGCGTCCTCGAACATCTCGGCGATGATTTGGCCGCACCACGGCGTCTGCTCGGCGGGCTTCCAGACGACGGTGTTGCCCTCGACGAGCGCGACGGCCATGTGCCAGAAGGGGATGGCGACCGGGAAGTTCCACGGGGTGATACAGCCGACGACGCCGCGGGGTTTGCGGCGCATGTAGGCGTCCTTCGCGGGAATCTCGGAGGGAATCACGTCGCCTTTGGGGTGGCGGGCGTCGCCCGCGGCCCACTCGACCATGTGGTACGCCTCGATGACGTCGGCGCGCCCCTCGGAGATCTCCTTGCCGCACTCCTTGGTGACGACCTCCGCGAGTTCCTCCGTGCGGTCGCGCAGTTCGTGGTAGATGTCCCAGAGGTACTCCGCGCGGTCGATGTGCGAGAGTTCGCGCCACTCCTCGTAGGCCTCGTCGGCCGCGGCGGCCGCCGCGTCGATGTCCTCGGGCGTGCCGCGCCGGAACGTCCCCAGCGACTCGCCCGTCGCGGGGTTCGTGCTCTCGAACGTCTCGTCGCCGGTTCCGTCCGTCCACTCGCCGTCGATATAGTGCCGATATTCGTCCTGCGCCATATGATTCTAGAGTCACAACTAGGATTAATAACCCCGGACCCTCCCATGGAAGGGGTCGCTCGGCGAGTCGACGGCGGCGTCGCCCCACGCGACCACAGATAACATCTTACGTAACGCCGTGCTACCCGGTGTATGAGCGAGCGCACGGCAGGTGAAGGTACGCGCCTCACGCTCGACCTGTGGCATCCGAACTGTTGGGCAATCGAATCGACGAGCGAGTACGACGGCGGCATCCTCGCACACGCCATCTACGACGCCCCCACCGCGGGCGTCGAGCGGTCGAACGGGCTTTTCACCGCCTACGGCGAGTCGCTCGACGAGGTCGAGACGCTCCTCGACGTCATCGCCGACTCGGACCTCACGGGCGAGGTGTTGGAACTCCAGGAGCGGTTCGACTCCCGCGGGAAGCACGTCGCCCCCGGCCCGGTCGCCCGCGAGTTCTTCCTTGAGTACGACCCGAGCGACATGATGTGCCCGGAACTGCTCAAACACGGGTTCGTCCACAGCGCACCCACGCAGATAGAAAACGGCCGCGAGCGGTGGGAGGTCTGGTTCGCCGGCGCGCGCGGGGAGATACAGCCGCGCATCCAGACCGTCATGGACGAGACCGGCGCGGAGATTCGCGTCGCCTCCATCTCCACGTCCGAGGGGGCGGAACCGGAGCGCAGTCGGCGACTCGACACGCTCACCCGGAGCCAGCGGCAGGCGTTCGAGCTCGCGCGCGAAGAAGGATACTACCGCTGGCCCCGCGAGGTGTCGACCCGCGAACTCGCCGCCGAGATGGACATCTCGAAGACGACGCTCCTCGAACACCTGCGCAAGGCGGAATCGAAACTGCTCGACCCGCAGTAGCGCGGGCCGAATCGAGGGACCGGCCCCGGCTCAGACGCCGGCGACGGCGCGGAGCGCGAACAGCGCGTTCGACTTCCGCTCGCGGACCCGCCGGTAGAAATAGGAGAACCAGTTGTCCCCGTAGGGGACGTACTGCCACGTCTCGATGCCGGCGGCCGCGAGGTCGCGCTGGCCGTCCTCGCGCACGCCCATGAGCATCTGCACCTCGTAGGGCGTCCCGTACTGTTCGTGGAGGCGGCGGGCGTGCGCGATCATGTGCGGGTCGTGACTGCCGACCGCGACGCCGTCGTCGAACTCGGTGAACATCTGTTCGAGGAGGTCCCTGTACACCTCGTCGACCTTCGACTTCTCCTTGTACGCGATGGACGCGGGCTCGTTGTACGCGCCCTTGACGAGGCGGACTTTCCCCGGCACGTCGGCGAGGCGTTCGAGGTCGTCGGGCGTCCGTTTGAGGTTCGCCTGCACGCAGACGCCGACGTTCCCGCCCGTCCGATGACCGAGGTCGTCGACGGCGTCGAGGGTCACGTCGGTCGTCTCGTGGTCCTCCATGTCGACCCAGACGAACACGCCCTCGGCGTCCGCGGCGTCGACGATGCGGTCGAGGTTCTCCCGGAACGCGCGGTCGCCGACGTCGAGGCCGATCTGCGAGGGCTTCACCGAGACGCAGCCGTCGAGGTTCGTCGCGCCGAGTTGGCGGACGAGGTCGACGTACGCGTCGGCGTCGACGTCGGCGTTCGCCCGGTCGGAGTAGTGCTCGCCGAGCAGGTTCAGTATCCCCGCGATGCCGTCTCGGTTCAGCGACTCGACGTGCGAGACCGCCCCGTCGGCCGTCTCACCCGCCACGAAGTTGTTCGCGATGGGGGGTATCATGTCCCGCTATTGTGAGACACGTACCCTAAAGAGAGACCCTACCAAATAATTCTTGAAAATACATCTGAAATAATCCGGGGAGCCTCGTTTCGTCCGACGGATTTCCGACTCCCGACCATGGGCGGTTACAGGTATATTTACGATAATTGGAGTGGTTTGCATGTTATGTCATCCCACGACATGGGCCGCAGAACGCTACTGAAACTATCGGGACTCGCGCTCGTCGGAGCGACCGCCGGCTGTCTCGAAAGCGAAGAAGACGGCACGACGACCACGACTACCGAGGAAAGCGGCGGTGGCGGCGGCGGTGGCGAGGAGACGACCACGACTACCGAGGAAAGCGGCGGTGGCGGCGAGTCGTACACCATCGGGATGGTCGACTCGCTCACCGGGTCGCTCGCGCCGTACGGCGAGCGCAACACCCGCGGCCGCGAACTCGCGCTGGCCGCCGTCAACGAGGTCGGCATCGGCTCCGAGGGGGCGTCGCTGAACATCTCCGTCGAGGACGACGAGAGTACGAACCAGGGGGGCGTCAACGGCGCACAGAAACTCGTCAACCAAGACGGCGTGCCGCTCCTCATCGGCTCCGTCGGCTCCGGCGTCTCCATCGCCATCCACGACAGCGTCACGCAGGAGGCGGGCGTCGTTCAAATCAGCCAGAACAGCACGAGCCCCGAACTCACGACGCGCCCGGAACTGCTCCGCATGAGCCCCTCGGGGGCGGCGAAGGGGCAGGCGCTCGCCGGCCTCGTCAGCGACGACGGTCACGACACCGTCGCCGTCACGTGGATCAACAACGACTACGGGACGGGGCTGTCAGACGTGTTCGCCGAGACGTTCGAGTCCGAGTTCGGCGGCACGGTCGCCTACAACGAACCCCACGACCAGGGCCAGTCGTCGTACAGCGGCATCCTCACCGAGATGGCGTCGACGGACGCCTCGGCGTGGATTTTCCTCACCTATGCGAACGAGTACACCGTCATGGTCAACGAGGGGTTCGACCAGGGCTACAACACCGCGGTTGACTACTACGGCGCGGAGTCCACCGTCGCCGACTCCATCATCGAGAACACGCCCGCGGGCAGCATGGACGGCATGAAGGGCATCACCGAGAGCGCCCCGCAGGACCAAGAGAACTACCAGAACTTCGTCGCCGCGTTCGAGGAGAACTACGACGCGACGCCGACGGTCTGGTCGGCGTACGCCTACGACGCCGTCACGGTGGCGGCGCTCGCCATCGAGGCGGCCGACGAGTTCTCCGGCGAGGCGCTGTCGGCCGTCGTCCGCGACGTGACCCGCCCCGAGGGCGAGGAGGTCTTCAACTTCGAGGAGGCCGCGGCCGTCCTGCGCGACGGCGGCTCGCCGAGCGACATCAACTATCAGGGCGTCAGCGGCCCGGTCGACCTCGACGAGAACGGCGACCCGCCGGGCTACTACCAGATTTACAGCGTCGAGGACCACGAGTACGTCTTCGGCGACTACATCACGAGCTAACTATGCACGCACGGAACGGACGCCGAACGACCGCCGGGAGGGTTCCGGAGCCGTGATACCGCTCCAAGTCAGCCCCTTCCAGTACGTCGCCAACGGCGTGGTGTTTTCGAGCATCATCGTCCTCGCGGCCATCGGGCTGTCGCTCGTCTACAGCATCGCGGACTTCGCCAACTTCGCCCACGGCGACCTCATGACCGTCGGGGCGTTCTCCACGCTGTTCTCGGTCGGCTTCCTCCGACCGATGCTGGGCGACGCGGGCGTGTTCGGACTGCCGCTTTGGTTCTTCCTCGCCCTCGCGTTCGGCATGGGGGCGGCAGCGGTCATCTCCGTCGTCACCGACCGCGTCGTCTACCGCCCGGTGAAGGGAAGCGGCTCTATCGGGCTTCTCATCTCCAGTATCGGCGTCGCGCTCGTCTATCGGGCGCTCGTCTTCCTGTCGTTCGGAACCGAGCCCGAGCGCTACGGCGTCCCGAGACAGGGGCCGATTCCGTGGGTCCGCGAGTCGCTCGGCATCGCGGTCACGCCGCGCAACCTCGTCGTCGTGGCGCTCACCGTCGTCCTCGTGACGACGCTGCACCTGACGCTGACGCGGACGACCCTCGGCCGGAAGATGCGCGCGACCGCGGACAACGCGGACCTCGCGCGGGTCAGCGGGATTCGAACCAACGAGGTAATCTTCGCAATGTGGCTCATCGGCGGCGCGCTCGCCGCGGCCGGCGGCGTCTTCCTCGGACTGGAGGAACTCGTCCGCCCGCGCATGGGCTTCGACATCCTGCTCATCGTCTTCGCCGCGGTCATCCTCGGCGGCATCGGCTCCGTCTACGGCGCGATGCTCGGCGGCCTCGTCATCGGAATGGTCCACGAGCTCGTTCCCCTGTTCTACCAGTGGGGAATCAGCCCGGTCGGCTCGCAGTACGCCGCGGCCGTCGCGTTCGTCATCATGGTCGCCATCCTGCTCGTTCGCCCGAGCGGAATCGCGGGTGATAGCGGATGAGCTCCGTCTCCTCGTGGGTGAGCGAGACGCTCGTCCGCGACGCGACCGAGCGGCGCATCTTCGCCACGCTCGGACTCGTCACCGTGTTGCTCGTCGTCGGCGTCTTCGTCGGCGTCATCGGCCCGCGGTTCCTCCTGTTCCAAATCGCGCTCGTCGGGATGTACGCCCTGCTGTCGCTCGGACTCAACGTCCAGTGGGGCTACGCCGGGCTCATCAACTTCTCCGTCGCGGCGTTCTGGGGAATCGGAGCCTACTGCGCCGCGCTGTTGACCGCGCCGAACTCCCCGCTCGGACTCGGACTCCACCCGGTGTTCGGGTTCCTCGCGGCAATCGTCGTGAGCGCGTTCATCGCGGTGCTCATCGGCATCCCGACGCTCCGCCTGCGCGAGGACTACCTCGCCATCGCCAGCCTCGGACTGGCCGAGGTCATCCGCGCCATCATCCTCAACGAGCGCCGGTGGACCGCCGGGTCGAGCGGTATCAGCGGCATCCCGAACCTCATGTCGTGGCTGCCGCTGACCGACGCCGCGACGACGGCCGCAATCGTGGTCGCCCTCATCGCGGTCGTCTACCTGTTCCTCCGGCGCGTCCACCGGTCGCCGTGGGGGCGCGTCCTCCGGACCATCCGGTCCGACGAGGACCTCGCCAAGGCGCTCGGCAAGGACACCTACCGGTTCAAGATGCAGGCGTTCGTCATCGGCTCGGTCATCATGGCTATCGCCGGGGCGTTCTACGCGCACCTGAACCTCTACATCGACCCCTCCGACCTCGTCCCCCTGACGACGTTCTACATCTGGATCGCCGTCATCCTCGGCGGCACGGGGTCGAACCGCGGGGCGGTCGTCGGCGCGGCCGTCGTCATCGCCATCCGCGAGGGGACGCGCTTCCTCAACGACATCGGGTTCATCCAGACGCTCGGCGTCGACCTGGCCCCGCTCCGACTGCTGTTCGTCGGCGGGCTCATCATCCTCATCATGCGCTTCCGGCAGGACGGGCTCCTTCCCCCGAAGGACGAACTCATCTGGCCGGCGGCGCGCGACGGAAGCGGTGCCGGTGGCGCACCCGCCTCTGGTGCCGCCTCCGACGGCGGGACCGTCTCGAACGGGGGTGACGACCGATGAACGACGACGCGTACGAGGGAGCGCGCCTCGACAAGGACGACGTCGTTCTGAAGACGACCGACTTGGAGAAGGCGTTCGGCGGCCTCGTCGCCACCGACGGCGTCTCCATCGAGGTCGACCGCGGGACCATCACCGGGATGATTGGACCGAACGGCGCGGGGAAGTCCACGCTGTTCAACCTCATCTCCGGCTTCTACGAGAACGACGCCGGTCACGTCACCGTCAACGGCGAGGACGTCACCGACCTCGAACCGCACGAACGCGCCCGAAAGGGGCTCGTTCGGACCTTCCAGACGCCCCGGCGGCTGGAGGGGATGTCCGTCCGCGAGGCGATGCTCGTCGGTCCCGGCCCGCAGAAAGGCGAGTCCGTCTTCTCGCTTTTCCTCTCCGGCTCCGACGTGACCGAAGAGGAGCGGGCGAACATCGAACAGACGCGCGAGTTGCTCGAACGGTTCGAAATCGGGCATCTCATCGACCAGCCGTCGACCGACCTCTCCGGCGGGCAGATGAAGCTCGTCGAGCTCGCGCGGGCGTTCACGACGGACCCCGACATCCTGCTTTTGGACGAGCCGGTCGCCGGCGTCAACCCGACGCTCGCGAACGACATCAAGCGGTTCATCCGCGAACTCAACGAGGAGGGCCAGACCTTCCTCATCATCGAACACGATATGCCGTTTATCATGGACCTCGCAGACCGCATCATCGTCCTCGACCAAGGGAAGGTGCTCATGGAGGGCTCGCCGGACGAAGTCCGCTCTGACGACCGCGTCATCGAGGCGTATCTCGGGGGGGCCGGCCCGTGACCAACCGCGCACTCGACGTCGCCGGCGTCGACAGCGGCTACGGCGAGGTGCAGGTCCTCCGCGACCTGACGCTCCACCTCGAATCTGACGAAATCGTCTGCATCATCGGGCCGAACGGCGCGGGGAAGTCGACCGTCCTCAAGACGGTGTTCGGCCTCCTCAAGCCGTGGACCGGCTCGGTCGAACTGAGTGGGCAGGACATCACCGGCGAGGAGCCAGAGGACCTCGTCCGCGTCGGGATGGGCTACGTCCCGCAGGTTGACAACGTCTTTTCCTCTCTCACCATCGACGAGAACCTCAGGATGGGCGGCGTCGCCCGCTCCGAGGGCCTGCAGGCCCGCATCGACGAGCTGTACGACCAGTTCACGATTCTCGACGAGAAGCGCTCGGCGAAGGCGCGGACGCTCTCGGGCGGCCAGCGGCAGGTGCTCGCGTTCGCCCGCGCGCTCGTGATGGAGCCCGAAGTGCTTCTCATCGACGAACCGTCGGCGGGCCTCGCGCCCAACATCGTTCAGTCGGTGTTCGAGGACGTGAAGAAGGTGAACGAACTCGGGACGGCGGTCCTGATGGTCGAGCAGAACGCCCGCGAGGGGCTCGGAATCTCCGACCGCGGCTACGTCCTCGACCAGGGGACCGTCGCCTACGAGGGCGACGCCGACGGCCTCCTCGACGACCCCGAAGTCTCGCGGCTCTACATGGGCGGCGCGGACTACGAGGGCGTCGAGGGCGAGTAGCGCGGTTCGCGCCCCGCGTCCCGGCGTTTTTCGTTCTGTTTTCGCGGGCCCCGACGACTACGCCGCGTGCTTTTCTATCTCGCCTTTGAGCGACGCGGCGTCGAAGTCGTGGTCGGGCCGGATGTTGACGAAGTCGAGGAAGTCGACGGCGTCCAACAGCGCGTCCGCGTCGTAGGAGTCGAGCGCCGCGGCGACGGCCCGCTTGGGACCGACGAGCGGTTCGAGCGCGGCCAGCCCGCAGGCGAGGTCGTACGCGCGGGCGTCGCGCATCCCCTCGTCGTTGACGTTCGTCGCGTCGATGAAGTAGATGCCGTCCTCGCGGACGAGGACGTTCTCGGCTCTGAGGTCGCCGTGGGCGAGGTGGTTGTCGTGCATCTCCGCGAGCGCCGCGAACAGCTCCGGCGCGAGCCGTTCGACCTCCTCCCGCGGGGCGGTGTCGAGGGTGTGGAAGTTCGGCAGGTATTCGAGGACGAGCACGCCGAGGCCGTCCACCTCGAACGCCTCGACCGGCGCGGGCGCTTGCAGGCCGATGTCGCGGAGTCGCTTCGTGGCTTCGAGTTCGTGTTCGGCCATCTCCAGCGGCGTCCCGAAGTGGCCGAAGAATCCCTCCGTCCCGCTGGAGAACGCGCCGAGGTTCCGCCCGGTGGTGAAGACGGCGTGGACGAGCGAGTTCTGTTTGGAGATGACTTTCACGAACCACTCGTCGTCGACGACCATCGGGGTCGAAAGCCAGTTGTCCGCCTCAAGAAATCGGATGTGGAGGCTGTCGCGGTCGTATCGCCGGGCGAGTTCGCGGGCGACCGTCTCCAGACGCGGCCACCCGAGGCGGCCGCGGACGAGCCGACGGAGGTCCATGCACCCCCGTAAGACGAGGGGCGGCTTAACCTCGTGGGCCTACGCCGACTCCTGTCGGACGGTCAACACGGGCGCGTCGGAGCCGCGGACGACGCGCTCGGCGACGCTCCCGATGAGGTAGCGGTCGATGCCGCTCCGGCCGTGGGTCCCCATCACCACGAGGTCGGCCTCCTGCTCGTCGGCGTGGCGGATAATCTCGCTCGCGGGCGTGCCCTCGCTGACGACGGTCTCGACCTCGACGCCGGCCTCGCGGGCCCGCTCGGCGACGCGATTTAACACCTGTTCGCCGCTTTCGAGGAGCGCCTCGCGGACCCGTTCGAGCGAGAGCGCGGGCGCGGCGTAGCCGACCTCGCGCACGTCCGCGACGTAGAGCGCCATGAGCGTCGCGTCGTAGGTGCGGGCGTGTTCGATGGCGTGGTCCAAGGCGGCGTCCGCGCAGTCGCTTCCGTCGGTCGGAAAGAGGATGTGAGAGTACATACGAGCGTCTCGGAGCGCGGCGCAAAAAGACCCGACCGGCCATTCCCACGCGGTGGGAGCGTCCCGGAGCGGGCCGCCGCTTTCGCCTCCACGGCCACATATCCTTCATGGTCGTTCGATTAGTTTATGTCCGGCACGGCGATAGTTTGCCGCATGGACTTCGACATCCCGGCCGAACACCGGATGATTCGGGACACCGTCCGCGAGTTCTGCGAGGAAGAAATCGCCCCCATCGCGCAGGACATCGAGGACGAACACCGGTTCCCCGCGGAGATATTCGACCAGTTGGCCGAGTTGGACGTGATGGGCGTCCCCATCGACGAGGCGTACGGCGGCCTCGGCGGCGACCAGTTGATGTACGCCCTCGTCGTCGAGGAACTCGGTCGCGTCTCGGGCGGTATCGGCCTGTCGTACGCCGCCCACGTCAGCCTCGCGTCGAAGCCCATCGAGCTGTTCGGCACCGACGAGCAGAAGGAACGCTGGCTCACGCCGCTTTCGACCGGCGAGCACCTCGGCGGCTGGGCGCTCACCGAGCCCGGCTCCGGGAGCGACGCCAGCGACATGGACACCGTCGCAGAGCGGGACGGCGACGGCTACGTCATCGACGGCACGAAGCAGTTCATCACGAACGCGAGCGTCGCCGGTTCGGTCCTCGTGAAGGCCGTGACGGACCCCGGCGCGGGCTACGACGGCATCTCGACGTTCATCGTCGACCCCGAGAACGACGACGGCTTCGAGGTGACGACCGAGTGGGACAAGATGGGACTCAACTGCTCGCCGACCTGCGAGCTCTCCTTCGACGACTGCTGGGTGCCCGAGGACCGCCTCCTCGGCGAGGAGGGCGAGGGCTGGAAACAGACGATGAAGACCCTCGACGGCGGCCGCATCTCCATCGCGGCGCTCTCGGTCGGGCTCGCCGAGGGCGCGTACGGCCACGCGAAATCGTACGCTCAAGAGCGCGAACAGTTCGACCGGCCGATTGCGAAGTTCGACGCCATCCGCGACAAACTCGTCTCGATGCACCGCAAGACCGAGCGTGCGCGACTGCTCACCCACAAGGCGGCGACGCGGTACGACGCCGGCGAGCGGGTGAGCCGGGAGTCCGCGCTGGCGAAACTCGACGCCTCGGAGGCCGCCCGCGAGGTCGCGGAAGACGCGGTGCAGGTGCTCGGCGGTTACGGTTACACGACCGACTTCGCGCCCCAGCGGTTCTACCGCGACGCGAAACTCATGGAGATCGGCGAGGGGACGAGCGAGATTCAACATCTCATCATCGGCCGCGAACTCGGCCTCTGAGCGGCCGTCGAGTCCGGCGCTGACTCACTCCGAGTCGGCCATCGCCGACAGTCGGGCGACGTACGAGAAACTGCGGACGTGGTCTTCTTCGGTCGGCGCGTCTTCGAAGTCCGCGGGAACGGTAAACGAGACGACGCGCTCGCGAATCGCGTTGTGGGCCCCGTCGCCGATCCAGCCGATGTCGCGGTAGTACGACGCCATCTCCAGCGCGCCGCGCCCGCCGAGTCGCTCGACCAGGTGGACACACCAGTCGAGGAGCACGCGCTCGGCCCGCGGGGTCCGCGGAACGTCGTCGAGGAACGGCTCGCCGTCCGAGGTGACCGCCGCGGTCGTTGCGAGGAGGCGCTCGTGGGCCACGTCGCGCCACGTCCGGTTCGTCGGCGGGTCCGCCCAGTCGAACGTTCGGTCGCCGGCCCCGCGACGGGGCCTCGGCCCGGTCGGGTCGTCGGCGTCGGCGGGGTGACGTGACTCGCGCGGCATCTATCCCTGCGTGTGCGTCCATCCGAATTAAGCGTTCGGGCGAACGTCCGACGCGTGACAGTTCCGTGGTTCCGCGGGCCGACCGAGTCGTCCGAACTGGGTGACTGATAATCGGATGATGGGGGCGAGTGGCAGGTGGAACGACAGTGCGCTACCGGGACTTATACGGCCGATCCGACTTGAACCAGCCCGATATCAGCGTTGATAGACAGGGCGAACCGCTTAAGTTCCGAACCGGCTACACGTTTGATATCGATCCGATGTGACACTCATCGGAAAGAACAGTTCCAAGAGAGTCACAGATGCGAGCCACGACCACCTCATGACCAGCGTCGAGTACCCACACGCGTACGCGCTGTTCGCCGCGGGCATCCTCGCCGGGGTCGTGACGCTCGTCGTTCTCGGTCGGTTCCGACTCTACTCGCGGCGCGTCCGTCTCCCCTTTGCGCTCTTGACGCTCACCGGGAGCGTCTGGGCGACCGCGTACGGCTTCGTCTTCCTCGCGACGACGCCGGCCAGCGAACTGTTCTACGCGCAGTTGGCGTGGGCCGGCGCGGCCGTGCTCCCGACGATATGGCTCGTCTTCACGCTCGTCTATGCCGGCGAGGACCAACTGCTCTCCTCGCGGATGCTCGGCTTTCTGGCCGTCGAACCCGCCGTCGCTATCTCCCTCAAGTTGACGAACGCCTCGCACGGACTGCTCGGGTCGCCGCTCGTCCTCTGGCGGGCCGCGCGACCGGACCGATTCACCGTCTCCGGCGCGGACTTCCTCGGTCCGTTCGGTCCGGACCTCGTTCTCGCCGCACACACCGTGTACGGGTTCGGCGTCGCCGTCATCGGGGTGAGCGTCATCGCGCGGACGTACCTCAAGAGCACGAACATCCACCGTCGACAGGCCGGGTTTCTCTTCGTCGCCGGGGTGATCCCTCTCGCCGCGCTCGGCGGCGAGTTCTTCTTCCCGTTCCGCATCAATCCGATCCCCGTCTCTATCGGCGTCAGCTCGGTCGTCGTGCTCTGGGCGCTCTTCAGACACCAGCTGTTCGACATCACGCCCATCGCCCGCGACGCGATTCTCTCGGAGATGCGCGACGCCGTCGTCGTCCTCGACGAACAGGACCGAATCGTCGAATCGAACGGTGCCGCCTCGGAACTGCTTGCGCGGCCGGTCGCCGACTGCATCGGCGAGTCCGTCCTCGAAAGCGTCCGCGTCCCGACCGAGGTTCGGGCGGTGTTGGAGGGCGGCGACAGAGCCGAGGCGGTCGTCGAAGACGGCGGTGCCTGCCGGTATTTCGAGGTCCGCGCCGAGTCCCTCGGCGGCCAGACGAACGACCGGGCGCGCTTGCTCCTCTTCTACGACGTGACGGAGCGCCGCCGCACCGAAGAGGAGTTCCGCGCGCTCATCGAGAACTCGCGGGACGTCATCACCGTCCTCGACGAGGCCGGCGAACGGACCTACACGAGCCCCTCGGTGACGGAGGTGCTCGGCTATCGGACCGAGGCGCTCGTCGGCGAGTCGGTGCTCGACCTCGTCCACCCCAAAGACAGAGACCGGGTCGCCGACACCCTCGACGAGGTCGTCACCGGCGATTCGCCCGTGCGCGCGGAGTTCAGAGTCCGCCACAAGAACGGCTCGTGGCGGCGGTTCGAGACGGTGGGCGTGGACCTCCTCGACGACCCCGCCGTCGGCGGCGTCGTGTTGAACTCGCGGGACGTGACGAGTCGGCATCGCTACGAACAGCGCCTCCGGGTGTTGAACCGGGTCCTCCGGCACGACCTCAGAAACGACATGAACGTCATCCTCGGCCACGCCGACCTCCTCCTCGACGAACGCATCCCCGCCGAGTCGAAAGACCACGCTCGGACGATAAAGCGGAAGGCGTCGTCGCTGGTCGAACTCGGCGAGCAGACCCGGCACATCGACACGACGCTCACCCGCGAGTCGTCCGGCCTCGAACCCGTCGAGGTGGTCGAGCGCATCGAGACGCAGTTGGACGACGTCGAGTCCGACTACCCCGAGGCCATCGTCCATCGGAACCTGCCCGAGGAGATGTGGGTCTCCGCGGACGACCTCATCGAGTCGGCGCTCAAGCACCTCATCGACAACGCGCTCGAACACAACGACCGCGTCGTCCCGGAGGTCTCGGTCACCGTCGAGCGGAGTCAGCCCTCGACCGACTACGTCGAGATTCGAATCGCCGACAACGGACCGGGCGTCCCCGACGCCGAACTGTCCGTCCTCGAATCGGGAACCGAGACGCCGCTCCAGCACATAAGCGGGCTCGGCCTCTGGTTGGTCCAGTGGATAATCGACCGCTCGAACGGTCGGCTCCGGTTCGCGGAAAACGAGCCGCGAGGGGCCGTCGCAATCGTCGGCCTCCGGAGCGCCGACCGAGCGGTCTCCGTCGGCGACGGTGGCACGGTGACGAGCGAGTCAGAGACGGACTGACTGGACCGGATTGCGGCCGCGGACGACCGAGGCGATCCTGAATAAATCGCTCCGTTTTTGTTTCGATAGACCAATACTGTCGGGTGCCGGGGTGCCTCTGACAAAAAACACCGGCTTGCCTAACCGAGACGTCCGCTCGGTTAAGGGAACGAAGGTGGGGTATTCTCCATGGTGGTGGGGAATTCCTTCACCTTTCACACACGTATCTAGATGGTGGACAGTCGCGGTAGGCGGTCAGTATTTCAAGGTTTCAACTGTACTCCTGTCGGGTTCCCCGTGAGAGTTGGGTGTCGCGACTCGATTGACTCCTTACTCGATCACCAGTTCTCCGAAGCGTTGCCGAACGCGCTCTCCCTGTGCATCTCTGCTCTAGTCGGTTCTACGGACTGCAACAAAGCCAGCGCAAAAACGAGGTTCCCGACCGTTCAGGCCGCGTCCCGGTCTCGGAGTCGCACCGCGAGCCTGTGTGCGCCCTCGGCCGCGGCGGTCGCCGGGTCGTCGGGAGCGACCACGTCGACGGGGCGGTCGAGTTCCGCGGCGAGACGCGATTCGAGTTCCTCGACCAGTCCGGGGATGCACGCCATCCCGCCGGAGACGACGAGCGGGCGGGCGCGAGCGAGCTGATAGGTCTTCATGTGCGCGTTCGCCAACCGCGAGAAGAAGTCGCCGAGCTCGGCGACCGCGTCGTCGAGGTAGTCGTCGAGCGGTTCCATCACACCTCGTTCGACGGTGAACTCGTGTGCGCTCTCGCTCCCGTGTTCGACCGCGTCGGTGAAGGGTTCGAACCCGCCGAAGTCGGCGTGGCCCTCCTTGTACTCGCGGGCGGTGACGGGGTCGATGGTCGCGCGACCGCCGGTCTCGGCCTCGACAGCCTCGGCGATGCGCCGGTCGACGCGGTCGCCGGACGCGTCCGCGGAGACGAACGGGAGCAATCGCGTTCCGTGTCGGTAGGCGCACGCTTCGAGGCTCGTCGCACCGAGGTTGACGGCGACGAAGACCTCGTCGACCGCCTCGATGCCGTCGCCGAGCGGCGGAATCGACGCGCACAGCGATTCGGGAACCCCGCGAGCGAGCGCCTCGCCGAGACCGCATTCGCCGACCGCGGTCCCGAAGTTCGCGAGGCCGACCCTGTCGTCGACGGTCGGCATCGCGTACACGACGGCGCTCTCCGCGGGGAGGTCGTGTCGCTCGCAGAGTTCGCGGACGAACCGCTCGAACAACTCGGCGTCGCGGGCGGTCGCGGGCACGCCCGAGCGGAGCATGAACTCGCCTCGTTCGGGAGCCCGTCGGACCGCCGCCTCGTCGCAGCGGACGCGCTCGTCGCCGCTGAGCGCGACGTCGCTTTCGTCGTCGTCGGCCAGACACGAAGGGAGGCAAACCGTCGACTCCGCGTCGCCGTCGTCGAAGACGAGCGCCGTCCGGGCGCTCCCGAACTTGACGCCGATGGCCG
>NZ_CSTE01000002.1:912117-937921 GCF_001368915.1 Haloferax massiliensis | reverse complement strand
CGACAACCGAGTGTATCCCATGACTGCGCGAATCGCCCCGCGTCGTTCGTCATACGGTATCAACTCGATTCGGACTCGGCGGGGTGATTCGCGCAGTCATGGGATACACTCGGTTGTCGCAAGGAGAGACCGTTTTCGAGACCCGGCGGTCGGCGTCACACCATCGAGGAGAGACGGGCGACGTAGACCAGGCTCAACAGGTGGTCGTCGACGTCGAGGTCGGCCGGTTCGTCGACGTCGGCGGAGAAGCCGAGGAGGTAGTCACGGAGCGTCTCCTCGACGCCCGGCGTGAGCCAGTCGACCGTCTGGTAGTACCGGAGGGCGTCCATCGCCCGCTTGAACCCGCCTTTGAGGACGAGGAACTCCAGCCAGTCGAAGACGACGCGCTCCGCGCCGTACTTGTCAGGCAGCGAGCGGAGATACGGCTTTTCGACGCCGTCTTCCTCGCCGCGGGACTGGTGGACGAGCAGGTGTTCGAGTTGGCTCGACCGAAGCGCCTCGGACGCTTCCTGTCGGCTCCGGTCGAAAAGCGGGTTGTCGAACCGGAACGGTCCCCGGTCGTCGAACCGGCCGTCGTCGTACCGGCTATCGTCGAACCGGCCGTCGTCGTACCGGCTATCGTCGAATCTGCCGTCGCCGTTCCGTCTGGGCCGTGGAGCGTCGCGCGCGATACGTCGGAGTTCGTCTGGGTCGTATTCGTCCGGGTCCAAGTACATAGGGTCACCTCGTTCAAGACGGCACGACCCCCGAGTTCCCCGACTCAGGGCGGCGGAGAGCGCGGGGCGCTGTCCGGTGTGTCACACGCGTTGTCGTACCGTTTCGGTGAAAGCATTCGAAGGAGGCGACATAAATCTATTCGAGCCATTATCAACGGTGATACCAAACTGTCCCGGAGTTCGAAATCCGTCGTCCTCGCCCGGCCTCGGTGTCACCGGTCGCCCACGTGGATTCGGGGCACGGTTTTGACGCGACCTGCGGGATACGGTTTCGGCACAACCGCGTCGAGAAGAGAGAGGCCCACTCAGAGGACGTGGGTACCGCTTTTCGCGCTCCGCACGCGGAGGTCGCCGGTCTCGCTGTCGAGCTCCAACGAGCGGCCGTGGGAGCCGCCGACGTCCTCGGCGACGACGTCGATGCCGAACCCGTCGAGCGTCGTTCGCGTCGCTGCGACGTTTCGGTCGCCGATACTGCCGTCGCCGTCGGCCGAAGTGAAGTCGAACATGGTGCTTCCCCCGGCGATTTTGGCGACGATTCGGTCGATGTCCGCGCCGACTGCCTGCATCTCGGCGAGCAGGAGTTCGACGCCGGTGTCGACGAACTTCGCCGGCTCGCTGCCGTCGTCCGCCTCCGGGAGCATGGCGTGTGCGAGACCGGAGATGCCCGTCTCGGGGTCGTACAGCGCGACGCCGATACAGGAGCCGAGGCCGCTCGTCGTCAGCGTGCTCTCGTCGCTGGAGACGGCGAAATCGGCGATTCCGACCTTGATTCGACCGGAGCGGGCCGCGGGTGTGTCCGTGGTGTACACTTGCATTGAGATACCTCTACGGAGGGTTCACGCGGCGGGTGAGAGCTTCCTGAGCGCCTTTCGAAGCTCCGTCTCGTCGGGGAGCGCGTAGATGTCGCAGGTGAACTCGTCGTCGTCCGTTCGGATGGTCGAGTCGATGAGGAACGCGTACTCTTGGGACTGCGCGAGGTCTGTCGCGAGCGGGTCGATGATGGCCGACCCGATGTCGTGGACGTGCTTCGGCGGCGAGATGTCGATAGTCGTTTCGAGCGCGTTGGCCCAGCCGTCGAGGAAGCCGGAGGTGGTGATGTTCCCGATCTCCTGAATCGCGCTCTGACGCATCGCCTCGTCGCCCTCCATGCCCGGCAGGAGGCTGCTGGCGATGTTCTCGGCCGACGGCTCGTCGAAGAGGATGGCGATGTAGCCGCTCGGCGTTCCGCTGAACTCCAAGACGACGCCGCGTCGGACCGCGTCAGTCAACGACATCGGCACCCCCTCGATGGGGACGAAGCTCAGCCGGCTCACCTCGACGGTCGTGTCGATACCCGTCATCGCCGTGATGTCCTCCGAGGCCTGATTCGCGCCGTCGTTTATCATCTCGGAGAAGGCGGCGAACGACTCGACCGGGAGCGCGCCGTCGTCGCCGCTCGCCTCGACGATGGTCCCGATGGACGAGGCGGTCGGCACCATGTACAGGTCGAACTCGATGGCGTTGTCCGCGGCCTCCAACTGGTTGCGGAAGACGAGGACGTGCTCGTCGTCGCCGCCGTTTTCGAACCCCTCGGCGTCGACGTGGTCGAGCGGGCCGTCGTTCTCGTCGTCGACGTAGGTCGGCGTCGTGATGTCGACGGTGGTGTCGAGGTAGTCGGCCCAGCCGTCGATGAAGCCGCCGAGCATGATGTTCGCGACCTCCTTCAGGCTGCTCTCGGCGAGTTCGCCGTCGGCGTCGGTGGCGTCGATGCCCGGCATCAACGCGTCGACCAACCGCTCTGCGGACTCGGGCGAGAACGCCAACACGGTGTGGCCGTCCAAGCCGCCCGAAAAGCCGATGTGGACGCTCACGAGGTCGCGTTCGGCGAACTCGCTTTCGACGTCCGACTTCGTCCCGAGCTCGACCTTGGTGACGTTGACGTACGTGTCGATGCCCGCGAGTGTGGTCAGAGAGCCCGCGGCTTTCTCCGCGCCCGAGTGGGCGAGCCGACTGAACGTGCGAAGCGACCGGACGTCGAGATTCATGCCTCTGCCTGAATCACGTCGGCGATGGCTTGGAGCACGTTCGGCTTCTGGAACGGTTTCGTGATGTAGCCGTCGGCCCCCGCCTCGACCGCTTCGCGCATCTTCTCTTCCTGTCCGACCGACGTGCACATGATGACCGATGCGCCGGCGTCGAGCGACTTGATTTCGGACGTCGCTTCGATGCCGTTTCGAATCGGCATCACGACGTCCATCGTGACGACATCGGGTTCGAGTTCGCGGTAGAGTTCCACCGCTTCGACCCCGTTTTCGGCCTCGCCGACGACTTCGTGTTCACCCTCTAGGAGCTGTTTGAGGAGATTCCGCATGAACGCGGAGTCGTCCACGACCAGTACCTTGCTTGCCATACCTCCAGATTTCCGAAAATCACACCATAAACCCTTCCTCCCCATTATCAAGGATGATACGTCATCGGGAGCACGCCAGACCGCCTCACGACGCGTCGACGCCGATTCTCGGAGAGCGCTCAGAGGGCGGTCGCCGTCGTCAGCGCCGACGTGGCGGGAACGAAGCGCCGGTTTCTTCGACGGCGTCGAGGAGGTCGCCGATACTGTCGTCGCGGTCGAGTCCGTTCGCGGCCGCGAGCGCCTCGACGGCCCGGCCGGGGTAGGTGACCTGCACCTCCGAGGCTAAAAGCAGGATGCCGAGCACCTCGTCGGTCGGCGTGTCGGCGCTCCCGACGGCCTCGGCGTACCACGTGAGAAACGAGTGGACGACTTCGGTCACGTCGTCGGAGACGGTCTCGTGTCGGGTGACCTCGCCGTCGACGAGCGCGGTAGTGACGAGCGCGTGATTCGCGCGGACCGCCCCGACGCGCTCGGCGAGCAAGCGGCGGGCGAGCACGGCCCGCTTTTTCGGGTCTTTCGGGAGGACGAGTTCGGGTGCGCCGGTATTGCCGTCGCCCTCACCAGCCGCCTCCGAATCGGGGTCTGCGGTCCCGTCCGATTCGGAGGGGTCACTCTCGTTGCCGGCCGCGTCGTCGACCGGCGCTGGCGGCCTGTTTTCCCCCGTCGAGATGACGTACCGGCCCGTGTCGAGCGCCGCGACGTGCTCGTCGCGACTGATATCGAGTTCGTCCGTCCCGACGACCCCCTGTTCCTCTGGGTGAGTGGGAGGACGTTCGTCCTCGTCGTCCATCGGCGGATGCTCGGTGCCGTGGCATATAATCCCATCGTCGGCGCGCGTGATAGACTCACTACTACGACTGAGAACGTGGCAGATAGACAACCAACACATTGACAAGCAGCGCGTTCTGATGAATCTCTATCTATGGAGTCTGACAGGACCCTCTCAGCGCTGGGGAACGAATACAACCCGGATATCCTCCGTGCCGCGGACGAACCCCACTCGGCACAGGAGTTCAGCGAGATGTTGGACATCCCCATTGCGACCTGTTATCGCCGGATCGAGGAACTGACGGCAGCGGGCCTCCTCGAACTGCACGACCGGGTTCTCTCCGACGAGCACCGACGGACGAACGTCTACCGCCGCGAAGTCGACGAGATCGTCGTTCGATTCGAGGGCGACGACTACACCGTCAGCGTGACCGAACGCCCGGAGGTGAAGAACAAACTCGACGACGTGTGGCGGAAGATTACGCAGGACTGAACCTGCTCCGGCTCCGGTCTTTTCTCCTACGTTTTCTGAGACGAGCGCCGATTAGTGGCTCGCGTGAGCGTGCGAAGTATCTTACCTATCGACGTACCGAACGTTCGGTATCAGTCTTGATATTGAGGGCCGTAGCGTTATGTAGGCCCTCTCCAAGTTGACGAGTGACGGTTCCCCGCTCCCCACCGAGCGTGGGACCAAACCCACGAAATTCATGTTCGAAAACATCAACGAAGACCGGGGTCAGGTCGGTATCGGGACCCTCATCGTCTTCATCGCGATGGTTCTGGTCGCCGCAATCGCGGCGGGCGTCCTCGTGAACACGGCTGGCTTCCTGCAAGCCACCGCCGAGGACGCCGGACAGCAATCTGTGAACAAGGTCACCAACCGCGTCGACGTCGTCAACGCCCACGGGCTGGTCAACCAGACCGGTGAGGAACGAACCGTTGACCAAGTCTTCCTGACGGTCCGGCTCGCGGCCGGCTCTGGGAGTGTCTCTCTCGAAGACACGACGGTGAAGTACCTGAGTGAGACGACCGCACGGACCCTCACCTACAACGACACCAACGACGCCAACGACCAAGGGGACGCCGCCAACCTGACGACCGGGGACAACTTCACGGCGGGCGTTCTCGAAGACGGTGACGGCTCCTTCGAGGTCCTCAACGAGCAGTCCGACCGCGCGGAGATCATCATCAACACCTCCACGGTCGAAGGTGCCGCCGCCAACGGGACGGCCACGGGCCAGACCGTCAAGCTCGACATCACCAGCCGCAACGGTGGCACGACGCAGGTCATCCTGACGATGCCCCAGCAGCTCGCCGGCAAGGACAACAACGACCCCATCGCACTATAGGAGATTCACATGTTCGATAACATTACTGACGACGACCGCGGTCAGGTCGGTATCGGGACTCTCATCGTCTTCATCGCGATGGTTCTGGTCGCCGCAATCGCGGCGGGCGTCCTCGTGAACACGGCTGGCTTCCTGCAAGCCACCGCCGAGGACGCCGGACAGCAGTCCGTGAACAAGGTCACCAACCGCGTCGAAGTCCTCAACACGCACGGCACGGTCGGCGGCGAAGAGGACATCGACAACATCACGCTCACCGTTCGCCTCGCCGCCGGTTCCGACGCGGTGGACATGAACGAGACCTCCATCAAGTACCTCAGCGGCGACAGCGTCGTCACCCTGACCAACCAGACGGTGACGACCGGGGACAACTCCGCGACGAACGACTCCGCGGCCGGCGTCGCAGACAGCGACGAGTTCGGTCTCACCAAGGTCACCGACGACGACGGCTCGTTCGGCGTCCTCAACAGCATGAACGACCGCTACGAGGTCACCATCGACACGGCCGCAATCGAAGACAGTAACAATAACGACGACGACCTCGTCGGCGGCCTCTCGACGGGCGAGCAGGTCAGCCTCGAAATCACCTCCCGCACGGGCGGGACGACGCAGGTCATCCTGACGATGCCCCAGCAACTCGCCGGCAAGACGCAGAGCGAACCCGTCGAACTGTAATCCGGCCCTAGCTTTCCTTCTATTTTAGCGACGCCGACTCCCGAGCGGCGGCGCTGTCGTTTGTCCGAAGTACGCGGGTCCACGGCACAACTCGGCCGGGGTGACACCGGCGGACGCCGCGTCCATTCGACGGGCAACCGCCGCGGCCGGGTCGCGGCGGTGAGAAGAGACGAACTGGAAGGAGGCGGTAGTCGATGAGACGGGCACGAACGACGTCGACGAGTGCGGCGCGTTCTCGTGTGCAAGAGAGTTTGAACGGCCAGACGTCAAAACAGGAACAGCGTCGCCGAGACTGGAGTCGCCAGCCGTCGAGTCCGACCCGTTACTCGGTCTCTTCGCCGAACCACGGCGGCGATTCGCCGACCATCGAGAACCCGGCCGCCTGCTCGTATATCTTGATACCGCCCTGTGCGATTTCCAGCGGGAACATCGAGTTCTTAATGCTCTGCTTGCGCATCTTCGCCACCCAGATGTAGCGGTTGCTCGTCGCGCCCGCGGGACTCTGGATGAGGTAGATGTTCCCGTCGGTCAGGAAGTTTTCGAGGCCGATGTCGGTCTCGGGGAAGATGGCTGACTGCTCGGTGGTCAGAAGCGAGGTGAGACCGCTGTCCTTCAGGATGTCGATGAACTTCAAGAGGTACTGGCGCTGTTCCTTCTCGTCGTCGAAAAACAGCTGGAACATCGTCAGCGAGTCGAGGACGAGCCGGTCGTAGTTGGTGTCCTGGAGGTCGCCGAGGATGCGGTCGAGCGTCGTCGAGAAGTCACCGTCGCGGAGGAGCGTCCGCTTGTCGTAGACCTGGATCTCGCCGGACTCGACGTACTCGTGCCAGCGGTCGAAACCGATTGACTCGGCCGCCTCGCGGATGTCGTCTTCCGTCTCTTCGAAGGTGAGATACAGACCGCCCTCGTCGAACTGATCGACGCCGTTGTAGAGATACTGGAGTCCGAGGATACTCTTGCCCGTCCCGGGATTGCCGCTTATGAGCACCGCGGCGTTCTTGACGATACCGCCGTTCAGGATGGAATCGAGCCCTTCGACACCGGTCTTGACTAGTTCTGTCATGATTGTGTTAAACCGTGTGTTGGCTGTCGGAGGAACCTCCGTGCCGACGCCGGATAATTCTTCTTACCGCCGCTACGGCGTCGTCTGACTTTTATTACACGTTTTCCGGCGAGAAACCCGGAACCGTTCAAATATCGGGTCTGATAACGGGACGGGAACTTTCTTGTACCGACTTACGTACCTTTGCACCAATGTTACCTGCTCCCCCGAGTCCGTCGGACCGCCCCGGCCGGTCCGCCGCTCGGCCGGGTGACAGGCCGTCGCTCCAACGAGCAACCCCGCAGACGGTGTGGAGGTGCTCGCTGCGAGCATGATGGAGTGGCAGAACGACGAAGACACGGCCGACGCCGGGGACGACACGACGGAAGGACAACACATGTCATCAGACGATGGACTTGGATTCGAGGAGGGAATCGACGACCTCTCCGACGAGTTTGGTGACTTCGGCGACGACCTCGACGACGGATTCGACGACGACGATTTCGGCGGATTCGGCGACGACAACAGCGAGGAACTCGCAGAGCTCGAAGATCGCATCGGCGAACTCGAGAACGAAGTAAGCGCCATCTCGTCGGGGATGAACACCGTCCGCGAAGAGAACAAACAGATCGGTGAGACCGTCGAAGAGCTCGACGACACGATTCGCAAACTGCTCGACATCTACGAGATGGTCACCCGCGGCATCAACCCGTTCGTCGACGACGCCCGCGAGATGGGCGGCCTCGACGGCGGCGGTTCGTTCGGACTCTTCGAGGCGGAAGCCGAGGACGAAGAGCACCTCGACCCCGAGGTGGCGAACGCCGACGCCGAGTCGTTCTTCGACGACGACTTCGGCGAACTCGACGCCGAGGAGGGCGCGAAGGAAGCGGAACTCGCCGCCGAAGACGAACTCGTGGAGGCGGAGCGCGAGAGCCCCGCTGACGCCCTCGACGAGGGCGACGACGAGGACGACGAGGCCGACGACTCGGGCGGCGCGGGCGGCGCGAGCTTCGACGACCTCAAAGAGCAGTACGAGGACGGCGGCGGCTGGGACGACGAGGACGACGCGGAGGCGGACCTCGACGACGAACTCGACGAACTCGACGACGAACTCGACGAACTCGACGACGAACTCGACGACGAACTCGACGACGAAATCGATGACGAGCTCGACGGCCTCGAAGACGAGAGCGAAGACGGGGCAGTCGACGACCTCGACCCGCTCGATTCCGAGGTAGACGACGGCGAGGAAGAGGACGACGACCCGGCCGACGAACCGCTCGACGTCGGTTCCGAAGTCGAAGACGCCGACGGCGACGTCCGCAAGACGCTCGACGAACTGGAGGCCGAGTACGCCACCGCGGCGGTGGCCAAAGACGAGCCGTCGGACGACGAGGACGAGGCGGCCGTCGAACCCGAGCCGGCCGCGTCGGTCGAAGCGTCGGACGCCTACTTGACGGGGCTCCCGTCGAACTACGTCTCCGAGGTGCTCGTGCTCGAATGGGCCGAACACCTCGTCTCCGTCGGCGGCGCGCTCGGCGCGTCGCGCGCGCTCCGCCAGTATCGGGAGCAGGACTGGATATCGCGCGCCGTCGAGAGCGAGCTGAACGCCCACGTCGGGCAGATAGCGCCGTCGGTCGAGGACGCCGACGACCACGAACTCCGCATCGACGACCACCAGACGAGCCTCGCGTACGTCTGTCGACTCGCGGAGGACGTTCCGCGGGGACAGCTGTACGAGGAACTGGTCGCCTACGGGGGGAGATTCGATGGGATTCGGTGTTAGCGGCTCGACTGCCATCATCTTCCTCGGCGTCCTCATCGCCACGGGGACGCTGTACACAGCGGCGTCCAACGCGTCGGAGAACGTGCTCGAAGCGCAGGACGCCGACGCGGAGCGGGCGCTCGAACGGACGAACACGGACATCGAAGTCACGAACGCGAGCTACGACGCGGGCAATCTCACCGTGAACCTGACGAACGTCGGCTCGGAGACGCTGTCGGTGAGCGAGACCACCCTGCTCGTCGACAACGCCTACGTCGACGTGCCGTCGGCCAACGCGACCGTCGACGGCGACGCCGCGACCGACCTCTGGTACGCCGGCGAGAACCTCAGCCTCGTGGTCGACGCCGACCCCACGCCCGCACGGGTGAAGGTCGTCACCGGAAGCGGCGTCGCCGCGACGGAGGTGGTGAGCTAGATGGCCGATATCTCCGTTCCGAGCCTCATCCTGTTTATCGCCAGTATCGTCGTCGCCGCCGGCGTCTCGGGCGTCCTCATCGACACCGTGACCGGAATCAGCAGTTCGGTCGACGAGCGCGGCGGCGACGTGAGCACGGAGATCAGAACCGACATCGAAGTCATAAGCGACCCGGAGGCGGGCGTCTACGACGGCGCGAGCGACACACTCTCGGTGTACGTCAAAAACACCGGTCTCCGGACGCTGCCGGCGACCAGCGGCGGCTTCGACATCATCGTCGGTGGACAGTATCAGACCAACGTCACGGTGAGCGTCGTCGACGGCACCGAGTGGCGGCCGAGCAACGTCGTCGAACTCACGGTGACGGACATCGCGTTGACCTCGGGCGACTACCGGATGACCGTCGTCGTCCACGGTGACGAAGAGGTGTTCGAATTCCGCGTACCATGAGCAGTCAATTCTCTCTCGGGCTATCCGGGCACGACCGTCTCGAAAAGGAACTCGGCGGCGGCATCCCAAAGGGTGCCATCGTCCTCATCGAAGGGGACTACGGCGCCGGTAAAAGCGTGTTGTCGCAGCGGTTCAGCTACGGCTTCTGCGACGAGGAAACGGTGGTGACGCTCGTCTCGACCGAGCTGGGCGTCCGCGGCTTCCTCGACCAGATGCACTCGCTTTCGTACGATATCGTCAAGCATCTGCTCGACGAGCAGATCCTGTTTCTCCAGGCCGAAATCGACAGCAGCGGCGCGCTCTCCGGCGGCAGCAGCCAGGAGGAGCGCAAACAGCTCCTCCGGCGGCTGATGGACGCCGAGACGCTCTGGGACGCCGACGTCATCATCATCGACACGTTCGACGCCATCCTGCGCAACGACCCGCAGTTCGAGGCGCTGGTCCGGCAGAACGACGAGCGGCAGGCCGCCCTCGAAATCATCTCGTTTTTCCGCGAGCTGACGACGAAGGGCAAGACCATCATCATCACCGTCGACCCGTCGTCGGTCGACGAGGGCTCCATCGGTCCGTTCCGCTCTATCGCCGACGTCTACTTCGAACTGGAGATGGTGGAGGTCGGAAACGACGTTCGGCGGAACATCTTCGTGAAGCGCTTTGCGGGGATGGGCCAGCAGGTCGGCGACCGCGTCGGCTTCTCGGTCCGGTCGGGTATCGGGCTCGTCATCGAGTCGAGGAGCGTGGCGTAGATGGCGACCGAACACGGCTCCGCCAGGCTGTCGGACGATCTCAAGCGCCTCGCGATGCAGTGGCCGCACCTCCGGGACCACCTCAAGCGGTTCCGACAGATCACAGGCGAGTTCCCGATGCTCGTCGACGAGCCGGGCGACTACGAGTCCCGGCGTCCGAACATCATCTACCCGCTGGGCGGCCCCGTGTTCTGCCAGATATACGGCAACTTCGGCGAGACGACGAAGTACTACACCATCGAACCCGAGATGGACGACGACGAACTCGACGTGTTCGCTCGGGTCAAGGACAAACTGCTCGAACGAAGCGTCTCGAAGCCGGCACCCGAGGAGAGCGCCGACTACGAAGAGCGCATCGAGGAACTGCTGTCCGAAATCGTCCACATCGAGGGCGACGACCGGGGACCGCTCGGCTCGGTGGCGAAACGACTCGACGTGGCCGGCATCGAGGTCTCTCAGACGACCTACGACAAGATTCAGTACCGGCTCGTCCGCGACATCGTCGGCCTCGGCCCGCTCGAACCCATCATGCGCGACCCGGAGAACGAGGACATTCACGTTATCGGTCCCAGTCAGGTCGACGTCGACCACGGGACCTTCGGGCTGTTGGAGACGAGCGTCGAGTTCGACGACACCGAGCAGTTCGACAACTGGCTCCGCAACATGGGCGAACGCATCGGCGACCCCGTCTCCGACGCCCACCCCATCGTCGACTCCACGCTCCCCGACGGCTCGCGTATCAACATCATCTACTCCGACGACGTGTCCCTGAAGGGGTCGTCGCTCACCATCCGTCAGGGCGACGACGTGCCGCTTTCGGTGTTCCAAATCGCCAAGTGGGGAACGCTGTCGCCCGAGTTGGCCGCGTACCTCTGGATCGCGCTGGAGAACGAACGAACCATCTTCGTGGTCGGCGAGACGGCGTCGGGCAAGACGACGACGCTCAACGCCATCCTCTCGTTCATCCCGCAGGACTCGAAGATTTACACGGCGGAGGACACCGCCGAGGTGCTTCCGCCGCACGACACGTGGCAGCAACTGCTCACCCGGGAGGGCCGCGGTTCCGACTCCGAAGTCGACATGTTCGACCTCGTCGCGGCCGCGCTCCGCTCTCGCCCCGACTACATCATCGTGGGGGAGGTCCGTGGCGAGGAGGGCCGCATGGCGTTCCAGGCGGCTCAGACCGGCCACCCGGTGATGCTGACGTTCCACGCCTCCGACATCGTCTCGATGATTCAGCGCTTTACCGGCGACCCAATCAACGTCCCCGAGACGTTCATGGACAACTGCGACATCGCGCTGTTCCAGAACCGCGTCCGCCGGGGCAACGACATCCTCCGTCGGGTGACGAGCGTCCAGGAAATCGAGGGCTACTCGAAGGAGATGGGCGGCGTCGTCACCCGCGAGGCGTTCTACTGGGACCCCGTCCAAGACGAGATCGTCTTCCAGGGGATGAACAACTCCTTCATCATGGAACAGAAGGTCGCGACGCTCCTCGGCTACGACGACACGCGGAAGATATACGACGACATCCAGTTCCGCGCCGAACTCGTCCGCCGGGCGATTCAGGAGAACGTCCTCGGCTACCACGAGGTGAACGAACTCATCGAGGACTTCCAGCGCGACGGCGTCGAGGGACTGCCGTTCGACATGGCGAGGGTGTAGTGAGATGGCAGGGGAACAGAGCGCGTCGATGCAGGCGGTGCAGGTCCGGGAGTTCATAAGCGACATCATCGAGTCGTACGAGCAGATGCCGATGGAGCTGTCGCGCTACCTGCTCGCGGTGCTCGGCCCCGCCATCGTGTTTTTCGTCCTCTCTCTGGCCGGGGCTATCGCGCTTCCGTTTCCCCTCCTCGTCCGCATCCCCGTGTTCCTCCTCGGCGTGTTGCTCCTTGGCGGGGCCGTCCTCTACCCGCGGCTCCTCGTCGAGCAGACGCGCCGCAGCCTGGAGAACCAACTTCACCTGCTCATCACGCACATGACCGTCCTCTCGACGACGAACATCGACCGCGTCGCCGTGTTCCGAACGCTCGCGCGCGAAGAGGAATACGGCGAGCTGGCGACCGAGATGAACCGCATCGTCCAGCTCGTCGACGCGTGGAACCAATCGCTCGACGACGCCTGTCAGCGGCGGGCGCGTGAGGTGCCGTCGAAGCCGCTCGCCGACTTCCTCGACAGGCTCGCGTACTCCATCAACGCCGGCCAGAGCATCGACGACTTCCTCCTCGGCGAGCAGAACGCGATGATTCAGAAGTACATCACCGTCTACGAGAGCGCGCTGGGGAATCTGGAGGTCATGAAGGACCTCTACCTCTCGATGATTCTGTCGATGACGTTCGCCATCATCAACGCCATCGTGCTCCCCATCCTGACGGGGACGGACGCGACGATGACCATCGGCGCGGTCATCGTGCTTTTCGTCTTCGTGCAGTTGGGCTTTTACTTCGTCATCCGGACGATGTCGCCGTACGACCCGCTTTGGTTCCACCAGCCAGAGTACCGGACGAAGGCGAACCGACAGATAGACATCACGCTGTACGGCGCGGTCGGCCTCTCCATCACGATGATCCTCGTACTCGCGTTGGGGACGTTCAACCTGACCGCCGTCGGCGCGACGGTCCGACCCATCATGATCGAACTCCCGATTCCGCTCCTCATCTCGACGCCGCTGACGCCGCTCGCGGTCCCGGGAATCGTCGCGCGCCGCCACGAGCGGCGCATCGGCGAGCGCGACGAGGAGTACCCCGGCTTCATCCGCGCGCTCGGGGCCTCGGAGACGGCGAAACAGAGCACGACGACGGCCGTCCTGAAGACGCTCAAGACCAAAGACTTCGGCGTCCTCTCGCGCGAGATTGCCCGGTTGTACACGCGGCTTCGGATGCGCCTCGACCCCGACCGCTCGTGGTTCTTCTTCACCGCGGAGACGAACTCCTACCTCGTCCAGAAGTTCTCCGAGATGTACAACGTCGGCCGGTCGATGGGCGGCAAGCCGAAGCTCCTCGGCGAACTCATCAGCCGCAACATGAACGAGATAATCAAGCTCCGCCGGCAGCGAAAGCAGTCGACCGTCACCCTCATCGGCGTCCTCTACGGCATCACGGCGTCCGCGTCGTTCGCCTTCTTCATCGGGCTGGAAGTCGTCGAGATTCTCGCGTCGTTCTCGACGCAGATGAACCTCGACAGCCTCCAGTTCGGGACGCTCATCTACGCCGGCGTCTACGACGTCCCTTTCATCGAGTACATGCTCACGCTCATCATCCTGTTTAACGCCCTGCTGTCGTCGCTCATGATCCGCATGGTCGACGGCGGGCACAAGGCGAACGCCTACCTCCACTTCGTGATGCTCGTCTGGGTCGGCTCGCTGATGGCGGTCGCCACCTCGTCGCTCGCAGGAGCACTGATCAGCATATGACTGACGACGGACCACAGACCCGAGATTCGATGCCAGACGCCGCAGGCGAACAGACCGCACAGGAGGCCCGTTCCCGCGCGCCCGAAGGGGGCGACGTGGCGAAAAGCGACCTCCTGCAGGCGTACCGCCGGCAGAAGTCGGAGCCGTCGGACGAACGGGAGGAAAGCGAGCGGGCGCGCTCGAAGAAACAGACGGAACGGCGGACCAGCGACGGCGAGTCCATCGTCGTCGACTTCGTCGCCAACTTCGTCGCCGGCGGCAACGCCTCGTTCGAACCCGTCAAGGGCCGCGTCCTGATGAGCCAGCGACGGCTCATCCTCGCCACGTCGAAGGCCAAGACCGTCATCCCCATCACCTCCATCTTCGACATCGCCGTGGGGCAGGTCCCACCGGAGGTCGAGGAGTTCTTCGACTACACGGTGATGGTGGGCTACATCATCGGCCGCCAGCGCCGGACGACCGTCATCGGCGGCGACCGCGAGACCATCGAGAAGTTCTCGCTGCTGCTGTTCCGCGCGGCGCTCAACGGCTCGCGCGCGCAGGTCACCCACCCGGCCCGCATCGGCGGGCGCGTCCTCGACACGGAGCGACAGCCCTCCGGCCTGCATCTCGACTACGAGGCCGTCACGTTCCCCGACGACGACGGCCCGCTCACGGAGGACGGCGAGCCGTTCCACATCGACCTCGCGAGCGTCATCTTCTTCGAGGTGCTCGAACGGACCGTCGACGGCGAAACGCGACTGGTGCTTTCGGTCCAGCACGTCAAACAGGGCCAGACGGTCACCTCCGAGATAACGCTCGACTCCCGGCGGAAGATGAACATCCTCGGCCGCTACCTCCGACTCGTCTACCACTGGATAAAGTCGGGCGTCCGCGACGTCGAGGTCACCGAACAGGGCCTCGAAGTCCTCGTCGGGCTGTACTCCGCAGGCGAGATGGCCGCAGAGGTCGACTTCAGCGAACTGCTCGGCGTCGACGAGGCGGTCCTCGACGCGGAACTGGAGAAGCTCCACGATGAGGAACTCATCGGCGACGACGAGCTCCCGACCTCGCTGACGCCGCAGGGTCGGTTCGTCGTCAACGAGGAAATCGAAGACGTGAACGTCTGAGGGCGGGCTTTTTGTCAAAAAGAGGGGTCGCCCCGTGGCCGGGGAAATTATATCAACTTCGCAACTAGTTCTGCGTCAATGCGGACGCGGACTTCGTCGCTCGTCGGGCTGGGACTCGGAAGTGCAGTCAGCTATTTCTTCGGCTTCCGACGGCCACGCGTTGGTCGGCGTCGCCCTCCTTCTCACGTACACAATCGTGGGTTTCGGAGTCGCCGCGTTCCCCGCGTACCGCTGGCGGTGGTCCGGGCCGAACGACCACTTCTGGTACACGATAGTCGGCGTCTTGAGCGCCCTCGTACCTATCTTCGCGGCGTACGGGCTATCCCTCGAACCCGGCGGGCGCGTGCGTGACATCGCTCTATCGGCCGGACTCTGGTTGGGTGGCGTCTACGGCGGCATCGCGCTCGAACGCGCCTCTCGGCGCGCCACCGACGACTGACGAGCGCGACGCGTCGCTCGGCGTTCGGCGACTGCGCCGCGAAAATCCGAGTGTCGATTACTGTTCGTTGATGGCGTCGGAGGCGATGCTGCGGCCGCGGGCGTTGAGTTGCACCTCGTGGCGCACGCGAATCTCCTCGACGACGTTGTGGTCGATGAGTCGCTGAAACAGTTCCTCGACTTCGTCCACGTCGAGGCCGAGGAAGTTCGGGATGTCGAACGGCGAGACGCCGGAGTACAGTGCCGTGAGGACCTGTTTGTCCGTCTCGCTCAGGTCGATAGAGGTCTCGGAAAGCTCCTCGCCCTCCCTGAGGAGCGTGTAGAGGAAACTGATGGCGCGGTCGGAGCCGGAGATGTACGTCTGGAGGCTCGTCCCCTCGTCGTCGGAGTGTTCGACCTCGATGACGCTCCGGTGTTCGTCGACGATGGTCCGCTCGCCCGTCTTCACGTCGCCGATGTCGTCGAGGCGGATTTCGACGAACTTGCCGCCGACGGTCGCCATGCTCACGGCCTCCGTCTCGACTTTGAGCCGAGATTTCTCCCACTCGGTGTTCTGGACGACGCCGCCGGCGACGGCGGGGTGTCGCGCGAGGAACTGCTCGGTGTTGAGGAGCGCGCCGAAGAAGTCCGTCTCGAACTCGTCGTAGTCGACGGGCGCGAGCAGGACGACGCCCGACGGGATGTGGACGCTGAAGTAGTCGGAGACGGTCGCGATGCGCTGGTTCACGTCGTACCGCCCGCCGAACTCCTGTATCTTCGAGAGCTGAATCGTCCGCTTGCCGCCGGTGCCGGCGAGGATGAGCCGCCTGTTCGAAAGCAGGATGCGGCCGCTCGTCCAGTCCACGTCGTGCATCTCCCGGCCGTTCTTGACGACCTGGAGGAACCGCCCGCGGGTGTCTCCGAGCTTTTGCTCACCGGGTTTCATCGCTCACCTCCCGACCGCGGTGTCGCTCGCGCGGTAGATGCGGAGTCGTTTCTCGACGGGGTCGAACTGCTGTCGACACGTCGGCGGGATGGTCTCTGTCATGCCGATGGTGAGGTAGCCGTCCGGCTTCATCGCGGAGCCGAGCGTCTCGAAGACGGCCCGCTTGGACTCGGCGTTGATGTAGATGAACAGGTTCCGGCAGACGACGAGGTCGAACGTCCCCGGCGGCTCCTCGCGGATGAGGTCTCGACGCTCGAAGCTGACCATGTCGGTGACGGCGTCTTTCACCCGGAAGCTGTCGTCGTCGCGGTCGACGAAGCGCTCCCAGCGCCCGATTGGGTCGAGCTGTTCGGCCACGTCGTTCGTCTCGGAGGCGCGGTACTCGCCGGCTCTGGCGGCGCGGAGAATCTCGCGTTTGATGTCCGTACCGACGATTTCGATGCGGCGCTCGTCGACGCGGTCGTCGTCGTGGGCGAGCATCGCCAGCGAGTAGGCCTCGCGGCCGTCAGAGCAGGCGGCGCTCCATACCTTGATGGGGTCGTGGCGGCTCCCCCGAGAGCTCAGGTCGCGGAGCACCTCGCGGAGCGCCTCCCACACCTCGGGGTTCCGGAAGAAGCTCGTCACGTTGACCGACAGCGCGTCCAAAAGCGCCTGCTGTTCGTCCTCGTCGTCGGTGAGGAGGTCGTGGTACGACCCGTAGTCGTCGACGCGTCGCCGCCGCATCCGCGCGGAGATTCGACGGTCGAGGTAGGCGTCGTTGTACGAACTCGTCTGGAACCGCAGCGAGTCTTCGATGTAGTCCAGGAGCCGGCCGAACGCCGGGTCGTCGGTCGACGACGAGGGCATCAGTCCGCGGCCTCCTCGGCGGTGTCCGGGAGTTGGCTCGGGTCGAACTCGCGCATCGCCTGCTCGCCGTCGGCCGGGAGCGCGAGCGTCGAGACGTCCAGAATCGGGATGACGTTCCCGTCGCCGATGACGGCCGTTCCCGACAGCCCGCCGACGCCCGACAGCGGCCCTTGCAGGGGCGTCACGACGACTTCCTCCTGTTTCGTCACGCCGTCGCAGTGGAGCGCGACCTGCCTGTCGTCGGGGCGGATGCGGACCACCATGCCGTCGTCGGGCTCGGGCGAGTCGATTTCGAGCGCCTCGCGGAGCCGAATCAGGGGGAAGATGGTCTCCTCGTGGACGATGACCTCCGCGCCGTTGACCGTCTGGACGCGGTCGCGGCGGCTTATCTCGTCGATGTACTTGATGGGGACGCCGAACTCGCGGTCTTCGACCTGGACGAAAAGCACCTTGATGATGGCGACCGACACCGGCAGGCGGATGTTGAACGTGCTCCCCTCGCCGGGTTCGCTGTCGACCGACACCGAGCCGTCGAGCGACTCGACGGTCGTCTTCACCACGTCCATGCCGACGCCGCGGCCGGAGACGTCCGTGATTTCGTCGTTGGTCGAGAATCCGGGGTGGAAGATGTAGTCGTACACCTCGCTGTCGGGCATCTGGTCCAGTTCCTCGCGGGTCGCCACGCCCTTGTCGACCGCCTTGTCGCGGACGGCGTCGGCGTCGATGCCGCTCCCGTCGTCCTCGACGGTCACGATGACGGTGTCGTGTTGGCGGCGCGCGGAGAGCCGGATGGTCCCCGTGCGGGACTTGCCGTTTTCCTCGCGCACGTCGGGTTCCTCGATACCGTGGTCGACGGCGTTCCGGAGGACGTGCATCAGCGGGTCGGAAATCTCGTCGAGGATGGTGCGGTCGAGTTCGATGTCCGCGCCCTCGACTTTGAACGAGACGCGCTTGTCCTGCTCGCGGGCGAGGTCGCGAACGAGTCGGGGGAACTTGTCGAACACCTTCTTCAGCGGGATGAGCCGCATGTCCATCACGGTGTTCTGGAGGTTCGACGATATCTTGTCCAGTTCGTCGAGCGTGTCGAGCGCGGTCGTCTGCCCCACGTCGATGGCGTTTCTGAGCTTGATGCGGCTCGTCACCAACTGCTCGACGAGCTCGTGGAGTTCGTCGAGCTGGTCGACGTCCACGCGGACGGACTTGACCGCCGAGATGGAGCGGGCCTCCTTTTTCTTCTCTTTACCGGACTCCGGTTCTTCGTCGCTCTCGGTCGGCTCGGCCTCGTCGGCGTCTCCTTCGCTCCCGTCGTCAACGCTGGGAGCGTCGTCGGACGCCGCGTCGCTGTCACTGTCGACAGCGCCGTCAGCGTCAGCGGACTGGCCGGGGCCGTCCGATGCCGGGGCGTCAACCTCCGACTCGGCCGCCGGAGTGTCGCCGGCGTCGGCGGCCTCGTCGCCGGCGGCGAGCGCGTCGGACACGTCGGTCGTCTCGACCGCGGCGACCTTCCAGAGGTCGTCGAGTTCGCTCTCGACGACCGCGGCGTCGCGCTCGGCGACGAACAGGTCGAAGCCGTCGCCGAACTCGCCGTCCTCGATGGCGTCGCGGCTGGGGTTCGCCCCGACGACGTCGAGGTCCTCGGGGATGCTACTGAGGAAGATGCCGGCGTCGACGCCCTTCATCTGGCCCGCGTCGAGTTCGACGTGGGCGTGGGTGAGCGTGGTCGCGTCGAGGGCGTCCGTGTCGACGCAGTCGGCGGCGAGCGTGTCGAGGTCGACCGACTCGCGGTCGGCCTCGTCAGACGCCGCCGTGTTCGAGTTTCCCGCGTCACCGCCGTCCTCGACGGCCGCGCGAATCTCCTCGACCGTGTCGGTCGGGTCGATGGTGGACTCGCCGTTTTCCTCGATATCGTGGAGGATCTCGACGATGAGGTCCATCCCGTCGAAGACGAGGTCCATCCGCTCGGCCGTCACGTCGAGTCGCTCGTGGCGAATCTCGTCGAGGAGGTCCTCGACGGCGTGGGCGACCGTCGCGGCGTTGTCGAAGCCCATCGCGCCGAAGTTGCCCTTCAGCGTGTGGGCCTGCCGGAAGATGTCGTCGATGGCCTCGGTGTCGTCCGGGTTCGACTCCAGCGACAGAAGCGAGTTGTTCAACTGCGTGATGCTCTCTTCGCTCTCGGTGATGAATGCTTGGTAGAGTTCTTCGTCCATGGTCAGGTAGTGAGCCCGCGGAGTGCTTCGTCTGCGATTCGTCCGTCGGCGGAGACGGTGTCGACACAGCCGGCCTCGATAGCCCGCTTCGGCATTCCGAAGATGGCGGAGGTCTCTTCGTCCTGTGCGACCGTGTGGCCGCCAGCCCGCTTGATTCGGGACATGCCCTCGACGCCGTCGCGGCCCATGCCCGTGAGCAGGACGCCGGCCAGCGGCGCGTCGACCGCCTCCGCGGCCGACGCCATCGTGAGGTCGATGGCCGGTTTGACGCCGTGGAGCGGCTCGTCGTCGGAGAGTTCGAGCCGGAGGCGTCCGGCGCGGTCGCCGGTCACGAGGAGGTGCGAGCCGCCCGGAGCGATTCGAATCTGTCCGGGGCCGATTCGCTCGCCGTCTTCGGCCTCGCGGACCTCGTAGTCACAGCGTCCGTCGAGCCGGGCCGCGAACCGCTTCGTGAAGCCGGCCGGCATGTGCTGGACGACCAGCACGCGGAGGCCGGCCTCCGCGGGGAGCGCCGCGAGCACCCGTTCGACGACGTTCGGCCCGCCCGTGGACGCGCCGATAATCAGGGTCGACCCCTCGGTCGGCAGCGATTCGGTCGCCCCGGACGCCGCCGGCGTCGCCCCCGCGGTCGTCGCCGACTTCGACTCCGTCTTCGGCGGGCGGGAGCCCCGGCGCGTCGCCGAGAGGTCGACCGCCGCGGCGGACTGAATCTTCTCGACCAGTTCCCGCTTGACGCGGGGCATCTCGGAGGTGACTTCGCCGCCCGGTTTCGTCACGAAATCGACCGCTCCGCGGTCGAGCGCTTCGAACGTCACGTCGGCGTCCTCCTCGGCGTGCGCCGAGAGCATGAGGACGGGCGTCGGACACTCCTCCATGATGGCCTCGACCGCGTCGAGGCCGTTCATCTCGGGCATCTCGATGTCCATCGTCACCACGTCCGGTCGGTTCGCCTCGACCACCGATACCGCCTCGCGGCCGTCGGCCGCCTCGGCGACGACCTCGACGTCGGCGTCTTCGAGGAGCGTGCGAATCAGCGTCCGCATGAACCGCGAGTCGTCGACGACGACCGCTCGCGTCGAGTCCGCGCCGGCGGCCGAACTCATCGCCCCCACCTCCCGGTGTGGGGACGACGGGCGCGACGGGTCGCCGAGCAGGCCCCCCGTCGAGGGGTCGGTGGATTGTTTCGTGTGCCGTTTCGTAGACCGCTCATCTACCCCGAGGTTCGGAAATCGGGTATATAAACACTCGGCGAGGATAATCACGGCTGATAATCGGGTACGTACCTTTATACGCTGAATCTGACCACTCTGAAGCGATCAGGTGGCGGCGTCCGTCGCCGCCGGGGTTGACCATGCGACAAGATGCAATCACGACCGAGATGAGCGCGGACGAGACCGACGCGGAGGACTCCGCCGAAGAAGTACAGGTGCTGGAATTCCAACTCGGCCCGGAGACGTACTGCGTCGACATCGAGTACGTGAGCGAAATCGTCGACAAGGGCCAGCTCACGGCGGTGCCGAACGCGCCGGACTACGTCGAGGGCGTGATGGACCTCCGCGGCCGGACCACGTCCATCATCAACCCGAAATCGCTCCTCAGCATCGACGCCGAGGGCGAGTCCAAGCGCATCGTCATCTTCGACCCGAACAAGTTCGAAGACGAGGCGGCGACCGGCTGGCTCGTCGACGAGGTGTATCAGGTCGTGCGCGTCTCGATGGACGACGTGGAGGACCCGCCGCTCGAAAAGGACGACTCCATCGAGGGCGTCATCAAGCGCGACGGCGACCTCGTCGTCTGGATTTCGCCGGTGCACGCCATCGAGTAAGGCGGTTCGACGACCGGCCCCGCTTTCGTTTTCGAGAACCTAATCGGCGAGCGACTGCTCTCCCGCCGCGACGCCCCGCCCGCCGCTGAGCAACACGACGACGAGCGCGCAGCCCACGACGACGCCCGCGAGACCGAACGCGGCGACGTAGCCGGCGGCGTCGGCGACGAAGCCGCCGAGCGCAGAGCCGACCCCGCCGCCGAGGCTCGAAAGCGCCGTGTACGCGCCGAGGGCCTCCCCGCGAATCCGGTCGGGCGCGAGCCGCGTCACCAGCCCCGTCGCCGTCACCGCGATGACCGCCCACGTGACGCCGATGACGAGGAACGTCGCGCCGAGCGCCACGAGACCGGCGAGCGCGGCGACCTGCGTGCCGACGACGGCGACCGCCGGGAAGGCGAGGCCGCGGGTCGCCAGCGCGCCGGCTTGGAGCCGCCGGGGGTCGTGTCGCGCCGCGAACGCGCCGACCTTCGCGTAGCTCACCGCCGACCCGAGACTCGAAAGCACGAACAGGGCAAACACCTCGTCGGCGGTCCGCCCGGAGCCGACGAGGTACGCGGGCAGGGGCCCGAAGAAGACCGAGAAGCCGACGAAAAACAGCGTCGCGGCCGCGAGGTACCGGAGGAGTTCGGGGCTCATCCGCTCGCGGAGGTCGTCGATATCGAGGCTGTGGAGCGCCCAGTAGAGCCGCGAGGGGCCGTACGGGACCGCGCGGACCGAGCGCCCGACGAGGCCGCTCTGCCGGCGGATACCGGCCGAGACGCGGGCGAACCGCCGCGCCGACAGCGTCGAGCGCTCGGGGTACCAGACGCGGACGAGGACGGCACCGAGGGCGGCGGCGACCGCGGCCGCGACGAGGAACCGCCGCTGGACGGCGAGCGCGTCGAGGCCGAACAGCCGCGGGGCCAGCGCCGACCAGACCGCGCCGACGACGAGGCCGCCGAGCCAGCCGTAGCCCTGATAGTGGTTGAGGACGCCGAAGCGGCGGTCCCACTCCTTCGAGGGGACGCCCTCGACGACGATGAGGTTCAACACCGGCGCGGCCGCGGCGACGACGAACCACAGGAGAGCGTTGGCGACGAGGACCGCGGCCGGCGACGACACGGCCGCGGTGAGAGAGAGCGCGCCGGCGGTCGCCGCGAGCGCGACGAGGATGAACGGCCGTCTGCGCTTCGCGCGGGCCGCCAGCCGACCCCAGAGCACCGCCCCCGGCGCGCCGGCGAAGGCCGCGGTTGCCGCGATGAGACCGACGAACAGCGCGTTCGCCCCCAGTTCGATGGCGTACAGCGGGACGACGAGCGACGACGCGCCCACCGCGGCGTAGCCCAGCGCCCAGCCGAACAGCCATCGGTCGCGATTCCCCGCGTTCGAACGCCCGTGTCGGTCGGTCACGTGTCACGAATGAAACCGGTGAAACAAAGTCGTTGCTCCCCGAACGCGCGCGAAAAGCAGGACATATATAGTCTGAACAAAATCCTCGGACAACCATGCTCGGGAGCGCACCACCGCATACGGGGGGATGGTCGTGACGGACGACTCCTCTCCCTCCTCGTTCGTGCAGTACGGTATCGACGACAAACCACCTCTTCCGACCGCTCTCCTTCTCGGCGCCCAACACTATCTCACGATGGTGGGCGCGAACATCGCCGTCCCCCTCATCCTCGCCGGAGCCCTCGGCATGCCAGCCGACGTGGTGCCGCGGTTCGTCGGGACGTTCTTCGTCGTCTCCGGCATCGCGACGCTGATGCAGACGACGTTCGGGAACCGCTACCCAATCGTGCAGGGCGCGCCGTTCTCGATGCTCGCGCCCGCGCTCGCCGTCATCGGCGTGGCGACGGCGGCCGACCAGTCGGGCGTCGCGTGGCAGAGCGCGCTCTTACAACTGCAGGGCGCGATTATCGTCGCGGCAATCGTCGAGGTGTTCGTCGGCTACTTCGGCCTGCTCGGACGCCTCCGGAAGTTCATCTCGCCGGTCGTCATCGCGCCGACCATCGCGCTCATCGGGCTGTCGCTTTTCAACGCCCCGCAGGTCGCGTCCGCCACGAACAACTGGTGGCTCCTCGGCCTGACGCTCGCGCTCATCGTCCTGTTCTCGCAGTACCTCGACACCGCGCACCCGGCGTTCAAGCTGTTCCCGGTGCTGCTCGGCGTCATCGTCTCGTACGTCGTCGCCGCCGGCCTCTCGGTCGCGGGGGTCATCGCCCCCGGCGCGGCGGGCTACGTGAACCTCCAGACGGTCATCGAGGCCCCGGCGCTCATGCCCATCTACCCCCTGCAGTGGGGCTTCGCGGGCGGCGCGGGGACGACGGCCGTTTCGCTCCCCGTCGTGGGGTCGGTCGCGTTCGGCATCCCGCAGTTCACGACCTCCTTCATCATCGGGATGCTCGCGGGCGTCGCGGCCTCGATGGTCGAATCGTTCGGCGACTACCACGCCGTCGCCCGGCTCTCGGGCGTCGGCGCGCCCTCCGAGCGCCGCATCAACCACGGCATCGGTATGGAGGGCGTGATGAACGTCTTCTCGGCCGTCATGGGCGGTAGCGGCTCGACCTCCTACTCCGAGAACATCGGCGCGATCGGCCTCACGGGCGTGGCCTCCCGCTACGTCGTCCAAATCGGTGCCGCCGTGATGCTCGTCATGGGCTTCGTCGGCTACTTCGGCCAGCTCATCGCGACGATTCCCGACCCCATCGTCGGCGGCCTCTACGTCGCCATGTTCGGCCAAATCGTCGCCGTCGGCCTCTCGAACCTGAAGTACGTCGACCTCGACTCCTCCCGGAACGTGTTCATCGTCGGCGTCGCCATGTTCGCCGGCCTCGCCGTCCCCGCCTACATGGGGAACGTCGGGAGCGCGGCGGCGTTCCGCGAGGGGATGCGGCAGGTCGCGCTCGTCGGCCCCGTCCTCGGGACGCAACTCGTCGCCGACACCGTCTTCGTCATCGGCTCGACCGGCATGGCCGTCGGCGGCCTCATCGCGTTCTTCTTCGACAACACCATCGCGGGCACCCGCGCCGAGCGCGGCCTCGAAGAGTGGGAAGACACCGTCGAAGACGACAGCGACTTCGAGTCGGCGCTGGACCGCTTCCGCGGCGACGAGTCGGCGACGGCCGACTGAGCCGACCGACGCGCAAACTTTTCGGGGCGCCTAAAAATCGATGCGTTTTTCTATAGTTAGGCGTGCCTAAAACTATGAACTACAGCAGACGGCGTCTCTTGCAGACGACGGGACTCGCAGTCGCGACCGCCGGGCTCGCGGGCTGTAACGGCCAATCGACCGATGACACGACCGCCGCTGAGACCGAATCGGAAACGGAAACCGCGGCGGAAACGGCCACCGAGGAAGCCGAGTCGTCGGTGAGCGTCGACGCCACGGTCGCCGTCGCGGCCGAGTGGAACGCGATGCGCGCCCGGCTCTCCGACACCGTCGCGCTGGCCGCCGCGGGGCGACTGGGCACCGCCGCCCGCGTCGCCGGCGACGTGTTCGCCCGCTTCGAGCGGTCTTCGGGCGAGTGGGGCGCACACGAGCAGTTGGAGGCGACGAACGAGCGGAACTACGAGACGTTCGAATCGCACCTCGGCGGCGCGAGAGAGGCGTACGCCGCCGGCGACGCCGGGCGGGGTTCGGACCTCGCGGTGCAGGCGGCCGACAACCTGCTGGCGGCCCAGCGCGGCCGCGTCGACGCCGCCGTGGTCGACGCGCTGGACGTCCTGCTGTTCGGCGCTCGCGTCCGCGACGCCGGCCTGCTCGCCGCGGCCGGCGAGGTCGACGCCGCGGCGGAACTGGCGTCCGCGGTCTACGAGGACTTCGAGGACGCGCCCGCCCACTCGGCGCTTGAGTCCGCCTCCGGGGAACTGTACGAGACCTTCGAGGCGGCCGTCGAGGGCGCGGCCGACGCCGGCGACGCCGAGACGCTCGCCGCCTCGGCCCGGACCGCCGCCCACGCGACGGTCGACGCGAGCTACGAACTCGCCCCCGAGACGGTCGCGGGCGCGGGACACCTCGCGCTCATGCAGGCGGTCGGCTTCGACGCCGAGGTGCTGGCCGGGCTCGGCGGTCCCGGCGACGAGTTCGCCCACGCGGCCGCGCTGTCGCTCTACCGCGCCCGCGCCGCCGACGTGCCCCGACTGGTCGCCGCGGGCGAGGCCGACTTCGCCGCGACGGTGGCGAGCGACGTGTTCGCCCACTTCGAGGGCGCGCGGGCCCACGAGGCCTTAGAGGAGGCCGACCACGACGCCTACGAGGGCTTCGAGGGCGGGCTGGAGTCGCTGACCGAGGCCGCCGAGTCGGGCGACGCCGCGGCGGCCGAGGAGGCGGTGGCGACGGTCGACGAGAACCTGCTCGCGGGAATCTCGGCGCTCGTCGGCGGCGAGGCCGCGACGGTGCTCGAAGCGGCGTTCTTCCGCGCTCGCCTCGGCGACGCCCGCGAACTGGTCGCCGTCGGCGAGACGGACCGCGCCGCCGCGGTCGGCGAATCCCTCTTCGCCCGGTTCGAGGAGAACGAGGCGAACCTCCACGAGTCGGTCGAAGAGGAGTCCGAGGAGCTCTACCACCGCTTCGAAGAGGAGCACCTCGCGGGGCTCGTCGAGGACGCGGCCGCCGGGAACGCCGACGCCGCCGCGGCCCACGCCGAGGGCGCGATGGACGCGCTGTTCGAGTTCGAGGCGGCCGTCGGCGCGACCGCCGAGGTGTCGGCCGCCGAGGCCGCGTTCTTCGG
>NZ_CSTE01000002.1:825348-911129 GCF_001368915.1 Haloferax massiliensis | reverse complement strand
CCCGCGCCGGCGCGGTCGTCCAGTCCACCTTCGCCTTCTTCGAGGCCGGCGCGGGCGGCTACCACGAGACCTTGGAGGAAGCAAACCACGACCTCTACGAGTCGTTCGAGGGCGCGCTCGGCTTGGTCCGAACCGCGGCCGAGGAGGGCGGCGACGCCTACGGCGCGGCCAAGACCTACGGTCAGAAGGCGGTCGATTCGATGTACGCCGTCGTCGCCACCGCGGCCGCGGACGCCGGCCTCGGAGCCGCCGCGTCCGAGCGTATGAGCGGCGTCTTCCAGACGTTCGAGGAGGCCCGCGTCCACGAGGCATTAGAGGAGGCCGACCACGACGCCTACGAGGGATTCGAGGCGGCCCTGTCGGACTACGTCGCCGCGCTGGAGGACGGAAGCGAGGTCGACGCCGCCGCGGAGGCGTACGCGACGGCGACCGCCCGCGCCCAGTTCGCAGTCGTCGGCGAAGTCGGGAAGGCCCCCGCGGCCGGGAGTGCCGATGAAAGCGGCTCCGCGGACACGTCACTCACCGGCGGTCTGAACGTCGTCGAGGGCGTTCCCGAGGACGCCGACCACGCGGTGAAGATGAGCGCCGTCGCGTTCGAACCGGCGGAGCTGACCGTCTCCGTCGGCGACACGGTCGCCTTCGAGCACGCCGCCGGCGAGGCGCACTCGGTCACGGCCTACGGCGACGACCTCCCCGAGGGCGCGGCGTACTGGGCCTCCGGCGGCTTCGAGTCCCAAGAGGCGGCCGAGACCGGATGGGGCGAGGGGAAGGGCGCGGTCCAGTCGGGCCAGTCCTACGTCCACACCTTCGAGACGGCCGGCGAGCACGCGTACTTCTGCGTGCCCCACGAGGCCGCGGGCATGACCGGAACCGTCGTCGTCGAGGAGTAACTCAGCTCTCGTCGCGCCCGGTCCGCCCGAGCGCGACGAGCACGAGGTAGCCGACGAACCCGGCGGCGAACAGCAAGACGGGAATCGCGAAGGGGCCGAACGTCTCGATGAGCCCGTCCACGGGACCGAGTTGAAGCATACCCGAGCCACGGCCGCGCCGCGGATAACGTTCCCGGCGAGCGGTCCCGTCGGTCGTCGCGGGCGCTCGTTCAGGGCGACGCCGGGCGCTCACTCGTCGTAGGCGCTGTCGTCCACGTCCGGGTCTGCCGCGTCCGCGTCCGCGACGTCGTCGGTCACCGTCCCGCCGGCCGCGTCGCGGGTGCGAGCCGGTCGCCGGACCCCGCCGTTCGAGAGTCCGGCCGCGGGCGACTGCCGGGTCGCCTCGGCGTCAGCCGAGTGGACGTGGACGTCCCGCTGGGGGAACGGAATCCCGATGCCGGCGTCGTTCAGGCGCTTGTATATCTCGCGGTTGAGGTTGTGCGTCGCCTTCCCGCGCTTGAGCGGGCTGTTGACCCAACAGACGAGTTCGTACTCCAGCGCGTCGGGGCCGAACCGGCGGAGCCGCGGCCGCGGCCGGGGGGTGTCGAGGACCAGCGGCTCGTCAAGGGCGATGTCGGTCAGGAGTTCCTCGAACTCGTCCACGTCGGTGCCGTAGGCGACGCCGACCGGGACCTTCAGCCGGCGGCGGCGGTTCGGCGCGGACTCGTTGATGATTTTGGCGGCGTTGAGCACCGAGTTCGGCACCGTCACGAGCAGTTCGTCGCGGGTGAGAAGCGTGGTCGAGCGGATGCCGACCTTGACGACGGTGCCCGCCTCGCCGGAGTCGAGGACGACGTAGTCGCCGATTTTGTAGGTGTCGTCGAAGTACAGCGCGATGCCGCCGAAGAAGTTGGCGACGGTGTCTTTGGCGGCGAAGCCGACGGCGATGCCGGCGATGCCCGCGCCGGCGAAAAGCGGCGTGATTTCGATGCCCCAGATGTACAGCAGCGCGCCGATGGTGCCGACCGAGACCACGATGGTCCAGACGTTCGAGAAGACGGGCGCGAAGTCGTAGCGACTGCCCTTGTCCTTGACCGCGTCGACGAGGCGGTTGACGAGGCGGTTGAGCGCCCACGCCCAGACGACGATGCCGACGGATAGCGACGGCAGGCCGAAGAAGTCGTTGAGGACGCCCTCCTCGACGACGAGCGCCTCGGCGACCGCCGGGGCTCTGGAGAACAGGAAGACGCCGGCCAGCGAGACGGTGACGACGATTGGCCACCGAAGCTCTTGGACGACGATGTTGTCCAGAGAGGTCTCGGTTCGGCTGGTGTACCGAAACAGGAGGCGGATGACCACCTTCTCCATGACGAACGCGCCGCCGACGGAGATGAGAAGCACGAGGGCCGTCACCTCAAGCGCCGACAGGCCCGAGAGGAACGACGAGAGGTGTTGGCTCATGCCGCGGAAATCGCGGCCACCGGGGATAACGATTGCTCCGCTGACGGTCGCGGAGGCCGAAAGGTTTTGTTCGCCGGGGGCGCGAGGGCACACCAGATGTACCGATTCGGTCACTGGGGCGTCTCGCTCCTCGTGTTCGCCCCGCTCGGCTTCGCGCTCGTGCAGGCCGGCCGCCCGGAACTCGCCTTCGCCGCCGGCGCGGCGATGTGCTGGCTGGCGATGCTCCCCGACTACGACATGCGCGTCCCCGGCATCTCCCACCGCGGGCCGACCCACACCGTCCTCTTCGCCGCCCTCGTCGGCGGCGTCGGCGGCGGCGGCGCGTACCTCCTCGCCAGCAACGCGGGCCAACCCGAGACCGTGGCGACGACGTTCGGCGCGTTCGGCTTCGCCGTGGGCGCGCTGACCATCATCGCGCACCTCTTGGCCGACGCGCTCACGCCGGCCGGCATCCGCCCCTTGTGGCCGCTTTCGTCCCGGAAGTTCACGCTCTCGCTTTGGACCGCGGACAACACCGTCGCCAACTACGGCCTGTTCGCCGTCGGCGTGTTCGCCGTGGCCGCGGCGGCGTACCTCTCGGTCGCGCTCTGAGCCCCGGCACTCGGAACGGCGAGCGCCCCTCGAACCTGAGGAATCGTTAAGGTCTACCCGAGAGACCGGGGACGCATGGACGACGACGCCATGCGCCGCTTCCCGGTGCCCGACCGCGACGACCTCCCGGACGACCTGCGCGAGCGCATCGACGACGAGACCGAGCGCGCCGGCTTCACGCCGAACGTCTTCGCCGCGTTCGCGTACAAGCCCTCGCACTTCCGGCCCTTTTTCGAGTACCACGACGCCCTCGTCGAGGACACCGACCTCGAACGCCACGAGGTCGAGATGATAATCGTGGCCGTCTCCGGCGTCAACCACTGTTACTACTGCAACGTCGCCCACGGCGCGCTGGTCCGCATCTACGCGAAAGACCCGCTGCTCGCGGACCAACTGGTCGCCAACTACCGCACCGCCGACATCCCCGAGAAGCACAAGACGATGCTCGACGTGGCGGTGAAACTCACCGAGTCGCCCGTCGAGGTCGGCGAGGACGACCTGCAGCGACTCCGCGACGCCGGCTTCTCCGAGGAGGCGGTCTGGGACATCGGCGCGGTCACGGCCTTCTTCAACCTCAGCAACCGCATGGCGATGTTCGCCGACATGCGGCCGAACGAGGAGTTCCACACGCTCGGCCGAGAGCCGCGCGACGACTGACTCGGAGGGTAGTAAACAGTACCACGGTCTGTGGTAGCAATCGGCGGAATCCTTATGGCCGATAGCGGTGCATTTCGACACGCAATGGCGAAAGGTAAGGTTGCATTCTTCAAGTCCTCCGGCGGCTACGGCTTCATCGAGACCGAAGACCACGACGACGACGTGTTCTTCCACATGGAGGACATCGGCGGCCCCGACCTCGAAGAGGGTCAGGAAGTGGAGTTCGACATCGAGCAGGCCGACAAGGGCCCGCGAGCGGTCAACGTCACGCGACTCTGAGTCCGGCGCGTTCCGCCCGACGACGACTCGACAGCGAACAGAGTTCTGCATTTTCACCCCGCCAGCCGCGGCGTTCGCGGTTCGCGGTCGCCGGCCTCGGTCGGGTCGTGGTCGCTCGTCGTCGCTCCGGTCGCTCGCCTCAGAGCGTTCCCGCTCGGCCCATCCGCCGAATCTCGTCGGCCCGCGCCCGGATGGCGTCCCACTCCTCGTCGTCCTTCCGGTCGACGTGGGAGTACATGAGTCCCATCCGACCCGTCCCCCGGAGGCGCTCTTCGTTCTCCTTCAGGAAGTCCCAGTAGAGCGCGTTGAACGGGCAGGCGTTCTCGCCGGTCGTCTTCGACACCGCGTAGGGACACGACGAGCAGTAGTCGGACATCTCGTTGACGTAGTTCCCCGACGAGGCGTAGGGCTTCGACGAGAGCACGTCGGTGCCGAACGAGCCCATGGCGACCACGTTCGGCGTCGTCACCCAGTGGTACGCGTCGACGAAGCCGAGGTGGAACCAGCGGTCGAGTTCCGCCGGGTCGACCCCGTAGACGAGCGCGAAGTTCGAAAGCACCATCAGGCGCTCGATGTGGTGGGCGTAGCCGCGGTCGCGGACGTGACCCACGGCCTCCGAGAGACAGCGCATGTCCGTCTCGCCGGTCCAGTACGCCTCCGGGAGCGATTCGGTCTGGTCGAGTTGGTTCGCCGCGGCCAGTTCGGGCATCGACCGCCGGTAGACGTGCCGCACGAACTCCCGCCAGCCGAGGACCTGCCGGACGAACCCCTCGGCGCTGTTGAGCGGGGCGTCGCCCGTCTCGTAAGCTTCCTCGACCGCTTCGACCGCCTCGCGCGGGTGGAGCAGGCCGAGGTTGATGGCCGCCGACAGCAGGGAGTGACAGAGCGCCCACTCGCCGTCGACCATCGCGTCCTGATACGGGCCGAACTCGGGAAGGCGGACCTCGACGAAGTGCGACAGCGCCTGTCTCGCCTCCGCGCGCGTCACCGGCCAGCCGAACGGCTCGGGCGACCCCCACGCGTCGGGGTAGCGCTCGCGGACGAACGCGATGACCTCGCGCGTCGTCTCGTCGGGTTCGAATCGCGGGGCCTCGGGCGGCGTCCACCCCTCCGGCGGCGTCTCGCGGTTCCGGTCGTCGTAGTTCCACTCGCCGCCGGCGGGGTCGTCGCCGTCCATCAGGACGCCCGTCTCCCGGCGGACGTGCCGGTACCAGCGTTCCTGTCGGTAGCTGTCGGCGTCACCGGCCCAGTCGTCGAAGTCGGCGGGCGTCGTGAGAAACAGGTCGTTCTCGACGAGCGTGAGCGACCCGCCGCGGGCGGAAACGAGTTCCCGAAGCCGCTCGCCCGCGCCGTGGCTCGGCGGGTCCATCACGACGAGGTCGTCGCCGGCCGCGGCGTCGAAGTAGCGGTCGAGCCCCTCGCCGAACGTCTCGGCTTCGACGTACGTCACCTCGTAGCCGCGGTCGCGGAGGTCGTCGCGGAAGTGCCGCATCGCCGAGAAGACGAGCGCGAGCTTCTGGGGGTGGTACCGAAGTCGGTCGCCGAAGGCGTGCGCCTCTATCATCAGCACGCGGTCGTCGGACTGGAGCGGCGCGGCCGACGGGTCGAGTTGGTCGCCGAGGACCCAGACGGTCATAGGCGTCCCTTCGGCGGCGGCAAAAAGAGCGTGTCGGCCAGTCGATGGGTTAGCGACGCGACCCCGGTTGCGGGTCGACGTGCGCGGGCGCGAGCAGGTCGTCTATCGGCTGGTCGTCGAGCCACGACAGCAGGTGAACGAGCTGGTCGGTCGCGGCCTCGAACAGCTCTTCGCCGGCCTCGGGCGACGCGTCGGTCTGGTCGCCGAAGACGCCGTTTCCGGAGTTCTCGACGGCGTCGTAGAACGTCCGCGCACCGTGCTCGCGGAGGTGGTCGTCGCTCAGGTCCGGGACGCCGCCGTCGCGGGCGGATTCGAGTTCGCCCTCGCGGACGAGGTCGCGGGCGATATGCATAATCATCGAGGTCTCCTTCGGCCCGCCGTGGGGGCCGGGGTGGTCGAACAGGTCGGTCACGAGGTCCGGAATCGACTCGTCCCACATCCACTCGATGGCGTACATGGTGCCGTCGTCGCGGAGGCGGCGGCCGACCTCCCGGAGGTACTGGACGTTGCCGCCGTGGGCGTTGACGAACACGACCCGGTCGACGCCGTGGTACGCGAGGTTGCGCGTCATCGACTCCACGTAGTCGCGGAACTGCGGCGGGTCGACCCACATCGTCCCGTGGAACTGGCGGTGGTGGGGGCTGACGCCGACGTTGACGGTCGGCGTGCAGAGGAAGCCGGTCCGGTCGGCCGCCTCGCGGGCCAACGCCTCCGCGATGAGGTGGTCGGTTGCGAGCGGGAGGTGCGGGCCGTGCTGTTCCGTCGAGCCGAGGGGGACGACCGCGAGCGACGACTCGGCCACGTAGTCGCCGAGTTCGGGCCACGTCTGGTCCGCGATGTACATGGGCGTCACCAGGCGACGACGCCTAAAGAAAGGTGCCAAAGGGGAAATGGACTCCCGGAGCGCGCCGGCTCAGTCCCGCTCTTGGGACCGCAGTTCGATGCGCCGAATCTTCCCCGAGGAGGTCTTCGGCAGTTCCGCGACGAACTCGATTTCGCGCGGGTACTTGTACGGGGCCGTCTGCTCTTTCATGAACGCCTGTAACTCCTCGACGAGGTCGTCGGAGCCCTCGTAGCCGTCGATGAGGACGACGAACGCCTTGACGATACTGCCGCGTTCCTCGTGGGGGCTGGCGACCGCGGCGGCCTCGGCGACCGCCTCGTGGGAGACCAGCGCGTCTTCGACCTCGAAGGGGCCGATGCGGTAGCCCGCCGAGATGATGATGTCGTCGGCGCGGCCCTCGAAGAAGAAGTAGCCGTCCTCGTCGCGGGAGGCGAGGTCGCCGGTGCGGTAGTAGTCGCCCGAGAACGTCTTCTCGTCGAGGTTCGGCTTCTCGTAGTAGCCGTCGAAGATGCCGGGACAGCCGACCGGGACGGCGATTTCGCCGATTTCGTCGACGCCGACCACCTCCTCGTTCTCGTCGATGATGGTCGTGCCGAGGCCGGGCGTCGGCTTGCCCATACTGCCGGGCTTCACGTCGATGCCGGGGTAGTTCGTGAGGAGCGCGACCGTCTCGGTCTGGCCGTAGCCGTCTCGCGGGATGACGCCGAACGCCTCGCGGAACGCCTCTATCGGCTCGCGGTTGAGCGGTTCGCCCGCCGACAGCGCCTCGGTCAGTTGCAGGTCGTACGAGCCGAGGTCGCGCTGGGCGAACATCCGGTACTGGGTCGGGACGGCGCAGAGGCGGGTGACGCCCTCTTCTTCCATGATGTCGAGGAACGTGTCGGGTTCGAAGTCGCCGCGGTAGACGAACTGGGTCGCGCCGGTCGTCAGGCCGACGCCGACGGGGCTCCAGAACCACTTGGCCCAGCCGGTGCCGGTCGTCGCCCAGAGCAGTTCCTCCGAAAGGTCGTCGTCGGCCGTGACGCCCCACCAGTAGGGGGCGTTGACGAGTTCGAAACACCGCATCCAGCGGTGGCGGTGGCGGACCGGCTTGGGCTGGCCGGTCGTCCCCGACGTGTAGTTGATGGACATCGGGTCTTCGGCCCGGAGGTCGGGGCCGTCGTGTTCGGCGGACGCGTCGGCGACGAGGTCGGAAAAGGAGGTCCAGCCGTCGGCGTCGTCGGCGTCACCGCCGAGGACGACGAAGTTCGAAAGCGGCGTCTCGTCGCGCACCTCGTCGACCATGCCGACGAGCGACTCGTGGACGACGGCGGTCGTCGCCTTACAGTCGTTCGCGCGGAACGCGATGTCCTTGGGCTTGAGCATCGAGGAACTGGGGACGAGAAGCGCGCCGCGCTTGAGCGCGCCGAGTTGGACGGCGAACACGTCGGGGTCGCGGGGGAGGAGGTGGATGAGCCGGTCGCCCTTCCCGACGCCCATGGATTCGAGCGCGTTGGCGAAGCGGTTCATGTCGTCGCGGAGGTCGCCGTAGGTCCGCTCCTCGCGGCCGCCGTCGGCGTCGCGGAACTTCAGGGCGACGCGGTCGCCGAAGGCGTCGGCGTGCGATTCGATGACCGCGGGGATGTTGTACCCCTCGGGGATGTCCCACTCGAACGATTCCGACTCGGCCGCGTAGTCGACTGCCATGGCTCGACAGACAGAACAGACCATAATAATTGTTCGTCCGGGTTGTGCGAGGGAGCCGCGCCGTCAGGCCATCGGCGAGCCCTCTTGTGGGCCCTCGTCCGGCGCGCTCACGCTCTCGTCGCCGTCGTCGCCGGACTCCCCGCGGAGCGCCAGCGCGAACGCGCCGAGCCCGACGAGGAGGACGACGAATTCGAGGACGCCCCCGAGCGGGACGAAATCGAGGACGGCCAGCACGAACAGGCCGGCGAACAGCGCGACCCAGCGGTTGTCGTAGTCGGCGAGCGACAGGAGCCACGTCCCGAGGACGAGCGCGCCGTAGATGCCCGCGACCCAGAGGACGAGCAGGAAGCCGACCCCGCCGGCCAGCGAGAGCGGGATGCCCACGATGGTCAAAAGCAGGAGCAGGAGGACGATGGGTACTGCGACGATGGCGAGCAGGCCGACGCCGCCGCTCCGCACGGCCTTCTTCGTTCCGAGACCCGTCACGCGGCGGGCGAAGTCGGGGGCGACGAGGACGATAATCGCGCCGACGACGAAGTTGGCGAGGAGCCAGTAGCCCGAGACCACCCAACCGGGGATGACCGGGCCTTCGAACTGGCCGACCTGGAACGGCGTCCCGGCGACGACGGGCGCGGCGACCGCGAGGTCGTCGACCTGTCGCACGCCGCCGTCGACGACGGCCGCGGCGTCGACGGTCGCGGTCGCGGCGTCGTATTCGAGCGACCCGCCGACCCGAGCGGTCGGGCCGACCGCGAGCTCTTCGGCCCCGACGCGGACGTTTCCGTCGACCGCGCCGTCGAGTCGGACGGTGCCGCCGGCGGCGTCTAACGACCCGTCGATGACGGCGGTGTCGCGGACGAACACCGCGCCGCCAGCGAGGCTCACGTCGCCGTTGACGGTGCCTTCGAGGGTCGCGGAGCCCGCGACTGCGTCGAGGTTCCCGTTGATGACGCCCGTCTCCGTCACGAGGACGGTCCCGGCCGTCGCGGACACGTCGCCGGTTACCGTCCCGGCGACGACGACCGTGCCGCCGACCGCGTCGAGGTCGCCGTCGAAGGTCTCGCCTTCGTCGACGACGACGGCACCGCCGGCTGACGGTCCCTGTTGTGCGGCCGCGACGCCCGCGAGCGACCCCACCACGAGGAGGCTCACGAGGAGCGCGACCAGTTGTTTCGCTGTGAACATCGGAATCACCGAGGCTACGCCTCGGATTAATGATACGACGCCGGAGAGCATAAACCGAGACAGACGGTTTCAGACGCCGGGAAACGGCCTGTTCGCCTGACTGTCAGCAATCGCCGCTCGGGCGCGCGGACGCGCTCCGGCTGTCGGCCCGGTTCCCCACCGAAGCTACCGCTTGGTCCACCTTTTTGCCGACTCGCGAAGATGTTCGAGCATGGAGTACACGACGCTCGGAGACACCGGCATGGAGGTCTCCCGAATCTGTCTCGGCTGTATGAGCTTCGGCACGCCGGAGTGGCGCGAGTGGGTCTTAGACGAGGAGGCGGGGCTCGAACTGGTCGACCGCGCCATCGAACTCGGTATCAACTTCTTCGACACGGCGAACATGTACTCGAACGGCGAGTCCGAGCGCGTCCTCGGGAAGGCGCTTGAGGGCCGCCGCGACGAGGCGGTCGTCGCCTCGAAGGTCTACTTCCAGATGGACGACGAGGACCCGAACTCCGGCGGTCTCTCGCGGAAGGCCATCGAGCAGGAACTCGACAACTCGCTTTCCCGCCTCGGGATGGACAGCCTCGACCTGCTCCAGATTCACCGCTACGATTACGACACGCCCATCGAGACGACGATGCGCGCGCTCGACGACGCGGTTCGGCGCGGCAAGACGCGCTACGTCGGCGCGTCGTCGATGTGGGCCCACCAGTTCGCCGAGGCGCAGTACACCGCCGACTCGCTCGGACTCGACCGCTTCGCCACGATGCAGAACCACTACAACCTGCTGTACCGCGAGGAGGAGCGCGAGATGCTCCCCCTCTGCGAGAAGCAGGGCGTCGGCGTCATGCCGTGGTCGCCGCTCGCCCGCGGCTACCTCACCCGCCCCCACGAGGAGTTCGAGGCGACGACCCGCGGCCGGACCGACGAACACGCCAAGGGCCACCCCTACTTCGAGGGCGGCGGCCGCGAGGTGAACGAGCGCGTCGAGGAACTCGCCGACGAGAAGGGCGTCAAGATGGCGCAACTCGCCCTCTCGTGGGTGCTCCACAAGGACTGGGTCGACGCGCCCATCGTCGGCACCAGCAGTATCGAACACCTCGAAGACGCGGTCGAGGCCCTCGACATCAAGCTCTCGGACTCCGACATCGACTACCTCGAAGAGCCCTACCGGCCGGTCCGCGTCTCCGGGCACGAGTAGGCCCAAGGGAAACAGCCTTCAGCGCCCGCAGCGAGGGACGACCGTGTACGGGACACTCGCTCGAATCGCCCGCGACGAGCCGGAGACGGCGATTCTCGGCGTCGAGTCGGTCCTCGCGACCGGCGTCCTCCTCGGCGTCGCGCTGACGCTCGTCTCGTCGCTCGCGCCGACGCTCCCGCTCGCCCACGTCGGCTTCGCGCTCGCGGCGGCCGCGACGTTCCTTCTCACGGCCGTCTCGCTTCTGGCCGCGTCGCGGCGAATCGCCCTCCTCCTCACCGGCCGCGGCGGCCTGCGAATCGAGACGTTCTGGCGTCTCCTCGAACTGCTGCTCGCGTTCCTCGTCGCCGGTATCGTCGCCTTCGCGGTCCAGCTCGGCGCGTTCGCGGCGACCGTCCCCGACCCGCGGGGCGGCGGCGTCTTCGTCGGCCTGTTTTTGGCGTTCGTCCTCGCGGGCGTCGGCCTCGCCGTCGTCGTCTGCCTCCGCGGGATGTGGCTCGTCGTGAACGCCGAGCTTCAGTCGGCGCTCGACGGCGTCTGACTCGCGTCGATGCCGTCGAGTCGCTTCACCGCCCGGAGCGCGACGACGGCGATGGCCACCTCGGCGAAGCCGACGACGAGGAACGACGGGAGGTAGCCGACCACGTCGGCGACGACGCCCCCGATGAGGAAGCCGGCGAGGAAGCCGAGGCTCCCGAAGACGTTGAAGCCGCCGAGGGCCGCCCCGCGCTCGCCCGAGTCGGCGAGGTCGGTGACGAGCGCCATCGTCGCGGGCGCGACGAGCGCGCCGAAGACGCCGACGACGACCATCAGCCCGGCCGCGAGTTCGAAGGCGGGCGCGACGCCGACGGCGACGATGGACACGCCGTAGAGCACCGACCCCGCGACGACGGGGACGAACCGGCCGACGCGATCGGACAGCGAGCCGAGGGGGTACTGCAGGAGCGCGAAGGGGACGAAAAAGAGCGCGAGCACCCCGCCCGCGACGGCGGCGTCCACGCCGAACGCCTCGCGGAAGTAGTACACCCCGACGAGGGCGAAGAAGCCGGCGGTCATGCGGTCGATGAAGCCGAAGGCGTACGGGACCGCGAACGCCGGCCGGGCGGCCAGTTTCTTGAGGACGACGCCGACGCCGACGCGAGTCGAGTCGGGCGTCCGGTCGGTGACGGTCGTGACGAGCAGGGCGACGGCGGTGAGCGACGCGGCCGACGCGTACAGCGGCGCGAGGGGGTCGATAGTCGTGAGTTGGCCGCCGACGACCGAGCCGAGCGCCGCGCCGAGGCCGATGGCGATGCCCGCCGCGCCCATGTTCCGGCCGTTGCCCCCCGAGAGGTCCGCGAGCATCGTAATCGACAGCGAGAACGCGCCGATGGTCATCGCGCCGCCGACGAGGCGGACGGCGAGCACCGCGCCGAAGGTCGCGTCGAGCCACGGGAGCGTCGCGAGCGCGAGGAGCGCGACGTAGCTGGCCGCGCCGCCGAGCGCGCCCGCGACGATGAGCCACGTCCGCCGGCCGAGCGCGTCCGAGAGCGCGCCCCAGACGCTGGAGAAGGCGACGAACGAGGCGAACTCGGCGACGAGAAACAGCATCCCTGCCGAGAGGTCGTACTCCCCCCGTCCGCCGCCGAGGGCGGTCACGAGGTCGGAGACGCCGGGGTAGAGGAGCACCTGCGAGACGAGGACGCCCCAGACGGCGAGGGCGAGCGTCGCTCGTTCGCGGCGCGTCGAGTCCATACGGGGTCGGTCGGTCCGGACGAAAATAGCCCTGTCCTTGTTCGATTCGGTTGCCGTTACCCGAGGCGGACGGGGTCGAAGTCGAGGAAGGCCGTCTCGTAGCCCTCGTGGCGGGCGACCTGCGGCGGCACGTCCACCGCGAGGTCGACGGTCGCGTCGTCGCCGGCGAGCCCCGGCACCGACGCGCCGTAGTGGAACCCGATGTCGGCGTCGAGGCCGGGTTCGAGGCGGCCGTCGAAGCGGGTCGACCCGCCGGACGCGACGGTCGCGGTGAGGCCCAGTCGCGGGACGAGAAGCCGGTTATAGGGCGTCAGCGGGAAGACGGCGAGGTACGGGTCGTCGCCGAAGCGGTCGGCGTCGAGGGCGGTGCCGACGAGTCGGAGGCTCCCGGTCGTCGCGGCTCCCAGCGCCGTCCCCGGAAGCGTCTCGGGGCCGCGGCCGAGCGGGAGACCGTCCGTCTCCATCGGCCTGACCGCGCCGGGGTCGCCCTGCTGGTCGTCGAACATCGTGTACGGGAGGTCGTCGCGGTCGCCGGAACTGTACTCGAAGTCGAGCGTCGCGGTCGCGGGCGACTCGAATCGCCCGGCGAGGTCGCCGAACAGGCGCAGGGAGGGCACGCCCACGTCCACCGTCACCTCGTAGGTGCCGTCGCCGTCGAGGCCGAAGTTCGAGCCGTAGTGGAAGCCCATCCGCTGGGAGAGCATCGCGTAGACGACCTCCTCGCTCACGAGGTCGCCGTCGCGGGCGATTTCGATAGAGAGTCCGGTGTCGGGGACGACGACGCCCGTCTCGGGGTCCCAGACGGACGCCATGAGATGCACGTCGTCGCCGGTCTCGACTGATGTCCGCGACGTGCCGAAGCCGTCGCCCTCGTCGGCCATCACCCAGAAGCGGTGGGGATAGCTGTAGAAGACGCCCACCCGGAGGTCGCCGGCGTCGGCGGTGCCGACCGTGCGCATCCCCTCGGTGTGGGTGGGGACGTACACCTCGTCGGGGCGGTCCGAGACGACCGGCGGTTCGCTCGACGTGTAGAGCCGGCCGAGTTCGGCGAGACAGCCCGAGAGCCCGGCGGCCGCGGCGGTCCCGCCCGCCGCGAGGAACCGACGCCGACTCGTCATGCCTCCCGGAGCGCGGTGAGGTCGTCGATGAGCGTCTGTTCGTCCGGCTGGTTGCCGCGGTAGGTCCGCTCGACGTAGCCGTCGCCGTTGACCAGCGAGACGAGACCGAGGTGGGTGAACATGTAGTTGCCCTCGTCGTTCGGCTCGTTCTTCTGGAAGAAGACGCCGAACCGGTCTTCGACGACGGACTTCGCCTCGGCCTCGTCGGCGGGGCGGAGGAAGTGCCAGTTCCCCGTGTCCATGTCGACGTTCATCTGGTCGGCCTCCGCGCGGAAGGCGTCGGCGTCGTCGCGGGCGGGGTCGAACGTGATGGGGTAGAACGACACCTCGTCGGCGTAGCCCTCGCTGACCGAGTGGATCTGGACCTCGCGGAGCGCGCTGATGAGGACCGGACAGACGGTCATGCAGTTGGTGAAAAAGTACGTGTGGAAGTGCGGCCCGTCGATGTCGCGGACCGACACCTCGCTCCCCGCGATGGGGTCCGAAAGCGTCACGTCGGGGACCCGCTGGCCCCACGCCGGGTACGGGAGGTCCTCGCTGGACACGTCGTTCTCGCGGTCTGGCTTCGACAGCGACACGTTCGGGTTGGCGTCGCCGCCACCGAGACAGCCCGCCAGCCCGACGGCCGCGCCCGCCCCGGCGGCGCGGAGATACGTACGTCGTTTCATTACCCTCGCTAGCGCCCCGGTACTGAAATGCCGTTTGGTGTGCGTTTCGAACGCCAGCGCGCGTGTTCTCGTTCCGCACGACCGAGGGTGAAAGCTTCGACGCACACACCAGAACGGACTTCCCCGGGAAGTCCTTAGCCGAGGTATGTTCGACGGGTCTCCGTCCCGCCGGGAGTTCCTGAAGGCCGCGGTCGCCGCGGGCGGCGCGGCGGCGCTGTCCGCCTGCCTCGACAGGGCACCGGACGACCCCGTCCCGGCGGGGACCGACGCGTTCGAGACGCTTCCGAGCCGACAGCACGCGTGGAACGAGTTCTGCCGTGAGGACGACCACGGCAACGCCGAGATGCCCAGACATCAGGTGCTCCTCTACCTCGACCTCGACGGCGAGGGGCCGCCCGACGAGTCCGACCGCGAGACCGTCGAGCGCGCCTTCCGCGTCCTCGACCGCGCCTACGAGCGGAGCCACGAGGGCGTCATCTGGTCGGCCGCCTACACCCCGCGGTACTTCGACCGCTTCGACGACCCGCTTCCCGACAGCGTCGACCTGCCCGAACCGCGGGCGCTGTCGCCGTTCGAGACGCCCGACTTCGACCGGCAGGACGCGCTCGTCCACCTCGCGTCGGACCGCGCCGACGCGGTTCTCGAAGCCGAACAAGCCCTCCTCGGCGAGACCGACGAGGCAAACGGCGTCGCCGTCGCCGCCGACCTCTCGGGCGTCTTCTCGGTCGCCTCCCGGCGGACGGGCTTCGTCGGGGCCGGACTCCCCGCGGAGCACCAGTCCGACCTGAACGGCATCCCGGACGGGAACCCCGTTCCCGAGGAATCGCCGCTGTTCATGGGGTTCAAAGCGGGCTTCGCCGGGAATCAGGCCACCGAAGCGTACGTCACCATCGACGAGGGGCCGTTCGCGGGCGCGACCACGAAACACGTGGCGAACATCCGCCAGCGCCTCTCGGACTGGTACGACGAGGAGGACCGCTACCACCGGGTCATGAAGCTGTTTTCGCCCGCGCACGCCGAGCAGGACCTCGTCGAGGGCGTCGGCGACAACCTCGGCGACGACAGCGGTATCGACGCGATGCTCGACAGCCTCCGCGACGACGCCTTCGAGTTCGGGCACGTCGGCCACGCCCAGAAGGCCGCCCGCGCCAACCGCGACGAGGAGGGCAACGTCAGACTCCTCCGCAGACACTTCGAGTCGGACGACGACGGCGTGGCGAGCCTGCACTTCCCGTCGCTCCAGCGCGGTATCTCGGCGTTCGAGGAGGTCCGCGAGGCGATGAACGGCACCGACCTGACCGACGTGCCGACCGTCCGCCAGCGCGTCAACAACGGGATTTTAGAGTACATCTTCGTCAAGCGCCGCGGCAACTTCCTCGTGCCGCCGCGGCGGCTTCGAGCGTTGCCGACGCCGACCGGCGAGGTGCCGGGGCTGGAAGACTGAGTCGAGCGCCTTCGGTTACGTGTTCAGCCAGCCGCGCCCTCAGACGTGTCCCAAGAACGACAGCGCCAGCCAAATCTGCCAGAGACCGGCGAGCACCATCGCGACCGCGGCGACCTTCTGAATCCATCCGACGTAGCCCGAAAACAGACGGGCGAGCCCGTCGCCGAGCGCGGCCGCGACGGTGACGACCGCAAGCGGGAGCGCCGCGGCCGCGGCGTAGGCCCCCAGCGAGAGAACGGCCTGCCCGGTCGGGAGCGCGAGCGACTGGGTGACGACGCCGAGGAAAATCGGGACGACGCAGCCGGCCGCCGCGAGGCCGTACACCCCGCCGAAGACGGCGAAGCCGGTCACGGACGACCGGTACTCCGGGAGGACGACGTGGAGGCTCGGCGCGCGACCCGTGAACATGAGGACGCCGAAGCAGACGAGCGCCGCACCGACGAGCGGTTCGAGGAGCGCGAGATGCGAGGCGATGCGGCCGCCGACGACCGCGAGCGCGCTCCCGATAGCGCCGAGGACGACCAGCGCGGCGAGCGAGGCGACCGCCCCGCGGACGACCGCGCCGCCGAGGTCCGACTCCTCGCTGGAGAGGTAGTAGCCGACGTAGCCCGGGAGAAGCGGGTAGGCGCAGGGCGCGAAGAAGGTGGCGACGCCCGCGCTGACGGCGAACGCGAGCGTGCCGGCGAATCCGGGGTCGAGTCCCAGCGCGGGACCGAGACCGAACCCGGGCATCAGGCGACGTCCTCGACGGCCGCCCGGAGGTTCTCCTCGCTGGCGAGGCCGCGGTGCGTCCACGCTATCGACCCGTCGGCGTCGAAGACGACGAGATACGGGAGGCCGTTGGCGCGGACCGCGCGCATCAGGTCGCTGTCGGGGTCGTGGCCGACCGTCCAGTTCCCGTCGTGTTCGGCCCACCAGTCGCGGATATCGTCCATCGTGAGGCCGCCGCCGAGGCGCTCGTTCGTCACCGAGACGAACGCCACGTCGTCGCCGAACTCATCGTGGAGCGCCCGAAGCGACTCCATCTGGGCGACGCAGGGCGCACACCACGTCGCGAAGAGGTCGAGGACGGTCGGCGTCCCCTCGGCGGGGATTCGAACCTCGCCGGCCGACGACCCCCGTGCGTCGACGGTGTCGACGACGAGCGGGAGGTCGCCGGCCTCGGACGACGCCGTCGCTGAGGCGGTCTCGGTGCTCTCGTCGGCGGCTCCGGCTGTCGCCTCGGTCGTCTCCGGGGATGCCGTCCCGTCGCCGAGACAGCCCGCGAAGCCGGCGACGCCCGCGCCCGCGAGAAGAGAGAGGAGGGCGCGTCGTCTCACCGGGCGTCACCTCGTCGGAGTCGGGACCGCGGTCGCGTCGTGTGCATACTCGTGGCTAGTGACCCCCGCCGTAAAGCGTCGCTGGTGTCGCGCACGAATCCCGCGCGGGAGGTGGTGCGGGCGTCGAATCGTGCGATTCGCGTCCGGTTACCGGGCGTTCTCGACGGCGCTCTGGAGGTCGGACCACCGCGGGGCGACCTGCTCGCCGTCGACGAGGACGGTCGGCGTGCTCTGGAAGCCGCGCTCGTCGACGGCATCGGTTCGTTCGGCCTCGATGAGCGGGCGGTAACGCTCGCGAGCGGCGGCCGCGGCGACAGAACAGCCGTCGAGGTCGGCGTCGTTCGCGAGCGACTGGAGCGTCGACAGCGAGCCCTCGGCGTCGCCGCCGCCGAACTCCGACTGGTTCTCGTAGAGCGTGTGGGCGAAGTCGAAGAACGTCTCGTCGTCGGCCTCGTCCTGAGCGGCGCGGGCCGCCGAAGCGCCCTTCCACGACCACCAGTCGTCGACCGGAATCGGGAAGTCGTGGTGGCGGTAGCGGACGACGCCCTCGGAGACGTACTCGGACCGGAGTTGCGGAGCGACGTCGACCGCGAAGGTCGCGCAGTGGGGACAGGCGAAGTCCTCCCAGACGTCGACGACGACGCTCGCGTCCTCGGACCCGATGACGGGCGTGGGGAGGGAGCTGACCGCGTCGCGTTCGGGGACCTCGCAACCGATGGCGGCGACGGCGTCGTCGCCGGAACCGCCGCTTCCGCCGCCGAGGCACCCGGCGGTGCCCAGCGTCAGCGCACCCGCCGTGGCGGCGAGATACGCGCGTCGTGTGTTGCGCATGGTCGGCCTCGGGGGCGAACGAACTTAGATTCTCCGAGGCGAATCGCGGGGTTTCGGAGGTGCTTGCCGCTTCCCGTGGTTCGATTCGGGAATCGACGCGGCGCGGCGGCCGCCGGTCCCGATCCGGTTTCCGTCGTCCCACAAACGACACTGATTAACCCCCCTGCGGCGTCCCCTCACACGTGCCAACCGTCCACTTCCGCGGCCGGGAAATCGAGTGCGACCGCGGGGACGTCCTCCGCGACGTGCTCCGCGCGGCCGGTGAGTCGCCGCACAACGGTCACTCGTCGTGGTTCAACTGCCGCGGCGGCGGCTCCTGCGGTACCTGCGCCGTCGAGGTTCGCGGCCCCGTGACCTACCGGACGAAAAAGGAGCGCCGCCGGCTCCGGTTCCCCCCGCACGACCCCGACTCGGGGCTTCGACTCGCGTGCCAGACGGTCGTCCTCGGCGACCTCTGGGTGGAGAAGTACCCCGGCTTCTGGGGCCAACACGTCGGAGACGACGAGAGTGACGACGCCGAAGCGGAAGACGAACGAGACGCGCGAGGGACGACCAACTGAGCCGGCGGCCCGGTCAGTCGCCGGCGACGTGGTCGTACCACGAAAGCAGGTCGTCGCGGTCGCGGGTGTCCGCCGGGAGCTCCGAGACGCGGAACCACCGCGCGGCCGATATCTCCTCGTCGGGGTCGTTCACGCTGAGTTCGGCGGTCTCGTCGGCGCGGGCGCGGTAGACGGGCATCACGCCCCACGTCTGGTGGCCGTCGCAGCGGATGTCGATTCGCGTGGCCATCGCGAGGCCGCCGTAGTCGGCGCTGATGCCGGCCTCCTCGGCGAGTTCGCGCCGGGCGGCCTCGGTGAAGCCCTCGTCGCCGTCGACGCCGCCGCCGGGGAGGACCCAGAGGTCGACGCCCTCGTGGCGGACGAGCAGTATCTCGTCGTCGCGGCGGCGGACGACGGTGTGGACGCCGTAGGGCGTCCCCGTGGACTTCACGCGGGAGGCGAGCGTCCGAAAGCGGGGGCGGGAGACGCGGCGGGTGTGGACCGGTTCGAGGTAGTCGGCGTCGGCGTGGCTCCGGCGCAGGCGGTGGTAGGCCTGCTCCGCGCGCTGTCGCGCCTCGTCGGCGAGGAACCACAGGTCGTCGACCGTCATCGGCGCGCGGCCGGCGGTCGATGTGCGAGCGGGCGACTCGGCATACCCCACGGTTCGGCGCGGCTCCACAAATCGGCTTCGACACGCGCCGTCCGCGGGGGAAGCGGCGACTTCGCTGCCAATCATCGCCCTTTTATCCGGTGGCGCGGAACCTGTGCGTATGAGCTTCGAGAAAGACGACAAGGTCGTTCTGCACGACAAGCACAGCGAGTTCGACGGCGAGACCGGCACGGTCACGCAGGTCATCGAGAGCATGTTCGGCGAGCCGACCTACACCATCAGCTTCGACGAGGGTCAGGAGGTCGGCATCGCGCAGGACCAGCTCGAAGCCGCCGACGGCGACGACGACGAAGCCGACGAAGAGTAAGCGACCGACACCGACCGACGCCTCTCAGACCCACTATGCCACGCGTTCCGTTCCACTACATCGACCTCCGGACGTTCTGCTACGAGACGGAAGACGAAAAACGGGTCGAGGAGGCGCTTCGGACGTTCCTCCCCGACGAGTTCGACGTCGACCGCGTCGAGAGCACCGGCCACCACGGCGACCGCATCATCGTCTTCTCCGCGCGCGTCGAGCGCGCGAACGACGTGCGGCACGTCCTCGCCAAGATTCGCGACCTCCCCGACTTCGAGACGCTCCTCGACGAACTCGACCAGCGCGTCACGGACAACACGGAGTTCTTCCTGCGGTTGGACAAACAGGCCGCGTTCAAGGGCGAGGCCCGCCGCGGCGGCGGCCTCACGCTCCGCGCGAAAGTCGAGGCCTACCCGGCGAAGAAGGAAGCCGCGGTGGAGAACGCCCGCGAAGCCCTCCTCGGCGACGAGTAGGGTCGTCCGAAGTCGGTCGAATTCCCGCGGTGAACTATTCTACGCGTCTTTCCACTTGATGGAACAGCCCTGCGAGGGGTACTCCTCGACGGGGATGTCGTCGCCGGCGAGAAGCGCCTCGACGGCCGTGCGCATCTCGTAGTCGGTCACCTCGTCGTCGGGGCTCATCGCGTCGTCGATGCGGGAGTGGAACGCGAGTTCGAAGTCGTCGCCGGTGTTCTCGAAGAGGAACGGGTCGGGTGTGCAGACCGCGCCGTACTCGGCGGCGACCGCCTGTGACTCGTCGCGGAGATACGCGGTGTACCCAATCGTGCCGTCCTCGACGAGTTCCTGCATCCGCTCGAAGGAGTCCTCGGGGCGGTCCTCGGCGTCGTTGGGGTTGATGCCGACGACAGCGAGGTCGTCGTAGGCGCTGGCGAGGTGGTTCAGTTCCTCGAACTTCGCCTTCGCGTACGGACAGTGGTTACACGTGAAGACGAGGAGGAGGGCGTCGTAGTCGGCGAACGACGAGAGGGAGTACGTCTCTCCGTCGGTGCCGGGGAGTTCGAAGTCGGGCGCGGCGTCGCCGCGTTCGAGCTCGGAGTCGGATTCCAGGAGTACCATGCCGCCACGTTGGCCCGCGAGCATGAAAAGCGGTTGGCCCGCGGCAGTCCCGCGTCGGCGTCGGCGGCCCCGGGACGCCCGCTCAGTCGAGGGAGACGAGGGCGATTGCGAGGACCGCGAAGCCGATGCCGGCGACCTTGCGAACCGTCAGCGGCTCGCCGAGCGCGACGATGCCGACGACCGACGAGACCGCGAGGAACATCCCGAAGATTGGGGCGACCACGGAGACGGGACCGAGCGCGAGCGCCCGGTAGTACGCGAGGATGCCGACCGCGAGGCAGACACCGGCGGCGAGGACGTAGGGGAGGTTCGGGCTGACGACCGAGTCTGTGACGCGCTGGCCGGAGACGACGATGACCCCGGCCGTCGCCACGACGAGGACGCCGTTGGCGACCAACGCGGCCACGTCGCTCGGGATTTTGTCCTGTCCGGTCGTCGCCACTTTCATCAGCGGTGCGACGAGCGAGTAGGCCCCGAGCGCGACGACCGCCCACGAGATGTAGTTCACGGATAGAACGCGGCCCCGAGTCGTGTATAGGGTTACGATTCAGCGCCGAGTCGGCGTGAACGAGCCGTGATAACACGGAGACGGGCCAGTGAAACCATATTTAGAATCAGGTACATACCAATACCATATATAGACAAACGACAACCCATTCGGCCATCAGCCAAATTTTTATCAAGTATTGCCTCGTAATGGTGTGTATGTCCCAGGAAGTACAACCCTCGGTCATCGCGCACACGTGGGACGACCCGACTCGGTGTCCGTTCTGTCTCGACGAACTGGAGAGCGAAGGGGAGGGGTTCATGGACCACCTCGAAGAGAGCCCCATCTGTCAACAGGGGTTCGGCATGTGGCGCGATGCGGTCGCCGACGACGTTCGCGGCGAATGGTCCGGATAGGCGGCCAAAAACGGTTGTTTTTCGCGGTGCGGTCGGTTCACTCGGGAGCGACGCCGAGTTGCGACAGCATCGACATGATGTCGGTGCTGTTCCACTCTTCGACGCACAGGCCGCCCTCGTAGCGCGCCTGCACGATACCCCACGTATCGAGTTTCCGGTGGGTCGCCGGGATGTCGCCGCGGGCGCTCCGGAGCGTCCCGTCGTGGGTGCCGGTCAGTCGATACCGGCCGTAGACGCTGTCATCCCGCGCCGTCACGTCGAACAGTTCGACGTGGAAGTCGGAGAAGGCGTCGTGGTACCGCCGCGCCCACTCCTCGACCGCGTCGGTCCCGATGATTCCCTCCGGGTCGGAAAACGCGTGGACCTCGACCAGCGGGTCGTACTCCTCTCCAATGACCTCGTACTCGCGTTTGTTCCACAGTTCGTCCGCCACGCGCATGAACGAGTCTCGGTGCTGTTGTTCTCTCTCGGATGTTGCTGCCATTTCCACCACCGTTCGGAGAGACGGCCGACAGCGGCTTAGTTATGGGTTCTTGGCATCACGAACGTCGCCGGAGAAGGGAATCGGGATTCAGTCTCTCGCGACCGCGAAGTGTCAACGGAACTATCACCGTGGGGACGGAATCGTGGGGTATGTCCGCTGCTGTCTCGCCGATTGCGGTGTTCGTTCCGGCGCTCGTCTTCGGCGGCGCGGGGTTCGCGTTTCTGGGGCCGTTCGGTGCCGGGTTCGGCGCGGCCGTCGGCATCGCGCTCGGGGTGCTCGTGGGTCGAGAAGACGAGTACTGAACGCGAGGAGCGGCGAGTAACCGAGCACGAACGCGCCGCCGTCAGTCGCTCGGGGCCGTCTGCGGCCGCCGCGCCGACCCGTCGACTCGCCCGAGGAGCCACCGCGTCAGCCCGACCGAGAGCAGGCCGAGGACGGCGACGACGCCGAAGGTGACGCGGACGCCCGCGAGTTCGATGAGCGCCCCGAACGCCGGGGGCGCGACGGCCCCGCCGAGCGAGATGCCGACGGTGACGACGGCGAAGTTCTTCCCGAGGTCGGCGCGCTCGGAGAGGCGGTCGGCGAGCGTCGAGCGCGCGGGGCGAGAGACGCTGATGGTTCCGCTCAGCGGGAGAATCAACACGACGAGCGCGAGCGGGAGCGACCCGCTCGCAAGGAGCGTCGCCAGCCCCGCGAGCGCGGCGTAGCCGCCGAGGGCGACGGTGCCGGGGCCGACCCGGTCGGTGAGCGCGCCGCCGACGAGAATCGTCCCCGCGCCGACGACGAGCATCGCCGAGACGAGGAGGTTCGCCGTCCCCGGCGCGAGGCCGTAGCCGGCGGTGAGCAGCTGCGGCGCGTACGTCCGGATGCACCACGCGGCCGCCGAGGTGAGAAACGAGAGGACCGTGAGGCCCAGCAGCCCCGACGACGAGAGGAGTTCCGACGCGCCCCGCCGAATCCCCGCGAGCGTGGGGCGCGACGACGGGCGGTCCTCCGCCGCCGGCTTCCGGATTCGCTCGGGGAAGCCGCGGGCGACCGGGAGCGCGACGAGCGCGAACGCCGCGCCGAAGACGGCGATTCCCGCGACGGTCCAGCGCCAGCCGAGGCCGAGCGCGCCGACGCCGGCGGCGATGGCGTACGAGACGGCGAAGCCCAGCGACCCGCCGAGGGCGTGCAGCGAGTACGCCCGCCCGCGGTTCGTCTCCGAGGAGGCGGTCGCCAAAAGCGGGTAGTGGGCGGGGTGGTGGCCCGCGATGCCGACGCCGAGAAGCGCCTGCGAGGCGAGGAGCCACGAATACGAGGGCGCGAGCGCGGTGGCGACGATGCCCGCCGCGCCGGCGACGAGCGAGATTGCGAGGACGAGCGTCCGACTCCGCGCGTCCGAGAGGTAGCCGAAGGGGAGTTGCAGGAGCGTCACGACGCCGCCTTGGACGCCGATGGCGAGGCCGACGGCGGCGATACTCACGCCGAAGTCGTCGGCGACGAGGCCGATAACGGGCGCGAGCGCGACCAGATACGCGTGGTTGACGACGTGCGAGCCGGCGACGAGGCCGACCACGCGGCGCTCCTGTGTCTCCGTCACACCGGTCAATGGGGGGTGATTCGTGAAAAGCCCGCGGTCCGCGGCGACGTTGGTCCGAGACGCCGGTCAGCCGCCACCGCGCCGCTCGCCGCCGAGCCGCGCGCCGAGCCAGAGGTCGGCGAACGTGTCGAAGAAGTCCGCGCCGGTGTCGACGAGTTCGCGCTCGATGCCGAGCGCCTGACACCGCTCGTCGACCGCCGCGAGATGCGATTGGAGTCGGTCGGTGTACTGTCGGGCCGCCGACCCGCCGAAGTAGGTCCGGCGGGTCGCCTCGGACTCGGGGTCCTCGAAGATGGCGTCGCCCGTCGCCTCGGGGCCGAGTTCCTCGGAGGTGAGCACCTGCGCGACGAGCACGTCGTTCCGCGCGAGCGCTGCGAGGCCGGCGGCCACGTCGTCGGGGTCGAAAAGCAGGTCGCTCACGACGACCACGAGCGACCGCGAGTGGATGCTCTCGGCGTAGGTCGAGAGCGCCGCCGTGATGTCGCCGTCGCCGCCGGGCGTCGTCTCGTTGAGGTGCTCGACGAGCCGGAGCACCTCGCCGCGGCTCGACGCGTCGGTGTCGATGCGGTCGGGCAAATCGCCGAGGAGCGAAAACCGGAAGTCGTTGTTCTCCTCGGCCGTCAGGTGGCAGAAGCCGAGACCGAGCTTCGCGCCGTACTCGAACTTGTTCGCGTCGGCCTCGCCGAAGTCCATCGACGCCGAGGCGTCGAGGAGGACGTGGACCGTCAGGTTCCGCTCGGCCTCGAACCGCTTTATGAACAGCTCCTCGGTCCGGGCGTACACCTTCCAGTCGATGAGCCGCGGGTCGTCGCCGGCGGCGTACCGGCGGTGGTCGCTGAACGTGAGCCCCTCGCCCACGTCCGGCGACTCCTGTTCGCCCTGCCGTCGGGCGTTCGAGACGCGCTTCAGCGAGGTGTCGAAGCGGTCGAGTTCGTCGAGGAAGCCGGGGTCTATCATCCGTCGGTCACTCGTTCAACAGCCGTTGAATCACGTCGTCGGGCGACAGCCCCTCGCGCTCCGCCCGGAAGTCGAGGATGACGCGGTGTCTGATGACCGGCGGGGCCATCTCGACGACGTCCTCCCACGAGACGTGGGTGCGCCCGTGGACGAACGCCCGCGCCTTCGCGGCGAGGACGAGCGCCATGCTCGCGCGGGGGCTCGCGCCGAACTCGACCTGCTCGTCCTCGCGGGTCCGGCGGACCAGTTCGATGGTCCGGTCGCGGATGTCGTCGGAGATGGGAACCTGCCGGACCAACCGCTGGGCCGCGAGCAGGTGCGTCCGCGGCAGGACGCGCTCGACCTCGGGCGACGCCGCGCCCTCGGCGTACTGCTTGACGATGGTCCGCTCCTCGTCGAACTCGGGGTAGCCGACGAGAATCTTCATCAGGAAGCGGTCGGTCTGCGCCTCCGGGAGCGGGTAGGTTCCGCCCTGGTCGATGGGGTTCTGCGTGGCGAGGACGAAAAACGGGTCCGGAAGCTCGTAGGTCTCGCCCGCGGCGGTCACCTGCTTTTCCTGCATGGCTTCGAGGAGCGCGGCCTGCGTCTTCGGCGTCGCCCGGTTTATCTCGTCGGCGAGGACGACGTTGGCGAAGATGGGGCCGCGCTCGAACACGAAGTCCCGGCCCTCCGGCGTCTCGCGGATGATTTCGGTGCCGGTGATGTCCGAGGGCATCAGGTCGGGCGTGTTCTGCACGCGCGAGAACCCCAGGTCCGTCGCGTCCGAGAGGGCGCGCACGAGCGTCGTCTTCCCCAGTCCGGGGTTCGATTCGAGGAGCGCGTTGCCGTCGCAGAGGACGCAGACGAGGAGTCGCTCGACCACGTCGTGCTGGCCGATGATGCGCTTTCCGACTTCGTCTCTGACCGCGCCGACGCTCGCTTGGAGCTCCTCGATGCTGAGGTCGTCGTCTGTCGGGACCGCGGCCTCGCCGTCAACTGCGGTCTGCTGTCCGTCGTCTCCGGGCCGGTCTGGGTTGTCACTCATCTTCGTTCTCTCGTATCTCTAAGCTGTAGTCGCGAATCAGGTCGGCCTCTTCGAGCGTGTCGTCGGCGAGGTAGCCGGCGCGCTGGCTCTCGACGGCGCCGTCGCCGCCGTAGCCGGTCGAGTCGTAGGCCGCGGCGAGCGGGTCCCGCGTCGTCGGGCGAACCCGCCTCGTTGGCGGCGGCGTCGGCGTCATCGACATCGGCGTCGACGTCGGCGTCGTCGGGGGTCGTTTCAGACATCGCTACACACCGCCGGTTCGTTGCCCGCTTGGTAGCCGGAACAGGCCTGCTGGAGTTCCGCTTCGAGTTCGCTGACCCGGTCTTCGAGGCGGGAGACGTCGGACCGAAGCGACCCGATGCGGTCCTCCAGTCGGTCGTTCGTCGCTTCGAGCTCCTCGTTGTCCGTTTCGAGGTCGTCTATCTGGTTTTCGAGGCGGTTGCGCTGTTCTTCGAGGTCGTCGAGCGTCGCCGTGAGGTCGCTGATTCGGCTCCGGGCGTCTTCGAGGCTGTTTTCCGTCTCCTGAAGCTCGCCCCGCGTCGACGACAGTTCGCCCTGCGTCGACGACAGCTGCGACTCCGTGTCTTCGAGGCTGTCGGAGACCTGCGAGACGTCGCCGCGGGTGCGTTCGAGGCTGTCGTTCAGCTCCCGTAGCTCCGTCCGCGTCGCCGACAGGTTCTGTCGGGTTTGCGAAAGGTCCTCTTCGAGCGCCGCGTTTCGCTCGCGCAACTGCTCGTTTTGCTCGTCGAGCGAGTCGACCGAGTACTGGTAGAACATCGTCGCGCCGACGGTTCCGGCGGTGAGGAGGACGACGATGACGACGAGACCGACGTTGAGGGACCGACCAAGGGCGCTCATATCAGACCACCTTCACTTTGCGTTCGACCCCGATACACTTGAAGACGCCGGACGAGCACCTCCGCGAGGTAGAGGAGGAACGCGGCGGCGACGAACGCGGCCGCCCAGTCGTCGCGCACGGGTTGGACGCCGGCGGCGTTGTCGCGGGCGGACGCGGCGATTTCGGCCGCGTCGTTGGGGCCGTACATCGTCCCGCCGCTGTCGGAGACGGCGGCTTCGAGCGCGGCCGACCGGCCGAACCCGGCGTACTCGACGGGGTAGTTCACCGCGAAGGCGGTGTCGAGCACGTCTCGGTAGCCCGTCTCGGTGGGGACGACGGTCGCCTCGTAGACGCCGGTATCGACCGCCGAGAAGGACAGTTCCTCGACGCCCCGCGGGCGCTCGCCGCCGCGGTAGACGACGGTCGTCGGCTCGCCGACCCGGGTGTCCGACGCCTCGGCGACGCCGGACGCCTTCCGCTCGGGGTCGCCGATGACGTAGTTCGTGGTCTTCGTGAGCAGGAGCGAGTCGGGGCGCTGGAGCAGGCCGTCGAGCGTGCCGTCGCCCGCGTAGGCGGTGACGGTGGCGACGCGGCCGAGGCCGTAGCGCCACGAGGCGACCGCGGGCGTGCCGTCGTCGGCCGCGACGAGGAAGTTCGCGCCGCTCCTGACCGACACGTCGTTGACGCTGCCGGGGTTGGCGGTCAGTTCCACCCCGGCGGTGACGAAGTCGTTCTGGTCGACGACCGTGAGGCCGTCGCCCGCGTACTGGCGGTTCGACCCGCCGAAGAGGATGCGGAGCCGGTCGGTCTCGTCGGCCCTGAGGTAGTTCCCGCCGGACGCCCGCGCGATGGCCCGGAGCGTCCGTTCGTTCGGGCTCGGCCCGGTTCCGATGGTGATGACGCTGACTCCGTCGCGGCCGAGTTGGTCCGCGAGCGTCGCGGCGTCTTGGAACCGGTCGTGACCGTCGCTGATGAGGATAATCGTCCCGCGCCTGTCGCCGAGCTGCTGGGCCGCGCCGTCGAGACCGACCGCGATGTCGGTCGCGCCGCCGGACTGGAGGCGGCGGATGAGGTCGGCGGTCGACTCGCGGTTCGGCCCGAGCGGGCGGAGCGGCGCGACGTCGTAGGCGCGGTAGTTGAAGCCGACGATGCCGACCCGGTTCTCGTCGCCGAGCTGGTCGAGCGCGTCGAGCGCGACCGACTTCTGGACGCGCATGCCGCTTTCCGCGCTGCCGGAGACGTCGATGGCGAAGACGAGGTTCGTCTGTTGGGACGCGCCCTCGCCGGTCGTGACCGGGAGCATCGACGCGAGGCTCGACCCGTCGTAGCCGCCGTTTTCGAACGAGTTGCGCCCGCCGACGGTCAACAGGCCCCCGCCGTCGATGACGAACCGCTGGAGCGACTCGGTGTTGCCCACGTCCTCGGCGCGCACGTCCTGTAGGACGACGGCGTGGTACGACGAGAGGTCCGCGGGGACGGCCTCGGCGGTCTCCACGTCGTACAGCTGCGAGAGGTAGCCGCGGAACGGATAGTCGCCGCGGGAGACGTACAGCACCCGCGGCGGCTCGACCACGCGGACCGTCTTGCGGAACACGTCGTTCGTCTCGAAGCGGTCGTCGCTGTCGATGCGGGCGGTGACGCGGTGGGTGCCGGTGGTCTCGAACGTCCGCGAGAACTCGATGCCGTCGGTGGTGTTGACCGTCTCGCGGGCGACCTCCTCGCCGTCGATTTCCACGGCGAGTTCGACGGTCGCGGTCTCGACGTCGTCGGGGACGACCCCGTCGACCTGCGCGAGGAACGCGTTCTCGACGCCGACGCTGGTCTTCGACGGGCCGCTGACGGTGACGTACTGTTCGGTCTCGGTCGGTTCGACGCCGACCGCGCTCACCGTCGCGTTGAGGTCGCGGGCGAGCGTCGTCGCGGACGCGAGGCTCCGCCCCGAAGTGACCTGTCCGTCGGAGACGAGGACAACCGTCCCGTCCGGTCTGAGGTTGGCCGCGACGGCGTCCCCGATGGGCGACTCGTCGCCGCGGGCGACCGTCGAGGTCGTGACGGGGACGCCCTCGTCCTCGATGTCCGCCGCGAGCTGCGACGCCACGTCCTCGGTGACCGCCGCGCTGTCGGAGTCGTCGACGAGGAGCGTCACCTGCGGGTCGCCGTCGGTCTGCCGCGTCGTGACGGTGTACGGCCCCGCGGCCGCGACGACCAAGCACAGGACGACGAGGAGCCGGGACGCGAACAGGAGCCGCCGGGAGCGCCCGCCGGCGGTCCCGTCGGCCCCGCGGAAGATGAGCGCCCACGCGAGGAGCGCGGCCACCGGGAGCGCGACGAGGAACAGCGGGCGCTGGAGGCCGAGCGTCCGCCCGGCGGCCTCGACGGTCCACGCGAGGGGCGTCGTCGAGGCGGACCTCCGGGCCGGTCGCCTCGCCGGCGGGCGTCCCGACGGTCTGGTTCGCGCCCGCCGCGAGCGACCCGCCCGTCTCGCGGTTCAGTTCGGAAAGCGTCGAGCGCCCGGCGAGGTAGAACACCGAGCGCTTCCAGAACACGGGGTACTGGTAGTTGTACTTGAACGCCGAACTGTCCTCCATGAAGCCGTAGTAGAGGACGCGACCGGCCCCGCGGCGCTCGACGGCGACGAGCGAGGTTCCGCCGGTCGTGTTCACGAGCGACTGGCCCGCCCGGAGGTCGCCCGCGACGTACTCGGTCGGCGGCGGGAAGGTGATGTCGCGGGTTATCGGGTGGCTCTCGACGGTCCCGACCGTCGGGTTCGTCTCGATGGGCCCCTGCGAGACGAGGCGCAGGTCGCCGTAGTTCGGCGACTCCTCTTGGGCCTGAATCGCCACGCCGCCGCCGTCGGCGACGATCTCCCGGCCGGCCTCGACGTTGCCCGCGAGCAGGCGACCGGGGTTGACGTTGCTGTAGATGACCACGTCGTAGTCCGTCGAGACGGCCGTCGGCGGGTTGTCCACGGTCAGAGACACCTCGGGGATGACCGACAGCGCGGCCGTCAGGTAGCGGTTCTCGTCGTTCGTGAGGACGAGCACGTCCACCGACGCGTCCTCGGGGGCCGCGACGAACAGCGCGTCGTCGGTCGGGAAGGCGTCGCCCGGCGAGAGCGCGACCCGGCCGCCGCCCGCGGGGACCGGGAGCGTCGCGGTCGCCACGTCGTCGGGGTCCAGCCGGACCTCGCGGGTGGTCCCGGCGAGCGAGAGCGTCCGCGTGACGGCCGACTCGCCGTAGTTCTTCACCGTCACGGTGACGTTCGGGCCGGAGAAGCGCCGGTCGACGATGCCGACGTTGCCCTGCCCGCCGCCCGCGAACTGTTGCAGTTCGACCACGAGCCCGCGGGCGCGGGCCTCGCGGACCGCGTCGCTCCACGGCGAGTCGTCGGCGAAGTCGCTCAGGACGACGACGCGGGCGTCCTCGCCGGCGACGGAGGCGGCGGCGGTGATCGCCGAGCGGAGGTCGCCGGGGGCCGCGCTCGCCTGCAGGCCGTCGAGGGCGGCTCGGGCGTCGGTCGCGCTCCCCCGGCGGAGCACCACGTCCGCGTTCGCCCCCGCCGCGACGACCGAGGTCGTGCCGGAGACCTCGTCTCGCGCCGCGGCGAGGGCGCTGTCGAATCGCGTCCCGCCGCCGTCGCGGACGCCCATGCTCGCGCTCGTGTCCACGACGAGGACGGTCTCTTGGACCGTCTCCGACTCGGGGACCAACACGTAGGGCGTCGCCAGCGACCCGACGAGCGCGACGAGCGCGAGCAGTTGGATGAGGAGAAGCAGGCTCCGAAGCAGGCGGTCGAAGATGGGGTTCGAGGCGCTTCGCCCCGCCGCGTCCGCGAGGAACCGGAAGGTCGGGAGGGTGCGCCGGACCGGCTCCGGCCGCAACAGATAGAGGATGACGAGCGGGACCGCACCGAGGAGGGCGACCAACCCGAGGGGAAACAAGAAGAACTCGTCGAGGGCCATGCCCGACCCGTGGCGCGCCTCCGGTATGGCTGTTTCCCTATTCGTTGACACGTTCCGGAATATCGACCTGTCGGAATACGTGAACGTCGGGGGCGCTCGCGCGGGCCGATTCGCCGATTGAATAACCGCGGTGCATTAGACTGTCAATTGAAAGTACGTCATTGCATAACAATGCACTTGAATTATAACACGACACAATTTTATGCTCTAAGGTTATTTATCGAACTACGATGGGAACTGATAGGTACACACCGCGGTCGTACGACGACATCGCCCCGGAGCAGCGCCCGACGCTCAAACAGGCGCTCGTTCCGGTGGTCGGACTCGTCGCCTTCCTCGGTCTCGGGTCGGCGTGGCTGGGACTCGACCCGCACATCCCGCTCGTCTGGAGTATCGCGCTGGTCGGCCTCCTCGGCCGGTTCGTCTGGGGCTACACCTGGGAGGACCTCTACGAGGGCATCGAACGCAGTCTGTCGATGGGGCTACAGGCGATTCTCATCCTGTTTACCATCTACGGCGTCGTCTCGACGTGGGTCGCCGCGGGGACGATTCCGACGCTGATGTACTACGGTCTCGACCTGCTGTCGCCGCAGGTGTTCCTGCCCGCGACGGCGCTTCTCGTCGGTATCGCCACCTTCGCCATCGGCTCGTCGTGGACCGCGGTCGGAACCCTCGGCGTCGCCTTCATCGGCATCGGCTCGGGGCTCGGCGTCCCCGAACCGATGACGGCCGGCGCGATTCTCACCGGCGCGTACGCGGGCGACAAGCAGTCCCCGCTCTCGGACACGACGAACCTCGCGGCCGCCGTCACGAACACCGACCTCTACGACCACATCCGCGCGATGCGAAACGGAACGGCCGTCGCGTTCGGCCTCTCGCTCGTCGGCTTCGTCGTCCTCAGCCTCGGCATCACCGGGACGATTCCGGCCGGCCAAATCGCCGATATTCAGACCGCGCTCGCCTCCTCGTACGACATCACGCTCCTCGCGTTCCTGCCGCTGGCGGTCACCTTCGGCCTCGCCGCGGCGGGCTACCCCGCGCTGACCGTCCTCCTCGCCGGCGCGTTCGCCGGCGCGTTCACGAGCGTCCTCGTGCAGGGCGCGTCGTTCGTCGCGGCGTGGCAGACGTTCATGAGCGGCACCGGGCCGGAGACCGGCTCCGAACTCGTCAACAGCCTGCTCGCCTCGGGCGGCGTCTCCGGCTCCGCGTGGACTATCGCCGTCGTCGTCGCGGCGCTGACGCTCGGCGGCCTGCTCGAACAGACCGGCGTGCTCGCGGTCCTCGCCCACCGCCTCCAGCGCGGGATTCGGAGCCCGCGCCTGCTCGTCGCCTCGACCGGCCTCTCGGCGATAGTGACCAACGCGCTCACCGCCCAGCAGTACATGAGCATCGTCGTCCCCGGCATGACGCTCCGCGACACCTACGACGAGTTCGGCCTCGACAGTTCGGACCTCTCGCAGGCCATCGAGTCCGCCGGGACGCCGACCGGCGCGCTTCTCCCGTGGCACGCCGGCGGCGCGTACATGGCGGGCGTCCTCGGCGTCTCGACGCTCCAGTACGTCCCGTACTACTTCTTCGGCTACCTCTCGCCGCTCGTGCTGTTCGCCTTCGTCCTCGCGGGCGTCGGCTTCTCGGGGAACGGCACGACCCGACCCGGCCCCGCCGCTGCCGCGTCTGACGACGACTGACGCGACGCGAACCCGCGCCGCGATACCGAACCGAAATCTCGGTTTTTCGTTACCGCTCTACCGCCGCTCTGAGCGCACGCACCTCGTCGCGGACGGCGGCCCACTGCTCGACCGTGCCAGGAATCTCGTCGCTATCGCGGTCGTCGCGTCCCTCGATTCGGTCGCGGACGGTTCCGGGGTCGTTCACGTCGTCGAAACGGATAGCGCCGCCACCCGCGGCCTCGACCGCGACTGTCCCGTAACCGAACAGCGACCCGGTGACGCCCTGCGAGAGCGCGCTGTTCTGGACGCGGTCGAGGGAGACGCGCTGGACCGTCCGAGAGAGGACGCCCGTCTTCCGATACAGCGCCCGGTCGGTGACGACGAAACGCGTGTTGGTGACGCGGAGGTACGACCACGCGGGCAAGAGGGGTCCGACGAGGGCCACGAGCGCGAGCGCCGGCACGTCGTTCACGACGGCCACGGCGGCCGAGACGACGGCGATCGCGGCTCCGACGACCGCGGCGGGGATGACGGTCTGTATCCGCGGGCGACCCGCCCAGCGGACGGTCTCGTCGTCGCCGCGGGCCAGCCAGTCGTCGACGGCCGCGACGGTCTCCGAGTCGGCCACTGAGTCGGCCGCCGAGTCGGTCGGGGCGGGGTCGTCCGGCGAGTCCGCGGGTCGTGAATCGCCGTCCGTCATCGCTCGTCGGTCGTCGCGTCGAACTCGAAGTCGCTCGGTTCGAGCGCGTCGGACGAGGCGTCGGAGTCGGAGTCGGTTCCGTCCCCGTCGGGCGCGTCGTCGCCCCCGGCCGCCTCCCCCTCACCCTCGACGGCCCGCCGAATCGCGCGGAGTTCGGTCAGGATGTCGTCGAGGACGGCCGCCTTCCCCTCGGCGTCGGTCTCCGGTCCGGAGCGGCGCTTGATTCGCTCGTTGACGAGCGTCTGGAGCGACTGCGGGTCGGCGACGTTCTGGAAGCTCATCTCGATGCCGCTGCCGCCGGCGGTGCTGATGTTGACGGAGCCGTAGCCGAACTGCGCGCCGAGGAACGTCTGGCTGTAGGAGGTGTCCTGCACCTTGTCGAACTCGATGCGCTGGACGCTCCGGGAGAGGACGCCCGACTTCCGGTAGAGCGCGTCGGAGGTGACGACGTAGTTCGTGTTCGTGTGCGAGAGGTACGACCCGACGAGGAGCGGAATACCCACGAGAACGAGCGAGAGCGGGACGCCGACGATGAAGGAGGGCACGAGGCTGTAGGGATGCGGGGTGTCGGCCCAGAGCACCTCTTCGTCGTCGTCGAGGGTGAGCCAATCGAACTCGGTGGTCATGGCTGACACGTTTCCGGCGGCGGTGGAATAGTGTTCCGCCGACTAAGGCCGCCGCCAGTGAGTGACGGTACCACTTACCACGACAATTCCGCCCGGTTGGGCAAACCATTTTACGGATGCCCGCAACGGGGTTTCCATGGACAAGCAGTCACTGCTCGACTTGCTGCGTCACGACGCTCGCGAGAGCGTAGATGACATCGCCCGCCAGCTGGGCGCAGACGCCGAAGCAGTGGCAGCAGCGCTCGAAGAACTCGAAGACGACGGGGTCATCCGCGGCTATCAGGCGGTCGTCGACTGGAACAGCGTCGACGAGGAACACGTTCGCGCGCAGGTCGAAGTCGACGTGGAACTCGACCGCGAGACGGGCTACGAGGAGATTGCCCGCCGCATCGCGCGGTTCCCCGAGGTCGCCACGCTCAGACTCGTCTCCGGCGACTACGACTTCTTCATCGAGGTCGAAGGCGAGTCGATGCACGCCGTCTCGAACTTCGTCTCCGAGCGCATCGCCCCCATCCCCGAGGTCACGAAGACGGTCACGCACTTCGTGATGGACTCCTACAAGGAGGAGGGCATCGAACTCGGCGACGGCGACGACGACGACCGGCTGTCTGTGTCGCCATGACGCTCGGCGACCAGCTCTCGGACCGCGTCGAACAGGTGCCGCCGTCGGGGATTCGGAAGTTCTTCGAGCTCGCCGAGGAGGTCGACGACGTCATCTCCCTCGGCGTCGGCGAACCCGACTTCTCCGCGCCGTGGGCCGCTCGGACCGCCGCCATCGACTCGCTCGAACGCGGCAAGACCTCCTACACGTCGAACCGCGGGATGCGCGAACTCCGCGAGGCCATCTCGGAGCGCGTCACCCGCTACGGGCAGGAGTACGACCCCGAAGACGAGATTATCGTCACGACGGGCGCGAGCGAGGCCGTCGACCTCGCGTTCCGGGCGTTCGTCGACCCCGGCGACGTGGTGGCGATTCCCCAGCCGTCGTACATCTCGTACACGCCGGGGGCCATCTTCGCCGGTGGCGAGCCGCTACCGGTTCCGACCCGCGCCGAAGACGAGTTCAAGCTCACTCCCGAGGCGCTCGAAGCCGCCGGGGCCGACGAGGCCGACGTGTTGGTGCTTTGCTACCCGAACAACCCGACCGGCGCGGTGATGACCGACGACGAACTCGCCGACGTGGCCTCGTTCGTCAGGGACCACGACCTCGTCGTGCTCTCCGACGAAATCTACTCGGACCTCCGGTACGAGGACGACCACGCCTCCATCGCCACCCAGCCCGGGATGCGCGAGCGGACCATCGTGTTCAACGGCTTCTCGAAGGCCTACGCGATGACCGGCCTGCGCCTCGGCTACGCCATGGCTCCGGCGGGAGCCATCGACGCGATGAACAAGGTCCACCAGTACGCGATGCTGTCGGCGCCCACGACGGCGCAGTACGCGGCGCTCGAAGCCCTGCGGTCCTGCGACGACTCCGTCGAGGAGATGCGCCGCGAGTACGACCGCCGCCGGCGGTTCGTCCTCGCCCGCTTCGAGGAGATGGGACTCGACTGCTTCGAGGCGAAGGGCGCGTTCTACGTCTTCCCCGAGGCCCCCGACGGCGACGACGAGGCGTTCGCCGAGGGCCTCCTCGAAGAACAGAACGTCGCGCTCGTCCCCGGAAGCGTCTTCGGCGAGGGCGGCGCGGGCCACCTCCGCGTCTCCTACGCGACGGGGATGCGCGAACTCCGCGAGGCGATGGACCGCATCGAAGCGTACGTCAGCGACTGAGCCGACCGGACGACACCCGCACCCCCTTTTTCCCGAACGAGCGCCGCACCAAAGTATGCGAAGCATTCACACGGTTGGGGCGCGTACGTTCAGCGATGTACGACGAGATCCTGCTCCCCGTCGACGGGAGTCCGACGGCCGAACAGGCGGCGCCGCACGTGTTCGACCTCGCCGAGCGGTACGACGCGACGGTCCACGTGCTGTTCGTCGTGAACACCACGCGGGACAACGCGGGTATCGTCGGCGGGCCGGTCCTCGAAACGCTGGAACAGGAGGGCAAACGCGTCGTCGATGAGGTCACAGCACGCGGCGAGAGCCGCGGTATCGAGACGGTCGGGGCCGTGCGTCGGGGCGCGCCGCACGGCGCCATCCTCGACTACGCGACCGAACACGGCGTGGCGGTCATCGCGATGGCGACCCACGGGCGGACGGGCGTCGAACGCGTGCTCCTCGGGAGCGTGACGGAGCGCGTGGTTCGGACCGCGCCGGTCCCCGTGTTGACGGTCCGTGCCACCGAGTAGTCCGGGCGAAGCGGACACGGCGACTCGGCCGTTCGAACGGCCGTTGACGCCGCCGGGCGGAGTGTGTCATCGGTGCCGACCACTGTTGGCACATCTCGGGGGACCAACACGCAAAGTCTTATTAAATGTGGTTTCGTCGTTCGATACGAATGGTTTCGGGAGGTGACACGGACACCGCCGTGACGGAGGACACGTCCACGTTCCAACTCGGGCTGGACGACCTCAAGCGACGGGGGAGTGCGCTCCTCGTCGTTGGATCGGTTCCGACCGAACTCTACTCGCGTGCGTCCAAGCAGATGCTCGGCGCTCCCGACGAGCCGCGGCGTCGTCTACTGGTTCTCAACGGTTCGACGCCGCTCGACGACCGGCTCGATTCCGGCGTCGAACGCTCCGCGGAGTGGACGCGCGTGGTTCGGTACGCGACGCTCGAACGAAGCGCGGCGGCATCGCCGTCGCCGGCCGCCGCCGTGCCGAGTGCGGACGACACCTGCGAGCGCTGGATCGACGGCGGCCTCGGCCGACTCGGCGCGGAACTCGCCAACGACGTGACCGAGTTCGACACGCTCGCCGGCGGGCTCTCTCCGGCCGAACTCCGCGTCGCGTTCGACTGTCTCCCGTCGCTCCTCTCGCGGTACGACCGAGACCACGTGTTTCGGTTTCTCCACGTCATGACCACCCACGTTCGCGCGCGAGACGGGATGGTCCACGTCTGGTCACCCGGTGACCGCGAAGACGAGGTCAACCGACTGCTCGAACCGCTGTTCGACGCCGTCGTCGAACTCGACGTCGAGGGTTCCGAGGCCCGCCAGCGGTGGTGTCTCCGGCGGAAAGACGTCTCGTCCGGCTGGTTTCCGTTGGAGTCGTGAACTTCTCGCGACCAGTACGTTTTTCACCTTAATCGTGTCACATAGACACAATGGAACCGCCCGGGCAGGGCGAGCGGGCTGACGCGTCTTCCACGCTGGAAGTCGGCTTTTCGCTCCCTTCAGAAGGAACGGGGTTGGTCGTTCGGGACAACGTGGAACGCCACCAGTTCGTGCTCCGCACGCCGTCGCCGGTCGCGCCGGAACCCACCGACCGCCGTCGGTTCTCGCTTCCGACGGACGCCGCGGTCCGCATCGAGACCGGCCGCATCGGGCTGGCGGCGAACACGGTCGTCTGCGTCCGCGACGAGGCGGGATCGATGCTCGCGCAGGTCGACCAACAGGGGCGCGAGGAACTCGGGGCGGGAACGTACAGCATCGAACTCTTCGGCGCGGTCAAGACGTACCTCCGGGCCGACGGACCGCTGACCGTCGACGCGCGACCGTTCGAAACCGTGCTCTCCTTCGAGGACCCGCAGCCGGTGTCCGTCGGCGCGCGGTCGTCCCACGAGAGCCCGGCGGCGACGATTACGACGACCGACGATCCGCTCGACGTGATGGCGGCCGTCTCGGCGTTCAGTTCCGCGCTCAAGACCACGAGCGTCGAGCGGTCGTACCCGACGCTCCGGGGCCACCCGCCGCTTCTCGAACTGGGCGACGAACTCGTCGTCCCCGAAGCGCTCGACGTCCCCGAGACCGGCGTCCGCATCGAACTCCCGCCGACGCTTCGCCACGTGTTCGTGGCGACGCCGCTGGCGTACTACCTCGGCGCGCGGCTCGTCCCCGGTGACGCCCCGCGACTCGTCGCCGAAAGCGGGTTCGTCCACGACTTCGACGGCCCCCACGGCTTCGAGGAGGCGGTCGCGCGCGCGCTCAAGCGGACGTTCTTCCTCGACTGCGTCGTTCGGACGGAGGGCATCTACGACGTGCCGCTCCACGAGCGCCAGACCGTCGAATCGCGGACGGACATCGAGGTCAAGGAGTTGTACGACGCGTCGCTCGGCGAACGGCTCTCGGCGTACTTCGAGATTCCCTACGAGCGGATCGCCGACCTCCTCCCGGAGTGGAAACTGACGACGCACGTCGCGCCCCGGGCCGACAACATCGAGCTTCTCCCATTCGTCACGAACGACCTCGCGGTCGTCCGGACGCCGTCGGGAACCGAGGTTCACCACTCGGCGGTTCAGGCGGCGGTCGTCGACGACTTTCTCAGGGACGACGGCGACGGCGACGTCGTCAGGAGCGCGGGCACGACGACGCCGAGCGAGACGTACGTCAAACCCAGTTCGACCGATTCGGTCGAGCAGGCGTGGATCAGCGACGGGACGCCCGTCGGCGCGAGCAAGACCACGCCCGCCGCCTACCGGAACCGCCTTCAGCGGGAGCCGACGCAGGGTGACATCGGTATCACGGTCGTCTGTAACGACCCCGAGATGCTCGCCGAGACGGATATCGTCGACGAGGTGTACGGCTCGCGCGACGGACTGTCGTTCGACGTCGACGCCCACTACGACCTCAGCGGGGCGGCGCTTCGGGAGACGCTCGCGGAGCCGACCGACTTCCTCCACTACATCGGTCACATCGACGACGACGGCTTCCAGTGCCGCGACGGCAGGGTCGACGCGGAGACGCTCGACACCGTCGGCACGGGGGCGTTTTTCCTCAACGCGTGTCAGTCGTACGACCAGGGGCTGGCGCTCGTCGAGGCCGGCGCAATCGGCGGCATCGTCACGTTCAGCGAGGTCGTCAACAGTCAGGCGGTCGGTGTGGGGCGCACGCTGGCTCGCCTCCTCAACGGGGGGTTCCCGCTACAGGCGTCGCTGGAGGTGGTCCGAATCGACAGCGACGTGGCACACCAGTACGGCGTCGTCGGGGACGGGAGTCTCTCTGTGGTACAGTCCGAGAGCGGAGTCGCGGTCTACTGCGAAGTGTTCGACAAAGCAGACGGCCAGTTCGACGTTTCATACCGCGCGTTCAACACGTCGCGGGCGGGAATCGGGTCGCTGATCAGGCCCGCACTCACCGACAGTATGCCGTATTATCTCTCTTCTTCCGGCGTCTCGAACACCGAGCTGACTGAGGACGAACTCCGGGACTTCCTCGCGCTAGAACAGATTCCGGTCATCTACGACGATACCGTCTACTGGAACCGCGAGTTCCTTTCGTGATTACGGCCCGTAGATGACGCTGGTGTTTCCGGCCGCCACGCTGCCGGCCTGTGAGAGCAGGAGCGCGAGCGTGAACAGGACGCCCATCATGCGGGGGTTCTGACGAAGGTACGCGACCATCTGGTTGCTGTCGTCGGACATGTGCAGTTACCTCAAGGAGCGAGCTCAAAATATAATTTTTCGTGTATATCTGATATGAAATTAAATGAATTAAGTGGGCGGGACTCGCAAGTAATCGTCAATCAGACGAACGGTCCCCGTGTGAGTGCGAGAAACGACCCGCCGGGTACGAAAAACGGCCCGTTAACCGACGAAGACGGCAGACAGAGAGAACGGTCGGCGTCCGAAACGGGCGGGCTCGTTCAGTTGTCGATATCGGCTTCGCCGCCGATGTCCCGGTACACTGCGGAGATTCCTTCGGTCTCGTCGAGTTGGCCGAGCGTCTCGTCGAGCTCGCGCCGTAGCTCGTTCAGACGGGCGGTGAGCCGCTGGTACTCCTCGTTTTCTTCGAGCGCAGCCTCGTCCTTTTCGGACTCTAACAGCGCCTTCTTCGACGCGAGGGAAAACAGGTCCTGAATGCCCACGTCGTAGGCGTTTCGTAAGATGAGGTTAGAGACCGTCTCGGTCAGCGCTTCGCGCGAGACTGGCTTGACGAGATAGTCGTCGAAGCCCATCGCGATGATGTCGAAGTCGGGTTCGACCGCGGTCACCATCGCGACGCGGCACTCGAAGCCACGGTCCCGGATCTCCGAGAGCGCCTCGTCGCCCGAGAGGTCGGGCATTCGACGGTCGAGGAGAACAACGTCAACCTCGTCGTCGAGCTTATCGAGCGCCTCGCGGCCGCCGTAGGCGACACGAACGCTGTAGTCGTTCCTAAGCCAGGTTGCGTACAGGTCGGCGAGGTCAGGCTCATCTTCAACGATGAGCACCAGTGGCTGTTCTGCGCTCATTGGTATTGTAGTGGTGTTCCGGGGACGCTCACGAAACTCAATGTCGTGCAGTGGTATATCAAAATACCTCTTGTCTAACGCCGTCCGAAACCGCACTTGTGGGCACTAATTACCCCCCGGAGTTGTTATACATTCCGGCGAACCGAACAGATACTACCCGTCAGGTGTCCCCGAAATCGACTCGATAGTGATGCGGTTCGCCTCGACGTCTTCCAACACCGCACCCCACCCGCCGACGGTGTAGGTCTCCCCGTCGGTCTCGACGGTGAGACAGACCTGTCCCGCGAGTTCGGAAAACGACAACGTGTCCGTCGGCGTGGAGACCGCCGTGTAGTACACGTCCGTCACTTCGCCGGTGAACTCGATGGGGTCGCGCTCGTCGGTCTCGTAGCCCTTGATGTGGGCGACGATTCGGTTCCCGTCGCGGACGAGCGGTTCCGCGTCCTGAACGAAGTGTCTGATGTCGGAGTACACTATCGGCGGTTCGTCGGTCTGGGCGTCGTAGACGACGTCCCAGACCTCCCACAGCGCCGTCTGGAAGTACCAGTGGAAGACGTACGCCAGCGTGTAGTCGTCGACGAGGACGCCGTACTGGTTCACCGAGTTGTCGTGCGGCGCGAAACACGCGCCCGTCCGGTCGACGATGGCGACGAACGGCGTCGGCAGCGTCCGGTGTCTGACCTCCGTGGCGACCCCGCGGTACTCCCGCTGTGCGACCGGTTCGAGTTCGTCGGTCCGATCGGGGTGGAGCACGATCTTCACCAGCGCGCCGTTCTCGTACGCCTCCGCGAGCGCCGGCTTGAGCTCGTCGAACTGCTCGGGGGTGACGGACAGTTGGACCTCGCCATCCGCCTCCCGAATCATCTCTTCGGCCCGGCTGAACACCGTCTCGAAGCGTTTGACGATGCTCAGCATGTGCCGGTCGACCGCGGGCTGTTGCCAGCGCGTCTCGATTTCCTCCGCCGCTTCGTCCAGTTGGACGGCGCGGTTCTTGAGGTCCTCCATCACGGATTTCGGGTCGCACGCCCGCGCGTGCAGACTGTCCTGTTCGTACGTCTCGATGTAGCCTTTCGCTTCGAGGTCGCGGAGAACATCGTAGATACGGGCGGTCGGCACGGCACAGGCGTCGGCGAGTTCGGTCGCGCTCGCCGCTCCGAGTTGGAGGAGCGCGACGTAGGCTTCCGCCTGATACTGTGACAACCCGGCGTTCCGAAGTGCGGTGCGTAGCTCCGCGGTATCCATCGCTTGTAGACGGACGACATACATCCCTATTAATTATCGCATGTTCTCGTCCCGCGGTCGTTCCGGGAGTCGAGTCGTTAGATTGCGAATGCGACGCGAGGGTGAGCGCGGCGGGACCCCGAGCGGTGTCCCAGAAAAACGCCGGCGTTCGGGAATCACGGCCGGAGCGCGGTGAAATCGGGGCAGAGACGGCAGAGACGAGAGAGACCGGAGAAACGCGAGAACGCGTTACTCGCTCGGACTGTAGTTCGGCGCTTCGTCGGTGATCATCACGTCGTGGGGGTGGCCCTCGGTCTGCCCGGCGGCCGAGACGCGGACGAAGCGGGCGCGCTCTTTGACCCCGGAGATGGTCTCCGCGCCGACGTAGCCCATGCCGGACTGCATGCCGCCGACGAGCTGGTGGAGTTCGGACGCGAGCGAGCCCTTGTACGGCGTCGCGGCCTCGACGCCCTCGGGGACGTACTCCTCGTCTTCGTTGTCCTCTTTGAGGTAGCGGTCGGCACCGCCGGACTGCATCGCGCCGACGGAGCCCATGCCGCGGTACTGCTTGTACTTCTTGCCGTTCATCGTGATGACGCGGCCGGGGGCCTCGTCGGTGCCGGCGAAGTAGGAGCCGAGCATGACGGCGTCGGCACCGGCGGCGACCGCCTTGATGGCGTCGCCGGAGTAGCGGATGCCGCCGTCGGCGATGACCGGGATGTCGTAGTCGGCGGCGACGTCGGCGACCTCCGCAACGGCCGAAATCTGGGGCATGCCGGAGCCGGAGACGACGCGGGTCGTACAGATGGAACCGGGGCCGATGCCGACCTTGATGCCGTCGGCGAAGTCGACGAGTTCGGCCGCGGCCTCGCGCGTGCCGACGTTCCCGACCACGACGTCCGCCTCGACGGACTCCTTGATGTCGCGGGCGGTGTCGATGACGTTGAGGTTGTGGGCGTGGGCGCAGTCGATGAAGATGACGTCGACGCCGGCGTCGTCGGCCATCTGCGCGCGCTCGTCGTCGAACGGGCCGACGGCGACGCCGCAGACGAGGCGGCCGTCGTCGTCGCGGGCGGCGTTCTCGTGTTCGCGGCGCTGGAGGATGCCCTGCATCGTGACGAGGCCGACGAGGCGGCTGTCGTCGTCGACGATGGGGACGCGCTCTATCTTGTGGTCGTACATGAGTTCGAGCGCGTCGCGGGCGGTCACGTCGCGTTCGGCCGTGATGACCTCGTCCGTCATGGCCTCGCCGACCTCGTCGGACTCGCCGACTTCGAGGTATGGGCGGATGTCCGTGCCGGAGATAATGCCGAGGACCACGTCGTCGTCGTCGACGACGGGCGCGCCGGAGACGCCGGCGCGCTCCATCATCTCGTCGACCTCGCTGATGGTCTGGCCGGGGTTGGCCGTGACCACGTCCTCGCGGCGGATGACGAGTTCGTCGGCGCGCTTGACGCGCTCGATCTCGCGGACCATCTGCTCGGCGTTCATGTTGCGGTGGAGCACGCCGAGGCCGCCCTCGCGGGCCATCCCGATAGCCATCCCGCTTTCGGTGACGGTGTCCATCGCCGCAGAGAGGATGGGAATGTTGAGTTCGACGTTCTTCGAGACGCGCGTCGACACGTCGGCGTCGTCGGGTTCGACGCGGCTCTCCATCGGGCGGAGCAGCACGTCGTCGAATGTGAGGGATTCGGGTACCCGTAGCTTCTCGGTGAAGGGTTCTCGGTCAGGAACGTCGTTCGCCATATCAAGCGTGGTTGCGGCGACGACAAAAGGGTTGCGAGATAGCACGGGCGTGTCGATGTATCGCAAACTATGTCGGCAATATGTACACGTGTGTGCTTACGCGGCCGCCGCGTCGGCGGGCGAGGCGCACAATCGGAACACGCGGCCGTGGCCGCGTCGACTGGATACGCCGGCACGACTGCCGAGGCACCCGTTCCTCGTCATGGTGTACCGAATGGCAATACTATCGTGAATAATCACCATGTTCACGAATGTGTATCCCAACATTTCCGAGATTTCAGAGTATATCCGACGAATCTTCAGCTACGCTTATAAATAAAGCAGAAATTTCTGTGTTGCATGCGGTCGTATCCCACACAACGTTTAATACTCCTGTCCTATTGTAATCTCGTATGGACTCCACGCGTCCCGCCGCATCGCGCATTGCCGGTCAAACGACCTCCGACTCCGGCATTCTCTTTACAGCGATGTGGCAGACATTTAAACGGGAGTTCAATATCGGACGAAATGGGCTTCGCGTGCGGAGCGCCCGCACCCCGCTGTCCGAATTGCGTCCCTATCGCCGCTTGGGCCATGGTGACGGCCAGTAACATCGAATGAGTGTCTCACGCCACCCAGTCGCCCTTCGCCTTGAGCAGCAGGTGGGGGGTGCCACCCGACTGCTCGCAACCGTCATGGGGCTGCCCCTCATCGACGGCATCTTCCCCGCGCTCATCATCGCGGGGGCGCTGACGACCACCGCGGGCGACCCCTCGATTACGGGCATCCTCCAGACCGGCCTGCTCATCTTCGGCGGCTCCGCGACGGTCGCGGTCATCCTCGCCGAGATGGACGGCACGCGCCGCGAACAGCTCACGTCCATCCTCCTGCTCGGCGCGCTGCTCATCCCCGTCGCGGTCGCCGAGGCCGCCCTCGCGGAGGTCATCGCGGAGGTCCTGTACTTCGAGCGGTTCCACCGGTTCGCCGGCCTCGTCATCCTCGCCGTGGCGGCGAAGACGGCCTCCTCGAAGGTCGGCGAGTACCTCCCGTCGCCGAGCGTCATCGTCGGCCTCGGCCTCGTTGCGAGCTTCAACCCCTCCGGCATCGAAGCTCTCATCAGCCCCGACACGAACCTGCTCACCGCTAACCCGGTGCGCCTCCTCAGCGCCGGCGCGGCGGCCGGTACCGGCGTCGGGTTCGCCGGGGCGGTCGCGCTGTTCGCCCCGCAACTCCGCGGCAACGTCGACATCGACCTCTTCCGCTTCGGTAGCTCGGTCGCACTCGGCATGCTGGCGCTCGAAGTGCTCGGCCTGATGCCGACGCAGGCGCCCGTCGCACTCGGCGTCCTCGCCGTCACCGCGCTGTTCGCGTTCGACCCCGGCTCCGACGACGCGGACCTCGACGAGTTCGTCGACGACGCCTCCGCCACCGAGTCGGCCACCCCCAGCGCCAACGCGAACGGGGCGGTCGCAGACGGCGGTGACGACGGCGACCTGACCGAGGACTACGACGCCCTGGTCGACGACGGCGCGGACGAGACCGACGACGACGGCTCCGGTCCGGGGTACGGCTACCCCGGCGAAGAGGAGTCCCGCGCGCCCTGGCTGTAACCCGCCGGGCGACTTTTTCTCCCGGCCGACGAACCCCGTCGCATGCGACGGAGCTTCGATATCCGAACCGAGCGCCGGCTTCAGGTCGTCGACGTGACCGACGAGGTCGAAACGGCGCTTGCCTCCGACTCAGACGGCGTCTGTACGGTCTTTTCGAAACACACCACCGCCGGCGTCTGCGTCAACGAATCCGAACCGCGACTGCTCGGCGATATCGAGTCGATGCTCGCCGAGGCGGTCCCCGACGACGGCTGGGACCACGACGACCTCGACGGGAACGCCGACTCGCACCTCCGGGCGCTCCTCGTCGGCAACGGCGTCTCGATACCCGTCGCGGACGGCGACCTCGACCTCGGCCGGTGGCAGTCCGTCCTCCTCGTGGAGTGCGACGGCCCGCGCACCCGGACCGTGACGGTTGCGACGCCCTGAGTCGACCCGGGGCGCGGCCTCGCAGGCATCGGCGGCGTCGAACCCGAAACCGACGCCGACCGCTGGCGGAGGGCTTACTTACTTCGGGACGGTTGCACGGGTATGAGCAACCGCGTCGTGCAAGGACGGATGGTCACGCCCGAGACGCTCGCCGAACTCGTCGAGGGCGAGCGCCCGATGGACGCCGAGCCGATTCAGGACGCCGACTTCGACTGCCCGGAGTGCGGCGAGAACGTCATCCAAGTGGGCTACATGCCGAGCGTGACGGAGTTCGTGACGGCCTACAAGTGCCAGGAGTGCGACTGGGCCGACGACGACCGCGACGAGTAGAATCGAAACCCCTTTAAGAAAAATCGCCATACGAGAGAGTGCAGACAGAGCGAATCGGGGCTGTGGCCAAGCCCGGCATGGCGACTGACTCCAGAGGCTTGGCGCCCGGGACGACACTCCAGCTGATATACTGAGCGACCGACTGATCATCGGTCGTGTTGACGACCCTCTGGAGTTCCGAGGTGCCCACCGGAGATATCAGTCGATCGGGGGTTCAAATCCCTCCGGCCCCACTCTAACCTTAATTCTAACGCAGGGTTTTAACAAGGAGCAGAAGCGCTGTAATCGACCCTGTGACACGGGGGTGTTTCCCCGTGTCTGACTCTCCAAAACAGGAGAGTGACGACCTCGACGACGGGGACGGCGACCTCTGGTACGACGCCGAAGTCGACGAGTCGGAGCTGGGGAAGAAACGACTCGATGGACTCTCACCCGTGCCGACAGAGCACGGGAGGAAAGTCGCGTTCAACGCACTTCCTCTAGAGGCGTCGCGCGGACCGGGACGCTACGATAACTACTGGACGGACCCAGACCCGCCCTACGAGCCAAAGAGTCACGTCATCGACGGCTCCTACCGGGAACCACCAGCGAAGGAAGACAGCTGGCGGCTCATCCGCTACAACTGTGGAAGCTGTAAGAAGCGGTGCCTCGTCGACCACGCCGAGCGCGCCGTGAAGCTCCGGCAGTGTAGGGACTGCGCGCGGGTTCCCGCCCTCGACGACAAGCTGAGAGACCACCGTCTCACCAGTTTGTTGTGGGCGCACATGGCCGCCCGAGATTCCACCGCAAGGTCCGGAGAGGACGGTCAGGTTCTCGGCGGGAGCGCGGCGCACACGCGCGACCGCCCTGACCGTCCTGCCGGAAGCGAGGGCTCGCCCCTCGACCCGGAAGCCGGGCCGCACGAGTCCGGCGGACGCCGGGCTCAGACGAGAGGCGGTGCGGTGCAGTCTGACGAGTTACTGGCAGCCGACGGCGGGGAGCGTGAGTAGCGATGGCGACCAGCCCACCGGAGGAGTCGAAGGGACTCAACCGGGGGCTGAGCCTTGGCCCTCCAAGGAGACTAACTCTGTAGAGGCTCAACGCGAGCGTTCACGGGACTCTGACGAACCCGACGAACTCGTACACGAACGAGTTCTAGAGTTCGCACAGAAGTACCCGGAACTGGCCGAGACGCCCCTGTGCGAAACACACGGGCGCAAGCTGAGACGCATCGTTACGGAAGCGGACTGGCGAGACCAGTGGGTCGAACCAGAACAGCCCACCGAAAACGCGTTCCAAGTGACGGAGCTAGCGAAACGTGAAGCCTCGACGTGGGCGGACGCTCTGAGTGCCTTCCTCACCGCGCACGCACGGTACGACGGACTCCGCGCCCGGTTCGCCAACGAGCAGGGCGACGAGTTCGAGATACCGCTGGTAGATGCGTGGGGAGAAGAGTACTCGAAGAAACAGTACGCACGGGCGATGGCGCTCCAGCGCCAGATGGCCGGTGGCGACCGACCGAGTGGCGGTGAATCAATCGCGGCGTGGGACTCGCCCGCGACCGCGATGCTCACCCTCACCGCGTCGTCGGTTCCTGACGGGACTCGGGTACCGCCGGTAGAACACGCTGACGCCGTACACGACTCGTTCTCGTACGACGGCGTGCGCGACACACTCCGCAACACGATGGAGTATCATCTCGGGCTCGACGCCGACCAGTGGGGCTACTGGCTACAGGCAGAGCCGCACGGAATGGGCGGCGACGGGAGCGGGATGAACGCGTGCTACACGCATCTCCACGTGGGCGTGTACTTCGATACGGAACCGCTGGGACTCGACGACGACCTGCACAGCGTCGGCTCCGAGTTCGAGCGGGTCATCGACAAACACGTCGAAGTGTGCGAGTACGCCGGTCGGTCGGCACACGACTACGATACGATAATCGACTACGTAGAGGAGTCGAACGGCTGTATCTCCCTGAACGCAAGCGTGGAGAACATGGGTTCGTACCTCGCGGCGTACATGGGCGGATACACCGAAGAACTCCTAGAGAAGCCAATCGAGTACCTCGCGTGGGGCTCGATTTACTGGTCGGCGGCGCGCCGTCGAACCTCACGCTCGAAGGTGCTCACCGAAGCGATTGCCGCGGACGCCTGCGAACAGCGGGCTGAGTCCGACGAGTCGAACCAGACCGACGCGCACGGCGACGCGGTCGTGTGGGACGACGGCCGTGGCCCTGATGTCGTCTGCGAGTGCTGTGGTTCTGGATGGGCGATAGACCAGTCACGGCTCGACGCGCCCGTCTCCGACGACGACCTGAGCGACGCCCTCGACGCCGAAGGGAAGTCGGACGAGACTGAGCGCGAGCTGACGCTGGCCGAACGCTGGCCGACCGCGACCGCGGCGGCGAGCGTCGGAGAGTCGACCACGAAGACTCGAATACGGAAGCGCGTCGAAGCGGAGTTGAAGTACTGTAACGATGTACCAACGGTAGCCGGAATGCTCGGTCGGAACATGATAGACCCGAAGCACGCCGAGTTTGTCGAATCGGTGATGAACGGCGAGGACGACTCCGAACCGGAATCGTTCCGCCGGGCGTCACTCGATTCCGAGTGGCACCTAGAGGCCATCGTCGACCGCGACGGCGAGGAGCACGCGCCGAACGGCGGCGGCGTCGACATGGCCCCGCTGAAGCTCCCGGTACAGCGCATCCTCGACGAGACGAGACTACAGCACAGTCTCGGACGTGGAGAGATGTGGCGGTGCTCGAAGTGTAACTTCGCGTACCACGACGACGGGACGATGCACGCACGTCACTTCGTCGGGGAGCACGGTATCACGGACCCAGAGAGCGCGGACCATGTCCTGCTGGTCGATGACTACTACGACGAAGACAGAGAGTGTATGCGGCACCCAGCGGAGCGGCACGACTCCAGATAAGGTGGCTTATCTGGAATCGTAATAGGATGCCAGATATGTTTCACAACTTATCAGACTCTTCCTGGTAGCTGGTTTTCGGGTTCTGTATATTTCATGAAACAGTCATGGCAGAGAATCTCACGTGGCTCTGGGTTGTTCGTGACTGGGTCAGTACTACCTTGAAATTGGTGACGTGTCGCAGGGAGTTGAATAGAGTATATGTGCTCATCGTTTTCGCAGTAGGCACAACTTCCAGGATTCACGTTTGTTTTCGTAGTGAGTATCTTTGAACACAGGTCACAAACGGATCCGACAAATTCGGAGTCAGGATCGAGTAAAGCGGTCATACTATTGGTCAATTCTCTACAGAAAATACAATTATCCATGGATAATGTTCGTGTTTTGACCGGTATAACGCTTTCTCCGAAACATGAAATATTCGATATGAATACGTGTGAAAATCAACAATGCTTAGTTAAGTCAATAACGGAGCCACCCACCCATCCACCCGCCCCCTTTACGGGTCAGGGTGGTGGGTGCTCACTCGTCGGCGTCGAGTTCGCTGGCGTCGAGTTCGCCTGAAACGTAGGCCTTGCCCAGCTCAGAAATCTCGTAGTAGCCTTCCTCACCGACCTTTTCGACGAGCCCGTACTTCTGCAGTCGCTGGAGTCGTCTCTTGATAGTCGAACGATGCGGAGAAGCAATCTCCCTACGTTCGAGGTTGAATAGAATCACCCGTGGTGGAACAGCGGCACCAGTATCGGCTAAGAACTGGAGGATAGGGTCGTCGTACTTGCTCCACCAAGTGGGTTGCACGTCCACAGGGACACAGGTTAGTTTCTTAATGCTCACGGAAATGATAAGTTAGCCCTGCATGTTGCAGGATGCAACGAACAGGGTTAGTTTTATTGCGCAGTCCCACCCAGAAGGAGAGTAACGGAAGCTACACGCGGACCTGACCGTGGTCGGGTCCATCCAGAATCAAAGCGGACCCAGTGTTGCACCACTGGCCCGCGGTGGCTCCCGTAAACAGCCTACGGAAGCATGTTCAACAACAATCCGAGGGGCCTTGAACCCCTACGAATCCCGGCAGAATCGACCTCGACGGCACGTCTGAGTTTCACTTTCGCTAGAACCTTCACTTTCACTCCGGGGAGTGGATTTGGGGTTTATACGTCTACCCACCAACGTCTCTCTCGGTTGAAGGTCCGGCACGGAGAGAAACAGTCTGACAGGACGCTCCCCGTGCGTTCCGGTCCCGATACCGAAGCCATCGAACCCAGAAATCAGGAATCCGGGAGTTTGGAGCCTCGGAACCAAGAACCCATGACACCCTACGAAAGCCCCCACCGTAAGCGTAGCGAACGGAGTGTAGCCGAACCGGAGGTGCGGCACGATGAGTAAGGAACTCACCGTGCTTCAGCTGTCCGAGGAACAGCGGGAAGCCCTCGCCGATGGTCGAAGCGCGACCTTCGGTTTCGACGAGTCGATTATCTTCGTGACGCCGGAGGAGATCGACGCGGAGAGACTGGCCGAGTTCCTCGACGCCGAGGTGAACACCCGGCGGGTGACGCGGGAGGTGCTGTGATGAGCGACGAACTGCGGGACCTCTCACCGCGTGAAGCGCGTGAGCGGTTCCTTGCTCGACGGGCGCAGACACAGGCGAAAGCGACGATTCGGTCGTACCGGAATCGGCTGAACGCGTTCGTTCACTGGTGCGAGTCGGAGAACGTGGAGTCGATGGCGGACTTGAACGGCTGGCTCGTCGACGAGTATCAGGCGTACCGTGAGAGACAGGGAATGTCGCCGTCGACGGTGAAGGGTGCGGTTGTCGCACTGCGGCAACTGGTGAAGTACTGCCACCGCATCGAGGCCGTAGACCCGGACCTGCTGGACAAAATCAAGGTGCCGAAGCTGTCGAAGGCCCAGCAGACCAGCGACGAGACGCTGGCCGCTGAGGACGCGCTGAACCTGCTGTCGATGTACCGTGAGTCTCGTCGGCTCTACGGAACGGCGTGGCACGCGTTTCTGGAGGTGACGTGGCACACGGGCGCTCGGATGGGCGGCATCCGGGCGCTCGACCTCGGCGATTTCGATAGGGAAGAACGGTCGCTGGAGTTCCGTCACCAGCCGGAGACTGAGACGCCGCTGAAGAACAAGGAGGACGGCGAGCGTGTCGTCGGTCTCCCTGAGCCAGTGGTCGATGCTCTCGACGAGTACATCGCTCGTGAGCGGTCGGACAAGCGCGACGAGTATGGGCGTCAACCGCTGTTCTCCTGCCGACAGGGGCGACCGTCGCGGACGACGATTCGGTCGTGGTCGTACCTCGGGACGCAACCGTGTCTGTACAGAGATTGCCCCCACGGTCGGGAGCGTCACGCGTGTTCGTACACGACTCGCGGCGCTGGAAGCAAGTGCCCGTCTTCTCGGTCGCCGCACGCGATTCGGACGGGGTCGATTACGTGGCAACTCGACCGCGGTGTGCCTATCGAACTGGTGGCTGAGCGTGTGAACGCGACGCCTTCGACGATTCGGCGGTACTACGATAAGGCGGACGTGCACGAGCGGTTCCGTGAGCGGCGTCGTGAACTGAGCGCATCTCTCGACATCCAGAACCATGACTGAGGGATGCGAGAGTTCGGCAGTTTCACGGGGCACCGTGCCGCTGTCTGCCGATTTTACTCAACCCTCCGGCCCCATACCTAAAATAACCTTTTCGTAGGGAGTAATAAAGGAAGAGAGCAACCGCGCTCACCTTACGTTAGTCCCCTCTCAGGCGGTGATTCCGCGTGAGTCTCGCGCCCTCGAAGCGCGCGGGAGAACGCGCTGAAGCAGACCAGATCCAGCGCGTCGACGGCTTCGAAGCCGCACCGAAGTCGAAGGCGACCCGTCGTCGGTATCTCGGTGCGCTCGAACGGTACCGACTCATCGAACAAGAAGGCGCGACGCGAGGGACCCGGTATCGACTCGTCGAGCCGTGAGTGACAAAACGGTTAATACTGTCAAGGCGATACGCCCTTACAACGCATGTCCGCTGACAAACGAATCCCGGTGACCGAAGAGACTCGGGAGGAACTTCACGAACTGAAAAAGCCGGGGCAGACATACGACGATCTCCTCAAGGAACTTGCCCAAAGTCGTCGTCGTGAGGACCTCGAAAAGCGCTTCCAAGAGTTGGAGGACGCAGATAGTGATGATCTAACCTCTCTTGAGGATGTCTGAGGACGACCACGCTGTTCTTCTTGCTGATCAACCACGCGAGTTCTTGAATGTCGCCGATGAGAAGACGACACGAATTTGCAAGGAGAAGCTGGGGTACCTGAGTGAGAACCCATATCCGGGGCGCGGACGCGGGGATAAAGAGAAGTTGCCCATCGACGGGCGACGCGATAGGTTCCGAATGCACGTCTCGCGGACCTACACAGCGATTTACACCGTCTTGGAAGAGGAAAGAGAGGTTCGCATCCTCGAGATATTACCAATCGATGATGCCCACAAGCGATACGACTTCTGACAATCTATTAACGATCCCAATCCAGCGGTAGGAATCCTCGCGCCTCAGCGCGGGAGGTGGTCAATCTCACAGGCTACGGCGTGGCGGCACCGACGTTGTTGTTCGAGTCCTTGAACGGAAGGTCGATTTTGAGGCCGTCGTAGGTGAGTATGGGTTTCTTCGGGAGTCCCGGCCCATCGCCTTCGAAGTCGATGACACCGATGTCGGCCAGCTCAGTCAGGTTCCGGTGAACCTGCTTGTAGTCACGATTCACCAACTCCGCGGCTTCGCGGATGCTGTCTGGCTCGGACTCGGAAATCGCCTCTAGCAGTTCGAGGTTCTTCGGGCTGAGCAGTCGACTGAGTTCTTCGAACGAGTCGAAGTTCAGCACCGGCTGAGCGTCTTCGAGTTCTTCGCCTGCTTGAGCCGCCTTGAGCCGCTGTCTCGTACTTTTATCGAGGTTGTTCCCCTCTCCAACCGTCACTTTGAGCTTCATCATGTCTGTCTCCTTGCCGTGATCTCTCACGTTTCCCAGTCCCAAGAGATGGACGACATCTCCTCGGCCTCTTCTTTGAACCGGTCGTAGAGCGTCAGCATCCCAGGGAAGTCGATTATCTCGACTTCGGACCCGGCATGTCGCTCATTACCACGCTGCGCCCGTGGTCTGATTTACTCAGTTGTTCGTTTGAACAGTGCAGTGAAGACGACACCAACGCTGGCTAGTTCTAAGGCCATAGCGCCTAGCTCAGAACTGAGCGCAACGTCAACAACGTGCGGTAAGTAGTCGAGCATTTTGATGAGTACCCCCTGAGATGACCTTCGGCCGAGGTAGTGGTAATACTTCTTCTAAATTGACCAATCATTGTACAGACATTGATCAGACTGTCCCGTTCTGCACACCTATCTACCGGTTGATTCAATCGAGCATTCTTAAACTGAATGAGCGGGCCGTGCTGAACACATCTCTCTGTCCGAGTCACGCGATCTCTGTCAGTTCCTAATGACTTCGACAGGCTCGATCTAACTGATTCGCTCACCTTGCCAATCGACAGACTGCGCTAGGATTCGTTCATTCGCCCAGTTTCGCTCATTCGAAAGAAGAGACGCGAGAACGCGACAAAACCGGGGATCAGAACGTCGAATCCCTCCGGGCCACTCTAATATTAATTCTACCGCAGGGTTTTATCACGGAGTAGCGACGCTCTCGGGGAGGTTTACCACCACTCCGGGAGGTACGTTCTCCCCCAGAACCACGAACCCGTACTCACAGGAGAAGCGCGAGAGAGCCCAGCACAGCGCCCGCGGCCACGACGACCACCAAGCGAAGCGCCTGTTCGTCGTCCACGCGGAAGACGCCGGACGCCATCACCGAAACGAACCCACCGAGGAGCGCGCCCCGGAGAACCCCGGCCGCGCCAGCGACCGAGTCCGCCGGAACCGACACGCTGAGCGCAACCAGTCCCGCGAGTCCGACGAGAACCAACGCGCCGTCACGGCGGAGATTCCGCGACTGTTTCTCCATGCGTCGCAACCTCTGTCGCTCGTTTGAAAAGAATTGGCGCCCGACCCGGAAGATATTACCACAAAAATACCAATCAATTATAGCCGCTCGGGGTGACGGCGCGGTATGGTACGGGACACAGCGCATCGACTCGCCGAGTACCTGAGCAGGCGCATCGGCGACGAACTCCGGACGGTCGTCATCGCCGATGGCGACGGGTACGAACTGGAATACATCCGCGACGACCTCTCGGAGCGGTACACCGAACGGACGCTGGCCGACGTCGTCTCCGACCTCCGGGTCGAAACGCCGCTTTCGGCTCCCAGCGTCGACTCGCCGCCCGCCGGCGAGCGCCGCGCCGTCGTCTACTACTACGAGAACGCGTTCGTCCTGCAGTTTCCCTTCTCCGAGACGGAGCGAATCATCATCAGTGTCGGAACCGACGCGGGGACCGACCTGCTTTGGTTCATCGAGGACTGCCGGCGCATCGTCGACCGGAGCGGCTGAGTGCCGGGGCGGTCGCGTCGCGGCCCCGCCGACCGCGGCGACGTCGCCGCTGCACAACGATTTTCTCTCCCGCGCCCGAGGGGTGAGTGATGGAACTCGTCTCTGTCGCCGCGCTCGCCGAGAACCGCGTCATCGGCCGCGACGGCGAACTCCCGTGGCCGAGCATTCCCGCCGACAAAGCGCAGTACCGCGCCCGCATCGCCGACGACCCGGTCGTCCTCGGCCGGACGACGTTCGAGTCGATGCGCGACGACCTGCCGGGGAGCGCCCAAATCGTCATGAGCCGAAGCGAACGGTCCTTCGCGGTCGACACCGCCCACCGCGCGGCGAGCGTCGAGGACGCGGTCGACATCGCGGAGTCGCTGGGCGCGGAGACGGCCTACGTCATCGGCGGCGCCGCCATCTACGCGCTGTTCCAGCCCCACCTCGACCGGATGGTGCTGAGCCGCGTCCCCGGCGAGTACGAGGGCGACGCGTTCTATCCCGAGTGGGACGACGACGAGTGGGTACTCGACGTCGCGACCGACTACGAGGGCTTCACGCTCCAAGAGTGGGTCCGGGCCGACCGCGACTGAGGTCGGGGCCACGCCAGCACGGCCGGCGTCCGCGTACCTCGCGGCGAGGGTCGCTGGGGCGCGTAGCTTGATACGCCGGAGGGCCGTAGCGGGCGACGATGCGCCCGAACGTCGACACGCGGATTCTCGCGCTCGCGCTGGCCCGGATGGTCGACGCCCTCGCCAACTCGTTTCTGGTCGTCGTCCTCCCGTTGTACATCGGGAGCCAGTTGGTGTCGATGCCGTCGTTCGTCGGGACGACGCTCCCGCTCGGCCCCGTCGGGTTGCCCCTCTCGACCGAGCTCCTCATCGGCGTCGTGCTCTCGCTTTTCGGCTTTCTCAACAGCTTGAGCCAGCCGTTCACGGGGTCGCTGTCGGACCGGACGGGACGGCGGCGGGTCTTTCTCCTGACCGGCCTCGCGCTCGTCGCCGTCGGGAGCGCCGGCTACCTCGTGTTCGCGGACTACGGCTCGATACTCGTCATGCGCGCGTTGCAGGGCATCGGCGCGGCGTTTACCATCCCGGTCACGGTGGCGCTCGTGAACGAACTCTCCGGGGAAGACGAACGCGGCGGCAACTTCGGCCTGTTCAACACCTTCCGACTGCTCGGCTTCGGGACCGGCCCGCTCGTCGCCGGCGGCGTGGTCACCGCCGGCCCCTACTCGGTCGCCGGCGTCGAGCTATCCGGCTTCGACGCCGCGTTCCTCGTCGCCGTCGTCGGCGCGGCGGTCAGTTTCGTCCTCATCGTACTGCTCATCGAGGACCCCGAACGGACCGACAGCGAGGCGGCCGACGACATCTCGCTTTCGGTGCGGAACCCAGACGGGTCAGGCCTCGACCCGGTGTTCGCCCTCGGCGTCGCCACCGTCGTGATGGCGCTGAGCATCGCCATGTACGCCCCGCTGGCCAACGTCATCAACGAGCACCTCGACCAGGGGACGTTCCTGTTTTCGGTGCAGTTCGGCGCGACGGTCCTCGCCAACGTGGTCTTCCAGTACCCCATCGGCCGACTGAGCGACCGCTACGGGCGGCGGCCGTTCCTCGTCGGCGGCTTCGTCCTCCTGTTGCCGACGACGCTCGCACAGGGGTTCGTCCAGACGCCGGGGCTGATGATTCTCGCGCGGTTCCTGCAGGGCGTCGCGGTCGCGGCCGTCTTCGCCCCCTCGCTCGCCCTCGCGGGCGACCTCGCCAAGGCGGGCCAGTCGGGGTCGACGCTCTCGATTCTCACGATGGGGTTCGGCCTCGGCGTCGCCATCGGCGCGCTGTTCTCGGGCGTCCTCGTCGGCTTCGGCTTCGCGGTCCCCTTCGTGGCCGCGACCGCGCTCGGCGCGGTCGGGCTCTTCCTCGTTTACACGCAGGTCGGAGAAACCGTCGATGCCGACGGCGGTGGCGGCGGTGGCGGTGGCGGTCCCGCGCCCGCCGGCGGCTAATCGCGGTTCGGATGCGACGCCGCGTCTGCATCCCCAACGATATCGAGCAGGAACGAGCGAATCGTCGCCGCCGTCTCGTCCCACGTCGGGTGCGCGAGGAATCGGTCGCGGGCCGAAAGCGACAGCGACTGCAGTCGCCGCCGATTCCGACACAGCGGGGCCACCGCGTCGGTGATTTCGGCCGAGTCGGTCGGGTCCACGAGGAAGCCGTTCTCGCGGTGCGCGACGAGTTCGCCCGCGCCGCCGGCCGACGAGACGAGCGCCGGGAGGCCGAACCCCATCGCCTCGACCGCGGCGATGCCGAACCCCTCGTAGTGCGAGGGGAGCGCGAACAGGTGGGACTCCCGGAGCGTCGCCGCGAGGTCGGCGTCCGAGAGCCGGCCCGCGAAGGTCACGCGGTCGTCGATGCCGCGGTCAACGGCGAGCGTCGAGAGGGAGTCGGCGTAATCGCCGTCGACCGGCGCGCCGACGACGGTTAGCTCCCAGTCGCCGCGGACGCGGGCGAGGCCGCGGAGCAGGCCGTCGACGTTCTTCCGCGGTTCGAGGTTGCAGACCGTGACGATTCGGAGCGGGCCGTCGGCGGCGCGCGCCCGTATCTCGTCGTCGCCGAGGGGCGCGCCGAACGACGAAAAGCGGTCGCCGGCCGGGTGCGCCACGACGCTCGGTTCGGGGTCGGTGACGGCCGCGACCGTCCGTTTCGTCGTCTCGCTGTTGAACACGAACGCGTCGGCGGAGCGGAGATACCGGCTCTCGACGGCGCGTCTGGCGCGTCGTCGCCACCACCGAAACCGCTCCAGCGAGTGGAGGTGGTGGACGACCGAGACGACCGGAACGCCGTCGTCGAGCAGGGCGTTCGCGCCGACGAGCGAGGGGTGACACAGTTCGTCCTGTAGGAGCACGTCGGCGTCGAGGCTCCGGAGGCGGCGGACGGCGGTGAGGTTGTCTCGGAGTCTCGTTCGGTACGGCCGCTCGGGGAGCGAGACGACGGTCACGTCGTCGCCGGCGGCGCGGAGTCCGCGGACGAGTTCGGAGTCGTAGCGATAGCCGCCGGAGCGACCGTCGAGCGGGCCGTAGACGACGAGTCCGACACGCACGTCAGAGCGGGGTCTCGTAGGTCGCGCTCGCCACGTCGTCCTCCCAGACGCGGACCGAGACGTGCTGGGGCGCGTCGAGAGAGGCCGCCTCGACGAACCGCTCGCACACCTCGCGGGCGAACCGCTCGACGCTCGGGTTCTCCCCCGCGAACTCCACGAGCTCGTTCATCGTCTCGTCGCGGTAGCGGGACAGCGTCGCGTCCAGCGCGGCCTTCACGTCGTCGATGTCGACGAGGTAGCCGTACTCGTCGAGCTCCGGCCCCGAGAGTTCGACCTCGACGGTGAACGCGTGGGAGTGCAGCTCACCCTCCGGGCCGGGGTTCGGAACCGTCAGGTAGTGCTGGGCGATGAGGTCCCTGCGGACCGAGACGCGGTACATGAACTGTCAACAGTTCCGGTAGGTAAAGAGGATTTGGACGGCCTCGTCGGGGGCGTCTTCGAGGAGTCGGTAGGCCCGCGCGGCTTCGTCGACGTCGATTCGATGGGTCACGAGCGGGTCGAGCGGGAGGTCTTCGAGGTGGTCCCACGCCAACGAAAAGCGGCGGTCGGCGTCCCAGCGCCCGCGGAGGTCGGGGTCGATGGTGCTGACCTGACTGCTCTCGACGCTGATGCGCGAGCGGTGAAATCGCCCGCCGAGGTCGAGCGTGGCGGGCTTGGTGCCGTACCACGACCCGACGACGACCCGGCCGTCGTACCGCGTCACCGACAGCGCGTCGTCGAGCGCGTCGGGGTCGCCCGAGAGTTCGAGCGTCAGGTCGGCCCCGTCTGCGGGCGCGTCCAGCGACTCGGGGTGGACGGCCTCGTCGGCACCGAGGCTCTCGGCGATGGTCCGGCGCTCGGCCACACAATCGACCGCGGTCAGACTGCCCAGCGGGAACGCCGCGAGGAGCGCGGTGGTCACGAGCCCGACGACGCCCTGTCCGAAGACGACGACGTGCTCGCCGATGAGCGGCCGACCGTCCATCACGAAGTTGAGCGCGGTCTCCATCGTCGGCAGGAGGGCGGCGCGCTCGTCTGGCACGTCGTCGGGGACGGTGATGAGTTCCGACGGGGACGCGAGAAAGCGGCTCTCGTGGGGGTTGAACGCGAAGACGCGGCTTCCGAGCCGCGAGTCGGGCACGCCGTCGCCGACGGCCTCGATTTCGCCGACGGCGGCGTAGCCGTAGCGGAGCGGAAACGAGAGGTCGCCGTCGAGCGCCGCGATTGACTCGTCGGCGGCGAGGTCGGTCGGGGCCTCGCCGCGGTAGACGAGCCGTTCGGTCCCGGAACTCACGGCGGAGGTCAGCGTGCGGACCCGGACCTCGCCGGGGTCGGGCGCGGGCACGTCGCGGTCGCGGACCTCGACGCGTTCGGGGGCCACGAAGTAGACCGCGCGACCCTCCATCGCTCAGTCGTCTGCGGTCTCGACGGCGGCGTCGGCGAACTCGACGGTCGTGCCGCGGTGGCGGCAGTCTTCGAGCGCGTGCTTCGCCGCGAAGCCGGCCTCGTGGGCGTTCGACGCCGTGCCGACGCCGACTTTGAGTTCCACGTCCGCCTCGGCCTCGACGTGGTCGATGGCGTCGCGGTACTGGTCTTCCGTGAGGTCGGGCGTGACCGAGATGATGTTGTCGCCGCCGACGAAGAACGACAGCGCGCCGTGTTCCTCCCGCAGGTGGCGCATGAGCGACGCGTAGCCCTGTTCGATGTGGATGAACGTGTCGAACTCGTTGAGGCGGTCGGTGTACTTGCCCGTCGCGTCGTTCACGTCGAAGTGCGCGATTTGGAGGTCGGTGTCCGAGCGGTCGGCCTCTGGGAGGGTCTCACCGGAGAGGACTTCGCGGCGGTCGCCGTCCTGTGCGCTCCCGACGCGCTGGATGCGGTCGGTGGCGCGTTCGAGCGCCACCGCGGGCGACCGGTCGACGCCGATGCCGAGACTGAGCGTCACGGGATAGCGGTTCGCGATAGACTCCTGCAGCAGTTCGTGGTCGTCGCGGTCGAGCCCGTTCGTGACCGCGACCATGTTGTCGAACCGGGTGAAAAACGCGTACCCGTCGCGAGCGCCGACGAACTGGGCCAAGTCGGCGAAGAGCCGCGACTGGAGCGTCTGGAGGTCCATCTCCCGCCGCGGGTCCGGAGTGACCGTCCACGGCCCGTAGTTGTCGATTTGGACGAGTGTCAGCTGCGTGTTCGTCACGGTAGACGAGTGGGGCGACGCGCATATTGGTCTTTGGTTCTGTGACGGTTCCGCCGCAACCCCGGAGACGGTTCAGCCCTCCGACTCCCGGAGCGTCCGACTGGCGACGACGTCGAGGACCGCCCACGTCGCGAGCCACACGCCGACCGACAGGAGGAGGAGGGCCGTCGTCGACAGCAACGGGCCGACGACGGAGACCGTGGCCACGATGGAGTAGGTCAGAAACACCGCGACCATCGCGGTCACGAGCCCGTAGACGCCGATGGGGCTGTTGCCGGTCGCCGGGCCGCGGAGCCACCCGACCAGCCGCTTCGAAGAGACATCCATACAGTGACATATGCCACCGTGGAACATAACGGTTCTCTCGGGCGAACGTTCAACAGCCCCGGTTCCCTACCGAGGACGATGGACTACAGAGGAGTGGTTCTCGACGTCGACGGAACCGTCGTTCGCGGTGACGAAGCGATTCCGGGCGCGCTCGACGGCCTCGCCGCCGTCGACGCCGCCGGGCTCGACCGGCTGTTCGTCTCGAACAACCCGACGAAAGCGCCCGTCGCCTACGAGGCGCGGCTCCGTCGGGCCGGCATCGACGCGACCGCCGACGAAGTCGTCACCTCCGGCACGACGACGACGGCGTACCTCGCCGACAGACATCCCGGCGCGCGGACCTTCTGCATCGGCGAGTCGGGCTTCCGCGACCAGCTTCGAGACGCCGGCCTCGAACTCGTCGGGCCGGGCGACGAGCCCGAAGTCGTCGTCGTCGCCATCGACCGCGAGTTCCACTACGACGACCTCCGCGACGCCAACAGCGCGCTCCGGTCCGGGGCCGCCTTCTACGGCACCGACCCCGACGTCATCATCCCGACCGCCGACGGCGACATCCCCGGGTCGGGCGCGATTATCAACGCCGTCGCGGGCGTCGCCGAGCGCGACCCCGAGGCGATTCTCGGCAAGCCCTCGAAGGTCGCCCAGGAGTTCGTCCTCGACAAGTTGGACCTGCCGCCCGAGGAGGTCCTCATCGTCGGCGACCGCCTCGACACCGACATCGCGTTCGGCCTCGACGCGGGTATGGGAACCGCGCTGGTCCGAACCGGCGTGACCGACGACGCGGCGCTCGCGGCGAGCGACTACGAACCCGACTTCGTCCTCGACGGCCTCGGCGACATCGGGCGCATCGTCTCGAAGTAGGCGCATCGTCTCGGCGCACCCCGGTTCGACCGCGAGAGCCGGCGACTCTCGACATCTCGGCCGCCGCTCCCCGCCTGCACAATCATTATCGTTCTGACGCGACAACTACTGGTCGGGTGAAGCCCATGTCCGGAAAGAAGATTCTGCTCCTCGCCGGCGACTTCGTCGAGGACTACGAGATTATGGTACCGTTTCAGGCGCTCCAGATGGTGGGTCACGAGGTCCACGCGGTGTGTCCCGAAAAGGAGGACGGCGACCGGTGTAAGACCGCCGTCCACGACTTCCGCGGCGACCAGACGTATCTGGAGACCCGCGGCCACGACTTCGCGCTGAACGCGACGTTCGCCGACGTGGACCCCGCCGACTACGACGCGCTCGTCGTCCCCGGCGGGCGCGCGCCGGAGTACCTCCGCGGCTACGACGAGGTCCTCGACGCCGTCCGGCACTTCTTCGACGAGGGGAAGCCGGTCGCCGCAATCTGCCACGGCCCGCAGATTCTCGCCGCCGCGGGCGTCCTCGACGGCTACGAGATGACTGCCTACCCCGCCGTCCGCGCGGAGGTCGAGCGCGCGGGCTGTTCGTGGGTCGACGAGGTGACCGTGGACGGCAACCTCGTCACCGGACAGGCGTGGCCCGACCACCCCGAGTGGCTGGCGGCGTTCCTCGACGTGCTCGGCACCGAAATCAGCCACGAACCGGCCGCAGCGGCCGCCGACGACTGATTCGCCGAACCGCTCACACGATATCGCGTGTGAGAATGTCTGACAAAGATTTTTATTAGGGGCGACGAAGGGAGTGGTATGGAAGAGCCGAACAGCCCGTACTTCCGCGAACAGGTCGACGACGTCGTCGAATCGGACCCCCAAGACCGCGAGGTTATCATCGTGGAAGGCGAGGCTATGAGTCTTCGAAGCTATAAGAAGCGCCGCTACTGACCCGGCGGGCGCGGTTCAGCGTCCGCCGCGACACCCGTCGCTGGCGGCGTCGATTTCTGCGAAAGAATGGATACGTGTCGGCGCGAGCCGCGAGCGACGCTTAGAACGCGTCGCCGACGACGGTCACGTCGGCCTGCAGCTCGTCGCGGAGGGCGTCGTGGACGTGGCAGATGTCCTCGGCGAGTTCCGTGATCTCGGCGAACTCGTCGTCCGAGAGGTCGGACTCCACGTAGACGTCGAAGCTGATGCTCGTGAGGTCGTCGCCGTCGTCGAGGTCGGCGTCGGCGTCGATCTGGACCTTACCGAGGTCGTCGAAGCCCGTCTTCTGACCGCCGACGCGGAACGCGGGGAGGAAACAGGAGGCGTACGTCGCGACGAGCGCGGCGTTCGGGTTCGGTCCCGTCTCGTCGGTGGCGTCGATCTGGAGGTCGAAGTCGCCGACCTGGCTCGTGCATGCGAAACCGTCCTCGCTGACAGTAGAGGTCTGGATGTCGGACATTCATTCCGAGGAAAGGAGCGACCGACCCTAAAAGTTCCTCAATAGGACAACGGTGTGCACAAGCGCCGACCCCAAAACGGGTCGCCGCCGACCGGGGGCCGGGGTTATTCGAGCGTGAACGATGCGTCGCCGTCGAGGGCGTGGACCTCGGCCTGACTGCCGGCGGCTTTCACCTCGCGCTCGAAGTCGCGCACGTCGATTTCGATGGCCGGGAACGTGTTGTAGTGCATCGGGAACACGTGGTCGACGCCGAGCCAGTCGGCGGCGACTGCGCCCTGCCACGGCCCCATCGTGTAGTGGTCGCCGACCGGGAGCGCGGCCGCGTCGGGTTCGAAGTAGGCACCGAAAATCTCGCGCATGTCGGTCATGAGTCCCGTGTCGCCGGCGTGGTAGAACGTCGTCGACTCGTCGTCGGACTCCTGTGTCGGCACCGTGTCGCTGATCATGTAGCCGCCGGGCATCCCGGCCTCGTGCTCGTAGCCGGTGTTGATGCCGTTGGTGTGGTCGGCGCGGACCATCGTGACGAACGCGTCGCCGAGTTCGACCGTCCCGCCGATGTTCATCCCGATGGTGTCGTCGACGCCCATCTCGGCTTCGACGTAGCCGGTGAGTTCGGGCGTGCCGACGACCGTCGCGCCGTCGAACTCGCCTGCGTGGGCGATGTGGTCCGCGTGCCCGTGGGTGAGAAGCACGTAGTCCGGCGTCTCCACGTCGCTCGGGTCGAGTGACGTGGCGGGGTTGTCGAAAAAGGGGTCGATGAGAAGCGAGGTGTCTCCGACCGTGACGTACCACGTCGAGTGACCGTGCCAGGTGAGTTCCATAGCACTCGGTTGTTACATGCGAAATACACAAAAAGTTATTCGCAGGGGGCGGTGTGACCGCTTTTCGGCGGGCCCGCTCGTCGGGGTTCTCTCGGTGTCGTTCGACGGGACAGCCCCGCCGCTCTCGCGTCGATTTCGACAGTAAAATCGGCCGCCGGAGTCCACTCGAACGAACTGTCCGGGGCGGCCGATACACGTCCGTCATCCCACGACTACAAAAGCGATGAGAATCGTGCAAGAATGTCTCACGTCACCGGCCGTCCCGCGCGATGTAAAAACCTATCACGCCCCCCGCCGAGGCGTGGGGCATGCATCACGCTCGATTCCGCGACCCCGCGGGCGCAGTCCGAACCGGCGAGTGGCACGGCGATTCCGTCTCTTTCGGCGGCGAGGACTACGACCTCGACGAGGTCGAGGTACTCCCCCCGTGCGAGCCGTCGAAAATCGTCTGCATCGGCCGCAACTACGCCAAGCACGCCGAGGAGCGCGACGAGGAGGTCCCCGACCGACCGCTTCTGTTCCTCAAGCCGCCGAACGCGGTCGCCGGCCACGGCGACACCGTCACGCTCCCCGCGGGCAAGGAGAACGTCGAACACGAGGCCGAACTCGCGGTCGTCATCGGCGAGCAGTGCCGGAACGTCGCCCCCGAGGACGCCGAGGACGTCATCGCGGGCTACACCGTGATGAACGACGTGTCCAACCGCGACGACCAGGACATCGAAACGAACTGGGTCCGCGGGAAGGCGTTCGACGGCTCCGCCCCGCTCGGACCGGTCCTCGCCGACCCCGACCACCTCCCCGAGGACGCGAGCATCTCGCTCCGCGTGAACGGCGAGACGCGACAGGACTCCAGCATCGAACACCTCATCTTCTCGATTCCCGACCTCGTCGCCGAAATCACGACCTACATGACGCTCGAACCCGGCGACGTCATCTCGACCGGAACGCCCGAGGGCGTCGGCCCGCTGGAAGACGGCGACACCGTCGAAGTCGAAGTCGAGGGCGTCGGCGTCCTCGAACACGACGTGCGACAGGACTGAGCGCGACCGGCATCTCGTTTTTTCGTCGCCGAGTCACAACCCGACCGCATGCGTGTCCCTCGAATGACACTCGTCGGCGTCGCGATACTCGCACTCAGCGCCGTCGTGGGCGTCGTTCTCCTTCCCGCGCTTCCCCCCTCGGTCGCGGTTCACTTCGGAACCGGGGGCGAACCCGACTCCTTCGTCGCCGCCCCGCTCGGCGTGTTTCTGGTCCCGACCATCGGCGTCGGCGCGCTCCTCGTCACCCGGTTCGCCGGGGCGACGGCCATCGGCGATAGCGTCCCGCCCGTCTTCGATACGGTGCTGGCGACGTTTCTCGCGTACGTGCAGGCGCTCGTCCTCGCGTACAACCTCGGCGCGCGGTTCGATATGCCCGTCGCGGTCGTCACGTTCGGCGCCGTCGCGGGCGTCGTTCTCGACCGCGCGGGGTGAGAGGACAAACCCTATAATTAGGCTGGCCTAATCCCCGTCGAATGCGACTGACCCGACGGGACGCGCTGGCCGTGCTCGCCGGTCTCGGCGTCACCGCCGGGGCCGTCTCGCTGACGCAGTTCGACCCGTCGACCGCCGATTCGACCGGTGAGGGGCGCGGTTCGGGCGGCGAGCGCGGTGGTGACGGCGACGGTGACACCCCACCGACCGCGGTGCGCGAGACGATGGTCGCCGCCGGCGAGGTGGTCTACCCGAGCGCCGTCGAAGGAATACCCGAGTTCGTCGAGACCTACGTCGTCGGCCGCGCCCGCGACGACGCGCGCCGGGATGCGATGGTCGACGCCGTGGCCGAGTTAGACGGCGTGGCCCGCGACTGGGAGAACGCGGCCTTCGCCGACCTGCCGGCGGGCGACCGCGACCGCCTCCTGCGCGAACTCGGCGTCAACACCGCCGACCCGGTTCCGGACGGGACGCTCTCGGAGCGCCTCCGGTTTCACGTCGTGAACGAACTGCTGTACGCCTTCTACGCCTCGCCGACCGGCGGCCGCCTCGTCGGCATCGAGAACCCCATCGGCCACCCCGGCGGAACCGAGAGCTACCGGCGGGCGACGATGGACGGGGGCGAGGCAACCGACTCCGGCGGTGAGAGCGATGGATAGAACGCCCGTCGCCGACGCCGACGTGTGCATCGTCGGTGCGGGACCCGCCGGCGGTATCGTGGCCCACCGCCTCGCAGAGTCGGGGGCGTCGGTCGTCGTCCTCGAAGCCGGACCGCGGTTCGACGGCGACAGGCGGGAGCAGTTGGAACAGCACATCCGCCCCGGCCTCGGCGGCCCGTGGGAGATGGGCGGCCCGCGGGACGCGTTTTCCTCCTCCGGCGACTCGTTTTACCCGCTGAACGCCGCCCGGGTGAAGGGCGTCGGCGGGTCGACGCTCCACTGGCAGGGGATGGTGATGCGCCTCCACGAGCGCGACTTCGAACTCGACTCCAGACACGGCGTCGGAGTCGACTGGCCAATCGGCTACGACGACCTCCGGCCGCACTACGCCGCCGCGGAGCGCGAGTTGGGCGTCGCCGGCGCGGCCGACAACCCCTACGCGCCGCCGCGGGACGAGCCCTATCCGCTTCCCGCCTTCCGGCCGTCGCACTCGGACTCCATCTTCGCCGAGGCCTGCGAACGCCTCGGCATCGACATGCACTCGGTCGGCAACGCCCGCAACTCCGAGCCCTACGACGACCGGTCGCCCTGCGTCGGCTACGGGACGTGCAAGCCGGTGTGTCCCTCGGGTGCGAAGTACACCGCCGAATCCCACGTCGAGAAGGCCGAAGCCGCCGGCGCGCGGGTCATCGACCGGGCGCGGGTCCGGCGACTCGAACACGACGCGGCCGGCGAGCGCGTCGTCGCCGCGGCCTACACGACGCCCGACGGCGAGACCCACAGGCAGGCGGCGACCCGGTTCGTCCTCGCCTGCGGCGGCGTCGAGAACATCAGACTGCTCCTGCTTTCGGCGTCCGACCGCCACCCCGACGGCCTCGCCAACTCCTCGGGGGCGGTCGGCCGGTACTTCATGGACCACCTGTTCGCCGGGATGGGCGGCCGCCTCGACCGGCCCACGCGGCAGAACCACGTCGGCTTCAACACCAGCGAGTGCCACCAGTTCTACGACGACGCCGAGCCGGTCAACGGCCTCAAACTGGAGTTTCTCAACTACGCCGGCCCGTCGCCGGTCATCGACGCCCTCGCCGCCGACACGTGGGGCGACGACCTGCTCGACCAACTGGACGAGCGCTACGGCACGCACGTCTCGATGGGCGCGCTGGTCGAACAGCTTCCCCGCGAGGACAACTACGTCGGCCTCGACCGGGAGACGACCGACGACCTCGGCGACCCCGTCCCCGAGATACACTGGTCGGTCGACGAGCGGACGAGGGCCGCACTCTCGCGGGCCAACGAGATTCAGACGCGGGTGCTGGACGAACTCGGCGTCGAGGACCGCTGGACCGTCGGCCCCGACGAGACCGGCCCCGCGTACCACCACATGGGGACGACGCGGATGGGCGACGACCCCGCATCGAGCGTCGTGGACGCCGACTGCCGCGCCCACGACCTCGACAACCTCTGGATTTCGGGGTCGAGCGTCTTCCCGACCGGCGGCGCGATGAACCCGACGCTCACCATCGCGGCGCTCTCCCTCCGGCTCGCCGAGTCGCTCCGGGCCGAACTCGGGTGACGGCCGTCGGCGTGTCCGTTCCGTCTGCGCCGACCCGGAGTACGCACGCTTAAGAACCGCGACCCGCATTTTCCGACCATGCAACCACGGGACCTCTCCGCGCACGCTCCCTACGTACCCGGCCGCGGGACAGAGGAGGTCGCCCGCGAACTCGGGATGGACCCCGAGGACCTGACGAAACTCTCCTCGAACGAGAACCCCCACGGCCCGAGCCCGAAGGCGGTCGCCGCCATCGAGGACGCCGCGCCGACCGTGAGCGTCTACCCGAAGACCGCCCACACGGACCTGACCGAACGTCTCGCCGACAAGTGGGGCCTCGAATCCGAACAGGTGTGGGTGTCGCCCGGGGCCGACGGCTCCATCGACTACCTGACCCGCGCGATGCTCGAACCCGACGACCGGATTCTCGAACCGTCGCCCGGCTTTTCGTACTACTCGATGAGCGCCCGCTACCACCACGGCGACGCCGTCCAGTACGAGGTGTCGAAGGGCGACGACTTCGAACAGACCTCCGACCTCGTCCTCGACGCCTACGACGGCGAGCGCATGGTCTACCTCACGACGCCGCACAACCCGACGGGGTCCGTGTTCCCCCGCGACGAACTCGGCGAACTCGCCGAGTCCGTCGAGGACAACACGCTCCTCGTCGTCGACGAGGCCTACGGCGAGTTCGCCGAGGAGCCGTCGGCCATCGACCTCCTCTCGGAGTACGACAACATCGCGGTCCTGCGGACGTTCTCGAAGGCGTACGGGCTGGCCGGGCTCCGCATCGGCTACGCCTGCGTGCCCGAGGCGTGGGCCGACGCCTACGCCCGCGTGAACACGCCGTTCGCCGCCAGCGAGCTCGCCTGCCGCGCCGCGCTCGCCGCGCTCGACGACGAGGAACACGTCGAGAAATCCGTCGAGTCGGCCCGGTGGTCCCGCGGGTACCTCCGCGAACGGCTCGACGCGCCGACGTGGGAAAGCGAGGGCAACTTCGTCCTCGTCGAGGTCGGCGACGCCACCGCCGTCACCGAGGCCGCCCAGCGCGAGGGCGTCATCGTCCGCGACTGCGGGAGCTTCGGCCTGCCGGAGTGCATCCGCGTCTCCTGCGGCACCGAAGCCCAAACCAAGCGCGCCGTGGACGTGCTCAACCGCATCGTCTCGGAGGTGCCGCCGGCGTGAGAGTCGTCGTCACCGGCACGCCCGGCACCGGCAAGACCACGGCGACAGAGCGCGTCGCCGATGACCTCGACCTCGACGTGGTCCACCTCAACCGACTCGTCAAGGACGAGGGGCTGTGGACCGAGCGCGACGAGGACCGCGACACGCTCGTCGTCGACCTCGACGCCGCCCGCGACCACCTCGGCGACTGGGACGGCGTCGTCGAGAGCCACCTCGCACACCACTTCGAGGCCGACCGCGTGGTCGTGCTTCGGTGTCGCCCCGATATCCTCGAACAGCGACTCCTCGACCGCGGCGAGTCGGAGGCCAAGGCGCGCGAGAACCGCGAGTCCGAGGCGCTGGACGTGATTCTCGGCGAGGCCGTCGAGTTCCACGGCGAGGACGCGGTGTACGAAATCGACACGACCGACCGCGACCCCGACGCCGTCGCCGACGACATCGCGGCGGTCGTCGCGGGCGAGCGCAACCCCTCGGCGGGGACCGTCGACTTCATCGAATATCTATGACGCTCGACCAGTACCGCGACACCGCCGACAAACTGCTCGCCCCGTTCGTCTCCGTCGCCGACGCCGTCGGCCTCTCGCCGAACGGCGTGAGCGTCGTCGCCTTCGGGTTCGCCGTCGCCGCCGGCGTCGCCTTCGGCCTCGCCGACCCGCTTTGGTACGGCCTCGGCGCGGTGTTCGTCTTCTGCAACGGCTGGCTCGACCTCGTCGACGGCGCGCTCGCCCGCGAACAGGGCGTCTCCTCGAAGGCCGGCGACCTGCTCGACCACGTGCTCGACCGCTACGCCGACATCGTCGTCCTCGTCGGTCTCGCCGCCGGTATCGACTCGTTCGCGCTGGGCCTCGCCGCCGTCACGGGCGTCCTCATGACCTCCTACCTCGGCACGCAGATTCAGGCGGTCGGCCTCGGGCGCGCCTACGGCGGCCTCGTCGGCCGCGCCGACCGACTGGCGCTGATGGGTCTCGTCGGCCTCGCGGCCGCCGTCTACCCCGACGCCGTCGGCGGGCTGACGCTCGTCGGCTGGCTCCTCGTGTTCTTCGCCGTCGTCGGTCACCTCACCGCAGTCCAGCGCTTCTGGGGCGCGTGGGGCGACTTGACGTAACCCCGTTCGACTGCCCGAGGATGTTGCCCGGGAACGCGGATTTATGTATTTCAGATCACCATCTGAGAACGAATTGAATGATGCACAACTGCGCAGTATACTCTCATATACTCGCGCAATCTCACCGCGCGTCCCCACGATGCCCGTTTTCTCTAACCGACGGTGAGCGCCCGCGGCGCTCGGCTCTCCTCAGGTGATGTTCGTCCTCGACGCGGCGGGAACCGTGGTCCACGCGAGCGACGAGTTCGCGGCGCATCTCGGCGCGGACGCCGCGGCGCTCCGCGGACGGCCGTTCTCCGAGTTCGTCGCCGACGGAGACTGGCCGGAGGTTCGCGAGGCCGCGGCCGCCGTGCGAGCGGCGAGCGGGTGGGAGAGCCGGCGGTGTCGCTGTCGGCTCTCGGGGGGCGGCGGCTCCGGCCACCGAAGCCGAAGTCGAAATCGAGTTCGCCCCGTACCGCGGGGGCGACAGCGGTGGTGGGGACGACGGCAGTGGGGGCGACGGATGTCACGCCCCTGACCCCGACGCAGACCGGGTGGTCGGCGCGGTGCGCCGCGAGACCGCGGAACCGACGACCGCGCGACTGCACACCGAGCGCGACCGCTTCGACCACCTGTTCGACCTCATCGACGACGCCGTCATCGAGTTCGAAATCGTCGGCATCGAGCCGGTCGTGCGGGCGGTCAATCCGGGGTTCGAGACCGTCTTCGGCTACGACGCCAACGAGGTGCGCGGCGAGTCGCTCAACGACTTCATCGTCCCGCCGGACGCCGACGGCGAGGCGGTCGACTTCGACCAGCGGACGGCCGACGGGAAGGCCAACCACGCCATCGTCACCCGGCAGACCGCGTGGGGCAGACGGGAGTTCCTCTACCGCGGCATCCCCTACAGCCGCGGCGACGGGAGGCGGTACGGTTTTTCCATCTATTCGGACATCACCGGTCAGCGCCGGGCCAGAGAGCACCTGCAGGTGCTCCAGCGCGTCCTCAGACACAACCTCAGAAACGAGATGAACGTGGTTCTCGGCATGGCCGAGGAGATACGCGAGGCGACGGGCGACCCGCGCGTCGACCACGCCGCCGGGCGCATCGCCGACCACACGGAGACGCTCTTGCGGGTCAGCGAGAAGGCCCGAACCGCCGCCGCCGTCCTCGACGACCGACGACCCGACGAGGTGGTCGACGCGACCGCGACGGTCCGCGCCGTCGTCGAGTCGCGGCGGAACCGATACCCCGCGGCGATGTTCGACCTCGACCTCCCGCCGTCGCTGCCAGTCTCGGTCGGGCCGAAACTCGCGCAGGCGCTCGCCAACGTCGTGGAGAACGCGCTCGAACACACCTCCGAGGACGTGACGGTCCGCATCGACGCGGAGCGGCGCGAGAACGACGCCACGGTCCGCGTCAGCGACGACGGCGACGGCATCCCCGAAATCGAGTGGGCCGCCGTCTTCGGCGACGAGGACATCACGCAACTCAGCCACGGCTCCGGACTGGGGCTGTGGGTCGTCAAATGGGTCGTCGAGTCCGCGGGCGGGCGAGTCGACTACGACCGGCGCGACGGGTGGAGCACCGTCCGACTGACGCTCCCGCTGGCGGACGTGAGCCGGAACTGACTGTTCCGACCCCCCGCCAAAACGATTATTAGATGACACGAACGACGAGGATTCGTGCCCTCCATCGTTCCGTCGCCCGCGGAGGCGACGCTGTTTTTCGTTCCGGTCGTCGTCCTCGTCGCCACGTCGCTTTGGGTCTCGCAGAACGCCGCCGCCCGCGGCCACGGGTTCCCGAACCTCCTCGGGGCGCTCGTCGCCTTCGTTCCGGTCGGACTGGTCGCCTACCTGCTGTTTTTCGTCAGCGGGTCGTCGAGGCGGCGACCGCCGTCGAGGACCGAGCGCGCCGCGCTCGCCGTGATGCTCGCCGGTGTCGCTTCGTACGCCGGCGCGTTCACGCTCCCGCCCGACCCGTTCACGCAGGGGCGCTGGCTCATCGTCGCGTTCGTCGCACTCCTGCCGGTTGCGTACGTCGTCGTCTACCGGCGAGGCCACCGGGTCGTCACGGAACCGCTCCGACGGCAGGTTCGGCAGCGTCTCGGACGCCAGTAAGACGGAGGGGTCGCGTTCCGGGGACGGTTCCGTCACAACCCGACCGCGCCGATTCGGTGGCCGGTGGCGTGCCTTTTATACGCGGCGGGCGGGTACGTGAGTGTATGCCTCAGTGCGAGATGTGCGGCTCCGACCAAGCCTCTCTGAAGACTGTGAAGGTCGAAGGCGCAGAACTACAGCTGTGTGACGACTGCGCCGAGTTCGGCACGGAGGTCCGCACCGAGTCGACTTCCAGCGCGAGCACGAAGTACTCCACCTCCTCCTCGTCGGGCTCGGACTCCTCTCGCTCCTCGGGGTCGTCTTCCTCCTCCTCGTCGAAGCGGCGTCGCCGCGACATGTTCGACGACATGGACGAAATCGCGACCGACTACGACGACCGCATCCGGCAGGCGCGGGAGTCCCGCGGGCTGAGCCAAGAAGAGCTCGCCCAGTCGCTCAACGAGAAGGCGAGCCTCATCCGCAAGCTCGAACGCGGCGACATCATGCCGCCGGACTCCGTCCGGAAGAAGATCGAACGCAAGCTCGACATCTCGCTGGTCGAAGGCGAGAGCGACGACGACTCCGAGTGGTCCGGCGGCGGCTCCACGACGACCACCCTCGGCGACGTCGTCAAGCGCAAGGACTGACGCGAGTCGGCGACTAGTTCCGCCGACCCGTCGCGGGAACCGCACGGCCGAGTCCCCGCGGAGTTTATCACGATTTTCCGCCCGCGAGACGCCGTCTCGTGGCAATCGCGGCCCCGAAAACCAATTTATTAGTCTCGTCGGGCCCGACTTCGCTTGTGTTCATCCTAGTCAACCTCAAGGCGTACCCGTGTGACCCCATCGAAGTCGCCACCGCCGCGCGCGACGTGGCCGAGGAGTCCGGCGTCCGCATCGCCGTCTCCCCGCAGGCGGCCGACGTCTCCCGCGTCGCCGACACCGGCGTCGAGACGTGGGCCCAGCACGTCGACCCGAACGGCCACGGCAGCCACACCGGCAGCACCCTCGCCGAGGCCGTCGCCGAGGCCGGCGCGGTCGGCACGCTCATCAACCACTCCGAAAAGCGCCTGAAGCTCGCCGACATCGACGGCTCCGTACAGGCCGCCGAGCGAGCGGGCCTCGAAACCTGCGTCTGCGCCAACAACCCCGCCCAGATCGGCGCGGTCTCCGCGCTCGGTCCCGACTCGGTCGCCGTCGAGCCACCGGAGCTCATCGGCGGCGACGTCTCCGTCGCGACGGCCGACCCCGGCATCGTCACCGACGCCGTCGACGCCGCGGCCAACGTCGACGAGGACGTCGAAGTCTACTGCGGCGCTGGCATCTCGACCGGCGACGACGTGGTGACCGCCGAGGAACTCGGCGCGTCCGGCATCCTGCTGGCCTCCGGCGTCGCCAAGGCCGACGACCCGCGCGCGGCGCTCGAAGACCTCGTCTCCGGGCTGTAAGCGCGTCGAAAAAACACTCTGACTCCGGCCGACGGCCCGCGTCGCGTCTCGCGTCTACTCCCCGTCGGCCTCTTCTTCGACGAACGACGCCTCGATAGCCGCGACCGTCTCCCGGAGTTCGTCCTCGTCCAAGAGGTCCGCGTACTCGTCGCTCACGAGGTCGGGGAGCGCGTACTCGTACTTCCCGCGGCCGGCGTGCCGGATGAACCCCGCCCGTCGAAGCGACCGATTTCGCCCGTAGGCGAGGTGCTGGTCGCCGGTCTCGCCGGCGGCGACGTGGGCGGCGAGCGGGTCGGAGACGCCGCGCTCGCGGTAGTGCGCGAGCATCCCGTGGTGGGCGTCGCCCAGCGCGTCGACGATGGCCGTCATGCGGTCGACGACGTCCCGGCGGCTCTCCGCGCCCGGCGCGGGGTGGAGTTCCGCCGGCTCGAAGTCGCCCATCTCGGCGTCAGCCAGCCACGACTCGCCGTCGGTCGGCGCGGTCACTCCGCCCCCGTCGGCCGCGCCGTCGGCCGACGCCTCGCCGCCCTCAGAGAGCAGTCCGTGGGTCGGCCACGGCGGCCCGGAGGGCGCTTCGAGCGACCGCCGGGGTGGCGCGTCGTCCGCTTCTCCGGGGGTGGCATCGCCGCCTGCGGAGTCGGCGTCGGCCGCGGCGTCTGCCGCCTCACCCTCGGCACGCTCGTTGTACTCGCCGAGCGCGGCCTGCTTTTCGGTGGGGCGGTTGAGGTTGCGACCGTCGCCGCCGCGGTAGGGCGACTCGGCCTTCTGGAACATCGCCTGCGCGAACTGGTCGGCCATCCGCGAGAGGTCCCGCGCCTCCTCTAACTCGCGTTCGAGCTGTCGAATCCGCGCCTCTTTCTTGTCTATCTCCTGTCTGAGGTCGGCGATGCGGCTCTCCCGTCTCGCCTTCTCGTCGGAAATCTCCTTGAGGTCGGAGACGAGGTCGCCGTCGACGGACTTCAGGTCGGGGCGCTCGAAGTCGTCGAGCCCGGGGGTCGCGCCCGCGTCGAACGTCTGTTTCTTGTGGAACTGCACGCGCCGAATCGACTCGGACCAGTCGGTGACGAGAAAGCCCTCGCCGTTGCCCATGTCCTCGATGGCGTCGGCGTACTCCGACCCGAGGATGCGCCCGACGACCTTGGTGTCGTTGCGCCACGTGAGGCGGTGCCAGACGAGCCAGTCGCACTGGGTGATGAAGTCCTTTTTCACGTCGGCGGGGCGCTGGGAGATGCCGACGACGCCGAGGCCGTGTTTGCGCCCGCGCTTTCCGATTTTGATGAGCATCTTGCCCGCCTCGTCCATCCCGCCCTTCTCGGGGATGTACTCGTGGCACTCCTCGATGAGCATCAAAAACGGTTTCTTGAGCTTCTTCTCCTTCGCGAAGAGGTGTTTTGCGACCTCCGTCACCAGCTCGTCGGAGGCCGCGTCGTCGAGGTAGCCGGACACGTCGAGGATGATGGGTACGTTCTGTTCGAGCGCGAGCGTGGCGAGTCGCTCCGCGTGCTCGGGGCTCACCTGGATGTCGCACTCGTCGTCGGCCCCGGCGTGGAGCAGTTCGAACTCCTGTTTGAGGCCGTAGTACTCGCCGTCGGTGTCGACGATGAGCACCGGGAAGTTCGCCGACAGCAGGTTCTCGATGATGACCGACGCCGTGTTCGACTTGCCCGACCCGGACTTGCCGGTGACGAACCCCCGACCGGTGAGGATGTCGACCACCGGCAGGTCGACTCTCGTCCCCGGTTCTTCGGTTCCCTCTCCCCCTGGTCCGTCGCTGATCTCGGCGACCGAGATGGTTTCCGTGTCCGAATCCGTCATCCGAGTTGGTGGACTCCCTCGGAGGCCATAGTTCCTCCCCCTCGCCCCGCCGGTCTCGCGGGGTCAGTCGAACTCGACGAGCGACGACTGGCCGCCGCGCGAGGTGGTCTCGCGGCCGGCCGGTGGCTCGTCGTCATCGGTGTCGCGGCCGGTGTCGTCGTCGTGCCGGTCGTCGCCGACGCGGTCGTCAGAGCCGCCGTCGCCGTCCGCACCAGCGGACTCCCAACCGTCGAGGCTCGACTGGTCGGCGTCCGCGAAGGAGAGCTTCGAGACGCGGACGCCGAGTTTTCTGACGATCGTCTCGGCGAACTCGGCGTCGAGCAGGTCGAGCGCGACCGACTCGACCAGCTCGGGGTCGTCGACGGGGCCGGAAAGCGACGTGGCCCGGGTGTTGATATCGAACGGCGGGACGACCACCTTGATGCCGATGGTTCGGTACATCGCCCCGCGGGAGCGCGCGCGGTCGGCCACGTCGGCCGCGAGCGCGCGGACGACCTCCCGCTTGTCCTCGATGTCGGCCGTCGGCTCGGTGAACGCCGACTCCCGAGAGAGGCTCTTGGGCCGGCCCGTCGGCGTGACCGTCCGGTCGTCGTAGCCGCGGGCCCGGTCGTGGAGTTCGCGGCCGCGGGAGCCGAACTCGGCTTCGAGGGCCGAGGCGTCGGCCTCGGCGAGGTCGCCCGCCGTCTCGATGCCGAGCGAGCCGAGTTTCCGGGCCGTCACGGGACCGACGCCGTGGACCTCCTCGACCGGGATGGGCGCGAGGAACGACCGCACCTCGCCGGGGCGGACGACGACCAGCCCGTCGGGTTTGTCGAAGTCGGAGGCGATCTTCGCGGTCGACATGTTCGGCGCGACGCCGATGGAGGCCGCGACGCCGACCTCGCGGGCGATGCGCTGTTTCACGTAGCGGGCGAAGCCCTCCGCCAGCGTCCGGTCGCCCGAGGCCGCGAGGTCCCACGCGGTCCGGTCCGTCACGTCGAGGTAGGCCTCGTCGATGCTCACCTCGCGGACCACGTCGGCGCAGTCGTGGAGAATCGCCTTCACGTCGGCGGCGACGCGCTTGTAGAAGTCGAGGTCGACGGTGCGGTAGTGGCCCGCCGCCGCGGGGTCGTCGTCGGGGGCGAGGTCGTCGATTCGCGGGAGGCGTTCGAGCGCGGTCGAAATCGGCTGGGCGCTCTCGACGCCGAACTCGCGGGCCTCGTAGCTCGCCGTCGCGACCGCGCCGTGACCCTCGCCGGATTCGTAGCCCATGCCGACGACGACCGGCTCGCCTTCGAGTTCGGGCTCGCGCAGGCGCTCGCAGGCGGCGTAAAAGCAGTCCATGTCCACGTGAAGGACGATGCTGTCGGGACCGTCGTCGTCGGCCGTGCCCGGCAGCGTCTCCTCCGCCATAGTCGAGGGGACGGGCGCGACGCACCTGAAGCTTCAGATAGCGCGGCGAAAGTGAACGGACGAGGAAGGACGCGGCGGGTCGGTCGCGGTCGCAGTCGGTCGCGTTACTTCAGTCGCTCCTGCAGGAACGAGGGGTGTGCGGCCGTGACGCCGTCGATAGACAGAATCTCGTCGGAGATGACGTCGCCGAGGGAGTCGCCGTCGACGGCGCGGACCTCGGCCATCAGCATGTGGTCGCCGGAGGACGTGTACAGCGCCTCCACCGAGTCGAGTTCCTTGAGGATGCGCGTGACCTCGACGTAGCGCTCGCTCGTCGCGTCGATGCCGACCATGGCGATGGACTGCCCGGCGAGTTTCTTCGGGTCGACGTCGGCGGAGTAGCCGATGATGACGCCGTCGTCTTCGAGTTTGCGGATGTATTTCCGGACCGTCGGCTTCGACACGCCCGCCCTGTCCGCGATCTGGGCGTACGACGCTTTCGCGTCTTCCTCCAAGACCGCGAGGATGCGTCCCTCCGTGGACGTGGTTTCCATGCCCGTTGGTTTTCTCACGGGTAAAAAATATCTTGCGAATCCGAAAAGGGTTCTCGGTCACATCGAACCGGCGCGGTCGCCGGCCGGAAACCGAACGCCGCCGACGACGTCGGCGACGTTACTTGTGCTTGTCGAGGAAGTTGTCGAACGTCCGCTCCCACTCGTAGGAGTCGTCGAAGTAGCGCTCCGCGAGCGGCTCTTCGGGCATCTCGCCGATGCGCTGTTTCTCCTGCTGGTAGGACGGGCGGTCTTCGTCGACGTAGTACCGGCCGGTGAGGACGGTGCCCTCGTGGAGGGCGTTCTCCGTCTCGAACATCATCTCGGAGGCCTCCGAGCGGTTCGTCTTGTCGAACTCGTAGTCGTCGGAGTCGTTGATGTCGATGTACGGGACGTACTGACGGGCGTCCTTGTTCCACGTCGGACACTGCGTGAGGAAGTCGACGTGGGAGAAGCCGTCGTGCTGGATGGCTTCCACGATGATGTCCTTCGCCTGGTTCGGGTTGACGGCGGCCGTCCGCGCGACGTACGACGCCCCGGCGTTCAGGGACATCGAGAGCGGACGCAGCGGCGTCTTGGCCGAGCCGTGAGGCTGGGTCTTCGACTTGTGACCCATCGGCGACGTGGGCGAGGTCTGGCCCTTCGTGAGGCCGAAGATCTCGTTGTTGAACACGATGTAGGTGATGTCGTGGTTCTCACGGGCGGTGTGCATGAAGTGGTTGCCACCGATGCCGTAGCCGTCGCCGTCGCCGCCGGCGGCGACCACGGTCAGCCCGGGGTTCGCCAGCTTCGCGGCGCGGGCGATGGGCAGCGAGCGACCGTGGATGGTGTGGAAGCCGTAGCTGTTGAAGTAGCTGTTGAGCTTGCCGGAACAGCCGATACCGGTCGTCACCATCATCTCGTCGGGCGAGAGGCCGAGTTCGGCCGCCGCGCCCTTGAGCGCCTTGAGGACACCGAAGTCACCGCAGCCCGGACACCACGTCGGCTGGGGTTCGAGTCCGGGGGTGAACTCGTTTTGGTCCTGCTCCGTTTCTTCACCGATTGCGCTGAATGCACTCATGATTTATTCACCCACCTTGGGGACGAACTTCGTGCGGTTGTCTGGGAGCTCCTCGCCTTCGAGGAGCGCCGTCTCGAAGCCCTCGACGATGTCGGCGGGCTCGAACGGGTTGCCGTTGTACTTGAGGAGACTCGACATCTGGTCGCCGTAGCCGCCGAGTTCCTTGGAGATGAGTCCGCGGAACTGGGCGGAGGCGGTCATCTCGATGACGAGCGCCTCGTCGACGCTGTCGAGGAACTCCGCGACCTGCTGTTTCGGGAACGGCATCATCTCGGAGACGCCGAGGACCTTGACCGAGTGGCCCTTCTCGTTGAGGACGTCGGCGGCCTCTTCGACGGTGCCCTGCTGGCTGCCGAAGGTGATGAGACCGAGGTCGGCGTCTTCGTCGCCGTAGACCGTGTTGAACTCGCCGTCGGCGTCGAGTTCGGCGCGGATGTTGTCGACCTTCTGCATGCGGCGGTTCATCTGCGCGACGCGGTTCTCGGGGGACTCCGAGATGTGACCCGCGGGCATGTGCTCGTTACCCGTCGCGAGGTAGCGACCGCCCTTCTGGCCCGGCAGCGAACGCGGCGAGACGCCGTTTTCGGTGTCGTGCTGGAAGCGCTGGTACTTGCCGGAGTCGTCGTGCGGCGCGTCTTCGAGTTCCGCTTCCGTCAGGACCGAGCCGAGGTCGGCGTTCGGCTCCTCGTCGAAGACCGACGCCGGGACGTTCGAGAGTTCGCCCCCGAGCTTCTGGTCGTAGAGGACGATGGACGGAATCTGGTACTCGTAGGCGATCTGGAACGCCTTGCGCGTCTGGTAGTACGCCTCGGCGGCGTTACCGGGCGCGAAGACGATGCGGTGGGAGTCGCCCTGCGAGGTGTACAGAACGTGTTCGAGGTCGGACTGCTCGGGCTTCGTCGGCATCCCCGTCGAGGGGCCGGCGCGCATGGCCTCGACGAGCACCAGCGGCGTCTCGGTGATCTCGGCGAGCCCGAGCGGCTCGGACATGAGCGAGAAACCGCCACCGGACGAGCCGGACATCGCCTTGACGCCCGCGTGGGAGGCACCGATTGCCAGCGCGGCCGCGGCGATTTCGTCCTCCACCTGCTCGGAGATGCCGCCGAGTTCGGGGAGGTTCTGGGTCATGATGGTGAAGACTTCCGTCCACGGGGTCATCGGGTAACCCGCGATGAAGCGGCAGCCCTCGTCGATGGCGCCGTACGCGATGGCGTCGGAGCCGGAGAGGAGCACCTGCTCTTCGTCGTGTTCGCCGGTCGGCGCGGACACGTCGGGAGCCTCGACGTCGTACTCCTCTTGGACCATCTCGTAGGCGTCGTCGAAGACGGTCAGGTTCGGTTCGAGAATCTTGTCCGGCATCGCGTCCGACATCAGGCTCTTGATGACGTCGGGTTCGATGTCGGCGATGGCGCACGTGACGGCGACACCGGCGGTGTTGCGCATGACCTCGCGACCGTGTTCGCGGGCGATGGTACGCAGGTCGATGTCGTAGACGTGCCAGTCGTTCTCCTCGACGCGCTCGTCGAAGTCCTCGATTTCGGAGGCGTCGAGCAGACCGGAGTCGTAGACGATGACGCCGCCTTCGTTGAGTTCGTCGAGGTTCTCCGACAGCGGCTTGATCTCCTCGTTGCCGTAGTAGGCACCCTCGCTCGGGTTGCGGGCGAAGGAGTCACCGAGCGCGAGGAGGAAGTTGTACCCGTCGCCGCGGGACTTGACGGGGTCTGCGCTCACGCGCACTTCGGTGTACGTGTGGCCGCCGCGGATGCGCGATGGATAGTGGCGATGCGTGAAAACGTGTAGCCCCGCTCGCATCAGGGCTTTGGCGAAGTTCTGGCTCGTCGAGGCGATACCGTCACCGGAACCCCCTGCGATCCGCCAGATAAGTTCGTGGTCAGTCATATGTTGAGCTCACGGCCCCGCTGGGGCGCTACCTGAAAAGTTGGGGAGGGTCCGATTAAAGACTTTGCTATGGATTAACAAGGAAAGATAATGAAGGACTTAATATTGTTAAACTGACTCACCGTCCCACCATCGAAAGTGGACGAACGGGCTATCACGCTCGCCGAATAGCGCGAACGATAACGCGGAATCGCGTTCGCTACTCGTTGTCCGGACTCGACGGGTGGTACGGAGTGTCGTACTCGCCGGCGCGTCCGTCGAGGCGGTCGGGGTTGATGCGTCCGCCGAGGAGCATGAAGTCGAGGATGGTCACGTAGAGCATCGCCTCGACGACCGGGACGCCGCGGGGCGGGAGCACGGGGTCGTGTCGGCCGACGACCTGAATCTCCTTTTCCTCGCCGGTCTCCCAGTCCACGGTCCGCTGTTTCTTCGGGATGGACGTGGGCGCGTGGAGCGTCAGTTCGCCGTACACCGGTTCGCCGGTCGTGATGCCGCCCTGGATGCCGCCGTGTTTGTTGCCGACGGGTCGGGGGTCGCCGTGCGCTCGCGGTTCGTCACCGCTCGCGTCTTCCGAGTCGCTTTGCGACTCGCTCTCGTCAAATTCCCAGTTCTCGTTGCGGTCGTGGCCGGTCCACTCGCGGGCCTCGCGGCCGAGACCGAACTCGAACGCCGTCGCCGCCGGAACCGACATGAGCGCCTGTCCGAGTCGCGCCGAAATCGAATCGAACCGCGGCGCGCCGAGGCCGCGCGGGACGCCCTGCGCCTCGAAGTAAATCGAGCCGCCGATGGAGTCGCCTTCCTTCTGGTACTCCTCGATGAGCTCCTGCATCTCGGCGGCCGTCTCGGGGTGCGCACACCGAACGTCGTTTTCCTCCGTGTGCTCGCGCAGGTCCTCGAACGAGACCTCCGGCGCTTCCACGTCGCCGATCTGGTTCACGTGCGCCTTGATTTCGATGTCGTAGTCGCTCTGCTCGATGACCTGTTTCGCCACCGCGCCGGCGGCGACCCAGTTCACCGTCTCGCGCGCGGAGGAGCGACCGCCGCCGCCCCAGTTGCGCGTGCCGAACTTCGCCGAGTACGTGAAGTCGCCGTGGGAGGGCCGCGGCGCGGTCACGTACGGCTCGTACTTGCCCGAGCGGGCGTCCTTGTTCTGGACGACCATCCCGATGGGCGTGCCCGTCGTGTAGCCGTCCTGCACGCCGGAGTTGACGACGACGGCGTCCGGCTCGCCGCGGCTCGTCGTAATCATCGATTGGCCCGGTTTGCGTCGGTCCAGTTCGTGCTGTACGTCCTCGACCGATAGCTCCACGCCGGCGGGACAGCCGGACACCGTGACGCCCATCGCGTCGCCGTGGCTCTCGCCGTAGGTGGTCATCCGAAAGAGACGACCGAATTCGTTGCCGTTCATTACCCGCCCCTCGGGTGGCCGCCCATTTAGTGTTTGTAGAAAGCCGCAATCGTGGGAGGGGGTCCCGCGACCCCACGTTCATGGTCGACGCCGACGAATCGGGCGTATGGCATCGACGCCCTCCACCGGCCCCGACCGCGACCGCGGGTCCGCCCCCGACCGCGGCCCCGCCTCCGCCTCCACCTCCGCTTCCGGCCTCCGCGACCGCTTCGAAGCGGCGTTCTGGGAGCGCCACGCCAACCCGTGGAGCGCCGGCACGCGCATCCTCGTCTACCCGGTGTTGATGTACGCCGTCTACCGGCGGGACCGCCGGCTCTTCCTCGCCGCCCTCGCGTTCACCGCGGTCAACCCGGTGTTGTTCCCGCGGCCCGCGCGCACGGACAACTACCTCAGCCGAATCGTCCTCGCCGAGCGCGAGTGGCTCGACGCCGAGCGGGGGACGATGGGGTTGGACTACCCGAACGTGCTCAACGTGCTCAACGTCCCCGTCACGCTCTACGCCTTCGCCTCGGCCATACGGCGTAGGCCGGTCGGAACGCTCCTCGGCACGCTCGGCGTGATGGTCCTCAAGCTCTGGTGGGTCGACGCCGTCGTGCGGGAGACGGGCGTGACGGGCCGCGGCCCCGACTCCGACTCAGCGGAGTGAGTCCAGCGTCGCCGTGGCGAGCGGAATCAGCATCTCGTCGGGGTGGAGGCCGCCGTGCATGGCGACGAAGCCGAGGTTCCCCGGCTCCTCGTCGCCGTACCAGACGCCGAGGTCGCGGTGGACGACCACGAGGTCGCCGAGTCGCCGCTCGAACGTCGGCGAGGGGTCGGGACCGAACAGTTCCCGCTCCAGCACCTCCCGTTTCCGGAACACCCGCGCGTCCAACTCGGTCGTGAGCAGGTCGTAGACGGGGTCGATTCGGTCGTCCTTCAGGTGGAGGTGGACGTTCCGCGGACTCCCCGAGAACCGAATCGGCGTCCCGTCCGTGAGCGTCCGCAGGTCCGAGACGAGGTCGAACGGCGGTTCCGAGAGGTCGGGGTTGCGCTCGGGGTCGGTGTCGACGAGGCCGTGGTCGGCGGTGACGCAGACGAGCGTCTCGCCCGCGTCTCCGTCGGCCGTCTCGGCGAGCGTCGCTATCGCGTCTTCCACGCGGGCGAACGTCTCGGCGACCGTCTCGCGGTACGCCTCGGAGTCGACGCCCTCGGGGTGCGCCACGGCGTCGGTCTGCGGGAGGTACGCGAAGACGTACGACGGGTCCGCGGCCTCCTCGGCGGCCTCGGCGAAGGCGTCCGAGAACGTCGAGAGGTCCTCGGGGTCGTAGGTGTGCGGGACCGTCTCCTCGGAGGGGAACGGCGTCACGTGGTGCGTCTCGACGCCCGCGGCGGCGAGGTCGGGATAGACGCTCTCGCAGTCGGCCACGTCGGCGCGGTCGATTCGCTCCGGTTCGGTGCCGTCCTTCCGAAGGAATGGCAACGCCTCGAACAGCTCGTCGGCGTCGGGGTCGTAGACGTTCCAGCCGACGACGCCGTGTTCGGCCGGGAGCGCCCCGGAGTGAAACGTGTTCAACGCGGCGGCCGTCTCCGACGGGAAAACTGTGGTGAGCGGCGTGACCCGGCCCGCGCGCTCGAACTCGCGGAGGAAGGGAATCCGGTCGCGCTCGCCGTCCCACTGGGCGAGGCCGAAGCCGTCGACGAGGAAGACGACCACCCGCGACACGTCGTCGTAGCCCGCGGTCGCTTCGGCGGGGAGTCGCGGCCCGGCGTCCGCGCCGAGCAGGTCGGCGACGGTCCCCGGTACCCGCGAGAAACACCAGTCGTCGTACGCCGGCAGGAGGTAGTCACCGTCCGACTGTCGCTCGCGGAGCGCCTGCGCGTCGGCGTCGAACATACCACGGTCGGCGTGCGGGCGCGCGAAAAAAGTTCCGTCCGGGCGGGTCGCTGTGGGGTCGCGCCCTCAGCGCTCGGTCATCTCGGCACCGAGGTCGCGCATCGCCTCGAAGAAGTTCGGGAACGACACGTCGACGTGCTCGCTGCCCGCAATCGTCGTCTCGCCCTCGGCGACGAGGCCGGCGACCGCGAGCGACATGACGATTCGGTGGTCGCCGCGGCCGTCGACCGCCGCGCCGACGAGGTCGGTCTCGCCGCCGTGAATCGTGAGGCGGTCCTGTTGCTCGGTGACGTTCGCGCCCATCTCCGCGAGTTCCTCCGCCATCGCGCTCACGCGGTCGGTCTCCTTGAAGCGGACGTGCTCGCAGTTCTCGATGACCGTGTCGCCGTCGGCGATAGCGCCGAGGACCGCGATGGTCGGCAGCAGGTCGGGCGTGTCGCCCACGTCCACGGTCGTGCCGGTGAGGTCGGCCGCGGAGACGGTGAGTTCGCCCGCGCCCTCGTCCCAGTCGACTCTCGCACCCATGTCGCGGACGATATCGACGATGGCGCTGTCGCCCTGCGCGGACGGCCGCGCGCCCTCGATGACGACGTCCTCGCCCTCCGCGCCGGCGACCGCGCCGGCCGCGAGCAGGTACGAGATAGACGAGAAGTCGCCGGGGACGCTGTACGCGCCGCCCTCGGGGGCGTACGACTGGCCGCCGGGGACCGAGAAACCGGCGTCGGTTCGGCTCGCTTCCACGCCGAAGTCGGCGAGGAGTTCGAGCGTGATATCGACGTACGGCGAGGACTTGAGTTCCGTCGTGAGTTCGATGTCGATTCCCTCTTCGGTGACCGCGCCGGCCATGAGGAGCGCGGTGATGAACTGCGAGGACACGTCGCCGGGAATCTCGATGGTGCCGCCGGTCATGCCGTCGCCGACGACGAGCGGGGCCTGTCCGTTTCGGCGCGTGCTCTCGGCGCGGCCGTCGAGGTCGAAGACGGCGTCGAGAAGCGGGCCGTGGGGGCGCGACCGGAGCGACGCGTCGCCCGTGAGGACCGTCAGGCCGTCGCCGAGCGCGGCACAGCCGGTGACGAGGCGCATCGTCGTTCCCGAGTTCTCGCAGTTGACCACGTCGTCGGGCGTGCCCGGTCGGCCGCCGAAGCCGGCGACCTCGACCGTCTGTCCGTCGCGGTCGACCGACCCGCCGAAGGCCTCGACCGCGCGCATGGTCGCCTTGGTGTCGGCGCTGACGAGCGCGTCGCGGACGACAGCCTCGTCGCTGTAGCCCGCGGCGAGGACGGCTCTGTGGGTGTAACTCTTCGACGGCGGCGCTCGGGTGCGTCCGGCGACCCGAGACGGGGAGACGTGGGCGTCCATACGCGAGGGGTCGGCAGGGTCCGGTATCAGGGTACCGGACGCGGCGACGTTCTCCCGGGCGACGACGGCACCGCGGTCGCTCGATTTCGTGTTTGCCAACAAACATATATCGCGTGGGAGCGTATCGTACGGCCGGCGGCGAACCGCCGCAACCGCGGACGAGTCGCGCCGGGATTGCGGCACTCAGTCACCGCTCACGGCGAGTTCCGGCGGTCCATCCGCGGCGCGTCTCCCGCCCGAAGAGGAGCGTCGCGGTGCCGATACCGGAACCCGCCGACCGCGACGCGAGGGCTTTACTACCGGCCGGGCGAACTCCGGCGTATGGAACCCGATTTCTCACCGCTGGCCGAGTTCCTCGGCGACGAGTTCGACGGCTATCTCATCTCGGCCGACGGCGGCGACTCCAACCAGCTGTACCTCTCCGGGTTCGACGCGCCGGACCCGTACGTGACGCTCTACACGCCCGAGGGAATCCACCTCCTCGTCTCGACGCTGGAGTTCGGGCGCGCCAAGAAGGAGAGCCGCGCGGACACCGTCTCGCGGCTCTCCGACTACGACTACCGCGACAAGCACGCCGAACACGGCGCGGTCGTCGGGAAGGCCAAGACGGTCGCGGCGTTCCTCGCCGACCACGAGGTCGACTCGCTGGCGGTCCCCGCGGACTTCCCGCTCGGCACCGCCGACGGCCTGCGCGACGAGGGCGTCGCGGTCGAGGCCGAGACCGACGACGTGCTCACGAACATCCGCGCGGTGAAGACCGACGAGGAAGTCGAGCACGTCCACGCCGCCCAAGACGCCAACGAGGCCGCGATGCGCGCCGCCGAGGGCCTCATCCGCGACGCCGACGTGGCCGACGACGGCACGCTCACCCACGAGGGCGACCCCCTGACGAGCGAGCGCGTCAGGGAGGAAATCGAGGTGACGCTCCTGCGACACGGCTGCGCCCTCGACGAGACCATCGTCGCCTGCGGGGCCGACGCCGCCGACCCCCACGACCGCGGGAGCGGCCCGCTCCGCGCCGACGAGCCCGTCATCATCGACATCTTCCCGCGCGACAAGGAGACGAAGTACAACGGCGACATGACCCGGACGTTCGTGAAAGGCGAGCCGTCGCCCGAAATCCGCGAGTGGTTCGACCTCACCGAGGAGGCGTTCGAGGCCGCCCTCGACGCCGTCGAACCCGGCGCGACCGGAGCCGACGTCCACGACGCCGTCTGCGACGTGTACGAAGCGGCCGGCGAGAACACGCTCCGCGCGGACCCCTCGGCGGAGACCGGCTTCATCCACAGCACCGGCCACGGCGTCGGTCTGGACGTGCACGAACTGCCCTCGCTGAGTCCGAGCGGCGAGGAGCTTCGCCCCGGCCACGTCATCACCATCGAACCGGGCCTGTACGACCCCGACGTCGGCGGCGTCAGAATCGAAGACCTCGTGGTCGTCACCGAGGACGGCTACGAGAACCTGACGGAGTACCCGGTCGAACTCGTCGTCGAGTAGCCGGCGCGGCGGACGCGAAATCGCGGTCGGCGCGGAAAATCAGCTGTCGAGAGCGTTGTCGCCCGTCGGACTGCCGACGGCCGACGCGTCGGTCCATCCGGAGTTGGCCTCGCGCCACTGTTTCAGTAGGTCTTCCAGCGCGTCGCCCGTCTCGGGCGTGAGCACGCCCGCGGCCTGCCGGACGACCGTCCCGTCTTCGATGAGAAGCGCGTAGATGTTGCCCTCGCCGAGCAGTCCGAGGCGGCGCTGGAGCGCGGTCTTGTCCACCCGCGCGACGAGCGCGTTGTCGTGGGGTCGGCTCCGGGCCGCCTCCGGAGACATCCCGCCGCCGGCCATCGGCGGCATCATCCCGCTTCGCCCGCCGAGGACGAGCAGTTCGTAGTACCCGAAATGGCCGTACGTCTCGCATAGCTCCTTCGCGAACCCGCGCCACGACCCGACCAGCGACTGCTGGCGGCGGTCGAAGCTGATGAGCACGAGCGTCTGTTCGCCCTCCAAGTCGTCGGGAAGGACGACCTTCTGACCGCTCGTGTCTCGTGTCGGGAGGCGAGGGAACTCCATGCGCTATGCGATTCCCCACCGGTAGATAAGTCTAATTGCCGATTCGGTAAAACATCGCGTCGGAGAGGCTGTTTCCACAGTATCGACGACACGTGAACTCATCGTGCGTGTTATCGAGTTCACGCGGTATAAACGTCTGCCTCCGAGTCTCAGCGCCGATAACCGGGGCGCGTCATCGCTCGTAGTCGGGGTCGAACAGCCGGGCCGACATCGGGCCGGGGTCGCTCCCCTCGACGACGGCGTACGAAGAGAAGTCGTCGACGCCCGCCTCGGACAGCAGTTCCTCGTCGTAGAACGCGTTGCCGGTGCAGTCGGTCGGGTCGCGCGAGAACAGTTCGGCGACGGCGTCGCACATTATCTGCGGGGTGCGCCAGTCCTCGGGCGTGCCCATCCCGAAGTGTCGCGTCGCCTCGGACTCGATGGCGGCGACCGGCCACAGCGCGTTCACGCCGATGTCGTCGGCGGCGAGTTCGCCCGCCAGCGACTGCGCGATGAACGTCATGCCGTACTTCGAGAGCGCGTAGGCCACTTTGCCCGGCGCGGGGCGGGCGGGCATCGGCGGGGAGAAGGTGACGACGTGGGCGCGGTCGCTCTCGCGGAGGTGCGGGAGCGCGGCGTGCGTGGTCGCGTAGGCCCCGCGGGCGTTCACGTCCATGAGGAGGTCGAACCGCTTCGGCGGCGTGTCCTCGAAGCCGGCGATGTGAATCGCGCCCGCGTTGTTGACGACGAAGTCGATGCCGCCGAAGGCGTCGACCGTCTCGTCGATGGCCGTCCGCACCGAGTCGTCGTCGCGCACGTCGAGTTGACACCAGATGGAGTTCCCGCCACGCTCGCGTATCTCCTCCGTCGTCTCGACGATGGTTCCGGGGAGGTCCTCGCGCCCGTCGACGGTCTTGCCCGTCGAGACGACGTTTACGCCTCGGTCGGCGAGATCGAGCGCGATGGCCTTCCCGATGCCGCGACTGGTTCCCGTGATGAAGGCCGTCCGACCCTCGAAATCCACATCATCGAATGCCATGGTTTCCTATCGGCTAACGACCACTTGACGGTTCGGACACCGGGTGTCCGTTGAACGGGGTTTGCGGGTCGGGCGCGGACGGCCGTCTCGCCACACCCGCCGCCACCGATTCCCTTTTGCCCGCCGCACCTCCACACCCGTACCGATGGACGTGCTCATCGTCGGCGCGGGCGCAATGGGACGCTGGTTCGGCCGCACCGTCGACGCCGACCTCGCGTTCGCCGACGCGGCCCCCGAGAAAGCGGTCGCCACAGCGGACGCGCTGGGCGGCCGGGCGGTCCCGCTGGACGGCGACGAGCGGTTCGACGTGGTCTGTCTCGCGGTCCCGATGCGCCTCGCCGCCGACGCCGTCGCCGACAA
>NZ_CSTE01000002.1:755249-824352 GCF_001368915.1 Haloferax massiliensis | reverse complement strand
CGGCGCGATGGGACCACCGGTGGCGGCGATGCGCGACCACCTCCCGGACCGCGAGCGCCTCAGCCTCCACCCGCTTTTCGCCCCGCACAACGCCCCCGGCAACGTCGCCGCCGTCGCAGACGAACCGGGCGCGTACACCGACGCCCTGCTCGCCGACCTCGACGCGGCCGGCAACCGCGTCTTCGAGACGACGCCCGAGGAACACGACGCCGCGATGGAGACGGTGCAGGCGGCCGCCCACGCCGCGGTCCTCTCGTTCGGCCTCGCCGCCGACGACGTGCGCGAGGAGTTCGCCACGCCGATTTCGGCCGCGCTCGACGAACTCGTCGCCTCCGTGTCCGGCGGTACCCCGCGCGTGTACGCGGACATTCAATCTTCGTTCGGCGAGGGGACCGACCGCGTCGCCGACGCGGCCCGCGAACTCGCGGCGGCCGACGACGAGGCGTTCGCCGACCTCTACCGGCGCGTCTCCCGCGGCGACGACGCGCCAATCGACTCGACCCGAGCGAGCGCCGACGACCGCGACCAGACCGACAAGCACGACCCTGTCGAGTGACGAGTGAAGGGAGACGCCGACGCCGACGCCGACGACCCGCGGCGGGTCGACACCTCCCGCGCGGGCGACGGCGACTCGCTCCACAGCCCACCGATGATAGACAGAGACGCCGTCCGCGACAACGCGAAGTACCTCAGAAACGTCCGCCCCATCGACCCCGACGAGATAGCCGACTACATCGAGGGCGCGCCGCACCCCGCCGTGGTGAAACAGACGCTCCGCGAGGAGGCCCACGACCTCGGCCTGTTCGAGCGCGACGACGGCACGTTCGTCCCCGCGAACGACGACCCCGCGCCGTTTCAGAGCTGGTCGCCAGCGGCCTTCCCCGACGACTACTCCTTCGCCCTCGAAGACCTGCTCATCGGGCGCTACGGCGCGAACTGGCACGTCGGCGAGTCGGGCGACCGCCTCCGGGAACGCGTCCGCCAACTGAAAGAGGACTACTACCGGGGCAACCCCGTCGAGTACGACGAGGACGCCGCGCTCGGCTACGGTATCTACCACCTCCCCGACTACTACGCCGCCGTCGGCTACGTCCTCTCTGACCTCGCCGAGCGGAGCCTCCTCCCCCGAAACCCCCGCGTGCTCGACGTGGGTGCCGGAACCGGCGGTCCCGCGCTCGGCCTCCACGACTACCTCCCCGACGATTCGGTCGTCGACTACCACGCGGTCGAGCCGAGCGCCTCCGCCGACGTGCTCGACCGGATGCTCGGCGAGACGCGCCGGAACTTCCGGACGACCGTCCACCGCGAGACCGCAGAAGCGTTCGACCCCGACGGCGACGACGACGTCGCCCTCTTCGCCAGCGTCCTGAGCGAACTCGACGACCCCGCCGCAGTCGTCCGCAAGTACCTCGACGTCCTCGCCGACGACGGCGCAATCGTCGCCATCGCGCCAGCCGACCGGAACACGAGCATCGGCCTCCGCGAGGTCGAACGCCAGGTCGCGCCGGCCGACGGCGACGTGACGGTGTACTCGCCGACGCTCCGCCTCTGGGACGGCTACGCGCCCTCGGACCGCGGGTGGTCGTTCGACGTGAAACCCGACCTCGACGTGCCGGGGTTCCAGCGACGCCTCGACGAGGGCCGCGACGCCGACGAGGACGAGGGCACCTTCGTCAACGTGGACGTGCAGTACTCCTACAGCGTCCTCCGGACCGACGGCGAGCGCCGCCTCGACGTTCGCGGGACTCCCGCGCGGTTCGCCAAGATGGCCGAGATGGAGCGCCACGTCACGAACCGCATCGACCTGCTTGCGGTCAAGTTGAGCCACGACCTCTCGGAGGGGAACAACCAGGTGTTCAAAATCGGCGACGGGAGCGAGGCGGTCGACCACTACGCCGTCCGAACCCGCGAGACTGTGCTGAACGCCGATTTGGCCGACGCCGACTACGGCGACGTGCTCGTCTTCGAGAACGTCCTCGCGCTCTGGAACGACGACGAGGAGGCGTACAACCTCGTCGTCGACGACGAGACGCTCGTCGACCGCGTCGCCTGAGCGGGTCGCGTCGGCGACGCGGTCGGCGGGGCACGTCGTGTCCGACGGGTGGCTTTTTGCGCGCTCCGTCCCCAGTCGGACCATGAGCGAACCCAGCATCCTCCTCACCAACGACGACGGTATCGAGAGCGTCGGCTTCCGCGCGCTCTACGACGCCCTCTCGGAGTTCGCCGACGTGACCGCGGTCGCGCCCGCAACGGACCAGAGCGCGGTCGGCCGGAAGATGTCCACCGACGCGGTCGTCTCCGAGCACGAACTCGGCTACGCGCTGGAGGGGACGCCCGCCGACTGCACGGTCGCCGGGTTGGAGGCGCTGTGTCCCGACGTGGACATGGTCGTCTCCGGCATCAACAAGGGAGCCAACATCGGCGCGTACGTCCTCGGCCGGTCGGGGACCGTCAGCGCCGCCGTCGAGGCCGCGTTCTTCGACGTGCCCGCCATCGCCCTCTCGCTGTACGTCCCCGCGGGCGGCGACCTGCCGTGGCACGAGAAGGCGACCGACCCGCGGGACTTCCGCGAGGCGACCCACGCCGCGTCGTACCTCGTCAAACACGCCGAGCCGGCCGGCGTCTTCGACCAGTGCGACTACCTCAACGTCAACGCGCCCATGCGCGACCCCAGCGGCGACCCGGCGGACATGCAGGTGACGGTTCCTTCCGAGCTGTACGACATGACCGCGGAGTTCGAAAACGGCACCGTGAAACTCCACGACCGCGTCTGGGAGCGGATGGAAGCCGGCGACATTCCGGACCCCGACGGCACCGACCGCCGGGCCGTCGTCGAGGGCCGCGTGTCGGTCTCGCCGCTGACCGCGCCGCACACGACCCACCGACACGAGGCGCTGGACGCGCTCGCCGAGACGTATCTGGAGTGAGCGAAGCGGGCAACAAAGCGTATATCCGAGGGGCCTGAAACGCCGACGAGACCGATGACCCTGCTTCTCCAAGCCGCCGCCGAGTCGGGAAGCGTCACCGGCTTTCTCGTCACTATCGCGGTGCTGTTCAGCCTCCCGCTCGTCATCCTCCTCCTCGGACGGCTGTTCGAGCAGTTCTTCTGAGGCCGCGAGTCCGGGCCTTGCGAACGGAGCGACCCATCGACACTTCGCGGGCTATCTCGCACCCGACAGCCCGAAAGCCATCGTAGTCTTTTCACCGGCGAGCCATCTGTTAGATGACATGAACCGGGACGACCTCAACGAGTATCTGAAACAGCGGCCGCTCTTGGGAGGTCTCTGGCTCGTGGCGATGCTCGGTGTGGGCATGCTGCTGTGGCTGAAACTGCTTCGACCGGCGCAGTCGGTCGTCGACATCGTCTCGAACACCGGCTACCAGTTCGTCTTTCTCGTGATGGGTGGGCTCTGTTACGTGACCTACGTCGGCTTCTCTCGGGGCGTGAACTGACGTTATTCCGACGCCGCCCGTCGACTGTCGACCAGCAGTTTGTACGCGAGGCCGACGACGCTGGCGAACACCGCGAGCGCCCCAGCGAGCGAGGCGAGGATTCCGAGGACGAACATCATGCCGAAGCCGTAGCCCGCGAGGGCGAAAGTGCCGATAGTCAGCAACACCCAGCCGCCGACGATGACGGCAAAGAGGACGAGTGCGTCGTCTTCGGTCGCGTAGCGGAGGGCGTCGCGGGCGGAGACGCGTGACATGTCGAACGCGTCGCCGGGGGCGAAGGTGGTCCTTTCGGTTTGCCGACACCAAAGCTTGAATCCCGGGCCGGCCGACGAACGAATATGTCCGAAGCAGACGCCATCGAGCGCGTGGACGAACCCGGAACCGTCGAGTCGCTCGCCGCGGACCTCCGCGCGCTCGGCGTCGCGGCCGGCGACACCCTCCTCGTCCACTCGTCGCTCAGTTCGCTCGGCTGGGTCGCCGGCGGCCCGCAGGCGGTCGTGGACGCCCTCCAGACGGTGCTGACCGACGACGGGACGCTGGTCATGCCGACCCACACGGGCCAGTACACCGACCCGTCGGCGTGGGAGAACCCCCCGGTCCCCGACGACTGGGTCGATATCATCGGCGAGTCGATGCCGCCGTTCCGTCCCGAGGTGACGCCGACCCGCGGGATGGGCGCGATACCCGAGTGCTTCCGCAACTACCCCGGCGCCGTCCGCAGCGAGCACCCGACGGTCTCCTTCGCGGCGTGGGGCGCGGCCGCCGAGGACATCGTCGCCGACCACGAACTGGACTACGGCCTCGGCGACGGGTCGCCGCTGGCGCGGGTGTACGACCGCGGCGGCGACGTGCTCCTGCTCGGCGTCGGCCACGGAAACGACACCTCGCTCCACCTCGCCGAGCACCGCGCGGACTTCGAAAAGACGCGGACGACCGAGCACGCGCCGCTTCTCCGAGACGGCGAGCGCGTCGTCGTCGAGTACGACGACATCGAGGTCAGGACCGACGACTTCGAGGCCGTCGGCGAGGCGTTCGAGACGACCGTCGGCGCGACAGCAGGGTCGGTCGCGGCCGCGACGGCGACGCTCCTCGACCAGCCCGCGCTGGTCGACTTCGCCGAAGACTGGTTCGAGTCGAACCGCTGACTCGGGGTGCTGCGGCCGATTCGGTCGAATCACGAAAAACGGCGGGCGACGCGCGGTCAGGCGAGCGTCGCGGTCAGCGTGATTTCCGGCCCGGCGAGCGCCTTCGACACCGGGCAGCTCTCCTTGGCGCGCTGGGCGAGTTCGGCAAACGTCTCCTCGTCGATGTCGGGCACGTCGGCGTCGAGCGTCAGGTCGATGCGCGAGATTTCGAAGCCGCCGCCGTCCGCCGGGTCGAGGTGCACGTCGGCCGCGGTGTGGAGACTCGTCGGCGCGTAGCCCTCGCCTTCGAGGAACGCGGTCAACTGCATCGAGAAACAGCCGGAGTGAGCCGCGCCGATGAGCTCCTCGGGGTTCGACCCGAGTTCGTCCTCGAACCGCGTCGGGAACGTGAACGTCCCCTCGACGGTCCCGCTTTCGGTCGAGAACTCGCCGCTCCCGTCTTTGCCACCGGTCCACGTCGTCTCCGCTTTGTGCGTGGGCATGCCACGCACACCTACGGTCGCGAGCGATATGGAGGTGACGGCGAACGGAGCGTTCGAGGGGACCGGGACCGGCGGTACGCGGAGGTCCCGGGGCGACGCGCTACAGGCCGCTCCAGAGCGCCGCGACGCCGAACCCGACGATGACGACGCCCGCGAGTTGGTTCACCCGCCGGAGGACCGCCGGGGTGACCCGCTCCCGGACGCGGTCGACGGCGGCGCTCAGGACGAACCACCAGAGCGCCGACCCGGCGAAGACGCCCGCGACGAGGACCGCCGCCCCGAGGTAGTCGCCCGAGACGCCGACGCCCAAACCGGCGAAGATGCCGACGAACGCCAGTATCGTCACCGGGTTCGTCAGCGTCAGGAGGAACGTCGACCCGAAGTCGGCCGCGAGCGACCGGGCGTTCGAGTCGGGTGACACGACGGCCGACCGCTCGGTCGTCGGAGCCGACTCGACCGACGCCGGGTCGCCCCGAATCGACTGGATGCCGACGTACAGGAGAATCGTCCCGCCGGCGAGGGCGATTCCGTTGCGGTGGCCGAGCAGGACCGACGAGAGCGCGGCGAGGCCGAACCCCGCGATGGCCCCGTAGACCGCGTCCGCGGACGCCGCTCCGAGTCCGCTGACGAAGCCCGAACGGCGGCCCTTAGAAAGCGTTCGCTGGATGCACAGGACGCCGATTGGACCGACCGGCGCGGCTATCGAGACGCCGAGAACGAGTCCGCGGACGAGGATTCCGATTGTGGTGGTTAATAGACATCACCTCGTGACCGAGTCGATGCGTCACCGGGTGATAGCTCTATCGCCTGCCCTGAGCGGCCCGCCGGGGCAACCGGCGTCGGTTCCGGCGGGCCGGAACCGATTAGAACAGGCCCGTGATGAAGCCGATACCCATCAGCACCAACACGGCCGCCGAGAACGCCGGGAGGTACGGGGTGTACTTCTCCACTTCGTCCTCGTAGTGGTGGTAGCCCGCAATCAGCAGCATCGTCAGGCCCACGATGCCGATGATGACGGTGAGCGCGTACGCGCCCATCAGTTCGAGGCAGTAGTTCGACCCGGCGCAGAGCGCGATTATCTCGAACTCCTCCTCGTGGGCGAACCCGAGGACGAACGCGAACCACGCGATGCCGAGAAGGCCGCGCTCCGCGGCTTCGTCGGGGGTGCCGTGCGAGTGGGAGTGTCCGCCGGCGAAGGGAACGAAGCCCTTCAGGCGGGCGAACAGTCCGCCGTCGTCGCGGTCGTGGGTGTGACCGTCGTGGTCGTGTGAGTGGCTATGGCCGCCGTCATCGTGTGAGTGCTCGTGGTCGTGACCACCTTCATGGCCACCTCCGTGACTGTGACTCCCGTGGCCGTCGTCGTGCCCGTGAGTCCCGTGAGCGTGTCCGTGAGTATACTCGCGGACGCCGAGCGCGATGAGCAAGACGCCCGCCACGAGACTGACCGGACCGCCGATTTGGACGCCGCCGAGTACCGTAATCGGCTCGTTGACCTGCGTGAGGTCGAAGTACGACTTCGCGTAGAAGAACACGCCCACCATCGCGATACTGCTGACGAGGTGGCCGACCCCGAGGATGAGGCTCGCCGCGAACCCGTACACCCACTTGTTCGCTTGGTCGAGCGCGTACGAGGCCGCGACGGGCCAGCCGTGACCCGGTTCGACGCCGTGGACGGCTCCGAGGACTACCGCGCCGGCGACGAGACCGAGTAGTTCGTTCGAGGCCATGTGCTACCGTACCCGTGGCAAACGAGGGGGATAGGGGTTGTTAATACCGAATCGAGGGTATCGTCATAACGGGGACTCTTGTAGCTGTACGCGCCAGTCGGAGGTGATGCGGACGAGTTTCAACATCCCCGACGAACTGGTCGCTGAGTTCGACCGGGCGTGGCGCGACGAGGGCATCGAAAACCGGTCGCGGGCGGTCCGAGAGGCCATGCGGGAGTTCGTCGAGTCCCACGCCCGGCTCGAAGACGTCTCCGGCGAGGTCGTCGCGCTCGTCGGCTTCGACTACCGCCACCACGACGTGATACGGGAGCTTCACGGGGCGCAACACGAGTTTCAGGACGTCATCCTCAACACGAGCCACACCCATCAGGGCGAGTGGTGTCTCGAATCGCTGTTCTGCCGCGGCCCCGCCGAGCGCGTCCGGGCGCTGACCTATCGGCTCCGCGACTTCGACGCGGTCCGGCGGGTGAAGGTGATGGTCATCCGCGAGTGACGCGGCGTCGCGGCGCGCCGAGCTACCGATGCTGCCGCCGTTCGGCCTGTCAAGCCCTCACTTGGTGTGACAGATTCCGTCTACTTCGCCGCTTCCTGTCTGACACGGGGGAGCGACGGTGGTTTACCGGCGACTAACGAATCAGCCAGTAGATGAACTCCAAGCGGTGGCTCCAACGGCATCAAGTTGCCGTCTATGTAGCCTTCGTTCTCTTGGCCGTCGGAGTCGGCGTCTACCTTCCGGACTCGGCCCCGCTCTCCGAGTCGCTCATCGACCCGGTGCTGGCCGCCCTGCTCTACGTCACGTTCCTCGAAATTCCGTTCGTTCGACTCCGTCGCGCGTTTCGGAACGGGCGGTTTGTCGCGGCGGCGCTGGGTATGAACTTCTTGGTCGTCCCCGTCGTCGCCTGGGGACTCACTCGGTTCCTTCCCCAGCGACCAGTCATCCTCGTGGGTGCGCTCATGGTGCTTCTGACGCCGTGTATCGACTACGTAATCACCTTCACCGAACTCGCAGACGGCGACGCCGAGCAGATTACAGCGACGACCCCGGCCCTGATGCTCGTCCAACTGTTGTTGCTCCCGCTGTACCTGTGGCTGTTCATGGGCTCGACGGTCGCAGCGGTCATCGAACCGGGGCCGTTCGTCGAGGCGTTCCTGGTGCTCATCGCGCTCCCGTTGACGCTCGCGTGGCTCACCGAAGCGTGGGCGGAACGGTCGTCGAGAGGTGACACGTGGCAGGAGACGATGGGGTGGTTACCGGTTCCGATGATGGGCGCGACGTTGTTCGTCGTCATCGCGTCACAGCTCCCCCGGGTGCAGAGTTCGATTGAGCAGATTGCAGTCGTCATCCCGGTGTACGTCGCCTTCCTCGTCGTCATGCCGATACTCGGACGACTCGCGGCGGGAGTCTTGCAGATGGATGCCGGGGAGGGTAGGGCGCTCGTGTTCACGTCGGTCACCCGTAACTCGCTGGTCGTCCTGCCACTTGCACTTGCGCTTCCGGCGGGTTACCGACTGGCACCCGCGGTCGTCGTGACGCAGACGCTCGTCGAACTGGTCGGGATGGTCACTCTCACGCGAGTCGTCCCGGCGTGGCTCGTCCCGGACTCGCCGAAGCGAATCTCACTTCCCGAACTGGTGACTCGCGAGTGAGGTCTATGGGAACCGTGTCCTCGCGAACGACCGAGGAACAACAGAACGACTGCCCAAAGAAGGGCCAACTAACGGAACTCCGATGTGCGGTCTTAGAATTCCCGAACTCGGCTACCGATTCTGTCGCTGCTCGGCCTTGTTCATCTCGATGAGCAGTCGGAAGATAGCCTTCACGAGGTTCGAATCCACCTCGAAGTGGGCCGCGTTCTTCCCGGCGCGCTCCATCACGCGCTCTTCCTGCGATTCGTCGGTCGTCGGCAGGTCCTTCTCGGCTTTGACCTTCGCCACCGTGTCGGCGACGTAGGTCCGGCGGGCGATGAGTTCGACGATGCCGCGGTCGATATCCTCTATCTCCTCGCGGAGTTCGTCGAGGGACATGTCCTGAAACGGTTCGGCGGCGTCTGGGGTGTCGTCTGTCATTGGATTCGTGCTCCGTCGGTTCGGGTGGTCGTCAGTCGGGTCTCGCCCTCGCGGGCGTCCCACAGTTCCTCGACGCGTTCGAGGTCGGCGCGGTCGCCGACGGCGACGACGCTCGGGCCGGTCCCGGACAGCGAGACGCCGTCGGCGATGGGCATCGCCTCGACGGCGGGGTCGGTCGGGAAGTCGAGCGCGGCCGAGAAGGCGAGGCCGTTGACGGTCATCGCCTCGGCGTAGCGGCCTTCGAGCGCGAGGTCGGCGACGAGGTCGGCCATCGGGGCGACGTTCTCGCAGCGACTCACGTCGGCGTCGGCGCTGTAGGCGCGCTCCGGCGGCGTCCACACGAGCACGTCCCAGTCGACCTCGTCGCGGGCGAGGAGGTCGTCCCCGGTGTTGTCGGTGACGACGACGCCGCCGACCATCGAGGCCGCGGCGTCGTCGAACGCGCCGGTGGCGGTGACGCCGACCTCGCGGGCGGCGCGGACGCCCATCCGGCAGGCGTCGAGCCGGGTGATATCGGCGTCCGGGCCGGGGCCGACCGAGCGGCCGAGCGCCGAGAGCGTCGCCAGCACCGTCGCGTTGGCCGCGGCGCTCGAACTCTTGAGGCCGGCGGCCATCGGCAGGTCGCTTTCGGTCTCGACGGTGCCGCCCTCGCCGTCGCCGAACGCCTCGACGGCGAGTTCGACGCAGCGCTCGATGAGTCGCGTGTCGGCGTCCGGGGCCTCCGCGATGCTCCCGCGGACGTCGCCGGAGTCGTCCAGTTCGACCGACGCGGTGGTCTCCGCGTCGATGGCGAACGCGGAGCCGGTCGCCGTCGCCAGGGCGTTCAAGACGGTGCCCGCCCCGAGGGCGGTGGCTCGGCCGTGCATACTTCCGGGAGGTCGGCACACCGTGTTATGTGTGGCGGTCCGTGCCGTTTTCGCCCGGAGGGGCGGCGGCGAGACGATAGCGCGGCGGCGGGAGCGACGCGGGGCGCGAGCCGTCCCGAGACGCGACGTTTTTGCCGTCCCCGAAGCAACGGTGGGCCATGAGCGCCCGCAACGACATCGCCCCGAGCACGCTCGGCGTCGAACTCCACGACTACGGCGTCGAAGTGGAGTACCTCGACAACCGAACCACGGTCTACCGGGGCGTCCCCGAAGCGGTCACGGGCACGCTCGCCACCGCCCCCGGCAAGGAGGTCCACGTCCTCGTCACCGACCCCACCGAGACGGAGGGCGTCATGATGTACGTCAACGACCTCACGAGCCACGACGACGTGCTCGAATCGAGCGGCGTCGGCCGCGTCATCCTCGGTGAGGACGAAGAAGAGGAGTTGTTCCCCGGCGTCCTCGTCCGGCGGGTGCCCGGCCACCGCTTCGAAATCGAGGCCGACCCGGAGGTCGCCCGCGGCCGCGTGTTCGTCTTCGTCGAGGACGACTGGGGCGAAGACTCCTACGAGTTCGTCGCCGAGTGATGCTCCGAAAGCGCTGGGAGCCGCTGGAAAAGCGGACCGTCGGCAAAGCCCCGGAAGCCTACGGCTACTACGAACTCGGCGACGCCGACGGCGACCTCGTCGGCCGCGGCGTCGGCGTCCTCCGCGACGAACTGAAGGAGGCGCTCGCCTACGGCGACGCAGCGCGCGTCCGCTGGGAGCGCGCGACCTCGCTGGACCACGCCGAGCGACTCGCGGAAGAACACGACCCGGCGTAGCCGTCGCGCTCGCCGCGTCGCCGTCGACGCTCCCGCTTCCGCACCCCCGCTACTGCAAGTACGACGGGCTGTCCGTGTCGCAGTTCTCCTCGTGGGCCTCGGCGTCGGACTCCACGTCGAACAGCATCCCGCACTCTTCGCATCGGTACCACGTCGCGCCGTCTTTCTCCGTCGTGGCGACCATGCGTACTGTTACCGCGCCGTCCGGGAAAACGGTTACTCCGGGCGAACCCTCAAGGGTCGAGCGGGCGAACTGGGTGGCATGTCTGAAGATGGGGTGACGCTCGTCGTCCGCGCCGCGGAGAAACGCGACGCGGGCCGCGGCATCGCCCGCCTTCCCGAGGCCGCCCGCCGAGAACTCGGCGTGCTCAGCGGCGAGACGGTCGTCATCGAGGGCTCCCGAGAGACGGTCGCCAAGATGTGGCCCGCCCGCCCCGGCGCGCCGGCCGGCGAGATGCTCGTCGACGCCGACACGCGGGCCAACGCCGGCGTGAAAATCGGCGACAGCGTCCGCGTCAGGAAAATCGACGTCGAGGACGCGCGGTCGGTGACGCTCGCCGGCCCCAGCGCCTTCGAGCGGACCAGCGTCGACCGCGAGACCATCGAGGAGGTCGTGAAGGCGGAGCTTCGGAACCGCCCGCTGCGCGCCGGCGACCGCGTCCGCGTCGAGCGACTCGGCGGCGCGGCCCTCGTCGTCAGCGAGACCGCCCCGGAGGGCGTGGTCCGCGTCACCGACGCGACGAGCGTCTCCGTGACGGCGAGCAGTTCGAAGGGCGCGAGCGAGACGGTCCGCGACGCCGTCAAGAGCGTGACCGGCGGCGACGACGGCGACGGCGCGAGCCGCGGCCGGGCGACGGGCGTCACCTACGAGGACATCGGCGGCCTCGACGACGAACTCGACCTCGTCCGCGAGATGATAGAGCTCCCGCTGTCCGAACCCGAGGTGTTCGCGCACCTCGGCATCGAGCCGCCGAAAGGCGTCCTCCTGCACGGCCCGCCGGGCACGGGGAAGACCCTCATCGCCAAGGCCGTCGCCAACGAGGTCGACGCGAGTTTCACCACGATTTCCGGGCCGGAGGTGCTCTCGAAGTACAAAGGCGAGTCCGAGGAGAAACTGCGCGAGGTGTTCCAGTCGGCCCGCGAGAACGCGCCGGCCATCATCTTCTTCGACGAAATCGACTCCATCGCGTCGAAGCGCGACGACGGCGGCGACCTCGAAAACCGCGTCGTCGGCCAACTGCTGTCGCTCATGGACGGCCTCGACGCCCGCGGCGACGTGGTCGTCATCGGCGCGACCAACCGCGTCGACAGCCTCGACCCGGCGCTCCGCCGCGGCGGCCGCTTCGACCGCGAAATCGAAATCGGCGTCCCGAACGAGACGGGCCGCCGCGAGATTCTCGACGTGCACACCCGTCGGATGCCCCTCGCCGAGGACGTTGACATCGGTCGATTGGCCTCCCGAACCCACGGCTTCGTCGGCGCGGACCTCGAATCGCTGGCGAAGGAGGCCGCGATGACCGCCCTCCGGCGCGTCCGCCGCGAGGGTGGCGGTGGAAGTGGAGGCGGAAGCGGAAGCGAGGGCGGCGACAACCGGGTCGCCGTCGCGGACATGACCGTCACGCGCGCCGACTTCGAGTCCGCGATGGCGACGGTCGAACCCTCGGCGATGCGCGAGTACGTCGCCGAACAGCCGACCGAGGGCTTCGAGGGCGTCGGCGGCCTCGACGACGTGAAGCGGACGCTCGAACGCGCGGTGACGTGGCCGCTGACCTACGCGCCGCTGTTCGAGGCGGCGTCGACCGACCCGCCGACCGGCGTGCTCCTCCACGGCCCGCCGGGGACCGGCAAGACGATGCTCGCCCGCGCCATCGCGGCCGAAAGCGGCGTCAACTTCATCCACGTCGCCGGCCCGGAACTGCTCGACCGCTACGTCGGCGAGTCCGAGAAGTCCGTCCGCGAGGTGTTCGACCGCGCCCGACAGGCCGCCCCGAGCATCGTCTTCTTCGACGAGATAGACGCCATCGCCACCGACCGCGACAGCGCCGGGTCGGACTCGGGCGTCACCGAGCGCGTCGTCTCCCAACTCCTGACGGAGATGGACAACGCCGCCGACAACCCGAACCTCGTCGTCCTCGCGGCGACGAACCGCCGGGACGCGCTCGACCCCGCGCTCCTCCGCCCCGGTCGGCTGGAGACCCACGTCGAGGTCCCCGCCCCCGACATCGAGGCGCGCCGCGCCATCCTCGACGTGCACGTCCGCGACAAGCCGCTCGGAACCGACGTGGACCTCGGCGACGTGGCCGCCCACATGGACGGCTACACCGGGGCCGACGTGGCCGCGGTCTGCCGCGAGGCCGCCCTCCGGGCGATTCAGGACGTGGCCGACGCCTACGAGGGCACCGAGGCGAACAGCCACGCCGACGAGGTGCGCATCACTCGCGCGCACTTCGAGGCGGCGCTGGAATCGGTCTCGCCGACGCAGGTCTGACGGGCGGCGAACGCCGGAGCGGACCTCCATCGACGACACCTGCGAGATTATCTCGTTTCGCCGCGTACTGTGTTCCATGTTCACTCGCAACAGAGGTGTGTCGTGAACGCGGCGTGGCGGCGGAAGGTCCGGCGGGAGTGGGACGCGCTCACCGGCGGTCCGCTCTCCGCGACGTGGTGGGTGACGAAAGCCGGCCTTCGAGTCGCGTTCGCCGAGGCGATGTTCATGTTCCTCGTGTTGTTGAACAACGACGCGGCCGCGATATCGGCCGTCGCCGACGGCGAGGCCTCAGTGTTCTCGCTCGTCGCGCTCGTCGTCGGGACGTCCGAGTACCTCGCCATCGCGGGCATCGTCTTCGCCGTCGCGCTCTTGCTTCCGTTCCTCCCGCGGCGCAACGAGGCGACCAACCGCTGGGAGTAGGAGTCGGGAGGCGACGCCGACGGCTCCGCTTCCGACGCGCCGCCGCGACCGCCCCGGCTCACGCCAGTCGCGCTCGGTAGTAACTCGACTCGGGGTTCGGCACGGTCACCTCGCGCACGTCGAGGCCCGCCTCGGCGGCGACCGCTCGGAGCCGAGCGGGCGAGACGAGAAGGAAGTCGAGCATCGGCCCGCGGAGGTCGCCGTACTCGACGCGGAACGACCGCCGGGCGACGCCCTCTCGCGGGTCCGACCGGTAGCCGAAAAAGCGCTCGGTGTCGATGCGCGCCGGGTCGTACGAGTCGACGACGACTTCGCCGGACGACGAGGCGAGGGCGGCAAACGACGCGAGCAGGTCGGCGAGTCGGTCCAGCGACCCCGCGAGTCCGACCTGCGTCCCGTTGGCGAGCACCGTCTCGAAGCCGCCGGCCGACGACTCCGACTCGCTCGGTTCGACCGGTGAGTCGAACATGTCGCCGACGACAGCCGCCTCGACGCCGCGCTCGCGGGCCGCGCGAACCGCGTTCGGACTCACGTCGAAGGCGACGACTTCGCCGCGCTCCTGTGCGGCGAGGGCGTGCTGGCCCGCGCCGCACCCCACGTCGAGGAGCGGGGTTCGGAGGGAATCGACGAACTCGCGCTTCGCGGCGGGCCACCGCTCGGACGGGACGAGGTAGTTCTCGTAGACGTGCGCGTCGCCGGCGGCGGCTCCCGCGTCGTCGCCGTCGCGGTAGACACAGGGGGCGCGCAGACAGCCGCGAACCCGGTCCAACATCGCCAGTCCGAGGGCGTCGTCGGGCATGACGAGTCGTTCGTCGCCCTCGTGTAAATTATATTTAATGTGCTCAACGATAGCAATCGATAGGGACAACGGGCGTCAGTCCAGCCGGTCGAGGTCGCCGTGTAGTTCGCGGTTCATCACGTCCGCGACGAACAGTCGGACGCGCTTGTGAAGCTCCGCCTCGGTGTCGTAGGTCTCGACGCGGAGGTCCCAGCGGGCGCGCGCCGCGCGAATCATCTCGCTCGTGACGCTGTCTTCGTGGACGAAGACGATTCTGTCCCCGTGGGTCTCTGAGAGCCGTTCGAGTATCGACCCCGCCTCCTCGCCGACGCCGAAGTTGTGGCCGAGAAACGGCAGGACGAACACGGTCGCGTTGCTCGCCTCGGCGAACGCGAGCGACTGCGTCGCGGCGTCCACCTCGTCGGTGCTGAGGTCCGCGTCGACGGCGAGAAAGGCGTTCACGCCCGGGTCGGCGCGGAGCGTTCCCTGCACGCGCCGGAGGAGCGCGAGCGCGTCGTCGACCTCGTCCCGCGCGGCGAACAGCTTCCGAATCGGACCGGGGAGGTCCTCGATGTCGATGGCGGCGAGCTCCTCCTCCGAGAGGACGTAGTTGAGGTTGAACGATTTGTACGGACCCATCACGTAGACGAGAAACCGGTCGTAGGTCGTCCGCCCGAGCGCCGCTCGTATCTCGTCGCGCGAGATGGCGTCCGTCATGGGCACAGGTACCGCGCGAGAGTATATAAAATCAGGATTTTTCAGTGGAGTTCGACTCAAGAACTGTTAAACCGCCGCGCCGCGTCTCTCGAACCGAGATGGCGACGAACGACCCGGTCGATTCGGACGGGCTGCCCGAGGACCCCGCCGAGTTGCTGCCGCCGACGAGCGTCCTCACGCTGGACGAGTACCTCGACATGCAGGCCGCACTCGGCGACCGGACGCGGTTCACCCTGCTGTACCGACTGGTCCACTTCGGCGAGCGGAGCCCGAAGGCGTTGGCCGAGGCGCTCGGCGTGCCGGCGAACACGCTCCACTACCACCTCAACAAGCTCGTCGACGCCGGCTTGGTCGAGAAGCGAAAGCGGACGAAAGCCGACGACGACGGGCTGTTTTCGTACTACCGCGCCACGTCGCTCGGCTCCGACATCCTCGAACACGGCGTCGAGGAGCTCATCCGGCGCGAGCGCGACTACCGGGACGCCTACGCGTCGGAGTAGCGGCGTCTCGGGCGGTCGCCGCGTCTTAGTTCTCGCCCCGTGACTGCCGAAGCCGCCGCCTATTTGGCGCTCGCTCGCACAGGCTGAAGCGATGTCCAATCTCCTCCCCGAGGAAGCACAGGAAAAGCTCGTCACCGTCTGCCGCACGGCCGTCGGCGACAGCCTCCGCTCGCTCACGTACTTCAGTCGCTTCGACTACGTGCAGGTGTACCTCCGCGAGGACCTCGAACAGGAGGCCGACCTGAACTCCTTTATCGGCAACGAGTGGCACGACTTCAAGATGACACAGGACGCCTACCGCGGGTCCGAACTCGGCGACTACGAGTACACGATTCGCGTGTTCGAAAACGGCTATCTCGTCCGAATCACCGTCGAGGACTTCGGCGTCTTCGTCACGACCGACGGCATCTCGATGCAGGACTTCGAGGCGCTGGCGGCCGCGACGACCGAGATTCTCGACGAGTGGGCCATCGAGGAGTAAGCGTCGGGCCCGGAACCGACCCCGTCAGTCCCAGAACGACTGGGTCCGGGCGTACTCGCGCTCCCGTTCGAGGATGTCGCGGTAGAAGTCGTCCTCGTCATCGCGGAGCTTGTTGATGATGCGCGCGGCGTTGTGCGGGCCGACCCCGCGGGCCGCGAGCGCGACGACCGCCCGCTTGCCGTGGGCCTGCACCAGACTCGCCGAGCGGTACGCCCGCTTCGTCAGTCGCTCCTGTTCGTCGTCTTTCTCCGGCGCGCGGACCGCTTTCACCGTCTCGTCGTCCCACGGGTTGAGCGCGGCGACGCGGGTCGCGCCGCACTCGGGGCACTCCACCGGCTCGCGGACGCGTTTGACCTTCGTCTTGCGGGTCCAGTCCTTGCAGTGGAGACACGCCAACAGCACGCGGTCGTTCTGAATCCGGTCCCGAACCGTCTCGATGACGCTGGCGTCGGCGTTCTCGGGGACGAGCAGGTCGGTGCCCGACCCGCGGCCGCCGGTGCCGATGGCGGTCGGTTCGCGGGCGACGGCGAGTTCCGCGTCGCCGTCGCGGAGGCGGCGGAGCAGTTCGACGGTCTCCTCGACGGCGAGGTCGGTGTGGAACACCTCGCGGACGGCCTCGTCGTAGACGGGCGTGTCCTCCAACGCGGCGAGGAGGCGGTCGCCGCCGAAGCGGCCCTTGCCCTGATAGCGCTTGAGCGCGCCGAACTTCGCGGCCACCTGCGCGAGCGTGAACTTCAGCGAGTCCGACCGCTTGAGCGCGAGTTCGAGCAGGGCCTCGACGTGGTCGGGGTCGGTCTCGCGGAGCACCTCGGCGAACGTCGTCGGGCGGACCTTTCCGGGCACGTCGAACTCGACGCGGTAGGGGTCGACCTCCATGCCGACCGAGGAGCCGGTCCGCTGGCCGATGAGCGCCGACAGGAGCCGCCCGAGGGTCTCGTTCACCCGGTGGCCGTACGGCGAGTTCAGCGTCACCTTCCGGGGCGAGCCTTCGAGGACGAGCCGGTTCGCGGTCGGAATCGGCGCGCCGGCCTCAACCTGTTTCTCGATGGGGCCGAGCGCCGACCGGACCGTGGCCTCGTCTGTCGGGTAGCGCATGGCGACGTCGCGGGCGACGGCCTCGCGGTCGGCCCCGGACTCGAACTGCGGCGCGGCCACGTCGCGGAGTTCGCCCACCTCGCCGGCGACCGGCGCGGGCACCGGAATCTCCGAGCCGACCCACGACGGCACCTCGCCGCCGGGGTCCTCGATGGGCGAGACGTTCACCCGCGCCTCCTCGTCGTCCACGTCGTTGACGCGCCACATCTCGCCGCGCTGGATGAACGTCGCGCCCGGCGCGGCGAAGTTGAGGACGAACTTCTCGTCGAGCGTCCCGATCTGCCGGCGCGAGGAGATGTCGTGGACGTCGTAGGTCTCCTCGTCGGGAATCATCGAGAGGTTGGCGTAGAAGTACTGCCACGTGCCGCCGGACTTTTCGAGGAGGTCCTTGTCCTCGTCGAGCCAGAGGAGGTGGTTCCCCGAAAGCTCGCGGACGACGGCGCGGAAGTCGTCCTCTGCGAGGTCGCGGAAGGGGTACGCCCGCGTGATAATCTCGTAGGCGCGGCGGGCCGACACGTCGCCGTAATCCATGACGACGCCGACGATTTGGTTGGCGACGGTGTCGAGGCTCCCGTGGTGGACGCGGGCGGGTTCGACCTCGCCGGAGACGGCCCGCCGGGCGATGGCGAGCGCTTCGAGCGTGTCGTCGGGGTGGTCGGTGACGACGGTCCCGCGGGAGACGACGCCCAAGCGGTGGCCCGCGCGGCCGACCCGCTGGAGGAGCCGCGACACCTCGCGGGGGCTGTTGTACTGGACGACGTGGTCGACCCGGCCCACGTCGATGCCGAGTTCCATCGACGACGTGCAGATGAGGGCGTCCAGCTCGCCGGCCTTGAAGCGGTCTTCCACGTCGATGCGAACGTCCTTCGACAGCGAGCCGTGGTGGACCTCGATGGGGTCGCCGAGCGCCTTGAACCGCGAGCCGAGCGCCTCCGCGGTCTGTCTGGTGTTGACGAAGACGAGCACCGACTCGTGGTCGCGGACGATGTCCCGAATCGTCCGGACGTGGCTCGCTATCTCGGGGTCGGTGGCGAGTTTCCCGGCCAGCGCCTCGTCCTCGTTCGTCACCTCGGGGCGGACGACTTCGAACTCGACGCGGTTGTCCACGTCCACCTCGATGACCTCGAACGGGCGGTCGCCGGTCAGGAACTTCCCGACCTCCTCGGGCGACCCGACCGTCGCCGAGAGTCCGATTCGCTGGAACGCCCCGGCCAACTCGCGGAGGCGCTCCAGTCCGATTGTCAACTGCGCGCCGCGCTTGGCCGACGTGAGTTCGTGGACCTCGTCGACGACGACGTGGTGCACGTCCGAAAGCGCCGTCCTGAGCTTCTTCCCCGTGAGCATCGCCTGCAACGTCTCGGGCGTCGTCACCAGCACGTCCGGCGGGTCGTTCGCCTGTTTTTGGCGCTGGTACTGCGTGGTGTCGCCGTGGCGAACGTCGATGTCGATATCGAGCTGTTCGCCCCACCAGTCGAGTCGCTCGCGCATGTCGCGGTTCAGCGCCCGAAGCGGGGTGATGTAGAGCGCCGAGATACCGAATCGGTCCTCGGCGTCGGCGATGGCCGAAAAGACCGGCAGCATCGCCGTCTCCGTCTTGCCGGTGCCCGTGGGCGCGATAATGAGGCCGTTTTTTCCGTCGGACAGCGGGGGAATCGCCCGGCGCTGCGGCTCGGTGGGCGTCGTGAAGCCGCGCTCCGAGAGCGCGTTCCGAACGGGCGACGAGAGCGTCGCGAAGGCGTCCATTCCGGCGGCGGCCTCGCCGTCTGGCATCGCCCCAGCTAGCGGTTCGAGGCGATTAAGCGCACCGCTCGGGGCGGTCCCCACCGGGAGATTCATGTCGCACACGAATCAATTTCGGGCGTGTCCCCGAAACGAGTCTACTGGTCCGCGTTCCTCGTCTTCGGTCTCTGTGCCGCCATCGACATCGCGCTCGACGTTTTCGCGGGAGACGTGGGCATCAACACGGCGGCGGCGACCGCGGGCGTGCTCGCAGTCGGCTACGCGTCGGTCGTCGCCCTCCGCGACCCCGAACGCGCCCGAGTCCCGTCGGACTGGGGCCCGCTCGTCTACCTCGTCATCGTCGGCGCGGCGCTCTACGCGTTCGGCGTCGCACTCCAACTGTACTCGGTGGTGACGTGACTCCCGAGCGGTCCTTTTGGCTGTCGCAGGCGGGATTCACGGCCGGGAACCTGCTTCTCGTCCTCGGCAACCAACGGGGCGACCTCGCGGCGTGGCAACTGGTCTTCGCCGCAGTGCTGGTGCTTTCGACCCTCTGGTTCGTCGGCTACGCCGTTCGAGAACGGGAGGAGGGCGTGCCGGAGTTCTTCCGCGAGTGGACCGGCTGGCAACGACTCGCCCGCGTGGCGAGCGTCGCCGTGTTCGTCCTCGGTACGCTCACGTTCGTCTTTGCCTAGCGTCGGCTCTGCTTAGGCTCAGACGTTCCGGTAGTCGCCCAACCGCGTGCCGTCGAGCAGGTAGGCCTCGCCGTCAGCGAGGCCGTCGGGCAGAAACGGCGAGAGAAAGCCCTGTCCGGCGACGTTGACCCACGTCCCGCCCGAGGTGTCGTTGAACGCCGGGAACACCACGAGTTCGGCGTCTGCTCGCGCCACCTCCGCGGGGGCGACCTCGTAGTGTTCCGCGAACACCGCGGGCGCGAGGGAGCCGCGGAGCCAGACGCGCTCTTTCCGCGCGCCGCCGACCTCGTCTTCCAGCCTGACCGCCGGGTGTTCGTGGGCCGAACAGACCACGTCGGCGGCGAGCACCTCCCGCGAGGGCCACGTGTGGCCGTGGCAGAAGCCCACGTCGCCGAGGCGGACGCCAGCGGGGTCGGTCACCTCCACGTCGTCGCCGAAGAAGTCCGCGAGGCCGCCGTCGTGGTTGCCGGGGACGACCGTCAGTTCCGCGCGGTCGGCCACGGCGGCCGCGAGGGCGCGCAGTTCCTCGGCCTCGTCTCCCTTCTGGTCGCCGATGCGGTGGCCGAGGTCGCCGAGGACGACCAGTCGGTCGGCGTCGGCCCGGTCGAGAAGCGACAGCAGGCGCTCGCGGCGGACCGCGGCCTTCGACGGGAGTTCCACCCCGCGTTCGTACCGCAGGCCGGCCTCGATGCCGGCGTGGTAGTCGGCGACGACGAGCGAGCGCTCGGGGAACCCGCGTCTGCTCGTCTCCGCCACCGCGGCGGGATGGCCGGGAATCGGTTCGACGAGCGGTCCCGACACGGCCTCAGATGGCCTTCAGCACGCCGTCCTGCGGCTCGTAGCACCGACCGCCGAGGAGCGCCTCTTGGATGGCGTCTTCGACCGCGCCGGGGTCCGCGCCGTACTCGTCGACGACGGCGGCGACGACCTCGTCGTGGTCCGCGCCGTCGCCCCCGTCGAGGTCGTCCATGGCGTCCACGACGACCGATTCGAGGTCGATGTCCTCGGCGGCGTCGTCGGCGTCGGCCTCGGTCTCGTCTTCGTCCCCGGCCGACGCCGCGTCGGGCGTCGGCTCGGGTTCGGGTTCAGGCTCGGACTCGACCGCCGGTTCGGGTTCCGCGGCGGCGTCGGCCGCGGGTTCCGGTTCCGGTTCGGCGTCGGCGGGCTCGTCTTCGAGCTGTTCGGTGAGGTCGTCCGCGTCGGGCACGTCGATGTCCGCCTCGCCGGCGGGGTCGACGTCCGCGCCGGAGGTGAACTCCGTGCCGAACTCGGACTCGATTTCGGCTCGCTCGTCCTCGTCGAGTTCGTACATCCCGTCGGGGTCGACCGAGTCGGTCGAATCGGTCGCCTCCGCCTCTGGTTCTGGGTCGTCGAAGCCGTCGTCGAAGTCGCCGAGGGTTCCGCCTTCCGAACCGTCGAACGACTCGGTGTCGGTCGCGCCCGCGTCGGGGGCGTCGTCGTCGAAGTCGCCGAGCGTGCCGTCGTCGGCACCGGCGTCGAAGCCGGGCTCCGAATCGGCGTCAAGCGAGTCGGTCGCCGGTTCGGGTTCGGACGTGAGGTCGGGTTCCGCGTCAGGTTCCGACTCGGACTCGGCATCGACCGTCGCGGACGGCTCGCTCTCAGTCGTGGCCGTCGTCTCGGCGGCGACCGGCTCGGGGTCGGTTTCCGCGACGGGTTCGGATTCAGGTTCTGTGACGGGCTCGGATTCAGACTCCGGCTCGACGGCGTCGGACTCGGCACCGTCGGCGGGTTCCGGACCCGCGTCGGGCGTTGCAGTCGGTTCGGAATCGGATTCGGTCTCGAACTCGTCCGGGTCGGCTTCCGCCTCGACAGCGTCGGGCTCCGGATCGCCGAGTTCGTCGCCGTCGTCAGCGTCCGCGTCGCCGACCTCGATATCGACGCTGTCGGCCGGTTCGAGGTCGAGTTCGGGGAGCGGGCCGAGCACCGCGTCGCCGCCGTCGCCGGGGGCGACGTCGAGGGAGTCCACCTGGTCGCGGTCGCCCGCGACGAGTTCGAGCGCCTGCACGGCGACTTCGCGCAGGGCTTCGAGATAGGTTCGGGTCGTCCCGTAGTGGTCGATTGCGCGGGGGACGCCCGCCGCGAGCGTCGAGTCGACGCCGCGGGCTTCGAGCGCGCGGGTCAGGTCGTCGCCGCGGTAGGGCATCGACAGCGCCTCGTCGAACACCGCGATGCGTCGGAGGGTCGCCTCGGCGGCCGAGACGATCCAGCGGTCGCGCACGTCGGCGTCGACGGTGTTGACGCTCTCGGGGCGGACCGAGGAGTAGACCACGTCGGCGTCGTCCGGCTCGTACGTCCGGGCCTTCCCCGCGAGCGAGACGAACGCCGGGGGCGTCGCCGCGTCGAGGTAGGCCATCGGTTCGGGCTGGTACTGGCCGGCGTAGGTGACGAACGCGCCCGTCGGGTCCGCAATGCGCCCGCGGAGCACCTCGTCGTTGACGTGTTCGACCTCGGTGAGCACGCCGGCGACGAACGTCCGGTTGAGTCGCGCGCCGGTGGGCGTGACCACGTAGTTCGGCGCGCGCTCCTCGTCGCTCTCGGAGTACGAAAGCGACGCGTCGTCGAACTCGGCGGCGAAGACGCGGTAGGCGATTTCCCGCGTGCCGACGACCGGCGAGGCGCTCATGCGCGCACCTCCGTGAGGAGGGCGGCCGCGCGTTCGGCCGGGTCGTCGTCGGTCTCCTCGAACTCGTCGGCTTCGAGGTTCGCGCCGTACTCGTCAACCGAGAGGTTCCCGCGGACGCGGTACTCGCGGCCGACGAGCGTGTCGGCGATGTCCTCGGCGACGACCTCCTTGTCCATCGCCTCGCGGGCGGCCTCCATCGCGTCGGCCATCGTCCCGCCGTAGATCTCTTCGGTGAGGTCGCGGTCGAGGATGGCGGTCACCGTGCCGGTGCCGTCGTCGAGAATCGCCTTCACGCGCATGTCGTCCTCGCCGTCGACCTCGCCGTGCTGTCGGCACTGGCCGTTCTGAACGACGCGGCTACAGTCGGGACAGCGCTCGATGAGCCCGGAGCCGTCGCGCACTTCGAGGACGTTCCCGAGCACTTCCACGTCGAACATCCCGCCGGCGTCGACGGCCTCGCCGACTTTCAGTCGCGGCGCGGAGTCCGTCACGGAAACGGGGTCGTCGAGCACTTCGAGCGATGTGAACTCCGAGAGGTTCACCTGCGGCACGCCGCGGAACTCCCGGACGTACACGTCCGACAGGCGGAGGCTCGCGCCCTCCTCCACGTCGGGGCGGGGTGCCCAGTCGGTGAAGGGAAGCCGTCCCGTCTCGTCGGCGACGACGCCCGAGAGGATGGTCGTCTCGCCGTTTCGTCCGTCGATGGTGCGCGAGTCGACTTCGAGGACGCGGACCTCGACGGTTCGGCCGCGGTCGCCGGCCTGCAGGTCGATGAGGTCGGCCTCGCCGCCGATGCGGTCGTCGTAGGGCGTCTCGACCGTCTCGGACTCCACGCCGACCGTCGAGGACGCGCCGATGTTCAGTTCGGGCTTGCCGTCCCACTCGCGGACGCCGGCGTTACCGATGACGACGGAGTCGCCCGGTTCGAAGCCGAAGTCCTGCCACGCGGTGTAGGAGATGACGCCGGACTCGTCGGCGAGTTCCCCCTCACGGATGGTCTGTTCGTCGCCCTGATAGACGATAGAACGGGTGCCCACGGTGAGCACGCGAACCGTCACCGAGACGTTGCCGCCGTCGGGGTCGATGTCGGCGATTCGCTTCGTCGAGGGCGCGCCGTCGCTCCCGCCGGAGCTTCCGCCGCCGTGTTTGCGGCGGACGCTCTGTTTCGCCTCGTCGAGCGGGACGCTGTACTGCAGCAGGTTCTGCAGGTCGGATTTGACCTCCTCTTTGTCGACACCGAGGGCGGAGGCGAGCTCCTCGGCATGCTGGTCGAGTTCCATCGAGTCGGGATTCGCCCCCGTCGGATAAAAAGTGTTGCCGGGCGGCCGGGCGACCGGCCGCGGGCGAATCACTAAGTGTTCGCGTGCCAGTTAGACTCGTATGTCGAACGACGAGGCCCCGGAGGCCGCCGACGCCGACGAGGACGTCTCTTTCTCGGTGACCATCGAGGACGGGTGGACGACCATCGTGATGGAAGGCGACAAAGACACCGCAGTCGTCGTCCGCTCGGCGTCCGGCGAGCGAATCTACCTCCCGCCGGAGGGGTTCGACGCCGAGGCGGCGACCGACAGCGCGTACCAGCCGTCGGACAGCCCCTACCAGTCGGCGTACGACTCGCCGTACCAGTCGGTCCAGACCGACGACTCGCCGTACCAGTCCGCCCGCGGCACGATGCCGCGAGAGGGGATGGTCCCGACCCGCGGCGGCTACCGGATTCGCCACCCCGAGCCGGTGACCGACGTGCGACTCCTCCGCTGAACGCGGGTCGCTCCCCCCGTTCTCCCCGCCGAGCGCCGCCCCTCGCTTCTGACGCCGCCCGTTGTCCTGTTCAGTTCGCGTCCGACTCGGCGGCGTCCGCGTCGGCGTCCGCGGTCACTTCGTTCTCCGCGCCGGCCGAGGGGTCGGCGTCGTCGTCGAGGATGCTGTGGTAGTAGTCGACCGTCTCGTCGACGACGCGGTCCCACGTGTACGGTTCGTACTCCGGTTTCCCCTCCAGCGAGAGGCCGTACTCGATACCGTCGGCGATAGAGCGCGAGTCGGGTTCGACCTCGATGACGCAGTCCTCGGGGAGGACCTCCGCCGCGCCGCTCTCGGTGGCGACGACGCGCGTGCCGGTCGAGAGCGCCTCGACGATGGTGATGCCGAACGGCTCTGACAGCGACGGCGAGACGAACAGGTCCGCGGAGGCGTAGTAGTCACCGAGCGCCTCCTCGGGGACGTAGCCGGCCCACTTGATGCGGTCTTCGACGCCGAGCAGTTCGGCGAAGCGCTTGAGTTGGGCGGTGAGGTGGCCCGACCCGCCCATGACGAGCGTCACGTCGTCGCGGGCGAGTTTCTCCATCGCGTAGACGAGGTGCGAGATGCCCTTCTGGTCGGTGTGGCGGCCGACGAAAAACAGCATCTTCCCGTCGATGCCGAGCTCCGCCTTGAGGTCGCGGCCCGTCGTCTCGCACTCCGAAAAGCCGTTGTAGATGACGTGGCAGTCGCCGCCGTACTCCCGTTTGACCTTGTCCGCGAGGAGTTCGCTCACCGCGAGCAGGTGGTCGCAGCGCTCGGCGATGCGGCGCTCGGTCTCGACCTCCCGCTGCGGCGGGTCGATGTTGCGGTCGGACGAAAGCGAGTGGAACGTGGTCACCCACTCCACGTCCTCGTTGTTCGACTTCGCGCGCGACCCCGGGCCGTAGCCGAACCAGTCGTGCGTGTGGACGATGTCGGCGTCGGCCGCGCGCTCCGCGAACGTCGACCCCAGCCGCCCGATGCGCGTGATGATGTCGCCCTCGCCCGTCGGGACGCCCACGATTCCATCGCGGTCCGGCGCGTACTCGGCCGGAAGCACGAGTTCGATGTCCACGTCCTCCCGCTCTTCGAGACGTTCGAACATCTCGCCGACGTGCGTGTCGAGCCCGCCGCTGACGTTCGGCGGAAACCCCCACCCCAGCATCAGGACCTTGGCAGTCATAGATGACACAATGTACCACAGATGCCTATTTAATTCCTGTCCGGCAATACTCCGGCGACGACCCACCGAAAGGCGTTTTCGCCGCGGCGACGACCCGCGAGTATGCACGTCCACGTCAACGCCGCCGCGAGTCTCGACGGCAAGCTCTCCTCGCGCCGCCGCGAGCAGGTGCGGATAAGCGGCGACGACGACTTCGCCCGCGTGGACGAGATTCGCGCGGCCGCCGACGCCGTCGCCGTCGGCGTCGGGACCGTCCTCGCCGACGACCCGCACCTCACGCTCGACGACCCCGACCTCGTCACCGCCCGCGAGGACCGAGGCGACTCGCCGCACCCCGCCCGCGTCGTTGCTGACTCGCGCGCTCGGACCCCGACCGACGCCCGGGTTCTGGACGACGCGGCGACGACCTACGTGCTCGTCTCCGAAGCCGCGCCCGACGCCCGCCGCGACGCGCTCGAATCCGCCGGCGCGGAACTCGTCGTCGCGGGCGAAAAGCGGGTGTCGCTCCCCGACGCCCTCGGCGCGCTCGAATCGCGCGGCGTCGACCGACTCATGGTCGAGGGCGGCGGCGAACTCATCTTCTCGCTGTTCGAGGCCGGCCTCGTCGACGAACTCACGCTCTACGTCGGCTCGATGGTCATCGGCGGCCGCGATGCGCCGACCCTCGCCGACGGGGAGGGCTTCGTCGCCGACTTCCCCCGACTGTCGCTCCGCGGTGTCGAGCGCGTCGACGACGGGGTGCTCCTGACCTACGACTGCTGAGCCTCGTTCCTCGAATCCGGCCGATTTCGCCGCGAGCGCGGAGCTTCGCGGTCGTGCGCCGTCACGCAAACAGGCGCAATGGGTAAGAGTGTCGCGCCGATACGTGGAGACATGAGCACTCCGAAGACAACCGATGCGCCCGTCCACATCGAGAGTTCGGACGAACTCGACGAACTCATCGCCGACAGCGGGGTCGTCCTCGTGGACTACCACGCCGAGTGGTGCGGCCCGTGTAAGATGCTCGAACCCACCGTGAAGGAAATCGCCGAGGAGACCGACGCCGTCGTCGCCAAGGTCGACATCGACGAACTCCAAGAGCTGGCCCGCGAACAGGGGATTCGAAGCGTCCCGACCCTGCAGTTCTACGCCGGCGGCGAGCAGGTGAAGGAGGTCATCGGCGTCCAGAGCAAAGAGGACCTCGTCGACATCATCGAAGCCGCCGCGTAAGCGGGCGTCCGCTTCGCTCGGTTCGATTCTCTGTTTATCTATCACGGCGAGCGACGGCGCGCGCTCCGGGCGTCGTCGCTCGTGGGGACGGTTCGGTCGAAAAGCGGAGTCAGAAGGCGGCTCAGAAGGGCGCGTCGGACACGTCGGGTTCGAACCCCGCGCCCGGGTCGTCGTCGTAGAAGCCGCCGGTCGAGGCGTGGACCGCGTCTATCTCCTCGAACTCGGCGACCATGCGCGCCTTCAACGCCTGAATCGTCATCGGCGAGATGCCGCAGCCGGAACACGCGCCGGTGAGGGAGATCCACACTTCGCCGGTCTCGTCGTCGATGGCCTCGATACCCGCGTCGCCGCCGTGCATCTCTATCTGGGGGAAGTTCCGCCGCATGAACAGGTCGAGCCGTTCTTCGAGGGACTTCTCCGACGTCTGCGAACTCATACCGAGACGTGGGGTGCGGGCGAGCATAACGATTGCTCCGAACGAGGTCGCGGCGAATTTCGCGAGACGCTGTCGGGTGAGTCGGTCGGCGAGGGCTTTTTACCACGGAGAGAGTATCGGAACCTATGATTTCACTCGACGAGGCAGTCACGGCCCGCCTGGAATCTCACGGCGCGCGGTTCGAGGTGCTCATCGACCCCGACGCGGCGCTCTCGATAAAGCGCGGTGAGTTCGACGGCGACCTCGAAGAGGTCATCGCCGCCGAAGACGTGTTCGAGGACGCCTCCCGCGGCGACCGCCCCGCCGAGAACGACCTCGAAGAGGTCTTCGGGACGACCGACCCGCTGGAGATAATCCCCCAGGTCGTCAAGAAAGGGGAGATTCAGATCACGGCCGAACAGCGCCGCGAGATGCAAGAACAGAAGCGCAAGTCGCTCATCAACCGCATCGCGCGCAACGCGGTGAACCCGCAGATGAACGACTCGCCGCACCCGCCGGAGCGAATCGAGCGCGCGCTCGAAGAGGCCGGCTTCAAAATCGACCCGATGGAGCCGGTCGAGTCGCAGGTCGACGACGCCCTCGACGCGCTCCGACCCGTGTTGCCCATCAAGTTCGCCGAGGTCACCGTCGCCGTCCAACTCCCCGCCGAGTACGCCGGCAGCGGACAGGCGCAGATTCGGAGCTACGGCGACCTCGAACGCGAGGAGTGGCAGAACGACGGCTCGTGGGTCGGCGTCATCACGTTCCCCGCGGGGATGCAAAACGACTTCTACGACAAGGTGAACAACATCACGAGCGGCACGGCCGAGACGCGCATCGTCAAGGACGAAGACGAGCTCTGAGACGGGTCGGCACGGCCGAGACGCGAACGCGAACGCGAACTATCCCTTCTTGAAGCCGACGAGGAAGCCGCCGGAGAAGCCGGCGGAGACGGACAGCGTCGAGAGAATCGTCGAAATCCAGTCCGGCGGCGCGCCGCTCGCGGCGTCCTGCGTGGCGCTCACGAGGCCGCCGGTGAGGCGCTCCCAGTCGACGGTGATGATGCCCCGCGATTCGAGGAACTTGAACACGGCGAGTTCGAGGCCCACGATGACGGCGATGAGCTTCGCGATTTTCTTGGCCGCGAAGCCGATGATGCCGCCGATGACGGCCCCGCTCCCGAACTCGATGCCGAGCTGTTGGGGGTCGATGCTCAGTTGTAAGGGGTCCATACGGCGAACATCCCGCCTATCGGTATAAGTGATTTGTGGGGTGACTGTCGTCGTCGCCGAACTGTCAGGTCGCGGCCGGGCAACCTACAAGAGTCCCGGCGTCCAAACGCGGCCATGGAACGGGAGGTGACGGGACGCCATCTCGACGCGTGACCCCGGCCGAGCGGGGCTTAAGTGCCTCCGGCGGCTAGTACCGACTGACACAGTGCAGGCAACGTACCCCACAATCGAGGTGCGGCGATGAGTCGCGTCGTCGTCGCGAAGCGCGTCGACCGCGGAGACGCCGACCTCACGGAGATTTCCGACCTCGCCCGCGCCGCGGGCTACGAGGTCGTCGGCGAACTCACCCAGACCCGCGAGGAGGACGCCGCGTTCCACTTCGGGGAGGGGAAAGTCGGCGAGTTAGCGTCGCTCGTCGCTCGCGAGGACGCCGCCGCCGTCGTCTTCGACAACCGGCTGGGCCCCTACCAGACGTACAACATCGCCCAGAAGCTCCCCGACGACGCGGAGGTCATCGACCGCTTCACGCTCATCCTCGACATCTTCGGCCAGCGGGCGAACACCCGCAAGGCGCAGTTGCAGGTCGAACTCGCCGAACTCCGCTACGAACTGCCTCGCGCCGAGGCGAAGGCGTCGCTGGCGAAGCGCGACGAGCGCCCCGGCTTCATGGGCCTCGGCGAGTACGACGAGAGCCGCGAGCAGGACATCAAGGCCCAGATTTCGCGCATCAAGAACGAACTGGACGCCATCGCGGACAAGGAGGAGACCCGGCGCGAACAGCGCCGCGAGTCCGGCTTCGACCTCGTGGCCCTCGCGGGCTACACGAACGCCGGGAAGTCGACGCTGATGCAACGGCTCGCCGCCGACCTCGAAGTCGGCCAGAACGACGACCTCCACCCGGACCTCGACCCGACCGCGGAGTCACAGGACAAGCTGTTTACGACCCTCGGGACGACCACCCGGCGCGCCGAAACGGGCAAGCGAGACGTGCTTCTCACCGACACCGTCGGGTTCGTCTCGGACCTCCCCCACTGGCTCGTCGAGTCGTTCAAGTCCACGCTCGATTCGGTCTACCGGGCCGACCTCGTGTTGCTCGTCGTTGACGCCTCCGAGCCCGTCGAAGAGATGCGCGAGAAGCTCGTCACGAGCCACGACACACTCTACGAGCGCAACGAAGCGCCCATCGTGACCGTGTTCAACAAGGTGGACAAGGTCGCGGCCGAGGAGCTCGACGAAAAGCGCGCGGCGCTGTCGGCGCTCGCGCCCAACCCCGTCGCCGTCTCGGGGCTGACCGGCGAGAACGTCGAGGAACTGGCCGCCCGCGTCGAGGACGAACTCCCCCCGTGGGAGCGCGAGCGCCTCCTGTTGCCGATGGCCGACGACACGATGAGCCTCGTCTCGTGGCTCTACGACCACGCCCACGTCGAGACCGAGGAGTACGAGGGCGAACAGGTCCACGTCGAGTTCGAGGCGCGCCCCGCTATCGTCGAGAAGGCGCGGGCGAAGGCCGCCGACCTCTCCGTGCCGGCCGACTCGGCCTGAGCGGCCTGCGCCGAGTCGCGCCCACCACGCTTTGGTCCGTCGCGGACTCGACCCGACCCGCCGGTTTCGACTCAGTCGAGCGTCGCTTTTTCCTTCGTGACGACCTCCACGTCCGAGATTCGCGTCCCCGGATACTGGCCGTCGTCGTCTTTCTCCGCGGCTTTCACCATGTCCCAGACGACGTTGAGGCCGGTCGTCACGCCCTCTAGCGCCTCCATCTCACAGCCCGTCTTGCCGGTCGTCCCGACCGTCACGGAGAGCGTGACCGACTCGTCGGCCACCTCGAACTCGGTGTCGACGTTCGTGATGGGTATCTGGTGGCACATCGGAATCGTCTCCCACGTGTGCTTGACGGCCTGAATCGCGCCGATTCGGGCGGTCGCCAACACGTCGCCCTTCCCGATTTCGTCGTCGCGGATGGCCCGAACCGTCGAGGCGCTGAGGTGGATGGTCCCGCGGGCGACCGCCCGGCGGCGGCTGTCGGGCTTCGCGCCCACGTCGACCATCTGGACGTTGCCTTCCTCGTCAACGTGGGTCAGGTCGCTGTCGTCGCGGTCAACCGATTCGTTCGACTCCGCACCGGCGCGCTCGTCGCTCATGCTTCGTCACCTCGCAGGGCCGCGGGCAGTCGTTCCAAGAGGTCGGTGGCGACGAGGCCGCCGCCGAACGCCTCGGCGGCGAGGAGGGCCGCGAGCGCGCCGGTCGCGCCCGCCAGCACGTCGCCGGTGCCGCCGACGGTCATGCCGGGGTTCCCGGTTCGGTTGACGCGGACCGCGTCGCCGTCCGAAACCACGTCGTACGCGCCCTTCACGAGGAGCGTGTGGCCGAGGTCGGCGGCGAACTCGCGGACGAGGTCGCTCCGGACCTCCCAGTCGGAGTCGGTCTCGCCGCCCATCTTCCGCAACTCGCCCTGATGGGGCGTACAGATGAGCGTCGCCTCGGTGTCCACGTCGGGGACGACCTGCAGGGCGTCGGCGTCGACGACGGCGGTCCCGTCGTAGGCGGCGAGGAACTCGCGAACCGCGGCGAGCGACTCGTCGGCGTCGCCGAGGCCGGGGCCGAAGACGACCGCGTCGCGGTCGGCGGCGAAATCGAGCAGGTCCGGGACGTGTTCGGGCGCGAGTCGGTCGCCCGAAAAGCCGCGGACGATGAGGTTCTCGGAGTAGCCCTGTACCTCGCGGGCGACGGCCTCGGGGCAGGCGACGCGGGCGAGGTCAGCGCCGGCTCTGAGGGCCGACTGCGCGGCGAGCGCGGGCGCGCCGGTGTACGGACCGCCGCCGACGACGAGCACGTCGCCGTGGTCGCCCTTGTGGCTCTGGGCGTCGCGGTCGAGCGCGAGGAGGTCGCCGGGACCGGTGAACAGCTCCGCGGCCTCGGGGATGCCGATGTCGGCGACGACGACCTCGCAGTCGAGGTCGCCGAGGCCGGGCTTGTCGTCGTGGAAGGTGACGACCCGGTCGGCGTCGACCGCGAGGCCCGCCGCGTCGCCCGTATCGGCGTCGACGCCGGAGGGCACGTCCACCGCGAGGACGGTCGCCGAGGAGTCGTTGATGGCGCGCGCGGCCGTCGCCTCGGGTTCGCGGAGCGCGCCGGTGACGCCGGTGCCGAGCATCGCGTCCACGACGAGGTCCGGGTCGCCGAGGTCGAAGCCGGCCGAGTCGGTGACGGTCCGGTGGTCGGCCTCGCCCGCGACGAGGGCGTCCCAGTTCTCGCGGGCGATGTCGGTCGAAATCGTCTCGGGGCGGCCGAGCAGGTGGACGGTCACGTCGTACGCCTTCAGGAACCGCGCGGCGGCGAGGGCGTCGCCGCCGTTGTTGCCGCGCCCGGCGACGACTGCGACCGACGCGCCGGGGTCCGCGAGGTCGCGACACGCCCGCGCGACGGCGTTCCCGCTCGACTCCATGAGCTGTTTCCGCGGCACGCCGAGCGCCTCGGCGTTCAGGTCGACCGCGGCCATGCGTCGACTCGTAATCATACGCCCCCGTTTGCCCGGCGGCGCGTTAACACATGTGGTCGCGGGTCGGATTCGCAACGCTTGACACGGCGGCGACTGAATCCGGGGTAGTGACTCGCCGCCTCTTCGGAACTCTCTGCGGACTCGTCTTCCTCGTCAACTTCGGCCGCGTCGCGTTCCCGCCGCTCGTCGAGACGCTCCAGACGCAGTTCTCGGTCGGCCCGGCGACCATCGGCGTCGTGACGAGCCTCGTCTGGCTCGGGACCGCCATCCCGCGCATCCCCGTCGGCTACCTCCTCACGCGCGTCTCGCGGTCGAAGGTCGTCCTCGGGTCGGGCACGCTGCTCGTCGTCGCCGCGGCGTTCACCGCGAGCGCGACGTCGGTGCTGACGCTCCAAATCGGCGCGTTCGGCCTCGGGCTCGCCTCCGGCGCGTACTTCGTCTCCGCGACCCCGCTCGTCGGCGAACTGTTCCCCGAGCGCGTCGGCCGCATGGTCGGTATCCACGGCGCGGCCAGTCAGGTCGCCGCCGTCGTCGCCGCGCCCGTCGTCGTCTTCATCCTCGCGTCGTACTCGTGGCGCGAGACGTTCTGGGTGCTGGCGGCCGCCGGCGCGCTCGTGACGCTCCTCCTCTACGCCGTCTCCCGAGACGGAAGCGCGGGGGCCGGCACGGGCGCGGACCGCGACTTCTCCGCCGCGCTCGGTCACTGGAAGCTCATCCTCACGGGCATCCTCCTCATCGCGCCCGCGGGGTTCGTCTGGCAGGGCCTGTTCAACTTCCTCGTGTCGTACATGACCCAAGCGAAGGCGTTCGACGCCGCCACGGCGAGCACGATGCTCACCATCGTCTTCGCGGCCGGCGTCCCCGCGTTCTCGCTTTCGGGCCGCCTCGCCGACAACCTCCCGCACGTCCCGTACATCTTCGGCCTGCTCGTCGCCTTCATCGGCGCGCTCGTTGCCCTGACGTACGCGCAGGGCTTCGTCGCCGTCGCCGTCGTCGTCGCGGTGCTCGGCTACGTCGTCCACAGCCTGTTTCCCGCGCTGGACACGTTCATGCTCTCGTCGCTGCCGAGCGACGCCCGCGGGAGCGCCTACGCCGTCTTCAGCGGCGCGGCGCTCCTCTTGGAGGCCAACGGGAGCGGCGCGGTCGGCTTCCTGACCGAGGCGAACTACGCCTTCGAGGCCGTCTTCCGGACGCTCGCCGGCGGCCTCGCGGTGTTCGTCGCCGCGCTCGCCGTCCTCTACGCGGTGAACCGACTCCCCGGCGTCGACCGCACCGAGCCGTCGAGCGCCTGACCTCCCGAAACGGTTTACTTCCCGCACCGAAATGTCGATTGTATGTCAGGGTTGCTCCCGTCCGACGGGACCGTCGATTCGAGCGGTGAGGCCGACCCTCGGGTTCACTGGCTCGACGACGACGAGACGGCGCAACTCCTCGGCTGCCTCTCTTGTGACACCGCCCGCGACCTGCTGTCGTGTCTGCAGGACTCGCCGGCGACGGCGACCGAACTCTCGAAGCGGGTCGAGACCTCCGTCCAGAACGCCCGCCACCACCTCGGAAACCTCATCGAGGCCGACCTCGTCCGCGTCGCCGACACCCGCTACTCCGAGAAGGGCCGCGAGATGAAGGTGTACGCCGCCGCCGCGCCGTTCGTCGTCTGCGTCGGCGGCGACGGCGGGGACCGAGAGGCCTTCGCCGAGGCAATCGCCTCCTTCCTCGAATAGCGTCGGCGCGGTCCGCGTGCCGGCAGGCTCTCTCGCGAACGTTCAAGTGCGAGTCCGCGGCCACTCACCGACACCCCTATGGCCGTCGCAACTGGACCACAGAGCGTGACCTGGCAGGAGGTGTTCGGCCACCCGGAGGCGTACCCGGAGCAGGCCGACGGAATCGAGACCGCGATACAGACCGCCCGCGACGACGGCTTCGCCGTCGTGGAGGGCGCGTGCGGGACCGGCAAGACGATGCTCGCGCTCACCGCCGGCATCGACCTCGTCCGCGACCCCGACTCCGACTACGAGCGCGTCTTCGTCCTCACGAGCGTCAAGCAACAGCTCCGGCAGTTCGAGGCCGACCTCCGAACCATCAACGAGAACCTCCCGAGCGACTGGAAGCCCGTCTCGGGGCTCACGCTCGTCGGCAAGTCCGACGTGTGTCCCTACAGCCGCGAGGGCCGCGGCGGCATCGACGACGCGACCGTCTACGACCGCTGTGAGGCCCTCCGCGACCGGACCCGCGGACTCGTCGGCGACGGCGGGCGGACCAGCGCCGAGGCGCTCGCCAAAGACGCCCGCGAGCAACAGACCGGCCTCCTCGACACCGGCTCGACGACCGCGGGGCCGGACTACCTCGAAACCGCGGGCGACCCGACGCCGTACCCGACGTCGATGCCGGAGTACGAGGACGTGGAGTACTGCCCGTTCTACGCGAACTTCCTCGCGGACCTCCCCGAGGACGGCGACCCAATCGAGGCCGTCCCCTTCGAGTTCGACGAGAAGGGACTCATCGGGACCGAGGACCTCGTCTCGCTGGCCGCGGGCGCGGGGTCGTGTCCCCACTCCGTGATGGGCGCGCTGTTGCCCCACGTCGAGGTCGTCGTCGGCAACTACTACCACGCGTTCGACCCGACGACCGTCGGCACGTTCACCGGCGCGCTCGTCGACGACTCGACGTTCGTCATCTGCGACGAGGCGCACATGCTCGAACCCCGCGTCCGCGACCTCGTCTCCGTCGGCGTCGGCGACCGGACGCTCCGCGACGCCGAAAGCGAGTTCACGCGCGTCATCCAGCCCGTGAAGTTCGACGACGCCGGCAAGTCCACCGTCGACGCCGACCTCGTCCGCGGGGAGCTACAGGAGGCCGACGTGACGCTCCGCGAACTGGAGGAGACCCGGGACTTCATCCGCGACCTCCGCGAGGAGCTCGACCGGCGCGTGACCGCGCACCTCGACCGCGAGTACGTCGGCTGGCGCGCCGACCTCACCGAACTCGACGACGAGGAGCTCCCGCTGCGCGACCCCGAGGACCCCGGCGTCGACGAACTCACCGAGTGGGCCGAGGAGAGCGGCCACGACGAGGGGACGTGGGTCCGCGCCGAGGCGACCGGCTCGGCGGTCGCCCGCATCCTCGACTCGGTGGAGGACGACGACAAGCGCCGGGCCGCGCCCGCGGCGGGGCGGGCGCTTTCGACGTGGGCCTACGCGGACCACGAGAAGCACTTCCGCGAAATCGAGCTCGAACGGACGTGGGACGAGATGGAGCCGCCGGAGTCGTGGCGGCGCGCGTACAACGCCCGGCTGTCGGTCCACAACTGCGTCCCCGGCGAGGCCATCGCCGAGCGCCTCGGCGACTTCGGCGGCGGCGTCCTCATGAGCGCGACGCTCGAACCCATCGACGTGTTCCGGCGCGTGACCGGCCTCGACGCCCTCGCCGACGACGGCCGCCCGGTGGCCGAGCGGACGTTCGGCCTCGGCTTCCCCGAGTCGAACCGCGCGAGCTTCGCCGTCGACGTGCCGAAGTTCACCCACAGCAACCGCGGGCCGCCCGGCGAGGAAAACGAGACGCGGCTCGCGTACACCGACGCCGCCGTCGAGGTGTGCGAGCGGTCGCCGGGGAACGTCCTCGTCGGGATGCCGAACTACGCCGAGGCGGAGTGGATGGCGGGCGCGCTCGAAGCCCGCGTCGACAAGCCCGTGCTCCTCGACGAGTCGTCCGACGACGGGGCCACGGAGCGGCTCAAGCGCGATTTCTTCGGCGGCGAGGGGAAGGTGCTCGTGACGAGCCTCCGCGGCACGCTCACCGAGGGCGTCGACTACAGCGGCGACAAGCTCTCGGCGGCCGTCGTCTGCGGCGTCCCGCTCATCAACACGTCGTCGCCGCGGACCCGCGCGGTGAAGACGGCCTACGACCGCGAGTTCGGGAACGGGTTCGAGACGGCCCTGACCGTCCCCGCGGTCAGAAAGGCGCGACAGGCCATCGGGCGCGTCATCCGCGGCACCGACGAGGTCGGCGTCCGCGTCTTCGTCGACGCCCGGTACGCCCGCGACTCGTGGAACGGCGTCCGCGACTACCTGCCGGAACAGGAGCGCGAGGAGTTCAGACCCGTCAGTCCGGACATGCTCGGCTTCGGTCTCGACCGGTTCTGGTCGTCGGTCGAGTAGTCGCGGGTGGGCCGCGTCGCGGCCGGCGTGCCGAGTGCCAGACGTGTCGTCAGGAGAGCGTCAGCGTTCGTCGTCCCACGCGTCCCGGCAGTCGTCGTCGCAGAAGTGCCGCGCCTGCACAGTGTCGTCTTCGACCCACGTGACGACGCGGTGTGTCGGGTTGTTGGCAATCGGCTCCCCGCACGTCGCGCAGGTCGGGGCGTCTTCTGGGTCTACGTTTGCTTCCAAATCGGACGTGGGATCGACCATCGACACCCAGATGGCGGTCCCGGGCACTTCAACCCGTCTCCGCCGGCAGAAGTCGCCCGACAGCCCGACCGATGCCGCGAAACTGAGGAATCCACACCTGCGCGTCGGTGTTCGCGGCTATGTATCACTCCGTACTCCCACTTGGTGCAACGTTTTGTAACCCACGGATATTGTCAATGACTACCACACTTAGTGAAGGTTATGTAATCACGGTCGCGTTTGTCTACGTGACGGCGAATGTCCGAACTGCCCGCATCTCAGAACTCGGTTGCAGGGACCGCTGACCGCGCCGGCGCGGATACCACCGGGGATTGCCTCCTCCATAGCGTCGTCGTCACCTATCGAGGGAGCCCGGACCAAGTGACCGTCTACCCCCGGCGCGACAGTTGTCGCGACCAGATGGAGGCGTGGCTGACCGCCGACGCCGACGCGTTCGTCTCGCTCGACGAGATGTGCTGAGTCGACGCCGGCCCGGTCGCCGCGAAACCGACGAGCGTCGTCGCCGCCGCGAGCCCCCTCCGACGCCGGGTCGACTCAGCCGACGAACTCGGCGTCGGACAGCGTCTTTTGTACCGCCTCTTCGCCCACTGCCGCCGCCAGCGCTTCGAATCCCTGCCGCTCGGCGCGGTCGCGGGCGTTCGCCACCAGCCGCGAGACGATGAACTCCGGCGTGGACTTGCCGACCGTCCCGAACCGCGGCTGGTAGTCCACGCGCAGTTCCAGCTCGTCGGTCAGCCCCTCGGCGAAGATGCCGTCGATGCGGGCCTCCGGCGGGAGCGGGCTCAGCTCGTCCGCGAGGTGCGTGACGTAGACGCCGAAGGCGTCGCGCTCGACGGTGAGGTTCACCAGTCCGTTGAGCAGGTCGGCCGCGCGACCCGGTTCGGTGATGGCCTCGAACTCGTCGACGAGCATCAGCGTCCGCCCGCCGCCCGAAAGCGGCGGAACGATGGACTTGAGCGTCGATTCGAGCACGCCCGCGTTGAAGCTCGCGTGCCGGCGGTGGAACACGACCGAGTCGAACCGGCCGACGACCGCCGACTCGGCGGGGACGGGAAGCCCCATCGACGCGAGGATGGCGACCTGCGAGAGCGTCTCCAGAAGCGTCGTCTTCCCGCCGCTGTTGGCCCCCGTGAGGACCGACACGCGGTCGCCGACCGGCGGCGTCGGTCCGCCGGCGCACGCGAGTTCGTGGTCGCCGACGGCGTAGGAGACGGGCTGTGGGTCGTCGAGAAAGAGGTTTCGCGCGCCGCAGACCGCCAGCCCGGTCTCGGCGATGTCCGGCGGCGTCAGGTCGTACTCGTTTGCGAACCGCGCGAGCGACAGCGACAGCGCCACCTCGTCGACGGCCTCGACCGCGAGGTCGACGTCGTCGCGGGCGGCCCAGATGCGGTCCCGAAGCTCCTCGGCGACGGTCTCCTCGCGGGCGGCGACGTCGGCTTCGAGGTCCTCGACGAGCGCCCGGAGCGACGCGCTCACGAAGTCGGTCGCGTCGCGGGCGTCCTCGGCGGCGACCGACTCGACCTCGCCGCGCGAGAGGTCGGTCTCCTGTGCGACGTACTGGACGAACGCGGCGCGGAAGTCGTCCAGCGAGCGGACGCCCCGCGACTGGATGGTTTCGAGCACGTCGAACGAGCCGGATTGGAGTTCGTTCGCGGTGTCGAGCCGGCTCCGCAGGCTGTCGAGGCGGTCGTCGGCGCCCGCGGCGACCGAGCCGTCCTTATCGACGTAGCCGAGCGCCCCGAGCGCGTCGCGGAGGGCGTCGGGGTCGGCCTCCGCCAGCGCGTCGAACGGCTCGCCGCGGAGGCCGGCCTCCCGGAGTTCGAGCGCGGCGCGGACGGCGGCGCGCTCGGTCTCGCCGGCCTCGTCGTAGTCGCGGAACGCCTCCTCGACGGCGTCGCGGGCGTCGCCGTCGAGGTCGGCCCACGCCTCCCGCGCCGCGAGGATGCGGTCGAGGCGGTCGCGCCGGGCCCCGACGGTCGGAAGCGGCGTCAACACGCGGATGCGGTCGGCGGCGTGTTCGGTCAGCGCGCGGTCGCTGGCGAGCGACAGCAGGTCGTCGTACACGTCGCGGGCGTCCCGGGTCGCCAGCGCGTCGATGCCGTCCTGCCCGTCGGCCCGGCGGAGGATGCGAACCGCCCGCCCGCGGGTGACGCCGGCGTCGACGAGCGCCCGCACGTCGGCCGACTCGATGGCTGCGACCGCCCCCTCCCTGCCGAGCGCCGATTCGAGTCGGTCCGAGGTCTTCGGGCCGACGCCCCAGTAGTCTTCGAGTCGCATACCGGGGGCGTCTCACCGGGCGCTCTTAGGTCCATCCGTCGGACGGTGCCGCCGCTGTTCGAGGGTGGCCCGCGAAGAAAATTCAGTACGAGGGTGCGCGTTGGTCGGTGTCCGTGCCAGCCGTCTCGTCGGACTGAAGCAGGTGTCGGCCGGGTACCCCCTCCGCGTCGCGGTCGAGGTCCCGGGCCGCACAGACCGCGAGCGCGGTCGTGAGCGTCCGGACGGCGCGCTCGTGGTCGGCGCGGCAGTCCCGGAGGGCCATCGGGCCGATTCCCAGTCGGTTGTACGGTTCGAGGTCGGCGCTCGTGAGCACCCCGCGGTCGCGGTAGTCTGTGGCGATTTCCACGAGCAGCGAGTGGACGTGGATGAGCTCGTTTTTCTTCATGAGTTGCACGTATGTGCTCATCGGGGGTAAATGGCGCGGTGAAGCGTGTTTTTGGTCTTGTATCTGCATCGGGGAGAAATGAATGTACGAGCCGGGGATACGAACGAAACACCCGTCGCTCGTCGGGCGATTTCGCGGAAAGGGAGTTGGGGTTTGGGCAGGGACACGTCCCCAGGGCGGAGAGAGAGGGGGTGGGTTGTCGATTCCACCGTGGGGCCGTGCGGGCACGACGAGTGACCCGGGCAGGTCACTGTGGCCGTATAGTGGAATGGAACGGTCAGTAGTAATTCACGGCCCTACGTGGTTAGGTCCGACTCGGGGCGACCGAGAAACGCACAAGTCGGTGGGGGTTAGAGTCGGGGTATGCACGCACGACGGGACGCCCGTTCTCGGGGGGGTCGAACGGGATGACAGACGGGTCTCCGCGGTCGGGCGGCGAGCCGTCGGTCACCGAGCGCGAACTGCGCCAGCGGCTCGACATCCTCGCGACGTTCAACGAGGTCGTCGCGGACGTAAACGAGATAATCGTCGACGCCGCCGAGCGCGAGGACATCGAGCGGCAGGTCTGCGAGCGACTCGTCCAGACCGGCGAACTCCGGTTCGCGTGGGTCGGCGTCGTCGACGAGACGACGGGCGACGTGGAGCCGACCGCGTGGGCCGGCGTCGAAGACGGCTACCTCGACGAGATAGACGTGTCGGTGTCGGCGGAGCGCCCCGAGGGAGGCGGCCCCGTCGGCCGGGCGGTCCGGTCGAACGCGGTGCAGGCGACCCAGAGCGTCGCCGACGACCCGGCGTTCGGGGCGTTCCGGGGACCGGCGCTCGAACGCGGCTACCGCTCTGCGGCGTCGGTCCCGCTCGTCTACGACGACGCGCGCTACGGCGTGCTCACGATGTACGCCGAGCACGAGCGGGCGTTCACCGCCGAGCTCGCCGAGCCGATTTCGAACCTCGGCCACGCCGTCGCCCACGGCATCGACACCCGCGTCCGCCGGGAGCGCGAGCGCGAACTCGAACGCCGCGAGCAGGCGTTTTCGCGCATCGTCGAGAACATCGAGGAGTACGCGCTGTTCCGGCTCGACGCCTCGGGGCGCGTCGAGAGCTGGAACCGCGGCGCGGCGGCCATCAAGGGCTACGACACGGAGGAGATACTCGGGGAGCACATCGAGACGTTCTACACCGACGAAGACGCCGAAGCCGGCCTGCCGGAGCGCCTCCTCGACCGGGCGCGGACCGAGGGCCGGGTCGAAAACGAGGGGTGGCGGGTCCGAGCCGACGGCACCCGCTTTTGGGCGTCTGTCACCATCACCGCCCTGACCGACGACGCCGGCGAGGTCATCGGCTTCGCCAAGGTGACCCGCGACATGACCGACCGGAAGCGCCGCGAGCGGCAACTGGACGCGGTGTTCAACAGCACCTTCCAGCACATCGGGCTGGTCGACCCCGACGGGACGGTCCTCCGGGTGAACGACGCCGCGCTCGACCTCGTCGACGCCGACCGCGACGACATCGTCGGGCTTCGAGCGTGGGAGACGCCGTGGTGGCGCGGCCACGACGAGCGCGTCGCCGACCTCCGGGCGGACCTCGACCGCGCGGCCGACGGGGAGTTCGTCCGCCACGAGGTCGAAATCGACCGCGATAACACCGGCCGGCCGGTCGTCGTCGATTTCTCCGTCACGCCGGTCCACGACGACGAGGGCGAGGTGTCGTTTCTGGTCCTCGAAGGCCACGACATCACCGCCCGCAAGGAGCGAGAGCGTGCGCTCCGCCGCGAACAGGAGCGACTGGAGTTCGTGAACCGCATCATCCGCCACAACCTCCTCAACGGGCTGAACGTGGTCGGCGCGCGGGCGGACATCGTCGAGGACTTCGTGGACGACGCGGGGCTGACCCACCTCGAAACGATACAGGGTCGCGTCCGCGAGATGACCGAACTCGTCGGGACGATGCGGACGTTCATGAAGGTCATCGTCGAGCGCGAGTCCCACGAGTTCCGCCCGCGGCGAATCGACGAGGCGGTCGACCACGGCGTGGAGTCGCTCCGGCGGGAGTCCGACGCCGCGAGCGTCACGGTCGGGCGACTGCCGGCCATCTCGGTCGTCGCCGACGACCTGCTGGACGAGGTCGTCGAGCACCTGCTGAAAAACGCCGTCCAGCACAACGACAAGCCGAACCCCGCGGTCGAAGTCGAGGTTGCCGCCGGCGACGACGTGGTCGAACTCCGCGTCTCCGACAACGGGCCGGGCGTCCCCGACGAGGAGAAACACCGCATCGTCGACCAGCGCATCGAGGACCTGTCGAACCCGGGCAACGGCTTCGGCCTGTTTCTGGTCCGGGAAATCGTCGAGAGCTACGGCGGGGCGGTCGGAATCGAGGACAACGACCGCGGCGGGGCCACGTTCGTCGTCACGCTCCCGCGAGCGTGAGTTCGGCCCGCGTTCACCCCGCCTTCGGCGGCGGAGACCGACCGTCGGAGACCGGCGATTCGGGTCGCCGTACCGCCTAAATTCCACCTTCTGCGATGGGCAGATATATTACTGTTCGCCGTTACTGTGTGCTCGATACGATGGTCACCGAACGCTCGGCGCGCGAGAGCCCCGACCAGCGGGCCGCCGAGCAGGTCGTCCTCGTGGTCGACGACGACGAGGACCTCGCGGACACCTGCCGGTACTGGCTCGACGGCGAGCGGTTCGCCGTCGAGACCGCATACGGCGGAGAAGAAGCCCTCCGCCGGCTCGACGACACAGTCGACGTCGTCCTCCTCGACCGCCGGATGCCGAACGTCACGGGAGACGACGTGCTCGAAGAGATTCGCGAGCGCGGCCTCGACTGCCGCGTGGCGATGATGACCGCGGTCGAGCCCGACACCGACATCGTCGACATGCCGTTCGACGCCTACCTCGTCAAACCCGTCTCCGAGTCGGAGGTCAAAGAGACGGTCGAGGAACTGCTCGTACGGTCGGGGTTCGAGTCCGAGGTCCGCGAGTACTTCGCGCTCGAATCCACCGAGGCGGCGCTCGACAGCCGCGACGTGGAGGAGCTCCGCGAGCCGGAGGCGCTGTCCGACCTGCGCAGCCGCTTGGAGGCGGTGCGGGCCGAACACGAGGCGGCGATTCGAAACCGCGAGGCGCAGCTCGACCGCCTGAACCGGACCAACGAGCTCCTCCGCGACGTCGACCGGGCGCTCATCGACGCGCGCACCCGCGACGAAATCGAACAGACCGTCTGCGACGCGGTCGCGAGCGCCCACGAGGCCGCGTTCGTCCTCAGGCGCACCGCCGCGGGGTCGCTCCGGTGTACCGCGGCGGCGGGCCACGGCCTCGACCCCTCGGGCGTCGACCTCGCGTTCGTCGACGAGGCGTTCGGCATCGACGGGACGGTCGAAGACGGCTTCGTCTTCGAGGACGTCTCGGAGGCGCACCGCGCGGCCGTCTTCGGCGAGGACGCCGCCGACCTCGGCGCGGTGTCGGCGCTCTGTGTCGCCATCGGCTACCGCGAGACGATGTACGGCGCGCTCGTCGTCTACGACGAGACCGACGGCTTCGACGACGAGGCCGCCGCGCTGTTTTCAGACCTCGGAGCGACCGTCGGCAACGGCATCAACGCGACCCAGAGCAAACAGCTTCTCAACGGCGACAGCGTCGTCGAACTGGAGTTTCAGCTCGGCTGCGACGCCGGCGTGCTCGCCCGGCTCTCGGCGGCGCTCGACTGCCGGTTTTCGCTCGACGGCGTGACCGGCCTCGACGACGGCCTCACCTGTTTCGTCAGCGTCGCGGGCGCGTCGGGGAGCGACGTGGTCGCGGCCGCAATCGAGTCCGACGACGTCTCGCAGGCCCGCGTCGTCTCCGACGGCGACGAGGAGTCCGTCGTCGAACTCCGCACCGACGCCGAGACGGTACTTTCGACCGCCATCGACCACGGCGCGAGCGTGGAGCGGTTGACGCTCTCGGAGGGCAGCGGGAGTCTCGCGCTCCACGTCGCGGCCGACGCCGACCACGGCGCGCTCGTAGAGGCGGTGACGACGGCCGCACCGGGCGTCTCCGTCGTCGCAAAGCGCGAGGTCGAGCGGTCCGTCCAGTCGCCGGACTCCTTCCGGCGGGCGCTCGACTCGAAGCTGACCGACCGACAGCGGACGGTCCTCGAAACGTCGCTCGTCTCCGGCTACTTCGAGTGGCCCCGCGGGAGCACGGCCGAGGAAGTCGCCGACTCGCTCGGCATCTCACCGCCGACGCTCCACGAGCATCTCCGGACGGCGGAGCGGAAGCTCATCGAGACGTATTTCGACGAGCTGAATCCGGCACCGGCGAACGATTAGCGGCCGGGAGCTACGGGCAAGAGAGGCGTTTATTCGAGTTTTGCTCCGGGCGCGTCGCCGACGAGTCGAGCGGCGGCGTCGAAGACGTCACGTTTGGTGACCGGCTTCGTGAGCACGTCGTCCACGGGGAGGGCGGCCAGTTCGTCGCCGGGCGAGGCGCTGAGCATGACGACATCGAACGACGACGGGTCGACTCGGCGGCGGAGTTCTTCGAGGACGGACTCGCCGGAGAGACCGGGGAGGTTGCGGTCGAGGAAGACGAGGTCGACGTCGTCGTCGAACGCCTGGAGGGCCTCGTGTCCGGAGTAGGCGACCCGGACGCGGTAGCGGCGTTCGAGCCACAGCGCGAGGCTGTCGGCGAGGGCGGCCTCGTCGTCGACGAGGAGGACGGTCGGCGCGTCGGGTGTGTGAGATTGTGTCATGTCTCGGACCGTGGCTACGTCGGCGTCGCGGGCGTGGTCGTTCGAACTCGGATGCGGTTGGAGGTCGGCCGCCGGTCGGGAGCGTCGTTCACGCGTCGTTCATGCGCTGGGACTGCGTGTTCCCGCAGCGCGTACAGCGCGTGACGCGGTACGGCTCGCGGGAGAACTCGCGGTTCTCGCGTTTCCGGCTCTCGGTCTTGATTTCGATGGAGACGTCGTGAGGCGTCCGCGACTCACACGACGGGCACTCTTCGACGAACTCGTTGTTTCGGGGACTGCTTTTACTCTTCGACATAGAGTGGTCGTGGCAGTAGCTACGGACTGTGTGCCGTTGAATACGGAACCTAATTGATTTGGGACGCGGACAAATCGAGAGGCGGCGGCCGCTCGTCGGCCGAGGGGACTCACTCCGCGGGGACGATCTTCTCGTCGTACTTGTCGCGGAACTCTTGGATGAGCGTGCCCATCTGGGCGTACCAGTCGTTGAGCATGCGCTGCATGTCGTCTGCGACCTCGTTGGGGTCGGTCGGGTGGTAGACGTGGTAGTAGCCGCCGTGTTCGTAGTTCACCTGTTCCTTCTGGATGAGCCCCGCCTGCAGCAGGCGCTGGATGGAGCGGTAGGCGGTCGAGCGCTCCCGTTCGACCGCTTCGGCGACCTCGTCGACGGTCAGGTGTTCGTCGGTCTCGACGAGCACCTCGAAACACCGTCGGTCGAGTTGCTTCAGTCCGTGGAGACACTCAAGGAGCCCCTCGCACTCCATGTCCGATTGCAGGTATTCGACCATCGAGCTAGCCATTATCGGTTCGGGCTACGTGGTCAGCCCTCAAAAGGGTTTGTATGCTTTGCACAACACCGAGTGAGAAACGACCGCTCGGTGTCGCGGATTCGCGTTCGATGCGAGTGCGGTTCGCGTGCGAGCCGTCGCCCTCAGTCGGCGGTCGAACTCCCGGCCGCCGAGGGGGCTCGCATGGACTTGACGGCGCTGTAGAGCACCGCGCCGGAGACCATGAGCGCCGACCCGAGGATGAGCGCGAGGCTGACGTAGTCGAGGACGCCCATGCCGAGGTAGTTCCCGGCCTGCCGCACGGCGACCGCGAGCGCGCCGAGGAGCAGCATCAGGCCGAAGTAAATCTTGATCTCGTCCTCGTCGACGATGGAGGTCGCGGCGGAGCCGACGCGCGCGCCGAGCGCCGACCCGGCGAGCAGCGGCGCGACGATAGAGAGGTCGACGCCGCCGGACTGCGCGTAGAGGAACGAGCCGATGCCGCCCGAGAACATGATTTCGAACAGGTCGGTCCCGACCGCGATGGGCACCGGGACGCCGATGAGGTAGAACAGCGCGGGCATGCGGATGAAGCCGCCGCCGACGCCGAGGAACCCCGAGAGGAGCCCCGTGGCGAACGCGACGAGCAGAATCATCCACAGCGAGACCTTGACGCCGCCGCGGAGGGTTATCATCGGCGGCAGCGAGTAGCCTTGAATCTTCTTCGCCAGCTCGGGGATGTCGTCGGCGTCGATGTCGGCGTCGCCGTCCACGTCGTGGCTGACGCCGCCGCCGTTTCCGCCCTTCAGCGCCTCGTAGGTGACGAACAGCCCGATACCGCCGAGAAGCAGCACGTACGTGACGCTGATGATGTTACCGGCGAGTCCGAGTTCTTCGAGGTAGAGGACGATTTCCTTCCCGACTTCGAGGCCGACCGTGGTCCCGATAATCATCGAAATACCGAGTTTGTAGTCGACCTGTCCGAGGTCGCGGTGCTTCAGCGTCGCGATGACGGAGGTCCCGAAGACGAACGCGAGGCCGGAGCCGACGGCCACGCGCGAGGGATAGCCCATGACGAGGAGCGCGGGCGTCACGAGGAACGACCCGCCCATGCCGAAGAAGCCGAACAGGATGCCGATGAGGACGCCGAACGCGACGAAGAGCGCCAGCATCCCTGCCGACATTCCGAGTAGCTCGAACACGCTCACTCACCACCGATGGCCTTCCGCACGGACGGCCCCACCGCGGCGGTCAGCGCGCCGTAGCCGACGTACAGCACCATCGCCTCGACGAGAACGATGCCGACGAGCGCGGCCGCCTGCGCGTTCCCGCTCAACGTCTCGATTCCGAACATCTTACCAGCACCCCTCGGGGTTCTCGGTGTATATTGTACGAATCATACTTTCTTGTACAACGCTGGCTAACCGGAGTGAGGATATAACGCTTTTGGGAATACTGTACAAGACCACATAGCTATTGCATACTCGTAAGTTATAGAATGGGCATAAGAATACCGCTCAACCGAGGTATATTTTGTATCAAGGGGCGTTACGAACATATTTCTCCGCTATCTACGACAAGGTAGTTGTTTGCTTATTGTGCAAGACTATATCGAAGCATATCTCATTAGAGAAATCGCGGTCGAGGGGGACTCACGGCGGCGTTCGCGGCGTCCCACGGTGACCACCGAACGGCCCGCTCTCGACGGAAGCGAGCGCCGGCGCTCGACGACGCGCACGAGCCGTCGGCCGGCGTCGGCAGATCGGCGGCAGGAGTCGAGAACTCCGTCGCCGTCGCTCTGCGGCCGAGAGACGCGAAAAGAACGAAGTTGATTACGCCAGCGAGGCGGCTCAGTCGGCGGAGGTGCCGGTCGCGGCGCTGTCGGCGCGGCGGGCGCGCCAGAGCCCCTGCAGGTACGCGCCGACGAACATCCCGCCGATGGCGATGAGGATGGGGTAGTTGCCGACGCCGAGGCTGGCGTAGGCCGCGCCGGGACAGATGCCGGAGATACCCCAGCCGGCACCGAAGACGACCCCGCCGACGACGACGTTCCTGTCGAACGACTTCAGGCGGCGGCCGTAGTCGCGCCCGGTGATGGGCGCGCGGTCGCCGAACGCCTCGGCGAGCGCGAAGACGGTGCCGGTGACGACGGCTGCCCCGCCCATCACGAAGACGAGGCCGAAGTCGTCGAACTGGAGGAAGTCGAGGACGACCTCCGGGCGGGCCATGTTGCTGACGGCGAGGCCGAACCCGAATATCAGGCCGCCAGCGACGACGACCAGCATGAACCCGAGTCCGCGTTCGTCGTCGCTCACGGCGACACCCCCAGCGCGCTCAGGAGCTGTGCGACCCCGATGGCGACGAGCATGAAGGTGGCGACGTTGACGAGCGAGGTCCGCGAGCGCGAGCCGACGCCGCAGACCCCGTGGCCGGACGTACAGCCCTTCCCGATGCGGGTGCCGACGCCGACGAGCACGCCGCCGACGGCGAAGCGCCACGCTTGCACGTCGGAGACCCACCAGCCGTCGCCGAACAGGACGGTGTACAGCGCGGCCCCGGCGACGATGCTCAGGGTGAACACGACCCGCCAGTCCCGCGAGGCGACGTACTTCGCCTTGTTGAACCGCGGGAGGTCGGAGACGTACGACAGCGTCGATTCGAGGAAGGTGCTCGCGCCGGCGATGATGCCCGTCCCGAGGTAGATGACGGCGGTCCCGAGGCCGATGAGGAGGCCGCCGAGCGCGTAGTGCGCGATGCCGTTCGGGAAGAGCCCGTCGACGAGGAGCGGCGTCAGACCCGACATTTAGTTCGTCAGGGCTTCGTTGCTGGCCGCGCAGTTGTTCGGCCCGAGTTCGAGCTCGAAGGCGCGGTCGTCGTCCGACTCCTGCACGCCGAGGTTCGTCTCGATGATGTCGACGTAGTTGGCCGGCCGCGGCGGCATATCGGAGAGGATGAACTCAACGAACTCGTCTCTGGGCATCGACAGTGCGTCCATCGTGTCCTTCAGTTCCCCGAGCGTGGCGGTGTAACTGCCGTCGTCGGCGGGGATTGCCGCGTCGCTGAAGTGCGCGGAGGCCACGATGGCGTCGTCGTCGTGCGAGAGGACGCGCTCCTGCAGGGAATCGTAGAGCATCCCGGCCGCGTCGGGTGCGCCCTCGTCCCCGTCTTCGAGGTCGGGGCGGGCGACCGACTCGATGAACAGGCCGTCGCCCGTGAACAGCACGTTGTCGACCTTGTAGGTCGTCATGCCGGTCGTGTGGCCGGGCGTGTGGACGGCCTCGATGGCGGCGTCGCCGACGGTGAGTGACTCGCCGTCCGCGATGGTCTCGTAGGGCGTGTCGTAGTCGACGCCGCGGTCTTCGGCGGCCTCGGGGATGACGCCCGTGACGCCGTAGTCTTCGACCAGCGTGCGGACCCCGCTGATGTGGTCCGCGTGGATGTGCGTGTCGACGGCGTACTTCAGCTCCGCGCCGAGCGCCTTCGCGTCGGCGACGTACTCGTCGGCGAAGTAGCGAAGCGGGTCGACGACGGCGGCCTCGTCGCCGTCGACGACGAGGTACGCCAGACAGCCGCTGGAGGGGCGCTGGTACTGCGCGACGAGCGCGTCGCCGTCGGTCTCCAGTTCGGTGTACTCGTAGATGCTCGCCCAGCCGTTCATGCCGCGTTCGAGCGCCACGGCGTCGTAGCCCTCCTGGATGAGCAACCCGGCGACGTACTCCGAGGAGTGACCCTTCGCACAGAGGACGACGAACTCCTCGTCTTCGGGCAGCTCTTCGAACAGCGACTCGTCGAGCTCCTCGTCGAGGAACTCGAAGTAGGGGATGTTGACGTGCGAGACGTTCTCGCCGTCGATGCGCCAGTCCTCGTGTTCCGACGGCACGCGGTTGTCGAGGATGGTGAGCGCCTCGCCCTCGTCGATGCGGGCTTTCAGCGCCTCGGGTTCGATGACTGGCACGTCGACGTCGAGTTCCGGCAAGTCTGGAACGGTCATGTATTCATCACCCACTATCGGGTGGTCAGACTTAAGCTTTCGGATGGTAGTTTGGATTTCTTGCAATATTCCCTCCGTGGACATCGACCGAAACTAGTGCGATTTCGCACCTACGCGAGCACACAATGGCTCTCTAACCCGTTAAGTGCCGATTTGACGCCCTTCAACCCGTTCGATAAGGTATTGTGGTGTCTCCCCAAGAACCGACACACTTTTACGAAGCACCCTTATATTGTGGAATACACCCAACACAGGTGACCTCGAAAATGAGTACATACGAACCCACCGAGACCCTCGACGTGAAAGGACTGTCCTGCCCGATGCCCGTCGTCAAGACCCGCGGCGCGGTCGACGAGCTCGAATCCGGCGAGATTCTGCAGGTCGTCGCGACCGACTCCGGCAGTATGAGCGACCTGAAGGGCTGGGCCGACGCCACCGACGGCGTCGCCATGCTCGAACAGGAAGAGGCCGAGGAAGACGGCGACGCGGTCTTCCGCCACTTCATCCAGAAGGAATGAGCTCGGACGCCGACGCGCCCGTCGACGCGGGAGCCGACTCCGTCGAAGACCTCCGTGCGCAGGTCCAAGCCCTGCAGGAGGAGGTCTCCGACCTCCGGGAGGCGACCGACGACGACGGACAGAAGTCGATGACCATCATCGCGACCAAAGGCACCCTCGACATGGCGTACCCGCCGCTCATCCTCGCCAGCACGGCGGCCGCCTTCGGCTGGGACGTCGTGGTCTTCCACACGTTCTGGGGACTCGACATCCTCCACGAGGAGAAGTCGAAGAACCTGAAGCTCAGCGCGGTCGGCAACCCGAGCATGCCGATGCCGAACGCCGTCGCCGCACTGCCCTTCATGGACAACGTCGCCACGAGCATGATGGAAAAGAAAATCAAGGAAAACGGGACGGCGACCATCGAGGAACTCATCGAGACCTCCCTCGACATGGGCGTCGACCTCCAGGCCTGCCAGATGACCATCGAACTGATGGGCTACGACGAAGCCGAGTTCTACGACGGCGTCACCACCGGAGTCGGCGCGGCGACGGCCCTCCAGCACATGGCCGACGCCGACGTGCAACTCATGATTTAGGCCGGGTCGTCGTCTCCACCAGTAATCCAATCCCCCTACTTCCCCACCCCAACATCAGCCACACCACTCCACCCAACTCCACCTCACCCGACACCACCCCTGCGGTTCCCCTTTTCACTTTCTTCGGACGCGACGAGCGCGGTCGCTGTCGCCCGCTCGGCGCGTGAGTCCAGAAAAATTCGAGCCCGACGAGCGCGCCGTCCGCCCGCTTCAGACGTTCCAGCCGTCGCCGAACGACTCGAAGCGGGCGAGGTCGTGACCGAAGAGCACGTCGCCGCCGGTCCGGCGTTCGAGTTCCTTCACTTTCTGGAGGCTGTCGAACCAGTCGCGCTCGCTCCAGAGCAGGCCGGGGCCGAGCGGCACCTCGTCGGTGTAGTTGCCCTCCACGTAGCACTCGTCGCCCGCGACGAGCACGTCGCCGGCTGGCGTCTCGATGTGCGCGCCCAGCACGCCGGGCGTGTGGCCCGGCAGGTGAACGAGCCGGAAGCCGTCGAACAGCGTGTGTTCGTCGCCGTGGACGACGTTCCAGTTCAGGTCGCGGTCGAAGTCCGAGGCGAGGTACGCGATGGAGCCCTCGGTCGTCTTCGCCGAGTAGTACGCGAACTTCAGTTCCTCCTCGTGGACGTATATCGGGACGTCCGTCCCGGCGAACTCGGCGAGACCCCCCGCGTGGTCGAGGTGCAGGTGGCTCATCACCACGGCGTCGATGTCGGCGAGGTCGTAGCCGACCGAATCGAGGTCGCCTTCGAGCGTGTGGTCCGCGGCGTCGACGTACTCGAACGCCTCGTACAGCGGGGCGGGCCAGTAGCCGTCGCCCGCTTCGGGGTTCGCTCCGGTATCCCACAGCACCGTCCGGTCGGGGCCGTCGACGACGGCGTTCCAGACGACGAACTCGGCCGTTTCGTGGTCGGGGCTCCGGTTCGACGCGCTCCCCATGGTGTACCCGTCGAGTACGTAACCCATATCCGTGAGAACGCGACCCCGGTCGACCAGGTGGACGCTGATGTCACCCATACCCCGGGGTTCGGACGGAGCGACCATAACCGTTCAGGCGGCCAATACATCTCCGTCGAGCGCAAAACGGGAGTCGGTCGGGGCGGGGAAAACGACTACTCGCCGGGGCCGACTTCCTCGAACGGCTGGACGATGACGAAGCCGTCGTCGCCCGCGAATTCGAGCTGGTAGGACTCGCCCGACGAGCGGCCGAGCAGACCTTTGATGTTGATGTCGCGGTTCGACGACGGCGAGACGTTGCCGCTCCAGGCGACGGTCGCGTTGGGGTCGGTCTTGGCCGGCGTCTGGAGGACGACCGGCTCGCCGTGGGTCGTGATGGCGACGTGGCCGGGACCTTCGAGGAAGACGTTGAACAGGCCGCCCGAGGAGGTTCCGGCGATGCTCGTCAGCATCTTGATGTCCCAGTTCACGCTCGACTCGAACGCGAGCACGTCGTTGCCGTTGACGCTCAGTTCCTCGCCCGCGTCGAGTTCGAGAATCTGGACCTCCTTGGCCTGGTCCGCGAGGTAGAGGTGACCGGTGCCGGTCGCCTGCATCATGACGTCGCCCTCGCCCGTGGCCTTCTTCTTGAGCATCCCCGTCAGGCCGCCGGCGGACTTGCGCTCGAAGGAGATGTCGCCGGTGTAGCCGACCATCGACCCGGCTTTCGCCATTACCTCCCCGTCGAGGGCCACGTCGAGGAGTTTCGAGTTTTCGAGTTCGAAGGATTCGCCGCCTTCGGACGGTGCGTGCGTGCTGACGAATTCGTCTAGATCCATTGGAGTCACCGAGTCGCAGCGGAGACGACTCTACCGGAGAGGCGACTGTCAGGGATATAGTTCTATTTGCCGCGAAAAACCGGACGCCGAACCGCCGGCGCGCTCAGTCCCGTCGGCTTCGGTGGCCGGGGTTCCAGTCGGCGTCGAGCGCCTCGTGGGTGAAGGGGACGGCGTCCTCGCCGGCGTAGGTGGCGACCAACTGGCCGTCGCCTTCGAGGTAGTACTTGTAGGTCGTCAGGCCTTCGAGACCGACCGGGCCGCGGGCGTGAATCTTGCCCGTCGAGATGCCCACCTCGGCCCCGAGACCGTAGCGGTAGCCGTCGGCGAATCGGGTCGAGGCGTTGTGGAAGACGCTGGCGGCGTCGACGCCGGTCATGAACGTCTCCGCGCGCTCGGCGTCGTCGGTGACGATGGACTCCGTGTGCTTCGAGCCGTGGGCGTTGATGTGGTCGACCGCGTCGTACAGGTCCGAGACGACCTTGACGGAGAGTTCGAGGTCGCCGTACTCGGTGTCCCAGTCGTCGTCGGTCGCGGGGTCGATATCGACGTGTTCGCGGGTCGCCTCGTCGCCGCGGAGGACGACGCCCTCGTCGCGGTAGCGCTCGACGACCGCGGGCAGGAAGTCGGCCGCGATCGCCTCGTCGACGAGGAGCGTCTCGACGGCGTTGCAGACCGCGGGGTACTGCACCTTCGCGTCGAGCGCGATGTCTTCGGCCATGTCGAGGTCGGCCGCCTCGTCGACGTAGACGTGGCAGATGCCCTCGGTGTGGCCGAGCACGGGAATCTGGGTGTTGTCCTGGATGTAGCTGACGAACTCCGAGGAGCCGCGGGGCATCACGAGGTCGACCATGTCGTCGAGTTCGAGCAGGCGGTCGACCTCCTCGTGGGCCTCGATGAGCGTCGCCCAGCCGTCCGGCAGGTCCTCGGTGGCGGACAGAATCGTCTCGTACAGCACGCGGTTCGACTCGCTCGCCTCGCTGCCGCCCTTGAGGATGACGGCGTTGCCGGACTTCAGCGCCAGCGCGGCGATTTGGACGAGCGCGTCGGGCCGCGACTCGAAGATGGTCGCGACGACGCCGATGGGAACAGAGAGCTTGTACAGTTCGAGGTCCTCGTCCAGCTCTCTCGCCTCCAGCGTCTCCCCGAGGGGGTCGTCCTGTTCGGCGACGGACTCGACCATCCCGGCGATGTCGTCGAGTTTCGCCTCGTCGAGTTTGAGGCGGTCGACGAGCGCCTGCGTGTACTCGCCGTCCGCGAGCATCGCCTCGGCCTCCTCGACGTCCTCGCGGTTAGCCGCGAGAATCGCCTCGCTGTTGTCGCGGATGGCGTCCGCGATGGCTCCGAGCGCGGCGTCGCGGTCGGCCGCGTCGACGTTGGCGAGGCGGAGCGCCGCCGACTGTGCCCGTTCGACCTGCGCGGTCGTGTCTCGCTCAGTCATCGGTCTCACCGTCGATGGGCAGGAACATTGTTCCCACCGATTCGCGCTCGGCTATCTTCGCCAACACGTCGGGTTCGGTCGACTGCGCGATGACGGCGGGGATGCCGTACTCGGCGGCGTCGCGCGCGCCCCGGACCTTCGTCTGGATGCCGCCGAAGCCGCCGGTCGAACTCGCGGTGACGACGTCCTCGACGTCGCTGTAGTTGTCGCCGACGACTTCGATGCGCTCGGCGTCGGGGTCCTCCTTCGGGTTCCCGGTGTAGACGCCGCCAACGTCGGTGAGCGTCACGAGCAGGTCGACGCCGATGCCGACCGCGATGTTCGACGAAATCATGTCGTTGTCGCCGATTTGGAGTTCCTCCGTGGCGACCGCGTCGTTCTCGTTGATGATGGGCACGACGCCCCACTCCAGCAGCGTCTCGACCGTGTTCCGGAAGTTGGTGAACCGCTCGGGGTTCTCCAGGTCGTGCTGGGTGATGAGAATCTGGGCGACCTTCCGGTCGTAGCGCTCGAAGCTCTCCGTGTAGCGGTGCATCAGGAGACTCTGACCGACCGTCGACAGCGCCTGCGACGCTTCGAGGGTGTCGCGGTCCGCCGTGGGATGGTCGAGTCGGCCGATGCCGGCACCGACCGCGCCCGAGGAGACGAGCAGCACCTCCTTACCGCGCGAGAGCAGCGATTCGATGTCGTCGACGAGCTTGTCGAGCTTGTCGTCGTCGAGGTTGGAGTCCTCGTCGGTCAGCGAGTTGGTGCCGGCCTTGACGATGACGCGGTCCGCCTCGGCGGCGACCGCGTCGGCGTCGGGCTCGGCGACCTCGGACGTCTCCGCCGTCTCCGTCGTCTCGCTCAGTTCACTCATCGGCGAACTCCTCCGCGAGCTCCTTCGACCGGCGCTCGGCCGCGACCACCGCCTCGGTGACAGCGTCGTCGGCGGCGCTGTCCCAGAGGACCTCCATCCCCTCGATGGTCGTCCCGTTCGGCGAGCAGACCGCGTCGATGAGTTCGTCGGCGGTGCGGTCGTCCTGGACGACGGTCTCGGCCGCGCCCTTGAACGTCTGGGCGGCGAGAATCTCGGCGTCTTCCTCGGAGAGTCCGCCCGCGACGCCGGCCTGCGTGACGGCCTCGATGAGATAGAAGACGAAGGCCGGTCCGCTGCCGTTGACCGCGGTCGCGATGTCCATCTGCGACTCCTCGACCTCGACGAACTCGCCCACGTCCGAGAGGAGTTCGCGGACCTCGTCGGTCAGGTCGCCGGTCGCCGCCGCGGCCATGTCGCGGGTCTCGGCGGCGAGGTTCGGCATGATGCGGACGACGCGGGCGTCGGTGCGCGCCTCGACAAAGGAGGTCGGCACGCCCGCGGCTATCGTGACGAGCGTCTGGTCGGGAGACAGGTCGAGTTCCGAGAGAACGGGTTCGACGATGTCGGGCTTGACCGCGACGAACACCACGTCCGCCTCGGCGGCGCGCGACACGTCGTCCGTCGTCGCTTCACAGTAGTCGGCGACCGCGGCGAGGGCGTCGGGGTCGAGGTCGCAGGCGACGACCGAATGGCCGCCGGCCTTCCAGAGACCGGTGAGAAGGGCGCTCCCCATGTTTCCGCAGCCGATAACACTCGTGCGTACCATTGATGTTGACTCAAGGTACGAGGCTCAGATAGTAACTGCGTTCCGGTCAAGCGATGCCAAACCGGAAAACGAGTTGTCAGTTCCGGGGGCCGTGACGGGGCCGCCTTACAGCGCGCCCTGCCGGTAGATGAGGTTGCGCTGAATCTCGTTCGCGCCCTCGTAGATGACGGGGATGCGCGCGTCGCGGTACACCCGCGAAATCTTGTACTCGTTGAGGACCGACCGGCCGCCGTGGAGCTGCATGCCGCGTTCGGCCACGTCGACGGCCGTCTCGGTCGATTTCGTCTTGGCGGCGGCCGCCCAGAAGCCGGCGTCCTCGCCGTTTGCGACCTTCTCGGCGGCGCGCCAGTTGAGCGCGCGGGCCGCCTCGAACTCCATTCGCATGTCCGCGAGGATGTGCTGGACCGCCTGGAACTCCGAGACGTTGCGCCCGAACGCCTGCCGGTCGTGGACGAACTCCCACGCCTCCTCGATGGCGGCGGCGGCGAGGCCGAGGCTGTGGCCGCCGACGACGATGCGACCGTGGTTGAAGAAGTCCGCGAGCATGTAGAAGCCGCCGCCCTCGGTGCCGATGAGGTTCTCCTCGGGCACCTCGCAGTCGTCGAAGACGATGTGCCCCTGCTTGGACGCGCGCATGCCCATCTTCTCGGGGATGTGTTCTGCCTCGTAGCCGGGCGTGTCCGTCGGCACGACGAACATCGAGTAGTTCGAGTAGCGGTCGTCGGTGTCGGCCGTCTTGGCGTACACCGTCAGCCAGTCGGCCTCGACGGCGTTTCCGACCCAGTACTTCTCGCCGTTGAGGACGTAGCCGCCGTCGGTCTTGTCGGCGGTCGTCTCCATGCCGGCCATGTCGGAGCCGGTCTGCGGTTCGGACACCGCGAGCCCCGAAAGCTGTTCGTTTTCCGCGACCGGGCGGAGCCACGTCTCCTTCTGTTCCTCGCTGCCGTAGTCCTCCATAATCTCGCACCCGAACGAGGCGAGCTGGAGCGTCAGCGCGATGCCGGCGTCGGCGCGGTAGAACTCCTCGGAGATGGCGAGCATCTGCTGGAGGTCGAAGCCCTTCCCGCCGTACTCCTCGGAGATGTCCTGCGCGACCAGCCCCGCGTCCATCCCCGCCTGGAGGACCTCGTGGGGGTACTCGCCGGACTCGTAGTAGTCCGCCGCGACCGGTTCGATGTGCGCCTCTGCGAACTCGCGGGCCTCCCGCTTGAGGTCGCGGGCGTGTTCGGGTACGATGGAGTCGTCGAGAAGGTCCATACCGCGCTATCGGATTGTACAGTAAAAATAGTGTATGGAACTAGTATAAACTTCAAACTAGTTTCTTGTTAGATGGGTCGGCCGAGCCGCCGTCACTCGTCCGACGGGGCCTCCGAATCGGGCGTCTTGCCCTCGATGAGCGACGAGTCGTCGTACCGCTCGCGGAGCACCTTCTTGTCGAACTTTCCGGTCGCGGTCTTCGGCACCTCATCGATGAATACGACCTCGTCGGGGGCCCACCACTTCGGGAACTCGTCTTCGACGAGCGCGACGAGGTCGGCCTTCAGCGCGTCCTCGTCGACGCCGCTCTTCGGGACGATGAAGGCGACGGGGCGCTCCTGCCAGCGCTCGTGGGGGACGCCGATGACGGTCGCCTCGGCCACGTCGTCGTGGGCCATGATGCTGTTTTCCAGTTCGAGCGACGAAATCCACTCCCCGCCGGACTTGATGACGTCTTTCGCCCGGTCGACGATTTGGACGTAGCCGTCTTCGTCCACGGTGACCACGTCGCCGGTCTTCAGCCAGTTACCCTCGTAATCTTCCTCGTTCGCGTCGGGTCGCTCGAAGTACTCGGTCGTCACCCACGGGCCGCGCACCCACAGTTCGCCGAACTCCTCGCCGTCCCACGGGACCTCGTTCCCGTCGTCGTCGACGACGCGCATCTCAAGCCCCGGCGCGAGCAGGCCCTGTTTAGCGCGCTTTTCGTACTGTTCTTCGGCGGGGAGGTCCTCCATCCCCGGCTTGAGGTGGGCGACGGTCCCGACCGGCGACATCTCCGTCATGCCCCACGCGTGGAGCACGTCCACGTCGTACTCCTCGTCGAACCGCCGGATGACCGACTTGGGCGCGGCCGACCCGCCGATGACGATGCGTTCGAGCGACGAGACGTCCGCGTCGTGCTCGTCGAGGTAGTCGAGCAGGCCGAGCCACACCGTCGGCACGCCCGCGGTCATCGTCACGCCCTCCTCCTCGATGAGTTTCGCGAGGTCCTCGGGCGTCGGCGACGGGCCGGGGTAGACGTGTTTCGCGCCCGCCGCGGTCGTCGAGAACGGCAGGCCCCACGCGTTGACGTGGAACATCGGGACGACCGGCATGATGACGTCCTTCGCGCCGATATCGAGGCCGGACTCGGGGAGCGTCGCCATCGTGTGCGCCCACAGCATCTGCTGGGAGTACTCGACGCCCTTCGGCTGACCCGTCGTCCCCGAGGTGTAACACATCCCCGCCGGCTGGTCCTCCGGGAGGTCCGGCCAGTCGTACTCGTCGGGGTAGCCGGCGACGAACGACTCGTAGTCCGTCACCGGGGACAGACCCACGTCGTCCGGCACTTCGGAGGCCATCACGACGAACTGCTCGACCGAGGCGAACGCGTCTTCGTCGACCGCGCCGGCGAGTTTCGGCGCGAGCGACGGGTCCACGAAGACGAGGCGGTCCTCGGCGTTCTCGACGATGTACTGGATGTGGTGGTCGGGCAGAAGCGGGTTGATGGTGTGCAACTGCGCGCCCATCGACGGCACGCCGAAGTACGTCTCGAAGTGTCGGTTGTGGTTCCAGCAGAACGTCGCCACCCGGTCGCCGTCCCCGATGCCGGCGTCCGAAAGCGCCCCCGCGAGCCGTGCCACGCGTCCCTCGTACTCCGCGTACGTGTAGCGTTCCAGCCCTTCGGCGGTCCGAGAGACGATTTCGCGGTCCGGATAGAGCTTCCCCGCGCGCCACAGGAACGGCCGAAGCGTCTGGTTGGTAGCACCTACCATACCATGCCCTTGCGTCAAAACGTAATGATTGTTTGGAAACGACCCGCCGAGACGCGGGCTGTGGATTCGGCGTCACCCGCGGGCGCGTTCACTCACTCGTCGCGGTCGAAGGCGAGCTCGTCGCCGTCGTCCCCGTCGTCCCCGTCGTCCCCGTCGTCCCCGTCGTCCCCGCCGTCGCCGTCATCGGTGTCGCTCTCTGCGCTCTCGGCGTCGCCCACCGCGCTCTCGGCGTCGTCGTGTTCGTCCCCGTCGGCGCTCGCCTCACCGTCGTCGTCGACGAGCGCCGCGTTCGCCGTCCGCGACCGTCGCGTCGGCGCCCTCGTCGGTGTCGCTCGCGGGCGTCGCCTCGCCGCCGTCGCCTTCCGAACCGACCTCGGGCGCGCTCGGCTCGTCGCGTTCCCCGGCCGCCGTGCGCTCCGGTTCGGCCTCCGCGACGGGCTCGGCCGCGACCAGCCGCTCGCGGACCGCCTCGCGGTCGACCGTCCCCGAAACGGTCCGCGGGAGTTCGTCCGCGGTCGCGACCAGTCGCGGGCATTTGAACCCGGCGAGTCGCTCGCGGCAGAAGTCGTCGAGGTCGTCGTCGTCCGGCGGGTTCTCCGGGTCCGCGGGAACGACGAGGGCGGCGACGCGCTCGCCCCACTCGGCGTCGGGGACACCGAGCACGGCGGCGTCGTCCACCTCGGGGTGGTCCCGCAGGACCGCCGCGACCTCGCCTGGGTCGACGTTCTCGCCGCCGGTGATGATGCGGTCGTCCTTCCGGTTCAGAACGTACAGGAGTCCGTCGTCGTCGCGGTAGCCGATGTCGCCGGTCCGGAGGCCGGCGTCGGTGAACGCCTCGGCGGTCGCCTCGGGGTTCCGGTAGTAGCCGGGCGAGACGGTCGGCCCCGAGACGACGAGTTCGCCCGGCGTGCCGGGTTCGACGGGGGTCCCGTCCTCGTCGACGACCCGGAGGTCGGTGAAGTAGAGCGGCCGCCCGACGGTCCCCACGTCGGCGAACGCCTCCCGCGGGGTCGCGGTGGCGACCTGCGACGCCGTCTCGGTCATGCCGTATGTCGGGTGGACCGGCACCGAGTAGTTCCGACAGCGCTCGACGAGCTCGTCGGGGGCGGGCGCGCCGCCGAGGAGCACCACGCGGAGCGAGTCCGAGAGCGTCCCCCTGCTGTCGAGCATCCGCTTGAGCATCGTCGGCACGAGCGAGACGGCCGTGACGTCGTACTTGCCGATGTCGTCGGCCGCACCGCCGGCGTCGAACCCCTCGCGGAGGACGACGGTCGACCCGTACAGCGGGCCGCGGAGGATCGGACCGATGCCGCCCATGTGGTGCAACGAGAGCGTGACGAGCCACCGGTCGTCGGGAGAGACGCCGAGTCGGAACGCCCCGGCGACGGCGTTCGCGAGTAGGTTGCCCATGGTGAGTTTCACCGCTTTCGGCGTCCCGGTCGTCCCCGAGGTGAAAAGCAGGAGCATCGTCTCCGAGAGGGACCAGCCCGCCGGTTCGACTCGCTTCGGCGCGATGGACGAGAGGTTGATGACGCCCTCCCACCGCGGGTCGTCCACGGAGACGACGGGCACGTCGGTCGTGGCCTCGACCGCCGTCGACTCGGTGGACTCGCCGCAGACCAGCGTGGTCACGTCCGCGAGTTCGACGTTGCGACCGATTTCGTCGGCGGTGAGTCGGTCGCCGAGGGGGACGAGCACGGCCCCGAGCCGCGTCGCGGCGTGGATGAGTCGGACGTAGTCGACGCCGGGGTCGAGAACGACGCCGAGGTGGTCGCCGGCCTCGACACCGAGGGCGGCGAGCTGGCCGGCGGTCTCGTCGACGAGCGCGTCGAGTTCGCGGAAGGTCCACGAGTCGCCGGTCGCGGCGTGGATGAGCGCCCGGCGGTCGGGCGTCGCGGCGACCCGGTGGGAGAGCCAGTCGCGCATCGGCCCGGCGAACCCGCGGCTCTCGCCGGCGGCTGCGGCGTCGTTGTCGGTCGAATCGGTGTTGATCGAATCGGAGTCGGCGGCGTCGGCCGCGTCGTCGGGAGAGTCGCCCGTCATCGCTCAGTGCGAGACGAACTCGACGAGGACGCCGCCGGTGGACTTGGGATGCAAGAAGGCGACCTCGTGGCCCCACGCGCCGGGGCGCGGCTCCTCGTCGATGCGGTCGACGCCGGCGGCCTCGGCGGCCCGGAGCGCGCCCTCGATGTCGTCGGTCTCGACGGCGACGTGGTGGATGCCGCCGCCGCGCTTGTCGAGGAACTTCGAGATGGCGCCCTCCTCGTGGGGTTCGAGCAGTTCGAAGTAGCCGTTTTCGAGTTCGAGGAAGACGACCGACATGCCGTCGAACGTCTCCTCGTGGGCCACGGGCGCGTCGAACAGCTCCGCGAACAGCGCGGCCAGTCCGGCGGCGTCGGACGTGGCGATTCCGACGTGGTCGAAGTGCATGTCTCCAGTTCGTCGGGCGCAACGGATAAACCCAGACGGTTCGATATTCGTGTCATGATAGTAACTACAACGGAGTCGGTCGTCGGCCGCGACATCGAGGAGACGCTGGGAGCAGTCCGCGGGAACACGATACGCGCCCGGAACGTCGGCCGCGACATCACGCAGGGCCTCCGAAACATCGTCGGCGGCGAGCTCAAGTCCTACACCGGGCTGATGGCCGAGGCGCGCGACGAGGCGACGGAACGGATGATAGCCGAGGCGGAGGCGATGGGAGCCGACGCCGTCGTCGGCGTCCGGTACGTGACCGCCGAGGTGGCGCAGGGCGCGGCGGAGATTCTGGCCTACGGGACGGCGGTCACGCTCGTCGGCGGCTCCGACGCCGACGCGGAACCCGCGTCCGAGTCGAACGCCGACGTGGCGTGATCCGACGATGACGACAACGACCCGGCGCGCCGCCCGCGACCCGCGGCGGCTCGCACGCGGATTCGCCCGACTCGCCACGGACCGGGCCACGCTCGCCGTCTTCGCCGTCCTCGCGGCCGCGTGGGCGGTCGGCTTCTTCGAGGTGTTGCCGAAGGAGATTTGGGTCGTCGACTACCCCGCGCTCGTGGCCGCCTTCTTCTTCGACACGCTCGCGGCCAACGAGTTCGGCGTCCGCGAGACATCGGTGTTCTACCCGGCGCTCGCCGTCTTCGGCTACCTCCAAGCGATGGCCGTCGTGGCGGTCGCTCGTGGGCTTCGGCGTCGGTTCGTCGAATCCGGGGAGTGACGGGACGGAGCGAAACGAGTCGGGAACGGAACGGAACGGAACGCGGAAGGGCGCGTCAAGAGCGGGACGCGAGGGGTGAGTGGTCGCGGGGTGTGAGTGTCGGAGGTGCGCGAGCGGGGTCGGCGTGGGTTCACAGCGTTCGGTCGGGCCTCAGTCGCGGGCGGTCCGGGCGACCGTGACCTCGACGGGGACGCCGGGCACGTCGACCGTCAGCATCGAGCGGTCGGCCCGGGTGACGACGACGCGGGCGACGGCGACGACGGCGGCGACGGTGACGGCGACCGCGAGCGACGCTACGGGAAAGGTGACGACCGCGACGACCGCGGCCATCGACGCGAGCAGGACGGCCTGCGTCGCCAGCGAGGGCGCGGGTCGGTGATGGGAGGGGTGGTAGTCGGAGCCGGTACGACTGTCTCGGGGGCGTTGTCGTGACATTCGTCTGGTGAGGTGGACAATCGGATGCGATACCGGGGGCTCTCCGGTCGGAGAGCCCCGCAACGCGACGGCCGCCACTACTCGAAAAACCGAGCGGCTGGTGGCGCGAACCTCGCGCCGACTGACGGCGACCGGGCGTGTGACGGGTTTAGAATCCAGTAAGCGGCATCATAAGCCTCGGTTGTGGTCACTCGGGGGGTGACAATAAAACTGGTCAGTCGGGTGAAAGTATAAATTATGTGTCTCGTTGGCACGGAACGGGGAGGTCGTCGGCGCTGGTCGTTCGGGAATGGCGCGGCTGACTCAGGCCATACCGGGTTCGTACTCGCCGAACTCCTCGCGGAGGACGCCGCATATCTCGCCGACGGTCGCGTACGCCTTGACCGCCGTGACGATGAGCGGGAGGAGGTTCTCGTCGCCGTTCGCGGCGGCGCGGATGTCCGCCAGGGCGGCCTCGACGGCCTCCTCGTCGCGGTCGTCCTTCCGGGCGTCGAGCGACTCGACCTGCTTTTGTTCTTCTTCCTCGGAGACCTCTTGGACCTCGACGGTCGGCTCCTCGTCCACCTGGTACTCGTTGACGCCGACGATGACGCGCTCGCCCTCCTCAATCTCGCGCTGGCGCTCGTAGGCCACGTCCTGAATCTCCCGCTGGACCCACTGGTTCTTGACGGCGTCGAGCATCCCGCCGCGGTCGTCCACCTCGTCGAGCAGGTCGAACGCCTCGTCTTCGATGTCGTCGGTCAGCGCCTCGACGTAGTAACTGCCAGCCAGCGGGTCGATGGTGTCCGCCGCGCCCGACTCGTGGGCGAGAATCTGCTGGGTGCGGAGCGCCGTCCGGACCGACTTCTCGGTCGGCAGCGACAGCGCCTCGTCCTTCCCGTTGGTGTGGAGCGACTGCGTGCCCCCGAGGACGGCCGCCAGCGCCTGATATGCCACCCGGACGACGTTGTTCTCGACCTGCTGGGCGGTGAGCGTCGAGCCGCCGGTCTGGGTGTGGAACTTCAACTGCATCGACTTCGGGTTCTCCGCGCCGAAGCGCTCTTCCATGATTTTCGCCCACATCCGCCGGGCGGCGCGGAACTTCGCCACCTCTTCGAGGATGTTGTTGTGGGCGTTGAAGAAGAAGGACAACTGGGGGGCGAAGTCGTCCACGTCGAGGCCGGCGTCGACCGCGGCCTCGACGTACTGGATGCCGTTGCCGAGGGTGAACGCGACCTCTTGGGCGGCGGTCGACCCGGCCTCGCGGATGTGGTAGCCGGAGATGGAGATGGTGTTGAACTTCGGCGTCTCCGCCGCGCAGAACTCGAAGATGTCCGTGATGAGCCGCATCGACGGCTCCGGCGGGAAGATGTAGAGGTTCCGCGCGATGTACTCCTTCATGATGTCGTTCTGGATGGTGCCGCGAAGCTCCTCGCGGGGGACGCCCTGCTTGTCGCCGAGCGCGACGTACATCGCCAGCAACACGGCCGCCGGGGCGTTGATGGTCATCGACGTGGAGACCTCCCCGAGGTCGATGCCGTCGAACACCGTCTCCATGTCGTGGAGGCTGTCGATGGCGACGCCCGACTTCCCGACCTCGCCGGCGGCCATCATCGCGTCGGAGTCGTAGCCCATCTGCGTCGGCAGGTCGAACGCGAGCGACAGCCCCGACGAGCCGTTGTCGATGAGGTAGCGGAACCGCTCGTTCGTCTCGGCGGCCGTCCCGAAGCCCGCGTACTGCCGCATCGTCCAGAGCCGCCCGCGGTGCATCGTCGGATACACCCCGCGCGTGTAGGGCTTCTCGCCCGGGAAGCCCACGTCCTCGTCGTAGTCCACGTCGGCGTCGTCGGGGGTGTAGAGCCGCTCGACGACGTTGCCGCCCGTGTCCGTCGTGAACTCCTCTTTGCGCTCCCCGAAGCGGTCGAGGGTCGGCCCCAGCGTCTCCTCCTCCCACTCGGCTTTCGCCTCCCGAATCTCTTCGAGCTCGTCGGGATCAAACATGGTCGAAGATGTGGTTCGTCTCTACTTAAGCGTACGCGGGTCGGTGGGTACGCCGTCGCCGACCGCGGGCCGCAGAACCGTCCGCGACAGCACCCGAAAACCCGGCCGCGGCGACCGATTTTATGTCCCTCGCGCGCCCTGCTTCCGCATGGACATCTTGAGCGACGAGACGCGGCGGTTCCTCGCGGCGACCGCGCCCGAACACGACGCGGTACAGGCCGAGATGGCCGCCTACGCCGACGAGCACGGCTTTCCCATCATCGGTCCCGAGGCGGGCGGCGTCCTCCGCGTCCTCGCGCACCTCGCGGACGCGACGCGGCTGTTCGAGTTCGGCTCCGGCTTCGGCTACTCCGCGACGTGGTTCGCCGAGGGCATGGCCGACGACGCCGAACTCTACCTGACGGAACACGACGCCCACGAACTCGACATGGCGCGGGACTTCCTCGACCGCGCCGGCCTCGCCGACCGGACGACCTTCCTCGAAGGCGACGCGCTCGACCTGTTCGAGGGCGTCGACGGCGAGTTCGACCTCGTGCTCTTGGACCACCAGAAGCACCGCTACGCCGAGGCGTTCGACCTCGTCTCTGACCGCGTCGCCGAAGGCGGCGTCGTCGTCGCCGACAACGTCATGCGCGGCCCGGTCGACTTCGGCGCGCTCACCGACTGGAGCGAAGGGCAAGCAGAGGCCCTCGACGGGGCCGACGCCGACACCCGCGGCATCGCGGCGTTCCTCGACGCGGTCCGGGCCGACCCGCGGTACGAGACCATCGTCCTCCCGGTCGGAAGCGGCCTCTCGGTCAGCACGCGGGTCGAGTGAGCCCGCGACCGCCGGCGCGCGTACCGCCCGCCGCGCACCGACGTTCGCCACGCTTTTGAGCGCTCACCCCGACGCTTCGGGTATGTTTGGAGGCGGCGGGATGAATCCGCGCAAAATGCAGCAGATGATGAAGCAGATGGGCATCGACGTGACGGAGCTCGATGCCGAGGAAGTCGTCATCAAGACGGCCGACGAGGAACTCGTCTTCAGCGACGCGCAGGTCACGCGCATGGACGCGCAGGGCCAGGAGACGTACCAGATCGTCGGCGAACCCGAGACGCGCGCGCTCGGAGCCGGTGACGACGGCGGCGACAGCGGCGACGGCGACGAGGCCGCCGACGAGATTCCGGCCGACGACGTGGCCATCGTGGCCCAGCGCGCCGGCGTCCCCGAGGACGAGGCCCGCGAAGCGCTGGAGGCCGAAGACGGCGACCTCGCCGCGGCCATCGCGCGACTGGAGTGATACTCCTCGTCCACGGCGACCGGGAGTACCTCCGAGCGCCCGGCGACGAACTCCACACCGACCTCGGGATGCTCACCGTCCCCGAGGACGTCGAGGCCGGCCAGACGCTCGAAACCCACATCGGCGAGGAGTTCCTCGTCCGCGAGCCGCGCGGCCCGGACCTCTTCAACCACTTCGAGCGCACCGGCGCGCCGATGATGCCGCGAGACATCGGCCTCATCGTCGGTCACACGGGCATCGCGGCCGGCGAACGCGTCCTCGACGCGGGGACCGGCACGGGCGTCCTCTCGGCGTACCTCGGTCGCCTCGGCGTCGACGTGACGACGTTCGAACGCGACGCCGAGTTCGCCGACGTCGCCCGCGAGAACATGCGGCTCGCGGGCGTGGAAGACCGCGTCGACGTCCGCACCGGCGACATCACAGACGAGGTCGACGACCTCGCGGACGCGGCGTTCGACGCGCTCACCCTCGACACCGAGAACGCGCCCGAGGTCGTCCGCCACGCGCCCGACCTGCTCGTGACCGGCGGCTACCTCGCCGTCTACTCCCCGTTCGTGGAGGGCACGCGCGCGGCCGTCGAAGCCGCCAGAGAGGCGGGCCTGTCGGACGTGGAGACGTTCGAGACGATTCAGCGACACATGGACTTCAACGACCGGGGGTCGCGCCCCTCGACCGCCGGCGTCGGCCACACCGGCTATCTCGTGTTCGCCCGCAACGAGTGAGCGGGTCCGACCCGGACGGGCCAGCCTCTCTTTCGGCCCGACTGTGTCGCCTCACTCGACGCCGCGAATCACGCGAAACAGCTCTTCTCTGAAGCGTTCGGGGTCGATTGTCTCGCGGAGCGACGCGGCCGTCTCCGCGTCGCCGCTGCGGACCTCGCGGGGGTACGCGCCGCCGGTCAGGAGGAACTCGCCGTCGACCGGCGTCACCGCGAGGTAGGCGTCGGCCGCGAGTTCGACGCCCGCGAGTTCGACGGTCGCGGTGTACCGAACCACGTCGGCCTCCGCGTCCATCCCCGCCCCGCTGGCGGAATCGGTCTCGTCGTCGTCACCGCCGCCGACTCGCACCCGGAGCGTCCGCGACTCGACGCGGCGGACGTCCGAGAAGCCGCGGGCTTCGAGGCGCGACCGGAAGCCGGCGCTCGCGCGCTTGCCGACGAGTTTCGTCAGCGCCTTCGACGGCGGCGTGTGCGGTCGGATTTCGAGGCGGCTGGCGAACAGAAAGCGCCACGGGCCGTCGGCGGTCGCCGGGACGCGCTCGCGGATGGCGGCGTCCTCGTAGACGACCGTCCGGGCGACGACGCTGACGGGACCGAGTTCGAACGGGCGGTCGGTCGCGTCGTCGACGCGGACCCACCCTTCGAGCGGCGGGAGCGCCGGCGGGGCGAGCGCGTCGGACATACCCCGCGTTACGGACGGAGGGCTGAAAAAGGCGAGTCGCTCAGTGGTCGTCTTCGCGCCACTTGTGGTCGCACTCGACGCAGGTGAAGAAACGCGTCTCGGACTCGTCGGCCGAGCGAATCTGCTTCATCTCGTAGCGCGCCACGTCGTGGCCGCACTTCGGGCAGATGGCCTTCGTCGTCGGGCCGATGTCGGCGTTGTCCACGTCGGACATGTCGACGACCTCGCTGGACTCTTGGCCCTCGGTCGTGACCATCGACTTCTCCTTTTCGCTGTCGCGGGCTTTCTCGTGGCCGTTCGGACAGACCCAGACGCCGTCTTGCGGCGTCATCAGGGACCCGCAGTCGTCGCAAAACTCCATGAAGTACGTCCTACCGCTTGAGGGACTTAAGCGTCAGGATTGCGATGCGCTCGCGGGGTGCGCGCTGAAAAAAGCCCGGGGAAGCGGAGGCTCAGGCGTCGCCGTCGGACTGCCCCGGTTCGCCGAGCGCCTCGACCGGCATCGCGTTGTTCAGTTCGTAGTACAGGTCCTTCGCGTCGGCGAACTCGGCCGTGAGGCAGTTTCCGACCAACTCACCGAGGTCGGCGTTCCCGTCGGCCATGAGCACCGTCACACCGTCGAGGGCGGCCGCGGCGTCCCGGCGCGAGACCGGGTACGACAGGTCTTCGAGGCGGGATTCGACGCGACCGAGCGTGATGGATTCTTGCACGATTATTCATTATACATAGAGCGTATTAGCAGTTGTAGGAGCCGTGTTAGCACGGCTACGTTGAGGAATCGGTGATGCTAACCGGCCGATTCCGTCAGAGAAAGAGGGTCTCAGTCGGGTTCTATTCGAAGTCGGGGTCGCGCTTGTCGAGGAACGCCTCCATCCCCTCGCGCTGGTCGTGGGTTCCGAACAGGCCGCTCCAGACCCGCGTCTCGAAGTCGAGCGCGGCGTCCCGGGGCGCGTCGTGGGACATGTTGATGGCGGCTTTCGCGCCCGCGAGGGCGTGCCGCGGCTTCGACGCGAGGTCCGCGGCGAGGTCCTCGACGTGCGATTCGAGTTGGTCGTGGGCGACGACTTCGCCGACGATACCGTACTCGTGGGCGTCGCTGGCGTCGATGCGCTCGCCGAAGAAGATGAGCCGCCGCGCGACTTCGTCGCCGACGAGCGCCGGGAGGCGGACGCTCCCGCCCCACCCGGGCATGATACCGAGGTCGATTTCGGTCTGCCCGAGGAGCGCGCGCTCGGAGGCGACCCGGAGGTCGCACGCCAACGCGAGTTCCATGCCGCCGCCGAAGGCGTAGCCGTTGATGGCCGCGACGGTCGGAGCGGGGAACTCCTCCAAGCGCGTCGCGATGCGGTGGCCCTGCTCGGCGTAGTTCTGCGCGGCGGGCGTTCCGATGTCTTTCATGTAGCCGATGTCCGCGCCCGCGACGAACGCCTTGTCGCCCGCGCCGGTGAGGACGACCACCCGCGCGCCGCCGTCTTCGGCCTCGTCGAGCGCCGCTTCGAGCGCGTCGAGCGCGTCCGCGTTGAGCGCGTTCATCTGCTCGGGGCGGTCGATGGTGATGGTCGCCACGTCGCCGTCCCAGTCGAGTCGGAGGGTGTCCCAGCTCATACTCGGGGCGACGCAAGGCACAGGGATAATAATTAACGTTCGGCGGTCGCGCTGAAGAATCCAGAACAACGTTATACCCCCTCCGTCGAATCCACCGATATGACGCTCTCCGACGAGGCGAAAGAACGCCTCGCCGACATCGTCCGGCTCCAGCCGACGAAGAACAAGGAGTTACAGAACCGCTGGGACCTCGAAAGCGGGAGCGAAGTCCACCGCTACCTCGAATCCGAGCTCAAAGACTACTACTACCGCGACGACAACAGCCTCATCCGCGCGACGGCCGAGGCCGCCGAACTCGTCGGCGTCGAACCCGGCGTCGAGGGCGACGACGAGGCGGAGTCCGTTCCGAGCGTCATCCGCGTCCCCTCGCTCGAAGCCCGCGTCTTCGAGGTCGTCGCCGGCCCCGACGAGCGCTCCGAGAGCGTCGTCAGCGTCCTCAACAAGCTCCGCGAGGAGTTCGACATCGACCCCGACGTGGACGACGTGCGCCGCGCGCTCCAGAGCCTCCGCCGCAAGGGCGTCATCGAGGTCGTCTACCGGACCGTCCCCACGTTCCGCCTCGCCGTCGAGCGCGACGAGGTGGACGTGGAGGTCGTCTGACCGCCCGGCTCCGCGATGCTATTCTCGCCGCTCGAACACCAGCGCGTAGTGGTACGGCGGAACGTCGATTTCCGCCGTCACCGCGAGGTCGGTCGCCTCTTCGACCATCGCCGCGGTCTCCTCGGGACCGAGTCGCAGGTCGGTCGGCGGGCCGCGGGGCTCGCCTGCCACGGTCGTCTCCGACCGGGGCAGGGGTCGCCAGTTGACGACGACGAACCGGCCGCCGTCGGCGAGGACCGACTCGACTTCCGTCAGGAACTCGTCGCGGTCGTCGACCCCGTGGAACGCGTTGGCGAAGAGCGCCACGTCGACGGGGTCGGAGAGGTGCGCCGATAGCTCGCGGGCGTCGCCGCGGACCGTCGCCACGTTGTCGATGCGTTGCTGGTCGGCGAGATGGTCGAGTTCCGCGAGGAGGCCGTCGTCGAGGTCGACCGCGTACACCGGGGCCGGCGCGACGATTCGCGCCGCGGGGAGCGCGAAGTAGCCGTTTCCGCAGCCGATTTCGGCGACGGTGTCGCCCGCCGACAGCCCGAGCTCCCGAAGCGTCTCGCCCGGCGTCGGCCACAGTTTTCCCCACCAATCCCAGTCCGGCAGACTCGTGTTCTGGAACCGTTCCATATCGGTCGGTCCGAGGGGCGCGAAGTTAGGCGTTCTCACTGCCGCGCTCGGCCCGGTCTCTGGCGCGCTCGCGTCTGGCTTCCAGAATCCGGCGCACGCCCTTCCCCGGGCCTCCCTCTATAGGCCAGCCCTTCATCCGCCACGACGGCGGCTCCGGCTCGAACGACGGACACGAGTGGGCGCACTCGCGCTGGCTCTGATAGCAGTCTTTCGCGGCGCACCGCGGGACGAGCGCCCGGCCGCGCCGGTCGAGTTCGAACTGCCGGCAGTCGGGCCGCATCGTGTCCACGTAGCTCCGCCAGCCGCGGTCGTAGGCGCGCTCGGCGAGGACGAGTCGCCGCCGGGCGTCCGCCGGGTCGGGCGACAGCGAACTCGGGTGCCACAGCACCTCCGCCGAGTCGCCGTCGACGCCGAGGATGCCGACTTCGACCGGCAGGTCCTCCAGTAGGGCGGGTTCGACCCGCCGGCCCGTCACCTCGGTGGCGACCCAGACCTCGTCGGCGAGCGCCCGCGACACGTCGTGGTCGAGTTGGTCGGCGAGCGCGCGGGCGGCGCTGGCGTCGAGGTCCGGCTTGTTCTCGATGGCGACGACGCGCTCGACCCAGTCGGGGTACGGGGCGGTCCGGCGGTACTCGACGCGGTTCCGCGAGCCGCGGCGCTTCTCGACGAGTCCGAGCCCCGCGGCGCGATGGACCGCCGGCACGACGTGTCGCCACGGGAAGTCGGGTTCGGGGATGGCGTCTCGGTACCACGCCCACTCGGCGGGCGCGTGGCGGACGACGCGCAACAGGTCCGAGTCGAAGCCGTCGGTCGAGAGGGCGCGCCGGGCGGCGAACGCCTCGGGGTCGACCTCCACGACGACGGTGTCCCAGCGGCGCTCTCGGGTGCCGAGCTGTCGGGCGACGAACGCGGGGCGCGGGCCGTCGGGGTGCCACGCGCGCTCGGCCCAGCGGCAGACCCGTAGCTCGAAGGCGAACTCGGGGTCGCGGTCGCTGTCGGCGGCGTCGCTCACGACCGGGAGTTGCGGCGGGAAGCCGAAGACGTTTCGGTCGGGCGGCTTCGGCGTCCGGCCCGAC
>NZ_CSTE01000002.1:750657-753886 GCF_001368915.1 Haloferax massiliensis | reverse complement strand
GGCGCTGTCGCTCGCGGGCGTCGCGTTTCGGGCGTCGGCCGAGTCGGCCGACGCTACTTCAGGTACTTGTGTTCGCCCTCGTTTTTCGCGGCGAGGTCGTCGAGGAACTCGTGGGCGCGCTCGAATATCTCGCGCGGGCCGTCCTGCGTGATGGTGTTGATGGCCTGCTCGTAGTCGCGCCACTGGAGGTCGCGGTGCTCCGTCGAGAGCTCCGCGGACGCCTCGAACGACCGCGCGATAAAGAGGTGGACCGTCTTGTGAATCGTCGTACCGTTCGCCTCGAAGACGTAGCTGTAGTCCTCGCGGAAGCCGTCGATGAGGCGGAAATCCTGGATTCCAGCCTCCTCTTTGACCTCCCTGATTGCCGTTTGCTGAAGCTCCTCGTCCCCTTCGACCCCGCCTTTCGGGAACTCCCAGTCCCCGGGACGGCTCTTCAGGAGTAAGTACTCCCTCCGGCCGCGGGTGTCGCGGAAGAGAATGGCTCCAGCGCTGACCGCTTCGACTGCCATTACCTGAAATAAACGTGCCACCCTTTAAGAGGGTATCGGAGGCTGTAGCGGGTTCGCACGGTCGTTCGTTCGGGATTCGGGTGGCGGAAGCCCGGAGTCCCCGGTTCGTGTAGATGCGCTTTTACCGTCGGAGCGTGCAACAACCAGTAGTACCCAGCTATGGCCTTCGTCACAAAACTCACCTTTCAAAGCGGTGATAAGGCGGTCCTCGACCGAGTGGTCGACGACCTCAAGCAGTTCGTCGAGCGGAAGGGCGCGGAGTGCCGCGGCCCCCACTCCGACCAGCCGAAGCAGGTGAGCGTCCCGCAGTACCGGACGCTCCAGCCCGGCGACCAGTTCTCGTCGTGGTCCTACCCCGTCTACACCCGTCGGCTCGAAATCCACGGCGCGGACCAGATCGCCCGCGAAGTCGGTCTCAAGGAGTTCCCCGACAGCGTCCACCTCGAAGTCGAAGTCGAACAGAAAAAGCCGCTCGGCCACCGCCGCTGACGGCGGTCGCGGAGCGCGAACGAAGACGCGGGTCTGCGCTTTTTGTCCGTTTTTCGACCGCTCAGGCGTCCGGCCCGAGCAGTTCGACCACGTCGCCGGTGCCGACGTGGTTGGTCGCGTCGAACGACGTGACCTCCAGTCGAACCTTGTCTTCGACGGCCGCGTCGCCGCCGTCTTCGACCCGGATGACCGAGTCGCCGACGCGGACGGTGAGGCCGTCGCCGTTGCGCTCGCTGACGTAGGCCGTGATGACCTCGCCGGGTTCGAACGTCGGCGTCGCGGTGCGGAACGTCCAGCCGGCCAAGAGCTTGTTGAGGCGGCTCATACGCGGCTCACCTCCTCGCTCGTGCGGTCGGAGACGTACTCGCGGCCGTAGCCGGTCCACGCGGCGAACAGGAACACCGCCACGAGGAACCAGCCGTGGAAGACGTAGGGGAAGACCGACGCGGGGTTCACGAGCATGTCCGCCGTGAACCACGGCGTCGCCTCGCCGCCGACGAGGCCCTGCATGGCCCCGTAGCCGGCGAGCAGGCCGCCGCCCCACGGGAAGATGTAGCCGAGCGCCGAGGTGTTGGCGTCGAGGATGTTGGCCCGGCGGTAGCCGTTGATGTTGAAGCGCTTGCCGAGGGTGGCGATGTAGGGCGCGATGGCGATTTCGGCCGCCGTGTTGATGGTGACCGTCGCGTTGACGAGCGCCGTGCCGACGACCATCGTGGTCTCCGCGCGGCGGACCGTCGTGGCGACGCGGTCGATGACGAGCTCCTGAATCGCGTCGAAGCCGCCGCCGGCGCGCATGATTTCCGCGCCCGCGACGAGCAGGAGCGTCAGGACGATAAGCGGGAAGAAGCCGGCCGCGCCGGAGTAGACGCTGCCGCCGACGCCGACCTGCCCCGCGGGGACCGTCTCGACGACGGCACCGATGAGCGGGAGCGCCTCGACCGCCTGCGTGAGCCCGTTCTGCGGCGCGCTGAACAGGAGCATGTTCCCGGCCGATACGTCCACGAGGTTCGCCGCGCCGAGCGCGACGTTGAACGCCGCCGCGAGGAGCAGGCCCCACGAGACGGCTTCGATGATGTGTCGGCCGCGGACGGCGAGGACGATGACCACGGCGATGTCGAGCAGGTGGACGAGCCCCCACGGCGACACCGACGCCGAGACCTCGCCGGCCACGTCGACGTGCGGCATGCCGCCCCAGACGCCGGGGATTCCGAAGCCGGCGACGAGGTACGCCGCGATTGCGAGCGCCGCCGCGACGACGGCGTACTTCACGCGGGAGGCGACGACGCCGCCGATGTCGGCGTCCTGCGTGACCGCGGAGACGATGGTCGTGTCGCTGACGGGCGCGAGGTTGTCTCCGAACACCGCGCCGGAGAGAATCGCGCCGAACAGCAACACTGGGTTCGCGCCGAGGAGCAGCCCCGCCGGGAAGACGAGACTCGTGAAGGCGATTGCGGTGCCGTAGCCGGTGCCGATGCCGGTCGCGAGAAGCGCCGCGAGCAGGAACGTCACCGCCGGGAACAGCCCCGGACCGACGTTCAGGACCGTGGCCGCCCAGACGAGGCCGTCGACGAAGCCGCCGACCTGAATGGTCTCGGCGAACATGCCCGCCCAGAGCCACGCGACGACCGCCGTCGCGGCGACCCGACGGGTCATACCGGCGAAGATGACGTCCGCGTAGTCCTTCCAGTCCCCCCGGACGAACAGCAGTCCCACGATGAGTCCTGTCAGCATCCCCGCGACGAGGCCGGTCGTATCGCCGATACCGAGGATACCGCTCTGGAAAATCGCCCACGCGATGAACAGGGCGATGGGCAGGGCGCTCACGAGTCGCCCGCCGCGGAAACTGAGCTCGATGTCCGGTTCTTCTGGCATCGTTTGTCAGAGATTGACTGTTACATATAATAGGCACGAATTTCCTCCAACTATCGCCTCCAAAGTTGCGTTTCTCGCTCACGGGCCGTCGGGAGCGTTTATCACCGCCGGCGAAGAAGAGCCGAGACATGAGCAACCGAGCGACGATGGACGACCTCGTCTCGCTTCGCCGCGACCTGCACCGCCACCCCGAACCCGCGTGGTGCGAGTTCTACACCACCGCCCGCCTCGTCGACGAACTGGAGACGCGCGACCTCGACGCGCTCTACGTCGGCCCCGAGACGCTCGACGCCGACGAGCGCATGGCCGTCCCCGACGACGCCGACCTCGACGCGTGGTTCGAGCGGGCCCGCGAGGCC
>NZ_CSTE01000002.1:699880-749484 GCF_001368915.1 Haloferax massiliensis | reverse complement strand
GGCTACACCGGCGCGGTCGCGGTCGTCGAACGCGGCGAGGGGCCGACCGTCGGCCTCCGCGTCGACATCGACGCGCTCCCCATCCCCGAGTCCGAGGCCGACGACCACCTCCCGGCCGCCGAGGGCTTCCGCTCCGAGAACGAGGGGTTCATGCACGCCTGCGGCCACGACGCCCACGCGACAATCGGCCTCGGCGTCCTCGACGCCGTCATCGACTCCGACTTCGAGGGGACGTTCAAGGTGTTCTTCCAACCGAGCGAGGAACAGGTCGCCGGCGGCAAGGCCGTCGCCGAGGGCGGCCACCTCGACGACGTGGACTACCTGCTCGCGCTCCACGTCGGCCTCGACCACCCGACCGGCGAGGTCGTCTGCGGCGTCGACGGCTTCCTCGCCGTCTCGCACTTCCGCGCCGAGTTCACCGGCGCGCCGGCCCACGCGGGCGCGAAGCCCGAGGAAGGAAAGAACGCGAACCTCGCGGCCGCGACGGCCACCCAGAACCTCTACGGCATCTCCCGGCACTCCGACGGCGCGACCCGCGTCAACGTCGGCCTGATGGGCGGCGGCACCGCCACGAACATCGTCGCCGAGGAGGCGTTCATCGAGGGCGAGGTGCGCGGCGCGACGACGGAACTCATGGAGTACGTCGAGGGCCGCGCCCACACCGTCATCGAGTCCGCGGCCGTCATGCACGACTGCGAGGTCGAAATCAACGTCGAGGGGAAAGCCCCGAGCGCCCGGAGCGACGACGCGCTCGCGGCCGTCGTCGGCGGCGTGAGCGAGGGCGTCGAGGGCGTCGCCTCCATCCTCGACAGCGACGAACTCGGCGGGAGCGAGGACGCGACGTACCTCATGCAGCGCGTGCAGGACCGCGGCGGCCTCGCAGCCTACGTCGGCGTCGGCACCGACCACCCCGGCGGCCACCACACCCGGACGTTCGACGTGGACGAGGAAACCATCCGCATCGCCGTCGACGTGCTCGCCGGCAGCGTCGAGCGAATCGCGGCCGAGCGCCCCTGAGACGCGCCGAGAGCGCCGTTCGAGCCCGCTCCGGGCGGCTCGCCCCGCCGGAAACGACGCGCGGTCGCCCGAATCCGCCGCGGTAACCGCCAGCGGTTATTTGTCCCCCCCGTGCATAGCCGCCAGCGATGGGGCTCCTCGGAGGTGAATCGACCGAAGACACAGACCTGCGTCCGGGTCTCGCAGTCGTCGGCATCGCCGTCGGCGTCGCGGTCGTCCAGGTCGCCGTCTTCCCCGACAGCCCCGAGGTCCGGTGGCTTCGGTTCGCCGTCGAACTCCTCTTGGTCCCGATTCCCCTCGTCGGCGCGTTCGTCATCGGGAGCGTCCGCGACGTGCAGGCGGTCTGGCGGCCGCTGTACGTCGGGACCGCGCTGTTCGCCGTCTACGCCGTCACCGACGCGGTCGACGAGGTCGTCGCCCAGCCCGAGGCGTTCACGCTCGTCTTCGAGGACGGGGCGCTCCTCGTCGGGTCGGTCGCGCTCGCGGTCGGCGCGGCCCGGTGGTCGAACCACCGCGACGCCCGCGAGGCGGACCTGCGCAGCCGCAACGAGCGGCTCGACCAGTTCGCGTCGGTCGTCACCCACGACCTCCGCAACCCGCTGAACGTCGCCCAGATGCGACTCGAACTCGTCCGCGAGGGTCACGGGACCGACCACCTCTCGACGGTCGCCGACGCCCACGACCGGATGGAGGCGCTCATTCAGGACGTGCTGCAGCTCGCCCGCGTCGGCGAGTCGGTCGGCGACGTCGAACCCGTCAGCCTCGCCACCGTGGCCGCCGACGCGGTGACGAACACCAGCCTCGGGGCGTCGGGGCTCACCGTCGAGGCCGACGCGGAACTGCTCGCCGACAGGGGCCGACTCACCGCCGTCTTCGAGAACCTGTTTCGGAACGCAGTCGAACACGGTTCGACGGGCAACCGGACTGCGTCTGGTGACCCCGTGGAACACGGGTCCACGGGCAACCGGTCCCCGGCCGGCGACGCAGTCGAGCGCGGCTCGACGGGCAGCCGAGAGTCCCCCGACGATACCGCGGGCCGCGGCGTTCCGACGGAGAAGTCGTCTACCGCCGCCGACAAGAGCGCGGCAGACGCGGGGGGACGTCGGGCGATAGCCGACGCCGACGGTGGCACACCGGGCGTCAACGTCCGCGTCGGCCCGCTCGAAGACGGCTTCTTCGTCGAGGACGACGGCCCCGGCATCCCGCCGGAAGAACAGGAGCGCGTTTTCGAGTCGGGCTACAGCACCGACGCGCGGGGGACCGGCCTCGGTCTCGCCATCGTCGCCGGCGTCGCCGACGCGCACGGCTGGGAGGTGCGGGCGACGACCGGAGAAACCGGCGGGGCGCGGTTCGAGTTCCGAGGCGTCTCGTTCGCCGGAGAGACCGAGGTCAGTACTTCGGGTCCGCGCCGGTGAGCTCGTAGATGTCGTCCATGATGCGGTCCCGCTCGACTTTCCAGCCTTCGAGCGCGCTCGGCCGACTCGGATAGCGACCGTAGTGAGCCAGCAGTTCGTCGGCGAGGCGCTTGATTTTGAAGAACTCGTAAATCTGGCTCCAGTGGCCGTAGCTCGACGCCGCGGTCTGCGCGAGGAGCACGGGGCCGAACGAGGTCGTTCCGGAGTAGAGCGCCTCCGCCAGCTTCTCGCCGGGGATGGAGGCGATGAGCCCCATCAGGTCGTCCACGTCGACGGCGGTCGAGAGGATGTTGTACACGTCGAGGCTGGCGTAGCGGCCGCCGAAGTGGTCCATGACGCGCCGGTTGTAGCGCCAGAGCATCTCCTCGCTCACGTCGCCGGCTTCGAGCGCGATAGCGGCCTGCTCGCCGGCGTACTTCCCGGCGTAGGCCGCGCCGGCGATGCCGCCGCCGGTCGTCGGGTTGACGTGGGCCGCGGCGTCGCCGACGGCCATGTAGCCCGGCGCGGTCGCCGAGTCGTAGGGCCGACGGGTCGGGAGGGCGGCGCCGAGCTTGTCGACGACCTCCGCGCCCTCGAACTCGGGGCGCTCGCGGAGGTCCCGCTTCAGGTCGTCGACGAGCTTCATCGGCTCTTCTGTCATCTGGAAGCCGAGGCCGGCGTTGATGGTCGTCTCAGTCCGCGGGAAGTACCAGACGTAGCCCGCGGCGACCTCGGCGGGCTTGAACACGAGCGCGTCCGACCACTCGACGGGCTCGGGGACCTCGACGACCTCGCGGTACGCCGACGAGAAGTGCTGGTAGGAGACGTTCGTGTCGAAGGTGGCGTCGGAGAAGTCCACCTTGTCCTGCAGGAGCGACAGCGAGCCCGCGCCGTCGATGACGATGTCGGCGTCGTACTCGACGACCTCGCCGTCGTGTTTGCCGACGATACCGGTGACGGTGCCGTCGTCGTCCTGTTTCACGTCTTGGACGACCGTGTCGTAGTGGAGTTCCGCGCCCGCTTCCTCCGCGCCCTCGATGATGAGGCGGCCGTACTCCCAGCGGTCGATGACGGCGAGTTCGCCGGGGACCGGGATGTCGAGGACGGTGTCCTCCTGCGGAATCTCGAAGCGGCCGTGGTCGACCTCGGTGTTGGTGAACGCGGGCTCGATCTTCGACTTCGGAATCGCCTCGGGGAAGGCGTCCGCGCCCTTCAGAGCGTCGCCGCAGGCGATGTGCCCCGCTTCCTCCGCGGGCTTGCGCTCGACGATGGTCACGTCGTAGCCCGCGTTCGCGATGGTCGCGGCGGCGTAACAGCCGGAGGTTCCCGCGCCGACGACCACCACGTCCACGGACCGGGTCCGTGGGCTCGCCGAGGACTCCTCGGCGGTGTCGTTCTCGTCTGTGGACATGGTATCACCTCCATATCGCGGGCTGAAAACTCTTTACTCCCGCACCGACCGCGCGGGGCGAGTCCCGCGGGAACCGCTCCCGACGAGACGCGGCGCTCGGCTGAGAGAGAAGCGACAGGAGAAAACGAAAACGCGAGGAGTCCGGGTCGGTCAGCGGTTGTCGTCGCCGGTGTCGTAGTGCTCGCCGGAGGCGGCCGGGATGCGGGTGCGGCCGACGAGCGCGAGGACGACGAGGACCGTCACGTACGGAACCGTCTGGATGAGCGAGTCGGGAACGCCGTAGCCGGGAATCTGCTGGAGGCGGATCTGGGCGGCCTCCAGCCCCGCGAAGAGGAACGACGCGCCGAACGCGCCGATGGGGTTGTAGTTCCCGAAGAGGAACGCCACGATGGCGATGAAGCCCTTCCCGTTGACCATCGTCTGGTTGTTCCCGACGAACTGGCCGAGGCCGAGCGACAGCGCGGAGCCGCCGATGCCGGCGAGGAAGCCCGAGAGGAGCACGCCCGCGTAGCGGACGCGGCTGACGTCGACGCCGACGGTGTCGAGCGCCTTCGGGTTCTCACCGGACGCGCGGACGTGGCGGCCGAACGCCGTGCGGTTCAGGACGTACCACGACGCCGGGACCGCGACGAGCATCATGTACACCGCGGGGTCGGCGTCGAACAGCGCGCCGAAAAACGGGATGTCCGAGAGGACGGGAATCGTCCACGTCCCGAGGGTCGTCCCGAGGTTGTCGGTGTTGACGCCGCCGTAGTAGACGGTCGCCGCGAACGGCGCGAGGCCGAGCGCGATGAGCCAGACGGCGAGGCCGGCGATAATCTGGTCGGCCTTGAAGCGGATGCAGACCACGGCGAACAGCGCCGAGAACAGCACCGACGAGAGGACGCCGGCGAAGAAGCCGATCCAGATGGCCGGCAGGCCGAGGACGGTCATCTCGGGGCCGACGACGGCCGTGGTGATGACCGCGGTGAACGCCGAGATGATGAGCAGACCCTCCAGCCCGATGTTCACCACGCCGGCCTTCTCGGAGAAGATACCGCCGAGAGCGGCGAAGGTGATGGGCACCGAGAGCCGGAGCGCCGACGAGAGCGTGCTCCGACTGGTGAGGATGGCGAGGAGGTTCCCCCAGATACTGCCCGGGAAGACGAGGCCGAGCAGCGCGATGAGCAGGAAGACGCTCAGCGCCCCGCCGGCGAGGGTCGCTCTGTAAGACAGTTCGGTGTCGCGGAGTCGGTCGATGGTTGTCGTACTCATTCGTCGTCACCTCCGAGGGAGCCGCCGTCCGTGGCCACGGTCTCGCGGTCCGGTTCGAGGTCGATGGCGGAGCCGAGCATGCGGAAGAACTCTGGCATCGCGACGAACAGGATGATGAGCCCGCGGAGGACGCCGACGAGCTGTTTCGGGACGCCGGTCCCGAACTGGACCGCGAGCGAGCCGGACTTGAGCGTTCCGAACAGGAGCGCCGCCGGGACGACCCCGAACGGGTTGTTCCCCGCGAGGATGGAGACGGTGATGCCGTCGAACCCGAGCGCGGGGACGCCGGCCTGCCACTTGCCCATGACCATGAGCACCCAGATAGCGCCGCCCATGCCGCCGAGCGCGCCGGAGAGGAACATGCTCGTGACGGTCGTGCGCTTGGCGTCGACGCCGCCGTACTCGGCCGCTTCCGGCTGTTCGCCGCTCGTCCGGAGGTCGTACCCGAACGAGGTCTGTTCGAGCAGGAACCAGACGGCGACGACGAGCGCGAGACCGAACGCGAGCGCGAGAATCGAGAAGTCGCCGCCCTGCGGGAACGCCACCGGGAGGAGCGTCGCCCAGTCGGGAAGCGGCGTCGTTTCGACGACCTGCGAGTCGGGATTGCCGTAGAACTCGCTGACGAGGACGAACGCGATTTGCGCCGCGATGAAGTTCAGCATGATGGTCGTGATGACCTCGTTGGCGTCGGCGTACGCCTTGAGCGCGCCCGGAATCGCGCCGTAGAGACCGCCGACGAGCGCGCCGACGATGACGGCGAGCGGAATTAAAATGAGGCCGCCGACGAGCCCCGACGGGAGCATCGGCGCGACGAAGAAGGAAAACAGCGCCGTCGCGAGGCCGCCGAGGACGAGCTGTCCCTGCGTCCCGATGTTGAACAGGCCGGCGCGGAAGGAGACGGCGACCGAGAGGCCGGTGAAGATGAGGAGCGTCGTCTCCTTGAGCGTGAGCGCGAACCCGAAGTTCAGCGGGTTCCAGTCGGGGTTGAACGGTTTGAGAATCCCCGGGCTGTTCACGAGGAACGGCTCGCCGAGCGCCCCGTTGAACAGCACGAGGTACACCTCGACGGGGTCGTAACAGAAGCCGGTGCCGAACAGCGTCGTCGCCGCGGTCTGGCACGTCGTGATGCGGCCGGAGACGAGGATGATGACCGCGCCGACGAGCACGGCCATGACGAGCGCGGCGAAGCTGATGAGGATGCGCTCGGTCGCGGAGGCGGCCGTCAGCCGCCGGAGGACGGCTTTCGCGTTCTCGACCGCGCTCATCTGGCGTCACCCACGGGCGGTTCCGCGTCGGTCGCGTCGGCGTCGGGGCGTTCACCGGCCATGAGCAGGCCGATCTCTTCTTCGGTGGTGTCGCGTGGGTCTACGATGTCCATGAGTTCGCCGTCGTGCATGACGCCGAGGCGGTCCGAGAGGCCCTGCACCTCGTCGAGCTTCGAGGAGACGAGGAGCACCGCTTTGCCCTCGGCTCGGAGGTCCAAGAGCCGCTCGTGGATGAACTCCATCGCGCCGATGTCCACGCCGCGGGTCGGGTGGGTGGCGACGACGAGGTCCGGTTCGCGTTCGAACTCGCGGCCGACGATGAACTTCTGTTGGTTGCCGCCGGAGAAGGACTCGGCGTCGGCGTCGGCGTGGGGCGGTCGAACGTCGTATTCGTCGATGATTCGCTCGGCGTGGTCGCGCGCGTCGGACCAGTGTATCCGGCCGTCGGCGGCGAACGTCGCGCTGTGCTGGCTGCCGAGGATGCCGTTCTGAACGAGGTCGAAGTCCATCACGAGCCCGCGCTCGTGGCGGTCCTCGGGGATGTACGCCATCCCGTCGGCGATTCGGGAGCGGCGCGAGGCGTCGGTGATGTCCCGGCCCTTGTAGGAAATCGCCCCCCCGGTCGGCGTCCGCAGGCCGGTGATGGCCTCGACCAACTGCGACTGGCCGTTGCCGTCGACGCCGGCGATACCGAACACCTCGCCCTCGCGGATGTCGAACGACACGTCGGAGACGGCGGGGACGCCGCGGTTGTCCTCCGCAGAGAGGTTCCGAACCGCGAGCACCTCGTCGCCCGGTTCCTGCGGTTCGGCCTTCGGTTCGAGGAGAACTTCGCGGCCGACCATCAGTTCGGCGAGCTCCTCGTTGGAGGTCTCGTCAGCCTGGACCGTGCCGACGTTCTTCCCGTTTCGGAGGACGGTGATGTCGTCGGCGGCGTGCATCGCCTCCCCGAGCTTGTGGCTGATGAAGATAATCGTCTTGCCCTGGGCGGTCAGCTCCTCGAAGACGCGGAACAGCTCTTCGACCTCCTGCGGGGTGAGGACCGCGGTGGGCTCGTCCAGAATGAGGATGTCGGCCCCGCGGTAGAGTGCTTTCAGAATCTCGACGCGCTGTTGAACGCCGACGCTCACGTCCTCGATGGCCGCGTCGGGGTCCACGTCGAATCCGTATCGGTTCGAGAGGTCGATGACCTCTTGGCGCGCGCGCTCCCGGTCGACGGTCGTGTCGAACCACTTGCGCGGTTCGTTGCCGAGGACGATGTTCTCGGCGACCGTCATGGGGTCGACCAGCATGAAGTGCTGGTGAATCATACCGATTCCGGCGTCGATGGCGTCCGCGGGCGAATCGAAGTCCCGCGGTTCCCCGTCCACGCGGACGGTCCCCTCAGTGGGTTCGTAGAGCCCGTAGAGGATGTTCATCAACGTCGTCTTGCCGGCCCCGTTCTCTCCCAGAAGTGCGTGCACCGTGCCGCGCTCGACGGTCAGGTCCACGTCGTCGTTCGCCACGACGCCGGGGAACCGTTTTGTGATTTCGTCGAGATGAACAGCGGTGCTCATCTTGACCCTTTTTTCGGGGGGGTTCGCTTAAACTCGTGGGATTCGAGTCGGCGCGGGAGTGGTCCACACGGAGCGTCGCGGCGGTTATCGGGGAGTTCGAACTGTTCAACCCGCGGGCATGTTCGACTACGCGCGGTGCGGAATCGGCAATATTGACTCCTTCATCCCGGACGCAGTCGCTCGGGGCGCGGCGTCGAAAGAACTGCGAGCGTCGAGTGCGGCGTTACTCGGTCGTCGTCGGAATCTCGATGTCGCCGGCGATGATGGCCTCGCGGGACTCGGAGAGCGCGTCCTTGACGTCCTGCGGGATTTCGGAACCGAGTTCCGCGCCGTAGACGGCGGCGACGCCGTCCTCTTCGAGGCCGAGGGTCGTGGTGGAACCGCCGTTGAACTCGTCGTTGACGACGTTCTCGACGGAGGTGTACACCGCCGACTCGACGCGCTTGACCATCGAGGCGAGAATGACGTCGGCGTAGTTCGGCTCGGTCTGCGACTGGTCGGAGTCGACGCCGATGGCGAACTTACCCTGTTCTTTGGCCGCCTGGAAGACGCCGAGGCCGCTGCCCCCGGCCGCGTGGTAGACGACGTCCGCGCCGTTGTCGTACATCGAGGTGGCTATCTCCTTCCCCTTCGCGGAGTCGGAGAACGACCCGACGTAGGCCACGTCGACGGATATCTCCTCGTCCGCGTGCGCCACACCGGCCTCGTAGCCGGCCTGGAACTTGCGGATGAGGTCGGTCTCGGTGCCGCCGACGAAGCCGACGCTCTTCGAGTCGGGCGTCGTCGAGCCGGAGCCGGCCGAGAACTCCTGGGTCGTGATGAGGCCGGCGAGGTAGCCGACCTGGAACGAGCCCTGCTCCTCGCGGAACAGGTAGCTCGCCACGTTGTCCTCGTCGACCACGTCGTCGACGATCATGAACTGCTGGTCCGAGAAACTCGGCGCGGTTTCGGAGAGGGCGGACTTCTGCGCGTAGCCGATACACGACACGAGGTCGTAGTCCGGGTTCGACGACTGCGCGAACCGGCGCTGGAACTGCGGGAACTCCTCCGCCGCCGAGGGCTGAGCCTCGTCGTAGGCGATGCCGAGTTCCGATTCCGCCTGCTCGATGCCGCGCTTCGCGGCGTCGTTGAACGACTTGTCACCGAGACCGCCGAGCGCGTAGACCATGCCGACGTTGGCCGCCGAACCGGACGACTCGGTCGTCTGCTCGCTCGTCGTGGTCTCCTCACCGCCGGACGACTCGGTCGTCGCCTCGGTCGTCTCTTGGCTCCCCTCGGACGGACCGCCGGTACAACCTGCGAGGCCCGCGATGCCCGCGACCCCTGCCGCTTTGACAAAAGAACGTCTGTCCATATGTATGAACTCCTATTGAGACAGGGGCCGCGAAAATTGCATAAAGGTGTCGTTTCGCGGTTTCAGCGGCGTCGCATCACCACGATTGCAAATCGTCGAGAACGGGACCCCGGTTCACGTCCACGGGCGTCGAGTTCGGGGCGCACCGGGTCGCGTGCGCCGGGGAACCCTCCTCGGAGTCCGCTCAGGCGGCTTCGATTTCGCCCTCGACGACGGCCGTCACCTCGTCGACGAGCGCGTCCACGTCGTCGGCCTCCGCGTACACCCGGATGTAGGGTTCCGTGCCGGACGGGCGGACCAGCGTCCACGACGCGTCGGCGAACTCCAGTCGGACGCCGTACTCGGTGTCGACCGACTCGGGGGCCATCGCGTCGGGGAGCGAGGCTTCGAGCGCCGCCATCGCCGCCCGCTTCTTCTCGTCGGGGCAGGGGACGCTCACCTTGCGGTACGGGCGCTCCGTGACCGGTTCGCGCAGGCCGGCCATGCCGGACTCGGCGGCGAGGCGGGCGATGAGCGCCGCCGACGCGACGCCGTCTATCCACCCGCCGAACGACGGGTGGATGTGCTTCCACGGCTCGGCCGCGAACACCACGTCGCCGCCGTCGGCGCGGGCGCTGGCGATGCCCTCGTGGAGCGCGCCGAGGCGGACCCGCTCGACGCGGCCCCCGGCCTCGCGGACCCGCTCGTCGATGCGGCCCGAGGCGTTCGGCGTCGTGACGACGACCGGGTCCTCGGCGTCGGAGACGCGGACGTAGTGCTCGGCGACGATGGCGATGACGGTGTCCTCGTGGACGACCTCGCCGTTCCCGTCGATGATGACGATGCGGTCGGCGTCGCCGTCGTGACCGATGCCGAAGTCGAAGTCGCCGTCGGCGACGAACGCGATGAGGTCCGCGAGCGTCTCGGGCGTCGGCTTCGACTCGCGGCCGGGGAAGTGGCCGTCTATCTGCCCGTTGAGCGTGACGACGCGCGCGCCGAGGTCGCGGAGCACCTGCGGCGTGCCGAGCGCGGACATCCCGTTGCCGCAGTCGACGGCGACGCTGAGACCGTCGAGGTCCGCCCCGTGTCGCCCGGCGAACTCGACGATCGCGTCGCGGTAGGCGTCGAGGACGCCGCTCGTCCCCGTCGCGCCCCAGTCGTCCCAGTCGGTCGGGGGTGCGTCTGCCTCGACCCGCGTCTCGATGTCGCGTTCGAGGTCGCGGTCGTACTCCTGACCGTCGACGAACATCTTGATGCCGTTGTCCGTCGGCGGGTTGTGCGAGGCGGTGAGCATGACGCCGCGGCGACCCCGCGAGGCGAACGCGAGCGCCGGCGTCGGGACGACGCCCACGCGGGTCACGTCAGCGCCGGCGGAGAGCAGGCCGGCCTCGACGGCGGCGGCGAGGCCCTGCCCGGTCGTCCGTCCGTCGCGGCCGACGACGAACTCGGCGGGAGCGTCCGATTCGAGCGCGGCGCGGCCGGCGGCGCGGCCGACGCTGAGGGCGAGTTCCGGCGTGACTCGCTCCGTCGCGCTCCCGCGGATACCGGCGGTGCCGAAGAGTTCCATAGTCCAGCGTTGGGTGGGTCGTACTTAGATGCTGACGGTTCGGGGGACGCGTGCGAGGCGGGCGCACGGGTCGGTCGGGGGGCTTTGGGAGACGAAAATCGGCCCCCGGACGAGTCGCCGAATCGACCGCCCGAGGCAGCACGCCTTTGACGGCGGCGGACGAAACGGTGGCCATGAGCGAACACGGTCGAACTCGCGCGCACGTATACGTCTCCGGGAACGTACAGGGCGTCTACTACCGGGCGACGACCCGCGACACCGCCCGCGACCGCGGCGTCGACGGCTGGGTGAAGAACCTCTCGGACGGCCGCGTCGAGGCCGTCTTCGAGGGCCCCCGCGACGACGTGGAGGCGATGGTCGAGTGGTGCCACGAGGGGAGTCCGATGGCGACCGTCGAGGACGTGGACGTCACCTACGAGGAGCCGGACGGCGAGACCGGCTTTCGAATCGAACGCTGACGAGAACCCGACAACCGGCCGATAACATCAACGAGACGGCCAAATCGTTCAAGCGGGGTTCGGGGGACCTGTCCCCATGCGCTTCCGGAACGACACGCGGGGAATCGGCGTCGCCAAACTGTTTTTTTTCGCTCGTGACGAGCGTCGGACTCGGCCTCGCGGCGGGCACCGCGTTCCTCATCGTCCGCGGGCCGTTTTTCGCCGGGCCGTCGCTCGCCCCGTTTCCGATGATGACGGCGCTCGCGGTCTTCATCGTCGGCATCGTCGTGCTCACGTGGGGGTCGACGCGGCTGTTCGGCGTGGGAACCGGCGTGTGAGCGCCCCCCGACTCACGCCGGCCGGTCGACGCCGAGTTCGGCCATCGCGCGGACCACGACGTGCGCCTCGACGAGGTCGCGTTCCTCGACCATCGGGTCGTCCGCGTCGTCGATGGCGGCGCGGGCCGCGGCGAGCATGCGGTCTTCCTGCTCGGTCTGGTCGGGTTCGTCGCGGGTGCTGTTCAGGAGCGCCTCGAAGTCCTCGCGGATGCTGAAGTCCGCGCGGGCGACGTTACACCGCGAAAGCGGGTGCATGCCGAGGTCCAGGACCAGCTCGGTGACGAGTTCCCAGTCGCTCTCGCAGAACTGGAGCGTCACGTCGCCGACGATGTCGCGCCACGCGATGGGGGCGGCGTTCTCCATGAGCGTCACCGCTCGCGGGGGGACCGCGATGCGGGCGACCGTCTTCGGGTCGTCGCAGAGACAGCAGGGCTGGTCCGTCCTGCCGGTGTACATACGCGGGGTTAGGATGGGCCGTAGATGTAGCTTCGGGCCGGAGACGCGGGACTCGGCGTCCGGTGGCGACAGGGCGACACGCCGACCGAGGCAGACGCTCAGTGCGTGGAAACGGTCGGGTTCGAGACCGGGGCGGGGTCGTCGAACCCGAGTAGAGGCAGCGGGAGGCGCGACCGACTGCGTACTGGCACTGAATCACGCGTTGGGCTGGGCTGGATATTCCGTGGTGGCGACAGCGGGTCGCGCCAGTTGTTGGATTGAACACTGAGCATAAATATCTTCTCCTCAGAGAATACCCAACACTATTGTTGTCTATATACTTGTTTACTTCAAGATATCGAGGCTATCTATACGAGATTGTCAATCTGAGGGAGTTCGACGACGGGCGTCCGTCGGGACGCGAATCGCCATCTTCAGTCCGGCGGCGTCTGTCGGCGGGTCGCTCGGGAGCGTCGCGAGGGGCCGCCGGGCCGCGGCGGCGAGGGCGAGGGCGTCGAGGACGTCGTCGCGGGCGACGTCGCGGCGGAGCGTCCGGTCCAGCGCCTCGCGGTAGGCGCGCTCGGCGTCGAAGCCCCGCCCGTCCGTCGCATCGGCTCCCGGACCGCGGTCGCCGGAGTCGCCTCCGGCGAACGCCGTCCCGAGCGCGTCGAGGCGGCGGGCGCGCCCCTCGGGCGTCGATTTCGGTTCCGAGAGGGGTTCCCCGGCGAACGCGGCAAAGGCGAGTTCGGGGTGCGATTCGAACACTCGCTCACGAGCGCGCGGCGTCTCCCGGAGGACGGCGTCGGCCTCGCGAATCTTGGGCACGAGGTTCCACGCCTGAATGGAGAGGCCCGCCCCGGTCCGCTCGCGGTTGGCCGCGCTGGCCGCCTCGTGGGAGTCGGCGGCGAGGACGGCCCGGACGGGCGCGAAGAAGACGGTGGCGGCCCGAGAGCCGAGTCGCTCGCGGGCCTCGCGGTCGCACGCCCGGCGGGCGGCGTCGGGCAAGCCGATAGGGATGTCGACGAGCACTCGCGCGGCGTCGCGCTCGCGGGCGAGGTCCCAGACGGCGGCGAAGTCGGCGACGACTCGCACGGAGAGGCCGCCCGCGGCGGCGACGGCGCACACCCAGCCGGACCGACAGCCGTCGACGCCGACGACGGGGCATAATCGCTGTGGCACGGACCGAGCTACGTCCCCGAAGGGGAAGAAACGCTCCGGGTTAGGAGTCGAGCACCGCGGCCGTCATCTGGCGACAGGTATCGCGGAGTTCGTTGAGCGTCGCGTCGACACTCGCGTCGAGCGAGACGAGCAGTTTCACGCCGTCTTCGAGCGGGACCCGGACGATGAGCGTGTCGTCGATGGCGAACGCGACGAGTTCCGGCCCGCCGATGGGCAGGTCTTCGAGCGGTTCGTCGATGGCCTCCTCGTTCGTGAGCGTCGCGACGAGCGTCTTGACGGTGTCTTCGTCGTAGCGGTCGAGAAGCGACTGCTCGAAGAACCGAATCCGCGTCTGTACCGGCTCACACCACGCGACCGCCTGGAGGGTGTCCCCGTACGTCTCCAGAAGCTCCGAGGCCAGTTCGGGCATGGGGAACTCGCCGTCGTCGACGACGGTGACGTCCGCCTCCCGGTCGAGGGCGACCCGCTCGTAGGCGAGTTCGCCGAGGTCCGTCAGCCCGTAGAGTCGCCCTTTCTGCTGTGATTCCGGCACCAACAGCTCGACGATTCCTCGCTCCCGAAGTTCGGAGAGCGCCCGAGACACGTGGGGCTGTGCGAGGTCGGTCTCCGCGGCGATTCGAGACGGCAGTCCCGAACCGTGCTCAGAGAGGTACCGACACACGGCCAGACGGTACCGTGAGCTCGCGATATACCCGGCGGAATCCCACGTCTCGGTCATAATCGAGACTCTCCGCTGGTCGTTTTCATCATGATTGACACGTCCCATATTGGTATCTACTGCCAAGCAGGGTATATCTTTCGAGGGTCGGACTAGAATACCATATATGTACCATATAGCACGGCGGAGCGTGACGTTCCGGCACAGTCAGCCACTAAACACCCTAACTCGACAGTGACTATCAGTACCTACCTACGCTGTAGAAATTGGGTGACGCCGACGTAACCGGATACCTGTGCGGTTACCCGGTAACGTGTATGTCAGCAAACACATATATCAGTTCGGTCTCGTACCAGGTAACGCAATGATAGTAGCTCTTCGGACGACGGACCGCCACACGACCACCGCCGCGACGGAGGTTCCGAGATGAGCGTCGCGCTCCAGTTCGCGTCTCCCGGCGCGGACGTCGCGTTCCTCCTCGCGCGCGTCCTCTTCGGCGCGGTGCTCGCGTTCATGGGGCTCAACCACTTCATGAACCTCGACCACATGACCGGCTACGCGGAGATGAAGGGCCTGCCGGCACCCCGCCTCGGTGTCGTCGTCTCCGGCGGGATGCTCGTCTTCGGCGGCCTCGGCATCGTCCTCGGCGTCTTCCCCGCGCTCGCCGCCGGGGCCGTCGCCGTCTTCCTCCTCGTCGGGACGCCGGTGTTCCACAACTTCTGGGCGGTCCCCGAGGACCAACAGGAGTCCGAGATGACCGGCTTCCTCAAGAACGTCGTCATGCTCGGCGGCGCGCTCGTCTTCCTCGCGCTCAGCGGGACGACGTGGTCTTACGCCGTCGGCCTGACGCTGTTCTAACTCCGCCGACGGACCCGCGCACGACTTTCGACGCGAACCCCGAACGCACGACCGACGCGTCGCGGTCCCACAGATTCATCGGCGTCCGAACCCACCACACTCCCGTTCATGACCCACGCAATCCCGGATTCGATACGCGCACGCCTCCCGCCGAGTAGCCGACCGCGCCCGCCCGCGGAGGCGAGTCGCTGATGGACGGCGCGCCCGACGCCTTCGGCTCGCCGTACCGCCTGCTTTCGGGGGCCGTGGTGCCCCGCCCCATCGCGTGGGTGAGCACCCGCGGCGACGACGCCGACAACCTCGCGCCGTACAGTTTCTTCACCGTCGCCAGCGTCGACCCGCCGGTCGTCGTCTTCGCCCCGGTCGGCCGCGGTCCGTCGCTGAAGGACACGCCGCGAAACGCCGTCTCGCGCGGCGAGTTCGTCGTCAACGTCGTCACCCGAGACGTCGTCGAGGCGATGAACGAGACGGCCGCGACGGTCCCGTCCGGCGTCGACGAGTTCGACCACGCCGGCATCGAGAAGGCCGAGGCCGTCCGCGTCGACGCCCCGCGCGTCGCCGACGCCAAAGTCGCCTTCGAGTGCTCCCTCTACGACAGCATGGAGGTCGGCTCTTCGACGCTCGTCCTCGGCGAGGTCGTCCACGCGCACGTCGCCGACGAGGTGCTGACCGACGGCAAACTCGACACGACGAAACTCGACGCGGTCGGCCGACTCGCCGGCAGCGAGTACGCGACGACCGACGACCGGTTCGACCTCGTTCGCCCGGACTGACCTCCAGTTACGCGTGGTGATAATGGGGCGCGAAGCTTTATCGCGAGATACGCGGTCTGTCGGAACAATGAGCGACGTGTCGTTGTCGAGCGTGCTCTCGTTTCTCGATACCGACGACGCGGCGACCGTCGTCAAGCGGGTCCGCGCGGCCCGCGGGGAGCGGACGAAACGGAGCGTCCGCGACGGGCGGACGTTCCTGTTTGCGGCCCCCGACAGGGAGTCGCAACCGACCGAAGTCGTCTGGATAGACGTGGAAGCCGCGTTCGACGCCCGGAGCGTCGAGGCGTTCGCCGAGCGCTGCGACGACCGCGGCGTCGACGGGACGCTCCTGACGACCGGCGACGAAGCGCGGGCCGCGGAGACCCTCGCGCTCGCGTTCGCCGCCGACGAACAGCTCGACGAACCCGACGAGGACGGCGACCGCGCCCTCCTCGTCGACCCCGGCGAGGTCGAGGCCCCCATCGACCTCGTGGCGCTTCCCGACCTCGTAGAGGCGCTCGAAGACGCCGACCTCGACGAGGCTATCATCGACGAGTATCACGAGCCGCACGAACCGGAGTTCGAGGACATCGTCGACGAGATCGACGCCGAGGAAGCCCGCGCCGCGGCCGAGGCGGACGCCGCCGAGGAAGCCCGCTCCGGTCGCGCGCTCGCGCTCCTCGTCGCGGCCGTGGTCGTCGTGGCGGTCGCCGCGGCGTTCGTCCTGCTCGGTCCGTTCTGAGCGGCGTTCGGACCCAGTTTCGGGGTCACTCACTCGGGGTCTCTGTCACCCGACGGCGGCTCCCCCGCGGGTCGCCGCGCCGCGAGTCGCTCGATTCTGCGAAGCGCGACCGCACAGACCGCGGCGTACGGCCCCGCGAGAACCGGGACTTCGAACGCCACCTCACAGCGGTCGAGACCGATGGGGTTCACGCGATGTCCCGTCGCGCGAACCCCGGCCACGCGCCACGTCCACCGACGGGCCTCGTCGTCGCACGTCTCGATGCTGAACGGGACCCAGACGCCGGCGACGCGGACCTCGCCTCGACTTCCCGCCTCGATTCGCCCGTCGACGCCGCGGACGGCCGACACGCTCGGCCCCCAGTCGGGCCAGTCGGCGACCGACACTAACACGTCCCACGCCGCGTCCGCGGGAGCCGAAATCCGCCGGGAGACGGCCAGTCGCCGCCCGTCCGGTGTTCGTTCCACACGCGTTCGGGTCCGGTTCGACTCGCCCCTCATATCTCCTAGTATGCTAATAAGTCGTAATATAATATCGCCGAAATCTTTATCCACGAATCGTGGTAGCAACTACCAAGGCAACACATGAGCAACACGAGTGACCGCCCGAAGACGATGCGAGACGTCAGCCACACGCCGCCGACAGGCGAGAGCGTCACGAACGTCTGGGAGCGAGGGCACGAATCCGAGTCCGCAGAGTAGGCGGCAGAGCAGACGACGCGACGAACAGCAACGAACCATCCGCATCGGGTCCGACCGACCAATCGAACCGAACCCAGCTAATCGACCACGATACGACAACCCACGTAACCGAACGAGCGATACTGCATCGAACTCGACCGCCTCCCGCTGGAGAGGGAGAACGTGCGTCCTTCCTGCGCACTGTTGCGACCGACCCGCGCCGGCCCTCCCGCCGGCGCGCACTCGATTTCCGACCGACTATACTCGTTACCCGCCGGTGTCGACACCTATCGGGACGTTTAACCCCGAGTCCGACGGGCGTTCGAACATGAAGGCCACCGCCAAGGCCCACCCGATTCAGGGCCTCGTGAAGTATCACGGGATGCGAGACACGGAGCGCCGAATGCCGTACCACGACAGCATCAGCGTCTGCACGGCCCCGAGCCACACGAAGACGACCGTCGAGTTCCTCCCCGACGCCGACGAGGACACCTACGTCATCGGCGGCGAGGAAGTCGAGGGCCGCGGCGCGGAGCGCATCCGAGCCGTCGTCGACCGGGTCCGCGAGCTGGCCGACTTCGACCACCGCGTCCGCCTCGAAAGCGAGAACTCCTTCCCCTCGAACATCGGGTTCGGGTCGTCGGCGTCCGGGTTCGCCGCGGCCGCGATGGCGCTCGCCGAGGCGGCCGGCCTCGATATGACGCATCCCGAAGTCTCGACCATCGCTCGCCGCGGGTCGGCGTCCGCTGCCCGCGCCGTCACGGGCGCGGTCTCGCACCTCTACTCGGGGATGAACGACACCGACTGCCGCTCCGAGCGCATCGAGACCGACCTCGAAGACGACCTGCGCATCGTCGCCGCGCACGTCCCCGCCTACAAGGAGACCGAGCAGGCCCACGCCGAGGCCGCCGACAGCCACATGTTCCAGGCGCGGATGGCCCACATCCACGCCCAGATAGACGACATGCGCGACGCGCTGTACGACGCCGACTTCGACGCCGCCTTCGAACTCGCCGAGCACGACTCGCTGTCGCTCGCGGCGACGACGATGACCGGGCCCGCCGGCTGGGTCTACTGGCAACCGCGCACCATCGCCGTGTTCAACGCCGTCCGCAGGCTCCGGAACGAAGAGGACGTGCCGGTCTACTTCTCGACCGACACCGGCGCGAGCGTCTACGTCAACACCACCGAGGAACACGTCGACCGCGTCGAGGAAGCCGTCGCCGACTGCGGCGTCGAGACCGACGTGTGGGGCGTCGGCGGCCCCGCCGAGGTGCTCGACGAGTCCGAGGCGCTGTTCTGAGCGCGCGGCCGACCGCCGCGAACCGCGCCCGCCGTCACCCTCTTTTCTCTCGCGCCCCACCCGTCAGTCATGCGTGTCCTGGTTCTCGGTGCCGGGTACGCGGGCCTCACGCTCGCCCGCGACCTCGAACGCCGACTCCCCGCCGACGCCGACCTGACCGTGGTGAACGACGCCCCGCACCACCTCGTCCAACACGAGGTCCACCGCGCGATTCGGCGACCGGCGGTCGCCGACGCCATTCGGGTCCCCCTCGACGAGGCGCTCGACCGCGCCGAGGTCGTCGTCGACCGCGTGACCGGCGTCGACCGCGACGCGCGAACCGTCGAACTCGCCGAGGGCGACGCCATCGACTACGACTACTGCGCGGTCTGTCTGGGTGCTGAGACCGCCTACTACGGCATCCCCGGCCTCGAATCCCACTCGGTCCCGCTGAAGCGCGTCGCGGACGCGAAGGCCATCCGCGACCGCTTTTTCGACGACTGCGACGAGGGCGGCACCGTCGTCGTCGGCGGCGCGGGGCTGTCGGGCGTGCAGGTCGCTGGCGAACTCGCCGCGCTCCGCGACGAGGAGGGCGCGCACGCCGATATCGTCCTCGTCGAGCAACTGGACGCCGTCGCGCCGTCGTTCGACGAGTCGTTCCAGCGGGCGGTCCGCGACGAACTCCTCGACAGGGGCGTCGATATTCGGACCGAGACGACCGTCGAGTCGGTGACTGACGCGACCGTCGCGACCGACACCGGCGATATCGACTACGACCTGCTCGTCTGGACCGGCGGCATCGCCGGCGACGAGGCGATGGGCGGCGAGCGACCCGCCGTCAGGGCGGACCTCCGACTCGACCGCCGGACGTTCGTCGTCGGCGACGCGGACCGTGCCGGCGAGCGCCTCCGCGGCGCTCCGCGAGGCGAAGACGGTCGCCGGAAACGTCGCCGCGCAGGTCGAGTTCGAGACCGCCGGCGGCGAGAACGACTTCGCCCCGCGGCCCGACCCCTACCGCTTCGAGGTGCCCGGCTGGATTGTCTCGGTCGGCGACGGTGCGGTCGCGCAGGTCGGCCCGAGCATCTTCCGCGGGAAGGCCGCGAAGGCGATGAAAGCCACCGTCGGGGCGGGACATCTCACCTCCGTCGGGGCGATTTCGCGGGCGGTCGACCTCGTCGACGAGGAACTGCACGCCTGACGCGGCGCTGACAGCAGGACCGCGCCGAAGAGCGGTCACTTCCAGAGAAGTTCTTTATCCGATGACGGAGTATCTCCGGCTATCGTCTACGATGCCGGGCACGACTGAGACTGCGCCAGCGGAGTCACGGTTCGGACCGTGACCGCCGAACGAGGCGCGCGATGAACTGGCAGCACACGGCCTACGCCTACCCGATGGTCTTCGCGGCGGTCGTCGCCGCCGTCCTTTCGGCGTACGCGGTCCTGTTCGTCCGCCGCCGCGGGCGGAACCCGACCGTCGTCTCGTTCGCCGTGCTGACGGCCGCCGTCGCCTTCTGGACCGCGACGACGGCGGTCAAACTGCTCCTCGTCGACCCCGGCGCGAAACTGCTCGCGTACAAGCTCCTCCACGTCGGCGCAATGGCGGCCGCGCCGACGTTCTTCGTCTTCGCCCTCGCGTACACCGGCCGCCGGGAACTGCTCGACCGCTACGTCGTCGCGTCGCTGTACGTCGTCCCGGCGGTGTTCCTCGTCGTCCTCTTTACCAACCCGCTGGAGCTGGGCTACACCGGCTGGCAGTTGTCGACCGTCGACGGCGTGACGACGCTCTCGGTCACCGACGGCCCGGTGAGCGTGTTCGGCCTCGTCTACGGCTTCGTGCTTCTGTTCCTCGGGCTCGGCGTCATCGGCCAGTACGCCGTCGAACTCGACCGCCCCTACCGGACGCAGGCGACGCTCCTCCTCGTCGGGATGGTCGTGCCGTCGGTCGTCGCCGCGCTCGAACTCACCGGCGCGCCGCCGCTCGCCGGCGGCGTCAACCTCATTCCCGCCTCGCTCGCGGTCCCCTCGGTGACGTTCGGCATCGCCGTCTACCGCTACAAGCTCCTCGACATCCTCCCGCTCGCCTACGCGGCCGCCGGCGCGCACTCGACCGACGGGCTCGTCGTCCTCGACGCCGACGAAGTCGTCGTCCACGTCAACGACCACGTCCGCCCGCTGTTGGGAGCCGACGGCCCGCTTCTCGGCCGCCCGGCGAGCGAGGCTGTCCCGAACTACGGCGACCTCGCCGGCGACGCCCCGACGTGCGACGCGCTCGTCGCGGGCGAGCGCTACGTCGAACTGACGCGCATCCCGCTCGGCCGAGGGGGCGACTCGATCGGGTGGGTCGTCTCCGTCCGAGACGTGACGCCGCGGAAGCGTTACGAACTCGCCTTGGAGTCGAGAAACGACGAGCTGGAGGTGCTCAACCGCATCGTCCGCCACGACATCCGAAACGACATGCAGCTCGTGACGGCGTACATCGACATCGTCCTCGACCACGAGCCGCTGTCCGACGAGGCGCGGTCGCAGTTGGAGACCGCGCTCCGGCGGGCGCTCAACACCGTCGACCTCACCGACGTGCTCGGACAGCTGATGCGCGCGACGAACGACGACGAGCGCCGCAGACCGCTCGACGTCGGCGACGCGGTCCGCGAGGCCGTCGAAGACGTGCGCGAGGGGCATCCGAACGCGACGTTCGCGGTCGGCGACCTCCCGTCGGCGACGGTGTTCGCCAACGACCTGCTCGACTCGGTGTTCGTGAACGTCCTGAAGAACGCGGTCGTCCACAGCGACCGCGACGAACCGTCGATTGCCGTCGCGGGCACCGCGGACGGCGAGCGCGTCACCGTCCGCATCGCCGACGACGGCCCCGGCATCTCCGACGAACAGAAGTCGGTCGTCTTCGGGAAGGGCGCGAAGGGGCTCGAAAGCCCCGGCACCGGGACCGGCCTGTACCTCGTCGACACCATCGTCTCGAACTTTGGCGGCACCGTCCGCATCGAGGACAACGAGCCACGAGGGTGCGTCTTCGTCATCGAACTCCCGCTCGCGGCCGTCGAGGCCGCCGACTGAGCCGACCGGCTTGACCGACTGAGTTGGCGTGTTCGACCGACTGACGCCCCGACCACAGAATCAACTCGACGCACGTTTTCCTCGGTGTCACAACTGTTATCGCTCCCGTATATGATAATCAATCATGGACTATTCGGTCTCGGACGAACAGCGGGCCATCCGCGAGGAGGTCCGGCGGTTCGCCGAAAACGAAATCGCACCCGTCGCGGGCGAGTACGACGAGGCGGAGCGGTACCCCGCGGACATCGTCCGCGAGGCGTCGAAGATTGGGCTGACGGGGGCGCACTTCCCCGTCGAGTACGGCGGCGTCGGCTACTCCTCGCTGGAGAACGCCCTCGTCACCGAGGAGTTGTTCGCGGTCGACCCCGGTATCGGGCTCTGCATAACGAGCGCCGGCTTCGGCGCGGAGGCCATCATCAGCTTCGGCACCGACGACCAGAAAGAGCGCTTCCTGCCGCCGATTACGGACGGCGAGTCCGTCATGGGCGCGGCCATCAGCGAGCCGCAGGCGGGCTCCGACGTGACCTCGGTGCGCACCCGCGCCGAGAGGGACGGCGACGAGTGGGTGATAAACGGCAGCAAGATGTGGATAACGAACGGGAGCGTCGGCGACTACTTCGTCGTCATGTGCCGGACCGACCCCGACGCGGACGACCGCTACGCGGGCTTCTCGCAGCTCATCGTCGAGGCCGACCGCGACGGCTTCGCCGCGGACAAGATAACCGGGAAGATGGGCATCCGCGCCAGCGACACGGCCGAACTCGTCTTCGACGACGTTCGCGTGCCCGCGGAGAATCTCGTCGGCACCGAGGGGATGGGCTTCCTCCAGCTCATGCAGTTTTTCGACGAGACGCGGACCGCGGTGGCCGCGCAGGCGGTCGGCATCGCCAAGGGTGCCTGCGAGCGGGCGCTCGACTACGCCAGAGAGCGCGAGCAGTTCGGCCGCTCCATCGGCGACTTTCAGGCGATTCAACACAAGCTCGCGGAGATGCACACCGCGACCGAGGCCGCCCGGCAGTTGACCTACAAGTCGGCGTGGAGCGTCGACAACGACGAGGACCGACTGACCGCGCTCGCGTCGATGGCCAAGGAGTTCGCCTCGAACGTCGCCACCGACGTGGCCGACGAGGCCGTCCAGATTCACGGCGGGGCCGGCTTCGTCAACGACCACGACGTCGAACGGCTCTACCGCGACGCGAAGATAACGCAGATTTACGAGGGGACCACGGAGATTCAGAAGAACATCATCGCCCGCGAACTGCTCGGCAAGGGCTTCTGAGGCGGGTCTGACATTGCCCGCGACTCGCGGAACCTCGCCGCCGCGGTCGGCGCCGCCCGTGGACGAGGTTTTACCGCCGCCGCTCCAAGAGTGAGCGTGGCACCGTTCGACGCGATTCTCTTCGACCTCGACAACACGCTCTGTACGAACGACCAGAGCGGCGAGACCATCTACGCCGGCGCGTTCGACGCCGCCGGCCTCGACCGCTTCGGCGAGCCGTCGGACCTCTGGGCCGCCCTCGACGGCCCGCCGGACCACGGCGACCACGAGGGCTACCTCGCCGACGGCTTCGAGCGCGTCGCCGCGAAGCACGACCGCGAGGGCGTCGACGCCCGGGCGCTCGCCCGCGGGTTCGTCGAGACGGTCGACTACTCGGCCGTCTCGTTCCGACCGGGCGCGAAAGAGGCGCTCGCCGCCGCCCGCGACCACGCGTCGGTCGCCCTCGTCACCAACGGGCCCGAGCGACGGCAGTCTATCAAACTCGACGCGCTCGGCATCGTCGACGCGTTCGACGCGGTCGTCTTCGCGGGCGATATGCCGCGGCGAAAACCCCATCCCGACCCGTTCGACCGGGCGCTCGCCGACCTCGACGCCGAGGCGGACGCGAGCCTCCACGTCGGCGACTCGCTGGAGTTCGACGTGGACGGTGCCCACCGCGCCGGCCTCGACGCCGCGTGGTGCCCGGTCGATATCGGCGACGAAGGCGACCCCGACCCGGCCTCGTACGCGCCGGCGTACGTCCTCCGGTCGCTCGCCGACTTCCCGGCGATTCTGGACGGCGGCCCGTGACTCGGCTCCCGCGGCGTCGGGGTGGCCATCGACGCCCGGTCCGCGTCCGCTGGACCTTTGTTCGCGTCGCCCCTAGAGTGGTTCCATGAACCCCGTCGAGGGCGTACTCGCCCGCGAGTTCCCCGAGCGACGCGTCGCGGCGACGGTCCGCGTCCCGAACGGGAACCACAAGCGGACCGCGGTGGCGACGTTCGCCGACGGCGGGGAAGTCGTCGTCCAGACGGCGGCCGACGCCGCGGCGCTCGCCCTCGAAGCCGCCCTCTCGCGGGCGGTCCGCGAGCGCACGTCGATTCCGGTCCCCCGCGTCCTCGCGTCGGGCGCGCTCGACGGGGTCGGCTACGTCGTCGCCGAGCGCGCCCCGGGCGACGAACTCCACGAGCGGTTCGTCTCGCTCGATTCGGCGGCTCAGCGACGCGTCGCCCGGTCGTTCGGCGTCGGCCTCGGCCAACTCCACGAGCGGTTTTCCTTCGACGGCTACGGTCGGCTCGGTCGGCCGGCCCGCGGGAGACGGCGAGCCGACGGGGGGAGCGCGACCGAGTTCGAGTCGGAACCGGTCCGCGGGTTCGACGCCGTGAGCGCCGGCGACGACGACTGGGAAGCGTGGTTCGCCGCCTACGCCCGCGAGGGAATCGCCGCGCTCCCGCCCGCGTTCGACGGGGTTCGAGAGCAGTTGGAGGAGGCCGTCGCGGCCGCCTCGCTCCCCGTGAACCCGCCGTCGCACCTCTACCCGTGGGATTTCAGACCCGGGAACGCGCTCGTCGCCGGCGAGCGGGTCTCGGCCGTGCTCGACTGGGGACGACCGATAGCCGCCGCGCCGGGACTCGCCGTCGCCAAGGTCGAACACCTCGTCGCCGACTGGTACGTCGAAGACGGCGCGCCGCTCCGTCGGGCGTTCCGCGCGGGCTACGAGTCGGTCCGGCCGCTCCCGCCCGTACCGCGGGCCTACCGGGTCGCCGCCGTCGTCCGCTCGGCGGTCGATTCGGCGGGTGAAGTGACCCGCCCCGGCTACCCCGAGCGGACCGGGTCGGCCGCGGTCGACTTCCACCGGGCGCGACTCGACGCGCTGTTGTGAACGCGGTCTGAGTCGGTGCTGTCGGCCCCGTTCGAAGCCGCGCTGTGACTCTCGGCGACACGAACTACTAATTCGGAGTGCGTGGTATGGTCACGCATGGTACGAGAAGACGGCAAGCGAAACTTCGTCCTCGTCGAAGACGGCGAGGAGACGAGCGTGTTCAGCGGAACGTATCCCCGGCAGGCGGCGCTGAAAGCCGCCCGGCGGCTCCACCCCGCCGCGAGCCCCGACGACATCGACGGGAAGGCGACGCTCAGGCTCCGCGAGCGCGGGACCGACCGGGTCCACGTCTACGAGGGGTGGGCGTGGACCGAGGAGAAAGACGACGACGCACCCGAGTGGATGGACGACTACGTCACCCGGGCGAACGTCTCGAAGCAGGGCATCGAACACCTCGAAGCGTAAGCCTGAGACGCTTCGGCGGGTCCGAGGAACCCGGCTTCGTTTTTTTGCGCGTCGCACGCCGAGCGTCGAGTCCCCGGTTCAGTCGCCGGCCTGCGCCGCCTCGCCGTGGCCGCCGTGTCCCTCGTTTCCGACCGAGTCCGAGCGGTGGAGCCAGTAGAGGACGCCGAACAGGCCGGTGGCGAACACGTTCAACACGAGTTTGTAGTCCGCCTCGATGCTCACCTCCGCGATTTGGACGCTCTCGGGCGACGGGATGAGCCCCGCGCCGAGGAAGACGAAGTGGATGACCACGCCGGTCAGCACCGCCGCGACGAATATCATCCCCGAGAGCATCGCCGCGAACTTCGTCCCGTAGTACTCGCGGTAGGCGTCCATGATGGGCGGGACGATAAGGTCGGCGTAGATGTAGCTCAGGACGCTCCCGAACGGCAGCCCGTTCGAGAACAGCACCGCCCCGAACGGGACGTTCCCCACCGAGCAGACGAAGGTGGCGACGCCGATGACGGCCCCGAGGACCGCGGTCCAGAAGACGTACACCGGCAGGCCGAACGTCGGCCCCGAGAACACCGAGGTCCACACCGCCTCGGGGATGAACCCGGCGATGAGGCCGGCGAAGACGAAGCCGATGGCGATTTCGTCCCAGAGCATCCCCCACTCCTTCCACTGCTTGTCGGCGAGCGCCTTCCACCCCGACAGCGACGTGGCCCGCTCCCGAATCGTCGTGTTGGCCTCCTCGGGGTCGAAGCTCTCCTTGCACGACTTCGAACAGAAGTAGAACGTCCGCCCGTCGTGTTCGACGGAGTACTCCGTCTCGTCGGGATCGACTTCCATCCCGCAGACGGGGTCGCGGACGGTCTCGGACCCCTCCTCTTGGACGTTCTGTCGGGCCTGTTCGACCACCTCGTCGGGAACGAGGTAGACGAAGCCGAACGCCATCAGCCCGATGAGCATGAACCCGCCGAGGATGTCGGCCACGAGGAACTGCCAGCCGAGCAGAATCCAGATGACCGCGCCGATTTCGATGACGAGGTTGGTCGAGGCGAACATGAACGCTCCGAGCGTCGCCGCCGCCGACCCGCCCTTCTTGAACAGGTTCTTCGCGGTGGCGATGGCGCTGTAGGAACACGACGAGGAGACGAAGCCGAAAAGCGAGCCGTAGCCGATTTCGCGGGGGCCGTGACCCTCCAGTAGCTCCGAGACCTCCTCGCCGGAGGTCCACGCCTCGACGCCGCCGGCGATGGCGAAGCCGACGACGAGCGCCCACCACGTCACCCACGCCATGGCCGCGGTGGTCGAAAGCGCCTCTCGGGCGCTCTCGACGAGGAACGTCCCGAGCGGCTGTTGCGTCGTGAACACGCCGAGCCCAACCGTCGCGAGCGCGATGGTCGTGAGGATCGCGTATTCGGTTCGGTCCATGTGGTTGGATATGAGGGGAGCCATCCCTAACTGGGTTGTGCCTAGCAGAATCGGGGGTTCGGCGCGGCGCGAGTTTGGGTTGTGAAGTCCGTCGGGGAAGCGAGCTTGGAACGTGAGGGTGAACCTCCGAGACGAGCCGTCGAAGCACCGTCAGTCCGACGTGCGTTCCAGTGAGTGACGCCCCGTTGGGACGCGAGACGGTCGGTCCCAACCGGGACACACCCGGACAGTTATCTTCGAACAGAGCCTATTTCGGTCTCGTGACTATCACTACAGAGATCGTTATTCGCTCGTCTGCCCTGCCGTTCGTCAGTCTCGCACAATCGGTCCCGTCGAACCAAATCGAGTGCGTACACGGGCTCTGTCACGAGGGGAACTCCCGCGTCTTCATGGTCTACGTCGAGCCCGACGCGGGCGTGTCCGAAGCCGACCTCCTCGCGTTCGACGAAGTCGTCGCGGCCGACGCGCTCGGCCGCGCGAGCGGCAAAGACGTCTTCCAGACCACTATCGAACTCGACGACGTCGTCTCGGAAGCGTTCGCCCCCGAGCGGTTCACCGCGACCCAGATGGAGCGGACGGTCGTCACGCCGGAGGGGTGGTACGAAAAGAAGCTCTTTCAGAACTACAACGCGTTCAACGGGATGCGGACCCGCTGTGAGGAGTACGGCATCTCCATCGAGCTCATCTCCATCACGCAGAACCCGCGGGAACGCGACGAGTCATCGCAGTACGGGCTGACCGACCGCCAACAGGAGGCGTTGACGCTCGCAATCTCTCGGGGGTACTACGAGAGCCCGCGGCAGGTTTCGACCGAAGAGCTCGCCCAGGAGATGGACATCTCGCAACCGTCGATGTCGAGTCTCCTCCGCCGCGGCGAGCGTCAGCTTCTCACCTCCGCGCTCGGCTCGCAGGCGCAGGTCAACACGGTCAGCAGATAACGGCGAGTCTGTCTTCGTGTGCTGACGGCCGGAACGCCGAACTGACGACCGCATTTAAACGTCCCTTCTAGATAGCATCGAAACCAAGTCGTACGACACCCGACTGAGGGGTGGAGACAATCATGGATATCACCGAAGCCGGTACGAACCCGTCCGTCGAAGGACCCGAGGAATACTTCACGGGAGACACCCGAATCGATCCCCTGTTCGACGCCCAGGGGGAGGCCCGCGCGGCCGCGGCGAGCGTCACGTTCGAGCCGGGCGCTCGCACCGCGTGGCACACACACCCCCTCGGCCAGCGACTAATCGTGACGAGCGGGTGCGGCCTCGTGCAACGCGAAGGCGGAGAGATCAAACAGATTCGCGCGGGCGACGTGGTCTGGTTCCCGCCGGGCGAAAAGCACTGGCACGGCGCGACGCCCGAAAACGCGATGACTCACATCGCCATCCAGGAAGAACAGGACGGCGAGGCCGTCTCCTGGTTAGAACACGTCAGCGACGAGGAGTACGGCCCGGCGTCGGAGCGCTAACCTACCGCCGCGACCGAAACTGAACCCGGCCCAGCCCTAACTCCGCCACCGGCGGCTCGTTTGCGACCCGGCCGCCGTCTCGGAGCCGCGCGGTGGCCGCCCGGGTGGCGGACGACACGCGTCAGTATTTAAATCTACTTTGTAGATAGCGCCGAGTTCAGGGAGCTTCTGCGCCTCCATTGAGGTACGTCCCACCCATGAAAGCAGTACGTATTCACGAGTACGGTAGCCCGGATGTCCTCCGGTACGAAGACGTAGACGAGCCGGAACCGGCCCCCGACGAAGTGCGCGTGCGGGTGCGCGCCGCCGGCGTGAACCCGGTCGACTGGATGACGCGGAAAGGCCTCGTCGAGCGCGACGAACTCCCGTGGATGGTCGGTTGGGACGCCGCCGGCGTCGTCGACGCTGTCGGTTCCGACGTGAGCGACCTGGAGGGCGGCGACGAGGTGTTCGGTCTCGTCGAGTTCGAGTACGGCGGCGGCACGTACGCCGAAGCCGTCACCGCGCCGGAAGACGAGCTCGTGCGGAAACCGGCGTCGCTCAGCTTCGAGGAAGCGGCCGGCGTCCCGATGGCGGCGCTGACCGCGTGGCAGGCACTAGAGGCGGTCGATGTAGACGCCGGCGACCGCGTTCTCATCCACGCCGCGGCCGGCGGTGTGGGTCACTTCGCCGTCCAGTTCGCACGGGAGCGGGACCTCCACGTCATCGGCACCGCCTCGGGATCGAACGAGGAGTACCTCCGAGAGCTCGGCGTCGACGAGTTCGTCAACTACCGCGAGCAGCGCTTCGAAGAAGTGCTCGACCCGGTCGACGGAGTGATCGACGGCGTCGGCGGAGAGACGTTCGACCAGTCCCTCGAAACCCTGAAGGAAGGCGGTGTCATCGACAAGCTCCCGAGCCCGCCGACCCCCGAGCAACAGGAACTGGCGGACGAACAGGGCGTCGAAGCGATCATGACGAACGTCCGCTGGAACGGAGACTGGTTCGAAGCCATCACCGAACTACTCGCAGACGGCACCGTCTCGGTGACGCTCGACACGGTGTTGCCGCTCTCCGAAGCGCGGGAGGCCCACCGACTGAGCGAGGAGAAACACGCCCGCGGGAAGATTATCCTCACGCCCGGCGACGACGAGTCCGCGTCGAACTAACTCGTCGCGGTCGCGTGTCGATGTCGCCCGTCATCGACGCGTTCTGATCCCCGGACGGCTATTTAAACGGGCTTTTCGTACAGCAGTACCCTCAAGCGATTTACCGTCGTTATCCTAGTCATGGCGACGAGACCGATTCGACCCGCGGGAAAAAGAGCCGACTGCTGTCGCAGGGCGACCACTGCACGCGAACAGCGACGGGTGGGTGCGAGCGCCCACCGTTCCCGTCTCCGCCGCTGTGGGACAGACGAGGAGGTTCGCCGATGACCGCGTGGGACGACGCCGAACTGCGCGAAATCGCGGCCCCCAACGACCTGTACGTCGCGCCGTTCCGCGAGGACGGCGAGACGTACGGCACGCCGACCCGAGTCTGGTCCGTTCGCGTCGACGACGGTCTGTACGTGCGCGCCTACAACGGCCGAGACTCCAGTTGGTATCAGGCCGCCGTCCGGGAGAACGCGGGGCGAATCGAAGTCAACGACGAGACCAAAGCGGTCGCCTTCGAGGCGGTCGACGGACCGATAAACGACCGCATCGACGACGCCTACCGAGAGAAGTACGAGGGGAGTTCGTATCTGAGCGCGATGATTAGCGACCGCGCGCGCTCGGCGACGGTCCGGGTCGTGCCGAGGGAACAAGGCGACTGACCGTTCTCGCGGAGTTACAGCTACTGACTTTTTGTCGCAGTAGCGAGCTCGTCAACGGCGAAGTAGAGAACAGCGAGTGAGCGAGCGCCCCGTAAAGGGTGCGGTGGATGGATAGGTTAATTCGAAACGGCTTTTTAATTCACAACGTTGCTTGGTACGTCTCTGACCACTCTGCTGGTACAGGTAGGTCACGGAGAACACGGCTTTGTAGGCGGTAGAACCCATTTGCTGCCTTCTGACAGTTAGATTCCATCCACAGCCGTGCCTTGGGACTATTCAGATATTCAAGCAGCTCGTCGAAGGGTACGTCTTCCTTCGGGATTAGATAGTACACACTGTGTTTTGGGACAACAGTTCCCTTTTTCTCCGCCCAGAAGCGTGGTTCTTTAGCGATGTCCTTGAATACTATCTTTGGCTGTAACAGGTCCTGCATCGGTGGATTTTCATGCCACGCATACCATCTCTTTCCAGTCTTTTTCACACAAGAACGGTCTTCGAGGCGTTCTCGGTGAAGCTCGGCCCAGTCACCAAAGGCACCAAGTTCGTCTTCGTCTGGCAGCGTCCCGTCTTCTTGATAGGGACAGATGAACACTGAATCCGTGTACGGCCCGTCATTTGATCTCAATTGACGGCCAGAGACAGTAGGATAAATCCAATCTGGAACGAGTTGTGCAGGAACGTCCTGACGGTCAGCGACGAATACAGAATCAGCACCGGTCGCCATTCCGGGTGAGATACGAACCGTGACATCACCGAGGGTTGTACCAGTTTCCAGATCCTCGAGGTCAGCACCTCTTACTGAAGCGGCCCAACTCTCACCATCTTCTGGGAGCGCGGTTGTATGAGTAGATCCATCCCTTAGTTTCACATGGGTGGGTCCAGTTTCCGTACGCCGAATTGTCGTAATACAGGGGAACGTGACCAACCCCGAGAACGAATCTTCGTCGATATGAACGACATCTTCGACGTGGAAGTTATCAGAGGTGAGCAGCCGTCTAAGTGGTTCAGCAGCATCGACGTACTCGAACTTTTCTGGTGTGATAAAAGAGAGAACACCACCGGAAGATAGTAGTTCCAAAGAGCGTTCGTAGAATAATAGATAGAGGTCGAATCGACCGACTGCAGTCGAGAACTCCTCTTTGTAGCGGTTCTTTTCTTCACCCGAGAGACCTTCAATGGGAACATACGGTGGATTGCCTACAATGAAATCAAACGTCTCCGACTCAAGCATCTGAGGTCCAAGATAATCTTGTTCGACAAACTCAACGTGCTCAAGGCCGCGATTTCGTGCAGCATCCAAGTGCTCTGGATTCGTCTCAATAGCAAGCCCGTCTGGAAGGCCCCAACCCTCTGATTCACAAACCTGCTCAACAACTGCAGCGAAAGGTCCTGTCCCACACCCAGGATAGAGTATCCGGTCACTCTTCGTAGGCTGTCTATCTCGAAATAAACGTTGGACTATTTTTTCAGCCAGGTCATGTGGCGTAGGAACGTGGCCTTTCATACCAAGAGTTACTAGATAATCGAAGTTAAAACTATATAAAACTCGAGTAGATCTCAGTCGAACAATGTATCTTGCTCGTGGTCGATATGGGCCTGTACATGAGAGACAAGTGATCGAGCAAAACGTTCGAATTCGAGTTCTTCGTTCGGTTCTCGGTATTCGCCATTTATCCCTATGTCTTCGTTACTCAAGAGGAATGTCGCACCATCAACGAGCCTTTGACGTAGCATCCGAAGACAAAGCAGTTCCATCCTGTCAATATATCCTGCATTTTGGAACTCGTCATCTGCAGGGAAATTTGGTTCTCGGAGAGACCGTGTTTTTCTAGACTCGTCATCGTCTACAAATAACATAAGGTAACCAATCCACGGGGCGGGTGATGGTTCAAATAGACCCTCTTCGTACGCTTTGAGTATGTCGGTATTATTCCCAATGACCTCTTCAGCACGGTTATTCAGATTGTTGCCAATCGAGCTACCTTGTGACTTGTACTCAATGGCTGCCAGAAGGTTGCCGTTATAGACAACTGCAGTATCCCACTCCTTCTCGTGTCGGTAATATCCTGGTAGTGTTGCATGATAGTCGTGCTTTACAGCATCGCGGGGAACGCCAGCCTCGACTAGTAGCTCCTCAACCAGTCCCGCGAACCCATTCATTTGCTGGCCACCAAGAACCTCTGGGCGTCGCCCATGAGCAACGTTATCAGACTTCTCGTGTTCTTCAGCTTGTCCAGATAGCGTCATATAGTAGTGTTGGACAACATCTGAAACCCGCGAATCGAGATCTTCGAACATGAGATAGAATGACGACGTGCCATTAGTATATGTACTGGTGTTAACTCAGATAGTCAGGAGGTTTGGCTACTCCGTAGAACTCTGAGACAAACGCAACTCGTGGAACTCTTCCCAACTCTCGAACTGCTCCTAAAACAGATCACTCAGCAGGTTCTACGCCCACGGCGCGGCGTCGTCCGGGTCGTACGCCTCCAGCGTCGGTTCGAGGTTCGCGAGCGAACCGCCGAACAACTCCTCATCGAGCGAGTCTGAATCGGCGTCCCAGTCGCGGTGGAACGTCACTTCGTCCTGTGTGTCCTCGGAGACAGCGTCGGGATCTGTCTCTCGGCGTTTCAATCGCGCCACGAAAAACCGGAGTTCATGATAGGCGCGGCTGGATTTGAATCGCACTCGCTCGCTAGTTCAACTCCGTCGCGGAGATGGGTCTCCGCTCACGTTGTTCGCGGAAGAATCATGGGCGCTGCAGGGGTTCCGTGAACGGGGTATATAAACCACCTCTCGCGTTCGGATATGTCGAACACTCATTGTTCTACCACGGGAGGTGATTCCGCCGCTGTTCGGCCCGCTCACGCTCTCCACGGCGGTCATAGTGCTTATCGAGCACCAAGTCGCTCGCGTCGAGGCGGTCAGACACCACCCGACGCGGCACTTCCTCCCGCCGATAGAGCGTAACCACGCCCTTCCGAACGTCGTGGGGAGACCGAGAAGACGGACACGTACTGACGTGATTCAGCTCCACCGCCTCGCACGTCTCGATGTCTCGATTGTGCGGGCAACCCTGATTCAGCCAGCACGGGCGAGTGACCACGTACACGTCCTGCCGAATCGTACTCGCCGAGACGCGCCCGTGAGAAGTCGTCAGTAGCGGCTTCCGACCGAACTCGTCGGTCGCGTCGACGCGCGGGCCGTCGATGTACGCCTGTAACATCGTGCCCACCCGGTCAGACACCGAGTTGAACCGCTCTCCTTTCTCGCCGTTCTTGATGGGCGTGCCCTGGTCGGGCCGGTGCTTGTACCGGACGACCGGCGTCCGGCCGTCGAGGTCGAGGTCACGCAGGTCGAGGCCACGAATCGCGCCCATCCGCGCGCCCGTCTCCCACAGCAACGCGAATTCGACGTGCCGCCGGGAAGCGTAGTGGTAGCGGTGGAGATATTCGAGGATGTCAGTTGCCCGGTCCGGTTCGAGCGTCGAATCACTCACGTCGTCCGTCCCGGACAGCTTCGGTAGCGGCACCCGCTCGTAGAAGTCCTCGGGAACCGCGTGGATGTTCGCCGCGAACCGGAGGAACGCCCGAAGCGTAGTGAGCTGTGATTTGAGCGTGACCGGCGCGATCTCCTCCGGCGTCTCGCCGTCCTCCGCACCGAAGTTTCCTTCGCGCCTCCAGACGCGGAACTCGTAGAGGTCCCGGCCGTCGAGCTCGGTCAGGTCGTCGACGCCCGCTTCTTCGCACCACTCGACGAACGCACGGAGTCGGTACTTGTGGGACTTCAACGTCCAGTCCGCGAGTTCGTCCTGGCGGGCCTCCAGGTACATTCGGACCGCGCGAGCAGGTTCGAGCGATTCGAGCTTACTCATCGAATCACCCCCGAATCGGGTTCACTTCCGGTCCATTCGCTACGCTTACAACCGCGGTGCGATAACTGATTCATGGCTTCCATTGTGAGGCCGCGGTCCGGGTCGAGGGTGCTGGCTTTGGTAGGGTGAGCTTACTCATCGAATCACCCCCGAATCGGGTTCACTTCCGGTCCATTCGCTACGCTTACAACCGCGGTGCGATAACTGATTCATGGCTTCCATTGTGAGGCCGCGGTCCGGGTCGAGGGTGCTGGCTTTGGTAGGGTGAGCATCCTCGAAAGGGACCGTCAGCCGGGTAATCCATTCGAGGGGGCTAATTAAAGTACTGAGCCATGGCCCCGGAGTGAAAGTGTACGTTTGAGCGAAAGTGAAGCCGCTTTCTGTCAGTCTATCAACAGCCGTTCGTCGTGGGGCTTCAATAGCCCGAGTCGTGTAGGCAAACATGCTTCCGTACCTCGGTTACGGGAGCCACCGCGGGCCAGCGTGCCAGCGCTGGGTCCGCTTTCTGACGCCGACTGAACAACAGTCAACATCGCGTGTAGCTTCCGATACCAACAGAACTGTGGGTGAGTGACTTAACACTTACCCACAACTCTGGAGGTTTTAGATACAAATTAATACGAAGTTCGTAGTGATGAAAATAGATTTACTATATCAATGTAGTTGTAATCCATGCGCGTTCCTCTTGCCGACTGGATGACGCCTGCGGACAGGTCGATACTGGAGCGACTGCAGAACGAGGGGAACGACGAACTCGTTCTTACGCCAGCCCTGATTGCAGAGAACACCGATTATGCACGGACAACCGTCCGCGAACACCTTGGGACACTCCTTGACCACGAGCTGGTTGAGTACCACGACGAGGAGCGAGCGATTTACCGACTTTCCGAACGAGGTCGCGCCTATCTCGCCGGGGAGATCGACGCCGCCGAGTTAGAGAACAGCGAGTGAGCAAGCACCCACCACCCTTACCCGTAAAGGGGGCGGGTGGGTGGCTGGGTTGTAAAGTGGGTTATGACGGTTCGTGTCAGGTGGGTATTTAATTACGAGATATTTCGAATGTTACTGAATCGGAATATGGAATATCAGGTTGGGATTCATTCAAGTAGTCATTATTCACCATTAGTACGAGGTCAATTAAACACCAATTTGGTGGCAGGTTACCATTATCGACACGGACCACAAACTCAAAAATATCTCCAGAATCTTTGTTTTTCACCAACACTTGTGGGTCAGATGATTCATCCTTAGAAACCTCAATAGTATTTTGACAGGAGTAGAGTATTTCTTCTGTTTCGTTAACCTTCAGAATACCAGACTCCAGAGATTTTAGCCCCACATCTTCAGCGAAAACAGGATAACCTTGGTTAATTAGTTCTTTTTTTATGTTCCGAATTGCCTCTTCATGTTCATTCTTACTAGAGTCATCTGGTTTAATGACACTATCCGTGAATGTGAATGGACTATCTTCTCCAAGTGGTCGTTTAAATTCTACAATGTATGACTTTTCCGCATGAACTATGAGTATTTGTTGACCATTATCAATCTCTGTCCTAACTGTGGTGTGAGTTATCTCACTCATACATACCTATATATTTTCCACACAACTAAATAACTAATGGGAAGGCACACTAGTTACTGCATCGAAGAATCTCATGAAACTCGCTCCAGTCCTCGAACTGCTCCTGAAACAGATCACTCGGCAGATTCCACGCCCACGGCGCGGCGTCGTCCGGGTCGTACTTTTCCAGCGTAGGTTCGAGGTTCACGAGCGAGCCGCCGAACAGCTCACCATCGGGCGAGTCTGAATCGGCGTCCCAGTCGCGGTAGAACGTCACTTCGTCCTGCGCCTCTTTGTAGAACGACAGCGTCGAGAGCCGTTTCTGTTCGGGATGCACGTCCTTCCCCGTGTGGCTCACCACGCCGACGGACTCGACGCCGAGCTTCGAAAACCGCTTAATCGCGGGCGTCCACTGGGACGCCACTTCGCGGCTGAACGTCCGGGCGTCGAAGTGCGTCGAGCCTTCGTCGATAGTGACGGTCTTCGGCCGTTCGCGGTGGGTCAGCAGTACGTCCATGAGGTCGTACATCGACCGCACCACGATGTCCGCGCCGTCCCACGTCCCCACGTTCGAGATGACCAGCAGGTCATCGCCGAAGTGCGCCCGCGCGAGGTCGCCGTTCAGCAGGAACATCGTGTTCGTCTTGCCCGTGTTCGGGTTCCCCGCGCCGGTGATCGTCGTGAGACCGCCACCGTTCTCCAGCTCGTCGACGAGCCGAAGCGGGAGCGTCAGCGAACTGGCGTCGAGGTCCTGCTGGGTCACGCCGACGAGGTACGAAAGCGCGGTCGCGTGCGACGACTGCACCGCGCGGGTCGCGGCTTGGGTCCGAAGCGACGAATCGACGAGCCTGCCCAGCGAGGTTTCTGCGAACGAGTCGGCCAGTTCGTCGTCGTCGGTGAGGTCGAGCGAGTTCAGGAACGACAGGTTCGCGTGGTCGCCCTTCGAGACCGGCAGTCCCGCGTGGTCGAGTAGTCTGTGGTCGCCGTCGATGCGCCCGCGCACCTGTTCGTACAGCTTCGCCGCCGTCAGCAGTCGTTCGTCGGTCACGCGGATTCACCTCCGTCGAGGGGATGCGGGCCGAACTCGCTGGTCGAACTGCCGTCGAGGTCGTGAGCGGAGTCGCGCCCATCTCCGTCACCGTCGGAGCGGTCAGGCATGAGCTCGTCCGCGTCGTCCGTCCCGTCGTCCCGCGCGTGGTTCCGCACGAGGTACGCCGTCGCCAGCGGCAGGGCCGCCGATACGAACAGGTGTGTGTTCGTCACCGGGTAGTACGACGCAGACACCGCGCCGTCGTCGAGGAAGCGCATCGGCACGTCGAGCGCCCGCGGCGGTATCATCAGGATACCGAACCACAGGCCAGCGACGATGCCAACCGACAGCGAGAGGGCGATGATGTACTGTTCGCGCGTCGAAAGTTCGAGTTCGAGTTTCATTCTGATTCACCGTTGGCCGCGTGTTGCTTCCGCCGCTGGTCGAGGTCGGCCAGCGGGTCCGGTGCCGGGTCGCCGTCACCTGGTGCCCACTCGGTCGGGTCCTCGTCGAAGATGGAATCCGAGCCGTCCAGGTCGAAGTCTTCGAGCACGCTATCAATCTCTGCGTGGAGCGCGTCGCCGTCGTCCGGTAACGCGCCTTTCTCGAACGTCCGCACGACGTGTTTCACGGTCTTGACCGCCGCCGCTCGGACGATAGCGAAGGAGTTGATTTCGAGCGATTCGCCCTTCCGGGCCTTCGGTTCCAACTGCTTGCGGTTGTACCGGAGGTATTCGAGCGCGCCTTTCTCGAACGTCCGCACGACGTGTTTCACGGTCTTGACCGCCGCCGCTCGGACGATAGCGAAGGAGTTGATTTCGAGCGATTCGCCCTTCCGGGCCTTCGGTTCCAACTGCTTGCGGTTGTACCGGAGATATTCGAGTGCCCGCGCCAGCACCGGGTCGGGTAGCGAGCCGACCCACGTCCCGGCGACTTCGCGGGCGTCGAGGTCGACGCCGCGGCCGAACGCGAGGTTCGGCGTCGCCCACCACAGTTGGCCGTCGACGACTGTCCACTCGGACCACCGCGGCGTCGGGCAGGTGTAGACACCCGCGCCGTCGCGGTCGAGCAGGTCGAGGTCAACGAGCCACATCATCTGCGGGCCGCCCATCAGGTCGACGGCCTGCCCGCCGACCCAGCGCCCGGCGATGACCGCCGAGAGGCCAGCCGTCAGGCCGATGATTTGGAGCGAGCGAGGGACGCGCACGTCGAAGACGAGCACGAGCCCGACGAGCAACAGCGAGCCAGCGACAGCGAGGTGAACGCCGTAGCGCATCACCCACACGAACGCTGTCACGAGCCGACCGGCGTCGCGGTCCGGCGCGACCGTCGTCGAGGCCGCGCCCATCTCTGGTTCGTCGGGAGTTTCCCGCTGAGCCTCAGCTGAGCTTTCGGCGTCGTCGCTCATGCGACACGCTCCATGCCACGGTGGAGGCCGAAGCGCCGCCGGACGATTATCAGGAGCGCACCGAACGACGTGCCGAACGCGCCACCGATAGCCGCGTCTCGCACGTCCGTTCCGGTGAACGGACCGGCGATGAGCGCCGAGCCGTCCTCGAACCGGATTTCCGTGTATTGGCCGTTCTCGATGGAGTACGACGTAACGATAGTCACTCGCGGTTCGGGCGAGTCGATTCGAATCGTCGTCCGTCCGGGGGGAATCGGTCGGCTGACCAGATTCCCGGCGGCGGCACCGGCCGAGGTCGAGCCGGTCGGCGCGGTCACGGTGACCGTCCGCGGCAGGTCCGATTCGAGCACGAGCACGGCAGTGCCGTCGCGGTACTCAGCGGAGACGATTCGCACGGCGCGGTCGCCGGCCACGTCGCCGAAGTACGCCGTTTCGTTCGACGACTCCGAAGCCGTGGGCGGAGCCGCGGCTGTCGTCGTCTCTGTCGGAGCAGACGCGGTCGCGGTCTCTTGGGCGGCGACTGTGCCGGGGACAGCGAACAGCAGAGCGATACAACTGACGAGTATGATGGTGTGTATTCGAGTCATACGAAGGGGTGGGGCAGGAAGGTTGGCAAGCGTTACAACAGCGACCCGAACCAGTCGCCCGACCAGTCGGGTACGCCGAGCAGGTCGAGCAGGAGGTTCGAACCCATCCCGATGAGGTCAACACCGAGGAGTTGCAGGGCACCAGCGATGATGACCACGCCAGCGATGGTTCCGATTGGGAGCCGCTTCAGCAGGAAAACGAACATCCTACTCGTTGCCCTCCCGCTGGATGAGTAGCACTGCGGCCGCACCGACCAGCAGGGCGATACCGAGCATCTGCGAGTCGAGGCCACCGGAGCCACCGGAACCGCCACTCGACTGCTCGCGTTCTTCAATCTCCTGACGGAGGGTTTCGAGCTCGTTCGTCATGGTGACGAACTCGCTCGTGTTCGTCGTTTTGTACACGTACGTCGTCGTGTTCTGCGACTGCACCGAAGACCCGTCGCGGGCAGTCATCTCGGTGATGGTGAAATTGCCGTCGAGGTCGACCTTCTCGCCGGTCGCGGTCGCGATGAACACCGGGCCGTCGATGGTCGAGGCGTCGTAGGTCGTGTTGACCGACCACGACCCGTTAGGCGCGGACCGAGCCATCACGAGACCCTGATACGTGATATTCGCCGTTCCAGACTGGTCGGTGACGTTCATCAGTCCAGACGACTGCATATCGGGCACGTCGAAGCCCATCAGAGCCAGCGCCGCCGTCGAGTCGTACAGCGAGGTCGAGTCGGAACCCGACTGGGTGCCGTACTCAAACATCGCCGTGTTCGCCGAAATCACGTCGGACGAATTGATATTTCCAGCCGCGAAGTCGTCGTACGTCGCATTCACGAAGTTACCGGCCTCCGCTTGGAGGTCGTCGTTCTTCGTCTCGTAGCGGTTCCAGCGGTCCGTAAACGACTGGTGTTCGATGAAGGTCATCGAATCGTAGTTGCTGTTCGGCGCGGCGATATCCCAGCCGCGGAAACCCCAGCCGAAGTTCCCGTCTATCTGTAACCACTCGTGCCGAGCCGGAGTCACGTAGTACGTCTCGTACGTGTTGACGCTGTTGTAACCATCTCCGATAGTGTAGTTGTAGGCGAGCACGTCAGCAGACGAATCATTGACGAGAGTCACCGACGACGTGTTCACGCCTTCGTAGGTCTTCGAGACAGACCAGCTACTCTCGCTATCGACTTGTGCGAAGTCGTCTTTCGTGACGTAAGACGAGTTGTTGATCGGCTCCGACTCGGAGCGTTCTTCGATGCTCATCTCAGCCGCCGAGACGGTCGCATTCCACCGCGCAATGTCGTTCTTCTGCTTGACAGCGTAGTAGTCAGCAATCGCCTGTCTCGCGTCGATACGCGCCTGCTCTTTCGTCTTACCGTCCTCGTACGCCTCAGCGACAGCAACCTGCGCTTTCATCCACGCGACGGACTCCGTGTCGTTCAGGTAGTTGTCCATCGCCGTGTTGTACGACTCAAGCGCCGTCTTCTCAGCCGACGCCGCAGAGTACAACTCTACCTTGTCTTGCGTCCCGTCGAGGTCGAGCGTCGAGTCGGTCGGATTGAACCGACACTCGTCGCCGTTCGGGTTAATCAGACTGTTGATGAACGCCGATATCGCGGAATCGGAGACATCGCAGTCTTGGAACCCGAGCGTCGCGGACACTGGACCCGAAGCACCTGCTGTCACGAGCAGGACAGCAAACAGGACAGCGAGCCCGCGTCGAGCGAACTCGCGCATCAGAGACCTCCCGTGATGATGAACGCAGTTGCACCGAGACACGCGGCGAGGTAGCCGAGCGTCGCAGTCGCTTCCAGTCTGGTGAGGCCGAAAGGAAGTGTCATGGTCGGGTTACCTCACGGCGACCGCCCAGCCGACGACCGTAATCAGGAACGCGACTTGCGCGCCCAGCGGGTCGCCCAGTCCGAGCAGGAGGTCCTTGATTTCGGTCACGTACTGCCAGCCGAGGATGACAGCAGGCGACCGCCCAGCCGACGACCGTAATCAGGAACGCGACTTGCGCGCCCAGCGGGTCGCCCAGTCCGAGCAGGAGGTCCTTGATTTCGGTCACGTACTGCCAGCCGAGGATGACAGCAGGCGACGCGACGATGAACGCCATCTCCCAGTACTCGTAGTGTTCGAGCGACTTCGTCTCGCTCGACATGAACGCCACCGCGTACACGAGGATGCCGCCGAGCGTCGCGTGCTCGCTCGTCAGCGTGTAGGACGACAGCCACGTGATGGTGATGTCGGAGATGCCGCCGAAGGCGTACAGGCCCGTTGCAACGAACACGACCGACAGGAGCGCCGGGATGGTCCGAAGCATCGCGTAGTCCGACGCGAGGCCACCGAGGCCCTGCGAGTAGCGCGACGCCATTACTCGCCCCTCACGTCGAAGACGTGGTACTCGCGTTCTTCAGTCGAGCCGTCGTCATGCTCGATTTCGTACGTCCGCGTCTCGGCGGTCTTCTTGACCGCGAGCCAGCTCCCGTTGCCGAGACCCTTCTTGTCGATGGTCCGGCGAATCTGGCCGTTCGACCAGAACTTCACGCGGTCGCCGAGGTCGCCGCCGCGGGCGAGATGGATTACGTCGTTTTCGTTCGGTCCCACGTCGCGGTCGATGTCGACGATAACGCCGATGACCGGCTCGTCGACTTCGAACTTGATTTCCTCTACTCCGTCGTCGTAGTCGTCTTCGACTTGCGTTTCTTCGAAGTCGTCGAACGACATTGGTTCGGATGCCATTGCAACTAGATATTAGCAATTTTAATATTAAACCTAAAACTGACTCTAGTGAAAGTAGTCTGAAACACGGTTACTCATCCTCTCTTGCCGGGTGCCGCATACACTCGCGGTCTTTGTCGAAGTAATCCTCTACGTGCAGGACGTGGTCGGCACTCTCCGGGCGGTCGAGGCCGTGGCCTTCGACCAAGTGCCGGGCCATCTGGTGTTTGTTGTAAATACCGAAGTTACACTCCGTGCAGCGCCACATCTCGCCCTTCTGTAGGTCGTGTTGAAGCCGCGTCTCTTGCAGCACCCGCTGGAGTGGGAGCTTCAGCGGGGCCATATCAACGCCGCCGCCTCCGGGCAGGTGCTCCTCGCCGTCGCGGTCGATAATCGCTTCCAGTCGCCACTCAGACGAAAGCGATGCACGGCGGAACGATTCCGGTTCTGAGTTGTCCTCCCCGTTCATAACCGATTCGACGAACTCGGCATGCTTCGGGTCAATCATGTTCCGACCGAGCATCGACGCCACCGAAGGCGTCTCGTCGCTGTACTTCAGTTCCGTTTCGACACGCTTCCGTATCCGCGTCTTTGTCGGCGATTCACCGACGCTCACTGCCGCTTTGGCGCTCGGCCAGCGTTCAGCCAACGAGCGTTCCGAACGCGAGGCGTCCGGCTCGCCGCCATCCGCGAGGGCGCCGGCGAGGTCGTCGTCAGGAACCGGTTCGTCGAGCCGTTCCTGGTCGATAGCCCAGCCGGAGTTACAGCACGCGCACACTACGTCGGGGCCGCGGCCGTCGTTCCACACGACGGCCTCGCCGTGCGCGTCGGTCTGGTTCGACTCGCTGGACTCCGCACGCTGTTCGCACGCGTCCGCTTTGATCGCTTCAGTGACGATTTTCGACCGCGAGGTTCGGCGTCGAGCCGCTGACCAGTAGATTGCACCCCACGCGAGGTATTCGACCGGCTTGTCCAGCAGTTCCTCCGTGTAGCCACCCATGTACGCGGCAAGGTACGAACCCATGTTTTCGACGCCGGCGTTCAGCGAGATGCACCCGTCGGAGTCGTTCAAGTAGTCCGTATTTCTGTAGTCGTGGGCGCTAAACGAGGCGTATTCGCACTCCGCGACGTGTTTGTCTATCACCCGTTCAAACTCCGGGCCGACCGCTTCGAGGTCGAGGTCAGCCGCATCGAAGTAGACGCCTACGTGCAGATGCGAGTAGCACGCGTTCATTCCGCTTCCGTCGCCACCCATTCCGTGCGGTTCTGCTTGGAGCCAGTAACCCCACTCGTCGGCGTCGAGGCCGAGATGATACTCCATCGTGTTGCGGAGTGTGTCGCGCACGCCATCGTACGAAAACGCGTCGTGGAGCGCGTCGGTGTGTTCGACTGGCGGCAGTCGCTCCCCGTTCGGCACCGACGACGCGGTGAACGTGAGCATCGCGGTCGCGGGCGAGCCCCACGCCGCGACTGCTTCGCCGCCGGACGGTCGTTCACCGCCGCCCATCTGTCGCTGGAGCGCGAGCGCGCGAGCGTACTGCTTGCGCGAGTACGTCTCGCCCCACGCGTCGGTCAGCGGGAGTTCGAACTCATCGCCGTCGTCGTTCGCGAAGCGCGCGAGCAGTCCTTTGTAGTCGACGTGCGAGGTGAGAAACGCGCTCAACGCGTCCGCCCACGTCGCCGCGCGGCGTTTCTCCAACTCCGTCACGTAGAACCCGTTTTCCATCGGGTCCTCTGCCTCTACGTACGTATCGCGCCAGTCCGCTTCGGTCACGATGCGCCGGAGCTTTCGACCGTGTGTTTCGCACACCGGCGTTTCGGCCAGTTCGGGGTATTTCTCGGTGAACTCCAGTACGCGTTCGTGGACTCGTTCGTCGTAGTTATCCTCTGCTGGAGAATCGGTGGTAGAGAGCTCTACAGAGTTAGTCTCCTTGGAAGGCCGAGAGGCCACACCGTCGGCTGGTGAGTCGTGCCCGCCGGATGCGGGGGTGCCCTCGCTACTCACCGTTACCCCCGTCTGTGCGGATGAAATCGCTCAGACGGCACTGGGCCTTACCGCCGCTCGTTTTCGGCCGGCGGCCGCCGGCCTCATGCGGACCGGCTTCCGGGTCAGGGGCAAGCCCCTGCTTCCGGCCGCTCCGGGCGGACTGGGACCCGCCCTCCGCTGTTCCGGTCCTTGCGGTGGTTTCTGCGGCCAGTTGGTGTGCCTCATGCGGACCGGCTTCCGGGTCAGGGGCAAGCCCCTGCTTCCGGCCGCTCCGGGCGGACTGGGACCCGCCCTCCGCTGTTCCGGTCCTTGCGGTGGTTTCTGCGGCCAGTTGGTGTGCCCACAACAGCGAGGTGAGACGATGGTCCCGAATCTCGTCCTCGATGGCGGGGATGCGCGCGCAGTCTTTGCACTCGCGCATCTTCGCCGCGCGCGTCGAGTGATCGACGAGACACCACTCGTGACAGCTCCCACACCGGTACTCGACGTACCGCCATAGATGTCTCTCGCGACGAACGTGAGACATCTATCATGCACCCCTCTTGGCTTCTAATTTCGCCCGACGGCGGCGACCCGTTGCATGGGAGCTGAGGGAATAATTTTCTCGCCGATTTTGAGAAACGCCCGATTTGGCCGATATCGACGGCGTGGAGCCGTCTCTCGGCCTTTTAATTTCGGCCTCGAAGGCCCCAAATTTTGGATGGGCGCTGCAGGATTTGAACCCACGGCAACTTGGTCCGAAGCCAAGCACTCTGTCCAGACTGAGCTAAGCGCCCTACACAACTTCGTCAGTCGTGGATTGTTTTAAATGGATTGATTCGAGGCGGCGACTCCGCGCGATTTATACCCGACCTCCGAACAGTACGGGGTATGTCTCTCGGAGCGCGGGCGCGCGGGTTCGTCGAACTCACCCGACCGGGAAACGCCGTCGCCGCGGGCGTGCTCACGTTCACCGGGGCGTTCGTCGCGGGGGCGACCCCCAGCGACGCGGTCGTCGTCGTCGCAGCGATGCTCGCCACCGTGTTCGCCACGGGAGCGGGTAACGCTATCAATGACTACTTCGACCGCGAAATCGACCGCATCAACCGGCCCGACCGGCCGATTCCTCGCGGGGCGGTGAGCGCCGCCGAAGCCAAGTGGTTCAGCGTCGCGCTGTTCGGCGGCGCGGTCGTCTCGGCGCTCGTGCTGCCGGTCGTCGCCATCGCCATCGCCGTGGTCAATCTCGTCGCGCTCCTCGCGTACACGGAGTTCTTCAAGGGCCTCCCCGGCGTCGGCAACGTCGTCGTCGCCGCGCTCACCGGCTCGACGTTCCTGTTCGGCGGCGCAGCCATCGGCGAGCCGTTGGGCGCGGCCGTCCTCTGCGTGCTCGCCGCGCTGGCGACGCTGACCCGCGAAATCGTCAAAGACGTCGAAGACATCGACGGCGACAGAGCCGAGGGGCTCCGGACACTCCCCATCGTTGTCGGCGAGGCGGCGTCGCTGTGGCTGGGTGCGGCCGTCCTCGCGGTCGCCGTCGGCGCGAGCGCGGTGCCGTTCGTCTGGGGCGAGTTCGGACTGGCGTACCTCGGTGCGGTCGTCCCCGCCGACGCGCTCATGCTCGTCGCCGCCGCCCGGTCGTTCAGTGACCCCGCCGCGGCCCAGCGTCGACTCAAACACGGGATGTTCCTCGCGGCGTTCGCGTTCATCCTCGGACGGGCGATGGGACCGGCGAGGGGACTTTTATAAACACCGGGGCTGAGCGACCGGTCAGTTCCCGGGGAACACCCCGACGAACCGGAAGTGTTCGATCCTCCAATCAAAAAGAATATTACCGGCTCACTGTATGGTCGTACTATCCGATGACCCCCGGCGAGCGGAAGCGTCAGGCGAGTGCATTCCTCGGAGTCGACGACATCGAGCCGAGGTACCTGCATGTATAACCTGGGCGCTGATCTCGACGTCGAGGTCGAACCGGGCACGAACCTCCTCCTCGTCGGACCGCCGTTGACCGGGAAGCGCTCGCTGGCGCTCGACATCCTCGCGGAGGGGACGCGAACCGGCGAGGGCTCCGTCATCGTCACCACCAAAGACGGCGCGGACCGCATCCTCTCGGACTTCGGCAAGCGACTCGACTACGAGGGCAAACCCGTCGCGGTCGTCGACTGCGTCACGAAACAGCAGGGCGTCGGCGAGGTCCGCGACGACGAGCGAATCCGCTACACGTCGTCGCCGGTCGACATGACCGGAATCGGAATCAAACTCTCGGAGATTCTCCAGGAGTACTACCAGGGCCGTGGACTTCCGGGGAACCGCATCATGCTCCACTCGCTGTCGACGCTCCTGATGTACGCCGACCTCCAGACCGTCTTCAGGTTCCTCCACGTGTTCACCGGCCGCATCCAGAGCGTGGGCGGCCTCGGCCTGTTCACCATCGACGCCGACGCCCACGACGACCGGACGATGAACACCATCAAACAGCTGTTCGACGGCATCATCACGACCCACGAGGACGCGCCGCCGGACATCCGCATCGCCGACCACTAGTCGGCTCCGCTCGCGTCGGCGACCGCCGAGACGACGACTGTGGGCGTCGAGACGGCGGCCGCGTCGCACAGCCGCCTGACGTTTTTATCCGAAGCCGGCCACGTCGTAGGTATGCCCATCACCAGCGACGACGACATCCGCGCGCTGTTCGACGCCGAGACCGTCGCGGTCGTCGGCTGTTCGGCCACGCCCGGAAAGCCTGCCCACGACGTCCCGTCGTACATACAGAGACAGGGCTACCGCGTCGTCCCCATCAACCCGTTCCACGACGAGATTCTCGGCGAGACGGCGTACGACTCGCTCGCCGACGTGGACGAAGACGTCGATATCGTCGACGTGTTCCGACCGTCCGAGGAGGCGGGCGACATCGTCGACGCCGCAATCGACCGCGCGGCCGACCGGGGCGACGTGAAGGCGGTCTGGCTCCAGCTCGGCATCCGCGACGACGACGCGGCCGCCCGCGCCGAGGAGGCGGGGCTCTCGTTCGTTCAGGACCGGTGCTTCAAGGTCGAGCACTCGCGGCTCGCCTGAGCGGGCGGCGACGCGGCGAATCGACCGGGACCGGCTTCGAGGCGGTCTCCGCTAGCCTTCCCACGACTCGAAGTCGCCGTAGACGTCCTTCGAGAGGTATCGCTCCGAGGAGTCGGGAAAGACCGTGACGACGGCGTCGTGCGGGAGGTCGATGTCGCCGGCGGCGGCGCGCTCGGCCACGTCGATTGCGGCCAGCGAGTTGGCGGCGGCGCTCGACGCGACGAGGTGACCCTCCTCCGCGGCGAGGCGCTGCATCTCGGCGTGGGTGTCGCGGTCGCCGATTTGGACGATTTCGTCCACCAGTTCGGGGTCGAACAGCTCGTTGGTCGCGGGGTCGTGCGTGCCGATGCCCTCGGTCTTGTACGACGCCTCCGCCACGTCGCGGCCGTGGAGTCGGGCGTAGAGCGACCCCTCGGGTTCGACCGCGGTGACGAACGTGTCTTCGTTGCGCTCGCGGCCGTAGCGCGCCACTCCCATGAGCGTGCCCGCGGTGCCGCAGCCGGCGACGAGCGCGCCGACCTCGCCGTCGAGCGCGTCGTAAATCTCGGGCGCGGTCGTCTCGTAGTGCGCCTCGGGGTTGAGCGGGTTGGAGAACTGCTGGGGGACGACGGCGTCGTCGAGTTCGTCGGCGAGCTTGTGCGCGCGGTCGATAGCGCCGCCCATCCCGTCGGCGGTGGGCGTGTTCACCACGTCGGCTCCGAGCGCGCGCATGAGCGTCTGCTTTTCCACGCTGAACCGCTCGGGGACGACGAACACCGCGCGGATGCCGAGCTGCCCGGCCGCGACGGCGAAGCCGATGCCGGTGTTGCCGGCGGTCGGCTCGACGATGGTTCCGCCCTCGGGGAGTTCGCCCGATTCGAGCATCCGTTCGAGCATGTACTTCCCGATGCGGTCCTTGACGCTCGCGCCCGGGTTGAACGATTCGAGCTTCGCGTAGACGGGCACCTCGTCGGGCGACGCGTGGACTCTGACGAGCGGCGTCTCGCCGACGGCGTCGAGCACCGAGTCGAGGGGTTCGCGGTGCGTGGTCATACCTGGGCAAAAGTTGCCCCGTACCCTGAACGTTTTCATCCCGTTGTCGCCCGTCGAGGGCCGGGCCCCCGTCGGGGTGTTTCGTGCCGGCCGAAGACGGTCCTCTCGGGAGGCCGAGGCTGTGCGCGGTAGTGCGAGACCGAAAGAGCGCGGAGAGCGACGAAGATACAGACGGGAACGGAGACGGGTGTTGGGTCGGGTTACGCCTCGTCGGTGGCGGCGTCGCTCGACGTGGCGGCGTCGGACTCAGACGCGGCGTCGGCGACGGTCTCAGTCTCGTCTCCGGCCGCGTCCTCCTCGGCCTCGGAGATGTGCGCCTGCGCGATCGCGGCGTCGAGGTCGACGCCCTGTTCCTCCGCGATGGCTTCGAGAATCGCCCGCTGTTCGGCGTTCTCGGCTTCGAGCCGGTCGACGCGCGACTTCGTCTCGTTGACCGTCTCGCGGACCTCGACGACCTGCTCGCGCAGTTCGTTGAGCTTCTTGTACACGTCTTCGGCCATCTCTGCGACCTTCTGGAGCTTCTTCGCGGTTCCTCCGAGTGGCATGTGTCGCCTCTCGGACTCGGGGCTTGTACGACTTCCGGTGCGGTGTCGGCGGAGCCCGAACGCGCGGGGGGCGGAAAACGGGGACGACAGCCTCAGCCGAGTTCGTTCGGGTCCACGCGGTCGACGAGGATTCGGAGGCCCACGAGCGCGACGACGCCGACGAAGACCAGCCCCGCGACGGCGGCCTTCGCGCCGACGCCCGCGGTTCCGAGCGCCAGTCGCGCGGCCGTGTTCGCGGGGTTCAGCGGCAGAAGCGACGTGCCCGCGAAGACGAGGAGCACGCCGATGGAGTACAGGAGCTGTGCCACCCGGCGGTCGGGCGAGGTAATCGCCACCGCCGCGCCGAGGGTGACGACGACCGCCGAGAGCCCGGCGACCATGCCGAACAGCCACGGGACGCTCTCGATAGTCGACCCGTTCAGTTGGAGGAGGAGCATCCACGCGACAGCCTGCACCGGGGCCAGCCCGCCGGCCGCGAGGAGCTTTCCGTCCACGACGGCTGCGAAGCTCACGGGCGCGACCCGCAGGAGTTCGAGCGTCCCGCGGGCGACCTCCTCGGCGAGCGAATCGACCACCAGCGACCCGGAGATGAACACGGGCAGGAACAGCAGCAGCGGAACGAGCACCGTGTAGGTGAAGCCGAAGTACGGGCTCGACTCCGCCGCCGGCGGGAGGGAAAGCGGGTCCGTGGCGAGGTACGCGCTCCGCTCCGCGCGCTCGGTGCGCTCCAGTTCGCGGAGCGCGTCGCGGAGGCGGACGACGACCGCCGTCGTCTCCACCCCCGAGTCGGGCGCGACCGCCGCGACTCGTATCCTGCCGTCCTCGCCCGTGGACGCCTCTAAGACGGCATCGACCTCCCGCTGTTGGAACGCCGTCAGCGCGTCCGACGAGGAGGCGTACGGCCGCCCGCTGAGTCCGTCTTCGGTTCCGACGGCGCGCAGCAGGTCCTCGACCGCCTCCTCGTCGCCCGTGACGGCCACGTCCACCTGATAGCTCGCCGAACCGGGGTCGTACAGCGAGACGAGCCCGACGACGAGGAACGACGAGAACGCCGCGACGAACAGCTGGATGGCCAGCGCCAGCACGATGGTCTTTTCCTTGCGGAGACTGCCGAGTTCGCGGCGGGCGATGGCGAATCGCGGGTTACCCAAGGGCGCTCACCACCTGGAGGTTGTAGACGAGGTGAATGGCGATTGCACCCACGAGCGCGACGCCGTAGGCCGAGCGCCCGCGACTCGCCCCGAGGGCGGTCACGCTGGCGGTCACCGCGTGGAGCGCCAGCGGCGCGAGGAACAGGCCGAGGACGACGAGGGCGCTCACGCCGGTCCCGTCGGCGATGCCGACGCCGGAGGGCGCGAAGGCGGTCTGTCCGAGGGTGAGAGACTGCAACCCGGCGAGTTGGGCGATGGCGGTGAACTTCTCGCCGACGAAGAAGCCGAGCCCCGAGAGCCCGCCGAGGACGAGCGACGACCGGAGCGTCCGGGAAAACCGCGCCTTCTCGAAGGCGGCGAGGACGTGGAGGCTCTTGGCTAACTCCTCGACGACCGCGACCGCGACCAGCACCAGCGGGACGGTCAGGTCGATGGGGAGGACGAAAAGCACCGCGATGGCCAGCAGTTCGGCGATGAAGACGAACGGAATCGACAGCGCCGACAGGGTCGCCACGGAGCGCGCCCGCGAGATGCGGCTGTCGAGCGCGTCGAGGAACTTCAGCGGGACCGGTCGCTGGGTGAACATGTCCTCTTCGCGGTAGACGCCGACGCCGAGGAGGAACAGCACGCCCGCGGCGAGGAGAATCGGCCCGACCGAAAACAGGAACTCGCCGAGCGGAATCGACTCGCCCGCGAGGTCGCGGACGACGAGCGTCAGCGGCGAGATGAGGGCGATGGGCGTGATGTTCGTGAAGATGGCCGGGACGAACGTGTACGTCGTCAGGAACACCGACACCGTCACCGTGACGAACGTGAGTTCCTTGAACGAGCGGGCGAACATCGCGCCGACGAACGTCGACGCGAGGAACAGCAGGCCGACGGGAACGACCGCGGCCACCGAGACGACGCCCCCGCCGACCGCCGCCGCGATGGCGACGGTGATAGCGACCGTGCCGAGCAGGTACGGGAGCGTCTTGCCGGCGACGATGTCGCCCGGCGAGATGGGCGCGACGAGGAGCAGTTCGCCGCGGCGGTTGATGCGCTCGTTGAGAATGCTCGACCCGTACGCCTGAATCACGAAGTTCATCGGCACGAGGAAGGCGAACGCGAGGACGAGCGAGGCAAAGGGGAACGGCGGGCTGATGCTCGCCGGCGACCCGCTGGTGTCGCCGCCGAAGAGGCCCGCCATCCCGCCGAGCGACGGGGCGTCGACGCCGC
>NZ_CSTE01000002.1:687563-698565 GCF_001368915.1 Haloferax massiliensis | reverse complement strand
CGGCGGTTCGGCGGTCGAGCGTCCCCGCCGAGCGCGACACCTCCCAGCGGGCGATTCGGAGGACGGTCCGGGCGTGTGCGACGAGCCGCGTTCTGAGGTCGGTCACGACTGGCTGTTTCCTCCGACGACGCGCGGTTCGTGCTCGTCGCCGCCGCGCGAACCGGGAGCCGCCTCCCCGCGGCCGCCCTCGGCTTCGCTCGTCGTCGGGGCCTCGCGAGCGAGGCGGAGGAAGATGTCCTCTAAGGACGCCTCGTCGGTTCGGATGTCGGCGACGCGGCCGCCGGCGGCCTCGGCGCGCTCGCGGAGCGATTCGACGGCCGCCATCTCGTCGACGACGGCGACGTGGCGCTCCTCGCCGTCGACTTCGTCGTCCGCGGGGAGCGTCTCCGCGAGCGGGACGGTCGTGAACACGCGGTACGTCGTCTCGCCGTGTTCCGCGCGAATCTCGGGGACCGTCCCGCGGGCGATGATTTCCCCGCGGTTCATGATGACCACGCGGTCGCAGATGGACTCGACGTGAAACAGGTTGTGCGCGCTGAAGACGACGGTCTTGTCCTCGTCGCGGAGTTCGCGGACGAACTCCAGGACGACGTTCGTCGTCAGCGGGTCGAGACCGCTGGCCGGTTCGTCGTAGATGAGCAGGTCGGGGTCGTTGACGAGCGACCGGGCGATGGCGACCTTGCGCTTCATCCCCTTCGACATGTCGCCGAGCCGGCGGTCGCGGTATTCGAGGTCGAGGCGGTCGAGCACCGCGCCGGTTCGCTCGTCGGCCACGTCTCGGGGCACGTCGTAGAGGTCGGCGAAGAACCGGAGGTACGACCGCGCCGTCATGTCCTCGTACAGCGGTGACTCCTCGGGGAGAAAGCCGAGTTTGCGCCGCATCGCCGGCTCCTCGGGGTCGTATCCGAGCACCGAGGCCGACCCGCCGGTCGGTTCGACGAGTCCGGCGAGCATCTTCAGCGTCGTCGTCTTCCCCGCGCCGTTGGGGCCGACGATGCCGAACACCTCGCCCGACTCGACCGAGAAGTCGCTTCCCACGACGGCGGGGAAGTCGCCGTAGGTCTTCCGCAGGTTCTCGACCGTAATCATTGTGAGAGTTTCACGCGGGACGGCATAAAAAGCGTTCGCGCGGGGTTTCAGGATTGATAGCCTTCCCCTTCGCGGGGCAACAGTTTCGTCTCCTTGCGGCCCACGGTGGAAGACGCCCGCGACCGCCGGAAAGCGCCGTCAGTCGTACCTAGTCGTACTCGTAGAAGCCCTTGCCCGTCTTCTTGCCGAGGTCGCCCGCCGCGACCTTGCGCTTGAGCAGGTACGCCGGCTTGTAGCGGTCGCCGAGTTCCTCGAACAGCGTCTCGGAGGCGTCCAGACAGATGTCGAGGCCGATGTGGTCCGCGAGGGTGAGCGGCCCCATCGGGACGTTCGTGCCGAGGGTCATGCCGCGGTCGATGTCCTCCTTTTCGGCGACGCCCTCGTCGTAGGCGCGGATGCCCTCGTTGAGCCACGGCATGAGGATGCGGTTGGTGACGAAGCCGGGCTTGTCGTCGGACTCCCACGTCTCCTTGCCGAGGGCCTCCGAAAAGTCGTGGGCGAACGCGACGACCTCGTCGTCGGTCTTCTCGCCGCGGACGACCTCGACGCCCTTCATAATCGGTACGGGGTTCATGAAGTGGAGGCCGACGACGAGTTCGGGGCGCTCTGTCGCGGCCGCGATGGTCGTGATGGAGAGCGTGCTGGTGTTCGTCGCCAGCACGACGCCCTCCGGCACGATGTCGTCGAGGTCGGCGAAGACCTCGCGCTTGACGTCCATGTTCTCGACCGCCGCCTCGACCACGAGGTCGCAGTCCGCGAGGTCCGCGAGTTCGGTCGTCCCCGAGACGCGCCCCTTCGTCGCATCGGCCTCGTCCTCGGTCAGTTTCTCCTTGGAGACGAACCGCGAGAGGCTGTCGTCGATGGCCGACAGGCCGCGTTCGACGTACTCCGTTTCGAGGTCGCGCATGACCACGTCGTAGCCGGCCATCGCGGCCACCTGCGCGATGCCGTTGCCCATCGTTCCCGCGCCGACGACGCCCACCGTGTCGATATCTTCGGTATCGTACATGTCCGGGTCTGCGCGAGGTGGGGAGGTAAAACTTGCCGATGCGTTCGGAATAGTGACAGACTCGTGACTGTCACGGGAAGACTCAAGTCGGGCGCAAGAATGGGGATATGCAACGGTGATTGGGGTGAATGACGCCGGCAGATACGACGAAGACGACGCGGGCGGGGACGGAGGGGAAGCCGTCTCGGACGCGCACCGGAGCGACGAGGAGGGCACGGACCGGGCGAACGGGCCGGACGAGGGGCCATCGGACCCCGACGAGGCGCTGACCCACCTGCTCAGACCGCGGGGCGACCGCGCGAGCGACGGCGTCCCGACCGAGCTACAGGACCTGAAATACGTCGGCCCGGCGACCGCCGAGTGCCTCGCCGGGGCGAACATCGACGCGGCCGCTATCGTCGACGGCGAGGTGTGCTACCGCGACCTCGTCGCCGCGGGGACGAACCCCGGCGTGGCGGCGAAGATTCGGCGCTGGCACTCGCTTTCGTGGTCGTTCAACTCCGGCGACGACCTCGACCGGCGCTCCTCGCAGGTCCGCGGACTGGGCGACGACGAGCGCGCGTGGGTCGCCGCGAGTTCGGGCGACTGGGACGAGACCGACGGCGCAGCCGACACCGACGACGGCGACAGCAACGGCGAAGCCGGCGATTGGACCCCGAGCGGCCGGGGCGAGGCGGCGGGGAAAAACAGGCCCGCGCGAGACGGGGACTGGACGCCGTCGGGTTCGGGGGACGGGGGAGACGGGGCGGACGTACACTCGGAGCCGACCGCGTCGGGCGATTGGACGCCGACCGGGACGACGGGGGCGTCCGCCGACGGCTCGGGCGACGCGCTCGCGGCCGAAGAGGCGTGGCGCGAACGGTCGAAACCCGAACCGCTCACGACGCTCGCCGGCATCGGCGAGGACGACGCCGAACTGCTCGCGGAGGCGGGCGTCCGCTCCGTCAGACGGCTCGCCACCGCCGACCCGGAACACGTCGCAGACGCCCTCCAAATCGACCCGACCGTCGTCAGCGCGTGGAAGGCGCAGGCGCGCGACGCGATGGAGTGAGTCTCGGTTGCAACTCCCCCCGGCCGAATTTTTACTATCTGAGTAGTAATTTTTATTCGGAAGAGATTATCCCGTAATATTTCGTTACGAACTTCATAACCACCATATTCAACAATATTCCCTAAACGACCCTAGACGTAGTCTTTATATAGGTAGTTACACCATTTTGAATCAGATGATGCCCGGCTCCGACACGGCCGTCGACTCCCCGCAGACGGTATCTTCCGCCCCGACGACGTTCGGGGGGAGTTCCCGCCTCGCCGACGATTCGCCGACGACTCGCCGACGCCCCGAGGGGTGGGCCTGATGGCGACGACGGACGTCAACACCGCCGACACCGCCCGCGACGTGCGGACCATCGACGGCGTGGTCGACGTCATCGCGAGCACCGCGCCCGAGATTCGAACCGGCCTCCCCGGTCGGCGCGTCACCGCCGAAGAAGAGAACCCGAGCGGCGAGACGCAGATGGCCGCCGACGTGTTCGCCGACGACCTCCTCTGCGAGCGCATCGGCGCGCTCGACGGCGTCGGCGAGTACGCAAGCGAGGAGCGCCCCGAGTCGGTCGACGTGGGCACCGGCCGCCTGTCGGTCGCGGTCGACCCGCTCGACGGCTCGTCGAACCTGAAACCGAACAACACGATGGGGACCATCTTCGCGGTCTACGAGTCGCCCCTCCCGGCCCACGGCCGCGACCTCGTCGCCGCCGGCTACGTCCTCTACGGCCCCGTCATGACGATGGTCGTCGCCCGCGACGGCCACGTCGACGAGTACGTCATCCACGACGACGCGAGCCACGAACTCGTCCGCGAGGACGTCACGCTCCCCGACGAGGGGTCGGTGTACGGCTTCGGCGGCCGCGTCCCCGACTGGACCGACGACTTCGAGGCGTTCGCCCGCGAGGTCGAACAGGACCCCTCGCGCAAGCTCCGCTACGGCGGCTCCATGATCGGCGACGTGAACCAGATTCTCACCTACGGCGGCATCTTCGCGTACCCCACGCTGGAGTCCGCCCCCGAGGGCAAACTCCGCGTCCAGTTCGAGGGCTACCCCATCGGCTACGTCATCGAGACGGCCGGCGGCGCGACCTCCGACGGCACGAAGTCGCTTCTCGACGTGGACAAGGACGAACTCCACGCGCGGACCCCGATGTACGTCGGCAACACCGACCTCATCGCGAAGCTCGAAGCCGCGCTCGCCTAACTCGGAACTTCGTTTTCGGTGGCAGAAACGACCCGCTGAGCCGCGGCAGTCGCCGTCTCGGCCGCGAGGCGACCGAACGCGTACGCCGCGGTCGCACGTCTGGCGGCGTCGGTCGCGGCCGAATCGTTCCGCCGCGCCGACTCGCGGAGGTGTTCGAGATGCCGGTCGCCGCCGAGAACCACGTCTTCGGCGTACCGGAGTCGCTCCCGTTCGACCGGCCCCGGATTCGACCCGAGCGACTCGCAGAGGGCGTCGACCGCCCGCCTACGGGTTCGAACCACGGTCGCTGCCGCGTCTGCCTTCGGGAGGCGCTCGGCATCGAGCGCGTCGAGAACGCGCGCCCGGATGCGGATTGCGTGGACGACCCCCGCGAGCGCGTCGAGCGCCGTCGCGGGTGCGCCGCGGTCGAGCGCCGCGCTCGCTTGTTCAGTGTCGGGTGCGAGCCTCGCGACGACCATCGCTTCGACGGGTCGACCCGTCGGAACGGGTTCGAACTCGGCGACGGTCTCGCTCGTCGCTCGGAGAAGCCTCTCAGCCGCGGCGGTCATCGGTCGGCGAAGGTCCGACGTGTGTTCGAACACGCGTTCCCGCTGTCCGTCGACGAGCGCGCCCGCGTCGGCGAGGGCGACACGAGTCGCCACGACCTCGCCCGCCGACATCGCGAGATACTGCACGCGCTCGTCGCCGTCCGCCCGTTCGGCTTTGTCGAGGTCCCACGACCCCGCTTCGAGCGCGGCGTCCGCGCGGTGAATCCGTTCTTCTATCGCACTCGCAACGACGATTCCGGCGGGGACCGTCGTCGCCCGGTACTCGATATCGCGGCGACGCTCGGCCACCAGCGGTCCGAAGTCGTCGAGCCGGTTCCGGAGCGCCGACTCCGTCGCGATTCCCTCGGCCGCGTCGAGCCAACCGTGGCCTTCGCCGAGCGTCTCGCGGGCGTAGCGAATCGCGTCGAGCGCCGCCGTTCGCTGGTGGCTCCCGCTCAGGAATCGCCGCGCATCAGAGAGGTCGTCCCGCGCGGACGCCACGGCGCGGTCGCTCGCGTCGAGTTCGGCCGGGAGGTTCGAGAGTCGGGCGTCGAGTCGCTCCGCGCGCTCCCGTGCAATAGTTCGCCCCGTCGTCAGGTATCCGTTCGGGAGCGGGAGCGAAGGCGAGCCAACAGTCGGAATCGGCGTTTCGCTCGCGTCGTCGAGCGTCTCGCGGTCGTACTTCGGACGACCGATGCACCCGGCGAGCGCACCGACGCCGAACACACCGACCGCTTCGAGGAGGGACCGTCGAGAGAGCGGAAGAGACACGTTGGTCCTGCGGGCGCATCGGGCCTATCGCTTTCGCCCGACCGGCAAATCATACATGGAAAACCATTTTGAATACGGTGGTGCATCACCGAGTATGAAGGTCAGAATCGGCGACGGCGCGACCGGCGACGAGGCCGAGGCCATCGCCAGCGCGCTGGCGCGACACCTCGGGACGGACGTGAACGTCTTCGTCGGCGACGGCGAGGAGGCCGTCGCGGACGCCGAACCGCCCGCGGACACCTTCCCGCTGGACGACGACATGGGACCGACCGAGCGCGAGGAGAAACTCCGCGAGGAGATAGCGGACATCCTCGGCGGCGGTCCCGAGAAGTACAAACAGCGCCTGCCGGAGTCGGGAAAACTGTTCGTCCGCGACCGCCTCGACCGCTGGTTCCCGGAGGGGCTGGCGTTCGAGGACGGCAAGTTCGCCAACTTCGACTCGTGGCACGAGAACTCCCCCGAGGTCGACGAGGCGGACCCGAACACCCGCCTGCCGGGCGACGGCCTCCTCACGGGTGCCGCCGAGTTCGAGGGCCGCGACCTCCACTTCATGGCCAACGACTTCACCGTCAAGGCCGGGTCGATGGCCCGCCGCGGCGTCGAGAAGTTCCTCCGCATGCAGCAGCGGGCGCTCAAGACCGGCAAGCCGGTGCTCTACCTGATGGACTCCTCCGGCGGCCGCATCGACCAGCAGACCGGCTTCTTCGCCAACCGCGAGGGCATCGGGAAGTACTACTACAACCACTCGATGCTCTCGGGGTACGTCCCGCAGATTTGCGTCCTCTACGGGCCGTGCATCGCCGGCGCGGCCTACACGCCCGTCTTCGCCGACTTCACGGTCATGGTCGAGGGGATGTCCGCGATGGCCATCGCCTCGCCGCGCATGGTGAAGATGGTCACCGGCGAGGAGATCTCCATGCAGGACCTCGGCGGCGCGCGGATGCACGCCGAGGAGTCCGGAAGCGCCGACCTCGTCGCCCGCGACGAGGCGCACGCCCGCGAACTCGTCTCCCAACTCGTCACCTACCTCCCCGACAAGGCCGGCGAGAAGCCGCCGCGCTCCGAGTCGAAACCGCCGCGGTACTCGCCCGACGGCATCGACGAACTCATCCCCGAGTCGCCGAACCGCCCCTACGACGCCCACGACCTCATCGAGCGCGTCGTCGACGCCGAGTCCGTGTTCGAACTGAAGCCCGACTACGGCAAGGAAATCGTCACCGCGTTCGCCCGCATCGACGGCCGGCCGGTCGGCATCGTCGCCAACCAGCCGACGGAGCGCTCGGGGGCCATCTTCCCCGACGCCGCCGAGAAGGCCGCGGAGTTCATCTGGACCTGCGACGCCTACGAGATTCCGCTCCTCTACCTCTGTGACACGCCCGGCTTCATGGCCGGCTCGCAGGTCGAAAAAGACGCCATCCTGGAGAAGGGCAAGAAGTTCATCTACGCCACGTCGTCGGCGACGGTGCCCAAACAGACCGTCATCGTGCGGAAGGCCTACGGCGCGGGCATCTACGCCATGGGCGGCCCCGCCTACGACCCCGAGAGCGTCATCGCGCTCCCCTCGGGGGAGATCGGCATCATGGGCCCCGAGGCCGCCATCAACGCGGTGTACGCGAACAAGCTCGCCGACATCGACGACCCGGAGGAACGGGCGCGGATGGAAGACGAACTCCGCGAGGAGTACCGCGAGGACATCGACGCCCACCGGATGGCGAGCGAGGTCGTCATCGACGAAATCGTCCCGCCGTCGACCCTCCGCGACGAGCTTGCGGCCCGCTTCGAGTTCTACGCGGACGTGGACAAGTCGCTCCCCGACAAGAAGCACGGAACCGTCATCTGAACCGGTTTCGGCGGTTAATGCTCCGTTTTTCCGGCCGGTATTCTCACGATAACTGACCTAAGCGGCTCGTACTGAGGACGGTCGGAGTGGTACGAACCTCATCGTCGGCCGACTCCCGTCCCGTCCCACTCGTCCCGTCCGTCCCGTCTCGCCGCGGCTTCGGGAACTGTCGCCTGCCGATAGCCCGCCATGAGCCACGAAGTTCCCCTTCCCGAGACGCCCCGAGCGGCATTCGCACACGCGGTAAGCGACGAGCACGTCCTCTGGACCGTGACGATGCTGGCGTTCGTCCTCGACGTGTTGACGACGCTCTACGGACTGGGCCGGGGACTCGCCGAACTGAACCCCGTCGTGCTCGCGCTCATTCCCGTGTTCGGGCCGGTTGGCGCGCTCATCTCGCTGAAACTCGTCGTGCTCGCGGTCGCGGTCGTCGCGTGGCGCGCCCTCCCGAGTCGCTACCGCGGGGCGATTCCCATCGGCGTGGCCGTCCCGTGGGGCGTCGCCGGGCTGATGAACACCCAACTCATCCTCGTCACGGTGTTCGGGTAGGCCGCCGGAGCGAGTCGACCGAGACGGCCCACGCGAGCCCCGCGAGCCCGATGTCGCGGGCGAGCACGTCGCCGAACAGGCCGCCCTCCGCGACGAAGACGACCGCGAGATAGAGACACGTCGCCGACAGCGAGACGGCCGCGACGGCGCTCGCGAGGGCGGTGTAGCGGTCGGCGAGGATGGCCGCGCCGAAGCCGACTTCGAGGACGCCGTTTGCGAGCATGAACGTCACCGGCGAGACGACGAGCAGCGGCGCGAGCCACGGGACGACGTACGCCGACCACGAAAGCGGGTCCAGAAGCTTGTGGACGCCCGCGGCGAACACCATCGCGCCGAGGCCGACCCGGGCAAGCGTCGTCGGGTCCGGTGCGCGGGCGGCGACCGACGCGGCCCGGTCGGTGGCCGAAGAAGCCCAGTCGGCCGCCGAGGCGGACCGCGCGGGGCGGTCGTCGAAATCCATGTCCGGCCTAGCGACGCCGGGGAGAAAACGGTGCGGGTGGGCGTGGAACCGCAGAGCGACGCAGTCTGGGCCGACTCAGTCGCCGTCCGCGTCGACGGCGAACTCGCGTTTCAGCGACAGCGCCGTGCGCTCGAACTCGCAGACGAGGTCGTCGTGCTGGTTGAACACCTCGACTTTCATCGTCACCACGCCGCGCTCGCCGTCGGAGGTCTCGCGCTTGTCGAGGACGGTCGTCTGCGCCCGGAGCGTGTCGCCGTGGAACACCGGGTTCGGGTGGGACACGTCGTCGTAGCCGAGGTTCGCCACGATGGTCCCGTCGGTCGTGTCGGGAATCGAGAGGCCGACCGCGAGGCTCATCGTGTAGAGGCCGTTGACCAGTCGCTCGCCGAACTGCGAGTCGCCCGCGAACTCGGCGTCGAGGTGGAGCGGCTGCTGGTTCATCGTCATGTCGCAGAAGCGCTGGTTGTCCGACTCCGAGACGGTGCGTCGCTTCTCGTGTTCGATGGTCCGGCCGACCTCGAACTCCTCGTAGTACAGACCGGTCATGGCGAAACGTGTGATAGACCGTGATAAAATCGTGCCGGTCGCCCCGCATCGCGTGACAACTATTGCCCCGAGCGAAAGGAGATAACAACCATTATAATTATCCACAATAGAGGATTGCGAAAGCGCCCGATTGCGGCTGATTCGGTCGGCCGTCCGGTCGGCGATTCGGCCGTCACTGCGGGCGCGGGACGACGCGTCTGTCCCCCGGCACAGCCGGCGCTCGGCCGGCACGACCAATCATGGCATCCGCAGCACCATCCACCGCGACGGACGACGAACCGACCGAAGAGACAGCCCTCCAGACGGCCCGCCGACAGCTCGAACGCGCGGCGGCGAACCTCGACGTCGACCCCGGCGTCATCGAGCGGCTTCGACACCCGAATCAGGTCCACCGCGTCTCGGTGCCGCTCGAACGCGACGACGGCTCGACCGCGGTCTACACCGGCTACCGCGCCCAGCACGACAGCGTCCGCGGGCCGTACAAGGGCGGCCTCCGGTTCCACCCCGCCGTGACCGAAGCCGAGTGCATCGGGCTCTCGATGTGGATGACGTGGAAGTGCGCCGTGATGGACCTCCCGTTCGGCGGCGGCAAAGGCGGCATCGTCGTCGACCCCAAGGACCTCTCGGCCGACGAGAAAGAGCGGCTCACCCGCCGGTTCGCAGAAGAGCTTCGGCCCTTCATCGGCCCCACGAAGGACATCCCCGCGCCCGACATGGGCACCGACGCCCAGACGATGGCGTGGTTCATGGACGCCTACTCGATGCAGGAAGGCGAGACGAAGGCGGGCGTCGTGACGGGTAAGCCGCCGGTCGTCGGCGGGAGCGAGGGCCGCGACACCGCGCCCGGCCGCTCCGTCGCCATCATCGCCCGCGAGGCCATCGGCTACCTCGGCTGGGACGTCGAAGACACCACCGTCGCGGTCCAGGGGTTCGGCTCGGTCGGCGCGCCCGCCGCGCGACTCCTCGACGACGAGGGCGCGACGGTCGTCGCCGTCTCCGACGTGAACGGGGCCATCTACGACCCCGACGGCCTCGACACGCACGACGTGCCGACCCACGAGGAGGAACCCGAAGCCGTCATGAAGTACGACGCGCCGCGGAAGCTCTCGAACGAGGAACTGCTCGAACTCGACGTCGACGCGCTCATCCCGGCCGCCGTCGGCAACGTCCTGACCGCCGAGAACGCCCGCGACGTGCGGGCTGACCTCATCGTCGAGGGCGCGAACGGCCCGACCACGTCGGCCGCGGACGAACTGTTCGAGGAACGCGAGATTCCGGTCGTCCCCGACATCCTCGCCAACGCCGGCGGCGTCACCGTCTCGTATTTCGAGTGGTTGCAGGACCTCAACCACCGCTCGTGGTCGCTCGAACGCGTCCACGACGAACTGGAGACCGAGATGCTCCGCGCGTGGACCGCCGTCCGCGAGCGCGTCGAGGAACACGACGCGACGTGGCGCGACGCCGCCTACATGGTCGCGCTCGAACGCGTCTCCGAGGCGCACGAACACCGCGGCCTCTGGCCCTGAACCGGGTCGCCGACGAGTCGATATTTCACCGCTCCCCTCGATACACACACCATGCCCCGACGAAGCGTCCTGTTTTCCCCCGGCGACCGACCCGAACTGCTGCGGAAGGCCCCCGGCGCGGGCGCGGACGTGCTCGTCTTCGACCTCGAAGACGCCGTCTCGCCCGACAGGAAAGCCGAGGCTCGGGAGACCGTCGCCGCCGTCCTCTCGGACCCCGACTTCGACCCCGACGCCGAGGTCGCGGTCCGCGTCAATCCCGGCGACGCCGGCCGCGACGACATCGACGCCGTCTGCGCCGCTCACCCGCCCGACGCGCTCGTCGTCCCGAAGGCGGCGAGCGCCGACGACGTGACGAGCGTCGCCGACGCGGCCCGCGAGGTGGGCGCGGACTGTCCGGTCATCGCCATCGTCGAGAGCGCGGCGGGCGTCCTCGC
>NZ_CSTE01000002.1:660297-686373 GCF_001368915.1 Haloferax massiliensis | reverse complement strand
CTTCGGCGCGGAGGACTTCGCCGCCGACGTGGGCGCGACCCGAAGCGACGACGGGACCGAGGTGCTGTACGCCCGCGAGCGCGTCGTCGTCGCGGCCGCGGCCGCCGGCGTCCACGCCATCGACACGCTCCACGTCGACTATCGGGACGAGGCGGGACTCCGCGAGGACGCCGCGTTCGGCCGGCGACTCGGCTACGACGGGAAACTCGCTATCCACCCCGCGCAGGTGCCCGTCATCAACGAGGCGTTCGCGCCCGACGACGAGGACGTGGCGTGGGCGAAGAAGGTGCTCCGCGCCCGCGACGAGGCCGCGAGGGAGGGTCGGGGCGTCTTCGGCGTCGACGGCGAGATGATAGACGCCCCGCTCGTCAAGCAGGCCGAGAACGTCCTCGACCGCGCCGGGGAATCGTACTGAGCGAGGTCGGTCGCCCGAGACCGTCTGTCGGTGTCGGGCGGCACTTCGCGTGTTACATTTTATCTATGGATATGTGACCCAATATTGTGGTATGCTAAAATCCCCGCTACGCTTAAACGCCTGCCGGGTGCGTGTTATGTCATGGTACAAGAGGCGAACCCCTTCGAGAGCCTACAGGAGCAAATCGACGACGCGGCCGCCTACCTTGACGTTCGAGACGACGTTATCGAGCGGCTGAAGAACCCCGAGCGAGTCCTCGAAACGAACCTCGCCGTCGAGATGGACGACGGCGACGTCGAGCTGTTTCGCGCCTACCGGTCGCAGTTCAACGGCGACCGCGGCCCGTACAAAGGCGGGATTCGCTACCACCCGAACGTCAGCCGAGACGAGGTGAAGGCGCTGTCGGGTTGGATGGTGTACAAGTGCGCCGTCGTCGACATCCCCTACGGCGGCGGCAAGGGCGGCATCGTCATCGACCCCAAGGCGTACTCCGAGTCCGAACTCGAACGCATCACCCGGTCGTTCGCCAAGGAGCTTCGCCCCCTCATCGGCGAGAGCCGCGACATCCCCGCGCCCGACGTGAACACCGGCCAGCGGGAGATGAACTGGATCAAGGACACCTACGAGACGCTCGAAAACACGACCGCGCCGGGCGTCATCACCGGGAAGGCGCTCTCCAACGGCGGCAGTGAGGGTCGCGTCGAGGCGACCGGGCGCTCGACGATGCTCACCGCCCGCGAGGCGTTCGACTACCTCGGCCGCGACATCGAGGGCGCGACCGTCGCCGTGCAGGGCTACGGGAACGCCGGCTCCGTCGCCGCGAAACTCATCGAGGACCTCGGCGCGACGGTCGTCGCCGTCTCCGACTCCTCCGGCGGCATCTACGACGCCGACGGTCTCGACACCCGCGCGGTCAAGGGGTTCAAAAACGAGACCGGCACCGTCTCGGACTACGAGGGAACGGAGGCCATCTCCAACGAGGAGCTTCTCACCCTCGACGTGGACCTGCTCGTTCCCGCCGCGCTGGAGAACGCCATCGACGGCGAACTCGCCCACGACGTAAACGCGGACGTGGTCGTCGAGGCCGCGAACGGCCCGCTCACGCCCGACGCCGACGACGTGCTCACCGAGCGCGAGGTTCACGTCTTCCCCGACATCCTCGCCAACGCCGGCGGCGTCACCGTCTCGTACTTCGAGTGGGTCCAGAACCGCCAGCGGTTCTACTGGACCGAAGACCGCGTCAACGACGAACTGGAGCGCGTCATCGTCGACGCCTTCGAGGAGCTCGTCGACGCCTACGAGACCCACGACCTGCCGAACTTCCGCACCGCGGCCTACGTCGTCGCCATCCGCCGCGTCGTCGACTCCTACGACTCCGCCGGCAACTGGCCGTAGGGTCGGCGTCAGTCGTCGCCTCGGCGGTTTCGTCCTGCCGTCTCGTCGCCTCGCTTTTCGACCGTTTCGCCCGCCGTGCTGTGTCCGCCGCGGTCGCCGATATCGCCGATTCTGTGCATGGTGGTGAATATCACTCAGAGCGTCCGATGCCGGGGGATTCAAGTCGGTGTAGGTCGCGTCATTCATCGATGCGTCAGGACCACCTCATCTCCGCGTCGCACCTCTCGCGGGAGGACATCGAGGCGGTGCTCGACCGCGCGGCCGACATCGACGCCGACCCGGCCGCGTTCCGGCAGCGACACGCCGGAAAGGTTCTCGGGCTCTGTTTCTTCGAGCCGAGCACGCGAACCCGGATGAGCTTCGACTCCGCGATGAAACGCCTCGGCGGCCAGACCGTCGATATGGGCCCGGTCGAGTCGTCGTCGGTCAAGAAGGGCGAGACGCTCGCCGACACCGTCCGCGTGGTCGAGGGCTACGCGGACGCGCTCGTGCTCCGCCACCCGAGCGAGGGCGCGGCCACGATGGCCTCCGAGTTCGTCGACGTACCCCTCGTCAACGCGGGCGACGGCGCGGGCCAGCACCCGAGTCAGACCCTGCTGGACCTCTACACCATCCGGGAGAACGCCGGCCTCGACGACCTCACCATCGGCATCATGGGCGACCTGAAGTACGGCCGGACGGTCCACTCGCTGGCCGAGGCGCTGACGAACTTCGACGCCAGCCAGCACTTCATCAGCCCCGAGAGCCTGCGGCTCCCCCGGAACGTCCGCTACGACCTCCACGCCTCGGGCGCGCAGGTCAGAGAACACACCGAACTCGACGAGGTGCTCCCCGAACTCGACGTGCTCTACGTGACGCGCATCCAGCGCGAGCGCTTCCCCGACGAAAACGAGTACCGCAAGGTCGCGGGACAGTACCAGATCGATTCGGAGACGCTGGAAGCGGCGTCCGACGACCTCACAATCATGCACCCGCTGCCTCGCGTGGACGAGATTTCGCCGGACATCGACGACACCGACCACGCGACGTACTTCGAACAGGCCCACAACGGCATCCCGGTCCGGATGGCGCTGTTGGACATCCTCCTCTCCCAAGACGATGACTGACGACCACCAACTCCGCGTCTCGAAGATTCGAAACGGCACCGTCATCGACCACGTCGCCGCGGGGCAGGCGCTCAACGTCCTCGCCATCCTCGGCATCGACGGCACCAGCGGAGAGGCGGTCTCGGTCGGGATGAACGTCCCCTCCGACCGCCTCGGCCGCAAGGACATCGTGAAGGTCGAAGGCCGCGAGCTGAGCCAGTCCGAGGTGGACGTGCTGTCGCTCATCGCGCCCGCCGCGAGCATCAACATCGTCCGCGACTACGACGTGGTCGAGAAGAACCGGGTCGTCCGCCCCGACGCCGTCGCGAGCATCATCTCGTGTCCGAACAGAAACTGCATCTCCAACGCCGACGAACCCATCCAGTCGCGCTTTACGGTCCTCTCGGACGGCGTGCGCTGTGACTACTGCGAGACCATCGTCCGCGAGGACGAAGTCGCGGCCAACCTCGACGTGAACTGACCGTTTCAGGAGTCGTTCGACGCCCTTTTTCCCGCGGCGCTCGCCGGACAGCGGTGGTCCTCGTCGGCGAACTCGACGCCGTCGAACTCGAACCTCGCGCCGCCTGTCGCCGCGCCCCCGACGGAGACCGACCAACCGTGGGCCTCCGCCAGCGACCGGACGATGTCGAGGCCGAAGCCCGTCCCCTCGGCCGAGGTGGTGAAGCCGCGTTCGAACACCCGCGCGGCGTCGGCGGCGTCGATGCCGGTGCCGTCGTCTTCGACCGCGACCGTCCCGTCTGCCGGCGACGCGGTGACGCGGACGGTCAGCGGCGAGGCTCGGCCGTCCGCGGAGCCGTGTTCGACCGAGTTCCGAAACAGGTTCTCGAACAGCCGCTGGAGCCGACCGGGGTCGGCGTGAACCGTCGCGGTCGACTCGACGACGAGCGTCGCGTCGTCCGTCTCGACCGTGTCCCACGCCCGGCGGGCGACCGCCTCGACGGAGACGGGCGTGAACTCGACGACGGCCGTCCCGCGGCGGGCCGCGGTCAACACGTCGGTGACGATGTCGTCGATTCGGGTCAGCGAGGTGGCGACCCGTTCGAGGTTCGCGGAGTCGTTCACCTGTCGTTCGAGGTCGAGAAAGCCGATCGCGACGGAAAGCGGGTTCCGAAGGTCGTGCGAGAGGACCCGCGCGAACTCACCGAGGCGCTCGTTTTGCTGTGCGAGCCGCTCTTCGTGTTGCCGGCGGGTCGTGATGTCGCGGCCGACGCCGCAGAAGCCGACGACCTCGCCGTCCGGTCCCGTGAGCCGACGGCCGGTGAGTTGGAACAACAGCGTGCCGTCGTCGGTCGGCAACCGCGCTTCGACGACGGTCGTTCCCGTTCGGATGACCTCCTCGACGGCGCGCTCGACCGCCGGACGGTCGGCCTCGTGGAAGAACGCGTCGGCCGGCATGCCGGTGAGTTCGGCCTCCGACATCCGGGTGAGTTCCGTGAGTCGCTCGTTCCACGAGACGAGTCTCCCCTCGCGGTCGTAGACGTAGAACACGTCGTCGAGCGCGTCGAGCGCGTCCTCGATGAACCAACTCGCGTCCGCCGAGAACGCTCCACGGTCGGCCGTGTCGCGAGCGGCCCGCGCCTTGCGATGTTCGCAGGCGAAGTGCTGAATCCGCGAGCCGAGCGCGTCGGCGGCGTCGGCGGCGTCGCGCTCTGCCTTCCCGATGCACTCCTCGCGGGCGAGATACGCGTCGATACCCAAATCGACCAGTTCCGTCACGGAGTGGTCAGCGTCGCCAGACGCCAGGAAGACCACGGGGAGGTCGCAGTCTGTGTTTCGAATCTCGCGGAGCAGCGAGGCGGGGTCGCCGTCGGAGAACCCCGAACCCAAGACGAGACAGTCGTACGAGTCGCCGTCGAGAGCGCGGCGGGCGGCGGCGAGCGTCGCCGCCGAGTCGACGACGGCGTTCGAGACCGTCCGCTGGACGACGCGAGAGATCTCGCGGTCGCCGTCGGCGGAAAGGACGCGAATCGAGGGGTCGAGTGGCATCGGGCGAAAGGGAACGAACTGAACGACAGACAGAATGCTCTCAGATGAGATAACGTTTCTGTGAATTCTCACGGAAACTGAACCGCAGTAGAGCGCGAGTGACCAGTTTCCGGTCACCTGCGCGTTGCCCACGGTGTCGTAATCACTTAGTGCGGTGCGGTCGAAACCATCGGTATGTCCAAGAAGGCCAAACTGGTCCTGGTACTGGCGCTCGTCGCGGTCCTCTACACCGTGTTCTCCGGTAGCGGAGAGACCGTCGAAGTCGAAATCGAGGAGTAACCGCTTTTCGGCGCTCGGTCGTCCCCGACCGAGTCCGCCCCGCTCTCGCCCGTCCAGCGGCCGCGCCGGAAAGCCGTCCGCACGCCCGAGAGCGAACGACTTACCCGACGGCCGCGCGAAGGCGGAGCCATGTACGGGGTCGTCACGCGCAACGAGGAGGAAGTCGACTGGCCGGAGTTCGACCGCGGGTTCTACGAGGTCAAAGACGTCACCGGTCGGGCGGCCGAACCGCTGTCGAACGCCGTCAACATGATTTCGTGTTTCGGCGACAACGCCGCCGCCAACGAGAGCCCCGAGTTGGTCCCCGTCGACGGCGAGGGGAACCCGGCGACGCGGGACCGCACGTACTTCGACTGGGCGTACATCTGCCCGACGAACGAGAAGTACCGCGCCGGCCTGCTCGAAATCGTCGCGGACGCCGCCGCGGCCAACGGCGACGTGCGCCTCGACGACGTGGGCTTCCCCCGCGACGAGTACTGCCGGTGCGACCGGTGTACCTCGCAGTTCGAGGCGTGGGCCGACGACCGCGGCCGCGACGCCGACGACGAGGACGCGTGGTTCGAGTGGCGCGCCGAGGTCATCACCGACTTCGTCGCCGACGCCGCCGAGCGCGTCCCCGGCCGCCTGTATCTCACGCTGTACCCCGACCCCTATCCGGGCCACCTCTACCGCCGCGCCGGCCTCGACATCGAGGCGCTCTCGGAGTACGTCGACGAGTTCGTCGTCCCGCTGTACGACACCAACTACGGGACGACCTACTGGCTCGAAACCATCGCCCGCGGCTTCGTCTCGCTTCTGGACCCCTACGACGCCGACTTCTCGCTCGAACTGTACGCCGTGAACGTGGACGTGGACGACCTCATCCACGCCATCGAGGTCGCAGACGAGTACGCCAAAGACGTGCTGTTCGGCTACGACGCGAGCAACGCCGCCGCGACGCTCCGCCGGATGACCGCCGACGGCTCGCGCGGAAAGACCTACCACCCCGACGACGCGACCCGCTGAGCGCGGGGCTCATCGGCGAGGCGACCGCCCCCGGAACCGACCTCAGAACGCGCCGGCGAGGTAGCCGATGACGACGATGCCGAGGAGGAAGACGAGCGTCGCGAACGCGAACAGGGCGAACATCAGTCGCCGCTGTCCGCTCGTCGGTTGTGCCATGGACGTTCTCCGGACCGCATCCACTTATGATAGTCGGCGCTCCGGACGGTTCCGTTCGGGCGGTATCCCCCGACGCTTCAGTCGAGGTCTTCGATGGGCTCTGCGTTCCCGAAGTACGGGTCGGGGCCGTCGCCGGGGGCGGCCCACTCGACGGCGTTGTCGAGGACGGTGCGAACCTCCGCCTGCTCGTAGATTGGGTAGGTCTCGTGGCCCGGCCGGAAGTAGAAGACGCGGCCCTTGCCGCGGGTGTAACAACAGCCCGAGCGGAACACCTCGCCGCCCTCGAACCACGACGTGAACACGAGTTCGTCCGGCGCGGGGATGTCGAACCGCTCGCCGTACATCTCGGCGCGGGGGACCTCGAACGACTCGGGAAGCCCGTCGGCGATGGGGTGGCCCGGCTCGACGACCCAGACGCGCTCTTTCTCGCCCGACTCGCGCCACTTCAGCGAGCAGGTCGTCCCCATCAGGCGCTTGAACGGCTTGGAGTAGTGCCCCGAGTGGAGCACGAGAAGCCCCATCCCGTCGCGGACGCGGTCGACCACGCGGTCCACGATGTCGTCGTCCACCTCGTCGTGGGCCTTGTGGCCCCACCACGCCAGCACGTCGGTGTCGTCGAGGACCGACTCGGTGAGCCCGTGTTCGGGTTCGTCCAGCGTGGCGGTCTGCACGTCGTAGCCGGCCTCGCGGAGCCCCTCGGCTATCGTCGCGTGGATGCCGTCGGGGTAGACCGCGGCGACCTCGTTGTCTTCCCTCTCGTGTCGGTACTCGTTCCAGACGGTGACGGTGACCATACTCCCGGCGTCACCGGGCGGCGACAAGTATGCACCGAACGCGAGGCCGGGTGAGACCGCCCGACCAGCCGGCCTACTTCCCTTCGAACTCCGGTTCCCGCCGACTCGTGAACGACTCTACGCCCTCGGCGTGGTCGTCGGTCCCGAACATCACCGCCTGCGCCGACGCCTCGTGTTCGATGGCCGCCTCGATGGAGTCGTCGGGGCGGCGGAGCAGGCGCTTCGAGGCAGTGAGCGCCGTCGTCGGACCGCCGGCGATGCGCTCCGTGAGGGCGGCGAGTTCGGACTCGAACTCGTCCTCGCCCGCGACGCGGTTCACGACGCCGAGCTCCAGCGCCCGCTCGGGACCGAGTTCCTCGCCCGTGTAGACGAGTTCCATGGCGACGTTGCGCCCGACGAGCCGGGGAAGGAGGTACGACACCCCCGAGTCGACTGCGAGGCCGACCCGCCGGAAGCCGAAGCTGACGGCGGCGTCTTCGCGGAGGAGTTGGAGGTCGCAGGCGATGGCGAGCGCGCCGCCCGCGCCCACGGCCGGGCCGTCGATGGCCGCGACCGTCGGCAGGTCGCACTCGTAGACGCGGCGCACGCAGTCGGCGGTGTCGCGGACGACGTGGTCGACCGCCTCGGGGAGCGACATCGCGTCGGCCTGTAGCTCCAGCATGGCGTTCACGTCGCCGCCGGCGCAGAACGCGCCCGCCTCGTCGCTCCCGCGGACGACGACACAGCGCGCCGCGTCGGGGAGCGAGTCCAGCGCCTCGCGCACGCCCGCGGTCACCTCGACCGTCAGCGCGTTCCGAACCGCCGGGGCGTCCAGCGTCACCGTCGCCACGCCGCCGTCGAGCGCGAGCCGTACCGCGTCGGAGTCGAGTTCGACCTCGGTCATCTCCCGGTTCGACGTGCAGAATCGTGAAAAACGTTTGGACCGTGGAGAGTTGATTGCCACTGCGGTCAGGGGAACACCGCGCCCACGTCGATGCCGAGTCCGGGCCCGTCGGGGACGCGCATCCGGCCGTCGCGCACGGGTGCCGGGTCGGCCGCGAGGTCGGCGTCGAGGAGCGAGACGGCGTGTCTCGCGGCGGGCGCGTCCGCGAGCGTCCCGTTTTCGAGCGCTGATTCGGGGTCGGCGTCACCGGTGGCGTCGTCTTCGGCGAGGCCGGCGAGCGCGTCGCGACAGTCGGCGAGCGACTCGGTCCAGCCCGGAAGCGGGGTCGCCTCGCCGACGCCGGTTTCGCCCGCGGCGTCGACCGCGACGAGGAACCCTTCGCGGCGCTCGATGTCGCCCGCGGCGGTCGAAAGCGGCGTTCTGAGGTCGACGGCGAACTCGCGGAATCGCATCGTCACGCGAGGACGAGACCGACCGAAAAGAGGACGGCGTAGAGCGCGAGGAGTTTCCCCGTGTCTTCGAGCGCGGGGTTGAGCTTCTCGCCTTTCGTCTCGGTCACGACGGTCCGCGCGATGCGGGCCGCGACGGGCATCGAGAACACGGGGAGAAGGACGAACCAGTCGAAGCCGGCGCGGGTCCAGAGGTAGACGGGGACCGCGTAGGCGAGCGCGAGCATGGCGAGGTACTCGGCGCGGGCGAAACCGTAGCCGAACCGGACCGCGAGCGTCCGCTTGCCCGTGGTCGCGTCTTCCTCCTTGTCGCGGACGTTGTTCACGACGAGGATGTTCGTGGAGATGGCCGCCATCGGGAGGCTGGCGAGGACGGCGGCGACCGTGACGGTTCCCTCCGGAACCCCGACGGGAAACGGGGTGGCGAGGACGCTCGCGGCCTGCACGTAGAACGTTCCGACGACGGCGACGAGGCCGAAGAAGACGAAGACGAACAGGTCGCCGAGGCCGTGGTAGCCGAGGGGGTACGGGCCGCCGGTGTAGGCGATGCCCGAAGCGACCGAGAGCAGGCCGATGACGAGGATGGGCACGCCGCCGACGTAGACGAGGTACGTGCCGAGGAGGACGGCGGCGGCGAAGGTGAGGTACATCGCGCGCTTGACCTCGGCCGGGGGGATGAGTCCGCCCGCGGTGACGCGGGTGAAGCCCTCGCGGGCCTCGGTGTCCGCGCCCTGCACCGCGTCGTAGTAGTCGTTGGCGAAGTTGGTCCCGACTTGGATGAGAAGCGCGCCCACGAGCGCCGCGAGCGCGGGGAGCGGGGCGAACAGGTCGGCGTGGACGGCCACCGCGGTGCCGACGACGACCGGCGCGGCGGCCGCCGGAAGCGTCTGCGGCCGCGACGCCATCACCCACGCCCGCCTGCGAGAGATGTCCTGCGTGCTCATTGTCTGCATACGAGTGCCGGAGCAGTGAGTAAGTTCCTATCCGAAAGCGCGCGACGCCGAGGCGGTGGGTGGGAGAACACGGCGGCTCGGCGCGCGGTGCGGTCCGGCAGGTCGCTCCCCGGCATCGGCGACGACGTGGTCATCGCCGCCGCCGACCCGGGGATGGTGGTTCCTCGCTACTCGGGACCGGCGTCGGGGTCGGAACCCGACCCGGCGTCGAAGCCGAGGCGGGCGGCGAGTCGCTCGCGGCCCCGCTCGGCCCGCGCTTCGACCGCCTCCTCGGAGACGTACATCTCGCGCTGGCGCTCCACGTCGGCCTCGCGGAGTTCGCGGAGTCGCTCCTCGGAGAGGTCGCAGTCGTCGGGGACCCGGCTGTCGAACCGCTCGCGCCAGTCGTCGCGGGCGGCCGCCTCGTCGGCGAGTTCCGCCTCGGGTCGTATCCAGTCCCAATGACGCGCGAGGGCCTCGGGATAGCCCCGTTCGAGGCGGTGGTCGGTGATGACCGACCGCCCGACTCGCGCGCCCTGTCCGGCCGACATGATGGCCTGCACGTTGACCTCGCTCACCGGCGCGGCGACGTACAGCCCGTCGATCGGCGTGCGCCCCTCGACGTCGGCGTAGTCGCGGTCGAACTTCGTCCGCGTCTCGCCGTCGTACTCGTAGGTGACGAACATCTCGTCGTCGCCGAGCGGTTCGAGAAAGTCGCCGCCGTAGCGGGCGGCCGCGACGACCCGCCTCGCGGTGACGGTCTCGCCGCTCTGGGTCGTGACCGCGAAGCCGGGGCCGGTGGCGGCCGCGTCGGCGGCATCCCCGCCGGAATCCCCCGCGACGTCCGCGGTCGCGGTCTCGTCGTCCCCGACGAGTTCGACCGCCTCGACGAGGTCTGAAACGAGGTCACAGCCGGCCGCCTCGACGTGGTCGTGGATGAGCCCGTAGAACGTCTCGACGTCGACGCCGCCGGGGAAGCCGAGGTAGTTCTCCAGATAGGCACAGCGCTGGAGCGACGACCGGCCGCGGTCGAAGACGACGGTTTCGAGGCCGTACCGGCCGGTGAAGAGGCCCGCCGAACAGCCCGTCGGTCCGCCGCCGACGATGGCCACGTCGTAGTCGAACGCCGCGGCGTCTGCCATCTCAGAACTCCCCGTTGACGACGTCCGCGACGCGCTGGCGGTCGAACAGTTCGGCGTCGCTCGTCACCTCGCCGAACTCCTCGGGGTACATCTGCTTCGCGGCGCGTTCGGTCAGGAACAGGTTGTGAATCGGCCCCTGATTGAGGTAGCCGCCGCGGTAGACCCGGCCGTTCTGGACGGCCGTCAACTCGCCGCCGACGGGGTGGTCTTCCATGTACGCGAGGACGGTGTCGCGGAACTCAGCGGCCGTCTTGCGCTCGTGGCCGCGAATGAGAATCACGTCGGGGTCGACTTCGAGGAGGTTCTCGTAGTCGAGTTCGCCGCGGTTGGTCGTGCTGAGGTTCTCGATGTCGGTCCCGGTGAGCGCGTCGGTGACGCCGAGGTCGTTCCACTGCTTTTTGCTCGTGCCCTTGTCGTTGAGGCGGTACGGCGAGAACGTCTCCGGCTCGGTCGTCCCCTCGTAGGTGAGAAAGACGTTCGGACGCTCGTCCGCCGGCGGCAGTCGCGACTGTATCTCCGCGATGAACTCGTCGTGGAGCGCCGCGAACGCCTCGTAGCGCTCTTCGCGCTGGAACACCTGCGCGACCTTCTCGAACGCCTCGTAGAGGGTGTAGTAACGGTAGTCGTGCCAGCCGTCGGACCGGCGGAAGATGAGATTGCCGACGAACGGGGCGACGTTCTCCGCGATTTCGTCCACGTCCTCCTGGTCCCAGTCGAACCAGTTGATGAGCATGTTCGGGTCGTAGAGGTGGACGTCGTTGTCGAGTTCGTAGAACTCCTCTTTCGTCCTGACCTCGGGGTACGCCTCGATCTGCTCGCGGTCGACGCTCACGCCGGGAAGCTCGTCGTAGACGTAGGTGTAGTACCGACCCGCGCCGCCGACGCCGGTCACCCCGTCGCCGACGCCGAGCGCGACGGCCATGTCCGCGTAGCCGCCGTCGTAGGCGGCCCACGACTCGGGAACCGAGTCGAACGTGACCTCGCCCATCGGCTCCATCGTCACCGAGTACGAGCCGTCGGCCTCGGCCGTGTCGGTCTCCGTCTCGGTGTCGGCCGCGGTGGTGGTCTCGGCGGCCGCCTCGGTCGTCGTCTCGGCCGCGGCGGTCGTCTCGTCGCTCCCCGACGAATCCGACGTGCAGCCGGCGAGCATCCCGGCCCCGAGCGCCGTGCCGCCGTACCGGATGTAGTTGCGTCGCGTGAGTCCCTCCCGCCCGGTGGATTTCTCGTCCATGGAGTTTAGGCTTGCCTAAATGTATAAGAGCGTTCCTATTTTTCGGTGCGCCTAAATCTCGGCGGAGCGACGTGTTTCGACGCGGCGGCGGGGGCGGTCCGCTCCCGGCGGCGTCAGCGCCTCAGTAGTGCCACGGGTAGTCGCGGAAGCGCGGTTCGCGCTTTTCGAGGAAGGCGTCGCGGCCCTCCTGTGCCTCCTCGGTCATGTAGGCGAGTCGGGTCGCCTCGCCGGCGAACACCTGCTGGCCGACCATGCCGTCGTCGGTCATGTTGAAGGCGTACTTGAGCATGCGCATGGCCGTCGGCGACTTCTTCGTCATCTCGTCGGCCCACTCCAGCGCCACGTCTTCGAGGTCCTCGTGGGGAATCGCCTCGTTCGCCATTCCCATGTCCACGGCCTCCTCGGCGGAGTAGGTCTTGCCCATGAAGAACACCTCGCGGGCCTTCTTCTGGCCGACCTGCTTTGCGAGGTACGCCGACCCGAAGCCGCCGTCGAAGGAGGCCACGTCGGGGTCGGTCTGGAGGAACTTTGCGTGCTCCTCGGAGGCGAGCGTCATGTCGCAGACGACGTGCAGGGAGTGGCCGCCGCCGACGGCCCACCCCGGCACGACGGCGACGACGGGTTTCGGCATGAATCGGATGAGCCGCTGGACTTCGAGGATGTGCAGGCGACCGGCCTTCGCCTCGCGGACGAGCGGGTCGTCGGAGGAATCGGCCTCGTCGTCGTCGCGGTACTCGTAGCCCGAGCCGCCGCGGACCGACTGGTCGCCGCCGGAACAGAACGCCCAGCCGCCGTCCTTCTCGGAGGGGCCGTTGCCGGTGAGCAGGACGCACCCCACGTTCGCGCGCTTTCTGGCGTCGTCGAGCGCGGCGTAGAGTTCGTCTACGGTTCCGGGTCGGAAGGCGTTTCGAACCTCGGGACGGTCGAACGCGATGCGGACCGCCGGCACGTCGAGAGCGCGGTGGTAGGTGATGTCGTCGAACTCGTCGGACCCCGGGACGGGCTCCCAGCGGTCGGGGTCGAAAATCTCCGAGACCATACCGAGAGGCGGCGCGGGCGGCGCAAAAAGATTCGCTTGCGGCCGCGGTCTGGGGGACGACCCGCAACCTGACCGCTCCCCCGGCCCGGAGCTATTTGTCAGTCCGCGAACTACTCTCGCGCATGTCGGCCGCGACCACCCTCCTCGTCAGACTCGTCCACCTCGTCGGGATGGCGCTCGTCCTCGGCGGCGCGGCGTTCGCGTGGGCGACGCTCAGAACCGCCGGTCCCGGACGCGCGGACGCCGGCGGCTCGACCGTCCCTGTCGGCGAATCGACTTCGCTCGCAGCCACCTACGAGTGGGTTTTCTGGGCGGCGATGGGCGCGATGGTCGTCACCGGCGTCGGCAACCTCGGCGCGCTCGGCCCGCCCGGACCGTCCGGGCGCTGGGGGTCGATACTGACGGTGAAGCTCCTCGCGGTGACCGCGTTCGTCCTCGGGTCGTTCGTCCGGACGCTCGTCGTGTTCCGACTCCGGCGAGGCGACCCGACTGGTTCGGGGCGCTCGCTCCTCGCGAAGGGCTACGGCGCGACCGCCGCCGCGCTCCTCGTCCTCGTCGCGCTCGCGGAGGTGCTGGCGCATGGCTGAGGCCGCCGCCGGCCGCGTCGGGGCGCGGGGGCGCTTCGAGGCGTGGGTCGTTTCGTCGTTCAACCTCGTCGTTCTGAGCCTCGTCGGACTCCTCGCGGCGCACGCGGGCGGCGCGCTCGAAGGCGAACTCGCCGGCTTCGGGACGCTCCCCGGCGTCGCCGTCTTCGCCTACCTGTGGCTCCTCACCGCGGCCGCGACCCGGTGGGCGCTGGCGGACGGCGGACTGGCCGACCTGCGAAACGGCCTCCGCGGACTGTGGCGACTCGTCCTCCGCGGGTTCGCGGCGGGCGCGCTCATCGGGGCGGCGTTCCTCCTCGGGGTGCTCCTCGTCGGCGCGATTCTGAACGGGGCCCCGCTCCCCTCGCTGGCGTTCATCGCGCTCATCGGCGTCGCAGCCGCGAGCGTGGTCGGGGGCGTCATCGGCGGGCTGTCGGTCCTCCTCGACGCCGGCTGTTACTGGGCGGCCGGGCGGCTCGTCGGCCGGTGGGCGGGGTCAGCGGTCTCGGACGAAGCTTCCGACGCGGAGTGAGTCAGCCCCGAAGCGGCCCGCGCGGACTCGTCAGCCACGACGCCAGTCCGACGAGTATCGCGGCCGCGATGCCGACGAGAAAGGCGGTCACGCCGGCCACGGAGCCGTAGGCGACGAGGCCGGTTCCGACAAAGGCGGTGGCGAGCGACCGGCGGCGACCCAGCGATTCGGGGTAGCCGCCGGCTTTGAACCGTGCGAGTCCCCACGCGACCACGGCGACGAGCGGTGCGAGGCCGAGGCCCGTCAGGGACCGCTGGACGACGAACCAGAGGACTGGAAAGACGACCACGACTGCGACGAGCGCGAGCGTCCCGCGGCGGCCGAGCGCCGGGGGGTAGCCGCGCTCTACGAGGTCCGAGAACAGTACCACGCCGACGGCGACGGTCGCTCCCGCGAAGACCCCGGAGAGCGGTTCGTACGCGATGACGGTCGCGTAGGCGAACACGAGGACGCCGAGGAATCCGACGACGGCGTAGACGCTGCCGCGGTACTGGCGGAAGAGTTCGGAGGGCATGTCGCCACGATTCGGAGCGCGGGAGAAAAGTCAGTCGGTCGACTGGTTCGGTCAGTCGGTCAATCGGACAGTCGCTCGACCGCGCGCTCGGCGATGCGCTCGCGCACGCGGTGAGACGACTCGGCGTCGGTGCGGACCTCGATGACGTCGGTGCCGTCGGTGGCGACCGACTCGGCGTAGGCGTCGCGGAAGTCGTCCGGGGCGACCGACGCGAACGAGAGGTCGTAGAGCTCCTCGGTGGCCGCGAAGTCGAGACCGTGGGGCGTCTTGAACTGGTCGGTGAAGGGCGGTTCGTACTCCTCGATGGGGAGCATGTGGAAGATACCGCCGCCGTCGTTGTTGACGAGGACGATGGTCGCGTCCACGCCGAGGCGGCCGAGCGCGAGCAGGCCGTTCATGTCGTGGTAGTACGCGAGGTCGCCGGTCAGGAGCGTCAGGTGGTCGGTGGCCGCGGAGCCGGCTCCGAGCGCCGAGGAGACGACGCCGTCGATGCCGGACGCGCCGCGGTTGCCGAGGACCGTCCGGGACTTCGTCGAGGGGCGCGCGAAGCGGTCGAGGTCGCGGACGGGCATGGAGTTCGAGACGAACAGCGTCGCGGGCTCGGGCGCGAGGTCGGCCACGTCGGCCGCGAGTCGGCCCTCGAACGCGTCGGTCTCGTCGTCGACGAGGCTCCAGTAGGCGTCCTCCGCGTCGGTCCACAGCGCGTTCCACGACTCGTCCGGGCGGTTGCGGATGAGTTGCGAGAGCCGCCACGCGAGCACCGACGGCTCGGCCTCCACGAGGTCGGTCGCGCCGAACTCGGCCTCGCGCCAGCGGCCCGTCGGGTCGACGAGGTACTGCCGGGCGTCGGTGCGCGCGAGGTACTTCCGGAGCGCCTTCGAGGTCGGCGACGCGCCGATGCGGACGACGACCTCCGGGTCGGGCCAGTCGGCGGTGACGCGCTCGTCGAGGTAGGCGTCGTAGCCGCCGAGGACGGTCGTCGTCCGGGTGTGACCGCCGAATCGGAGCCCCGAGAGCGGGTCGGCGACGACCGGGAAGCCGGTCGCGTGGGCGAACGCGGCGACGGCCTCGGCGTTGAATCCGGGCGGGTCGGCGGGCCCGGCGACGACGAGGCCCCGGTCGACCGCGAGGTCGTCCGCGAGTTTCCGGAGGTGGTCCTCGGAGAGCTCCGGCGCGCCCGCGGTCGTCTTGACGTACGGGCGGCTCCCGCTCCGGCCGTCGAGCGCCTCGGGGTCGAGGTCGGCGGGCACGTCGCCCTCGACGTGCGTCGGTTCGAGCGGCTTTCTGAAGGGGAAGTTGAGGTGGACGGGGCCGGCGTCGACGCCGGTCGCCTCGGAGACGGCGCGGCCGGCGGTCGTCCGGAGGCTCCGGAGTTTCCTGTCGGTGGCCTCCGGTTCGGGCATGTCCTTGTACCAGCGGACGGCGTCGCCGTAGAGCTTCTCCTGGTCGATAGTCTGGTTGGCCCCGCTGTCGCGGAGTTCCGGCGGGCGGTCGGCAGTGAGGACGAGCATCGGCACGCGGGCCTGCGACGCCTCGATGACCGCGGGGTGGAAGTTGGCCGCGGCGGTGCCCGAGGTGCAGACGACGGGCGTCACCTCGCCCGTGCGGCGGGCGCGGCCGAGCGCGAAGTAGGCCGCCGAGCGCTCGTCGAGGTGGGAAAACGCCTCGATGTCGTCGTGGCGGTCGAACGCCTCCGTGAGGGGCGTCGAGCGACTGCCGGGTGCGATGCACACCGCGTCGATGCCGGTGCGTGCCAGTTCGTCGGCGAAGGTCCGTGCCCAGAGGGCGTTTCGGTTCGGTGCTGTCATCTCGTCTGGGTCGTCTGTCTCGTCGTCGAATCGAATCGGGGTCCGAACTCAGTCGTCGCGTTCGAGTTCGTCGAGGACGGGTCGGTACTTCAGCTGCACCTCGTCCCACTCGGCGTCGGGGTCCGAGTCGGCGACGAGGCCGACGCCCGCAAAGAGCGTCGCCAGCGTCTCCTCGACGATTGCCGAGCGGAGGGCGACCGCGAAACTGCCGTCGCCGTCGGCGTCGAACCAGCCGACCGGCGCGGCGTACCAGCCGCGGTCGAACGGCTCGGTGTCCCGAATCACGCCGAGGGCGGCCGCCGGCGGGAGGCCGCCGACCGCGGGCGTCGGGTGGAGCGCGTCCACGAGCGAGAGGACGTGTTCGTCGCGTTCGAGCGTCGCGTCGATTGGCGTCCAGAGGTGCTGGACGGTCGCCAGTTTCCGAATCCCGCGGTCGCCGACGCGAATCTCGGCCGACAGGGGCGCGAGCTGTTCCCGAATCGTCTCCGCGACGAGTTCGTGTTCGTGGTTGTCCTTCTCGCTTCCGAGCAGTTCGTTCGCCAGCCACTCGTCTTCGTCGTCGGTGTCGCCGCGGCCGGTCGTCCCGGCGAGCGCGCCGGTCTCGACCTCGCGGCCGCGGAGCGAGACGAGTCGCTCGGGCGTCGCACCGAGGAAGCTCGCCCCGCCGTTCGGCTCGACGAGGAATCGGTGGCAGTCGGGGTACGTCCCGCCGAGGCGGGCGAGCAGGTCGGGCGCGGCGGCGGGGCGGTCGAGTTCGACTTCGAGCGCCTGCGCGAGGACGACCTTCTGAAGGTCGCCGGCGCGGATACGCGAAACCGCGGCGTCGACGCTCTCGTGCCACGCCTCGACCGAGGTCGTCCGGTGGCGGTCCGAGACGCCCGGCGGCCCCTCGGGGGGCGCGTCGTCGAGCGATTCGAGCGTCTCCCGGAGTTCGGCGAGTCGGTCGCCGACAGTGTCGGCGTCGGCCTCGCCGTCGAGGGCGGTGACCGTGAGCCACGCGTCGCCGCCGTCGAAGACGACCTGCGCCTCGGGGACGACGAAGCGCGCGGCCGGGAAGTCGGCCCACGGGTCGCGGCCGGTCGCCTCCTCGTGGAAGGCGAGGCCGCCGAAGAATCGCGGGCGGGCGGCGTCGGGGGCGTCCACGTCCGCGCCGTCGAACAGCGCCGCCGCCGACCGGCGGACGCGCGCGAGTCGCTCGGGACCGTCGGCCTCGACGGCCACGGCGACGCCGCCGCCGACGACTGTTGGCTCGTCGGGGGCGGTCCACAGCGCCCGAGGGCGCTGCATCGCCGCGAGCGACGCCGAGACGGGCGGCGCAGACAGTCGAACCGACCTGCTGACGAGGTGGGTCCCCACCTCGTCTGTCCGCAACGGTTCCATCGACCGTGGCTCAGGACCGGGGACGCTTGAAACTCTCCCTTCTGTCCCGCACCCCGGTCGGGCGACTCCGGTCGAACGCGCACATCTGTCCACCGAACGACAACGCTGGTTGCTCGGACGCGAAGCGACCGCCGAAGACGCCGGAAAATCAGCTTAGCTGTAGCGCTCTTCGTTCCACGGGTTCGCCCACCTTTTTCCGTGGTTCGCTACGCTCACCACGCAAAAATCTGGACCAAAAACTTAGGTTAGCTGTACCGCTCTTCGTTCCACGGGTTCGCCCACCTTTTTCCGTGGTTCGCTACGCTCACCACGCAAAAATCTGGACCAAAAACTTAGGTTAGCTGTACCGCTCTTCGTTCCACGGGTTCGCCGTGTTCGAGTAGCCGCGTTTCTCCCAGTAGCCGCGTTCGGGTTCGGTGAGGAACTCGACGCCCGAGACCCACTTCGCGCCCTTGTAGGCGTACTTGTGCGGGGTGACGACCCGGAGGGGGCCGCCGTGGTCGGCGGGCAGGTCCTCGCCGTCGTAGCCCCAGACGAACATGACCTCGTCGCGCATGCACTGGTCGAGCGGCAGGTTCGTCGTGTAGCCGTCCATGGCGTGGAACATCACGTGGACCGCGTCGTCGTCGACGCCGACCGCGTCGGCGAGCGCCGGGAACGTGACGCCCTCGAACTCGCAGTCGAACTTGCTCCAGCCGGTGACGCAGTGGAAGTCCTGTACCTGCGTCTCGGAGGGGAGGTCGCGGAACTCGTCGAACGAGAGGTCGAGTTCGGTGTCGACCGCGCCCCACGCCTCGAACGACCACGTCTCGGGGTCCCACGAGGGCGTGCCGCTCTTGGAGAGGACGGGGAACCGCTGGGTCTCGCGTTGGCCCGGCGGGAGTCGGTCGTCGCCGAACTCCTCGTAGAGGTGGGTCACGTCGTTGGCCATGCTCGAATCTTCGGCCCGACGCACCTATCACTAACGACTCCGGACACCCGTCGGAGCCGGGGCGACCGCGGGCACTAACCGAACGTAAACGGCGATTCGAGTTCGCCGGGACGACCTTCGGGAAACCCGATTATTCCCCCGGTAGAGTTATATACGGCCCTTCCAAAGCGACGGACGTTCAGATGCCCAAAGTAGAGATTACCGTGCCGGAACACCTGGAGATGCAGATCGTCCAACTCGTCGAGAAAGGCGAGTTCGTCAACCGCGACGAGGCCATCGAGGACCTGCTGTCGACCGGTATCCGCGCGTACAAGACCAGCGGTCCGATGTCCGACGAGGACCGCGCGTACGAAGACGACGGAATGATGGGCCACGAAGACGAGTACGTCTTCTGAGCCGAGTGACAGTATCCCCCAATAACTCTTAAACCGCCTTCGCTCCTACCCAACGCTCATGCACAAGGACGAACTGCTGGAGCTGCACGAACAGATGGTTATCATCAAGGACCACTTCTCGGCCCGCGAGCACGTCGATTCGAGCCTGTTCGACCCCTACGACGAGCTCGCCGTCGAGCCCTCCCACGTCCACAAATCGAAAAGCGAGCACAAACACGCCGTGTTCGTGCTCGGTAACGCCCTCGCGACCGCGATGAGCGACGACGAGTTCTCCAGCGCGGGCCGCGTCGGCAAGCGCATGGAGGAACTGGCCGACGACGCCGAAGGGAAAATCTGAGCGGCCGTCGGCCGCACCGCCTCCAGCGACCGCCCGCCCGCCGCGGAGTCGCCGCTGGCGGTTGGGTTCGTGTCGTTCGCTAGCACTTCTTAAGCAGTTCTCCGCGGGTTTCTTTACCACCCGTTCGCACGACACTGGTAGCTAATGCTAGAGATACCGGGCTGGATACCGTTCCAGCGGCTCGCGGCGCTCCTCGCGCTCCTCGTGGCCGCCGTCGCGCTCGCCGTCGTCGACAGACCGAGTCGGCTCTCGGCGGCGCTCCGGCGGCGCTTCCTGTTCGGCCTCCCGCTCGGAACGCTCGTCAGCGCCGGCGGCGTCCTCCTCGTCTATCTCGTCGTACAGGACGGCTGGTCGTCGTGGTACCGACCCATCGTCATCCCGTTTCGGGCGTGGTCGTACTTCTACCCGGCCGGGATGCTGACCGCCGCGTTCGCCCACTCCAGTCCCGGTCACCTCGTCGGCAACCTCGTCGGCACGCTCACCCTCGCCCCCGTCGCGGAGTACGCGTGGGGCCACTATCCGACGCGCCGCGGGTCCACCTCGTTCGGGTCGGCCGGCGAGAACCCCTACGTCCGGTCGCTCGTCGTCTTCCCCGCGGTCGTCTTCGGCGTGGGCCTGCTCACCGCCGTCTTCGCGCTCGGCCCGGTCGTCGGTTTCTCGGGTGTCGTGTTCGCGTTCGCCGGCTTCGCGCTCGTCTTCCGCCCGCTCGGGACCGTGTTGGCGTTCCTCTCCGGGCGCGTCGTCAGCCTGTTTTACAACGCGATGCTCTCGCCCGAAGTCGTCTCGTCGGCCCGCCCGGTCTTCTCGACACCGTGGTGGTCCCAAATCGCCATTCAGGGCCACGCCATCGGCTTCCTGTTCGGCGTCCTCCTCGGCGCGTGGCTCAGCCACCGCCGCGAGGGGTCGAACCCGCCCGCGCTGCCTCTCTTCGCCGGCGTCCTCCTGTTCGGCGTCAGCGAGTCGCTGTGGGCGGTGTACTGGTACCGCGGCGGCGAGACCTACGTGCTGTTCCGCGCCGTCGGCTTCGCGCTCGTCGTCGCGCTCGCGCTCGTCGTCGCGCTGACGGTCGCGGCGTCCGACAGGCCGCTCCGCGAGTACGCGCCCGACACCTCGGTGTTTTCGGCCCGCCGCTGGCAGGCCGGACTCGCCGTCCTCCTCGTCGTCGTCGCGGCGCTGTCGGGGCCGGCGATGCTGTACAACACGTTCACCGCGAGCGGCGACGACCTGCCGGGCGAGAGCGTCACGGTCAGGGACTACGACGTGACCTACGCCGAGGACGTGCCGAACGGGCTGACCGCCGCCTTCGACGTCGAACTGTTCGGCGAGTCGACGACGACCAACACCTCCGGCGTCATCGTCAGAAGCGAGCGGCGCGGCATCTGGACGACGGCCGTCTCGACGAGTCGATTGGCGTTCGACGGCGAGTCGGCGGTCAGACTCGGCGGCCTCGGCTGGCGCGACCGGGTGACGGCGGTCCGCGACGGCTACGTCGTCACGGGCGCGGGAACGGCCTACCGGGTGTTCCTCGTCGCCGACGGCGAGGCGCGACTGGCTTACGACACCGGCCCGGTCCGGGCCGAACCCGTCGTCGCCCGGCGGAGCATCTCGGTCGTGCCGACGGCGACGGGCTACGACGTACAGGTGTCGTCCGACAGCGGGACCGTCAGGGGGCCGATGCCGACCGAGAACACGACGACGACGCTCGACGGGGTTCGGTTCGTCCGCGAGAAGTCGTTCGTCTTCGCCGAGTCGCGGGGGACGAAAGTCCGCATCGCGCGGGAAGAGACGTACAATTAGGGCGCGACGACCGCCGCCTCACCACTCGATGCGGAACACTTCCGCGTCGAGCTGTCTGCGGTCCTCGTCGTGGAAGTCGAACTGGCGGTCGAGGTCGAACGTCGCTTGGAAGGCGTCCGTGAGGTCGCCGCCGGCGTCGGCGACGAACGACTCGACGAACTCCTTGCTCCCCTCGTTGTGGACCGAGTAGGACACGTCGGCGACCGACGCGACCGAGTCGAGGAAGGCTCGGTCGGCGTGTTCGTTGCCACGTTGTGCGCCGAACGGGGGGTTCATGAGCACCGTGACCTGCCGGTCGTCCGAGAGACACAGCGGCAGGCGGGTGGCGTCGGCGCGAATCCAGTCGATGGGGGCGCTCGCGCCGACCCGGCGGGCGTTGTCCGTCGCGGTGGCGAGCGCGTCGTCGTCGAGTTCGACGCCGACGACGCGGGCGGGCGAGCGGAGCGCCGCGCCGAGTCCGAGCATGCCGGTCCCGGAGCCCAAATCGAGAATCGTCGCGCCCTCGATGTCGCCGCGGAGGTCCGCGAGGTGGACGAGATGCGCGGCGAGGTCCGGCGGCGTCGGGTACTGTTCGAGCGAGACCTTCGGGTTCTCGAAGCCGGCGACCACCGCCAACTGCGCCTCCAGCGCGGACTTGGTTGCCATCAGCCGTCGATGGAACCTCGAAGCTCAAAAGCGACGCCCTCGCGCCGGGCGCGCTCGCCGAGCGCGGCGAACTCGGCGTCGTCGGGGCGACAGCACTCCGCGACGTCGACGGCGACCCGGCCGACGCCGAGGAACGCGGCGGCGCGGACGTACTCGCGGAGGCGGTCGGACTCCGACTGCACCGCGAGGGGGTTGTCCTCGCAGAAGCGGGCTTCGACGGTGAGTTCGGCCGGGAGATAACCGTCCTCGGCGAGTCCGGCCTTCAGGTCGCGGAGGTGCGACGGGGCGGTCGACTCCAGCCCCGCGGCGTCGAGGACGACGGGCGTCAGGTCGGCGGGACGACCGGCGACGAGTGCGGCTTCGGCGGACGAGGATTCGAGCGTGCTCATGTTGCGCATACATTTCCTTTGGTTATGTATATATCTTTGTAAATGCGCAGTAGTAATTTATCTGGATAGAATCCGCCGATGGCGCGGAATTTCGCCGCTCCGGCGTGACAGCCCGGAGGCTGATAGCTATCGTAACCGTACTGGCGATGGGGGTACACGCTCCACCCCCATTTTCCCTGACCCGCGCGAGCGGTTCATCCGGACGCCGACTTCGCTACCCGTACGTGTACGAGAGGACCTCCGTTCCGGCGGCGTTCCGAACCGTGACCGTGTCGCCGCCGTTGTTCCACACCGCGCCGCCGCGGCCCCAGTAGACGTCCTCGTCGGTGTCGGTTCCCGACCCCGTGTGGAGCGTCAGCGACGCGCCGGGGTCGAGTTCGGTCCCCTCGGCGAACGTGTAAGTCGCGCCGGCCGCGTCGGAGACGGTCCACCCCGAGAGGTCGATGGAGTCGTCGCCGTCGTTCCGGAGCGTGACGTACTCCTCGTTCAGATTGTCGTTGTCGTTGCCGGGCGCGTCGGCGATGACCGAGACGGAGAGGCCGTCGTCGGTGGTCGCGTCCGCGCCGCCCGCGGCCGCCCCCTCGGTCGCGCAGGACCAGAGGCCGACCCCGCGCTCTCTGGCGTCGCGTTCGGCGCGCTCGTAGCGCTCGCGCTCCTCGAACGAACTCTCGTAGAGTCGGGCGTGGCCCTCGGCGATGAGGTCGTAGTTGAACTCCGCGCCGTCGACGACGACGTACGCGAGGAGTCGCCCGTAGTAGCCGCGCTCGCCGGCCTTCTCGTCGTACCGGAGTTCGACCGTCCGGTCGGCGAGCCGCGACTTCGCGTAGGCGCTCGCGTTCTCGCCGGCCGCGCGGAGGCAGGCCCGGCCGGCCTCCGTCTCGGGGACGCCCTCGAACTCGTCGGGCGTGTTCTCGGCGTGGACCTCCGGCGTGTCGACGCCGAGGAGCCGCACCGTCTCGCGCGCGCCGTCCGGCATGACGACCTTGATGGTGTCGCCGTCGACCACCTCGACCACTTCGACTGTCACGTCGCCCGCGGCGGCCGCGGTCGTCGGCGACCCCGACTGCGATGTCGGCGACGCCGCCGCTGTCACGGTCGGTTCGACCGTCGTCGTCGCGTCCGCGCCGCCCCCGCCGAGACAGCCCGCGAGGACCGCGAGAACGACGACAACGAGTGTCGCGGTAGCACGTCTGACCATTCGATTCACCGTTTGTCAGGGAACTGTATAAGTAGGTGCGTCCCGGTTGCCCGAATCCGAACTCGACGAATCGACAGACAGCGGCCTGTATCATATTTCTGTTACAAAGGTTTAAATTCACGCTCCACCAGAAACCTTTTAATGGAACGTCCGAGCCGGCAGCGTCAACGAGAGGAGGAGGCAACGGCACAAGAGGACGAGCAAGTCAACTGCCCGGAGTGCGGTTCTGACCAGATCGTCACGGACGCAGACCAGGGGGAGCTGGTGTGTGACGACTGCGGCCTCGTCCTCGACGAGCGACAGATCGACCGCGGCCCGGAGTGGCGGGCGTTCAACCACTCCGAGCGGCAGTCGAAGTCGCGCGTCGGTGCGCCCATCACCGAAACGATGCACGACCGGGGGCTGACGACGACCATCGACTGGAAGGACAAAGACGCCTACGGCCGCTCGCTTTCGTCCGAGAAGCGGTCGCAGATGCACCGCCTCCGCAAGTGGCAAGAGCGCATCCGGACCAAGGACGCCGGCGAGCGTAACCTCCAGTTCGCCCTCAGCGAGATCGACCGCATGGCGTCGGCGCTCGGCGTCCCGCGGTCGGTCCGCGAGGTCGCGTCGGTCATCTATCGCCGCGCGCTCAACGAGGACCTGATTCGCGGCCGCTCCATCGAGGGCGTCGCCACTTCGGCGCTGTACGCCGCCTGCCGTCAGGAGGGCATCCCGCGCTCGCTCGACGAGGTCGCTGAAGTGTCGCGCGTCCCGCAGAAGGAAATCGGCCGCACGTACCGCTACATCTCGCAGGAACTCGGGCTCGAACTCAAGCCCGTCGACCCCAAGCAGTTCGTCCCGCGGTTCGCCTCCGCGCTCGACCTCTCCGAGGAGGTCCAGGCGAAGGCGACCGAAATCATCGACGTGTCCGCCGAGCAGGGCCTGCTGTCGGGCAAGTCGCCGACCGGCTTCGCCGCCGCCGCCATCTACGCGGCGTCGCTTCTCTGCAACGAGAAGAAGACCCAGCGCGAGGTTGCGGACGTGGCGCAGGTGACGGAAGTCACCATCCGAAACCGCTACCAAGAACAGATCGAAGCGATGGGCTTCCGCTGAGCGTCGGCCCGTAGACCCGACCGGACCCGGCTCACCTCCCGTCGCCGTCACGGACGCCGACTGACGGCCGTCGGCGACACGCAGTCTCAGTTTTTCACGAACACCACGACCGACCGCCCCCAGAGGCCGGTGTCGTACTGGTGTGCGACGTAGCCGTCGAGGAGCGGCGCGACCGACCCGCGCTCGTCGGCGGGCGCGATGACCACCGGCGGAACCGACGACCGGGCTTCGAGCGCCTCGGGCGTCGCCGCCGACGCGGTGTCGGCTCCGAGACGCTCGACGTACCACGCCATCGGGAGCCGCTCGCCCCACGCGTCGGGGACCGGCGGGTAGTCGGCCGCGCCGTCGGCGACGTACATCGAACTCCCGTAGTAGAGCACCTCCGGGGCCCCGTCGTCGGTCGGACCGACCCACGCAGAGAGGTTGTCGCGGAACGACGAGAACTCCTCCGACGGCTGGGCGAACTGCGCGAGTTCGGCGTCGCGGTCGCTCGGGGCGTACACCTCGCTCGACGCCACCGCGCCGGTCTGGGCGACGAGCGCGAGCAGGACGACGACCGCGGCCGCGACGCGGGGCACGTCTCGGGAGTCGAACGCGCTCCGACCCCAGCGGACGAGCGCCGCGAGGCCGACGCCCGCCGGGAGCGCGAGCGGGACGACGACGTAGACGCCGAGCCACGGCGCGGACACCTCGGTCAGCATGGGGACGAACACGAGCGACGCGCCGGCCCAGTACACCGCCGCCGACACCTCCGAGCGCGGTCCGCCGGCCGTGTAGCGGTCGACGAGGAAGACCGCCGCACCGAGGACGACGACCGGGAGCGCCGCCAACGCGAGCGTTCCGAGGAGGTCGCCGAGATACGGGAGGTACTCGTGGGTCCCCTCGGGGTAGCGCTCGACGACGCGGACGCCGACGAAGCGACGGACCGAGTCGAACAGCGCCGCGTCGATTGCGCCGAGCACCGTCCCCGGCGTGTAGAGACCCGCGCCGTCGGTGTCGCCCGCCCGCGGCGCGAAGGCGAAGACGTAGACCGCGACGAAGACGAGGGCCGAGCGAGCCGCGGGGGTCGCCGCGCCGCGGAGTCGGGCGGCGTACTCGCCGAGGCGCATCGCGGCCGGGCGCGCCGACGGGAGAAGCGCCGCGTGGTCGAACACCAGCAGTCCGGCGACGCCGAGACAGCAGAGGGCGACGACGCCGAGCCCCGACGAGGCGACCGCGAGCGCGACGGCCGCGGCGAGTCCGTAGGCGTTGCGCCGCCCCGCGCCGTCGACGAGGCGGAGCGCGAAGCCGAAGGCGACGAGCGCGAAGCCGACCGCGAGCACGTCGCCGCGGGCGAACCGCCCGTAGTAGACGAGGATCGGATTCGCCGCGAGGACGGCCGCGAACCCGAGGACCTCGTCGTCGGCGAGGCGGTCGCGGAAGAGGAGCGCGGCGAGCGGGAGCGCCGCGCCGAACAGGGCAAAGGGGAGGCGGAGCGCGAAGTCGGTCGCGCCGACGAGCGCGAGCGACGGCCGCGAGAGGTGGTAGACCAGCGGCCCGCCGGCGACGGGGCGATACGAGAGGAAGCCGGTTTCGAGCGACCGGAGGCTCCAGTAGCCGACGCGGGCCTCGTCCCAGTGGAGCGGCCGGTCGCCGAGGCCGACGAGGCGGACGACGAGC
>NZ_CSTE01000002.1:506272-659225 GCF_001368915.1 Haloferax massiliensis | reverse complement strand
GACGGCGAGCGCCGTCCGGTCGGGCCGCCGCCCGGCGCGGGAGGGAATCATGGGGTGACGTGGCGCGCCGGACGGCAGAAAGGTTACGACTCGCGGAGGTGCCGGCGGCCCGCCCCTTCGAAAGCGTCATCCCCGCCGACCGGTAGCACTCGGATATGTCGCTCATCGAGTCGCTACCCGTCCGACCGCTCGAACCGCAGGAGCTGACGTCTTTGAACCGCGCCGACGCGTTCGACCTCGTCGTCGCCGTCGAGGACGACGGCCCCGCCCGAAGCCTGCTTTTCGCCACCGGCGCGTGGGTCAAGGGCGTCGCCTACGAGAACGACGCCGGCTGGTCGGTCGTCGAGACGGTCGAACTCGACGACGAGACCGAGCGAATCGACGGATTGCAGACGTGCGAGGAAGCCGTCCTGTCGTTCCGAGGCGACGGGAACGAGGAGTAGTATTAACCCCGTTCCGAACTAAGTATAATCCGTCATGTACAGCGAAATCCTCGTCCCCACCGACGGAAGCAAGGCCGCCGAACGCGCCATCGACCACGCCCTCGACATCGCGGAGACGTACGACGCGCGGATTCACGCGCTGTACGTCGTCGACACCAGCATCTACACCTCGCTCGACGCCGGCGCGGACGTGGTCATCGACGCCCTCGAACGGGAGGGCGACGCCGCGACCCGACACGTCCGCGAGGCCGCCGAGGAGGCCGGCATCGACGTGCAGGCCGAGGTCGTCACCGGAACCGCCTACCGCTCCATCCGGGAGTACATCGACGACCACGACATCGACCTCGTCGTCATGGGCACCCACGGGCGCACGGGCCTGAGCCACTACCTGCTCGGGAGCGTCACCGAGCGCGTCGTCCGCACCTCGCCGGTGCCGGTGCTCACCATCCGACTGGACGACGAAGACGAAGACGAGGCGGACGCCGACGAGAGCGCGGACGCCGAAGCCGAGGAGTAGTCCGAACTCGGGCGCGAGTCGCGCGTTCGCGCCGCGCTCGGGAGCCTGCTTCGACCGCGCGGTCGGCGGCGAGGTCGCCGCGGTTTTGATAAACAGTTTTGGTGCGGTCGCGCATACGCCGCGGTATGACCGAGTACACCGTCGAGTTCGTCGGTACGGGCGAGACCATCACCGTCTCCGACAAGCAGACGATTCTCAAGGCCTGCATCGAGGAGGGCATCGCACAGGAGTACTCCTGCCGCGTCGGGATGTGCCTCGCCTGCTCCGCCGAGATTCTCGAAGGCGACGTCACCCAGCCTGCCGCCCGCGGGCTGACAGAGGAGGAGGCGGAACGCTTCGCGCTCACCTGCATGGCCCGCCCGCAGAGCGACCTCAAACTCGACCGCGGCGTCTACCCGCCGAGCATCGAGGGCGACGCCGCGGCCGCCGGCACCGCCGCGGACGACGACTGACGACGGCTACTCACCGGGGCCGGTCCGCCGGCCCGCGTTCTCCGCTTCGTACCGAGTCGCCGAGCCGACGCGCCGGCCCGACGTACTCGCTCGGCCCGCAATCCGCCCGCGGACCGCGTCTCACGCCTCGCTCGTCGCCGCGCAGTTGTTCGGTCCCAACTCGACTTCGAACGCCACCTCGTCGGTCAGCGAGGCACGACCGAGATTCGTCTCGATGATGCGCTCGTAGTTGGCCGGCCGCGGCGGCATGTCCGAGCAGACGAACGAGACGAACGCCGCTTCGTCCATCGAGAGCGCCCCGAGTCGCTCCCGGAGCGCGCCGAGTTCGGCGACGTACGCGCCGCTCACGTTCGGCACCGCCCGCGGGCCGCGGTGGGCGGGCGCGACCAACGTGTCGTCGGCGAACTCGCCGTACCGTTCCGTGAGCGTCGCGTGAAGCCGTCTCGCGGCGTCGGGCGCGCCCTCGTCGCCGTCTTCGAGGTCCGGGCGCGCGACGCTCTCTAAAAAGAGGCTGTCGCCCGCAACGAGCAGGTCGCTGAGGCGGAACGCGGTCATCTCGGTCGTGTGCCCCGGCGCGTGGACGGCGACGAGTTCCGCGTCGCCGACGCCGACGGCCTCGCCGTCAGCGACGAGTCGCGCGTCGAAGTCGAGGCCGCGGTCGGCCGCCCCGGCCGGGAGGACAGCGGTCGCGCCGGTGCGCTCCGCGACCGCTCTGACGCCGCTGACGTGGTCGGCGTGGACGTGGGTGTCGACGGCGGCGACGACTTCCGCGCCGCGCTCGCGGGCGTCTGCGACGTAGCGGTCCGCGAACGCCCGGAGCGGGTCAATGACCACGGCCTCGTCGCCGGCGACGACCAGATAGGCGAGACAGCCGCTGGAAGGTCGGTCGTACTGGAGGACCGTCGCGTCCGCGTTCCCGACCGGGAGTTCGCGGGCGCGGTAGACGCGCGCCCAGCCGTCCATCCCGGATTCGAGGTTCTCGGCGGGAACGCCGGCCTCGGAGAGCAGGTCTGCGACGTGGTCGCTCGACCGCCCCTCCGCGCAGACGACGACCACGGGCGAGGGCGCGTCTCGGAACTCGGCCGCGAGTTCGTCGACCGTCCCGCGAATCTCGGCCTGCGTGAAGCGAACCGCCGGAATCTGCGTCGCGGTCACGGCCGCGCCGTCGACGCGCCACGCCTCGAACTCGCCGCGGTCGCGCACGTCGAGCACCGTCGTGGGGTCACCGCGGGCGAGCCGGGCCGCCAGTTCCTCGGGAGTCATACCCACACGATACGCGCGCCGGGCGGAAGAACGCTACGCGGGTCGAAAAGAGAACGGCGACCCGAGCAGCGGCCCGCGCTACTCGGTCGTTCCCCCGTCGTTACTGAGGCGGCGCGACGGCGATTCGTCGAAGTCGAACTCGTTTACGACATCGCCCGGCGGGCCGTCGACCCCGCCGGCGGACGGGGCGTCGGAGCCCGGTTCCGGAGTCGCGTTCGACCCGCCAACGCCGCCCGTCTCGCCGCCGCCGAGGCGTTCGGCGGCGTCGCGGATCGAGAGCACCTGCTCGGTCTGCGAGCGGTTCGCGTCGGCGATGTCGCCGATGTGGTCCGACACGGTGGTCGCGCGGGCGGTCGCGTCGTCGACCATGCCGGCGATCTGCTCGGCGCTCTCGGCCTGGTCGTCGGTCGCCGATGCGACTTCGCCGACGCCGACGGTGGCCTGTTCGACCGCCGCCGAGATGTCCGAGAGGCTCCGCATCACGTCCTCACCGCGGTCGATGCCGTCGTACAGCCGCCCGGTCGTCTGCGAGAGGCTCTCGATGGTCTCTCGCGCCTCGGACTGGATGTCGTCCACCGTGCCCTCGACCTCGGCGGCGCGGGCCTGCGACTCCTCGGCGAGGTTCTTCACCTCGCTGGCGACGACGGCGAATCCCTCGCCCGCGTCGCCGGCGCGGGCGGCCTCGATGGAGGCGTTGAGCGCGAGCAGGTTCGTCTGTTCGGCGATGTCGTTGATGGCGTCGAGCACCTCGTCTATCTCCGCGATCTGGTCGTGCAGTTGCTGGACGTCCTCGGAGGCAGTCTCCGCGGCCTCGCTCACGTCGCGCATCACGTCGATGGCCTCGTCGGCGGCGTCCTCGCCCTCGGCGGCGCGCATGGCGGCGTCGGCGCTGGTCCGCTCGACCTCCTCCGCGGTCGCCGCGATCTCCTCGACGGTCGCGCTCATCTCGGACACCTCGGCGGCGACCGTCGCCATGTCCTCGGCCTGCGCCCGCGCCGTGGTCTCGATGTCGTCGGTTCGCTCCGTGACCTCCTCTGAGCTCCGCAGGAGCGACTCGACGGGGTCGCTCACGTCGGCTTCGACCTCGTCGGCGAGCGCCCGTCGGCGCTCGGCGGCCTCGCGCGCCGCCCGACTGTACGAGTGGATGTACGTCTCCATCGCCACCTGCTGGTCGAGAGACAGGAGCTTCAACACGGGGAGGATGCGCTCGACGACCTCGTCGACGGCGGCTTCGACCCGGTCGTCGCCGCCGCGGAGACCGCTCGAAACGCCGGACGCACCGCCGAGAAGTCCCGAGAGCAGGCCGCCGTCGCCGTCGCCTTCGAACTCGGTGTCGGCGTCGCCGCCGGTGAACTCGGCTTTCACTTCGTCCGCGACGGCACCGAGGATGCCCTCGTAGTAGACCGAGTACGCGCCGAGATAGAACTTCGGCCCGAGGTCTATCATATCGTGTAACTTCCCGATGCGCGCCCGCTTTGCGAAGTAGTCCTCGTCGTACTCGCCGCGGCCGAGTTCGCGGAGATACGCCGCCTGGTCGGTCCGCAGCATCTCCGTGGTCTTCGTCGAGCGACCGAAGAACTTCGTCGTCGCGTGCTCGCCGAGGTGGTCGTAGAACGCCGCCGCGAACTCGTCCGCGAACTCGTCCAAGAGCGGTTCGAGGTCGCTCAATCGTCGCTCGTCCGCCGCCGAGAGCCGAACGAACGATTTCCGGCGGTCGATTTCCGCCGCGTCGATATCCAACCGCGAGAGGAGCCTGTCGCCGTTCACGCACGCTCGCGCGCTCGCGTCGACTGGTCCCGAGGAGTTCGTCATATACGTTCCTCAGCGGTCACCGATATTTCAACCCTCTCCGCTGAATATCACGGATGATACCAAAAAACCGATTGCAGAGGGAATCCGGCGCACGTTGGTCGGGGCGAACGTTCACGTGGCTGGCGGACCGACTGGCGGTATGGACGTCGATTCGTTCCGCGAGTCAGTCGAGACGGCGAAGCGAACCCAACTCGACCGGCTCGGCTCGTCGAAGCTCCTGTTGGCGCTGACCGGGGCGGACCTCTCCGAGCCGGCGGTGCTCCGCGCCGCCGCGTACTCCGAGCACGCGGCCCGCGGGACGTTCGCGGCGTGGGCCGCAGACGAGGTCGACGACGAAGCAAGAGCCGCGTTCGAGGCCACCGCGACCCAAGAGGCCGACCACCTCGACCGCGTCCTCGACGCCCTCGACGAGGACGTCGACCTTCCCGACGAACCCGGCGTGATGCACGCGTACCTCCGCGGGCGCGAGGACACAGTCGAGCGCGCCGCCGCCGGCATGGTCGGCCGCGGCCTCGTCTCGGTTCGCACCCACGCGCAGGTCATCGGCTTCTTCGTCAACGAGGCGGACGAACCACGGGCCGACCTCTTTCGCGACCTGAAAGCCGAGACCGAAGAGACGCTTGCGGCCGGGTTGGACCTCCTCGCCGACCGCTGTGCGACCGACGACGACTGGGAGCGCGCCCGGATGGTCGCCGAGTACGTCGTCCAACTGGCGTACGACGACTACGCCGACGGCCTCGCCGAACTCGGCGTCGACCCCAAGCCGCTCTGCTGAGTCGCCGCCGCGACGCCCGGTCCGACGCGTGTGGCCGGCCCAACCTATTCGTGGTTTCGAGCGGTAACCAGAGGTATGACTTCCGAGGTTCGCGGGCGCGTCGAGGCGCTGTACACCGCGCCGTCGAAGGCCGAGCCGATGGTCTCCCACGAGACCGTCTCGGTCGCGCCGGGCGGCATCGAAGGCGACCGCTACGCCGACGGCGACGGCTTCTACTCGGCGACCGACGGCTGTCCGGTGACGCTCGTCGACGCCGCGGTGCTGGACGACGCGAAGCGCGAGTACGACCTCGACCTCGCTGACGGCCAGCACCGCCGAAATGTCGTCGTCCGCGGCGTCGACCTCGACGGCCTGCTCGACGCGACGTTCGAACTCGGCGGGGCCGAACTCCGCGGGACGAAGCTCAGGCCGCCCTGCGCGCACCTCGCGGACCTCGTCGGCGACGACGACGTGGGCGACGCCCTCCGCGAGTCCCGCGGCCGGGTCGCGGTCGGCGACGACCTCCGCGTGACCGAGGCGAACCCGCGCGAGATGGGCCGCCAGCTAGCCGAGCGACTCGGCGGCGACGCGGTTTCGGGCGACGAAGCCGCGACGAGCGACGAGGAACCGCAGGGAGGCGGACGCGAATGAGCCGCGACGCCGACGGGTCGAACACGGGGACACCGAACCAGGTCGAACGCGCGACAGTCGCACTCGACGCGGCGTTCGGCCCCGACGGCGACGCCCCGAGTTCGAGGTCGACGCCGGCCCCAACCGTCGCCGTCGCCCCCGGCCGGGTGAACCTCGTCGGCGGCCACACCGACTACAACGACGGGCTCTGCCTCCCGATGGCCGTCGACCGCCACGTCGCGGTCGCGGCCCGCCCGAGAAGCGACGACCGACTCCGCGTCCGCGCCGCCGACTTCGACGAGACGGCCGAACTCGACCCCGACGACGACCCCGGCGGGTGGGCCGCCTACGTCGCCGCCGTCGCGCGCGTCCTCCGCGAGGACGACCCGGTCGGCGGCGCGGACCTCGCCATCGCCTCGGACGTTCCCACGGGCGCGGGACTCTCCTCGTCGGCCGCGCTCGAACTCGCGGTCGGTCGCGCGCTCCTCGCGGTCTCCGGGCGCGACCGCCCCGTCGCCGACCTCGCGCTGGCGTGCTGGCGGGCCGAGGTCGAGGGCGTCGGCGTCGAGTGCGGCATCCTCGACCAGTTCTCCGCGGCGCTGTGCGAGGCCGACTCGGCGCTCTTTCTCGACTGTCGGAGCCGCGAGACCGAGTCGGTCCCCCTCGGCGACGACGCCGGCGTCCTCGTCATCGACACCGGCGTCTCCCACGAACTGACCGAGTCCGGCTACAACGACCGCGTCCGCGAGTGCGAGGCGGCGCTCGACCGCCTGCGCGAGGTCGCCGACCGCGGCCTCGACTCCCTTCGCGACGTGGACCGCGCCCTCCTCGACGCCCACGCCGACGCGCTGGAGTCGGTTCACTCCCGCCGCGTGCGACACGTCGTGACCGAGAACGAGCGCGTCCGTCGCGCCCGCGACGCGCTCGCCGCGGGCGACCTCGACCGCGTCGGCGACGCGATGCTCGCGGCCCACGAGAGCCTTCGCGACGACTACGAGGTGAGCTGTCCCGAACTCGACGCGGCGGTCGAACTCGCCGCCGAGACGCCGGGCGTCTACGGCGCGCGGATGACCGGCGGCGGCTTCGGCGGAAGCGCGGTCGCGTTAGTCGACGGCGACGCGCTCGACCGGGCCGAGCGCGCGATTCGAGCCGCCGCCCCCGAGCGCGTCGGTCCCGACGCAACGTGTTCGCCTGCCGCCCGTCGGCCGGCGTTCGACTGGTCGGCGAGGAGTAAGCGCGAGCCGACGGCTCCGCGTGGTGTCTCGGGAAAAATCGGAACGCGGGTCCCGTGCGTTCTGCCGTGGTTTCGGTTCGGCTTACGCCTCGTCGAACAGCGCAGCACGCTGTGCTGCTGGCTCGCCGAAGCTTACGCTTCGTCGAACGAGGCGAATCGGGGATTCGCCGGCTCGACGAGTCGTTTCACTCCTCGTCGAATATTGTCGAGCGAAGCTCGACTGATTCGACGTCGGCTTACGCCTCGTCGAACAGCGTCTCGCCGTCGACCATGTGCTCTTCGACGGCGTCCATGTCCAGCGTCACGCCGAGGCCCGGCTTCTCCGGAATCTCGATGTACCCGTCCTCGATGACCGTCTCCTCGACGAGGTCGCCCCACCAGCCCAGCTCGTAGGAGTGGTATTCGACCGCCAGCGAGTTCGGAATCGCCGTGCCGACGTGCGCCGACGCCATCGTCGCCACCGGCGACGACACGTTGTGCATCGCGACCGGCACGTAGTACTGGTTCGCCACGTCCGCGATCTTCTGCGTCTCGCGCATCCCGCCGACCTTCGGCATGTCGGGCGCGACGATGTCCACAGCCTGCTTCTCGATGAGCCGGCGCAGCTCCGTCACGCGGTAGCGGTTCTCGCCGACCGTGATGGGCGTGAGCGTGGACTTCGTGACCTCTTCCTGCACGTCGAGGTTCTCCGGCGGCACGGGGTCTTCGAGCCACCACACGTCGTAGTCTTCCAACTCGGCCGCGAGACGCTTTGCACTACCACCCGAGAACGTCCAGTGACAGTCGAACGCCACGTCCGCCTTGTCCTTGACGCGCTCGGTCACTTTCTCGACGATTTCGGCCTTGTGCCGAATCTCGCCGGGCCGCAGGTGGCGGTTCGCGCGGTCCTTCTCGAAGCCCGACGGCACGTCGAGGTCGAACTTCAGCGCGTCGTAGCCGAGTTCGTCGACCACGCGCTCTGCCTCGTCGGCGCACGCTTCGGGGTCGGCCTCGTCTTCGGTGTGGCAGTCGCAGTAGACCCGCACCTTGTCGCGGTACTTCCCGCCCAGAAGCTGGTAAGCGGGAATGTCGAGAATCTTGCCCGCGAGGTCGTGCAGGGCGATTTCGATGCCCGCGATGGCGGTGACCGTGACGCCCTCGACGGAGCCCTCGCCGGACATCTTCTGGATGAGATGTTCGTACAGGCGGTCGATGTCGAGGGGGTTCTCGCCGATGACGAACGGCTTCATGCGCTCGATGATCTCGGGCACGCCCGCGCCCCAGTAAGCCTCGCCGGTGCCGACGACGCCCGCGTCAGTGTAGATGCGGACGAGCGTCCACGGGAAGTTGCCGTCGACCATCGTCGTCTGCACGTCGGTAATCTCGACGTCGCGACCGCCGCCGCGCTTGGCCGTCACGCCCATCGTCTCCCCCGACAGCTCTCGCATCGTGTACTCCGCGTTCGGATCGTGTAACTCCGCGTAGTTCTTACCCATGTAGTGTGGTTTACTCGGACGTTAGTAAAGTTTTTCCGGACGAGACATGTCCCCGCTCGGGACTCGCGGGTCCGGGGTCAGACGGTCGCCCATCGGTCGAGCGAGTCGCGGAACGTCTCCCTGACGAGCGCGTCGAGGTCCGCCGGAAGGCCCAGTCGACGGAGGTCGGTGTCGGGGTCCGTCGCCGGGTCGAGGTCGACGCCGCGGCGGCGGAGCGCGAGCAGTCGCCAGAGATACGCGAGTCTGAGCAGACGCATCGCGTCGGGGACGTCGGCGTCGCTTCTGACGCGGTAGGTCACCCACGCGGAGTCGGGCAGGACGTGGTGCGGGTCCGCGAGTCCGTCGGTGAGAAGCACGTCGCGGACGCGCCTCGTGAGCGCGAGGTCGACGACGCCGGCGTCGTGGACGTGGCCGATTTCCCTGCCGGCGACGACGAACTCCGTCCCCCCGAAGCGGTGCGGCGCGGTCTCGACGCCGGGCCAGCGCGAGACGCGCGCGATGATTCTGTCGATGGAGGCGGTCATTGGGAGACTGTACGCGCCCCGAGAAGATAACTACAGAACCAGAGGACCCGAGACGCGGCGTCTCGCGGCCCGAGTTCGACACCACGTAGACCGACGATAACCACAGGTATTCCAGACATTCTGTTCACGGAGAGTGTCGGTCGAAAATAGACCCTCAGATCGGCGTGGTATTCACGGATTAACAGAGGTTAGGAACGCGAATGTTCGCATCCGGTGACGGATTCGGGGCGCGCCCCCGCGGGTCGGCCCGCTCCCTATCGGGCGAAATCCGGGGCACGACGCCGAGCGGTAGACGATTCGTAACGAAGCCCTCGGAACGCAAATAACAGGTCGAACCATGTCCGTGACCCCCACCAGCGTACCAATCCCGGGAACCGACTCCGACCACCGGGAGGTCAGGCGATGAATCTCGGCCAGTTCGTCGTTGGCGTCGTCGTCCTCGTCATCGTCGTGTTCGCCTTCCTCTCCGGGGGCGTGAACACCCCCGAGACGCCCGCTCCGGCCGTCGACGCCGACAGAAGCATCGGCGCAGACGTGACCGGCCCCGACGCGGACGACACACAGACCGAGGACCCCGACCCCGGAATCGAAGCCGAACCCGCCGTCGCCGACGACGACGGGGCCGACGACTCGGGCGACGACGGGTCGGACGACGCCGAAAGCGAAGTCGGGACGTTCGAGACGGTCGAGACCGGCGACGACGACACCGACTCGGCGACGAGGACGACCAGGCCGCGCGGGAGCCCGGTCGGCGTCTCGAACTACGATGACGATGACGACGACTCGTCCGACGACTCGTCTTCGGACGATGCGAGCGACGACTCGAACACTGACGACAGCGCGGACGATTCGACCGACGACAGCACCGATGACTCGTCTTCGGACGACTCGAACACCGACGACTCGTCTTCGGACGACTCGAACACCGACGACTCGTCTTCGGACGATGCGAGCGACGACTCGTCATCGGACGGTTCGAACACCGACGACACCGGCGACGGTTCGAACGGCGACGGCTCGGGCGACGACATCGGGGTGTGCACGATCTGAGCCGCCTCGATTACCCCCGAGAACTCGTTTTACTCACGTGTAGAGACCGGACACAGCGACGACGCGACCCGCTCAGTCGACCAAGAGATTGAGGGCGTAGGCGGTCCGGAGCACCGACGCGGCGTCGCCGCGGGGAAACACGAGTTCGTCCGTCTCGCGGACGTGTTCGAGCACGCCCGGCGAGGAGTGTTCCGGGGCCGCCGCGAGTCCACAGTCGTTTTCGGCGGCCCACCGCATCACGTCGAGGTCGGACTTCGAATCGCCCATCACGAGGACGAACGGGTCGTCCACCCCGAGCACGTCGAGCGCGGCGCGGACCCCCGCCGCCTTGTTCAGGTCGACCGCGGAGAGCTCCGCGGCGTCGGCGTGGTAGTACGCGACCGTCACGCGTTCGAGGGTCCGTTCGACGTCCTCGGGAATCTCCGTGTCCGACTCGGGAAGCGCGTCGCGGTCGTCGAGCACGTCGCGTATCTCCGGGTCGCGGTCCGCGAAGTACGCCCGCGCCCAGTCGGGGCCGTCGGGGTCGTCGGTGAGCGCCTCGCCGAGGAGGTCGAGCAGGTAGACGAGCGCGCCGTCGATGACCGCCTCGGCGTCGTCGCTCCCGGTCTCGAAGTTCGGCTTGAGCGTGACGTTGAACTCGTTGCCCTGCAGGTGGACGCCCCCGCGGAGCGCGTCGGGGAGGTCGCTGATGACCCGTCCGCGGACCGACTCGAAGACCGACTGCACCGAGTCGTCGAGCGTCTCGTAGAGGAGGCGCTTCGTCTCGGAGCCGTGGCCGGGGGTGAAGACGCCGGTGCCGGCCTCGTAGACGATGCTTACGTCCCCCGAGTGGACGAGTTCGTTGCCGAGTCCCTGAATGGCGAAGCCCTTGACGTTCTCCAAGGTCTGTCCGGTGCAGATGACGATGGGGACGTCCCGCTCGTGGAACCGGGTGAGGAGGTGCAGCACCTCGCGGGGAATCTCGTTGTCCGTCTGCCCCGCGGAGCGAAGCGTCTCGTCCACGTCGAGGACGAGCGCGTTCACCGCTCGCCCGTACTTGGTGTAGAGGTCGAGGGCGGTGAACGCCTGGTCTCGCGTCGCGCGCGCGGCGAGTTCGGCGTAGCGGTCGCCGTCCGAAAGCGCGCGGCGAATGCGGTCTTTCTTCGCCGCGAGTTCGTCGTCGACCGCCTGCCAGTGCGACAGCGCCACCGGCGAGCCGAGCGGCGGCAAGAGGTCGACGAAGTCCTGTGCGTCCCGGACCGCGTCCGCGTCGAAGTTCCCGTACAGTCTGTACAGGAGGTCGTACCGCTCCATGACTCGGGGTCGTCACCCAACCGCATTAAACCCGCGTGGGAGGCGATTCCAACCCGCGCGTCTCTACGCCCTCACGGCGTCTCACCGGACGGCGGTGCCGCGACCGGATACGCCGACGGTCGGTCTGCCCCGCAACTCTGATACCGACCGGCCGACGACGTGTGCACATGGCACATTGGACCGACAGCATCGTCGGCGACCGGATGACGGTGGACCGCGAGTTCAACGAGCAGGTGATGAACTCCCGGTTCAACAGTCAGGAGTGGGGATTGATTATGACGGCGACGGAGTTCGAAATCGAGAACGCGGACGACCCCGAGGCGGCGCGCATCGTCGCCGACACGGAGAAGGTCCCGCAGATTATCCCCGAACTCGACAACATCCGCAGTCAGATGGGCGGGATGGGCGGCGGCGGCGGAGGCGACTCGTCGTCCGCCGGCGGCATCGTCGACTCCATCAAGGGCGCGCTCGGGATGGGCGGCGGCGGCAAGAAGGGCGAACAGGAGAAACTGGAGGCCGCGGAGCGACTCACACAGGAGTACGCGGACGCGCTCCAGGACCACCTCGAAAAGAAGGGCAAGTGGAATCAGGTCCGGGTCAGTTACCTCGAATAACGGGCCATTCGACCGGCTGCGGCGACGGCGCTCAGTTGGAGCCAAAGCCGACATTCCGTTCGAGGGCCACAATTAGTAACCGGCTCCGGACGCGATGTCCTCGCCAGATGCGACCGTCAACGTTGGTCTTCGCGTTCGGTGGACTCCTGTTCGTGCTTCCGATTCCCGGCACGTTTATCGCCGGCGCACTGGTGCTCCTCGCGGGAGCGGTCGCGCGGTGGCTCGGGTTGTAACGGGTCGCAGAGAACCGACCGCACAGACGCCCGAGCGGCGGTGCCGAGTTCAGTACTCGTCGCCGGCGTGGAACAGCGTCCGCTCGCTCGCCTCGTAGATGTTCATCAGCTCGTTGATGAGTTCGTCGTACTCCTCGTCTTCCTCGCGGAGCGCGTCGAGTCGGGCGACCGTCTCGTAGTCGAGGTGAATCTGCGGCATACCTACACCCACGCCGCGTGACACCTTAAGCGACGTGGGGACGTCGGATTCGACTGCCATCGAGGACTGGGAGCGCCGCCGCTGGGGGAAGCGTACCGAAACGAAAAACCGGCGGTGTGCCGGGTGGAGACGACGGCCGGTGCCGGTCCGCGATGCGGACGCGACGAGCGCTCGACGGCGAGCGAGTCACCGCCCGCGCGGTGTTACTTGAACAGCGACTGGCCGGCGCTGCCGGAGACCTCGGTCAGGTCGGCGTGCACGTCGGCGATGCGCTCGCGGATGTCGCGGCCGGCGACGCGGGGGTCGAACACGTCCTTGTTCGGCGACCAGTCGGTCTCGTTGAAGAACGTGTCGCGGGCGTCCACGACGCCCTCGGGCGGGACGATGGCGTTGGGTTCCTCGGTGTAGCGGTCGTAGGCGGTGCGCGTGTACTCGTACTGGTAGCGGGTGTCCTTGTTGACCTTGCAGATGCCGTGTTTGAGCATCTCCTGCAGTTGGTCGGGCTGGACGCCCGAGGAGCCGTGGAGCACGAGCGGCGTGTCGAGGCCGTGGTCGCGCAGGGCCTGCCGGATGTCGTTTGCGAGGTCCGGGCGGAGTTCGAGGTCCTTGCCCTTGGCGACGCCGTGCTGCGTGCCGACGGAGATGGCGAGCAGGTCCGCGCCCGTCTTATCGACGAACTCGACGGCCTGCTCGGGGTCCGTGTAGAACGCCTCCTCGGCCTCGATTTCGTCCTCGACGCCCTTTATCTGGCCGAGTTCGGCCTCGATGAGGACGTCGGAGTCCGCGGCCTCGACCATCTCGACGACCTCGCGGCTCGTGGCGACGTTCTCGTCGAACGGCTCGTGGGAGGCGTCGATCATGATGGACGACGGGATGTCGAGTTCGATCTGTTGCTCGATGAACTCAAGGTCCGTCTGGTGGTCCATGTTGAGGAAGACGCCGATGTCGTACCGCTCGGCGATGGTCTCGATGTAGTTCCCCATGGCTTTCAGGCCCGCGACGGCGTCGCCGTCGCCCGCGAACCGACAGGCCCCGCCGCTCATCTGCAACAGGAGGTCCGAGTCCATCCGGTCGGCTCCCTCCATGAGACCCATCATAATGTTCGGCTCCGCGATGTTACTCGCGATGAGTCCGAATCCTTCGTCGAGCGCCTCGTCGTACACTGTGGCGAGTTCCTCCCCGCCGTAGAACGGCATTATGCGTTCACCTCGGTTTCGTCAACGACTGCGAGACTAATAATGTATGGGAAGTGAGTTTCGATTCTGCACGTTTTCGTTTGTTCGCGTTCGAGTTAATTTTCATCGGCGGACGGAGCGCCGGCGCTGGGAGGCGAGCGAAAAACGGGGAACCGTCGGCGAAGGTTACGAGAACAGCTTCTTCAGGCGGGCGAACAGCCCCTTTTCGGGGTCGCCGCCGCGGCGCACGGGTTCGTCCGATTCCGCATCGTCGCCGGACGACTCGTCGGTGCCGGATTCGGCGTCGGCGTCCTCGCCGTCGTCGCCGCTTCCGAACGTGACCGAACCGGTCTTCCCGGCCTCGGCGAGTTCGACGGCCTTCTCCACGACGGCCTCGGCGTTGTTCACGCCGTCTTTGACCGTCCCCTTGAGGACGAGTTTGCCGTCGAATCGGTCGCGGCTGACCGAGGTGTCCGAGGTGATGATGACCGCGTCGGCCTCGGCGATGGCGTCCGCGGACAGTTCGTCCTGCGTGCCCATCGCGCCCTGGACCTCGACGTCGATGTCGTGGCCGAGGCGCTCGCCGGCCTGCAGGAGGTTCTCGGCCGCCATCTGGCTGTGTGCGATTCCGGTCGGACAGGATGTGACTGCGACGAGTTTCATAGCTCTAGTGTAAGGATTTCCGCGACTTCAGCCTTGGTGTCGGCCTGCAGGACGCGCTCCGCGAGTGCGCGGGCGTCCGCGGTGTCGGTCTCCGCGACGGCCGCCTTGACCTGCGGCACCGTCACGGCGCTCATGCTCAGTTCGTCGAGGCCGAGCCCGACGAGCAGTTCGGTGAGGTCCGGGTCGCCGGCCATCTCGCCGCACATGCCGACCCAGCAGTCCTCGCCCTCGGCCGCCGAGACGGTGGCGTCGATGGCGCGGAGGACCGCGGGCTGTCGGTAGTCGCCGAGCTCGGAGACGCGCTCGTTGCCGCGCTCGGCGGCCATCACGTACTGCGCGAGGTCGTTCGTCCCGATGCTGAAGAAGTCGACGTGCGGCGCGAACCGGTCGGCCATGAACGCCGCGGCGGGCGTCTCGACCATGATGCCGAACTCGGGAAGCTCGTTTGCGACGCCCTCGGCGTCGAGGTCGTCGGCGACCGACTCGAACCGCTCGCGGCCGGCGCGAAGCTCCTCGACCGTCGAGACGAGCGGGAGCATCACAGACAGGTTCGCACCGTCCGCGCTGGCCGCCGCGCGAAGCAGCGCGCGGACCTGCGTCTCGAAGAGGTCCGCGTCCGGGCCGAGCGACCGGCGGATGCCGCGCTCGCCGAGGAACGGGTTCTCCTCGTCGGGCAGGTCGAGGTACGGGACAGGCTTGTCGCCGCCGATGTCGAGGGTGCGGACGACGACGCGGCCGCCGTCGAACGATTCGAGCGCCTCGACGTACGCCTCGTACTGCTCGTCTTCGTCCGGCGGCGACTCGCGGTCGAGAAAGAGGAACTCGGTGCGGAACAGGCCGACGCCGTCGGCCCCGCGGTCGACCGCCGGCCCGAGGTCCGCCAGCGTGCCGATGTTGGCCGCGACCTCGATTTCGACGCCGTCGGCGGTCTCGACCGACTCGCGTCGGACGTCCACGTCGGCGGCGGCCGCGGCGGCCTCCTTGCGCTCGTCGCTCGGCTCGACCACGAGGTCGCCCGACTCGCCGTCGACGACGACTTCGGTGCCGTCCTCGACGGACTGGAGTTCCTCGCCCACGCCGACGATGGCCGGCAGGGCGAGCGAGCGCGCGAAGATGGCCGCGTGGGAGGTGCGGCCGCCCGTCACGGTGACGAAGCCCGCGACGCGCTCCGGGTCGAGCTGCGCCGTGTCGCTCGGCGTGAGCCGCTCCGCGACGACGACGCTCCCCTCCGGCAGGGACGAGAGGTCGACGCGCTCGCCGTCGGAGAGGACGCGCACGAGTCGGTCGCGCACGTCGCGGAGGTCGTCGGCGCGCTCGCCCATGCGACCGCCCATGTTCTCGAACTGCTCGACGAACTCGGAGAACGTCTCCTGAACGGCGTGTTCCGCCGGGAGCCCGCCCTCGATGGCGTCGGTGACGCCGTCGGTTATCTGCGGGTCGTTGAGGAACTGGACGTGCGCGTCGAACACCGCGGCCTCCTCCTCGCCGACGCGTTCGGCGGTCCGCTCGCGCTCGGCTTCGAGTTCGTCTTCGGCGGCCGCGCGGGCGTCCTCGAAGCGTGCCAGTTCGGCCTCCGCGTCCACGTCTTCCGGGGCCGGCGGCTCCGGGAGGTCGGCGTCCGGTCGGTACCAGACGACGGTGCCGACGCCCGAAAGCGGTGTCACGCCGATGCCGGAGAGGGTTCGTTCGGTCATGGCTTACTGTTTGGCTTCGGGCGTCGAAAGGATATCCTCTAGGGCGTCGAGTGCCGCTTCCGCGTCGTCGCCCTCGGCGACGAGGCGAACGGACTCGTCGTGGCCGACGCCGAGACCGGTGACGGCCAGCATGCTGGCGGCCGGGACGAGGTCGTCCTCGTCGGCGCGGCCGAGCCGGATGTCGGCGTCGAACTCGTTCGCGGTCTCGACGAACTGCGAGGCCGGTCGGGCGTGAAGCCCGTCTTCGGGGACGACCGTGGCGGTCCGCTCCATCACTCGACCACCTCGGCGAGCACGTCCTGAACGGTCTGTTTGCTCTCGGCTTCGAGGAGCTTCTCGCGGACGTCCTCGTGCATGAGCGACCGCGAGAGGGCGCTCAGAATCTGCAGGTGGTCCTCGCCGCCCGCCGCGGGAACGAGAATCATAAACAGGAGCTTCGCCGGCTTGTCGTCCATGGCGTCGAAGTCGATGCCCTCGGTCGAGCGCGCGAAGGCGACCGTCGGCTTCGAGACCGCGTCGGTCTTCGCGTGCGGGATGCCGATGCCGAAGCCGACGCCGGTCGTCGCCTCCTCCTCGCGTTCGAGGAGGGCGGCAAGCGCGGCGTCGCGATCGTCGACGCGACCGGCGTCGACCGCGAGGTCGAGGAGGAACTCGATGGCTCCCTCCTTCGTCGCCGGCGGCTCTTCGAGCGATATCAGTTCGAGCGGTGTGATGGTGCTGATGTCAGTGACGTCCATTGTATTGTGCTTCGTTCGGGTCTGGAAAGATTAGTTCGGTGTGGTCAGTCGTCGGAGCTCTGGGCCGCCATCTTGGCGTCGAAGTTCGGCTTGATGGCCGTCGCGATGACGGCGGTCACGATGGAGCCGAGCAGGATGCACGCGATGAACATGAACGGCTGGTTCGACAGCGGAACCACGAAGATGCCGCCGTGCGGAGCCGGCATGTTCACGCCGAGCGCCATCGAGGCCGCGCCGGCGACGGCGCTGCCGGCGACGACGCTCGGGATGACGCGGGCGGGGTCGGCGGCCGCGTACGGAATCGCGCCCTCCGTGATAAAGGAAAAGCCGAGGAGCACGCCGCTCTTGGCGTTCTCGTACATCTCGGCCGCGTACTTCTGCGGCGCGATGAAGTTCGACAGCGCGAGGCCGATGGGCGGGACCATCCCCGCGATCATGACCGCGGCCATCGGCGCGGTGACGCCCTCGGAGATGAGGCCGACGGAGAACACGTAGGCGACCTTGTTGATGGGACCGCCCATGTCGGCCGCCATCATCGCCCCGAGGATGGCCCCGAGAACGATGGCTTGGCCGCCGCCCTGCATGTTGCTCAGGAACTCGGTGAGCCCCGCGTTCGCGATGGAGATCGGAACGCCCAGCACGAACAGCATGACGGGCGTGAGCACCGCGGTGGTCGCCACCGGGATGAGGAGCACGGGCATCATCGGCGCGATGAACTCGGGCACGTCGCGCTGCTTGAACCAGCGCGCGACGATGCCGGCGAGGAACCCGGCGACGATAGCGCCGAGGTAGCCCGCGCCGGCGGAGCCGCCCTGAAGGCCGATGACGTCACCGGCGGCCTGCAGGACGTTGCCCTGCTGGATGATGTACGACAGGATGAACCCCGGTGCGAGGCCCGGTCGGTCGGCGATTGCGTACGCGATGTACGCGCCGAGGACCGGAACCATCAGCGTCAGCCCAGCGACGCCGATCTGCGCGAGGAACCAGCCGGCGGTCCCCGTGCTGTTGAATACGTCTTGTACGTTGTTCGAAAGCGAGGCTACCGCGTAGCCCAGCGCCAGGAAGATTCCGCCGATGGTCACGAACGGAATCATGAACGATACCCCGGTCATCAGGTCCTCCTTCACCGAAGTGAGGTAGGACCGAACCGCGTCTTCTGCGTCGTTTGCCATAGTGTTGCCACCCCTACGAAAGAACGTACGCAAATGTGCTCAAAAACCCTTTCGAATATGAACGTTACTGAGTGTTTTGGTCGTTAACAAACGTTCATACGAGAATCACCGAGTCCGAACGGTCGTCACCTCGACGCGCGTTTCGTTCGTCAGCACGTCTTCGAGGTGCGGGACGCGGGTGCCGGCGACGCCGACGACGCGCGCGGCCGTCAGGACGCCCATTCGGAGGGCGTCGGCGTCCGACAGCCCGTGTTCGCGCGCGGCGAGGAAGCCGGACATGACCGCGTCGCCCGCGCCGACCGTGTCCACGACCTCCACGTCGAGCGCGGGCGCAGACAGGACTTCGTCGTCGGTGACGAGGAGCGCGCCGTCCGCGCCGAGCGACGCCAGCACGTACTCGAATCCGCGCGCGTGAAGCTCCTCGGCCGCCTCGACGGCGTCGGCTTCGGTCTCGACGGTTCGACCCGTCGCCGCCGCGAGTTCAGACCGATTGGGTTTGCAGACGTAGTAGTCGGCCTCCAGTTCGGCGAGGTACTCGCCGCCCATGTCCACCGCGATTTTCCAGTCGCCCGCGCGGGCGAGCCTGTCGACGTCGGAGAGCGACATCCCCGGCGGGAGGCTGCCGCCGACGAGGAGCGTGTCCGGCTCGTTCGCCTGTGCGGTTTCGACGAGTTCGTCCACGTCGGCTGCGCGAATCTGCGGGCCGTTGTGATTGAGTTTGTACTCGCCGTCCTCCGCGAGCACGGTCGTGTTCAGGCGCGTGTCCGCGTCGATGGTGACGAAGTCCGAGGCGATGCCGTCGGCGTCGAGTCGGTCGCGGACGAACTTCCCGAAGTGGCCGCCGAGGAAGCCCGAGGCGGTCGCGTCGGCGTCGAGCGCAGAGACGTACTTGGCGACGTTGATGCCCTTGCCGCCGGCGGTGAACACCGCGTCGTCGGTCCGGTGGACGACGCCGGGCTGAAGCGGTTCGTCGAAGTGAATCGTGTGGTCGACTGCTGGGTTCGGGGTGACTGTGAGAATCATCGTGCAACTCCGTCGACGACGGTGACGCCCGCGCTCTCTATCTCCTCGCGCGAGTCGGCGTCGAGTTCGCCGTCGGTGATAAACAGGTCAATCTGTTCGAGCGATGCGAACTGAACGAAACTCCGCCGGCCGAGCTTCGAGAGGTCCGCGACGAGGACGACCTTCGCGGCCTTCTCGACCATCAGTTCCTTCATCCGCGCTTCGTCCTCGTTCGGGGTCGTGAGGCCGGATTCGACGTCGAACCCGTTCGTGCCGAGGAACAGCAGGTCGAAGTTCGTCCGCTCCATGAACGACTCCGCGGTCGGCCCCACGAGCGCCTTCGTCCGCCGGCGGAGCGTCCCGCCGGTGAGTTTGACCTCGTTGTCCTCCTCGTTCAGTTCGATGGCGAGCCGCGGCGAGTTCGTGACGCCGAGTATCGTCCCGTCCTTGGGAACCTTCCGCGCCACCTCCATCGTGGTCGTCCCGGCGTCGAAGAACACGACCTGCCCCTCGGCCAGTTCCTCGACCGCGCGGTCCGCGATCGCGCGTTTCCCTTCGAGATTCTGTACTTCCTTCTGCCCGTAGGTCTGCTCGCGCCCGACGGAGGTCACGGGGACGGCACCGCCGTGCGACCGCTCGATGAGCCCACGGTCTTCGAGTTCGCGCAGGTCGCGCCGTATCGTGGCCTTCGAGTAGCCGAGGTGTTCTGACAGCGACTCGACCGACCGGCCGTCCGAGTCGGAGACGAGTTCGACGATGCGGCGTTTGCGCTCTGCTGGTAACATCGGTGGCGATTCCTCGTTACGAGGAAGATAGGTCGGGGAGTAGTGTTAATTGTTTATGTTGGATTCCGCCCGTATCTGTTCGAATCCGGGGAATCCCACACAGGAACGAAAACGGGGCGTTCGTCGGTGAGAAAACGATCAAAAACGAAAACGAGCGCGTTCGAAACGAGCGTCAAGTCGCCGGTTCGGCGCGTCGTCGACGCTCAGAGGCGGGCGAGGACCGCGGCGGTCACGTCCTCCGTGGAGGCGTCGCCGCCGAGGTCGGGCGTGCGCGGCCCGTCGGCGAGGACGCCCTCGACGGCCGACCGAACGCGGTCGGCCTCCGCTTCGTAGTCGAGGTAGTCGAGCAGCATCGCCGCGGACAGAATCGTCGCCGCGGGGTTGGCGACTCCCTCGCCGGCGATGTCGGGCGCGGAGCCGTGAACCGGTTCGAACAGCGCGGCGTCCGGGCCGATGTTCGCCGAGGGGAGCAGTCCGAGGCCGCCGACGAGGCCGGCGGCGAGGTCCGAGAGCACGTCGCCCGCGAGGTTCGGACAGACGACGGTGTCGAACTGCGTGGGGTCGAGACAGACGCGCGTCGCGAAGGCGTCCATCAGGACCTCCTCGGCCTCGACGCCGCGCTCGTCGGCGACTGAGACCACGGCGTCGCGGAAGCGGCCGTCCGTCTCGCGCATCACGTTCGCCTTGTGGGCGACCTGGAAACTGCCGCCCTCGCCGCCGACGTAGTCGCAGGCGTACTCGGCGAGTCGCTCGGACGCCGAGGTGGTGACGACGCGCGTGAGCGTCGAGAGGTCCTCGGAGAGGCGGTCTTCGTGACCCGAGTAGACGCCTTCGGTGTTCTCGCGGAGGAACACGAGGTCCGTCTCCGGACGGAGCGCGTCGACGCCGGGATAGGCCTTCGCCGGGCGGACGTTGACGAACGAGTCCACCGCGGTTCGAAGGGGCAGGATGACGTCCGCCGCGGTCTCGCCGGCCGCGCCGAACAGCGTCGCGTCCGCCTCGGCGGCGAGGTCGTAGGTCTCCTGCGGGAGCGCCTCGCCCGTGGCTTCCTTGACGTGGTCGCCCGCCTCGGCCTCGACGAACTCGAAGTCGCCGACGGCCTTCAGCACGTCGACCGCCGCCGGGATGACCTCCGCGCCGATGCCGTCGCCGGGGATGACGACGATTTCCTCAGTCATCGACGTAGGGCAGGGCGGCGGCTTTCTCGGCGACCGCGTCGGCGTTCGACTTCATGAGCGCCGTCGTGTCCCAGACGCCCTCGGTGAGCGCCTTCCGCTGTGCGTCGTCGACGGTCACGTCCACGGTGGTGTCGCCGTAGGTGACCGTCTCGTTTTCCACGTCCACGTCGATGTCGGCGTCCGGGTGCTCGTCGACCCAGTCCTGCAGTTCGGTGATGGTGTCGTGGTCGGCGGTGACCGTCGGGATGCCGAGCGCGAGGCAGTTGCCCGCGAAAATCTCGGCGAACGACTCGCCGATGATGGCGTCGATGCCCCAGCGCATGAGCGCCTGCGGGGCGTGCTCCCGAGAGGAGCCACAGCCGAAGTTGGCGTTGACGACCATGATGGCGGCGTCCTGGAACTGCGGCTCGTTCAGCGGGTGGTCCTTGGGTTCGTCGTTCTCGTCGTAGCGCTGGTCGAAGAACGCGAACTCGCCGAGGCCGTCGAACGTGACGACCTTCATGAACCGCGCCGGGATGATCTGGTCCGTGTCGATGTCGTTGCCGCGGATGGGCACGCCGGAGCCGGACGCGGAGTCGATTTCGGGAATCTCGTCGGTCATGCGGTGGTCACCTCCTTCAGTTCGCGCACGTCAGTCACGTGCCCGGTGACGGCCGCGGCGGCGACCATCCGCGGATTCATCAGGACGGTGCGGCCGTCTTTCGACCCCTGCCGACCGATGAAGTTGCGGTTCGACGAGGACGCGGAGGCCTCGTCGCCCTCCAGTTGGTCCTCGTTCATGCCGAGACACATCGAACAGCCCGCCTCGCGCCACTCGAAGCCGGCTTCCGTGAATATCTCGTCGAGGCCCTCCGCCTCCGCGGCGGCCTTGACGCGCTGACTGCCGGGGACGACCATGGCGCGAACGCCGTCCGCGACCTGTCGGCCCTCGACGACGCCCGCCGCGCGGCGGAGGTCGGGCATGCGGGCGTTGGTACACGACCCGAGGAACGCCACGTCGATTTCGTAGCCCTCCATCGTCTCGCCGGGCGTGACGCCCATGTGCTCCTGCGCCATCCGGGCGGTGTCCTGCTTCTCCTCGGGCAGGTCCTCGGGGGCCGGAATCGGCTGGGTGATGCCGACGCCCTGTCCGGGCGTGGTCCCCCACGTGACGACGGGTTCGAGTTCGGAGCCGTCGATGGTGACGACGTCGTCGTACTCGGCGTCCTCGTCGGAGCGGATGGACTCCCAGTACGGCTTGAGTTCGTCGAACCGCTCGGGGTTCTCCTGGAAGTACTCGGTCTCCTTCAGCCAGTCGTAGGTGGTCTCGTCGGGGTTGACGTAGCCCGCGCGAGCGCCGCCCTCGATGGACATGTTACAGATGCTCATCCGGCCTTCCATGTCGAGGTTCTCGATGGCCTCGCCGGCGTACTCGTAGACGTAGCCGACGCCGCCCTCGGTGCCGAGGCGACGGATGATTTCGAGGATGACGTCCTTGGCCTCGACGCCGGGGCCGAGCTCGCCCGTGACCTCGATCTTCCGGACCTTCTTTTTCTCCATCGCGACCGTCTGGGTCGCCAGCACGTCGCGAATCTGGCTCGTCCCGATACCGAACGCGAGCGCGCCGAACGCGCCGTGGGTCGAGGTGTGGCTGTCGCCGCAGACGATTGTCATGCCGGGCTGGGTGAGTCCCTTCTCGGGCCCGATGACGTGGACGATGCCCTGCTCGCCCGACGTCGGGTCCGAGAAGTTGATGCCCGCGTCGCGGACGTTCTGTTCGAGTTCGGCCATCATCTCTTCGGCGGCGTCGTCGCGGAACGGCCGCGACTGGTCCGACGTCGGAACGATGTGGTCGACCGTCGCGTGCGTCCGGTTCGGGTAGGCGACTTCGAGGTCGCGCTCCTGCAACATGCCGAACGCCTGCGGGCTCGTCACCTCGTGGATGAGGTGCAGGCCGCAGAACAGCTGCGTCTGGCCGGTCGGCAGCTCCGAGACCGTGTGTTCCTCCCAGACCTTGTCGTACAGCGTTCCCTCACTCATGTCCGTCACCCGGTACGACGCGGTCGTCGCGGCCGCGTTCCCAGACCTGGTTCGCGCCCTCGCCGTTGCGGGGCGTGTGGTCCACGTCGCCCATCGTCTGCGAGTCGGTGTCGGTGTCCGTCGCCGCGGGCGTCGAGTCGCTCCGTCCGCCGTCGGTGACGGCCGGGCCGCGCTCGTAGACCGTGGTGAACGTCTCGCCCGTATAGGGGTTCGTGTGGCTGATATCTCGCATTCGGTCGGTCGTGTCGTCGCGTGTCATTGGTGTCGTGTTCAGTCGTCCGCCGGCGCTTCGGCTTTCTCCGCGTCCGCCTCGTCTTCCTCGTCGGCCCACGCGAACAGGTCGCGCAGGGGTGCGCCGACCTGCTCGATGTGGTGGTTCTCCTCTGCGTCCTTGAGCTGGGAGTACGACGGCCGGCCCGCCTGGTTCTCCAGAATCCACTCGCGGGCGAAGGTGCCGTCCTGGACCTCCTCCAGAATCTCTTCCATGTTCTCGCGGGCGTGCTCGTCGACGACGCGGTCGCCGCGGGTCAGCCCGCCGAACTCGGCGGTGTCGGAGACGGAGTCCCACATCTCGCCGAGCCCGCCTTCGTACATCAGGTCGACGATGAGCTTCAGTTCGTTCAGACACTCGAAGTAGGCCATCTCGGGGGAGTAGCCCGCGTCGACGAGCGTCTCGTAGCCCTGCTTGACCAGCGAGGTGACGCCGCCGCAGAGGACGGCCTGCTCGCCGAACAGGTCGGTCTCGGTCTCCTCCTGGAACGTCGTCTCGATGACGCCCGCGCGGGTGCAGCCGAGGCCGTGCGCGTAGGCCAGCGCCTCCTCTTTGGCGTCGCCCGTCACGTCCTGATAGACGGCGATGAGACCCGGCGTCCCCTCGTTCGCCTCGTAGTTACGGCGGACGAGGTGGCCCGGCGACTTCGGGGCGACCATCGTCACGTCGACGTCTTCCGGGGGTCGAATCTGGTTGTAGTGGATGTTGAAGCCGTGGGCGAACTGGAGCGTGTCGCCGGCGTCGAGGGAGTCTCGAATCTCCTCGAACACCGCCGGCTGGACGGTGTCGGGGACGAGCACGGAGACGATGTCGCCCTCGGCGGCCGCCGCGGCCGGCTCTTTGACGCGGAGGCCGTCGGCTTCCGCGGCGTCGCGAGACGAGGAGTTCGAGCGGAGGCCGACGACCACGTCGACCCCGCTGTCGGCGAGGTTCTGCGCGTGGGCGTGGCCCTGGCTGCCGTAGCCGATGACGGCTACGGTCTTGTCGTCGATCTGGGAACGGTCGGCGTCGTCGTCGTAGTAGACTTCCGTGGTGAGTTCGGTCATTGGGTGTTGGTGTTCGGTTTGGTTGGTTCGCCGGAGGTTCCGGGTTCCTCTCCGGGAACGGTCTTCTTCGAGCCGTGGGCGAGCGCGGTCTGGCCGGTTCGGGCGATTTCGATGATGCCGAACCGCCGGAACGCGTCGACGGCGTCGTCTATCTTGCGCTCGTCGCCGGAGAGTTGGACCGTGATGGTCTCGGGGCCGGCGTCGAGCGTGCGGCCGTCGTACATCTCCGTGATGGCGTGGACCTTATCGGGGTCCTCCCCGCGGACCTTCAGGAGGACGAGTTCCGCGCGAACGGCGTCGTCGTCCAGCTCGCCGACGGAGATGACGGGCTTGAGCTTCGCGAGCTGTTTTTCTATCTGGTCGATGCCCGGTTCGGGCTCCTCGACGACCATCGTGATGCGGGAGTGGTCCTCGACCGTCGTCGGGCCGACGGTGAGGCTCTCGATGTTGAACTGGCGGCGGGCGGCGAGGCCGGCGACGCGCGAGAGCACGCCGGGTTCGTCCTCGACGATGGCCGAAAAGACCGCGCGCCGTGGTTCGTGTTCCGATTCCGCTTCGGGGTCGATGCGGATGCCCTGCGCGTTGCGGCGGCCGTCGGGGTGTGGCCGCTCGTCGGGCGCGGGGCCCTGCAGTCCTGTCCGATTGTCGCTCATAACTGGTCCTCCGAGAGTGCGAATTTGCCGTTCGCGCCGCCCGAGGAGACCATCGGGTAGACGTTCTCCGCCGGGTCGACGTGGAAGTCGATGACCGAGGGGCCGTCGTACGCGAGCGCTTCCTCGATAGCGTCGGGAACCTCCTCGTAGGAGTCGACGGTCCAGCCGCGCGCGCCGAACGCCTCGGCGAGCTTGTCGAACTGGGGACACCAGTCGTAGCCGGCGGCCATGCGTCGGCCCTCGAAGAAGGCGTCCTGCCACTGGCGGACCATCCCGATGTACTCGTTGTTCAGGATGGCGACGGTGATGTCGAGGTTCTCGCGGACGGCGACCGAAAGCTCCTGAATCGTCATCAGGAACGAGGCGTCGCCGTCGACGCAGACGACCGTCTCGTCGTCGTCGGCCGCGACCCGCGCGCCGATTGCGGCGGGCAGGCCGTAGCCCATCGTGCCGAGCCCGTGAGAGGACACCCACCGCCGCGGCTCGGTGAACGTCCAGTACTGGGCGGCCCACATCTGGTGTTGGCCGACGCCGCTCGTGACGATGGTCTCGTCGGGGGTGGCCTCGTCCAGCGCCTCGACGACGAACTGCGGCTTCAGCGGCTCGTTGTCCGGGGCCGCGTAGTCCATCGGGTACTCGTCTTTCCACGCCAGACACTGTTCGACCCACTCGCGCGCGTCGGGACCCTCGTCCAGTTCGGCGTCGACGCGCTCGATGGCGCGGCCGGCGTCGCCGACGACCGGGTAGTCCGCGTGGACGTTCTTCGAGATTTCCGCCGGGTCGATGTCGATGTGGACGACCTCCGCCTCGGGGGCGAACGTGTCGATACCGCCGGTCAGGCGGTCGTCGAACCGCGTGCCGACCGCGATGAGACAGTCGGTGTGCGTGATGGCCATGTTGGCGTAGCCGGTGCCGTGCATCCCCGCCCACGACAGGCAGAGTTCGTGGTCCTCCGGCATCGCGCCGATTCCTGGCATCGTCGTGACCACCGGAATCCGGTGCTCGGTCGCGAACTGCCGGGCGACCTCGGTCGCGTCGCCCTTGACCACGCCGCCGCCGAACAGCAAGAGCGGTTTCTCGGCGCGCTCGATTGCGCGCGCGGCCGCCTCGACCTGCGAGTCGGCGGGGTCGGTTCGGGCGCGGCACGTCTCGGGCGGCTGTGCCGCCCCCGGCTCGCTGTCGGTCTCGTTGAGCGAGACGTCCTTCGGGAGGTCGACGAGCGTCGGACCGGGGCGGCCCTCGGCGGCGAGCGCGAACGCTTCGCCGACGGTGTCGCCGACGGTGTCGGGCGACGAGGCGAAGTAGTTGTGCTTCGTGATGGGCGCGGTGACGCCCGTGGTGTCGGTCTCCTGGAACGCGTCGGAACCGACCATGTCGGACGGGACCTGCCCCGTGAGCGCGAGCACCGCGTCGGAGTCCATGTTCGCGTCGGCGATGCCGGTCACGAGGTTCGTCGCGCCCGGACCGGACGTGGCGAGACAGACGCCGGGGTCGCCGCGAACGACGCCGTACGCGTCAGCGGCGTGCGCCGCGCCCTGCTCGTGGGCCATCGTCACGTGACGGATGTCCGAGTGGTACAGCGCGTCGTAGATGGGCATTATCGCCCCGCCCTGCACGCCGAAGGCGGTTTCGACGCCGGCGTTTTCGAGGGCGCGGACGACTGACGTCGAACCCGTGGTAACCTCGGTCGGCGTCTCGGTCGAGTCGTCGGCGGCGTCGGTCGCGTCGGGGTCGGTCGTGGCTGCGGTTCGTTCGCTCATGTGTGGGCTCCGTGGTGTGTGGTCGGTCGTCGATACGAGTTGTCTGGTGACTGCGTGTGGTGCTGGTGCGCCATTGTGGGGACTGCGGACGTGTCTGAAAACGGTGCGGATACGCGGGACGGAGAGATGGTGTGGTAGGGGGCTATGCCCCTACAATAATGAGCGACCGAATCGCGCCGACGGCGGCGTCGCTGGCCCCGGCGTCCGGGGTCGAGCGAACCGCGTGTGCGTCGTGCGAGGTCATCGTATGCAACACGTCCGTCCCGTCGATAATAATGCTTTCGCGGCGGGCAACGATTGCACGCCGGTCGGGAGGTCGAACGCGTGCAGGGCGGTCGCCCCGTAGGGCCACAGCCCGGCGCCATCAGGCGCGGACCTCCTCCTCCGTATCGTCCTCGTGGGTGATACCCACGTCGCGGGCGAACACCTCAAGCGTCGCGTCGTCGACGCGTTCTTTCTCCGCGCCGTGGTCTTTGACGCGGCGGGTGACCTCCCGGACCTCGGCGTCCGAGGGGTCGAACCCGATATCTGCGAGGCGTTTGCGTACCGAGTGCGTCCCCGTGTGCTTGCCGAGTACGAACTCGCGGGTCGCGCCGACCATCTCCGGGGTCATGACGCCCGGTTCGAAGGTGTCGGCGTTCTCGATGACGCCGGCGGCGTGGATGCCGCTCTCGTGAGAGAAGGCGTTGCGGCCGACGACCGGCTTGTTCGCCGGGACCGGGATGTCGGACGCCGCCTCGACGACGCGAGCCAGCTCGGTTATCTTCGTCGTGTCGATGCCGGTATCGACGCCGTAGAGGGATTCGGCGGCCATGACGACCTCCTCGTAGGCGGCGTTGCCGGCGCGCTCGCCGATGCCGTTGACCGACACCTGCGCCTGCGCTGCGCCGGCCTCGAAGCCGGCCATCGCGTTCGCCGACGCCAGTCCGAAGTCGTCGTGCGCGTGCACGTCGATTCTCGCGTCGGTGTGTTCTCTGACCGTCGCCACCATGCGGGCGAAGCGAGTCGGCGTCGCCACGCCGCAGGTGTCCGGCAGGTTGATCCAATCGACGCCCGCCTCGGAGACGGCCTCGACGACTTCGATGAGGAAGTCCTCGTCCGTCCGGGTGGCGTCCATCGGCGAGAACATTACTTCAACGCCCGCGTCGCGGACGTGTTCGACACTGCGGACGGCCCGCTCGACGGCTTCCTCTCGGGAAGCGTGCATCGAGTCGGCCAACTGGACGTCGCTGGTGCTCACGAACGTGTGCACCATGTCCACGCCGGAATCCAGCGCGGCTTCGATATCCTTGTCGACGACGCGGGCCAACCCGCACGTCGTCGCGTCCGTCGAAGCAGCGATATCCGCCACTGCCTCGAACTCCGCCTCCGAGTTCACCGGGAACCCGGCCTCGATGACGTGGGTACCCATGTCGTCGAGGGTTTCGGCGATGTCGCGCTTCTCCTCGTAGCTGAACGAGGTTCGCGGTGACTGTTCGCCGTCGCGGAGCGTCGTGTCGAAGATTCGTACGTCTTCGATTTCAGATTGTTGGGCTAATGTGCCCTGGAAGAACTCGACCCGCCGGGGAACCCGACGAATCCTCCGTGTCTTTGTGAGACATCGTGTCAGTCACGTGCCCGAACTCCTATTTAAATGTTTTTCCCCGACAGTATCACGAACGTTCAGAGAGTGTTGCGTGACAACCACTCTCGGGGGTAATCGCAGTACCTAAACGGCCTTATATCATATCATGGCATATATTGACTTGATATGTGCGCTCGCTGTTCGATGGCTCCGGAACGATAATACAACTAAATAGAATTTAGAAACAAAATTTAGTACCCGGTGCGCGCACCGACGACTGGACAAACGTGGATCGAAACGCGACTGTCGTGTGCAACGTGATAACAATGGTCTCTTTGCGTGCTCGGCGGCGGACTCACGCCCCGACCGAACCCTTTTCTCGTCGCTCGACAACCGGGCGGGTATGGGCGATTTCAATCTCAACTTGCAGACGGCCGAAGAACACCTCGACGAGGACGACGCCGAGGGCGACGTGGTCCTCGGCGTCCTCGACGGGTCGACCCCGCCGGAGGAGTGGGTCCAGTCCGTCGCCCGCGGAAACGTCCTCTTTCTCGCCATCGAGGGCGACCTCAACAAACTCGCGTCGGGCTTCGCACGCGACATCAAGGACATGGACGGCCAGTTGATGCACTTCCGGAAGTTCCTCGTGGTCTCCCCGCCCGGCGTGGACATCAACACGGACAGCCTCTGACTGGGCGGCCCGTTTTGCGGTCGTCGCGGCCGACCGGCGGCCGGTGACGAGCAGCACGACAACCGGGTGCATCGGCCGCGGGGAGAGTCCTTATGCGCCGCGAGCCCCACGATACTGACATGCCGATGAAAGGTCGCGGCACGTCCGACCTCCGCGAGATCGACCGATGGGACCACGGCGTCGGCTGGCTCGCACACCCCGACGAGACCATGCAGCGCGCCAGCCACGCCGTCGCCGTCGACGGCGACGTGTGGGTGTTCGACCCCGTCGATGCCCCCGGCGTCGACGACCTGTTCGACGAGTTCGGCGACGTGGCCGGCGTCGTCGTCGGCCTCGACCGGCACAAGCGCGACTCGGCGGCCATCGCCAACCGCCACGAGGCCCCCGTCTACGTCGCCTCGTGGATGACCGGTGTCGCCGACGAACTCGACGCGACCGTCGAGCGCTTCGGGGCCGATCTCGCCGACTCGGGCTTCGAGGCGTTCCGCCTCGTCGACCGCTCTCTCCCGCCGTGGCAAGAAGTCGGCTTCTACCACGACGACTACGACCTGCTCGTCGTCCCCGAGTCGGTCGGCACGGTGGGCTACTTCTGCGCCCGCGGCGAGCACCTCGGCGTCCACCCGATGCTCCGGCCGTTCCCGCCGCGCCGCGTGCTCTCGCGCTACGACCCCGAGCGGCTGCTCGTCGGTCACGGCGCTGGCGTGCCCGTGAACGCGGGTGACGAGCTTCGAACCGCACTCGGAAACGCCCGACGAAACCTCCCGAGCGCCTACGCCCGGGCGTTCACCTCGATGCTCTCAAACTGATGCCCGACGACACTCCCCCAAGCGACGGCGACGAACAGCCCTCCAACATAGAACCGACCGCCGACCCCACCGCTGACAACGCGGGCGAGGAGTCGGAACGACGGCGAGTTCACGTCACGCGAGGACTCGTGGACGTCCTCCTCGAAATGGGCGAAGAGGCCGAGCCGAAGCCCGCGAACGTCGTTCTCGCGCCCACGCCCGCCGGCGAGTTCGACGAGGACCTCGGGCTCGACCCGGAGACGCCGGTTCTCACCCACTTCTACATGTCCGAAGCCGGCCAGTCCGTGAGCGCCGTCTTCGGCATGGACCTCGGAACGCCCGCCGGGCGCGGCCGCGCCCGCTTTCTCACCCATCCGCAGGGTCCGTTCGAGCTCACGGAGCGCGACGACCTCGCGGCCGTGGTGCTCCTCGCCGTCCCCCCGTGGGAGCGGCGGACGCTCGCCGCCTTCGACCGCGCCGGACGGAAGTTGGAACTCGTCGTGCTCGACGCCGAACCGCCGCAGGAAGAACTCGACTGACCCGACCGTGCCCGGCTGACTACCGCAGGTAGCCGAGGTCGGTCAGCTGTTCCGCTATCTCTTGGAACTCCGACTCGGAGAGGTCCCCACCGGAGCGCTCGTGTTGGATGACGATGCTGCGCAGGAGGAACCGAACGAGGTCGCTCGTGCTCGAAAAGGTGGTTCCCTCGATGGTGTCGTCGACGCGAGCGGCCAACTCCTTCGGGATCGAGACCGTCGTGTACTCGGTCATGGCTCGACCGTGGCACCGGGCGGGGTTAACCCCAACGGTGGCGACTGCGACCGTCCGTCCGGTTTCCCGGCGCTCACCGGCGATGTCCCCGAAGGTCGGGGGTTTTTCCATTCGGGACATCGTATACACGTTCGATGGCCGCGAGACCGCCGCAGAACGATACGTCGGAGCCGAACTCAATCGAATTCGGTATCGCCGCGCTCGCCGATGATGTCGACACCGCAGACATCGACTACCCGGCAGACGCAAGCGAGATCGTGCGAGCACTCGACGACGTCGCCGTCCCGATTGACGCCGCGGGCAATACGGTCGCGATAAGCGACGCCCTCGCCGCCGCGCCGAAAGACCGATTCGACTCTCGCCGCGACCTCTTGGAGACGCTCCACCCGGTGTTCGAGGAGTTTCGCGCCAACGCGTCAAAGAGCCTGATGGGTCGGCTTCGTTCGCTCGTCCCGTTCTGAAGGCGGTCTCGGTCGGTTCACCCGGTCCCGACAGCCGGCGCGGGCTGACGCTCACTCCAGTTCTTCGATGCGCTTCATCTGCTCGCGATGCAACGACAGGATGAGGTCCGACAGCACGCCGAACATCAGCAGCTGCACCCCGAAGAGGATTCCCGCCATGGACACGACGGCGATGACCTCGTGGGAGACCGAGCGAACGACCCACTCGTAGGCGACGTAGAGGGCGAGACCGACCCCGGTCGCAGTCGACGCGAACCCGACGCTTCCGAAGTAGAAAAGCGGGTTGTTGGTCTTGGCGCGGCGGTACAGTTCGAGAAAGATGATCCCGCCGTCCCGGATCGGGTCGAGGTTCGTGTCCGAGCCGTCCGGCCGCGGGTAGTAGGTCGTGGGGACCACCGTCGTCTTGATATCTCGCTTCGCGCACTCGACGGCCATCTCCGTCTCGATGCCGAAGCCGTCGGAAGTGAGCGTCATGTCGAGAAACGACTCGCGAGTGAACGCCCGGTAGCCGCTGAGGATATCGCGGAAGTCCTGTCCGTGAATGAACGCGAACGCCCGGTTGATGATGCGGTTTCCAACCCTGTTGAGCCGCGTCATCGCGCCCGACCGCATGTCGGCAAACCGGTCGCCGATGACGTGGTCGTACCCCTCGGTGAGCGGGTCGAGCATCTTGGTGGCGTCCGTCGCTTCGTAGGTCCCGTCGCCGTCGAGCATCAGGACGTACTCGGCTGTGACGTGGTCTTCGACGGCTTCTCTGACTGCTTGGCCTTTCCCCGACCCCGACTGGACGACGACATGAGCACCGGCGTCTTCGGCGAGTTCCCGTGTCCCATCTGTGGACTCACCGTCGATGACGAGGACGTTTGTGAATCCCTCGTCCCGGTAGTCTGAGACGACATCAGCGATTGTTTCCGCCTCGTTATAGGTGGGGATGAGGATACAGACGGCGTCGGGGGTGGGCATTGTTACAGTGGTGGTTGAGGACTTCTCAAAAGGGTTTTCTCTTTACTATCACGAGCACGACTTAGTCGCGAACCTGATGAGTCATTCTCTGTCGAGCACGCTACGTCTGTGGCAGTTGACGTTGTGTGAGATGACGCCGCAATACGTAGTATTCTCACGACCATGAGAACTCCTGTTTCATCTCCAAACTGTGCCTATTCGTGCCACCCCGTCCACTGGGTCCGAAAAAGAGGGTGCTTGGTGACTACTGTTCACGAGGGCAGGACGGACCCATAGTTACTTTCGATATCTCGTGTGAGGGATGCAACTGTTTGGTACTCATACACCCGCACATTTCTTCCTGGGTCTCCACACGTATGTTGTTTTTAACTGTCTCCGACTCACCCCGGTACACCCTCCGATATCAGGGGTGTACACGCCTGTCTGTTTTCCGCAAGGATGTAGGGAAGATGACGCGATGGAGGTGTAGAATTGGCACGGATATCTTGGTGACCACCCTCACCACACTACGAACAGATTCGCGTGATTCCGTGTCGTAGCGTCGTCTCGACTGTGTTTTTGCGTTTCCACTAGCCACATACTCGTCGACGCGCTCGCTGTTTTTTGAGTCGCAACGTTTGTCTTTTCTCCCGAATCGCCAGTACACATCAGCCTACAGTGGGTGTATTGCCTGTTTTTTGTTTTCGTCGAATAGACTGATCTCACATATCGTCGGTGCCCCACACTCACTTCGCCGACTCAATGCTCACCGACTCAACAATCGTCTACTCCCTATATTCCCGATGCTGATGGCCTGCATCACTAGTTTGTTCCACCCGAATCGTAGGTTCAATTCGGTGGTGCTCACACAATCCGTGTTCTCAGTAATTCAGAGTAAACAGTACAACAAAACGAAGGTGTCCTTCCGGGAGAATATATGGCTGTACTCCAGTCTGATTTGTAACTCGTGAGAGACGTGGAAACGCCGAGTTGTAATTCGAAGAGCGGTCAGCAGTGGCGGAAGACCCGTGTTATTTTTATCGCCCTCGTTCAACCGGGGGGTATGCGCACTCTCGCTCGCCGTCTGGCGAAAGGGACGATGTTCCTTTTTTCGCTGACGGGGATTCCGTATCTGCTCTACGGATTGCTCTACTACGTGGTTGGTCCGGAGGGGTCTCCAGCGGACAAGCAGGACGCGGAACCGACAGTCAGCATCGTTCTGCCGACGTACAACGAAGAACGAATCATCGAAAACAAACTCGACGACATCTACGCACTCGACTATCCGATGGAGAAAGTCGAAGTCGTCATCGTGGATTCGAGTGACGACTCGACGCGAGACATCATCCGTGACTGGTTCGAGCGTCGCGACGCGCCGACGCTGACCCTCATCGAAGAAGACGAGCGACGCGGCCTCGCGCCCGCGCTCAACGACGCATACGCCGCGGCGAAACACGAGATGGTGGTCAAGACCGACTGCGACTCGAAAGTCGCACCCGATGCACTCCGTGTCGCCGCCGCCAACCTCGCCGACCCCAACGTCGGCGCGGTCACTGGGCGAAACGCGGACGTTCTCGGTGGCAGCGGCGTCGAAGAAGGCTACCGCGGAATCCAAGCGACCATCCAAACGCTCGAATCACACCTCGACTCGACGCTCATCTTCCACGGGCCGTTTTCCGCGTTCGAAAACGACGAAATCGTCCCCATCGACCCGGACTCCATCGCTGACGACACCGAACTGGCACTGTTGATTCGTCGGAACGGCAAGCGCGTCGTCTTCGACCCCGACATCCGCTACAAGGAGGCGTCGCACTCGGCGTTCTCGAAACGGCGAACGCAGAAAGACCGCCGTGCGATGGGCTTGATTCGACTCCTCGCCCAGCACCGCGACGCACTGGGTCGGTACGGCATGTACGGGTCCGTCGTTCTCCCGTTCAACTGGTGGTTTATGGTCGTCTCGCCGTGGCTGCTCGCCACTGGAATCGCGCTGACGACGCTTGTCGGCCTCCTCCTCGCTGGACCGTTCGGGCTGGCCGTTCCCGTTGCGCTCGGGGCGTTCACGTTCCTCGGCTCCCGTGACCGACTGGGGTCGCTTCAACCACTGTATGCGCTCTTCGACACGCAGGTTTCGCTGTTCTTCGCAGCCGTGAAACTCCTCCGCGGCGAGGGGTCTGCCATCTGGGAAGTCGACGAAGAACTGCGAGACCAGTACGAATGAAGATACTGCAGGTGGTGCCGCGGTATCCGCCACAGCAAGGTGGGGTCGAAACCCACGTCTGCGAGATTTCGGAACGCCTCGTCGACCGCGGGCACGAGGTTACTGTCCTCACGGCTGACGCTGGCGAAGAGGGATTTCGACGCGAGCGGCGCAACGGCGTCCGCATTAAGCGCTACCGCGGGGTCGCACCGGACGGAGCCATGCACGTTTGCCCGCAGATTACGTGGGCAGTTCGGAACGCGGACGCCGATATCGTGCACGCACACAACTATCACTCGTTCCCACTCTTCTTCGCGGCGCTCGGTGTTGGTGACCGACGGTTCGTCGTGACGCCGCACTACCACGGCGGCAGTGCGAGTTCGGTTCGGGATAAACTACTGTCGCTGTACAGACCGTTCGGCAGGTGGGCAGTCAGACACGCCGACGCCGTCGTCGCCGTCAGCGAGTGGGAACGCGACCAGTTGGCGAACGACTTCGATGTCGATGCGACGGTGATTCCGAACGGCCTCGACGTCGAGCGGTTTGCGTCGGCCACGCCACTCGAACGCGAGCGACCGTATCTCCTCACAGTCGGGCGATTAGAGGAGTACAAAGGAATCCAGCACGTGATTCGCGCGATGAGCGAACTTCCCGAATTCGACCTGCTCGTCGCTGGAAGCGGACCGTATCGAGAGGAGTTGGAACGAATCGCACGATGCGCTGGTGTTGAACACCGAGTTGAGTTTCTCGGATACGTAGATGACGACGAACTCCCCCGGCTCTACGCCGGTGCCGACGTCTACGTGACGATGAGCGAGTTCGAGGCGTACGGGATGACGGTGGCAGAGGCGTTGGCGGCAGGAACGCCGTGTGTGGTTCGGGAAGCGGGGGCGTTAGTCGACTGGGCAAGAAGAGATGGAAGTCTTGCGGTTCAAGGTGCCAGGTCCTCGGAGATAGTCAACGCAGTCCACTCCTTGAACCACGTTGATGTCGATGTTGATCTTGGCATTACGTGGAGCGAAGTGGCCGAGTTCACTCAAAAAATATATCAAAATTGAGAGTTCAACCATCGCTTTGTCTCATGAGGTAAATTCTCAGTGAACACGCCGTCCTTAACGTCAGATAGTAATTGGCAGATATATTCAATCAGAGCGTTACTTGATTATGTTCTGATATATTTTGTGACTGGCAATTAGTTATCGATTTTGATTAAAGGGGTAACACCTTATTAAGCCTAGGCATGAACAAATTAAGATATGAGTCTATTCGACTGGTTCAACAGTTCTGTCCAGTCAGTCCGGACAGACGGAATGGATGGTGTTGAAGAATCACTGTACGAATTTCGAGTAGGAATCGTCAGACAAATTAGTAATTTGAATTATAATCCAACACCGGTTTGGGAGCGTGATTGGGATCTTCTGATTGTACTTGACGCTTGTCGTTTGGATTTACTACAATCTGTCGCAGATGAATACCAATTTCTCACAAATCCGGGCTCGTTAACGTCAGTTGCGAGCTCAACATCGGATTGGGTAAAGAAGGTTTTTGATCCACAGTATAAACACAGACTCGCACAGGCAGCGTATGTTACTGGAAATCCTAATTCGATCTATGCGTTCCCTTATACGTTCCCCAATCAGTGTGACTGTGGGGCAGAGATCAAACCTTCGCACCAAGCCGTGTACCATGAGGGGTATGAAATATGTTCGTCCTGTAAAACAAGACTCACCGGAGAACGAGAAGTTCCTGTGAAGATATTGAAAGAGATCTGGCGAAGGAGCTGGGATAACGATATCGGAACGATTCAACCCAGACCAATCACTGATACAGCAATCGAGATCAGTAGGAACCAAGATATAGATTCGATGATTGTCCATTACATGCAACCACATCATCCGTTCATTCCCGCACCAGAGTTAGACCAAGGCTCGTATATCGCTCCAAACGATAAAGAGCGAAAGAAGCAATCACGGACGATATGGGAGCAGTTGCGGACCGGCGATGTGGACGAAGAAACAGTGTGGCGTGAGTATAAGAATAACTTACGCCATGTGTTAGAGGACGTCGAAATGCTGTTGGAAAATGTTGACGCCGACACTGCCGTCGTTACCTCAGACCACGGGAACGCGATTGGAGAGTATGGGATTTACGGCCACCCACGTTGGATGTCAATCGACCCACTCGTTACCGTCCCGTGGTATGAAACTACTGGAACGGACAATAAAACACACACATCCACAGAGAGTGTCACAAATTCAAATGTCACTTCTGAAGAGGTGACACAGAGACTACAAGATCTCGGTTATTTTTAGTTCCAAGTGCTCATCAGTTGCTAAGAGAGGATAAGGCTCATGGGGCGAAGTCGACAATGGTAGCCAAAAACGACTCCAACATCCAGGTGCGCTGGGTAACAACAGGTTTTGTCGAGAACAAGAGTGATAATTAGTCGGTGACTTGGTCACTGCAAGATCAAGGTATTACCGTTCGTGCGATCCCGAATACTCGGCGCCGGACCCCACCACTGACACCGATAATGACCGTGATATAAGTGATAACACCGAGCAAAACCAATCCGGCGAGTAATGCGGCTGACATTCCGGAGAGCCTGGTTCTCACAGCGTAGACAACACCCGCCATTACGAGCGCGGCTAGGACTTCGGCCAAGACCTCTCGGCCAGGAAGATCAACGTACGAGAGGTCAAGAATCGAAAAGAGATAATACATAAGATACAACAGTTGCAGGGACATTCCGGCAAAGCTCGCCACCACAGCACCCTGGATTCCAATCGTCGGGACAAGAATAAGATCAAGAACAAGATTTGTAATCATAAGAATAGCACCCCCCCGAAAAGTGATGTCCGGTCGGTCCATACCGCTCAGTACAGCGCTAGCAGTCGACCGAAGTCCTTCCGGAATTCTTGTTGCGACGGCACCGAATGCGATGATTGCTGCTGAGGCAAACTCCTCCGTGTAGAACGTGACGATAATTGGTCGTGCGAGGACACCGAACCCAGCCAGAGCAGGAATTCCAAAAAACAACCCTAAAACTATTGAATCGTTGAGAAGTTCTCGAATACGCCCCTTATTTCCTTCCATATCTAGCCGACTAATCTCAGGTGTGACTGAGCGGGTGATTGCGCTGTAGATAACCATGACGAGGAGAGAGAATCGAAAGCCTATGCCGTATACGCCTGTTGATGATGTTCCAAGTAAGACAGTTATAATAATAATATCGATATTGTCATAAAATTTCTGAACGAAGTTATTGAGGAAACTGTACCGAGCGAACCTGATCAGGCTATAGATGTGGTGTTTCGCGGGTAAGGCGATGTTGAAACGATTTGATACGAGATAGACCGCTATCAGCGATGCAAACACCGCACCCGCCATATATCCTATCATAAGTCCAACGGCACCGAAGCCAATAGAGACAAGTGAGACCTGAACGGCGACTTGCCCAATCGAATTTGCGAAGTTGATGGCTCCTGAGCGTCCAACTTGGAATTTGCTTGCTAGAAGTGCCCCTAAAGTGTCCCTTACTTGGTACGAGATGATTGTCACAACAATAACCAATACTGAGATTCCCCCAAAATTAAAGAAGTTGATTAGTAGTTGTGATGCCAATAAAGTGCCCGCCGAGACAGTAATAACAAGTAACATAGATAGCAACAAACCAGCAGTTGCAAACTGTTCGGGATCTCTCCCTTCACTGACTCGCTTAACGATTGCTTCGTTCAGACCACCGTTTGCCAGCAAAACAAGGAAAGTGACGACAGTCTCAAAGGCATAGAACGTACCGAGAGAAGTCTGAGGGTCAGAAAGCGTCCGAGCGAAATAAATGCTCGCAATCCAGGCCACCGCGAGTGCACCCATCTGAGCAATCAACCAACCGATACCAGAACGAGCAGTACCCATCTTGTCTCAGTTCAAAGTGTATCGGATTAATAGTTCTCGTATTGGATTCTCAGCCAGTTATCAGCGCGGCGTCAGCTAAGACATTTGAATACGTAGGGAACAAAACGTAGGTAGTAGAAATTATATTGCATGGACAGCATACAGAGATTGATGCACAGAACTTCGATTCAGCAAAGGTAACTATGTTAGAATGAACTGTCTCAGTGACATAAATACGTGACCTCCAAGATACGCGCGTCCATCGTTATCCCGACCTATGAGCGACCGTCGAAATTAGAGTTGACATTAGGGTCTGTTTGTGATCAGACCGCAGACAATTATGAGATAATCGTCGTCGACGACGGCTCCGAATCCGAACACCAACACGACGTTCTCAGGCGTTTCGAAGAGAAAGAGCACGTACAAGTACTACGGCAAGAAAATTCGGGACCTGCGGCAGCACGTAACCGGGGGTGGCGACATGCCGCAGGTGAGTTTATTCTGTTCACAGACGACGACTGCATCGTTCCGCGAGATTGGGTACAATCGTTGGTTGCTGGTTTCGAACCAGGTGTTGCAGCAGTAGGTGGCTCGTTATTCCCGCCCGAGGAACTATTGAGGAGCAACCGATTTGCTCAAGCGCACAGATTTCGGGACCAGATGTCGTACGATGAACCGGACGAGCCAGTTCGGAATGAAGGTGACTTGGCAGTGGGTGGAACGGCAAATGTTGCATACCGACGGTCTGTGCTTTCCGAGATGGACGGGTTCGATGAATCGTTCCCATTAGCAGCAGGAGAAGATGCAGACCTACAGCGGCGGGTCGTTAATGCTGGATTCGATATGAAATACATCCCAATGTGTGTAGAACACAACGATGATTACAGTTGGGAGTCATTCGTTAGTAGAGCAATTCGGTCTGGAGAAGGAACACACCACTTCCATCAAAAACACGGTGGATCTCGGTCAATACCGCGGATATTGTTTGGGCTGGTTGGCTCGTTAGCCTATATCCCCTTGGCTCTACAGCAATCCAAAAATCTGGACGTGTCCTTCTTATACGTTCTTGAGCGTATGTTAAATCGTGTTGGGGAACTGAAAAGCACGGTTTATTCGTAGGTGAACGGATTACTGTCTGTCCATTGCCAACCGGTACACATCACAAATCTCATCAATGACAGTTTCAGGAGAGTACCGTTTGTAGACATACGCCTGATTCTGGACTCCATCGCCTGATCGATCTCGTGCTAGCGAAATTGTCTCAGCGAGCTTTTTTGCGTTTCTGGGCGGACAGAGGAGTTCGTCTTGCTGGACGATTTCTGCGGGGCCCCCTAGGTTAGTTGCAACCACTGGAAGGCCTGCTTGCATCGCCTCTAGCAACGTTCGTCCGAACGGTTCCGGCCATATACCAGGATGGACGAATAGGTCAGCATCTGTGTAGTACTGGCGTAGTTGCTCGTACGGAATCTGGCCCGTGAAATCGACACGAGAGTTAACTCCCAGTCGATTAGCTAATGACTCAAGGGGTTGGCGTTGGTCTCCAGTGCCAACTACTCTGAGAGAGATGTCCGAAGAAAGGTGAGACAGAGACTCAATAAGATACTTGACTCCCTTCTCTCTGATTAGGCTACCAACGAAAAGTAACTGAAAGCTATTGGAGTCTGTTCCAGATTCAGGAACCTCAAATGACGGATCAAGCATATTTGGGACCACATCGATTGGAACGTCCTGGAAACCGTTTTCGCGGTAGATAGTTCTGGAAGCGTCGCTCAGTGTGATAAAACGGTTGATCTGCTTTGTCTCGCTCCGGATAATTCGACCAGTAGTGCCCATTGAGAGAAGTTCGTACAAATGTCGTTTCGGGGGTGCTTTTATCCCGAAAGCCGACTTGGGTAGGAGGTCATACGAGTTCAGTGTCGCTACGCTTGGAACGCCCATCTGGGAGGAGAGACGACCAACAATAGGGTTCAATACGATGTTGTACGAATGAAGTACGTCGAATGATTCTAACTGTTTGAATTTCCTCCTCAGTGGGAGGTATGCCAGTAGATTCGAACACTCCATAATCTGATGTGGGAGGCTTCTAAATCGGTGGACTCTGATTCCGTCAACTGATCGCGCATCGGCGCCATCAAAACTAAAGACCTCAACACGATCTACATGAGGTGATAGTTCATTTGCAAGAAGTTGGACACTGATTTCTCCCCCACCGTGAACTACAGGTGGATATCGGGGTGTGATGATGGCAACACGCACGATGTCAGCGGTGAGCGTGAATTATAAAAATCTTTGGTAAGCACTACTTCCTTCAGTAGTCAATCAAGAAACACACTTGAAAAGACTGTACTGTAGTCGTAATTGGTGTCGCTGTTTCTGGGTGGACTCCCTGAGGCTACGTTCGACCGAAGGAACACTACGGTGCACCTCTCAAACCTCACTGGGTGTTACATTTTATCCCCCCCACGACTAAGGATACTAAATTTTTGGAACCATCCATCACGGCTTCATAATTTATCTAATCAGGGTGACGATTTGAACGGGATATAGTGTAGTGTATGTTCATCACCCATCCAGCCGGTAGACCAACAGTCAGCGATATTCTGGATGACATCTCAACTTTGAGTCGGTGTCCACGACACTATCGTTGATCGAGACGACACTGGAACCTGTCAACCAGTCCAGTACTTTCTGTGCGTTCGTATCATCACCGTCAGTCACGACCGAATACTCGTTGGACAGTTCAAACAGGACAACCGACCCAGAGAGCAAGTCGTTAACGAGAATCACCACAGTCGCGATATGGAACACATTGTGGTAATGCTATTTCCAGGCAATTTCGAGTCCTTAAGACGTGAGTGTTGTAATCGAGGGAGCGAGCATGGTAGCCTCGTACTGATGGTTTTGATGTGTTCCGTAGTTAAAACACACGTACGTAGATAAACATCCACGACCAGAAGATGCCATGTCTGCTGAGTGCCGACACGAGTCGCCTCGGGGGGCGATCTAACCGATGAACGTCGTCCGCGAATGTGTCCTTACCAGATAGCAATACTAAGGAGTAGCCCCGAGGAAAACCGGCAACTACAACGAGTAGAGAGGTTCAAAAGCGTACAGTTTGGCCAAACAGTTCGTATTCCCACGTAGACGACTTCAAGCGCGTGAGAAAAACTCTGGAGGAAAGAAAACCGATATCACGAAGTCAGTCAGTCGCGTCAAGTTCCTTACCTCGTTGTGGACGGGGGACGACCCATCATTGGCACCCGAGCTGTGAGTCTCTTTGAAAAAAAAGTTTGTCGTGTGAGATTTACGGGGAGATGTCTCTCCCATGTTCGTGAGTAGCATAGAGACGGTGGATTTTAGAGAGAAGAACGAAATCTCTCTTTAATGAAAGCCATCATTCCAGCCGCCGGTCAAGGAACACGGCTCTACCCCCAGACGCATACGAAACCAAAGGGGATGGTACGGCTAGCTGGGAAGCCGATTCTCGGACACATCCTCCAAAATATTGCCGAGACGAATGTCGAAGAAGTCGTCGTCGTCGTCGGGGGGACTATGAAAGACCAAATTATTGAGTATTCTCGGTCTGCATTCTCCGAACGGTTCGCATTCGACTTCGTAGAACAAGAGAACGCAAAAGGCCTCGGCCACAGTATCTATCAGGCCGAATCTGTCGCCCGCGGCGACGAGTTACTCATCGCACTCGGGGACATGCTCTTCGAAAACAAGTTCAACGCATTCCTCGATGCTCATGACGAACTTCCGGAGAGCGACGGAAGCATTGGCGTGAAAGAGGTTTCCGAACCGAACCATTATGGCGTCGTCGAAATGAACGAGGACAACGCAGTCAGCCGACTCGTCGAGAAACCTGATGACCCACCATCGAACTTCGCTATCAGTGGCGTGTACATTATCGAAAATTCGAACGCGCTTTTTGACGCTCTTGGAAATCTGGTCAACAACGACATCAGAGGTGCTGGAAACGAGTTCCAATTAACCGACGCGCTCCAGATGATGGTCGAACAGGGGTGCAACCTCCGAACATTCGAAGTCGAAGACTGGTACGACTGTGGTCGTCCAGAGACGCTTCTGGAAGCCAACCGTGTCCTTCTCGAACGAACCAAAACAGATGGAGACGAGCAACTTAGAGGGTCTGTCATCATCCCTCCCATTGACGCTGGAGAGAATATAACCGTCAAAGGGAGTGTCATCGGACCGTACGTGAGTATTGACAATGGGGCCACGATAGAACAGAGCATCGTTGCCAACAGTATTGTGGGGCAGAATGCGGTCTTACAGGGCGTCAATATCAGCGAAAGCATCGTCGGGAGTAACACCGACGTCCACGGGGAGGCGAACAATCTCAACGTTGGCGACAACAGCAGTATCTATTTCTAACATATGTCGGAAGACGAAAGTCCACTACAGCCTGGTACAGAAAGGATAATGCATGCAGTTGTGACTGGCGGCGCGGGATTTCTCGGGAGTCACCTCGTCGATAGCCTCCTTGAAGATGGGTTCCGTGTCACTGTTCTTGACAACTACGGTAGTGGCCGTGAAGAGAACTTAGCGCATGTTGAGTCGTCAAGGCTTACCGTTCAGAAACACGATGTTCGGGATCCGTTCCCTGAATTCAAAACTGTCGATGTCGTCTATCATATGGCGTCACGGGCGAGCCCAGAAGATTTCACCTCGCACGCTGTCGAAATCGCATTGACGAACAGTCAAGGGACCAAGCACGCACTCGAATGTGCTCGTGACCACGACGCTCGCGCGCTCATCGCCTCGACCAGTGAAGTATACGGGAATGCAGGCGAACATCCTCAGTCGGAAACGTACAACGGCAACGTCAACATCAGAGGCCCGCGAGCGCCCTACGACGAGTCGAAGCGTTTCTCGGAGGCGCTCGCCGTCGCGTATGAACGGAAATACGAGATGGACATTCGCACCGCGAGAATTTTCAACACGTTCGGCCCCCGAATGGATCCAAACGACGGTCGTGTGGTTCCGAACTTCTTGACGCAGGCGCTCCGAGGTGAGGACTTGACTATCTACGGTGATGGTAGTCAGACCCGGAGTTTCTGTTACGTGTCGGATCTGATAGCAGGAATCAGGGCGATTGCTGACGCGCCTGCTGAAGTCGCTGCAGGCGACGTGTTCAACGTCGGGAACACAGAGGAGATATCCATTCAGGAATTAACTGACGTCATCCTCGATGTCGTTGATACCGATTCCGGCATGACGTACAAACCGCTCCCACAAGACGACCCAGAAGTTCGACGCCCAGACATCTCCAAAATCACGTCACAGTTCGATTGGAAGCCCTCGATCTCGCTCCGAACGGGACTCAAAAGAACGATTCCGTATTTTGAACAGCGGCTAACAGACGACTAATCACACATGCAGTAAAAATTCGAAGAGATGAGCTTCGTCGGAGAGGAGTAATCTGCGTCACTCAATGTAGTGACACATGACATTCAATTTGTGAGAAGTAACTATATTCACAACCTGTACACAGACGTTACACATGGGTAAGCCCGAGACCGTCCTCGTCACCGGTGGCGCGGGCTTCGTTGGCAGTCACGCGGTCGAGTACTACGCAGAACAGGGTGCCGACGTCACAGCACTCGACAATCTCAGCCGAATCGATACTCTCGAAACGGCCGACGAGAGCCGGAACACCGCAGCATACAACTGGAATTTCATCGACGAGAACTACCCCGACGTCGAACTCATCGAAGCGGACATCCGCGACGGCGACGCGCTCGAATCCATCGTCGAAGGCCACGATGCAATCGTTCACACTGCCGGTCAGGTCGCGGTCACCGCATCACTGACGGACCCACGGACGGACTTCGAAGTGAACGCCGAAGGAACGTTCAACGTCCTCGAAGCTGCACGAAAAGCAGACAGCGACCCCGCCGTGGTGGTCGCCTCAACGAACAAAGTGTACGGAAACAACGTCAACGACATCCCTGTCCGCGAAGAAGAGAACCGCTACTGGTACGATGACGCAGACTTCGAGAACGGAATCCCCGAATCGCTCTCCATCGACGGCTGTGAACACACACCGTATGGTGTCTCAAAACTCGCTGCCGACATCTACGTGCAGGACTACGCAGAGCGGAACGAGGTTCAGGCGGCTGCCTTCCGGATGAGTTGTATTTACGGAACACGCCAGTTCGGAAATGAAGACCAAGGGTGGGTCGCCCACTTTGCAATCAGTACGCTCAATAACGAACCGTTGACCATCTTTGGAGATGGAAAGCAGGTTCGTGATGTCCTCTACGTGAAAGACCTTGTTCGGGCCTACGACGCGTTCTTGTCAGACCCTGACGGGAAGTCCGCGGTCTACAATATGGGTGGAGGAACGCAGAACACGACAAGCCTGCTTGAGTTCCTCGACCTCCTCGAAGAAAAGTCAGGCATGCGCACCGACATCTCCTTCGACGAGTGGCGTGAAGGCGACCAGAAAGTGTACGTCTCGGATACGTCACGAGCGCGGAACGAACTCGACTGGGAACGGAAAGTCGACTTCGAAGAAGGAATCGAACGGTTCGTCGACTGGTACGAGAGCCGATAACGTTCCTGAAAATGAAGTTTCGAAGACCGACTTTCACAAGACTTATGCGCGTTTTCCGAATCCATCGAATCAATGAGCGTAGACTCTGAACGTACAGAGGGCCTCGATTCTCAGTCGGTCCTCGAACTGTTCAAAGACTGGTATCACGTTCCCGTCCTCCTCGTGATACTAGTCACTATGTTGGCTATTCGTCTCCGGTCGTACAGCAATTTCATCAGAGATGGTGATGTCCTTTTCTCGGGAAACGACGCGTGGTATCACCTTCGTGAGGTCTCGTACACGGTTCGCCACTGGCCCTCCACAATGCCGTTCGACCCGTGGACGAACTTCCCGTTCGGGACGAGTGTCGGCCAGTTCGGCACTATTTACGACCAAATAATTGCGACGGTCGCCCTCATCGTTGGACTCGGGAGTCCCTCCCCGGATGTAGTCGCGGAAACGCTCCTCGTCGCACCAGCAGTCTTTGGGACGCTTGTCGCCATTCCAACGTTCTTAATCGGCCGCAGACTGGGCGGACGTCTCGGCGGTCTCTTCGGCGTCGTCATCCTGATGCTCCTTCCCGGGACCTTCCTTCAGCGTGGTCTCGTCGGGTTCGCCGACCACAACATCGCAGAGCCGTTTTTCCAGGGGTTCGCTGTCCTCGCGATTATGATTGCGCTTCGTGTCGCCGACCGCGAAAAACCCGTCTGGGAACTCGTTGAGGCCCGCGACTTCGACGCCCTCCGAAATCCCATCAAGTGGTCCGCGCTTGCCGGCGTCGCGATAGCGGTCTACATGTGGTCGTGGCCGCCGGGTATCCTTCTCGTTGGGATTGTTGGTCTCTTTTTGGTCCTTGCGATGGTTTCTGACTTCGTACGCGGGCAGTCCCCCGAACATGTCGCGTTCGTCGGTGTCGTCTCGATGCTCGTCACCGGCGTCTTGATGTTCGTCCCCCTCAACGACACCTCGTTCAGTATCACCCAGTTCAGCCTCATTCAACCGCTGTTCTCGTTCGGTATCGCTCTCGGTGCTGCCTTTCTCGCCGCACTCGCTCGCTGGTGGGAGTCGAACGATGTCGACGACCGAGGATACCCCATTGCTGTCGCTGGCATCGGGCTCATCGCGATAGCGCTACTGGCGGTCATCCTCCCGGACGCGTTCAGACAGATTACAACTAACTTCCTCCGCACGGTCGGCTTCAGCGCCGGTGCAGCCACTCGGACTATCGGCGAGGCACAGCCGTTCCTCGCTGCAAACACGCTCCAGTCGAGCGGTCAGACGGCAGTCGGTCGTATCATGTCCGAGTACGGGTTTACCTTCTTCACCGGTGTGGTCGCGGCAGTTTGGCTCGTCGCCAAACCCATCGTTAACGATGGGGACTCGCGGAAGATTGGCTACGTCGTCGGGAGTCTCGCCCTCATTGGGGTGCTCTTCTTGATACCGGCGCTTCCGGCAGGGGTCGGTAGTGTCCTCGGCGTCGAATCGTCGCTCGTCAGCCTCGCCATCGTCACCGCACTCATCGTGGGCGCAGTGATGCAAGCTGACTACGAGAGCGAACAGCTGTTCGTCCTCGTGTGGGCAGCTATTATGACCTCTGCCGCCTTCACGCAGGTTCGTTTCAACTACTACCTCGCCGTAGTCGTCGCGGTGATGAACGCCTACCTCCTTCGAGAGGTCCTCGGAATCGGCTTCATCGGTCTCGCGAACGTCGAACGCCTCGACGACGTCTCGTATAGTCAGGTCGCGGCGGTCGCAATCGCCGTTCTCCTCATCCTCACGCCCGTTCTCATCATCCCGATACAACTCGGTAACGGCGGCGTGTCGCAGAACGCCATGCAGGCGTCTCAGACCGGTCCGGGCTCCGTCACCGAGTGGGAAGGGAGCCTGACTTGGATGCAGAACAACACCCCCGCGGAAGGCGAACTCGGCGGCACGTCGAACCGGATGGAGTACTACGGGACGTACGAGCGCGCAGACGACTTCGACTATCCGGACGGTTCGTACGGCGTCATGTCCTGGTGGGACTACGGTCACTGGATTACCGTCCTCGGCGAACGCATCCCGAACGCGAACCCGTTCCAAGAAGGTGCGACGGAGGCAGCGAACTTCCTCCTCGCCGAAGACGAACAGCAGGCCGAATCGGTGCTCACCTCGATGGGTGACGACGGCGAAGGCGACCAGACCCGCTACGTCATGGTCGACTGGCAGATGGCTTCGACCGACTCGAAGTTCAGCGCGCCGACCGTCTTCTACGACGAGTCGAACATCTCCAGGTCGGACTTCTACAGTCCGATGTACCGCCTGCAAGAGCAGAACGGGCAGACGACTATCGCCGCCGCATCGAACGTCAAGGACCAACGCTACTACGAGAGCCTGATGGTCCGACTCTACGCGTACCACGGTAGCGCCCGCGAGGCGTCGCCGATCGTCGTCGATTGGGAAGAGCGCACATCTTCCGACGGCTCGGTGACGTTCAAAGTGACGCCCTCGGACGGGCAGGCGGTCAGGGTGTTCGACAACATGACCGCAGCAGAGGAGTACGTCGCGAACGACCCGACCTCACAGATCGGCGGTCTCGGCACGTTCCCCGAGGAGCGCGTTGCCGCGCTCGAACACTACCGCCTCGTGAAGTCCTCGAACAGTTCGGCGCTCCGCTCGGGGGCCTACCAGAACTCCATCGTCAGGGAGGGGAACACCTACGGCATTCAGCCGCAGGCGCTCGTCCCCAACAACCCCTCGTGGGTCAAGACGTTCGAGCGCGTTCCCGGCGCGACGGTCGAAGGCAGCGGTGCCCCGGCCAACGCGACGGTGACCGCGCGCGTCCAGATGCGCGACCTGACCACGGGCACGAACTTCACGTACACGCAGCAGGCGCAGACCGACGCCGACGGTGAGTTCACGATGACGCTCCCGTACTCCACGACCGGCTACGACGAGTACGGCCCGGACAACGGCTACACGAACGTCAGCGTCCGCGCGACGGGCGGCTACGCGTTCACCGGCCCGACGTCGGTCGCCGGGAACAACACCGTCGTCAGCTACCAGGCGGAGAACGTCGCCGTCGAGGAGGGCCTCGTCAACGGTGCCGAAGACGGTGCCGTGGAGGTCACCCTCGAACGGAACGAACAGGAACTCGACCTGACCGGGAACTCCTCGTCGGACGACTCGCAGACGAACGAGTCGGCGTCGACCTCGGTCTCGGCGTCGGTCGACGCCGGCGCGGTCGCGGTCGCTCCGTAACGAACCAACGGCGACGCTGGCGGCTTTTTGTCTTCTTCGAGGCCGATTCAGAGAGTGACTCGTGGGGGGAACCTTAGACGAGCGACTCGTAGTCGATGCCGTCGCGTCGAGTGACGATGCGGCGACCGTCGATGACGACGGGCGAGCGCATGGCGTCGAACTCGTCGTCGAGCGCCGCGAACTCGTCCCAGTCGGTCGCGACGAGCGCCGCATCGGCGCCCGCGAGCGCGTCTGCGGCCGAGTCGGCGTACTCGATGTCAGGGAACTGCTCGCGCATGTTTTCGGTTGCGACGGGGTCGTACCCGACGACGTCGGCTCCGGCGTCGAGGAGCGAACCGATGAGTAACGTCGCCCGCGACTTCCGGATGTCATCGGTGCCGGGCTTGAACGCGAGCCCGAGCACGGCGACGCGCTGACCGTCGAGGTCGACGCGCTCGCGGAGGAGGTCGAGCATTCGCTCCGGTTGGCCGTCGTTCACGTCGACGGCGGCCTGCAAGAGGCGGGGTTCGTAGCCCCGACCGCGGGCCGCGGCGATAATCGCGGCCGTGTCCTTCGGGAAGCACGACCCGCCCCACCCGAGACCCGCACCGAGGAACGCCGAGCCGATACGAGCGTCGAGGCCGATGGTCTCCAACACCTCCGCGGAGTCGACGCCGAACTCCTTGCAGATGTTCGCGAGGTCGTTGGCGAGGCTGATCTTCGACGCGAGGAAGGCGTTGTTGGCGTACTTTATCATCTCGGCTTCGCTGATTCCGGTCTCGACGACCGGGGGGTTCCCGGCGCGGTCGACGAGCGGGGCGAAAATCTCGTCTAACTGCTCGTACGCGCGTTCGGTCTGTGCGCCGAGGACGACCTTGTCAGGGTCGAGGAAGTCGTCCACGGCGGTGCCCTCGCGGAGGAACTCGGGGTTCATCGCGATATCGAACCCCTCGCCGACACGTTTCCCAGACGCCTCCTCGATTCGCGGCCCGATGACGTCGACCGTCGTCGTCGGAACGACCGTGCTCTTGGTGACGACGAGGTGCGGGCCGTCTTTCCGCGCCAGCGTCTCGCCGAGCGACGTCGCGGCGGCCTTCATCGCGCCGAGGTCGATACTGCCGTCGTCGTTCGACGGCGTCGGGAGGGCGAGAAACGTCGCGTCCGTGTCGAGTACCTCGTCGTAGTCGGTCGTCGCTCGGAGTCGGTCTCCCGCGTGCCGTTCGACGAGTTCGGCCAGACCGGGCTCGTGAATCGGGCACCGACCCTCGTTCAACGCCCGAACGATGTCGTCGTCGATGTCGACGTTGACGACGTGGTGGCCGAGCTCCGCGAAGCAGGCCGCGACCGTCGTGCCGACGTACCCGCTGCCGATGATGCTGAGCTTCATTGACAGAGTTGTGAATGGCAGGTGGTTTGATTCTTTCCGAGTCGCGTTTTCGGAATCTGGCTTAGTGAATACTATCGTGGCTCTTTTGACGCTCAGCGTTCGGAGAGAAAGACCGTACACCCTCGGTCAGATTTGGCAATCTTCTACACCCATAGAATCAGAAGAAAGCCGGGTTCTCACTAGCTACACCCTTCGTTCTCAGGGGTGTACACCCACGGCGTTTCCCCGCAAGAGTGTACTTCATTGTGGTCGGTTCAAGGTGTACACCAACTTCTCTACAATCGAGATTTCCCACGTCTTTCGGGTTTGTTTATCGCTCTCAAAAGGACAGAGGAGCCCTTGTGCGATATTTCACGGGATATCATCTATAGTCATGTTCACAAACGAGCGCTGTGACTCTACCAACACACGCTCGCAAGCCAAGAAGAATTCTCCAGTACACACCATCGTGAGTGGGGTGTATCCACCGAATGGTGAAGCTACGGAATAGCCTAGGTACCCTTCAACGACTACAACAATCAGCATTTCACGACGTTGATAGTGGGCTCTGGTTGATTCTTGAGTCAGAGCTTGTGTTTCACTCATGAGTCAAAGAGAGATTGTTCTCGCATCTATCTCAATCGTCTTCGTGTTTCACTTGCGATGAATACCTCTCTTCCGGGAGATTTCATGCGTGTACTGAACACAGCGACTCGTATGAGACTCTCCACTCCGGAAAATCGTGGGGGCATAGATGTGCTTGGTCTTAGAGTGTTCAACAGAGAAGTAGGTAACAGAAATCACAGTATTCCATAGCGGTGGACTCAAATGGACTCCGAAGAAGATTCGCACAAGCAAATGCCAGCGCAATCCGACGAACGTTCGGCCCTCCTCTCGTGGCTTCTCATCTACCTGAAAGGCGTCTGTATGGGGGCCGCCGACGCCGTGCCCGGCGTCTCGGGCGGTACTATCGCGCTCATCACTGGCATCTACGAACGACTCATCGGCGCGGTGACGGCCATCACGCCCGGTCGCATCAAACGCGTCCTCGGCGTCGTCGTCCCCGGTCGCCGGGCCGACGCGGTCGCGGCGATGCGCGAAGTCGACATCGGCTTCCTGCTCGCGCTGGGCGCGGGCATTGCCACCGCCATCGTGACCGTGATGCGCGTGCTCCACATCGCGCTCAACGAGGCACCGGTCCCGACGTACGGCTTTTTCTTCGGGCTCATCGCCGCGTCGGCGGTGGTCCTGTACGCGCAGGTCTCGCTCGATGGCCCGCGTCAAATCGCGGCCGCCGTCGCCGGCTTCCTCATCGCCTTCATCGCCTCCGGCGGCGGTGCCGGGGTGGCCGGGCACTCGCTCCCAGCCATCGCGTTCGCCGGCGGTATCGCCGTCAGCGCGATGATTCTCCCCGGCGTCTCGGGGTCGCTCCTCCTGTTGATTCTCGGCCAGTACGAGTACATGACCGCGGCGCTCAACACGTTCCTCGACAGCCTCATCGATGTCGCCGGCGGCGCGCCGCTGTCTGTCGTCGTCGAACCGGGGACGGTCGTCGTCACGTTCATGCTCGGGGCCATCATCGGCCTGTTCAGCATCGCACACGTCGTCCGCTGGGCGCTCGAACACCACCGCCGGGCGACGCTCGCGTTCCTCGTGAGCCTCATCGTCGGGGCGCTGCGCGCGCCGGTGGTGAAGAGCACGGAGGAACTCGTCGCCGCGGGGGAGTCGTGGACGACCGGACTTTACGCCACGTTCGCCGTGGCGGCCGTCGTCGGCGCGGCAGTGGTCCTGCTCGTCGACCGCTACACGGACGTCATCGAGTCCTGAACGAGAGCGCAGTCGCCACCGCCACGGCGGGGCGACGACTCCCGTGAGAAGGAAGTCGGACGGTTACGGGCGGACCCGGACTGTACGGCTCGCGCGAACGACACTCACTCGCGGGCGACGGCGATGTTTCGAACCGAGCCGCCGCAGTCAGGACACTCTGACAGGTGGGTCTCGCTGACGGTTCGAGTGCGACAGGAGCGACACTCTTGACATCCTCTCTGCGCTAAAGCGCGAGGATTCCTCCGTTGGGGGTCGGCTACCGACCCACGGAGGCAACTTGCGGGTTTGTACGCACTTCTTTGGGACTTCCATGAGGGTATGGTTTCCCCGACCAATTGTGGTCGTCCCACTCGAATCGCACGGGCCGTGCCATCGGCCTGATTTCGCAATCGCTGTTCTCTCGAAGGAACGTCTTAGACGCCGTGAGGTCAGCGTGTCCCTCGAAGCCACACGGACACGTCAGCGTATCTCCGTGGCGAGCCGTCTTTTCGTGGTCGCCACACTCGGGACACGTCTTACTCGTCCACGCTTCCGACTCGGCTTCGAGAGAGATGCCATATTCCTCACAAACGCACGCGAGACGGTGGATGAACTTCTTGAACGCCCAGAAGTTGTGCGTTTTCTCGTTCACTCTGACCGACCAATGCGTTTCCAGCAGGCCGGTCAAGTCACCCACGTACACCGTTGCCACGCCCTCGTCGTACAGTCGTTCAACGAGGTCGCGTACCAGCGCGTTCTGTGCGTGGTCACGACGCTTCGTCCGCTGTCGGTACAGCCGTCGAATTCGCTTGGAACTGTATCGTCCTTCACGGAGTTTCGACTGTAGGCGGGCGATTTCGTCTGTCGTCTCGCGGAACCGTCCGAACAACTCTCGACCGTCGTAGAGATACTGGTTCCCAGTAGTCGTGGAACAGGCGACGAGATTGTTTGCGCCAACGTCGAGGGCGGCTTCTTTGGAAGCCAGTGGTGAATCCAGTCGAAAATCAGATACGGTGACTGGTTGGAAAGCCCTGAACGTGTCGCTCACTTCGTCATACTCAAGTTCCAGACGACCTTGTTTGCCGTCCCACTTCGGGTTGCCTCGGACTTCGAGGCGGAGTCGTTCGTGGTAGCCGAGTCCATATTCGTCTTTCAGTTCTTGCCCGACAGGGATTTCAAGACGGCTACGCTTGCCCCACTGAATCGTGTACTGGTTACATCGGATGTAGGTGCGGAGTTCGCGTCCGTCATCTTCGTTGCCCCAGTACGACGGTGGGTTGGTGTACTCGCCTTTCTCCTTGAGGGCGAAGAACGACCGCCACGCTTCGCTGTTCTTGCGCGAGATCTGTTGGACAGTCGCGCTCCCGATGACGCCGTTGTAGCGTCCTCGGTACTCGGAGGTATCCCACACGTCACCGTCGCCAAAGTAGCTTTGACGACGTTCGTAGGTCAGTTCGTTCCACAGGGAGGCTGAGGCATCGAGTAACCGTAGGAGGCACTCTTTGTCGTTCTCGATCTGTGGGTCGACCTCGAAGGTGTTGACGCGCTTCATGCGTCGGAACCCCCCTTGATGTACTGTTCGACAGCGCCCTTCGACGCGCTTCCCGCCGTTCCGACGTAGTAGGAACGAGTCCACTTCACACGGTCGTCGTAGCGTTGGTTGTACTTCCGCGCCGAGATGCCCTTGACCCAGTTGACGATGAGAGAAGGGGCGTTCTTGGGTGGACTCCCGATGAACAGGTGTACGTGGTCGGGCATGACCTCGGACTCGGCCAGTTCGAGGCCCTTGTCTTCACAGATTTCCACGAAGATGGTTTCGAGACGCTCCTTTGTCTTCCCCGTCAGCTGCGAACGCCGATACTGAGCGGAGCCCTGTTCCGCGAGGTCAGCGGGATCTTCGATTCCGCCAGATTTCGGCACGAATACTATGTGGTAGTAGAGTTCGTATTTCGCGTGACGGGTACTCTTTACCATCTATGCATACTGTCATGTTTGAGCGGGTTAAAGATTGCGTTGGAACCCCGTCTATGCCATCGTCAGCGGTTGAATACTATTGGTCGGCTTCATCCCCGTCGCCAGATTACGTCTGGCGGGAAACCAGAACGCGGCGTGTTCTGGTGACGCCCTGAAGGGCGAGGCTTTCGCCTCGAATTTCCCTAAGTCTTGTCCTGTGATTCACCAAACTACTCTCAGATTTAATATTCTTAACCGGAGTAGACACTCAAACGGGAACCGAATCAACCACATCTCAGAGTACTGTTCAATTCCGACGGAGATTCAGTTCACCGATCCCCGTCGCGTCAGCGCCGGGCGACGCAGACGAACGTCTCGCGTCGCGTCTCGGCGTGGGAGACGGTGAAGCCGGCCGATTCGAACGCCGAGACGGCGTCGCCGAGGCCGAACCGCTCGTCGAGCGGCGGCCCGTCGTCGCCCGACCCGGACGTGGACCAATCGACCACGACTACTGAGCCCCCGGGGCGGACGACGCGGGCGAGTTCGGCCAGCGCCTCGTCGGTGGCGAACTCGTGGTACGTCATCGTCGAGAAGGCGGCGTCGAGGTGGTCGTCGTCGAAGGGGAGCGACGCCACGTCGGCCGTGACGAACTCGACGGTGTCGGGCGCGCCCTTCTCGCGGTAGAGGTCGTGCATGACCTCCTGTACGTCCACGGCGTAGAGCGTCCCGACGTGCGGGGCGACCTCGTCGGTGAAAAAGCCGGTGCCGCTGCCGAGGTCGGCGACGACGCTATCGGGGGCGACGCCGAGACGCGAGAGGAGTTCCTCTCGGGAGACGAAGCGGAACCGCGCGGGGTCGTCCAGTTTCGCCGCCCTGTCAGCGTCGAAGGTGTGAAAGCCCATGCGCACACTCCGCACCCCGGCCCGTAAGTCCCATCGGTTCCGACCCGAGTCGTGTTCGAGTCGTGCACAGCCGTCCGCGGGCCGGTCGGCCGTGAGTCGGTCCGTTGGCGGGGCGACGCGAGTCCGAGCGACCGGCCGCGAAACTGCCGACGGCGATGGGCTTTTTTGCTCGGCAACCGCTCACACACGTATGGAACCCCAACTTCGACGGCCGACGCGACGCGTCTGCGAGCGCTGTGGTCGGGTGGAACGCTGGGACGACGACGCCGCGACGTGGCTCGTCGCCGAAGCGGACGGCGAAAAACAGGTCGGAAGCGCCTACTGCATCCACGAGTGGGATATCAACGGGCGCTTCGCCCCCTTCGAGGAACCGGCCTGAGACGCCGAGAGCGACGCGAACGACCGGCGATTACGCCGCGTCTTCTTCCCGGAGCGATTCGAGCACGGACAGCGTGCCGTCCATGTACGACTGGTCGAGCACCGTGTCGGCCGCCTCCTTGGCCACGTCGTCGGCGTTGGCGACGGCGAACGACCGCCCGGCGACGCCGAACGTCGAGGCGTCGTTGACGCTGTCGCCGACGGCGACGAACTCCTCGGGGTCGTAGTCCATCGTCTCGCAGACGCGTTCGAGGCCGACGCCCTTCTCGACTCCCGGCGTCTTGATGTGGTAGGCGAAGCCGGTGTCGATGACTTCGAGGTCGAACTCGTCTGCGACCTCGCGGAGGAGCGCCTCGTCGGCGTCGAGACGGGCGATGATTTCGGTCTCGCGCCAGCGGTTCGCGGTGTCCGCGGCGTCCCACCCGAGGTCGCCGCCGCGCGCGACGAACTCGTCGGCGGCGGCCTGCGCGGCCTCGCGGTCGCCGGTGAATGTCACCTCGCCGTCGGCGAGGACGACCCCGCCGTTCTCCGCGATGACCGTCTGGGGGAGTCCGAGGTAGTGACACAGCGAGACCGGATAGGGAAACGCCTTGCCGGTGGCGAGGATGACGGGGGCGTCCCACGACGGGAGCACTTCGAACGCGCGGGGGTCGAGGTGGCCATCCGCGTCGGTGAGCGTCCCGTCGATGTCGAGTACGAGCGGCGGAACCATACCCGGAGTTGGGAGACGGGGGAAAAAGGTTCAGCGGTCGGGGAGAACCGCGCCGCAGGTCGGGTTCGTCGTTTTCGACACTCAACGCTCGGCGTCGTCCAGCCCGCGGAACGCTAGCGTCGAGAAGTTCGGGATGGGTCGCGTCGCCGGCCGGCCCGGCCCGTCGGTGGAGTCGTCGTCAGAGACGCGCCGGACGATGCCGAGGTCCGAAAGCTCGTAGAGGACGCGGCGGACGGTCGCCGGCGACAGCGACACCCGCGGCGACGCGGCGATGTGCTCGGTCGCCGCCGAGACGGAGGCCGTCGCCTCGTCGTCGAGCGCGACGAACGCCCGGAGGACGCGGCGACGGCTCTCGGGGAGCGCGAACACGCGCCCCAGCGAGCAGCCGTCGTCAGGAACGGCGTCGATGCCGGCGCAGACGTACTCGGTGTCGATGGTCTCCGCGCCGTCGGCGGCGGCGAGCGTCGCCGCCCCGTAGAGCGCCGACAGCGCGTCGTGGGCGTCGCCGTCGGCCCACTCGGCGACCTCGCGCGTCGCCTCGTGCGGGAGCGCGTTGCGGGTGACGCCGTCCGACGCGCGCGCGACGAGGATATCGACGAGACTGTGGCGCTCGTAGGCCGAGACGGCGATCGACGGCGCGTCGGTCGCGCCGGTATCGCCGCCCGCACGCGCGTCGTCGCGGGGGTCGCGCCCGACGGTGAGCACCGAGACGTGCGGCGACACCGACGAGAGCGTCTCGACCGCCGTCGCCGCGGAGTAGGTCTCGGGCTCGCCGACGTGGTCGACGGCGACGACCGCGTGCTCGTCGTGCCCGACGCGCTCGGTGAGCCGTTCGCGGAGCGCCTCGACGCCGACGCCCTGCGACGGCACCGCCTCCTCGCAGAGCGCGTCGAGCGCCGCGTGGAGGAGCGCGAACTCGGTCGGGGCGTCCCGGGAGTCGACGTAGGCGAACGAGGTCGTCGGCGTGGCGGCGGTGCGCGTGGTGGTGTGAATGACCGACCGCCGAGAGGGGAGCGCGCTGGCGAGGTGCTCGAAGAGCGTCGCGACGACCGCCGACTTCCCGACGCCCTTCGGCCCGTGGACGTGGGCGTCGGGCGGCAGGTCGCCGTCGAACACGGGGTCGAGGTGGTCGAGGATGCGTTCGAGCGTCGGGCCGCGGCCGGTCGGCTCGTCCGGGTGGGCTGTCGGGTCGAGCGCGCTCAGGTCCCGAACGAGCCGGGGTCGCTTCCCCCCGCGGCGACGTCGCCTGGTGATTCTGTCTTCGAGGCGCATAGCGTGATAAGTCCCGTGGCAGAGGGTATCCGGCACACGCCTAAAAACCGACCACTACCGACAGCACCCCTGACAAGAGAGAACACGAAACACGGGAATCGGCCGGGACGGCCGCCTCGAAGGCAGTTGAGAGGTTCGCGACTACCGCCGCACCAAGGGCGAACGTAACTAATTGCATCGATAATTTTGAATTATCGCTGCCGTTTCGATTCGGTGTAGAAACGCCGAGCTACGGTATTCTACGGGCGCACCGATGGGAGTCCCGCGAGCGAAGTGGTCCGTTCCGTGAGACGAACGGGACGCGAGACGAGTGAAGGTAAAATAAAGTGCCGTCGGTCCTACCTCACGAAAGACAGATGAAAAAATCGCCGAGCGTCCTCGTCATTGGCGGGGGGTCGACCGGCACGGGCATCGCGCGCGACCTCGCGATGCGCGGGCTGGACGTGACCCTCGTCGAGAAGGGGAACCTCACACACGGGACGACGGGGCGGATGCACGGACTCCTCCACAGCGGGGGTCGGTACGCGGTATCGGATCAGCCGTCCGCCAAGGAGTGTATCGAGGAGAACCGCGTCCTGCGGCGCATCGCGGGCCACTGCGTCGAGATGACGGGGGGCCTGTTCGTCCAGCGCCCCGAGGACTCCGACGAGTACTTCGAGAAGAAACTGGAGGGCTGCCGCGAGTGCGGCATTCCGGCCGAGGTGCTGTCCGCCGAGGAAGCGCGCGAGATAGAGCCGTACCTCGCCAAGGACATCAAACGCGCCATCAAGGTCCCGGACGGGGCGGTCGACCCGTTCCGCCTCTGCGTGGCGAACGCCGCGAGCGCCGTCGAACACGGCGCGCGCATCGAGACGCACTCCGAGGTCACCGACGTGCTCGTCGAGGGCGGCGAGGTCGTCGGCGTCGAGGTCACCCACCAGACCGGTACCGGCCCGTACGTCCACGGCGAGCCCGGCGAGGTCGAGGAAATCCGCGCCGACTACGTCGTCAACGCGACGGGCGCGTGGGCCGGCCAAATCGGCGACCTCGCCGGCGTCGACGTGGAAGTCCGCCCGTCGAAGGGCGTCATGACCATCATGAACACCCGGCAGGTCGACACGGTCATCAACCGCTGTCGGCCGAAGGGCGACGCCGACATCGTCGTCCCCCACGAGACGACGTGCATCCTCGGGACGACCGACGAGGAGGTCGAGGACCCGGAAGACTACCCCGAAGAGGGCTGGGAAGTCGACCTGATGATAGAGACGCTGTCGGAGCTCGTTCCCATGCTGGCCGAGGCGCGGACGATTCGCTCCTTCTGGGGCGTTCGCCCGCTGTACGAGCCGCCGGGCACCGGCACGGAAGACCCGACGGACATCACCCGCGAGTTCTTCCTGTTGGACCACGCCGACCGCGACGACCTGCCGGGCATGACGAGCATCGTCGGCGGCAAGCTCACCACCTATCGGATGATGGCCGAGCAGATTTCGGACCACGTCTGCGAGAAGCTCGGCGTCGACGCCGAGTGCCGCACCGCCGACGTGCCGCTTCCGGGGAGCGAGGACTTCACCGTCCTCCGCGACTACATGGACGACTTCGGCCTGCGGTCGCCCATCGGCCGCCGGTCGGCCCAGCGGCTCGGCTCGCGCGCCGACGAGGTGCTCAACAGCGTCGACCCCAACCCGGTCGTCTGCGAGTGCGAGGCCGTCACCCGCGCCGAGATTCAGGACGCCCTCGACACCGCCGGCACGGAGCTCAACTCCGTGCGCATCCAGACGCGCGCCTCGATGGGTAACTGTCAGGGCGCGATATGCTGTCACCGGATGGCGAACGAACTCGCGCCCGAGTACGACGAGGAGACCATTCGCGCGTCCCTCGACGACCTCTATCAGGAGCGCTGGAAGGGCGAGCGCCACGCCATGTGGGGCACGCAGCTCTCCCAGACCGCGCTGAAGCACATGCTCCACGCGGCCACGATGAACCGCGACGAGGACCCCGCGGCGGCCGACGCCGACATCGACTTCGCTGCCTTCGACGACGGCGGCGCTTCGGAGGACGACGCCTCGGGCGTCGCGTCCGGCGGCGCGGTCGCGGACGGCGGCCGACTCGACGACCGCGCGAGCGACGACGCGCTCGGAGGTGCCGATGGCGATAACTGACGACGTGCTCGTCATCGGCGGCGGTATCGCCGCCTGCACGGCCGCGCTCTCGGCCGCGGAGACGGGCGCTCGCGTGCGCCTGCTCGCCCACAAGAAGAGCACGCTCCGACAGGCCAGCGGCCTCGTCGACGTGCTCGGTTACGCCGGCGGCGACGGTCCCCTCTCGGACCCCTACGCCGGTCTCGACGCGCTCCCGGAGGGTCACCCCTACCGCGTCGTCGGCGAGGACGGCGTCCGCGCCGGCCTCCGCGTCTTCGACGAGGCGGTCGGCGACGCCTACCGCGGCGGCCACACCGACTCGAACGCGCTCGTGATGACCCACGGCGGCGCGGTGAAGCCGACCGCGCGCTACCCCGAGTCGGTCGCGCCCGGCCTCGCCAGTTCGTCCGGCGACACGCTTCTGGTCGGCTTCGCGGGCCTCACGGACTTCGACGCGCCCGTCGCGGCCGACCACCTCGCGGCCGCCGGCGTGCCGTTTTCGGCCCGCGGCGTCACCGTCGAGTTCCCCAAGCGGTTCCGCTCCGACGCGAAGGTGACGCGGTTCGCCAAGGCGCTCGACCGCGATGAGACGGTGGACGGCGGCACGGTTCGCTCCGTCCTCGCCGACACCGTCGCCGCGGAACTGGACGGCGAGTCGCGCGTCGGCTTCCCGGCGATGCTCGGCGACGACCACGACGAGGACGTTCGCGCGGAGCTTTCGGACCGGCTGGGCGTCCCCGTCTTCGAGGTGCCGACCGGCCCGCCGAGTCTGCTCGGACTCAAGTTGGAGGACATCCTGTTCGACGCGCTCGACGAGGCTGGCGTCCGCATCTCCGCGGGCAACCCGGCGGTCGATTTCGAGGCCGAAGACGGCCGCGTCGAGACGGTCATCGTCGACCAGAAGAACAGACCGACGCCCTACTCGGCCGACCAGGTCGTCCTCGCGACCGGCGGCCTCGTCGGCAAGGGCCTCGACTCCGACCGCGAATCGGTCACAGAGCCCGTCTTCGGCTGTCACGTCCCGCACCCCGAGGACCGCTACGACTGGTCCGAACCCGAGGCGTTCGGCGACCACGCGTTCGCGCGCTTCGGCGTCGTCCCCGACGACGAACTCCGGCCGACCGACGAAGACGGCGAACCGCACTTCGAGAACCTGCGCGCCGCGGGCGGCGTCGTCGGCGGTGCCGACGTGGCGCGCGAGAAATCCGCGAGCGGCGTCTCGCTGGCGACGGGTGCCGTCGCCGGCCGCCTCGCGGGCGAGGAGGCAACCAGATGAGCGACGCAGAATCCCCAGGCAATCCAACGCTGACCCCCGACGCACAGACAGACGACTTCGAGGCCGTCGAGGTGTTCCCCGACAGCACCGACATGGACCTCCGTCCCGGCGCGGACAACTGTTACAAGTGTACCGCCTGCGACGTGTCCTGCCCGGTCGCCGAGGTCGACGACGAGTTCCCCGGGCCGAAGTTCCAAGGGCCGGAGCAGTGGCGGCTCAAGCGCAAGGAAGACGAGGCCGTCGACGACTCCATCATGTCGTGTTCGAACTGCATGCGCTGTGACGACGCCTGTCCGTCGGGCGTCCCGCTCAGCCAGATGCACAACACGGCCCGCGGCGAGTACGTCGACGAGGAGATGGACAAGCTCTCGCGGGAGTACATCCGCAACCGCATCCTCGCCAACTACGGCACGCTCGCCCAGCTGGGTGGTATGTTCCCGCGGCTGGCGAACGCCGTCATGGGCAACTCGGTCGTCCAGCGGATAAACGAGAAAGTACTCGGTATCACGGCCGAGCGCGACTTCCCCGAGTTCGCCACCCAGACGTTCCGCGAGTGGTGGAACGAACGCGGCGGCCCGCAGGTCCGCTCCGAGGAAAAGCGCGTCGCCTACTTCCACGGCTGTTACTCCAACTACAACACGCCCGAGGTGGGCAAGGCGATGGTCCGCGTCTTCGAGTCGTTCGGCTACGAGGTCGTCGTCCCCAAACAGCGCTGTTCGGGGACGCCGATGTTCGCGAACGGCATGCTCGACGACGCCAAGCGCGCCGCCGGCATCAACGTCGACAACTTCGCGGGGCTCATCCGCGAGGGCTACGACATCATCGCGTCGTGTACCTCCTGTTCGATGTCGCTCCGCCAGGAGTACCCCGAACTGTTCGACATCGACGGCATCGAGGACCTCTCGGCGCACACCTACGAGGCGCTGGAGTACCTGCGCATCCACGAGGACCTCGAAGGCGCGGTTCGCGAGGCATCGGTCGACGACCAAGCCTTCGCGTACCACGCGCCGTGTCACGGCCGCAATCAGGGCCTCGACCGGCAGGCGGTCGAGCTGTTCCGCCAGCTCGACGGCGTCGAAATCGAGGACGTGGGCGACTCCTGTTCCGGCATCTCCGGCACCTACGGCTGGAAGGAAGAGAAGTACGACAAGTCGATGCAGATCGGCGCGGACATGTTCGACCACATGGAGCACGCGCAGGGGAGCGTCGGCATGACCGAGTGCCCCACCTGCTCGATGCAGATGGAACACGGCACGGGCTACGACATCAAACACCCGCTCCAGCTCCTCGAAGAGGCGCTGGTCTGACACGCGCGCACGGCTGACGGACGAACGCGTTCGAGCGCCGGACCACTCGAACGTCGCCGCGCTCGGCGCGCGCGCCGAATCGCCGGCGATTTGGCGGATTATATTGCCTGTTTATCGCCGTTTTCGCCCGTTACTCGGCGGACGTGGTCGTTCTGTCCGGCAGACCGCCTCGTTGAGTAAAACGGTCGAAAAAGTGTCCGTGTGAAATAGTACTCCCCATATTCAGCCGACATGGAGCCTATACTGCGGATTCGTTCTACACAATATGCGGGGGAGTAGTAAAGAAACATTTATCATATAATTTGTACACGTTTGTAGTGGTAGGACTCTCACACCGAGAGTTCGTATCGAGGTTGGTTAGAAATGTCAGGAGAAACTTACGTCGGTGCCATCGATCAGGGTACCACAGGCACGCGGTTCATGGTGTTCGACCACGACGGCAAGGTGGTCGCCAACGCCTACGAGAAGCACGAACAGATCTACCCAGAGCCCGGTTGGGTCGAACACGACGCAAACGAGATTTGGGACAACACGAAGAAGGTCATCGACGCGGCGCTTTCGAGCGCCGGGCTCGACCCCGAGCAGTTGGAAGCCATCGGGATCACGAACCAGCGCGAGACGACGCTCATCTGGGACCGTGAGACCGGACAGCCGATTCACAACGCCATCGTCTGGCAGGACCGTCGGACGACCGACCGCATCGAGACGCTCGAAGCGGACGGCAAGACCGACGACGTGCGCGCCAAGACGGGTCTCGAACCCGACGCGTACTTCTCCGCGACGAAGGCCGAGTGGCTGCTGGACAACTCCGACCCCATCAAGCTCCAGCGCTCCCGACCCGAGGATATCCGAGACCGCGCCAAAGACGGCGAACTCGCCTTCGGGACCATCGACACGTGGCTCATCTACAATCTGACGGGGAACCACATCACGGACGTGACGAACGCGTCGCGGACCATGCTGTTCAACATCCACGACATGGAGTGGGACGACGAACTCTTAGAGGAGTTCAACGTCCCGCGCGAACTCCTCCCCGAGGTCCGCCCGTCGTCCGACGACGACCACTACGGCGAGACCGACGCGGACGGCTTCCTCGGCGCGGAAGTCCCCGTCGCCGGCGCGCTCGGCGACCAGCAGGCCGCGCTGTTCGGCCAGACCTGTTTCGACGCCGGCGACGCGAAGAACACCTACGGCACCGGCTCGTTCATGCTGATGAACACCGGCGAGGAGGCGGTCATGTCCGAACACGGCCTCCTCACCACCGTCGGCTTCCAGCGCTCCGGTGAGCCGGTCCAGTACGCCCTCGAAGGCTCTATCTTCATCACCGGCGCGGCTATCGAGTGGCTCGAAGACATGACGCTCATCGACAACGCCGGCGAGTCCGAGAAGCTCGCTCGGTCGGTCGAGTCCACCGACGGCGTCTACTTCGTCCCCGCGTTCACGGGCCTCGGCGCGCCCCACTGGGACCAGCGCGCCCGCGGCACCATCGTCGGCATGACCCGCGGCACCCGCCGCGAGCACATCGTCCGCGCGACGCTCGAATCCATCGCGTTCCAGACGCGCGACGTGGCCGAGGCGATGGAGTCCGACAGCGACATCGACCTCTCCAGTCTCCGCGTCGACGGCGGCGCTGTCAAGAACAACTTCCTCTGCCAGCTCCAGTCGAACATCCTCGACACGGAAATCGTCCGCCCGCAGGTCGACGAGACGACCGCGCTCGGGTCGGCGTACGCCGCCGGCCTCGCCGTCGGCTACTGGGAGACGCTCGACGAACTCCGCGACAACTGGCAGGTCGACCGCGAGTTCGGTCCGAAAGACCCACAGAACGTCGAAGCGCGCTACGGCCGCTGGAAGGAGGCCGTCGACCGCTCGCTCGACTGGGCACGGGAGGAGTAACACGTGTTCGAAACATTCGCACTCCAGATTCCGGTCATCGGCGTCAGTACCGAGCGGTTCATCGTCCTCCTGCTCGCGGCGTTCGCGGGCGGGATGTTCGGCGCGGCCCTCGGCGCGCTGCCGTCGTTCATCTTCACCGGCTTCGTCGTGCTGCTCGGCGAGACGGCGGGCATCATCATCCGACAGTTCGAAGGTGCCGACCTCATCACCGCCGGCGAACTCGGAACGGGTATCACCAGCAGTATCGGGTTCGGCCCGTTCGTCGGCCCGCATATCGCCTTCGCCGGCGGCGTCGCCGCCAGCGCCTACGCGGGCAAGCGGTACGCCGATATGGACCCCAGCGAGGGCGGCTACCACTTCGGTAAGGACATCACGTACGCGTTCGGCACGCAGCCCGACATCCTCGCCGTCGGCGGTCTCTTCGGCGTCCTCGGGCTCCTCATCTCCCGCGTCGCGGGCGGCATCGGCCTCCCGCTCGACAGCGTCGCGCTGTCCGTCATGACGACGGCGTTCATCGCGCGTATCGCCTTCGGCTACCCGCTCATCGGCTCGCCCGCCGGCAGCGGCCTCCTCGACATGTCGCCGTTCGAGAAGGGAGAGACGCGCGGCGACGGCAGCGGCCGACCCGCGACCGAGCCGTGGCTTCCCCACCAGTACAAGTGGGTCAACATCGTGGTCATCGGCCTCGGGGCCGGTATCCTCGGCGGTTGGACGTGGCTCATCACGGAGAGCTTCTTCCTCGCCTACGGTATCTCGGCGGCCAGCCTGCTGTTCTTGAACCTCGGCGTCGAGAAGATTCCCGTCACCCACCACATCACGCTCGGCGGCTCGTCGTTCGCGGCCATCGCCGCGCCGATGGTCGGCGGTAACGAACCGCTCATCATCGTCGCCGCCGCGGTCGGTGGTCTCATCGGCGCGCTGCTCGGCGAGCTCACCCAGCGTATCGCCTACTCGCACTCCGGGACCCACGTGGACCCGCCGGCGATGTCGATTACCATCTACTCGCTGCTCATCGGCGTGCTGTTCCTCCTCGGGGCCATCCCGAACTCGGCGTACCTCGGACTCGGGCCCTAACAGCCCGGACGCCTCCGGCCCCGCACACGTCGTTCACGATTTTTCTTCGCCGCGTTCCGCAACCGGTAGCGATAACGCTCCGCGGTCGATACCCGACGTATGGAACGCACCGTTTCGGTCGTCCCGAAAGACGGCCTCCACGCCCGTCCCGCCTCGCAGTTCGTCGAGACCGCGAACTCCTTCGACGCCGACGTCCAACTCGGCCGCGCCGGCGAGGACGACCTCGTCCCCGCCGCCAGCATGCTCGCGGTCACCGGCCTCGGCGTCGGCCACGGCGAGGAGATTCGCCTCGTCGCCGAGGGCGACGACGCGGAAGCGGCGCTCGACGCGCTCGAAGAAGTGCTCTCGACGCCCGAAGCCGGCGACGAAGAATAAAACGAAACAAAACAAAGCGGCACGGAACTGCGGGCCGCCGCGCCGCGCGGCGGTCTCTTTCCCGGTCGAATCGGTGGCTCGGAAACCGGTTCGACCGCCGACCGACTCAGTTCAGCTTCCGGTAGTCGCGGGCGTCCTCGGCGCGCTCGACGACCGAATCGAGCGTCGCCTTCTTGCTCGTCGTCTCGACGGCCGCGTTGAGCGTGCCCTCCAGCACCGGCGCGTCCGCGATGACCGCCTCGGAGTCCATCGCCATCTCGATGGCGAGTTCCGCGTTCATCACGGCGCTGCCGAGGTCCACGAGGACGACGACGCCGTCGCCGTCGTCCGCCTCCTCGATACCCTCGCGGATGCGGTCCGGCGAGGTGCCGATGCCGTCTTCGTCGCCGCCGGCGGGGACGATGCGAGCGTTGCCGCCGCCCATCTGCGCCGCGACCTCAGCGATTCCCTCGGCCGCCTTCGCGCTGTGCGAGACGACGACGAGACCGATCATTCGTCCCTCCCGACTGCGTCTTCGGCCCGCGCGTCGCGGTCTACCTCGCCGTCGAGGTACTCCTCGGCGGTCTCAAGCAGCTCTTCGAGGATGAACAGCGTGCTCGTCGCGCCGGGGTCCTGATGGCCGACCGAGCGCCAGTCGAGGAACGACGCGCGGCCCTTCATCGCCTTGATGGGGACGGTGAAGGCGACGCCGCGCTCGGCCGCGTCGACGGCCTTGGCGAGGGCTTCGAGCGGCGGGAGGTCGTCCTGTTCGATGGACTTCTTGTAGGTGTGGACGGCGGGGACGAGCGCGTCGACCATCGTCTTCGCGCCGACCTGCGCGCCGCCGCGGTCCTTGACCTTGTCGAGGTACGCCTCCGCGAACGACACCGAGGTCTCGGCGGTGATGCCGTCTTCGAGTTCCTGACTGGCGAACATGATAGAGCCGCCGTAGAGGGGGCCGGAGGCCCCGCCGACGTTCGAGATGAGCGTCGTCCCGACGTTCTTGACGACCTCGTTCGGCTCCATCTCGGCGAACTCCTCGCGCTTTTCGGCGGCCTTGCCGAAGCCGCGCTCCATGTTCGCGCCGTGGTCGGCGTCGCCGATGGCGGAGTCGAGGTCCGTGAGATACTCCTTCTCCTCGGCGAGGCGCTCGGCGACGTTGTCGAGCGCGTCCAGCACCGCTTCGCGTTGTGTCTCTGCGTCAGCCATGGCTGACCTTCGTCGGCCGGGGGTTAATCCCTTGTCCCGCGGGACTGTTCTGCCGCGAAAAATCGGTGACGTGTCGGGGGTCGCCGCCGGGAGTTCGCGGCGGCGGTCGTCGCGTACTCGGCGGCGGTGAGTCCGACTTACTCGGTGACCGTCAGTCCGGGCGTCTCCGCGGGCGCGCCGAGCAGTTCCTTGAGTTCGTCGTCGACGCGGAGCACGGAGACCGAACAGCCCATCATGTCGAGTGAGGTCATGTAGTCGCCGACCCACGCGTCCCACGTCTCGACGCCGCGGTCGTCGAGGATGGACTGGAGCTTGCGGTTGACGATGTACAGCTCCGACAGCGGCGTGCCGCCCATGCCGTTGACCATCGTCACGACCTCCTCGCCCTCGTCGAGTTCGAGGTCGTCGAGGACGTTCTCGGTCAGGTGTTCGGTTATCTCGTCTGCGCTCATGACCTCGGCGCGCTCGGTTCCCGGCTCGCCGTGGATGCCGATGCCGAGTTCGATCTCGTCCTCGCCGAGGTCGAACGTCGGCTCGCCCTTCTCCGGGGTGACACAGGAGGTGAGGGCCATGCCCATGGTGCGGACGTTGTCGACGACTTTCTCCGCGACCGCTTTGACCTCGCCGAGGTCGCCGCCCGCGGCGGCCTTCGCGCCCGCGCACTTGTGGACGAAGATGGTGCCCGCGACGCCGCGGCGGCCCGAGGTGTACAGCGAGTCCTCGACGGCCACGTCGTCGTTGACGACGACCTGCTCGACGTCGACGCCCTCCATGCCGGCCATCTCGGCGGCGGTGTCGAAGTTCATCACGTCGCCCTCGTAGTTCTTGACGACGCAGAGGACGCCCTCGCCCGCGTCCGTCGCCTGAATCATCTCGTTCAGCTGGTCGGCCGTCGGCGAGGTGAAGACCTCACCCGCCGCCGCGCCGTCGAGCATCCCCTCGCCGAGATAGCCCGCGTGCGTCGGCTCGTGGCCCGACCCGCCGCCGGAGACGACCGCGACCTTCCCCTCGACCGGCGCGTCGCCGCGGACGAGAACGTTCGTACCGTCGAGCCGGCGCAGTTCGGGGTGCGCCGCGACCATCCCGTCGAGCATCTCGTCTACGACCGCTCCGGGTTCGTTGATGAGTTTCTTCATGACTCACCGTCCCTCACGTTCGATGAGGCCAAAAGTGTTGGTCAGTCGGAAGTCGGGGCGGTCGCCGTCTGCGAAAAATCGGCGGTAAACGCCCTCCATTTCACGGGTCGCGGCGGCGGCCGAGCGTCGGGCCGGCGGAGACGCCCGGGGCCGGTACGGACCGGCGCGCGACCGCCTCAGTCGAGTTGGGTGACCGCGATGGTCACGGACACGTCCTCGACGTCCCACGTCTCGACCGTCTCGCCCTCGGCCGACCCGAGGTCGAACTCGCGGGCGCGGACCTCCTCGGCGATGAGGTCGCTGTTCTCCGCGACGAAGCCGGCGACGCGCTCGTCGTCGACCGCGAGCGACACGTCGATTTCGGCCTCGACGTCGAGGTCGAGCTGTTTGCGCATCTCCTGAATCCGGCGGATGACGTCGCGGGCGTAGCCCTCGGACTCGATGTCGTCGGTGAGTTCGGTGTCCACGTAGACCGTGCCGCCCTCGAAGTCGGCACCGCTGACGTGTTCCGGCGGTTCCGCGCGGTACGAGACCATCTCGTCGGAGAGGTCGTACGTCTCGCCGTCGACCTCGACGCCCGACTCGACCTCGGCGCGCGAGCGCCCTTCGACGGCCTCCATGATTTTCTGGGCGTCAGCGCCGAACTCCGGCCCGATGACGCTCATCTGCGGTTCGGCAGTCTCGACGAGTTCGTCGAAGACCTCGACGACCTGCACGTCGCGGGTGTTCACGCGCTCCGCGAGGAGGTCCGAGAGGGCGTCGACCGCCTCGGCGACGGCGTCGTCGTCGGACTCGACCACGATGCGCGAGACGGGCCAGCGGAGTTTGCGGCCGCCGAGTTGGCGGGCGTGCGCCGCGGCCTCCTCCACGTCGCGGAGGACGGCCATGTTGGCCTCCAGTTCCTCGTCGCGGCGCTCCTCGTCGGCCTCGGGGTACGACAGCATGTGGACGGACGTCGCAGAGCCGTCGAGCCGCTGGTACATCCGCTCGGCCATGTAGGGCGCGTAGGGCGCGATGAGTCGGATGGACTCCGAGAGCACCGTCGAGAGCGTGGCGTACGCGCCGAGCTTCGACGCCGAGTCCTCCTCGTCCCACATGCGCTCGCGGATGGCCTTCACGTAGAACCGCGAGACGTCCTTCGTGATGAAGTCGAGAAGGGCGTTGAGCGCGGTGGAGACCTCGTAGTCGTCCCACGCGTCGGCCATCTCGGCTTCGACGGTCTGGAGCCGCGAGAGCACCCACTCGTCGACGACGGTGAGTTCGCCCTCCGAGAGGTCGGCCTCGGCGGGGTCGTAGCCGTCGAGGTCCATGTACGGAAGCGGGAAGCGGAAGACGTTCCAGAAGATGTTGAGCGTCGACTGGGTGTCGGCGAGGCCGTCCCACTCGAACGAGAGGTCGACGCCCTGCTGGTCGTGGCTGAGGAGGTACGCGCGAAGCGGGTCGCGGCCGGCGCGGTCGATGGCCTCCTCGGGCGTCACGATGTTGCCGACGGACTTCGACATCTTGCGGCCGTCCTTGTCGTTGGCGAAGCCGTGCATGATGACCTCCTTGTACGGCGACTCGCCGGTCGCGGCGGTGCCCATGCCGAGTTGCGACCAGAACCACCCGCGGGTCTGGTCGTGCGCCTCGATGATGAGGTCGGCGGGCCACAGTTCCTCGTACGCCTCCGTCTCGCCGGGGAAGTCGAGGGTGCCCCACGTGGCGACCGAGGAGTCTATCCACACGTCGAACACGTCGGGGACGCGCTCGTAGGTCACGCCGTCTTCGGTGATGGTGATGGGGTCCACCGAGGGCCGGTGGAGGTCGACCGTCTCGGGGTCGATATCCTGGTCGGCGCGCTCGGCGAGTTCCTCGCGGGTGCCGACGACAATCATCTCCTGTGCGCCCTCGGCGTCCGGGTCGCTCGGGACCCAGATGGGAAGCGGGATGCCCCAGTAGCGCTGGCGGGAGACGTTCCAGTCGGGCGCGTCGCTCACGAAGTCGCGGAAGCGGTTGTCGCGGGCCCACTGCGGGTGCCACTCGGACTCCTCGATGTTGTCGAGAAGCTGGTCTTTGACGTCCGTGACCGTGATGAACCACTGGTCGGTGGCGAGGAAGATGATGTCCGTGTCACAGCGCCAACAGTGGCCGTAGCGGTGGTCGTGCTCGCCGGCGTGGAGCAGGTGGCCGAGTTCGTCGAGGTCCTCGATGACCTCCGGGTTGGCGTCGCGGACGAACGTGCCCGCGTAGTCGCCGCCCTGCTCCGTGAACTCGCCTTTGTCGTCCACGGGGACGAACACGTCGAGTCCGAGTTCCTGCCCGCGGGCGAAGTCCTCCTGCCCGTGGCCGGGCGCGGAGTGGACGAGGCCCGTGCGGTCGGCCTCGACGTAGTCGGCGGTGTACACCTGTCCAGCACCCTCGAAGTCGGCGTACTCGGCGACGACGCCGGCGAGCGGGTGGTCGTACTCCCAGCCGACCATCTCCTCGCCCGTGACCTCCGAGAGGACCTCGTAGTCCTCGTAGCGGCCCTTCTTCAGGACCTCCTCGACGCAGGGTTCGGCGAGGTAGAGAACCTCGCTCTCGCCGTCCTTCTCGGCGCGGACCTCCTGATACGTCATCTCGCCGTCGACGGCGACGAACGTGTTCGCGGGGATGGTCCACGGCGTCGTCGTCCAGATGACGAGGTTGCCCTCGCGGCCCTTCAGCGGGAACTTGACGTAGATGGACGGCGAGGTGATTTCGTCGTACTCGACCTCGTTGGCCGCGATGGCGGTCTGACAGCGCGGGCAGTAGTTGACGCTGCGCTTGCCCTGTTCGACGAGTCCGTTTTCGGCGACCTTCGAGAAGGCCCACCACGCGGACTCCATGTACTCGGGCGAGAGCGTCTGGTAGGGGTTGTCCCAGTCCATCCACGCGCCGATGGACTGGAAGTCCTCGTCCATCGCCTCGCGGTTGCGGACGGCGAACTCCTTGCATTTCTGGATGAACTGCTCCATGCCGAACTCCTCGATGTCGCGCTTCGAGGTGAAGCCGAGTTCCTCTTCGACTTTGACCTCGATGGGGAGGCCGTGCATGTCGTAGCCGGGGCGGTCCGTGACCTGATGCCCCGTCATGCGCTTGTGCCGGATGACGGCGTCCTTCAGCGTCTTGTTCCACGCCGTGCCGAGGTGCATCTGGCCGGAGGTGTACGGCGGGCCGTCGACGAAGAAGAACGACGGGTCGTCGGCGTGTGCCTCCTTCGTCGCCTCGTAGGCGTCGTTCTCGTCCCAGTACTCGCCGACGACGGACTCCACGTCCGACGGCGTGTACTGGTCTGCGATGTCTTCCATACCCCGTCCTTCTCGCGGATATATATCAAAACGGCGGGTCTGGTCCGCGTCGGTCGGCCGTTCCGCCGGGTCCGACTCAGACACGGGAGACCCTCCGCTGTCGATGGTCTACTGGTCGCTGTCGATACGCCTGTCGGGTGGGGAGAGTGTGTCGCTCCATGTTGGGTTCCGGTGGTCGCGGTCACCGGACGGGAGACCGCTGTCGCTCGGAGGTCGATACGGACGGGGGTCGAGGATGAGAGAAGTGCGAGGCTACTGCCCCGCGATAATGGGCGACGGGGCGACGACCGAGCGTCGGAACTGGCCGACCGCGGGCGGACGGCGCGAACTCCGGTGCCGTCGCATGCTATCCGAGAGCAGTCCCGCGAGAAGTATAACGCTTACTCCGCGGCCGACGGCGACGCGGACGACGACGCCGAGGGACCCGACGGGACTCCGACGCTACCGGTCCGACCAACGGCCGACGCGGTGGGTGGCCACGACCGACTCGGCCGACGACCCGTGCGTGGTTCCGGACTCGTCGTCGCGCTCGAACACCCGGAGCGTGGCGTCCGTCGGAGTCGCACCCCTCGCGACGTCGAACGTCGAGAGGTGAGTGCAGACGAGCGTGTCGGCATCCACCTCGAACGCATCGGGGTCGGCCGGCGGCGACCGCCGAATCGGGATGTCGGCGTCGCGCCACCCGGACCACGACGGCGACAATCCGACGTTGTAGAACGCGGCGTCTTCGCGGGCCATTCGGACCTCGAACAGGAGGACGAACGAGTCGCCGTCGACCTCCAGTAGGTCGTTCGAGTACTGCCCCTGCATCGCGCGGTCGGTGAACACGTCCCGCTGGTCGGCCGGCGGGTCCGAAAAGAGCCACCCGCGGAAGTCGGCGTCGTCGGGGAACGACCCTTTCACGTACCGCTCGTCGGTCGGGTGGAGCTGCGAGTGGCCGGTGTCGGCGCGGATTCGACCGCTGGCGGTTCGTCGGGCGTCGGCGAGACAGCCCGAGAGGCCGGCAAGCGAGAGCGCGGCGGCGCTCGAAAGGAGGGCTCGGCGGTGCATGCAAGGAGGCTCGGGGCCCTCCGGGTTAACGTTTAATCCCACGTGACCCACAGGAGGACCGCCAGCGCGATCGCTTGGAGGACGTGGATTCCCATTAACACCCGCCACGCCGCGGCGGGGACGGCCGCGGCGAACCAGACCGACAGCGTCGGGTCGACGAGGTAGTAGTAGAGCGCGAAGAGGCTCTGTGCGAGGAGGAACGCGCCGAAGACGACCAACCCGAGCGCGTGTTTCGACCGGAACAGCAGGTAGTTCCGCCCCCAGACGGCGAGCATGACGACGAGGAACACGACGCTCGCGCCGAGCGAGAACCGCGCGGCGTCGACCCAGACGCTCATGGCCGCCGCTGTTCGCGGGGCGGTTCACGTCGCCGGGTTCGTGTCGTCGTCATTCGTTCAGATGGGGTCTCCTGGAGGCGGTGTCGAGTCGGGGGCGCTCGCAGGCCGGTCGGGCCGGTCTACGGTCAGTTGTCCGCGACGACGCTGAGGTCGAACGCGGCGTCTGCCGGCTCGTCGTCGGGCGTCAGGTAGCCGAGCGCGATTGCGGTGTAGGCGCGGCCGCTCTCGACCGCGACGTCGAACTCGGCGACCACGTCGCCGTCGTTCGACTCCGTGTCGCCCCGAATCTGGAGCGTGTAGTCCCCGGCGGGGACCTCGACGGTCGCGGCGTCGCCGAAGGCCGCGCCGTCGACGAGAGCGTCCCCGGAGCCCGCGACGGTCACGTCGACGGCGGGCGCGTCCGGCGAGGCGTGAAGCACCCGGACGCGGGCCGCGTCGTCAGCGGGGGCCGAGCGGTCGTCTTCGAGGAGCGAGACGGCGAAGCCGTTCTCGGCCGCCGAGTCGAGTTCGCCGAGCGCCGCGGCGGTGTACGCGCCGGCCGCGAGGTCGAGCATCTCGTCGAAGACGACCGTGTCGGGCGCGTCGGTCGCGCGAATCGTCACCTGGTGCGACCCGGCGGTCAACGCGAGGTAGTCGCTGACCGCGCCGAACGGCACGTCCGAGAGCGCGACCGCGCCGTCGACGAGCACGTCGACGTTCGGCGCGTCCGGCGAGAGGTGCGCGGCGCGGAGCGACACGTCGCGCTGGACGAGCCCGCCGCCGCCGGACCCGGCGTCGACGACCGCGACGGGCCGGAAGCCCGCGTCGGTCGGCTCGTCGTCGGGCGTCAGGTAGCCCGCCGCGAACACTGTGTAGACGGTGCCGCCGGCGAGTTCGACGTCGAACTCGGCGACCGCGTCGCCGTCGTTCGACTCGGTGTCGCCCCGGACCTGAAGTGCGTAGGTGTCGGCCGGCACCTCGACGCTCCCGGACTGGGTGAAGGAGACGCCGTCGAAAAGCACCGTGTCGCCGGCAGTCACGTCGACCGCGGGCGCGTCCGGCGAGGCGTGGACCACGCGGACCCGAGCCGTGTCGTCGGCCGGGAGCGACACGTCGTCTTCGAGGACGAGCGGTTCGAACGTCTCTTCGGTGAGTTCGCCGACCGCGGCGACGGTGTAGGTCGCCTCGGCGACGTCGAGGTCGCCCTCGAAGGCGACGGTTGACTCGTCGCCGGCGGCGGTCACCTTCACCGTCCGGGTTCCGACGGGAACCGAGAGGTAATCGCTGACCGCGCCGAACGGCACGTCCGAGAGCGCGACCGAGTCGTCGACGTACACGTCGACGTTCGGCGCGTCCGGCGAGAGATGCGCCACGCGGAGCATCGCCGTCTCGGGTTCCGGCGTGGGCGTCGGGGTCGGCGTCGGCGTGGGGGTCGACGTCGTGGTCGTCTCGGTCTCGTCGTCGGCCGTGCCGCCGCCCATGCACCCTGCGAGTCCGCCCGCGATGGCGACGCCACCGAATCCACGGAGTACGTCGCGTCGTTTCATGTTCGTCATAGCGACGAGAGATGAGAGCGACGGTCGGAATATCACCGTTTTCCCAAATCTCGCCACAATGTGTCCATAAATACATACATTGTACGATAATATCACGATATAAAGACTATTCTCGGAGGGATTTCGGAACAGGGCTCGCGAGACGACGAGCCGAGGAAGAACGACGGTCGGGACGGAATCGACGGCCTCAGAAGTCCGGCAGGTCGTCGGGCGCTTCGTACTCGGACTCCCAGTCGATGTAGTCGTCTTTGAGCACGTCGCACACGTCCTGTCCGAGTTCGGTGAGGCCGGCGTTGATAGACGACACCTCGCCCCACGAGGTCAGGTCGGGGTGGAGTTCGCGCTCCTTCCAGTCCTCGGGGATTCCGGGGGCGTGGTAGCCGACGCGGTCGGCGAAGTCGTCCCAGAAGAAGTCGAAGTGGGTGAGGAGGTCGAGGTCGAGGACGACCTCCCACTGCGCCTCGGTGACGGGCGTCTCGGCGGCCCACGCCTCGAAGGCGTCGGCCCACGCGCCGGCTTCGAGGAACTCCTCCAACTCGGCGCGCTTGAAGTCGGCGTCGGCCGCCACCTGCGCGTCGTCGTACTGGTTCGGGTCCACCGTCGGGAGCGACGGCGGGTCCGGGACGGGAACGTCGAGCATGGTCGCCAGTCGGTCGCCGCCGGGGAAAAGGGTTCGGCGCCGGGTTTCTCAGTTCTCCATGCGCTCGATGACGGATTCGAGCTGGTCGGCGCGGGCGGCGACCGCCTCGGCGCGGAGCTCAGATTCCTCGTCGGTCTCGCAGACGAGTCGGGGCACGGGCGTCGGCTTCCCGTCGTCGTCGAGCGCGACGAACGTCAGGAACGACGTGGTCGTCTTCCGTAGCTCGTCGGTCTTCGGGTTCTCGGCGTGCACGTCGACTTTCACGTCCACGCTGGTCCGGCCGACGTTGAACACGTACGCCTCGATGACGGCCACCTCGCCGAGGTCGATGGGGCCGATGAAGTCGACGTGGTCCATCGACGCGGTGACGCACTGGCGGTTCGAAAACCGCATCGCCGCGATGGCCCCGCAGATGTCCATCCAGTGGAGGACCGCGCCACCGAGGGCTCGCCCGAGGTTGTTGGTGTCGTTCGGCAGGAGGAGTTCGGTCATCTCGGTGCGCGACTCTTCGAGCGTCGCGGTGGGTTCGCTCATGCGAGCAGGGTCACGCTGAGGGGGCTTGAAATCGTGGGGCGCGGCGGCGACGCCCCCGGTTCACTCGTCGAAGTCGGCGTCGAACGCCTCGGGCGACTGCCCGGCGGCGTCGAGCACCTCGTCGGAGACGAGAATCGGGCAGTCCACGCGGATGGCGAGGGCGATGGCGTCGCTCGGGCGCGCGTCGAAGACGACCGACCGCGCCTCGCCGTCGTGGTAGCGCTCGGCGTCGACCTTGGCGAGGAACGTGCCGTTCGAGAGGTCGTCGATGCGGATGCTGTCGATTGCCCCGCCGAACTCCGTCACCATCTCGACCAGGAGGTCGTGGGTCAGCGGGCGCTCGAACTGCTCGCCGGAGAGACCGAGTTGGATGGCCTGAGCCTGGTCCGACGTGATGACGATGGGCAGGAACTCGTCGCGCGCTTCGAGGACGACCGCCGGGACGTTCGAGCCGTCTTCGCCGACGCCGACCCCGATACCGCGGACCACGGCACGGTGTTTCATGCTATGCTGTAGTTGGGCGGAGTACGAATAGTTACCCCAGCGCGGTCGCCGACCCGGTCGCCGTCGACTCCCGCGGGGCCTCACCGCCGGGCGAGCTGGACGGCCGCGATGACGAGCAGGATGACGAGACCGCCGGCGAAGAAGGCGAGTCCCGGCGGAATCCCCTGCGCCGCCGCGGGCGCGGCCTCCGCGGCCATCGTCGAGACCGCCCCGGCGTCGGCGGATTCGGCGGCACCGCCGGCACCGCCGAGGACGCCGAGCCCGCGGGTGGCGACCCACTGGACGAGCGCCGAGAGCAGACCCAACACGGCGACGCCGCCGAGCAGGCTCGTCAGCATGGACGCGAGACCCGTCCGCGTCTCCTCGCCGGCGGCGACGACGACAAGCGGCCTGTCGGCGGGGGCGTACACCTTCATCTCGCGGCCCTTCTCGGAGTAGACGGTGTCGACCACCTCGACGAGGCCCGCGTCGTCGAGCTTTCGGAGGTGGTACTGCACGTTCTGGAGCGACGTGTCGACGCGCTCTGCGAGTTCCGCGGCGTTCGTCGGCTCCTCGTGGAGCGCGGCGAGCACGCGGCGGGCCGTCTCAGACGAGAGCGCTGACAGGAGGTCCGACGCCTCGTCGTCTTCGAGTCCGATGACCCGCGGCGAGGACTCGTCCGCGGCGGAGGTGTCGGGGGTGGAGGGCAACAAACCGGCCATACGGGGGGTACTCCGCCGGAGGATACAAACCTGTTGTCCCGCCGCCCGGAGAACCGCCGGCGCTCAGACGCCCCCGCCGACCACGAGGACGCGCAGGTCGTTGACGTTCGTCCCCGTCGCGCCGGACTCGACGAGCGCGCCGGCCTCCCGGAGCACCGGGAGCGCGTCGTTTCTCGCCAGCGCGGCGCGGGCGTCGCCGGCGTCGACCGACGACGAGTCAACGATCGCGCCCGCGACGTCGGTCCCGCCGTCTTTCCCGTCGCTGTCGATGCTGGCGAGGACGGCCGCTTCGGGGAGTTCCGCGGCGGCCGCGAGGCAGAATTCGAGGTTCGGCCCGCCGTCGCCGTCGCCGCGGACCGTCACGGTGCACTCGCCGCCCGAGAGGACCACGGCGGGCGCGGGAATCGGGTTCCCGGTGGCGAGCGCCTCCTCCGCGACGGCGACGTGGGTCTTCGCGGCCTCGCGCGCCTCGCCGCGAACGCGAGACGAGAGGACGAGCGGGTCGTAACCGCGTTCGTCGGCCACCTCGCGGGCGACGTCGAGCGCGGTGAACGTGTCCGCGAGGACGTGGTTCGTCACGCGGTCGAACACCGGGTCACCGGGCTTCGGCGTCTCTGGAATATCGCCAGCCGAACCGCGGGCGAGTCGGGTTCGGACCGACTTCGGCACGTCGAGGTCGAAGCGGTCCAGCACGTCGAGGGCGTCGTCGTAGGTCGTCTCGTCGGGCGCGGTCGGGCCGGAGGCGATGACGCCGAGGTCGTTTCCGACCACGTCCGAGAGCACGAGACCGACGACCGTCGCGGGCGCGGCGAGGCGCGCGAGACCGCCGCCTTTCAGCGTCGAGACGTGCTTTCGGACCGCGTTGAGGTCGTGAATCTCCGCGCCGCTTTCGAGCAGTCTGTCGGTCGTCTCCTGTAACTCGGCGAGCGAGACGCCCTCGGCCGGGGCCGGGAGGACCGCGCTCGCGCCGCCCGTGATGGCGGCGAGGACGAGCGTCCGGTCGTCGAGGTCCGTGAGGAGGTCAGCGAGCCGCCGGGTGCTCTCGACGCCGCGCGCGGAGGGGACCGGATGGTCGCCGGGCAGTCGCTCGATGCGTCCGTCGGGGCTCGGCGTCGGGTCGGGCGTCACCACGACGCCGCCGTCGATGCGGTCGCCGAGGACGGCTTCGAGGGCGTCTGCGACGCCGTTTCCGGCTTTACCCCCGCCGACGACGAGGATGCGGTCGTAGGCGGTCAGGTCGTACGCGGCGTCCGCGACGGTCAGCGTGTCGCCGTCGAGCGACACCGACTCGCGGACGACGCGGTCGGGAAGCACGGCCTCGACGCCGGCGCGGAGGCAGTCGATGGCCGTCTCGTGTGCGGGCGTCGGGGTTCGCGCGTCGAACTCCTGCATAGTTCGTGGGGGATGCCGACACGGATAAAAACCGTGGGGCGGTAAACCCGGCGATGAACGATTCGTCGCCCGGCGAGGGTCACGTCCGCGTCGTCGGCACGGCCCACGTCTCGGCCGACAGCGTCAGAGAGGTCGAAGAGACCGTCAGAGAGGAGCGTCCGGACGTCGTCGCGGTCGAACTCGACGAGGGGCGCTACCGGCAGCTGAAAGGCGGAACGCCCGACGACATCGAAGCGCGCGACCTGCTTCGCGGCAACACTGTTTTCCAGTTTATCGCCTACTGGATGCTCTCGTACGTCCAGTCGCGGATGGGAGATAAGTTCGACGTGAAGCCCGGCGCGGACATGCTCGCGGCCGTCGAGACCGCCGAGGACGAGGGCCTCGACGTGGCGCTCGTCGACCGCGACATCCAGGTGACCATCCAGCGCTTCTGGCGGCGGATGGGCACGCTCGAAAAGATGCGCATGGCCGGCGACCTCCTGTTCGGGGTCGCCGACGCCCGCGGCATCGGTGCGGTGTTCGGCATCGCCGTCGGCGTCTTCCTCGGGCCGCTCGTCGGCCTGTTCGGGGGCGCGGTCGGCGTCACCGACCTCCTGTTGACGCGCACCGCCACCGCCGCGGTCCTCGGGGCCGCGGCCGCGTACATGCTCTACACTGTCGCCTCGTTCTCCCTCGACGGCGACGACGCGGTCCTCGCGGGCCTCGGCGGCGGCGCGGCGGTCGGCATCGTCGCCGGCTTCGGCCTCGGCCTCGGAACCGGTCTCGTCTCGGGCGTCCTCGGGAGCCTCGGCACCGCCATCGTCGGGAGCCTCGTCATCGGCATCCTCGCGGGCGTCGTCGTGGGCGTCACCGTCGGCGCGGTCCTGAACGTCTTCGGCCTGTTCGCGCCCGTCGAGGGCGACGCCGACTACGAGGAGTTCGACATGGCCGAGCTGACCGACGGCGACGTGGTGTCGGCGATGATGGAGGAGTTCCGCCGGTTCAGCCCCGGCGGCGCGGAGGCGCTCATCGACGAGCGCGACGCCTACATCGCCCACCAGCTCGTCGCGCTCCGGCAGTCAGGCCGCCACGTCGTCGCCGTCGTCGGTGCGGGCCACCGCGAGGGCATCGAGAACTACCTCGAACACCCCGAGACGCTCCCGCCGATGGAATCGCTCGTCGGCGTCGCCGAAAAGGACGGCTTCCCGTGGGGCAAACTGCTCGGCTTCGGCGTCACCGCCGTGTTCGTCGCCTTCTTCGTCCTCCTGGCGATGGCCGGCGTCGGCAACGAACGGCTCCTGACCATCTTCGGCGCGTGGTTCCTCATCAACGGCGTGTTCGCCGCCGCGCTCGCCAAGGTCGCCGGCGCGCGGTGGACCTCCGCCCTCGTCGGCGGCCTCGTCGCGTGGATGACCTCCATCAACCCGCTTCTCGCGCCCGGCTGGTTCACCGGCTACGTCGAACTCCGACACACGCCGGTCAACGTCGGCGACATCGGCAAACTGAACGAACTGCTCGCAGACGAGGATACGCCCATCGTCGACCTCGTCGGCCAGATGTTCGACGTGCCGCTGTTCAAGCTCATCATGGTCGTCGCCATGACGAACATTGGGAGCATCATCGCGAGCTTCCTCTTCGTCACCTACGTCATCCCCGCCATCGCCTCCGACCTCGGCGGCGTCGCGGGCGTGGCGAACCTGATGTTCGAGGGCGCGCACAACAGCGCCGACCTCATCTGGAGGTCCCTGACGTGAACGTCTCGTTTTCCTCGCGCGAACTCCGCGACCTGCTCGTCGCGTGGGTCGCGCTCGGCCTCGCCTTCGCCATCTTCTTCGCCGGCGGCGGCAACCGGACGCTCCAACTGCTGACGAGCGGGTCGTTCGGCCTCGCGCTCGTCGTGAGCCTCCTGACGGCCGGCGTGGGCTTTCTCCTCCACGAGGTCGCCCACAAGGTCGTCGCCGTCAGGTTCAATCAGGTCGCCGAGTTCCGCGCCGATTACGGCATGCTCGCCATCGCCATCATGAGCGCGCTCGTCGGGTTCATCTTCGCCGCGCCCGGCGCGGTCTACCACCGCGGCGTGCTCACGGAGCGCGAACACGGTCTCATCGCCCTCGCCGGGCCGGTGACGAACCTCTTGCTCCTCGTCGCCTTCGCGCCCGTACTCGTCGTCGGCGTCGCCGCCGGTTCCGACGTGGTCCAACTCGTCGGCGCGCGCGGGCTCATCATCAACGCCTTCCTCGCGGCGTTCAACATGCTCCCGTTCGGCTCGCTCGACGGAAAGACGGTCCAGTCGTGGAGCACGCCGGTGTTCGCCGGCGTGCTCGTCCTGTCGATTCTCCTCACCGTCGGCCTGTTCCTGTTCGTCGGGTTCTGACCCGACGACGGGGGGTTAGGACGACCCCAACCGCTCGATTTCTGGTTCGTTTCGGTCTCGAAGCCGCGAGCGACTGCTCGATTCTCACAGGGACGAACGGAGGCAAAAGGGGCCGCGAAGGCGGGGTCCGGCCGGGTCGTCGAGGTCGGAGTCCGGGGGGAGGAAAGCGGAGGGTCGGTCGGCACGTCGAGGCCGGGTTCGAGCGGCGGGTCGGTCGGGTTGAGGTTGGATTGGGGGCTGCTGTCAGGTTGGGTTGGGTTGGGTAGCGAGCGGTTCGCGGTCGGGCGGGGGGTGCAGACGTACGCTTCGCGGGGAGAGCGTCGGCGGGGACCGAGACGAATCCGGGTTGGTCGTACGCGTCGGGGGACCGCAGTTACTGCTGGCCGTGGTCGCGCCCGAGGACGAGCGCGACGGCGTGGAGGGCGATGAGCCCGGCGAAGAGAGGGATTTCGCCGGCGCTCAGACCGCCGCTGAGGACGGGCAGGTACGCGAGGGGCAGCGCGACTGCCGACCAGAACGCGACGGTTTCGACGGGGGCGTACGCGAGGCGGCCGACGGTCGATGCGAGGTCGAGCGCGATCGAGTCGTTCGTGGAGGGGATTCCGGACATCGTCACTTCTGCATACGACGGGGACCATAATATAAGGGGTCGAGCGTTACCGTGAATTCGGGTCCTTTTTCGACCGTTCAGGGCCGGGTTACGGAAGACATTCTTCTTTCGTAACGTTTTACGAACCGCTCAGACCGGCCGAGAAAGTTTATACACTCCTTTCGTGCTTTTTCGCAAATGTTGCGAAAGCTATTGATTATTCGATAACATCGGCTCGGAAGCCGACGATTAGGAGGGTCGTAGCGGGGGGCGTCCCGGAGCGCGCGCGGCCGACAGGAGGTGGGTAACCGAACGGGCGACGCCGGTCCATCGTGCCTCCGTCGTCGGCCGGACCGCCGGCGAACGCTCACCTATGCGAGAACGTGTATGATTCGTACCCTGTGATTTTATATTTCGGCCTATCTCGTACACGAACATGACGAACGACGACTCCGACGGGATGACCTACGCCGACGCGGGCGTCGACATCGAGGCGAGCGAGGCCGCGACCGCCGCGCTCGTCGCGCAGGTCGGCGGCGGGTCGGGCGACTACGCCGGCCTGCTCGACATCGGCGACCGTTACCTCGGACTCGCCACCGACGGCGTCGGCACTAAACTGCTCGTCGCCGAGGCGCTCGGCGATTACTCGACGGTCGGCATCGACTGCATCGCCATGAACGCCAACGACCTCGTCGCGGCCGGCGTCCGGCCCGTCGCGTTCGTGGACTACCTCGCGGTCGACGCCCCAGACGAGAGCTTCGCCGAGCAGGTCGGTCAGGGCCTCGCCGCGGGTGCCGAAGAAGCGGACATCGAACTCGTCGGCGGCGAGACGGCGGTCATGCCGGAGGTCATCAACGGCCTCGACCTCGCGGGCACCTGCGCCGGACTGGCGAAGAAAGACGCCATCTTCCCCGGCGAGGCCGAGGAGGGCGACGCGCTCGTCGGATTCCCGTCGTCGGGCATCCACTCGAACGGCCTCACGCTCGCCCGCAAGGCCGCAACGGCCGACGGCGACTACGACGACGCGTGGGACGGCGACGACTACGATACCGTCGGCGAGGCGCTCCTCGAACCGACGCGGCTCTACACCTACCTGCTGGACGACCTGCGCGCGGCCGAGACCAACGCGGCGGCCCACGTCACCGGCGGCGGCTGGACCAACCTCGAACGCATGGGCGAGTTCCGCTACGTCGTCGACGACGCCTTCGACCCCCAGCCGGTGTTCGAGTTCGTCCAGGAACGCGGCGGCGTCTCCGACGAGGAGATGCACACGACGTTCAACATGGGCACCGGCTTCGTCGCCGCCGTCCCCGAGGCGAACGCCGAGGCGCTGGTCGAAGCCACGGACGGTCGCGTCATCGGCCGCGTCGAGGCTGGCGAGGGCGTCTCGATTCGCGGCCTCGACCTCTGAGGCCGGACCGAGCGCCGAATCGAACTGTTCGATTAGAAGCACTATTTTACCGACGTTCGCCATAGTGGAGGTGTGACTTCACCGCCACCGACACCGAGCGGCCTCCCGCTCGTGGGGCACACCGTCGGCTTCGCGGCCGACCCGTTCGGCTTCGTCGCCGACCTCCTCGCGGACCACGGCGTCGAGGACGCGGTCGGACTGGACGTGGTGGGGATGGACGACCTGTACGTCCTCGCACACCCCGACCACTTCGAGCGGGCGTTCGTGACCGACCGCGACTCCATCGTCAAGGGCGGCGAGTTCGAGGCCGCCTTCGGCGACGCCGTCATCGCCGCCGAGGGGGACGAGTGGCGGCGACAGCGCGACGAGCTAGAGCCCTTCTTCCGCTGGGAGCGGGTCGACGACTACGCACCCGTGATGCGCCGGCAGGTCGAGCGCCGCCTGCGGACGTGGCCCGACTCGGGGACGCTGTCGCTCGAATCCGAGATGAAGGCGGTCACCCTGGACATCATCTTTGCCACCATCCTCGGACGGGAACTCGACCTCGACGGCGACGTGCGGATTCGGTCGGCCGCCGACGGTCTCAACGGCCGCTTCGCGCCCGCGTCGTGGGTGTTGCCGTCGTGGGTACCGACGCCGAGCCGACGCCGGTTCGACCGGGCCGACCGCGTCCTCCGCGAGGAGGTCCGCGAACTGGTCGAGACCGCCGACGAGGGGAGCCTCACGCGCCACCTCGCCGACGCGCTCGGAACCGACGCAGACTACCCGGCGACCGTCGAGTCGCTTGAGAACCAGCTCGTGGGCATGATTTTCGCCGGCCACGAGACGACCGCGCTCGCGCTCACCTACGCGCTGTACCTGCTCGCGACCCATCCCGACGCCCGGGGACGAGCCGTCGCCGAAGTCGACCGCGTCGTCGGCGACGGCCCCGTGACCGCCGACGCGACCGGGGAGCTCCCGGTGCTCGAACGCGTCATCAAGGAGACGCTCAGGCTCTATCCGCCGGTCCACACGCTCCCGCGGGAGACCGCGAAACCGTTTCCGACCGGCGACCGGGTCATCCCGGCGGGCACGGACATCCACCTCTCTGTCATCCGCATCCACCGCGACGAGCGGTGGTACGATGCCCCCCTCGCGTTCCGGCCCGGACGATGGGACGGCGACACCGACCGCCCCGCCTACGCCTACCTCCCCTTCGGGGCCGGGCCGCGGAGCTGTCTCGGCCGGGCGTTCGCGCTCACGGAGGCGAAAATCGTGCTCGCGACCGTGCTCCGCGACTTCGACCTCGACTGGGCCGGCGACGGAGAGTTAGCAATCACGCCCGAGATGACGACCCAGCCGAAGGGCGAGACGCCCCTCGTCGTCCGGCGGCGCTGACTCCGAGCGGCGTCGTCGGGGAACCGCCGTCGTTTCGGGGTCGGCTCAGATGTGGGCCGCGATGTCGGCCTCGGTGATGATGCCGACCGTCTCGCCGCTCTCGACGACGATGATTGCCGAGTTGTGGTCGAGGTAGACGCCGATTTCGTCCAGCGTCGTCTCGGGTTCGACCGTCGTGACGCCCTCTGACATGACCTCGTTGACCGGACGGTCGGTGACGTCGTCCTCCTGAACGTGACGGATGTCGGCGTTCGAGATGATGCCCAGCGGGCGGCCGTTCTCGATGACGGGCAACTGCGAGAAGCCGGCGTCGAGCATGATGTCGCGCGCCTCGCGGACGGAGTTGTCGGGGGCGACGCTCCGGACGGTCGTGTTCATGATGTCCTCCGCGCGCACGATGCGCCCTTCGGCCTCGTCCAGCGCCTCGACGATGCGCCGGAGCGTCGAGAGCCGCGGGTCGACGTCGCCGCCCTCGATGCGGGCGATGAGCGGCTGGGAGACCCCGGCCATGTCGGCGAGTTTGCTCTGCGTCAGTTCGAGGGAGTTCCGCCGTTCCCTGAGGTCTTGGGGCGTGGGAAGTTCCATGACGGGGGAATAACCCGTAGTTATGAAAAAGTGTTCCGGTCGCTCGCCTCGGGCGGTCGCCCCGAGTTCGGTGGTCGGCGGCGCGGTCCGATGCGGCCGGACGCGGCGGCGCGGTCCGATGCGGCCGGACGCGGCGGCGCGGTTACTGGTCTTCGTCGGAGTCGAACTCGCGGATGTCGATGACGTCGAGGGGGACGTCGCGGAGCGCGCCGCCGACCTCGCTTTTCGCGATGCGGGAGGCGTGCTTCTCGCCGTCCGCGTTGAAAATCTTGATTTCGAGGAGCAGGCCGACGAGCGCGGTGTTGGCCGCGATGAACGCGGAGTCGAACGGTTCGCCACAGGCGGGACAGGGCGTCGCGCCGACTTCGACCTCGACGTACTCCTTGTCCTTCTGGTTGAGTCGCTTGCCGGCCTCGCTGACCGCGACGCCGATGGCGTCGTCGATGTCCTCTACGTCCCGGACCAACCAGGCCGCCTCCATCGCGACGAGATAGTTGCTCATACACACGTTACGCGCCGGTGGGGTTTCGTGTCTTGTGGTTCGGGCGTCGGGGCGCGTGGGATTCACACGCCCGGCGCGCGAGCGGGCGTCCCGTCCGAACCCGCGACGCTCACGTCGTTCGACCGGAGCGCGCACGACTCGCGCATGCCACTGCGATTATCGCTATAACTTATGGAGAAGCGCTCCGCGGGTCACGCGCGACTCACGCCGAATGGTCGGTCTAGTTGGATTAGAGACAACTGCGCTTTAATCGGCAGACAGCGCCGGGGTGACGTGCGCCCGGCTGAGAGAAGACTTATATACCGGCACCGCCCGAGCCACGACTGAGGACACGGTGATGATTCCCCGCCTAACGAAGTACGTCCTGTTTGCCGCCTACCAGCTATCGGTCGCGATGGGTATCGCGCTCCTCCCCATCGCGCTCGCCGCTCGCCGGATGGGTGTGACCCTCCCGATTCGCCGGCTCGTGGAGACGACCGGAACCGCCTACGAACGCGCCGCGGGTCGCTAAGCCGACTCACGCGACCGCTTCCTCCCGACGACACTCGCCGCGAGCGACCGCGCCGCGCGGCCGCCGCCGACGCGCGGACGATGTTTGGCACCGGCAACGGCGAGGCGAAGGGTTGCATTTATCAGCGCCGAAGTGCAATCGCTGACAATGCGTACCCCGACTCACGACGAGTTCTCCGGCCGTCTCGACTCGCTGAACGGCGACCGCTCGAACGTGTTCGGCCCCGAACTCGGCGAGTTCTCGAACGCCGAGCGTCGCGCCGACTCGCTCGGTGACAAAGAGACGAAGACCGGAACGACCACCGTCGGCATCAAGACCGAAGAGGGCGTCGTCCTCGCGACCGACATGCGCGCCAGCATGGGCTACATGGTCTCCTCGAAGGACGTCCAGAAGGTCGAAGAGATTCACCCGACGGGCGCGCTGACCATCGCCGGCTCCGTGTCGGCCGCCCAGTCGCTCATCAGCTCCCTCCGCGCGGAGGTCCGCCTCTACGAGGCCCGCCGCGGCGAGGACATGAGCATGCAGGCGCTGTCGACGCTCGTCGGCAACTTCCTCCGCTCGGGCGGGTTCTACGTCGTCCAGCCCATCCTCGGCGGCGTCGACGAGACCGGCCCCCACATCTACAGCATCGACCCCGCCGGCTCCATCCTCGAAGAGGAGTACACCGTCACCGGCTCCGGCAGCCAGTACGCCCTCGGTGTGCTCGAACAGGAGTTCGAAGACGGCCTCAGCATCGACGAGGCGAAGCAGGTCGCCACGAAGGCCATCCGCTCCGCGGTCGAGCGCGACCTCGCGTCGGGTAACGGCATCAACATCGCCGTCGTCACCGAGGACGGCGTCGACATCCAGCGCCACCAGAACTTCGAAGGCCTCGAATAAGTCGCCCGCAGTCGGCGGTTTCTCTCCGTTTTCGCGACTTGCGACCGGCGGGGCTCCCGCGGTTCCCGCTCGCTCGTCACTCAGTCGTCGCCCGGAAGCGGCCGCACGAGCCCGTACCACGCCCGGTAGACGACCACGCCGAGGACGCGCCCGAGTCCGAGGCTGTACCGGAACGACTCGGTTCGGGGGAGCAGTCGGCGCTCGACCACGATACTGAGGAGGCTGACGGCCATCCCGCGACGCCGATTCGTGCGAACTTTCCAGCTATCGCGGTCGTAGGCCCACACCTGCCCGGCACCCCACGCCCCGCCGACGGCGAGTCCGCCCGGCGACAGCGGCGTCGGTTCGTGCGACTCGTCGTCGCTGGAGCGGAGCAGACGGCGCATCGACACCATCCAGAGCGCGGTGAGAAGCGCGATACCGAACTCGGCGACGGCTTTCGTCCGACGGGAGACCATACGCGGCGTTCGAGCGGCACGATAATAGTTATTTCTCCGACAAGAGTGCGCGGAGCGCGTGAGAGCCAGCGACCGACGAGAACGGCCGCCGCGTCGTCGCCGACGTGGGGCGGACGCAGACGCGGACGCCCGCGCCGGCTCAGAACCAGTCGGCGAACGCGCCTTCGAGCAGCGAGTCGGACTGTCGCTCGACGTACTCGCGTTGCATCTCGCGGAGCGCCGTCTCGAAGTCACCGCCGTCGTCGAGGGCGTCGCGGACGCGGGCGCACTTCCAGTCGGCCGGCGTGACGCCCGTCTCGACGCGCTTGCGGAGGGGTTCGAGGTAGTAGTTGGCCTCCTCCTCGGAACAGCCCGCCAGCCGAAGCCCGTCGCGGGCGTGGACGAGCAGGTCCTCGTAGAGGTCCGCGCCGGTCGCATCGTCGCCGTCGACGTCTATCCAGCGCAGGTCGCCGTGGGGACCCTCGCGCATCGCGGTGTAGAAGTTCTCCTCAGCGGTCTCCCAGTCGAGGTCGATGACGGGGTGGTCGAGTCGGGGGAGCCGCTCCATGAGGCCCGCGAAGGCGGCCTGAAACGCGACCGAGTCGCGGACGGTCGGCTGGCCCGCGATGGGCCGGAACTCGATGCGGGCGTTGGCCGACGACCGGGACGCGCCGTCGAACACCGGGCGGACCCACCGCCAGTAGGTGCCGTGTTTCCGGCGGAGCGTTGCGAAGTCGTCGTCGAAGCGGTCGCCGCGCTCGACCGACATGGGGACCATCGTGGAGTCCTCGACGACGCGGTCGACGGCGTCTTCGACGGTGTCGAGGTCGCCGGGGAAGGAGACCTTCTCGTGATCGCCGGAGTTGAGCACCGACTCGAACACCGCGATTCGGTTTTCGTCCCAGCTGTCGGCGAGAATCTCCTCGCCCGTCACGTCCTCGTCGTAGAGGTCGGCCGGGAAGAACGGCGAGTTGACGCCGAGCGCGAGGAGCGGGCCGGCGACCCGCAGCGCGTAGTTGAAGTGGTACGGCAGGTCGTCGGCGTGCGGGACCTGATAGTGCGGCTGGATGGACGTGATGAGCGCCTCGGGCATCACGGTGTCCGCTTCGAGCGAGACGTGCGGCGCGTCGAGCGTGAACGACGGCGGGGCGGTCGGCCCGTTCGCCATCGCGTGGTATCGCACGGAGTTGCTCATGTTCGTCGCGAGGCGGACGCCCCCGTCGGTGACGGAGTCGGTCAGGTACTCGCGGGCGCTCTCGCCGGCCGGCGGGATGCTCCACATCCCGTCGGAGACGAGGCGCATCCCCTCCGCGGCGGCGCAGTCGAGCGCGGCGTCGAGTCGGGCGCGGACCTCGGACTCCTGCGCGCGGAGGCCGTGGGGGTTCAGCGGCTGGGGGCTCGTGGTCATCTCGGCGTTGTGGAGCCCCAGTTCCTTCTCGAATCCCATGAGGCCGAGCAGCCGGCGCGGGACCCGCATGAGCGCGTGTACGTCGTCTTCGCTCGCGGACCAGCGACCGTCGGAGACGGCGTAGAACTCGTACTCCAAGCCGACGATGGACTGGTGGTTGTCGAAGGTCCCCTCGCGCAGTTCGCGCTTGAGCACCTCGGCGTCGGCTCTCGCTTGCGCTTCGAACTCGGCCGCGTCGACCGCGAGCACGTCTTCGACGCGCTCTGCGAGGTCGTCGCTCATACCCGGCGTTCCGACGGCGAAGGCCTTCAACTTCCCGGCACTCCGGCCGTTCGACAGCGAATCACATCCCCGACGGCTGTCGAGACGCTTTTGCCCCGCGCGGCGATACCCACGGACGATGCAGTTCGCCGAGTTCGCCGCCCGCGCCGCCGAGATAGAAGCCGAGCCAGCGGACCTCGCGGTCGTCTCGCTCCTCTCAGACCTCTTTTCTGACGCCGGCGACGACCTCGACACGGTCGCTCGGTTCGTCCAGGGCCGGGTCTTCCCGGCGTGGGACTCGACCACGCTCGACATCGGCCCGCGGCTCTGTCACGAGGCCATCGCCCGCGCCGCCGGCCCGAACGTCTCGGCCGACGACGTGGAAGACCGCCTCGCCGACCGCGGCGAAATCGGCGCGGTCGCCGCGAGCTACGACTTCGGCGGCCAGCGCGGCCTCGCCGCCTTCGGCTCTGGCGGACAGGACGGCCTGACCGTCGCCGAAGTCGATTCCGAACTCCGGGCGCTCGCGGCCGCCTCCGGTTCGGGGAGCGAGGAGACGAAGCTCAAGACGCTCTACGGCCTGTTCAACCGGACCGACCCCGACGAGGCGCGCTTCCTCGCGCGACTCGTCCTCTCGGAGATGCGCATCGGCGTCGGGGAGGGGACCGTCCGCGACGCCGTCGCCGAGGCGTTCTTGGTCGACCCCGCGGACGCCGCCGCCATCCGCGACGACGACGCCGACTCCGAGACTGAAGCCGCCGCCCGCGACCGCCGGAACGACGCCATCGCCGCCGTCGCCCGCGCCCTGCAGGTGTCGAACGACTACGGCATGGTCGCAGAACTCGCCCGCGACGAGGGCGAGGCCGGTCTCGACGGGGTCCGCCTCGAAGTCGGCCGCCCCGTGCAGGCGATGCTGGCGCAGGCCGGCACCGCCGCCGACGCGCTCGACGAGTGGGACACCGCCGCGGTCGAGACCAAGTTCGACGGCGCGCGCGTGCAGGTCCACCGCGACGCCGACGGCGAGGTCTCGCTGTTCTCGCGCAACATGGAGGACGTGACCGACGCGCTCCCCGAGGTGGTCGAGTTCGTCGCGGACGCGGTCGACGAACCCGTCATCCTCGACGGCGAGGTCGTGGCGATGGACGACGACGGCGAACCCCTCCCGTTTCAGGAGATTCTCCGGCGCTTCCGTCGCAAGCACGACGTGGGGCGGATGCGCGAGGAGGTCCGCGTCGAACTCCGGGCGTTCGACTGCCTGCACGCCGGCGGCGACGACCTCCTCACCGACCCGCTTTCCGCCCGCCACGATCGACTGACCGCGGTCCTCGGCGGCGACTCGGCGGCCGTCTCGGACCTCCTCCTCTCGGACGATCCGGACGAAATCGCCGCCTACGAGGCCGACGCCCTCGACGCCGGCCACGAAGGCATCATGCTGAAGAACCCCGACGCGCCGTACTCGCCGGGCGACCGCGGGAAGAACTGGTTGAAGCGCAAGCCCGACGTGGAGACGCTGGACCTCGTCGTCACCGGCGCGGAGTGGGGCGAGGGCCGCCGCGCGGAGTTCCTCGGGACGTTCCTGCTTTCGGCCCGCGTCGAAGCCGACTCGGGCGACGACGCCTTCGAGACCATCGGCAAGGTCGCCACGGGCATCACCGACGAGGAGTTGGCCGAGTTGACCGACCTCCTCGAACCCGAAATCGAACGCGAGGCGGGAAAGGAGGTCGACATCCGCCCGTCGGTCGTCTTCGAGGTCGGCTACGAGGAGATTCAGGCGTCGCCGACGTACTCCTCGGGCTACGCGCTTCGGTTCCCGCGGTTCGTCACCGTCCGCGAGGACAAGACCGCCGAGACGGCCGACTCGCTGGACCGCGTGGAGCGACTGGCCGACTCGCAGTGAGCGACGCTCGCCCCGGGTCGCGCCCAAAGGGATTTACTGTCCCAACAGACACGTTTTCAGACGGTTCCTACCATGAATCTCGACGCCCTCTGGAGACCGACCCTCCTGTATACGGGTCTCCTCGGACTGCTCACGGTCGGCGCGGTGTATCTCGCGACGCACTCGGGGATGTACATGCTGGCGTTGCTGGGGGCCGGCGTGCTGCTCGTCGTACTCGGCGGCGGGGCCGTGGGTCAGATGGGCCCCAGCAACGTCGAACACGCGGGCGAGAAAGGCGGGACGAACCGGGTCGTCTCGAACGCGGGGCTGTGGTCCCCCGTCGAGACGGACACCTCGCTCCGACTCGCCCTCCTGTTCTACGGGGCCGGCGTGTTCCTGTGGAGCCTCGTCGTGTTCGGCGTCCTGCGGGACACCCTCGTCTGAGTCGGACCCCCGCCGCGCACCCGCCACGTCACTCGTCCTCGCCCGAACCGGCCGATTCGCCCCGAGAGCCGCGCTTTTTACCCCTCGGTTCGAGGTGTCGCGTATGACCATCAAACACGACGGCCTCGACGTGTCGTGGCTCGGCTACGCGACCGTCAGAATCGAGTCGCCCGACGGCTTCGTCGTCTACTTCGACCCCGGCCGCTACGGCGTCCTCGACGACTACTACGCCCGCGACGGCGACCTGATTTTGGTCACGCACAACCACCACTACGACTCCGACGCCATCGAGCAGGTCGCCGACGCCGACGCGACCGTCGTCGCCTTCGAGGGCGTCGACGCCGCGACCATCGACCGCGACGTGGTGCCGGTCGAAGACCTCCCCTACGAGACGGTCCGCGTCGGCGAGGAGGACCACCTCACCGTCGGCGAGGTCGACGTGTGGTCGCTCCCGGCGTTCAACGACCCCGACGGCCCGCACCTCCGCGACGGCGACGTGGTCCACCCCCGCGGGTTCGGCTGTGGCTTCCACATCTCAATCGCCGACCGAACCGTCTTCTGGCCCGGCGACTCCGACGTGCTGGCGGGCCACGAACACCTCGAAGTGTCGCTGTTCCTCGCCAACATCGGCGGGTCGGTCGTGATGGACCGCCGCGAGGCCGCCGACCTCGCTGAGACGCTCGACCCCGACCTCGTGCTCCCGATTCACTACGACACCATCCCGCTTCTCGAAACCGACCCGGACGCCTTCGTCGTGGACGTGGCGAACCGCGGCATCCCGGTCGTCCTCGACGACCCCGACCAAGTCTGAGGGGGCGACCGCGGGACGGACAGCCGAACAGCCGGACGGGCTAGCGAATGGACAGAACGATTTTGCCGCGCCGGGCCGTCGGTTCGGGTATGGACCTCGACTACGGCATGCTCGGCGGCCGGCGGCCCTACTACCGCTTCGGCGACGCCGACGCCGACCCGCTCGTGGTGCTTCCCGGCCTCTCCGACGCCTTCCAGCGCATCGACCCGAACCGCGGAACTGCGGCGGCGCTCGCCGGTCTGTTCCGCGAGTTCGACGACCGCGACGTGTGGGTGGTCGGCCGGCCGCGACACCTCCCGGTCGGGTCGACCACGCGCGACATGGCCGCGGGCTACGCGGGCGTCATCGACGAACAGGACCTGTGGCCGGCGGACGTTATCGGCGTCTCGATGGGCGGTCTCGTCGCCCAGTACCTCGCCGCCGACTACGGCGACTACGTGGACTCGCTGGCGGTCGTCTCCGCCGGGACGCGACTCGGCGGCCACGGCGAGAACGTCGTGACGCGCTGGCGCTCGCTGGCGGGCAAGGGCCGCTGGGCCGAGGTCGTCGCCGACGCGGAACGGGAGTCCGCGACCGGCCTCGAAGCGACGGTCGCCCCGGCGCTCATCGAGGCGGCCGGCCGGGTCGTCGACCTCCGACCCGCCGTCCCCGCCGACGCCGTCGTCTCCTGTACGGCCTGTCTCGAACACGACTCTCGGGAGGTTCTCGGCGTCGTCGACGCGCCGACGCTCGTCGCCGCCGGGAGGTCCGACCGACTGTTCCCCGAACCGCGGGTTCGGGAACTCAAAGACGGCGTCGCGGACGCGACGCTCGCGCTGTTCTCCGGGGCGGGTCACAACCTCACGACCAGCGAGCCGCGAACGCTGAACGGCGTCGTCAGGCGCTACTTCGACGGGTTCCGCGGGAACGGGCTGTACCCGTAACTGCCCTCCGGAAGCTGACACCCCTGAAACACTCTCGGGGCAACAGGCTCATACAGCGGGCGGCCGTCGGACCGCCATGCGCGACGCCCTCCGGTCGAGCCCGCTTTTCAGCGTCCGTCGGCTCCTCGTCTGTCTCGTCGTCACGCTCGTCGTCGTGACGACCGACGCGCTGTTTTTTCACATCGAACCGACCCGAACCGCCGCGGAGTTCGCAACCGAGGTGGCGGTTCACACCCTCGGCTTCTACGGCGGCTACACGCTCGTTGCACTGTTCAATCGGTCCGGAGCAGGGCGGTAGAAAAGCGGTGACCGGGAGTGACCGGGGTTAGATGATGCCCATCTCGTCGAGGCGCGTCGGCAGGTACTCGTCGGTCACGAAGTCGAGACCGCGGGAGGCCAGCGCCTGCTGTTCGGCCTTCTTGCCGATGTCGAGTTGGAGCTCTATCTGTTCGGTCCAGTAGTCGCTCATGAACCGCGGGTCCTCCAGCTCGGACTGGAGCGCGTTAATGTCGGAATCTGCGAGCGGGTCGGTCGGGAGGTCGTAGTCCACGATGTCCTGCGGCTGGATGCCGACGAACTTCGCCTCGGGCGTGGCGAGATACTCCGAGAGGTGCGCGGACTTGATAGAGCCGTAGGCGACGGAGCCGAAGATGCGGTAGGACCACGGGTCGCCGTCTGTGAACACCACGACCGGCAGGTCGAGTTCGTCGTGCAGGCGCTTGGTGATGCGCCGGGTGGCGCGCGCCGGCTGGCCGCCGAGGTGGACGACGAGCGCGTTGTAGTCGTCGTCGAAGCCGTTCTCGACGAGTCGGTCGCGCATCCCACCGGTCTCGACGCACATGACGAACTCGACGTCGTGTTCGAGGAACTCGATGGTGTCGGGGTTGTTCGGAATCTGGTAGCCGCCCTGTCCCACGTCCAACTGGCAGTGAATCTCGCGGTCGCCGCGGTTCGTCTGCTCGCGGATTTTGAGGGGGCCCATGAGCTTCGCGCCGGACTCCTCCGGGCGCATGTGGAAGTCCTCGCGCTTGACCTCGCTGACGATTTCCAAGTCCTCGATGAGCTTGTTGGACTCGTCTTGGTCGGAGAAGTGCGCCTCCTCGTTGTCCCACGACTCGGAGATGTAGTACAGCTCACGCAGGGTAGAGGAGCGGTCCTCGTCCAACTGCCGCGCGAGGAACTCGATGGTGTAGGCGGCCTTCAGGAGCTTTCGCGCACCCCGGACGCTGTTCGCAGAGCGCTTCGAGGTCCGGTCGCCGTACACCCAGACGTTGGCGTCCTCGTCGTACTCGATGTTGCTTTTCGTCCGCGTCGGGAGCGTCATGTGCGGAATCTCCCCCGCGTCGAACTGGTCGTAGAACTCCGCCGCGAGGTCGATGAGACGCTCGCGGGTGCGTTCCTCGGATGTCTTCCGTTCGGATGCCATTATACGTTCACCGTGAGTTTCTCCGTCTCGACGCCGTCGACGTTGATGTCGAACGACGCGTCCTGTGCGACCGAGTACGTGAGCGTCGCCGTCTCACCGGACGACACCTCGGGGTTCCACTTGACGAACCACTCCCCGTCGAGGTCGACGACCGTCGCCTCGCCGTCGAGGCCGGCCGGCTCCGCCGAGACGATGTCCGTGATGTCCGGCGACTCGTTCGTGTTGGAGTAGTTTTTCACCGTGAGCGTCACCTCGCCGTCGTCGACGGCCCGCTCGACGGTCAGGTTGTTCATGATGCGGCCGAGCGCGCCGTCGATGTTGGGCTCCGGTCGGCCGGTGACCTCAGAGAGCTTCGTCGCCATCTGCGGGAGGATGCGGCCGAGGACGTCCTGTTTCTCGCGGCGCTTCTGGAGCGACCGCCGCTTCGAGAGGTAGGACTTGAGGTCTCGGGCCGCCTCGCGGATGGCGAGTTCGACCTCGTCTTGAATCGCCGGCACGTCCGCGAGCGCGTCCTTCGACTCGCTCGTAAAGGGGACGTTCGTGGAGGCGACGTGGACCATGAGGACCGCGGGACCGCTCGGCATGCCGGTACCGCCGGGTTGGTCGAGGCCGTAGTTCCGCCAGCCGATGTCCTTGACGACGTGGGTGATGGTACACGCCCCCTGCTGGTAGACGAGGGGCACGCGGTTGGCGAAGCGGAGCAGGTCGATTTTCCCCTCGGACTTCAGTTCACCGCCGTAGGCGATGCCGGCCTCGACGATGAACGGGTCGCCGCCGTGGACCTCGGCGTCGCGGGTCGCCGCGGCGTAGAAGTCGGCGTCGAACTCCTTTTTCAGGCCGGCCTCGACGAGGTCGGCGGAGATGGGCGACAGACAGTCCGTCGGCGGTGCGAGGATGTCCGTCTGGCGCATCGCGTCGAGCAGGTCGCGGGCCACGTCGCGGTCGTCCGAGACTTCCCGGACCTTCGGCACCTCGTCTGCGACGGTGCGCATCCGCGACCAGATGGCGTCGCCGATGTTCTCTTGGGCCGTCTCGCCGTAGGTCTCGTCCTCGCGTTCTTTGGTCCGCTCGGCCGCCCACGAGACGAACTCGGCCACGTCGTCGCGGGTGGCGCGGTCCGCCGGGCCGGTCGTCTCGGCGAACTGCGTGGCGATGGAGCGCGCCATCGACAGCTTGCCGGCGTCGTCTTTCTGCGTGGTCGTCACGTCGTCGACGATGGCGTACACGTCGCCCTCGCGGTCGTCGGTGAGGACGGGCCACAGCGCCTCGACGACGTTCTCGCGGACCGTCTCGCCGAACGAGGTGTCGGTGTCCTCGCCGACCGATTCGGCGACGTTTTCGACGATAGTGACGAGTTCTCCGTGGGCGATGCGGTCCTTGCCGACGACGATGCCGACCAGTTCGTCCGCGAACGCCGCGGTCGCCTCCCTGCCCTTGTTGGCGACGGCGTCCTCGACGACGGCGACGAGGTCGTTCGTCTCGGACGCGTCGGGCGTCCGCCACGTCATCTCGCGGCCGAAGTGCCGGTCGCGGAAGGCGTCGTGAACCTTGTCGGAGGTCTTCGCGCCGACGCGGGTGAACTCCTCTTGGAGGAAGCCGGAGACGGAGTACGATTCAGTGGCCGAGAGCATCTTCAGGAGCGTCCCGAGTTCGACGCCGTGAGGGTGGGGACGAATCTCCTTCGTCTGCTTCGGAAGCTGGTCGGTCGCCCGCTCGAACTTCATCGGCTCGTCGAGGCCGGGTTCCCGGAGTTCGAGTCGGGCGTGGGGATTGACGACCGCCGTGTGGAGGATGTAGTCGTGGAGCTGCTGGCGGGCGCGCATGTTGGCTTCCATCTCCAACTCGATGCGCGTGCCGTGGGGGCGGTCCCACGAGGTCGTCTTCTCGGTGCGAATCTCGGGTTCGTTCTGGTCCGTGTTGATGACGAGTTCGAAGTACTCGGCGTCCTCCGAGCCCTGCGTCCGGCTCGTCACCTTGGCGGGCTTGCCGCTCGTCAACTGCGAGTAGAGGACCGCCGCGGAGATACCGATACCCTGCTGGCCGCGGGACTGTTCGCGCGCGTGGAAGCGAGAGCCGTAGAGGAGCTTCCCGAACACTTTGGGCACCTGCTCTTTCGTGATGCCCGGCCCGTTGTCCTCGATGACGAGGCGGTAGTAGTCGCCCGCCTCGGCTATCTCCACGTAGATGTCGGGCTGGATGCCCGCCTCCTCCGTGGCGTCGAGCGCGTTGTCCACCGCTTCCTTGACGGCGGTGACCAACCCGCGGGCTCCGCTGTCGAAGCCCAACATGTGCTTGTTCTTCTCGAAGAACTCGGCGATGGAGATCTCCCGCTGGCCCTTCGCCAGCTCCTCTGCGATCCCCGGCTCGTCACCGAGTGTCGACTGGAACGAGGTCATTTCCTGATGCGCATCTACCCAGTCCCGCGTTAAGTACTCACCGGCAACGGAGTGAAAGTGAACACGGGACGTTGACGCGCTTCGAGGGGCGTTCGCGCCGGAACGACGAATCGTGTTACACAGAGTCACTCACGAAACACGGGTCAGCCGGTCGAAATCGCCGGACGCGGAAACCGCTACGCGGGACTCCAGTAAGTAGTACGCGCCCGCGCGTGCGAGGCTTTAAGGGACGGGCTATCCTAGGCCAGTTCAGATGTCTCAGGATAACGAGTACGGGGCCGGACAGATTCAGGTCCTCGAAGGGCTCGAAGCCGTTCGAAAGCGTCCGGCGATGTACATCGGGTCCACCGATTCTCGCGGGCTCCACCACCTCGTCTACGAAGTCGTCGACAACTCCATCGACGAGGCGCTTGCGGGGCACTGCGACGCCATCGAAGTCGCCCTCCACGAGGACGGCTCCGTCAGCGTCACCGACAACGGCCGCGGGATTCCGGTAGATACGCACGAACAGTACGAGCGACCCGCGCTGGAGGTCATCATGACCGTCCTCCACGCCGGCGGGAAGTTCGACAACAAGTCCTATCAGGTCTCCGGCGGCCTCCACGGCGTCGGCGTCTCCGTCGTCAACGCGCTGTCGAGCGAGCTCGAAGTCGAGGTCAAACGCGACGGCGCGGTGTGGACACACCGCTTCGAGTTCGGCGAGCCGCAGGTCGACGAGTTCGAGCGCGTCCGCGACCTCGAACCCGACGAGGACACCGGGACGACCATCCGATTTTGGCCGGACGACGGTATCTTCGAGACGACCGAGTTCGACTTCAAGACGCTCGAAAACCGCCTGCGCGAACTCGCCTTCCTCAACTCCGGCGTCGAGATTTCCCTCGCCGACGAGCGGACCGACGAGTCGAGTTCGTTCCTCTTCGAGGGCGGCATCCGCGAGTTCGTCGAGTACCTCAACGAGACCAAGACGTCCCTCCACGACGACGTCATCTACTACGACGACGAGTCGGAGGGCATCGAGGTCGAAATCGCCATGCAGGCGACCGACGAGCTACAGGGGTCGGTTCACGCCTTCGCCAACAACATCAACACGCGCGAGGGCGGCACGCATCTGACCGGGTTCAAGACCGCGCTCACCCGCGTCGTCAACGACTACGCGAACAGCCACGACATGCTGGCCGACCTCGACGGCGACAACCTCCGCGGTGAGGACGTCCGAGAGGGTCTCACCGCCGTCATCTCCATCAAGCACCCCGATCCGCAGTTCGAGGGCCAGACGAAGACGAAGCTCGGGAACTCCGAGGTCCGCGGCATCGTCGAGAGCGTCACCCACGAACAGCTCGGAACCTACTTCGAGGAGAACCCGGACACGGCGACGGCCATCATCTCGAAGGCCGTCGAGGCCGCCCGCGCCCGCAAGGCCGCCAAGCAGGCCGAGGAGCTCACCCGCCGCAAGTCCGCGCTCGAATCCACCTCGCTTCCGGGGAAGCTCGCGGACTGTCAGAGCCGCGACCCCTCGAAGTCCGAACTGTTCATCGTGGAGGGCGACTCCGCGGGCGGCTCGGCCAAGCAGGGCCGCGACCGCAAGTTCCAGGCGATTTTGCCCCTCCGCGGGAAGATTCTGAACGTCGAGAAACACCGTCTCGACCGCATCTTGGAGAACAACGAGGTCCGCGCGCTCATCACCGCCATCGGCGCGGGCGTCGGCGACGAGTTCGACATCGAGAAGGTGCGCTACCAGCGCCTCATCCTGATGACCGACGCCGACGTCGACGGCGAGCACATCCGGACGCTCCTGTTGACGCTCCTGTACCGGCACATGCGACCGCTCATCGAGGCCGGCTACGTGTACGCGGCCCAACCGCCGCTGTACCGCGTCCGCTACCGCGGCAACACCTACGACGCGATGGACGAGGCGGAGCGAGACCGCATCATCGAAGAAGAGTGCAACGGCAACCCCACGCAGGTCCAGCGGTTCAAGGGACTCGGCGAGATGAACCCCGACCAGCTGTGGGACACGACGATGAACCCCGAAAACCGCGTCCTCAAGCGCATCACCGTCGAGGACGCCGCCGCCGCCGACCGGATGTTCAACATCCTGATGGGCGACGCCGTCGGACCGCGAAAGCAGTTCATCAAGGACCACGCGAACGACGCCGAGTGGGTGGACATCTAACATGAGTTCTGACACACCGGATTCTTTCGAACCGGGCGCGGGTATCGCGGCCGAGGTCAAGAACGCGCGCATCGAAGACGAGATGGAGCAGTCGTACATCGACTACGCGATGTCGGTCATCGCGGGTCGGGCGCTCCCCGACGTTCGCGACGGCCTGAAGCCGGTCCACCGGCGCATCCTCTATGCGATGCACCAGGCCGGCGTGACCTCCAACTCGTCGCACCGCAAGTCCTCGTCCATCGTGGGCGAGACGATGGGTGACTACCACCCCCACGGCGACTCCGCCATCTACGACACCCTCGCGCGCATGGCGCAGGACTTCTCCATGCGCTACCCGCTCGTCGACGGGCAGGGTAACTTCGGCTCCGTCGACGGCGACCCGCCGGCCGCGATGCGGTACACGGAGGCGCGGATGGCCCCCATCGCCGAGGAACTCCTCGACGACATCGACAAGGACACCGTCGACTTCCAGTCGAACTACGACGACCGCAAACAGGAGCCGACGGTGCTCCCGTCGTCGTTCCCGAACCTGCTGGTCAACGGGTCGTCCGGCATCGCGGTCGGGATGTCCACGAACATCCCGCCGCACAATCTCGGCGAGGTCATCGACGCCACCGTCGAACTCATCGAGAACCCCGAGGCGACCGTCGCGGACCTGATGGAACACGTCAAGGGCCCCGACTTCCCGACCGGCGCGAACATCGTCGGCCGCAACGCGGTCCACAAGGCGTACAAGACGGGTCGCGGCCGCGTCCGCGTCCGCGCCGACTACGACGTGTCCGAGGAGGAGGGCCGCATCGTCATCAACGAACTCCCGTATCAGGAGAACAAGGCCCGCCTCATCGAGCGCATCGCCGACGACGTGAACGAGGGCAAAATCGAGGGCATCCGCGACATCCGCGACGAGTCCGACCGCGACGGCATCCGCGTCGTCATCGAGCTCAAGCGCGGCGCGATGGCCGAGGTCGTCAAGAACCAGCTTCTCGACAACCACCTCGAATCCACGTTCGGCGTCATCAACCTCGCGCTCGTCGACGGTCAGCCGCAGGTGCTGACGCTCAAGGAGACGCTCGAACACTACCTCGACCACCGCCGCGACGTGGTCCGCCGGCGCTCCGAGTACGAACTCGCCGAGGCCGAAGACCGCGCGCACATCCTCGAAGGCCGCCTGAAGGCCCTCGACAACATCGACGACGTGGTCGAGACCATCCGGAACTCCGAGAGCCGCGACGACGCGAAGGCCGCGCTCCGCGGCGAGGTCACGGTCGAAGTCGACGGCGAACCGCTGCCGGCGTTCGACTTCTCCGAGGACCAGGCCAACCACATCGTCTCGATGCAACTCGGCTCGCTCACCTCGATGGAGGCGGCCGAAATCGAAGACGAGTACGAGGAGGTCCAAGCGACCATCGAGCGCCTCGAAACCATCCTCGGCGACCGGTCTGAACTCGACGCCGTCATCGAGTCCGAACTGCTCGACATCAAAGACGAGTACGCCGACGACCGGCGGACCTCCTTCGTCGCCAACACCGGCGAGGTCACCCGCGCCGACCTCATCCCCGAGGAGGACGTGGTCGTCATCGTCAGCGAGGACGACTACATCAAGCGGATGCCGGTCTCGCGGTTCCGCGCCCAGCACCGCGGCGGTAAGGGCATCATCGGGACGGACCTCAAGGAGGGCGACAACGTCTCGTCGGTGTTCGTCACGAACACCCACGACGACCTGCTGTGTTTCACCAACCACGGACAGGTCTACCAGCTCAAGGCCTACCAGGTGCCCGAGATGTCCCGGACCGCCCGCGGGAAGTCGGCGGTCAATCTCCTTGAGTTCGACGACGGCGAGGAGATTACGGCCGTCGTCAACTGCGACGACCTCGAAGACATCGAGGGCTACCTGACGATGGTGACCCGGAACGGCTACATCAAGCGGACCGGCACCGACCGCTTCCAGAACATCCTCTCGACGGGCATCATCGCCACCAAGCTCGACGAGGGCGACGAACTCGTCGACGTGGAGGTCACCGACGGCGAAAGCGACCTCGTCATCGGTACCGAACGGGGGATGTCCATCCGCTTCGACGAGGACGAGGTGCGCGCGATGGGTCGCTCGGCCCGCGGCGTCCGCGGCATCAAACTCGAAGGCGACGACGTGGTCGCCGGCGTGGCCGCCATCGACGAGGCCCACCACAGTTGGATTCTCACCGTCACCGAGAACGGCTACGGGAAGCGCACGGACCTCGACGCCTACCGCAAGCAGTCCCGAAACGGCAAGGGTCTCATCGACATCAAGACCAACGAGCGAAACGGCCCGGTCTGCGCCATCAACACCGTCGGCGAGGGCGACCACCTCGTCGTCATGTCCGACGAGGGCCAGATTCTCCGGACCCCCGTCGAGGACATCTCGACGGTCGGCCGCAACACGATGGGCGTCATCGTGATGGACCTCGACGACGGCGACGACGTCGCCTCCGTCGACGTGATTCCGGCCGCGATGACGACCGAGGCCGAGGAACTCGACGACGTGGAAGGCGACTCGGAAGCCGACGCGGACGACGAGTAAGTCGGCTCTCCCCGACGACGGATTCCTCTTTTGCGGACCCCACCGGGGAGCCGCGGCTCCGGCCATCGCTCCCCGAAGACATTTACTTCGGCCGAGGGGTCGTCACGGTATGAGAGTGCGACCGCGGTCGAGAATTGTCGGCGTCTCGGCGCTCGCGTTCGTCGTCGTTCTCGGCGGCCTGACCGCGCTTCGGGCGTGGAACCTCGAACCGTCGACGGCCGCGCAGTCGCTCGTCGTCGACGCGGGCGCGGTGCTGGTCGTCGCCGTCGTCGCGGCACACGTCGCCAGAGGCGAGAACGTCGGCACGCGCGCCGGCGAGGGTATCGTGCTCGCCTTCGGGCCGTGTCTCGGGTTCGCGGGCAACCTGTTCGTCCCGGTTTCGACGATGGAGTCGCCGCTGTGGGTCGCGTATCCGCTCGTCGGCGGTGCGATGCTTGCACTCGTGCTCGGCGGTCTCGGAGCGGCCGTCGGTTACGTCGTTCGAATCGCGCGGAAAATCGGGACAGCCACCGGGCGAACCCCGTAGTCGGCTATTTCTCGACGTCCGAGGGTTCTCGCGTCAGGTCGTAGGTGTAGTGTCGCGGCTTGCGGTCCCGAAGCCAGTCGCGGAGCGGTTCGACCCGCGGCCGGTAGGTGAGCGTCGACCCGAGCGCGGTGAGCGGGAGGAACTTCGCCGCCTCGATTTCGTCGTCCGGGTCGCTCGGCGACGGGGTGGGGTCGTCGGCGACGGGCGTCGCGTGGTAGAACCGCTGGAGGTAGATGCGGCGGTCCGGGGCGCGAATCTCGCTCGTGAACGCGAGCGACTGGATTTCGACTTCGACGCCGGTCTCCTCTGCGGCCTCGCGGGCGGCGGTCTCGAAGAAGAACTCCCCGGGCTCTGAGCCGCCTTTCGGCAGTCCCCAGCGGTCCTTCTCGTAGACCGCGAGCACCGAGTTCTCTTGGAGGACGACGACGCCGGCGGCGAGGTCGTGCGGCGCGGGGGCTTCTCTCGGCGTCGACATCAGAGGATGCGCTTGCCGAAGGCGCTTGCGGCGAGTTCGGTCGCGAGCGTCGCGGTCTCGTTGTGCTCGTCGAGGATGGGGTTGACCTCCACGAGTTCGAACGAGCGCATGGCCTCCGAGCGGGCGACGAGTTCCATCGCCGCGTGGGCCTCGCGGTAGGTCACCCCGCCGCGGACGGGCGTCCCGACGCCGGGGGCCTCGCGGGGGTCGAGCCAGTCGAGGTCGAGGCTGACGTGGACGCCGTCGGTGCCGTCGGTCGCCACGTCGAGGGCGTCGTTCGTCACCTCGGTGACGCCGCGCTCGTCGATGTCGGACATCGTGTACACGGTCACGTCGCTGTCGCGAATCGCCTCGGCCTCCGCGCCGTCGACGGAGCGGAGTCCGACGATGGCGACGTTCTCCTCCGTGAGGCCGGCGGCGTTCGCCCACTCGACGCCCGCGAAGTCGCCGACGCCGAGCGCGGCGGCCAGCGGCATGCCGTGGACGTTCCCGGACGGCGAGGTGCTCGGCGTGTTGAAGTCGCCGTGGGCGTCGAACCAGATGACGCCGATGTCGGCGTCGCGGGCGCTCCCGACCAGCGACCCGATGGCGATGGAGTGGTCGCCGCCGAGCGCGAGCGGGGTCGTCCCCTCGGCGAGCGCGGTCGAGACGGCGTCGGCGAGGCTCGTCGTCACCTCTTCGACCTCCTGGACGTGCTTCGCGTTCGCCGCCCCGGCGTCCGCGTCCCGCGTCGCGTGGTGCGGGACCGCGAGGTCGCCGGCGTCCGTCGGCGAGACGCCCGCGGACTCCAGTTCCCCTGCGAGTCCGGCGTATCGAATCGCGGAGGGTCCCATGTCCACCCCGCGTCGATTGGCACCGTAGTCCGTTGGTGCACCCAGAATTCTGACGTTCCGTTCCATAGCTGATGCACTCGTTCGGGGCGTTTAGTGGCATCGGAAAAACACCCTTATCAATAATGCCGTGCGGCGCCCGACGGGTACGCCCACCTCGCTTTTGCACGGCGAGGTCGTACCGAGTCTCATGCGGCACTTACAGATTCGCGTCGAGGCGGGGGAACTCGACGCGGTCGTCGATGCGCTCCGAGGGGAGGACGTCGACCCGGTGACGCTGCCGGTCTACAGGGCCGACGGCGACGAACCCCAGTCGTATCTCGTCGAATTCCCGCTGCCGACGGAGGCGGTCGACAGAATCAGAGAGACGCTCTCCGAGGCGGGCTTCGAGGAGGACCACCTCGTCATCGGCAACATCGAGTCGGCGACGACGCCGCACTACGACCGACTCGTCGAGCGGTACGTCGAGGGCGACGAGGAGGAAGAACGCGTCTCGAACGAGGAGATTCTGACGAAGGCGCACGACCTCAACCCCCAGCCAACGGCGTACTACGCGATGACGGTTCTGAGCGCGCTCGTCGCCACCGCGGGGCTGTTGCTCGACTCGGCCGCGCTCGTCGTCGGGTCGATGGTCATCGCCCCGCAGATCGGCGCGGCGCTCATGGCCAGCGTCGGCGCGGCGCTCGGGGACGACGCGATGTTCACGGGAGGCGTTCGGTCGACGGTTATCGGACTGACCGTGGCCATCGCCGCCGCCGCGGCGTTGGGGTGGGGGCTCAAGACGGCGCAGTTCGTGCCGGCGGCGCTGAACGTGACCACGGTCCAGCAGTTAGCGAGCCGGTCGTCACCGGGGCTGTTGACGCTCGTCGTCGCGCTCTGTGCGGGAGCCGCCGGCGGCGTCGGGTTGGCGACCGAACTCCCGGTCTCCATCGTCGGCGTCGCGGTCGCGGCCGCGACCGTTCCCGCCGCCGCGGCCGTCGGTATCGGCGTCGCGTGGGCGATTCCGGCGGTCGCTATCGGCGCGCTCACCCTCCTCGCGGTCAACGTGGCGAGCATCATCCTCGCCGGGACGCTCGCGCTCTGGTATCTCGGGTATCGACCGAGCTTCTGGAACTCGACGGGGTCGACCAGACGGCGAGTTCGGGCGTTCTTCGGAACCAAAGCGACGTGGGTGGCGCTCGTGTTCCTCGGACTCACCGTCCTCGGACCGGGGTCGCTTCTCGCCTCGCAAATCGCGTTCGAGAACCAGTCGACGGCGGCCGTTCAGACCGTTCTCGACGATTCGGAGTACGACTCGCTGGAACTGCTGTCGCTCAGCGTCGAGTTCGGGACCCCCGGTATCGACGACGGCCCGCGAGAGGTGACGGTCACAGTCCAGCACCCGGTCGGTCGTCAGTACCCGCAGTTGTCGCCGCGAATCGAAGACCGAATACGCGAGGCGACGGGGCAAGACGTCGTCGTGACCGTGGAGTTCGAACAACAGAGTCGGTCGCGGGCGTCGTGACCGACTGAAACAGCGCGGCGGACGGTGGGACGACGAACCGACGAGCTACCCGTCGAGGTACGGTTCGCAGACGCGCCGGACGCCCTCCTCGAAGGAGATCCGGGGCTCCCAGCCGGTCGCCTCGCGAATCTTCGTGCAGTCGGCCTTCGTGTCGTGGACGTACACGTCGAGGGGGTTCTCGATGTACACCGGGTCGACGTCCGTCCCCAACACCTCGTTTATCATCTCGACCATCTCGTTGAACGAGTAGCTCTCGCCGGTGCCGAGGTTGTAGATGCCCTGCAGCCGGTGGTCGGCGGCGAGTTCGATGCCGCGGACGATGTCGTCGACGTGGGTGAAATCGCGGGTCTGGGTGCCGTCGCCGAACAGCTCCGGCGACTGGCCGTTGGCAATCTGGTCGGCGAACTGCGCGACCGTATTCGCAAATTCGCCTTTGTGTTCCTCCGCGCCGCCGAAGCCCTGATACACCGAGAAAAAGCGGAGTCCGGCCGTCCGCACGTCGTAGTGGTGGTGGAAGTACTCCGCGTAACGTTCCCGCGCCAGTTTCGACGCCTCGTAGCCCGTTCGCGCCTCGACGGGCATGTCTTCCGGCGAGGGCTCGGTCCGGGAGCCGTAGATAGAGGAGGTGGAGGCGTAGACGACGGTGTCGCAGCCGTCGTTTCGCGCCTGCTCGACCGTGTTGACGAAGCCTTCGACGTTGACGCGAGCGCCCTTCGTCGGGTTCTCCTCGTGCATCTTGTACGACGACAGCGCCGCCAGATGGAACACCGCGTCCACGCCCTCGGTCGGGAGGTCGTCGTCGAGCACGCTCATATCGTGGAATTCGACCGCGTCGTCGAGGTTGTCGGGCGTCCCGAGGTAGAGGTCGTCGACCGCGACGACCTCGTTGTCGTCGGCGAGGTGGTTCGCGAGATTCGAACCGATGAAGCCGGCACCGCCGGTCACGAGGACTCGTTTCCCGTTCATGCGCTACCGAACTCTCGTGAGCCGTATAGTGCTATCGACAGCATCGAAGGTGAATTAGAGTTCAAAATGAACATTCATGAGTGTGCCGTGGTTCCAAAGTAGACGAACGGCAGATTCGAGGCGTCATCCATCGGATTTAAGGACGTATGTAGCGAACCATTCTCCATGTCATCAATCGAGCTCACGTCGAGTCAGAAAACTATCTTGACTGCCCTCATCAACCTCTATCGGGACTCCGAAGACGCCGTAAAGGGTGAGGACATCGCGACCGAGGTCAACCGAAACCCCGGCACCATCCGGAACCAGATGCAGAGCCTGAAGGCGCTCCAACTGGTCGAGGGCGTCCCCGGCCCGAAGGGCGGCTACAAGCCGACCGCCAACGCCTACGAGGCGCTCGACGTGGACAAGATGGACGAGCCCGCGTTCGTCCCCCTGTTCCACAACGACGAGGAAGTCGAGGGCGTCAACGTCGACGAAATCGACCTCTCCAGCGTCCACCACCCCGAACTGTGCCGCGCCGAGATTCACGTTCAGGGCTCGGTCCGCGAGTTCCACGAGGGCGACAAGATTCGCGTCGGGCCGACGCCCCTCTCGAAGCTCGTCATCGACGGCACGCTCGACGGCAAGGACGACACGAGCAACATCCTCATCCTCCGCATCGACGACATGAAGGCCCCCGTCGGCGAACCCCAGCACTAACCACGCACATCTCTTCGTCTTTTTCCGGGCACTCTCGGCGTACTCCGACCGACGGGTTCAGCGTTCGGACGACGGCCGACCCGAACGGTGGAGTTCGGACCGCAAACATGTCCGTCGATAATGTAGACTGACACACAGCTTTATCTGAATCGGGGACCCAATACCCCCATGGCGTACAATCAGCAGAGCGCGTTCGGCATCCCATCAACGTGGGAGGAACTGAACGCCGACGTGATAGCGTGTCTCTTCACCGTGACCCTGCTTATCGGGACGTTGTCGCTCGCTTCGATGGCCGGCGGGGACCCTGAAACGATGGTCGCGGTCGCAGTGACTGGTGTCGCGGTCGTTCTCCTTGGAACGGCGCTGATTCGGCTCTCCGAGTATCTCCGAACGACTGAGTCGCCCTCCTTCTGAGGACCGAAGCGTCGAGAGACCACCGCGGCGGCACGTATTTTCTCACACGAATCAAAACGAGGAGTCGCTGTTGCGCCCCGTACTCCGCGAGCGCCATCGGCACTCGGAGAGTGCGGCGTCGGAGAAATCGAAACCGAGTCGGCGAGCGTCGGGCGGCGCGTCACCCGGCGGTCGGCGCGGCGGCGCGGCGGCCGAGTTAGAGGTCGTTCCAGGCGGAGAGCGCGCGCTTCGGCGACGTCACGTCCGCGATCCAGTTCGCGGCGATGCCCTTCTTCAGCGTCCGCGCGAGCGGGCCGCCGAAGACGTTGACGGGGAACTCGCCGACGACGGGGAACTTCACGCCGTGGGCGACGGCGTCGTGGCCGATGGAGATGACCGTTCCCTTGTCGGTGAACGTCCAGCGCTTGAGCGGCTTGCCGGCGATGGCGCGGGCGATGTTCTCGCCGGCGACGTCCGCGGCGTCCCAGGCGGCCTGCGCCGTCGGCGGCGCGACGCTGTCGGGACCCTGCTCGACGAGGGCGCAGTCGCCGACCGCGAAGACGCGGTCGTCGCTGGTCTGGAAGTCCTCCTCGGCGAAAAAGCGGTGGGAGCGCTCGTCCTGTTCGAGTTCGACGTCGGACGCCTCGGGCTGGCCGGTGATGCCGCCGGTCCAGACGAGCACGTCGTAGTCGAGTTCCTCGGGGTCCTCGTCCTCGCCGCCGCCGATGAAGACGGTCTCCTCGTCGACCTTCGAGATGAAGTCGCCGGTGAGGATGTCGATGTCGAGGTCTTCGACGCGGCGGCGGAGCGCGCCCTGCAGTTCGGGGTCGTTGCCGGGGAAGATTTCGTCCATCCCCTCGACGAGCTTGATGTCGATGGGCGCGCGGTTGGTGTCGCGGTACTCGGCGACCTCGGCGGCCGCCTGGATGCCGGAGAGGCCCGCACCGCCGATGACGACCTGCGCGGGGTCGTCGCGGGAGGCGTCGGCGGCCGCCTCCTTGATGTCCTGGTGAATCTCGCGGGCGTCGTCAAGGCCCTTGAGCTGGTGGGCGAACTCTTCGAGGCCCTCGATGCCGAAGAAGGCGGTCGAAGAGCCGATGGCGACGAGCAGATAGTCGTAGTCGACGGTGTCGCCGCCTTCGAGTTCGACGACGCGCTCGTCGACGTTCACGTCGGTCGCGCGACCCTTGACGAAGTCGGTCGAGTCGGACTTGATGTCGTCGACGGGGATGGTGATGCTGGACTCGACGCTCGGGTCACGGATGCAGCGGTGGACCTCGTGGAGGACGAGGTGGTAGTCGTGTTCGGCGACCCACGTGAGTTGCGCGTCGTGACCGAGCTCTTCTTCGAGGGTTGTGACCGCGCCGGCCCCGGCGTACCCCGAGCCGAGAACGACGACCTGCGTGCTCATGTCGTCGTCTGTGTAGTCATCCGATAAAGGGGCTTTGAAACCGTCTCCACAGCCGGGGTAATTTTGGCCGCTACGCCCCCAGCGCGTCGAAATCCGGATTCGACGGTTGTCGGATTAGTCGAGACTGAGGCCCGCGTGCCAGCGGTCGACGCCCGCCTCTCGCTTGACCGCGTCCATCTGGGCGAGGAGGTGGACCGCGAGGCTGGCGGTTTCCGCCGCGCGCGACTCGCCTTCGGTGCGGAACTCGCCCGTGATGCGGTTCGCGTAGACCGAGCAGACCGCCCCGGCGCGGAGGCCGTAGACGTTGGCGATGGTCAGGAGCGCCGCGGCCTCCATCTCGATGTTCTTCACGTTCGCCTCGCGGAGTTCCTCGACCAGCGAGTCGGAGCCGGCGGCGCGGAAGCCCTCGAAGCCGGGGCGGCCCTGCCCCGCGTAGAAGGAGTCGGCGCTCATCGTGAGGCCGACGTGGTAGTCGTAGCCGAGGCGTTCGGCGGCCGCGACGAGCGCCGAGACGACCTCGTGGTCGGAAACGGCGGGGTAGTCCTCGCGGACGTACTCCTTGGAAGTGCCCTCCTGTCGGACCGCGCCCGAGGTGATGACGAGGTCGCCCACGTCCATCTCGGGCTGAATCGCGCCGCAGGAGCCGACGCGGATGAAGGTGTCCGCGCCGACGCGGGCGAGCTCCTCCACGGCGATGGCCGCCGAGGGACTCCCGATACCCGTCGAGGTGACCGAAATCGGCGTCCCGTCGTAGCTCCCGGTCGCCGTCCGGTACTCGCGGTGGTAGGCCTTCTCCTCGTGGTCGTCCCACAGCGCCGTCACCTTGTCCACGCGCTCCGGGTTCCCGGGGAGCAACACCGCGTCGGCGAGGTCCGCGGGACCGACTTCGAGGTGGTACTGAACCTCGTCGTTCGGGTCCTCACTGTCGTTCATGAGTGTACTCGCGCGGCGGCGGTGGAAATTCTTGCGTTCTCTGAGGGGCTCCCCGTGGGCGTCGTCGCGTTCTCGGTCGCGTTCTCGGTATCGCGGTCGCGGTCGGCGAGGTCGTCGCGCGTGGGGTCGTCCGCCGTCTCGCCGGTGAGACCGCGCCACACCGGGTCGTCGGCGGGGTCGCCGTCGCGGAACGGCGGCGGGAGGTCGGCTCTCTCGTCGGCCGCCAGCAGGTAGCCGAGTCCCGCGCCGACGTACCAGTCGACCAGCGACGGGGCGAGGCCGGCGTCCACGACGAGGTCGCCGCCGGTGTACCACTCCAGCGCCGCGTCGTCGTCGGCGTCGATACCGGTCCGCCGCCAGCGCACGCCAGAACCACCGTCGCGGAACGCCGACACCGAGAGCGTCACGTCCGCCATCTCGGGGTCGGAAACGCGCTCGAACGAGCGGTTCGCGGGCGCGACGCCGTCGGCTCCGGCCTCGTAGTACGACAGCGCGTGGTCGATTTCGGCCTCGTAGGTCGCCCGCTCGCCGGGCGAGACGTTCGAGAGGTCGACGTGGACCGCGACGGTCGGCTCGCGGAAGGGCGACTCCCGCTCGTCGGCGTCCGGTTCCGGCAGTCGCGTCGTCTCGATGCGCTCTGACAGCGCGGGAAACGCGGCGGCGTCGTCGTGGGTCAGCCCGAGCAGATGGCCGAACTCGTGTTTCAGGACCGTCTCGGTCGTCTCGTCGTCGTAGCCGGCGGCGACGACCACCGAGGCAGACTCAGTTGGTGCGGTCGATTCGTCGCCGCCCAAGAGGGGCGCGCAGCCGACCGCGTCCGCGCCGGCGTAGTCGCCGCAGGCGTCGATTCGCTCGACGACCGAGACGGTCACGTCCGGCTCCGAGGCGTTCGGCACCACGGCGAACGCCGGGTCGTAGGCGACCGCCGACGCGTTCGCCCGCCAGTAGTCGACCGCCGATTCGACGAGCGAGGCGTAGTCGCGGCCGTCCGCGGGCGCGTCGATGCCGACGACGACGGGCGCGTGGCCCCACGGGTTGTCGGCGGGGCGCGTCTCCGGCACCGGCGACGGCCCGGTTCCACCGACGGCGGTTGAGACGGCCCCGTCGTCGCCGTCGGTCGCGTCGGCCGACTGGGTTCCGAGGGCGGCGTCCACGACCGGCGGGGACGGCGACAGCGACGCACACCCCGAAAGCCCGACGAGAAAAGCGAGCGCGAGCGCGACGATTCCGCGGTCGACGGCGAGCGACACGTTACTCGTCGGCGTCGCGCTTCGCCGCGGCGGCTTCCAGCGTGTCCAGCGAGATGGTGTTCGGGAGGAGTTCGCCCAGCGTGTACTCGGCGACGTCGTCGCCGCCGAGGTCGCAGACGACCGGGAGGTCCTCGTCGCAGAACTCCGCGAGCGTCTGGCGGCACATCCCACAGGGGGTGACGCCGTCGCGCGCCCCCGAGGTGACGACGAGGCGGTCGAACTCGGTGTGGCCGTTCTTCACGGCCTCCGCGACGGCGACCTCCTCGGCGTGGAGGCTGTTCGAGTAGTTCGCGTTCTCGATGTTACAGCCCACGTAGACCTCGCCGTCGGCGGTCCTGAGCGCCGCTCCGACGGTGTACTCCGAGTAGGGGACGTAGGCGTTGTCGAGCGCTTCGCGGGCGCGTTCGACGAGTGCTTCGGGCATTGGGCGCTCATTCGCGTGGGGTGGCTTAGTTCGTTCGGCTCTCCGAGACTGTCGGTCCGGCGGTCGACGGACGGGGCCGGCTCCGTGGCCACCTCCCATCGAATCGTCCCGCAAGCGACTATACGGCGCGGCCCTAACGCCGCGTCGTGAACGACACATCCGGCGGACGACGAATCCTGCTCCTCGTCGGCGCGAGCGTCGTAGTCATCTCGGGCGTCCTCGGCGTCTTCATCGGCGAGAACGGCGGCCAAGTCGCCGCCGAGATATCGCTGTTCGGCGTCCTCCCGCTGCCGACCAGTCCGCTCGCGTTCAGCCTCTACGGAATGGTGCTCTCGGCCGTCCTCCTCGCGGCGCTGTTCGCGCTCGTCGAGTACGCCTCGCGCGTGGAGAACGCCCGGTAAAACGGCGGTTCACACCGCGGCGAAACGCCCTATCAGTCGGGGAACCGCGACCGCAAGGCGGACCGCTTTTGCTCGTCCGGCCCCGACGGACCCGCATGGACGCGCCCTCGTCGACCTCGACCTCGGACGCCTCGGCCGGCGACGCCGCCCCCGGCCCGCTCCCGGAGGACACGGGCGGAAAGAACCGAAAGCGCGCCGCGCTGGCGACCGCACCGTTCCTCGCGCTCGGGCTGGCCGACGTGGTACTCATCCTCCTACAGGGGCTCGAACCGCTCTGGGGCTTCGCCATCCTCCCGCCGATTCTGTTCTGTAGCGTGCTGACCTGGATCGTCTTCAGCACCGACTTCCTCGACGACCGGACCTGAGTCGGGGGGCGACCCGACTCGGAGCCGGAACGTCAGCGCCGCAGGTTCGTGGAGTACTTCGTCGGCGTCTCCTCGTCGTAGCCGAAGTCCTCGGCGGTCAGTTCCGGTTCGGCGTCCCCGCCGCTCGCGGGGGCGGCGGCTTTGAACCGCTCGCGCAGTCGCTCGGGCATCGAGAACGCCTCGCGGTCGAGTCGGAGCGCGATGGCGTCGCCGTCGGCCTCTCTGACTCCGTCGAGTCGCTGCCGCGGCCCCGCCGGGAGGTCCTCGGCGTCGACCGCCTCGAAGCCGAACTGCGCGCAGTAGCCGTGGTCGGCGGTGAAGCCGTAGACGGTGTCGAACCCCTCGGCCGCGGCGCGGTCGACCAGTCGCTCGACGACGTGCGCCCCGACGCCCTGTCCGCGCCACCGCTCCGAGACGCCGACGCAGGTGACCTCGCAGAACGGCTCGTCGGCCTTGTTGACCCGGATGCGCCCGAAACCGGCCTTTTCGCCGGACTCCTCGTCGAGCGCGATGACGTAGTCGCGGGAGCGGAACGAGCCGTCGTCGAGTCCGAGTTCCTCCAGCGAGTCGAGCAACCAGACCTCGTCTCGGTTCTTCGCGTCTCGGACGTACATGCCTATCAGTAGCACACCGGCCGACAAAAACGCCTCGGGCCGGGTCGCCGATTCCCGCCGCGTCCGGCGAAGTCAACGAAAGAACAGTAAAGATTCATGGTCGCGGTCGCGGTACCTCGATTCATGGACGTGCCCGACACCGACACCGTGGTACACGAACCGGACCCGGCGTTCGTCGAGGACGCCAACGTCACCCGCTTCATGCGGGAACACGACATCGAGGACTACGACGAACTCATCGAGCGGACGACGACCGAGGTTCCGGGCGTCGGTGCCTCGGGCGTCGAGTGGTTCTGGGACGAACTCGTCGACTACCTCGACATCGACTTCTACGAGGAGTACGACGCGGTCCGCGACGATTCGGAGGGGCCGCAGTTCTCCCGCTGGTACCCCGGCGGCGAAATCAACGTCGCCCACAACACCCTCGACCGCCACGCCGCGGTCCGCTCCGGGAACCGGAACCGCGTCGCCTGCATCTGGGAGGGCGAAGACGGCGAGGTCGTCCAGCGGACCTATCACGACCTCTACCGCGAGGCCAACCGCGTCGCCAACGTCCTCGAATCGTACGGCGTCGAGACCGGCGACACCGTCGGCCTCTACATGCCGATGGTCCCCGAGGTCATCTCCATCCTCTACGGCTGTTTCAAGGTCGGGGCCATCGCGGTTCCCATCTTCTCCGGGTTCGGCGTCGACGCCACGGCGACCCGCCTCGAAGACCCCGAGTGCTCGGTGCTTTTCACCGCCGACGGCTTCTACCGCCGCGGCTCCGAGGTCCGACTGAAGCCGACCGCCGACGAGGCGATGGCGGAGGCGGGCTGCGTCGAGAACGTCGTCGTCTACCGGCGGTTCGGTGACGAAAGTGAGGATAGCGACGCCGACGTGCCGTGGACCGAGGGCCGCGACGAGTGGTGGGACGACACCGTCGGCACGGCCGACGCGGCGTACGAGACGAAGCGCCTGCCGTCGGACGCCGAGTCGATGTTACTGTACTCCTCGGGGACGACCGGCAAGCCGAAGGGCATCGTCCACACCCACGCGGGCGTGCAGATGCAGACCGCGAAGGAGATTCACTTCGGATTCGACCAGAAGCCCGAAGACCGCTTCTTCTGGGTCTCCGACATCGGCTGGATGATGGGTCCGTGGACGCTCATCGGGAACCACACGTTCGCCGGCACCATCTTCATGTACGAGGGCGCGCCCGACTACCCGAACCCGGACCGCTTCTGGGACATGATAGAGCGCCACCGCATCACCACCTTCGGCATCTCGCCGACGGCCATCCGCGCCCTGCGGAAGTACGGCGACGAGGAAGTCGAGAAACACGACCTGTCGAGCCTCCGCCTGCTGGGGTCGACCGGCGAGCCGTGGGACCCCGAGTCGTGGATGTGGTTCTACGAACACGTCGGCGGCGGCGACGCGCCCATCATCAACATCTCCGGCGGCACCGAAATCTGCGGCTGTTTCCTCATGCCGATGCCGACCCAACCGCTCAAGCCCTGCTCGCTCGGCGGCCCCGGCCTCGGGATGGACATCGACATCGTGGACTCCGCGGGCGAGTCCATCGCCGACACCCACGAACGAGGCTTCCTCGTCGCCCGCGACTCCTGCCCGTCGATGACCAAGAGCCTCTGGGAGGGCGACGAGCGCTACCTCGACACCTACTGGTCGTCGTGGGACGACCTCTGGGACCACGGCGACTGGGCGCAGAAAGACGAAGACGGCTTCTGGTTCCTCCACGGCCGCGCCGACGACGCCCTCAACGTGGCCGGCCGCAAGGTCGGCCCCGCCGAGGTCGAAGGCGCGCTCATCGAACACGACGCGGTGAATCAGGCCGCCGCCGTCGGCGTGCCCGACGACACCACCGGGACCGCCGTCGTCGCCTACGTCGTCCTCGAAGACGGCGTTGCGGAAAGCGACGACCTCCGCGAGGAGCTTCGCGGCGTCGTCGGCGAGGAGTTGGGCAAGCCGTTCCGCCCGCGCGAGATACTGTTCGTCGACGAGTTCCCGAAGACGCAGTCGGGGAAGATTATCCGCCGCGCCATCGCCTCGATTTACGCGGGCGAGGACCTCGGCGACATGAGCAGTATCGAGAACCCCGAGTCGCTCGAAAAGATAGAGAACGCGTCCTGAAGCGGTTTGTCCGGCTTTCGTTCAGTCGGACAGCGCCGCGCCGACGCCGTCGTTCCACGCGTCGGCGGTGAAGTCGACCGCGTCGTTCCACGTGGCGACGACGGTCGTCACCGCGAGGTCGCCGGTCACGTTCACCATCGTCCGAATCCGGTCGAGGATTGGGTCGACGCCGGCGACGAGCCCCACGATTTCCAGTGGGAGTCCCAACTGCGTCAAGACGAGCGTGAGCATGATGAGCCCCGACCCGGGCACGCCGGCGGTGCCGATGCTCGCCAGCACGGCGACCGCGACGACCGCGAACTGGTCGGCCAGAGAGAGGTTCACGCCGACGATGTTCGCCGCGAAGATGGCCGCGACGCCCTGGTACATCGCCGTTCCGTCCATGTTGATGGTCGCGCCGAGCGGGAGCGTAAAGCCGTAGATGCGCTCTTCGATGCCGAGGTTCTCGTCCGCGTCGGACATCGTGACCGGGAGCGTCCCGGACGACGACCGGATGCTCAGCGCGGTCACCATCGCGTCGCGCGCGCCGGAGAGGAACGCCGCCGGCGACCGCCCCGCGACCCCGACGACGAACGCGCCGAGGTAGACGAGTCCGATGTGGACGACGGCCGCGAAGAGCATCGTTCCGATGAGGAGCGCGAAGGGCAGGATTGCGTCCACGCCGGCGGTGCCGAAGACGTTCGCCATGAGCGCGAAGACGCCGAGAACGCCGAACTCCATCGCCCCCCAGACGACCTTGTACATCGCTTCCGCGCCCGCGTCGGCGAGATCGAAGAACGCCTCGATGCCGCGTTTGACCTGCTCGTCGTCGGTCTCCTCCCACGCCAGCGTGAGGCCGAGGCCGAACACGACGACGAAGAAGATGGTCGGGAGCACGCTGCCCTCGGCCATCGCGCCGACGGGGTTCGTCGGGACGATGTTGAGGACGACTTCGACGGCGTCGGGGGCCTCGGCGCTCTGTGCCTCGGCACCGGCGAGCAGTTCTTCGAGCCCGCGAGAGCCGGGGGAGACGAGGTTACTCACGCCGAGCCCGATGGCGACCGCGAACGCGGACGTGAGCGCGTACAGGCCCACGACCTGCGCGCCGACGCGCCCGAGCGACGCCGGCGAGAGCTGTCTGACGCCCATCAGGAGCGTGAACACCACGATGGGGACGATGAGCATCTCCAGCAGTCGGACGAACAGGTCGCCGACCGGTTTCAGGACCGTCGCGGGTTCGCCGACGACGAGACCGACGAGCGACCCGAGGACGAACGCGACCCCGATTCGGTAGACGATGCCGACCGAGCGATACCGATTCCAGAGAGACGCGATGCTAGACTGTGACATGTGACGTGTGTGAACCACACATATAGCCGAATTATAAATGTAGCGGTTGAGAATCGGAATTTAATACGAGGGTAGAAGTAAAACTCAAGAATCGAACGGATATTTGACTCTCCGACAATACGCCGCCGCGTCCGTCGTCACCACGCGTCGTCAGGCGCGAGGGCGACCGACTCGGGAACCCCGTCGCCGACCGAGAGCGCCGCCTCGACGGCCTCGTCGCCCGCGGGAATTTGAATCGTCCCGCCGGCGAGAAGCGGGGCGAGCACGCCGGCGACGACGGTGCCGGGACGGGAGAGCGACGACCGAACCGCGACCGCGTCGTCCGCTTCGAGGTCGAAGTCGGCGACGACCCCGCGGGCCGCGTCGAGCAGGTCGCCGTGGGTGACCTCGCGGTCGTCGGCGACGAGCGCCGGGTCGTCGGGCGCGACGACCTCCGGGTGGACCGCGGGGTTCTCGCTCCAGACCTCCTGTTCCCAGTGGGTCGTCGCGGGCGAACTCGGCGGGCCGCCGAACACGGCGAGTTTCTGCCCCGGCGGCAGGTCGTCGAACTCGGACTCGCGGGCGACGGCGACCACGGTCGCCCGCGCCTCGACCGCGGGGTCGAACGCGGACACCGCGCCGAGTTGGGCCGCCCCGAGGAACGTCAACAGCGGTTCGGGGAGCGACACCGGGTCGACCGCGACGCGAGCACCTTTGCGGACGCCGAGATAGCGGAGGACGTTCCCGGCCTTGTACGAGGTCGTGATGAGGTCGTGGTACGTGTAGGTCCGGGCGGGGCCGTCGACCCGGAGCGCGAGTCGGTCGCTCCGCCGGTCGCGGGCCATGAGGTCGCCGATAACGTCCATAGCCGACCGTACGGCGTCGGCGCGAAAAAAGCCCCCGAGGCGCGCTCGCGGGTCGAGAGCGCGACGGGAAAACGGCGTCGTCCCTCGATTCGAATCAGGGCGCGCCCGCGATGACGAACGTGCTCTCCTCGGGCCCGTTTCGGAGTTCTCGGGTGTCCTCCGGCGAGACGCGCACGGCGTCGCCGGGTTCGAGGTCGAGTTCCTTGTCGTCGACGACGAGCGTGGCCCCGCCGGAGACGAGGTAGTACACTTCCTCGTGGCCCTGTTCGGCGTGGTCGTGGGGCTTGCCGGACCAGTCGGGGTCCGCCTCCAACACGCTGAAGCCGAGTTCGACGCAGTCGAGTTCGTCCCGCAGGAAGTGGAGCCCGCCGCCGACCGCGTCTACGTCCTCGTAGTTCGCTTTCGTGTAGGACATCGACCGAACTGACGGCCGCCGGACAAGAGAGCGTGGCGGTGCCGGAAATCCGTTACAGGGAGTTCTTCAGCTTCTGGAAGAGGCCCTCTTTCACTTCTTCGCCGCCGGCCTCGGCGAACTCCTTGAGCGCCTCGCGCTGTTCCTTGTTGAGGTCTTCGGGCGTGACGACGTGGACCTCGACGTGCAGGTCGCCGTGGCCCCGACCGTCGAGGTGGGGCATCCCCGCGCCGGAGACGGTGAACGTCGACCCGCTTTGGGTGCCCGCGGGCACCTTCAGTTCCTCCTCGCCGTCGAGCGTCGGCACCTCGACGGTCGCGCCGAAGACGGCCTGCGGGAAGGAGATGGGATGGGTGTACCGGAGGTCGTCGCCCTCGCGCTCGAACTCCTCGTGGTCGCGGACGGTGACCTCGACGAACAGGTCGCCGTTGGGACCGCCGTTCTCGCCGGGTTCGCCCTCGCCGCGGTAGCGGAGGCGCTGGCCGTCGCGGAAGCCGGCGGGGATGGTGATGGTCACGTCGCGGGTGCGGCGGACGCGACCGCTCCCGCGGCACTCCGAGCAGTCCTCGCTGTACGTCTCGCCCTCGCCGCCGCAGGCGCGACAGGTCGTCGTCTGCTGGACGCGGCCGAAGGGCGTCTGCTGGACCGTCGTCTGCTGGCCCGAGCCGTTACACTCCGAACAGGTGTTCACCTCTGCGTCGTCGGGGTGGCCCTCGCCGTCGCACTCGGGACAGACCTCGCGGCGGCGAATCGTCACGTCGCGCTCGACGCCGTGGTAGGCGTCTTCGAGGTCGATGGAGATGCGCTGGGCCACGTCGCGGCCCTGCTGGGGGCGGTTGCGCTGTTGGCCGCCCGCGCCGCCGTTGAACAGGTTGTTGAAGATGTCCTCGAAGCCGCCGCCACCGCCGCCCATTCCACCGAACGGGTTGCCGCCGCCGCCGAAGGGGTTGCCCTGTCCGCGGCCGCCGCCACCGCCGCCGCGTTTCTGGGACTGCTGGAAGCGCTCGTGGCCGACTTGGTCGTACATCTGCCGCTTCTCGTCGTCCGTGAGCACCTCCTTGGCCTTCTGGACCTTCTTGAACTTCTCCTCGGCGTCGTCCTCGTCGGAAACGTCGGGGTGGTACTTCGCGGCCTTCTTGCGGTACGCGTTCTTGATTTCGTCTTTCGAGGCGTCCCGCGAGACCCCGAGTACGTCGTAGAAGTCCTCGCTCATCGGTTGCTATCTTGTAGCCGGTGAAGGTATTTGAAAAGTCCGTCTCTCGTATCGCGGCGAGCGCGAGCGGGGTCAAACCGGAGGTTTCGCCCGGATTCGACCGCCGGCGTCGGGTCCCTCGGCGAGCGCGAGCGTCAGCCGGGTGGTTAGTTGTCCTCGTCGCCCTCGGCGTCCTCGTCGAAGTCCGCGTCGGCGTCGACGAAGTCCTCGGGGTCAGCACCGCCGGGGCCGCCGGCCGCGCCCGCACCAGCGCCAGCGCCGCCGGCACCGCCGGCCTGCGCCTGCTGTTGGTACATGCGCTTGCCGATCTCCTGCAGTTCCTTCGAGAGCTCCTCGGTCACGTCTTCGAGTTCGTCCGTGGAGGCGTCGTCGTCTTCGAGGACGGCTTCGACGTCCTCGATGGCCGCCTCGATGTCGTCGCGGAGTTCGTCGTCGACGTTCTCTTCGTTCTCTTCGAGGAGCGTCTCCGCGCGCTGGACCGCGCCCTCGGCCTCGTTGCGGGCCTCGACGGCGCGGCGGCGCTCTTTGTCCTCTTCTGCGTGCTGTTCGGCTTCCTGCTGCATGCGGTCGATCTCGTCGTCGGAGAGACCCGCGCCGCCCTCGATGGTGATGGACTCGGCGTTGCCGGAGCCCTTGTCCTCGGCGGAGACGTTGACGATGCCGTTCTCGTCGATGTTGAAGCCGACTTCGATCTGCGGGGTGCCCGCGGGGGCCGGCGGGATGCCGGAGAGCGTGAACTCGCCGAGGAGCTCGTTGTCCTCGGCCATCTCGCGCTCGCCCTGGAAGACGCGGACCTGCACCGTCGTCTGGTTGTCGGCCGCGGTGGTGAATATCTTCGACTCCTCGGTCGGAATCGTCGTGTTCTTCTCGATGAGGCGCTCGAAGAGGCCGCCTTTGACCTCGATACCGAGCGACAGCGGCGTCACGTCGAGGAGGACGATGTCGTCGACCTCGCCTCCGAGGACGCCGCCCTGGATGGCCGCGCCGAGCGCGACGGCCTCGTCGGGGTTGACGGACTTCTTCGGCTCGGAGCCGAGCAGTTCTTCGACCTTGTCGCGGACCTGCGGCATCCGGGTGGAGCCGCCGACGAGGATGACGTCGTCGATGTCGCCCTTGTCGTAGCCGGCGTCTTCGAGCGCCTGCTCGGTCGGCTCGACCGTGCGGTCGATGAGGTCGGCGGTGAGCGACTCGAACTTCGCGCGGGTCAGGTCGTATTCGAGGTGGACCGGCCCGGAGTCCGTCGCCGTGATGAACGGGAGGTTGATGGTCGTCTCCTTGCGGGAGGAGAGCTCGATTTTGGCTTCCTCGGCCGCGTCCTTGAGACGCTGGAGGGCCTGTCGGTCCTCGCGGAGGTCGATGCCGTGGTCGTTTTCGAACTCCTGTGCGAGCCAGTCGATGATGGCGTCGTCCCAGTCGTCGCCGCCGAGGTCGTTGTCCCCGTTCGTGGCGACCACTTCGTAGACGCCGCCGCCGAGGTCGAGGACGGACACGTCGAACGTTCCGCCGCCGAGGTCGTAGACGAGCACGGTCTGGTTCGACTCGTCGTCGAGGCCGTAGGCCATCGACGCGGCGGTCGGCTCGTTGACGATGCGCTCGACGTCGAGACCCGCGATTTCGCCGGCGTCCTTCGTCGCCTGCCGCTGCTTGTCGTTGAAGTACGCGGGGACGGTGATGACGGCCTTCTGCAGTTCGTCGCCGAGGTAGTCCTCGGCGTCGCGCTTGATCTTCTGGAGAATCATCGCCGAGATCTGCTCCGGCGTGTACTCCTCGCCCTCGATGTCGACGGTGTAGCCGTCCTCGCCCATGTGGCGCTTGATGGACCGAATCGTGCGCTCTGGGTTCTGGATGGCCTGGTTCTTCGCCGGCTTGCCGACCAACCGCTCACCGTCGTCGGTGAACGCGACGACGGAGGGGGTGGTTCGGTCGCCTTCTGCGTTCACGATGATCTCCGGGTCGCCGCCCTCCATCACCGCGAACGCGCTGTTCGTGGTGCCGAGGTCGATACCCAGAATCTTGTTGCTCGCCATCTTGCCCGCAAATACCGTCTTTTGCCGGTTAAAGGTTACTAGATACTGCGACACACGGTGTGCATCGGGGTCGACGCCGTCTTGCGATTTCTACTTCTCGCGTCGAAACAGGTCGGTCGATTTATGTAGAACCGCCGACCGCGTCGCGGCGACGGCTCCGAGCGCGGTCGCCCGGCGGCGACCCGACGCCCGGTCGGCGACCAACCGCGCGGCTCTCGGAGCGTCAGTCGGTCGGCTGAGGTCGCTCGGTTCCGTCGACCGAGTCGGATTCGTCAGCGCCGTCGGACCGGAGCGACGACGCGTCGGCCCCGTCGAGGGCGTCGAGCACCGTCGAGAGCGTCCGCTCTCTGCCCTCGCTGGCGAAGAACTCGTGACCCCCGTCGTACGGGACGAGGTTCGACGCCGGCGTCCGGTCGCCGATTGCGCGGACGTCCACGACCCGGTCCGAAAGCGAGACGAACACCACGTCGTCGGGGCGGAACGGCGGCAGCGACTCCTGTGCGCCGTGAACCATGCGAAGGAACGCGGGCGAGGCGTTGGCCGGCGCGTCGGCCAGTTCGGCCGCGAGTTTCAGTTCGCCGAGGTCCTCGCGGGAGATGCCGGACGGGACGACGGGTTTGGTCGTCGGCAGTCGCCTGAGGAGGGGCAAAAGGACGGTGGCTACCCCCGACACCGCGGTTCCCCACCACGGGCTCAAGAAGACGTTCCGGACCGCGAGGTCGAGGTGGGCGGCGACGAGGCCGCCGGTGCTGTGGCTGAGGACGAGGTCGATGTCGCGGTCGACCGCGTACGCCCGCACCGGGCTCACGTACTGGCGCTCGAACTCCCAGCCGTTCGTCGGGAGCTCGACGGCGTGGACGTGATACCCCTCGTAGGTGAGGCGGTCGAGGAGCCACTCGACGCTCCGGTGACCCGGCTTGTTGCCCCACCCGAGGACGAAAAGCAGGTCGTCGTCGCCGGGGTCGCCGTGTTGGGTGACGCGCACGGTCGGCCGTCGCCGACGGGAACGAAGTCGCATGGCGTAGTGATTGCGAGGTGAGAACAAAAGTCCTCGCCGGTCGGGGGGATGCGAGACCGCCCCGACGACGGCGAGCGCCCCGCGTCCGTCGCGCTATTCGCCCTTGCTGACCGTGATCTGCGCGGCGCGGATGACCTTGTCGGCCATCTCGTAGCCGGGTTGGAACACGTCGGCGACGGTGTCCGCCGGCTGGTCGCTGTCGACGCGCATCATCACCTCGTGGCGGTTCGGGTCGACGTCGGTCCCCGGTTCGGGGTCGATGATTTCGACGTTCTCGTCTTCGAGGATGCGGTCGAACTCCTTGAGCGTCGATTCGAGGCCGCCGCGGATGTCGGCGTCGTCGTCCTGGTCGAGCGCGCGAACGAGGTTGTCGCGGACGGTGACGACGCGCTCGACGAAGTCCTCCGTGGCGCGCTCTTTGATTTGGGACTGCCGCTTCTTCGCGCGCTTCTTGTAGTTCTGGAAGTCCGCCTGCGTGCGCTTGAGACGGGACTGGAGTTCCTCGGCCGTCGCTTCTGCCTCGTCGCGTTCGGCTTCGAGGTCGGCGACGCGGGCTTCGAGCGCCGCGACTTCGGCCGCGAGGTCGTCGTCGTACTCGGCGACGCGGTCGGCGACGGTCGGGCCGTCGCCCGTCGCGTCGGATTGCTCGGCCGCCGACTCGGCGCTCGACGCCTCGCCGTCGGCGTCCGTCGCCGCGTCTTCGGCCGCCTGCGCCGCTGCGTCGGATGCCGCGTCAGTCTCGGATTCTGCGTTCGCGTCCGTGACCGACTCGGCAGGGTCGTCGCTCATGGGCGGGAGAAGTGTCCGACGCGGCTTAAACGTGTAGACTGCGGGTCGGCCGAAACCCTTCTCAGGGCGGAGCGGTCGCGCGGGCCGGGACTCCCCGCGACCGACGACCAGCGCCGCTTACTGGTACATCCCGAGCGGCCGCGCCTGCGTGCTCTCCTCGTCGGACTGCTGCATCCGCCGGGCCAACTGCTCTTTGGCCTGGCGAATCTCGGTGGCGCTGTCCACGAGGTCGTCCACGGGGACCTCGACGCCGACGAGCGGTTCGATGCCCTGTTTGATGATGACGCGAGCGGCCTCGGGGTCCGGGAACTGCGGGTCCGACTCGACGACCAGCGCGAGCGCCGGACGGCCGACCGAGACGGCGTTGCTCAGGAGCGCGCCCGTCGGCCCCGAGACGAGTCCCGTCTCCGTGGGGCGGTCGATGCCGGCGGCTTCGAGCCGCGACCTCGCGCCGTCGGTGCCGACGCCGTAGAGCGCCGGCACGTCCTCGGACTTCTCGCGGGCGATGCCCGAGAGGAACACGGGAAGCACGTCGAGGTCTTCGAACCACGGGCCGAGACAGGTGGCGAGTTCGGTCGCCGCTTCGGGGCGGATGGGAATGTCGCTCTGGAGGACGAGCAGGTCCCGCTCCGCGTCGGCGTAGAGCCTGACCGGCGGGTGCAACGCCGGGTCGTCTTTCATGTAGACCGCGACCTTCGGGACGCCCTCGCAGAACACGTCCGCGTAGTGGGTCATGTCGAAGGCCTCCACGAGATGGTCGGCCGCGATTTTGCCGACCAGCCCCACGCCCGGCAGCCCTTCGACCAGCGTCGGCGACTCCAGTTCGTCGGTGAGTTCCTCCGCGAGGACGCGAATGCGTGCCATACGTGAACATGGTCGCCCGGGCGAGGTAAAACCGACGGGCGAATGCGTCGCCATCGGCCGACTGGACGGCGCGACTGGTTCGGCCGGTCGTTTTCCGGCGACGACGCCAACGCCGCCGGCGACTCCGACGACGCTGACGACTCCGAAACCGACAAACGCGCCCGCGCGGAATCGAGTGTCATGAACCCGCTCCAGCGGTACGCGCCGCTCGTGGACGACGAGGAGGCCTTTTTCGCGGCCTGCGAGCGGCCGCTTCCCTCCGTCGTCCGCGTCAACACCATCAAGACGACGGTGGCGCGCGCCCGCGAGGCGCTCGACGACGAGGGCGTCGCCTACGAACCGACCGACTGGCACCCCGGCATCCTGAAGCTCGAAGACAGCAGTCCGGGGACGAACTGGCCGTACTTCCACGGCTGGCTCCACGGCCAAGAGGAGGTGTCGGCGCTCCCGGCTATCGCCCTCGACCCCCAACCGGGCGAGCGGGTGTGGGACACCTGCGCCGCGCCGGGGTCGAAGACGACCCAGATTGCCGCCATGATGGACGACGAGGGCGTCCTCGTCGGCAACGACAACAACCTCGGTCGGCTGTCGGCGCTCCGCCACAACGCCGAGCGCCTCGGCGTGACCAACCTCGTCGTGTCGAATCAGGACGCCCGCAACTTCTCGATGAAGCCCTACGGGGAGCGGACCCCGGAGAAGTCCGAATCGTTCGAGCAGTTCGACCGCGTCCTCGTGGACGCGCCGTGTTCCTGCGAGGGCACCTGCCGGAAGAACCCCGACGTGCTCGACGAGTGGACGATGAACCACGTCAAGAGCGTCGCCGGCATCCAGAAGGGCATCCTCCGGCGCGCCGTGCAGGTGACGAAAGCCGGCGGGAACGTCGTCTACTCCACGTGTACCTTCGCGCCGGAGGAGAACGAGGCCATCCTCGATTTCGTCCTCGAACGGGAGGACTGCGAGGTGGTCGAGTGGGACGTCCCCGACGGCTTCGAGACCGCGCCCGGCATCACCGAGTGGGAGGGCGACGAGTACGACCCGTCGGTGACGAAGGCCCGCCGCGTCTACCCGCACCACAACGACACGGGCGGCTTCTTCACCGCCAAGCTGGAGGTGACCGCATGAGCGACGACACCGCCCCCGACGAGAACTGGGGCCAGCAGTTCGACCGCCTGCCGCCGACGGCCGACGACCGCGTCGTCGAGGGACGGCCCTCCCGCGAGGAGGTCATCGACTGGTGGGACGAGCGGTTCGGCGTCGACCCCGCCGTCTTCGACGGCTACACGTTCTGGGAGAAGGGCGCGGGGAAGATTTGGGCGTTCCACGGCGAGGTCGTCGACCCCATCGAAGTCGAGGGCCTCGGAATGCGCATCCTGCGGACCCGCCAGCGCCACTGGAAGCCCTCGACCAACGCGGTCCAGCGATTCTGCGGCGACGCGACGAAGAACGTCATCGAACTGAGCCCGGGCGAGGCGAAGGCGTTCGTCGACGGCCACGACCAACAGCTCGACCGATGGGAGGGCGACTGGGGCTACCTCACCGCCGCCCACGAAATCGCCGGCGAACTCGAACCGCTCGGCGTCGGCCTCTACCTCCACGGGGAACTCCGCTCGACCGTCCCCAAGGGTCGGCAGGAAGACCTCGTCAAACTCGACTGAGCCGTTCGGGGTCGTCCGCCGACGCGACGTCTCCTACTTCTCTCTGACCGTCCCGCCGGTCAGTCCCTCCCACTCGACCCGGTAGCCGAGCCGCGAGAGGACCGCGCTCGCGTCGTCGAGACCGCGGTCGTCGAGGGCGGCCTCGACCGCCGACAGCGACATCCCCGCCTCGACCTCCTCGGCGAGCGCGTCGAGGACGCCCGGCCGGACCAGCGTCCGCCCGACGAGTTCGTGGTCCGGAAAGACCACGTCGTCGAGCGCGTCGACCGAGACGCCGCGGGCGGCCGCGAGGTCCGACAGCGTCACCACGTCGTCGTCGGGCGCGAGTTCGGCGGGGAGCGACGAGGCCGCGTCGGCGACGAGGTCGGACTCGTAGTCGCGCAACACGTCCACCACGTCCTTCACGCGCACGGAGCCCGCGTACGGGACGGCGCGGTGGTCGCGGGCGGCGATGTCCTCGCCGACGCCGAGCGACTCGTCGACGGCGACGACGAGTTCCACGTCCTCCACGTCGGCCAGTTGACCCAGCTTCTTTTCGACGTACTCGGGCGTCCAAAAGCCCATAATCTCGAAGAAGACGCGGAAGTCGGCGTGGACGTAGTCGAACGCGAAGTCCGGAATCATTACGCTCGTGCCCGTTTCGAGCGGTTCCGGCTCCCGAACGAGCGACCAGTCGAGGTCGAGGCCGCGGAAGCGGGCGGCGAAGTCGGCCTCCACGCCGCTGTCGAAGCCGGGTTCGGCCATCGGATCGACGCCGGGGACCGACACGTCGTCGCTCGTGAGCGTCATCTCCCGGTCGGTCCCGCGGTCGTCGATGGTCGCCACGAGTCGCCAGTCGCCAGCGGTGGCGACCGACCGGAGCAGGCGGGCGAAGGCGGTCCCGTACCGGCGAGTTCGCTGAAACAGCGCGTCGGGGCCGGTGACGACGACCTCGCGGCCGGCGTCGGTCTTCCGGACCTCGTACATCAGCCGGAGGCGCTTGACCGCCGAGACGACGGCTTTCGGGTCGGAACTTCGAACCCGGACCTCGGTCGCGTCGAACAGGGCGGTCTGGGCGAGCGAAAGGTTGTACTGCGCGAGCAGTTCGTCGGGCGTCCACCGCGGGTCGAACTCGGAGAGCACCTGTTCGACCTCGCGGTCGGCCGTGAGCGACTCGTCGACCGCGTCGGGCGACGACCCGAGCGAGGACGCCGCGCGGTCGAGCGCCGCGGCTCGCTCCTCGTCGGGCGGGGGGCAGGGGAGCCGCCGTCTCGAACACCGCCTCGCGGTCGAGCAGCGACGCGAAGCCGCGGGCGAGTTTGAAGTCGTCGGCCTCGGCTTCGAGGTCGGCGAGGGCGTCGTCGAGGTCGGCCCGGGCGTCGCCGACGTGTCGCCGGAAGACGCCGATTGCCTTCGCGGCCAGCGGGCGGTCGCCCCGGTCGGCGAACTGCGGGTGGTAGCCGCCGCCCGCCCGCGACACGCGAAGCAGGTCCTTCGTCAGCACGCTCGCCACGAGGGGGCGGCGGGACAAAAGCGACTCGGGCGATGCGGAGGGGCGAGCGACGGCGTGCCGACAGCGGGGGCGTAGGTCGAGCGACGGCGCGACTGAGAGGCTGACGACGACACGGACGACAAGGTTCATTGCGCCCGCGGCGGACGCCACCGTATGGAGCGACGACGCCTCCTCGGACTGGTCGCGGTCGGCCTGTCGTCGGGCTGTCTCGGCTCGCTACCGGGCGCGACGGGGCCGCGAAACCCGCCCGAGGCACCGGCGGGCGACCCCCGAGACACGCCGGCGGTCTCCCCGGTCCGCATCGAAGATATCGACTACGAGGCGACCGACGACGGCCGCCTCCGGGTGTTCGGGTCGGTCCTCAACGACGGCGGGGCCGAGCGACTCACCACGGTCGAAGTCCGAGTCACCGTCGGCGGCGAGCGTTCGACGCGGTCGCAGGAACTCGCCGTCCCGGCCGGCGGAACTGCCGACTTCGCAGTCGAGTTCGAGTTCGGCTACGACGCCTTCAGAGAAGACGGCGACCTGAACGTTTCGCTGGTCTGAATCCGAAGACGACCGCGTTTTCGACGGAACCGACTCGCGTCAGCGACGCCGAGCGGCGACCCGTTCTTCCGCCGTCTCGACGCTCACGAGTTCGTAGAGCGTCGCGGTCGCGCCGTCGGCCTTCGGCCGGAGGATGCGGCCGAGCCGCTGGGTGAACTCGCGTTCCGACCCCGACCCAGAAAGCAGGATGCCGACGTTGGCGTCGGGCACGTCCACGCCCTCGTCGAGCACGTTGGCCGCGACGACGGTGTCGTAGGTGCCGTCGCGGAAGCGGTCGAGGATTTCGCGCCGCTCGCTCGTGCCGGTCTCGTTCGTTATCGGCGGGACGAGGAAGCGCCGCGAGATGCGGTAGACGAGGTCGGTCGAGGCGGTGAAGACGATGACGCGGTCCTCGCGGTGCCGCGCGAGCAACCGGGCCAGTTTGTCCACCTTCGCCTCGGAGTTCATCATCACGTCGCGGGCGCGCTGCTTGGCGAGCAGTGCCTGCCGCGCTCGCGGGTCGTTGCCCGACCGCATCACGAGCTTCTGGTAGTCGCTCCCCGACTGCATCGACAGCCCCGAGGTGCGCAGGTAGTTCACGAACGTCTCCTGTGCCTCGTCGTACGTCTCGCGCTCGTCGGCCGTGAGCTCCACCTCGATGCGGCGGACCTCGTAGTCCGCGAGGTGGTCGCCCGCCAAGTCGTCCACGTCGAGGCGGTACACCCGCGGGCCGACGAGTTCCTCGACGCGCTCGTGTGCGCCGTCGGGGCGCTCGAACGTCGCCGTCAGACCGAGGCGAGCGGGCGCGGCGAGAAACCGCGGGATGTCCTGATACCCCTCGCCGCCGAGGTGGTGCACTTCGTCGAAGACGACGAGGCCGAAGTCGCCGCCCACGCCGTCGGCGCGGAGGTACGCCGAGTCGTACGTCGAGACCGTGATGGCCTCCTGCGTCTGTTCGCCGCCGCCGAACCGGCCGACCGCCACGTCAAACTCGGTTTCGAGTTCGCGTATCCACTGGTCCTGTAAATCGATGGTCGGCACGACGACGAGCGTCGGCACCGAGCGGGCGACCATCGCGGCGACCGCGAGCACCGTCTTGCCCGCGCCGGTCGGCAGTTCCACGACGCCCGCTGCGTCTGCATCGAGCCACGCGTCGAGGGCGGCCCGCTGGTACTCTCGGAGGTCGTAGGTCGTCGAGAGCGAGAGGGGGGAGTCGAGCGCGGCCGCGACTCGGTCGTCGTAGTCGACGCCGGCCGCGTCGAGCGCGTCCCGAACCGCGGCGTACAGCATCGCAGGGGCGCGATAGCCGCCGCTTCTGGGGTCGGCTTCGACGCTCGGAACGTCGGCGAGGGCGGCCCGAACGTCGGCGTCGCCCTCGGAGCCGTCGCCGCCAGTGTCAACGTGGACGGTGCCGTCCTCGAAGCGGAGGGTCGTCACTACCGGCGCGTTGGCGGGGCGTGGTGATAAATCGACGGTCCTCGCTGTGGACGGCCGGGGAGGTCGGGGCGGTGCCACGAGGGTCCCGCCCTCGCCGACCTCGGGCCGAAGGTTCAAATCCGATGGCGGGGCTACGGACGTGTATGAGCGACGACCTCGACGACGCGGTCGCACAGTTCCTCAGCGACTACAACAGCGCGATAAAGGAGTACGATAAGGGCTACGTCGACGCCGACGCGACGCTGTCGGTCATCGACGCGCACATCGACGAGTTGCGAGAGGCGCGGGAGTAGGTACGAGAGGCGAGCGAGGAGAGACGCGAGAACCGAGAGCGGAGCAGAGCTACTCCCCGATGAGCCCGCGAATCCGCTCGACGTATTCCGCGAACTCGCTTTCGGTCCGCTCGCGCGGGCGGTCGATATCGACCGAGACGATTTCGCGGACGCGGCCCGGATTGGCGGCCATGACGACCACGCGGTCGGCGAGCGTGACCGCCTCTTCCACGTCGTGGGTGACGAACAGCACCGTCTTGTCCGTCTCCGTCCAGATGTCGAGCAGTTCGCCGTGGAGCATGTCGCGGGTCTGGGCGTCGACCGCGCCGAACGGCTCGTCCATGAGGAGGAGTTCGGGGTCGACCGCGAGCGCGCGGGCGATGCCGACGCGCTGTTTCATCCCGCCGGACAGCTCTTTCGGGTAGGCGTCGGCGAAGCCGTCGAGGCCGACGAGTTCGAGCATCTCGGTCACGCGTTCCGAGCGTTCGGGCTCCTCGACGCCCTGTTCTTCGAGGCCGAAGGCGACGTTCTCGGCGACGGTCCGCCACGGGAACAGCCCGTACTCCTGGAACACCATCCCGCGGTCGGTTCCGGGACCGGTGACGGGCGAGCCGTCGAGGGTGACCGCGCCCGACGTGGCGGCTTCGAGGCCGGCGATGATGCGGAACAGCGTCGTCTTGCCACAGCCCGAGGGGCCGACGATACAGACGAACTCGCCGTCCTCGACGGCGAACTCCACGCCGGAGAGGGCTTCGACCGTCCGCCGGTCGGACGCGTAGGTTTTGCCGAGCGAGTCGACGCGGACCGTCGCGGTCTCGTCGGGGTCGGCCGCGGTCGTGTTCGCGGACGCATCCGTATCCGCGTTCGCGTCGCCGCTCATGCTCTCCACTCCAGCACCCGCCGTTCGACCCGGCGGAACAGGCCGTCGCTCACGAGGAAGACGATGCTGATGACGAGCATGTAGGCGACCGACACGTCCATGGCGAGGTTCTGCGCCGTGTTGAGAATCTCGTAGCCGACGCCGACGCCGACGATGAGTTCGGCCGCGACGACAATCATCCAACACTGGCCGATGCTCGTCCGGATGCCGGTCATGATGGAGGGGCTGGCCGCCGGGATGACGACCTTCCGAATCATCGTCCAGTCGTCGTCGACGCCGAGGGTCGCGGCGACCTCCTTGAGGTCCTCCGAGACGCCTTCGACGCCGCCGTAGGCACTGTAGAAGTTAATCCAAAACGAGCCGATGGCGACGATGAACGTCGCGCCCTGGTGGTTGACGCCGAGCCAGATGACGGCGAAGCCGATCCACGCCAGCGGCGGAATCGGGCGGAGGAGGCGCGTGACGGGCGTGAAGACGCTGTCGACGCGGGTGTTCCAGCCCATGGCGACGCCCGCGAAGACGCCGAGCGACGTCCCGATGAGCAGTCCCGGCACGTAGTGGTAGAGGCTCTGAATCAGTTTGACCAGCAGTCGAGTCGCCGGGAGTTCCACGCCGGTGAATGGAATCGACAGCGAGGCCGGCGCGGTGAGCTCGACGACGAACGCCGCGAGCACCTCGACGGGCGACGGGAGGAGATACGTCGGTTGGAACAGTGCGGCGACGTACCAGACGGCGAGGAAGCCGACGAAGCCGGCGACCGCGAGCCCCGTCTGTTCCGAGGAGAACCCCGCGAGTCGGTCGAGCAGTCGCTCGTCCGCCTCGGTCTCCGAGAGGGTGACGCCCGCGCCGACTTCGTCGTTGCTCATAGCGAGTCGTAGATACCGTAGTCGAACATCTCGTCGATGCTCAACTGCGCTTCGGTCTTCCCGAGCGTCTGGGCGTAGTCGGCGAAGATTTCGGCCCCGCCTTCGATGTCGTGGGGGTCGGTGATGAAGTCGGACGCGGGCGAGTCGAGCGCCGCGCGGGCGGTCTCGACCGGGAGCGCGCTCTCGCCGATGACCGAGCTCGCGTGCTGGGCGGCGCTGTCGGGGTTGTCGGCGACGAAGTTCGTCGCCTGCCGGTGGAGTTCGACGAACTCCGTGGCGAGGTCGCGGTTGTCCTGCCGGAGGCGGTCGTGCATGAGCGTGACCGCCGCGGGCTGGCCGGGCATGAAGTCACCCGCCCACGCGATGGGCTGGAACGGCGCGTCGTTGGCCTCGATGACCGTCGGCACGGGTTCCATGATGCTCGTGCCGTCGACGTTGTTCGAGAGGAGCGCCTGCTGGACCGCGGCCGCGCCGCCGAGGCCCTTGACGTTCACGTCCTCCTCGGGGTCGAGGCCGAGCGTGTTCTGAATCCAGTAGCGGAGCAGGATGTCCGGGACCGACCCCGGCGGGAAGGTGCCGAACGTGAACTTACGTCCCTTCTGCGCCTCGAACTCGGCGAAGGCGTCTTTGCCGTGTTCCTCCCACAGCGCGGCGAACTCGTCGGTGGCGAGAATCTCCATCGCGTTCTTGATGTTCGCCGCGGTTATCTTCGCGGGGATGCCCTTGTCCATGACAATCATCGCCGGGACGATGCCGAACATCATCACGTCGAAGTCGCCCGTCGCCGACGCCTGCACGATGCTCGGACCGTCGGAGAACTTCTTGCCCGCCACAGGGACCGAAAGCTCGTCGAACAGCCCCTCTTCTTCCATCACGAAGTACTGCATGTCCGGGTAGATGGGCATGTAGGCGACGTTGAGTTCGTCCAGCCCGCTCCCGCCGGACCCGCCGAGACAACCCGCGAGGCCGGCGGTCGCCGCGAGTCCGGACCCCTGCAGGAAACGTCTACGGCTGATCGACGTCGAACGTGGTGCCTCTGTCATTGTCCTCGTTACGAATCAGCGCCTTATTCCGGGCGCGCACCCGGTAACGATAGACGCGGTAGATGACACTCGAAGAGTCGTTGAAGTCCCCATTACGGCCGTATTTCGGGTTAGAAACGCGTTTTTTCCGAGACTTACGTCTCCCAGATAGCGGCAGCAGCTTCCGACAAATGCCCCCGGTCACGTCACTGATTCGATGGGTCAGCGGCGACCGTGCGTGGGAAGAACTATCCCGAACGGCGACACCGGATAGGATATGACGCACTTCTCCGACCGGGTGGAGCGCATCTCCATCAGCGGCATTCGCAAGGTGTTCGAGGCGGCTGGCGAAGACGCTATCAACCTCGGGCTGGGTCAGCCCGACTTCCCGGCCCCGGACCACGCGCGACGGGCGGCCGTCGAAGCCATCGAGGCCGGCGAGGCCGACGGCTACACCGGGAACAAGGGCCTCCCGAACCTGCGCGAGGCCATCGCCGAGAAGCACCGCCGGGACCAGGGCGTCGACCTCGACCCAGACGACGTCATCGCCACGGCCGGGGGGAGCGAAGCACTCCACATCGCTATCGAGGCGCACGTGAACGAGGGCGACGAGGTCATCATCCCCGACCCCGGCTTCGTCTCCTACGACGCGCTCACCAAACTCGCCGGGGGCGACCCGGTTCCGGTCCCCCTCCGCGACGACCTGACGCTCGACCCCGAGGCGGTCGAAGACGCCATCACCGACGACACCGCGGCGTTCGTCGTCAACAGCCCCGGCAACCCGACGGGCGCGGTCTCGCCGCCCGACGACATCGCCGAGTTCGCCCGCATCGCCGACGAACACGACGTGCTCTGCATCTCCGACGAGGTGTACGAGTACACCGTCTTCGAGGGCGAACACCGCTCGCCCATCGAGTTCGCCGAGACCGACAACGTCGTCGTCGTCAACTCGGCCTCGAAGCTGTTTTCGATGACCGGCTGGCGACTCGGCTGGGTGTACGGCTCCACCCGCCGAGTCGAACGCATGCTCCGCGTCCATCAGTACGTGCAGGCGTGCGCCTCCGCACCGGCGCAGTTCGCCGCCGAGGCCGCGCTCAGCGGCCCGCAGGACCGCATCGAGGAGATGACCGAGACGTTCCGCGAGCGCCGCGACCTCGTCGTCGAGGGGCTGGAGGACATCGGCCTCACCGTCCCGTCGCCGGGCGGCGCGTTCTACGTCATGCCCGAGGTCCCCGAGGGCTTCGTCGACGAGTGCATCGACCGCGGCGTGATTATCGTGCCCGGCGAGGCGTTCGGCGAGCACGGCCGCGGCTACGCCCGCCTGTCGTACGCGACCGACACCGAGTCGCTCCGCGAGGCCATCGAAATCATGGGCGAAGCGTACGAGGCGGTCATATAATACCTAAACCGAGGCACAGTTATCTGATTTTGTTTCGATTTTAGATATCGCTCATTATTTAATTTCTGTCATCATGTTTGTTCCAATTGGATAGTCAAATACACAACAGTTGTGAAATGACTCTCGACTTGCCGCAGAATCGTACGGGATTGTCAGTTTGCTATTAGCACACTTCGCTATGTCCCTGACGTTAGTGAGAAGAGAGGTGTTCTCGTCAGGTACGGTCTAGTCTTCGAGATCCGTCGCAAAGCACTCGCTGAGCAAATCTTCGAGCACCACTCAAACCCACTCAATGACCCGGACGGTTCTCAAACCGGCTAACTAGGTTGTTTTCCGGCCACTAAGTCATGTTGCTATACAAACTATTTAATCGTGAATTCACTCTAATTATCGCCAGAATCTTTTTAATATGTCACTCGGAATGCATTATATGATGACAGAAGAAGACAATAGCAAGACACGGAATGGTCTGGTTGTTAACCGACGCTCAATCCTTCGAACCACGGGGGCCGCTTTGGCGACTAGTGGCTCTATTGCGGGTATTTCCGGTTCTGCAGCCGCGGAAAATGGTTGTCCCGAACCAGATAATGGAGAAAGCTATTGGGACTGTTGGGACGATTCAGAGACATGGGATGAAGCCAACGGAATGAATCATAACCCCGACGGCGACCGGTATCAAGCTCAGATAAAAACCTCAATTGGTGCCAAGAATACCGATTCAGACGACTGCGATAACTGCGTATATTACCATTTTGATATTGCATCGTCGGTTGAAGCACGTAAGAAATACGAGCACATGGAAAATAAGCCAAATATTTGGAGTTACGGTATCAGATGGAACGCTAGTGATAGTGTCACTGGTGATCCTCAACCCCTTGACTCTAACAATACTCAAAGTGGAATAAGCGACCCAGACGGGGACGCCTCTGCTGAAGATGATAAAGAAGAGGCCTTTCTTGCACTAGCTGATGTCATTGTGGCAGGTGGAACATTGCTTTACCCTGCTTACTCTGGTAGTGCCTTCCTGTATACTGTTGCCCGAACTTCGGATATGTTCGTCGAAGAGGAAGAGAACCAAGTTACGTTCAGTGATAATACTGACAAGCACAAGGCTGTGAATTTCGCCATGAATAATTTCCGGTTCCAAGTAGATGAATATGAGTCCGGGACTGTTGAGATTGAAACATTCGTAAATGCAACACACGAACACACGTTGACGTCGAAAACGTTCGATCTGGATCGGCACCTGTAGTTTTTCTTTTTAATTTATATTAATACACCAACTATGGTTTAATAATCACATAGGATTCGGTCTGGTAGGCCAAAGCGAATACTACGTCACTAAGTGAAGATTCGATGCAGAATTGTATTCACAACAATAGAAAAATAGATTTGGTATTAAATTAAAAATATCATACTATTTCGAGTAATACGGTCCCAGGCTGAAACGTTTCATCGACTGACGAATCCGGCCACGAGCACCGTCGCGTACGCCAAGAGCAACAGCCCGCCGAAGAGCCCCGCGGATTCGAGGCCCATGTTCGGGTAGACGACCGAGAACAGCGCCGTCGAGACCGCGTCGACGAGCATGCCGGGAACGACGAGCAACACCGCGGCCTCCCGCCGCGCGCCGCCGGACAGCCCGCGCCACCGGAAGACCCCGACCGCGAGCGCCCACATCACGGGGACCGTCAGCGCGAACACGACGGCCGTGACCAGCGGGCGAGAGGGGACCAACACGAGTTGGCCGACGACGCGGAAGACGAGTCCGGCGACGAGGGCAATCGCCAGCCCGACGCCGAGCAACACCCGCGTCTCGGGCAGCGGGAGCCGGCGGGCGTCGGCCTCGGAAACCTGTGAACCGATTGTCATGCATCCCGTACGCGGGCAGGGCGTATCAGCGTTCGTGCCGGCCACAGGATATTATGTCACCCCGGCATAACGATTGGTCGAATGTCAGTACTCTCGACCGCCGACGAAGGGAAGTTCCTCATGGACGAGGAGGCCGAACAGATCGGAATCGTGACCGAAGTCGACGCGGACGCCCAAGTCGCGTACGTCGAACCCGACCCGGACCTCGCCGAGGCGGTCCTGCAGGGCCTCGGCTTCGGCGACGCCGACGGCGACGACATCGAGGTCCCGGCCGAGTCGGTCGAGACGGTGACCGACACGGAACTTCGCGTCGCAAAGGACCTCTGAGCCGCCGGGACGAATCCTGTTTTCCGCCGTGAATCTCGACGCGTGAGCCGCGCGACAGTCGAACTGGTGGTGCGACTCCGCATTCTGTGTTCGGTCGACTATCGGTGACGTGGGATATCCAATTCTGTATAGCGAAATTTGATTTACGTGTGGCGTGGCAGACGAAGTACTGACCGAGGACAAACAACGAAATCCGGCAGAAAAGACGAACCGCTGACAGTTACTTCGCCGTCGAGACGATTTTGATGACGTCGCCCTCTTCGAGTTCGTGATCTTCGGCGATGCGGCGTTTCGCTCGCGCGTCGACCGCGTGGAGGTAGCCGTCGCCGATGTCGGAGTGGACCGCGTACGCGAGGTCCCGCGGCGTCGACCCCCGCGGGAGGAGGAAGGCGTCGGGGAGGACGTTGCCCGTGCCGTCGGTCCACTTCGACTCGTTCTGGACGGGGTAGACCGTGATGCGGTCGAGCACGTCGTAGACCGCGGTGTCGATGGCCTCCTGCGTCCCGGTGCCGCCGTGTTCGCCCATCAGGTCGCGGATTCGTTCGAGGCCCTTCCGCTGGGCGTCGCTCACGTCGCCGACGAGTTCGAAGTCGTCGTCGCCGGGGTGATAGTCGATGATGCCCGCCTCGCGGGCCCGCCGGAGCGCGAGTTCGCCATCCGCCGTGGCGGCGATGACGGGCTTTCCGGTCTCGGCGAGTCGTTCGAGGTTTTCCGGGGGCGCGATATCCACCTTGTTGGCGACGAGGACGATTGGCTTGGTCCGCTGGCGAATCGCGCGGGCGAGTTCGACGCGGTCAGCGTCGTCCCACTCCCTTGGGTTCGGCGAGTAGTCGAGGTCCCGCAGGACGGCGGCGATGTCGAACTCGCTCGCGCCGACGCCCGTCAGGAGGTCGGCGAGGGCGTCATCCATGTCGAAGTCGGGCGACCGCGACTTGCGGACCACGGACTCCCAGTTCTTGTGGACGATGCCCGCGAGCCACTGTTCGAGTTCCTCCTCGATGAAGTCGACCTCCTCGACGGGGTCGAAGCTCCCCACCTCGACGGGTTCGCCCTCGGCGTTCGTCCCGCCGGAGGCGTCGACCACGTTGACGATGGCGTCGGCGTTCGTCAGTTCGTCGAGGAACTGGTTGCCGAGGCCGCGACCCTCGTGCGCGCCGGGAACGAGGCCGGCCACGTCGACGAGTTCGACGGCGACGTAGCGGATGCCGTCCTCGCAGTTGCCGCAGCGCTCGTCGCGGTCGAAACAGGGACAGCGGGTGCGAGCGTGCGTGACGCCGCGGTTCGCGTCGATGGTCGTGAAGGGGTAGTTCGCCACGTCGACCTCGGCGAGCGTCGAGGCCGTGTAGAACGTCGATTTGCCGGCGTTCGGCTTGCCGGCTAACGCGAGAGAGAGCATGGCTCGACGATGGTCGCGGACGCGGAAAAACGCTCGCGTGCGAGGAAGCGCGAGCGACGGCGAGCGACGAAAGAGAGACCGGCGCGCAGTCAGTCCGTCAGTCGCCTGAAGGCGGCGCGGCCGGCGAGTACCACCCCGCTCCCGAGAATCGCGAGGAGGCCGCCGAAGACGACGAGGTACGGAGCCGCGTAGGCGACGGCGACGACGAGCGCCCGAAGGGCGACGAACGCGCCGTTGACCGACTCGGAGAACGCCTGTAAGACCGGCGTGTCGTACCACTGCGCCGGGCCGGGCGGTCGCTCCGACAGCGAGACGCGGACAGTCGAGAGGGCGACCCGGTCTTCGAGCGACTGCTTCTGGGCTTCGAGCCGCTCGATTTCGGTCTGGACTTCGGTCAGGCGCTCTTCGACCGCGAGCACGTCCTCGGTCGTGTTGGCCGACTCGTAGAGGTCGCGGAGGCGGTCGCGCTGGGCGCGGAGGTTGCTCAACCGCGCTTCGATATCGACCAGTTGGTCGGTCACGTCCTCCGAGTTCGTCTCGACGCGCTCGACCTCGCCGAGGTCCTTCATGTCGGTCATGAACGCCGAGAAGTCCTCTGAGGGGACGCGAACGACGAGCTGACCCGAGCGATAGGTCCCGCCGCTCCGGCGATTGACGTACTCGTTGGAGTCGCTGACGTAGCCGCCGTAGGATTCGGCGGTCGATTCGACCGCGTCGCGCGACTCGTTGAACTCGTCGACGGTCAGTTCTATCTGGCCGTTCCTGATGACCGCCCGCCGCTGGGCCTGCGGGAGGTCGTCGCCGCCCGTCTGTTCGGCCTCGGTGGAACCGCCCGCGTCGGCGGCGAGAGACACGCTCTCCGACCCGCCCGCACCGCCGTCCGCCGCGCCGCCGGTACACCCGGCGAGGACGACGAGGAGGGCGACCGAGAGAAGTTTCAGTCGATTGTCCATAGACGACACTCTCGACGTGAACGAATAATCGTTGGGTAGGCACAAACGGCGACTGTTGCTATCGCGGCGCACGGGTGGCCGCAGTCGCTCGGTCGGTTCCGACGCCGACTACTCGGCCTCGCGGGGGAGGTTGTCGCGGTGGATGCGCATCTCGCCGCGGGCGCGCATCGTGCCGTCGACGTGCGCGCCGGCTTCGAGCACGAGGTCGTTACAGGACACGTCGCCGAGAACGCGCGCGTCCTCGTGGATTCGGACCTCGCCGTTTCGCGTGGTCACGTCGCCGTGGATGCGCGTCCCGCTCCCGACGACGATATCGTCGCGGGCGCGGAGGCTCCCGAAGACGTTGTCGTCCTCGGCGAGGTCGATGGACTTCGCGCGGATGTTGCCGTGGATTCGGCAGTTGGAGCCGACGTGCGCGGGCGTCGAGACGCGCCACGCGTCGTCGGAGACGGTGGCGTTCCGGGGAATCACGAGCGGGTCGTGCGGCGACTCGCCGGAGAGGGTTTCTGCGAGTTCGTCGGCCGCCTCGTCCTCGCCGAGCCGAAGGAGCTGCGAGAGGACGATGAAGTAGAACACGAGCGTCGGAATCGGGTTGCGGATGACGATCCAGCCGTTTGCCTCGAACCCCTCTTCGATGTCGACGTCGTCGCCGATGTCGAGGTCGCCCGAGACCATCAGGCGGCCGGCGATGTGGACGCGCTCGCCGAGGTAGGCGTCGTTGCCGACGAGGACGTTGCCGGCCACGTCGTCGAGCATGTCGAGTCGGCAGTCGGCTTCGGCCTCGATGTCGCCGCCGAAGGTGACGCGCTCGCCCGCGAAGACGTTCCGTCCGCGGACGCCGAACTCGACGGTGCTCTGCCCGCCGACGACGACGTCGCCGTCGGTGACGAGGTCGTGTTCCTCGACCGTCGTCCCGTCGGGGATTTCGAGCGCATCGAGCGGGTCCGTACCCAGTGACACGCTCCGAACCAACACCCGTGCCGTAATAAACCGTCCGCAAGACGAGCGTCAGACGCGACGGAGGCGGCCGGTTTCGCGCCGACGACGCGTATTTAACTACGCGCGGGATACAACGAGAGGTATGACGATTCTCTCTTTCGACGACGACGGCGTAGACGTGGTCTACGAGGGAACGGAGTTCCGCCTCGAAAAGGCCCTCATCGAGGAGGCCATCGGGAAGTCCTACCCCGACGTGACCGACCACGAGGTGCTGAAAATCGTCGAGAAGGAACCCGCTCTCTCCGGCGAACCCCGGCGCGTCCGCGACATCCTGAACTCGTCGTAACCGCCGCCCAAAACTCCGTTTCTCCGCGTATCGCTCTCGAATCACGCGCTCCAAGCGCGAACTCAGAACCGAAGCCGTTCTTCCAGACAGACTTTGACGATGGATTTCCCGATGGCCGCGCCGCCGGCGAAGGGGTCGAGTTTCGTCTCGCCCGCGCGCTCGCGGTAGGGGATGGGAACTTCGGCGATGTTGTAGCCGCGCATCGCGGGGCGGATGAGGAGTTCGGCGGACAGCCCCGTGTTCTCGGTCCACTCGATATCGTGGAGGAGTTCGCGGCGGTACGCCCGCATGCCGGTGGTCGTGTCGTGGACGGTCGCGCCCATGAGAAAGCTGGCGAGGCGGGCGAACGCGACGTTGCCCGCGCGGTTGAGTCGGGGCATCGTCTCCGCGCCCGTCGTGATTCGGTCGCCGGAGACCACGTCGTAGCCGTCGTTGATGAGGTCGAGGAATTCCGGGAGATACTCCATCGGATAGGTGTCGTCGCAGTCCGTGGTGACGACGACCGGCCGGTCGGACGCGAGCACCGCGGCCTCGACCGCGACGCCGTACCCCTGCGGCTCCTGTTCGATGACGCGCGCGCCCATCTTCCGGGCGATTTCGGGCGTCCGGTCGTCCGAGCCGTCCACGCAGACGACCTCGGCGCGCCCGTCGGTAATCCGGTCGATGTCGGCCAGGACGGCCCCGATAGCCTGCTCTTCGTTGTACGTCCCCATCACGACCGCGAGGTCGTCGAAGGTGAACTCGGTCATTGGGCGGGGTTGTCGACGGCCGCTCTTGAGCGTTTAGGTTTGCCAAAACCGGAGGCGACGCGAGCGCCGGCGTTAGCTGAGCCCGCGGGTGTCGGGCTGGTCTTCCAGCTCTTTGGCGTGGTCGACGAGGTAGTCCATGAGGCGGGTCGCCGACGCCTCCACGTCGTCGAGCTCGTCGCTGGACTGCCCGCTGACGCGGACGGAGAGTTCGTAGAGGTCGAGTTCGACGTGCGGGACGGTCTCGTCGCCGTTGCCGTTGCCGTCGTCGCGCTCGTCTGTACCGCCGTCCGCCGCCTCGACGGCCGCATCGGCATCGACTGGCTCGTCGCCGTCGGTCGGCTCAGTCGCCTCGGCCGCGTCGGCTGTCGAGGTCGAATCGGCGGTGTCGTCCGCCTCGGGGTCGGCGTCGGGGTCGTCGGTCATGTGCGGCGCGTCGCTTCGGGGGATGAAAAAAGCGCGGGGTTCCGTCACGTTCGCTCGGGTCGGCTGTCGTCCGGCCGCGGGCGCGAGCGAATCAGGCGACGCCCGACTCAGCCGAGTTCGGCGTCGAGTCCCTCGCAGGCGCGGTCGTGGAGGCGTCCGGTGACGGTCTCCATGAGGCGTTCGAGGTTGACCGCGTCCTCGCGGTTGTACGAGACGAGCGTATCGAGCGACGACCGGTCGCCGCGCTCGTACTCCCGCCAGAGTCGGACGGCGTCGCGCCCGGAGATGTCGGGGCGGTCGCGGTCGATACCGACGTCCTTCTCGATTTGTTTCAGCCCGCCGGTGAGGTCGAGCGTCCGGCACGGGTACATCAAATCGACGTGCGGAACGTCGATGGAGACGTCGAACGAGGTTTCGAGGAACGGCACGTCGAAGCGCGCGCCGTTGAACGTCGCGATGAGTTTCGCGTCGACGAACTGCTCGCGGAGGGCGGCGGCGGTCAGATCCTCGCCGCTGACGAGCGTCGTGGTCTCGCCGTCCTGATGGAACGAGACGGTCGTCACCGAGTCGCGCTCGGGCGAGAGACCGGTCGTCTCGATGTCGAAAAAGCACGTCTCGTCGCGGAAGTTCTCGTACAGTCGCCAGCGCTCGCCCGAGGGGAAGCAGTCGTCGAAGAACCGCGAGTCGCCGTCGTCGAGGTGGGCGGCGGCGTCGGCGATGAACGTCTCGATTCGGTCGCCCGTCTTCGCGCCGACGAGCGAGGCGTCGAACTCGTCCCAGTGGGTCGACCCGGCCCGCCAGAGGTTCCGCTCCGTCCGCTCGCCCACGCCGCGGACGGGGATGAAGCTGTTCTCGATTCGCATGTCCGACAGGGGGGCGTCGGCGACCCTAAATGCGTCGTCGTGGGTCGGCGGCCGCGCTCCCGGCGCGCTCCCGCACTCCCCCGCCGCGGGCGTTTTACCCGCACGGCGCGAAGCCGGGGGTATGTGCGGTCGCTACACGCTGTTTACCCCACCGGAGGAACTCGAAACGCGGTTCGACGCGACGCCGACGCGCCCGCTTTCGGCGCGGTACAACTGTGCGCCCGGCCAGGAACTCCCGGTCGTGACAAACGACGCGCCGGAGGAGTTCCGCTTCCTGAAGTGGGGACTCGTCCCCTCGTGGGCCGACAGCGCGAGCGTCGGAAACGACCGAATCAACGCCCGCGCGGAGACCGTCCGCGAGAAGCGGAGCTTCGCCGACGCCTACGAGGCCCGCCGGTGTCTCGTTCCCTCGGACGGTTTCTACGAGTGGGTCGACCGCGGCGGGGACAAACAGCCCTACCGCGTCGCCTTCGAGGACGACCGCCCGTTCGCCATGGCCGGCCTCTGGGAGCGATGGACGCCCTCGACGAAACAGACCGGGCTCGGTGACTTCGGAAGCGACGGCCCCTCGCGCGAACAGGAGCCGCTGGAGACGTTCACCGTCGTCACGACCGAGCCGAACGACCTCGTCTCCGAGCTACACCACCGAATGGCGGTCGTCCTCGCGCCCGACGAAGAGGAGACGTGGCTCCACGGCGACCCCGACGAGGCGGCGGCGCTCCTCGACACCTACCCCGACGACGAACTCACGGCGTACCCCGTCTCGACGCGGGTGAACAGCCCCGCCAACGACGACCCCGAGCTGATAGAGCCAGTCGAAGCGTAGCGCGTCGGGTGAAATCGTCGGCGCTCGGCCGTCTCGACCATTTCGACGCGGGCCGAGCGGGTTCGACGGGACGCGACTGTTCCGAAATCGGGTGAGCTCGGGAACAGGAATTGGGTATAGCGAGATGCGATATACGAGTCTCGAATCGGACAATCGGCGACCGGGCAGAGAGACCCGAATCTCCGGATATTTGGCGACTGAGCCGCGTTGACGCAGAAAATCGGCACTCCAGCGGTCGATAGCGTTTGAGTCTTCTCAGCATCACAGCGCGACAGTCGCATCACGCTCCCGGTCGGGGGTGTATCGCAGTCGAGAGTACACAGGTGCATCGGCGGCGAGTCCGGTCGTGCAGACGGAGTACGCCATCGCATCCGGGATTCGAGGCAGCCCGTTCGAACGAGTCACCGGCCGAGAGACGGTTCGTTCGAACGGATCGTCCGCCGAACGAGTGAGTCGTCGAATCCGGCCGTGAGTGAGACACCGAAACCCCGGACTCATGGAACCCGTCAGGACGGCCACACCGCGCTCGAACGCCGCTTCACCTGAGAGGGGAGCCACACCCGAGGAACTGTTCTCACCGCGAGGAGAGGGCTGTGAAGGCGTCAAAAGAGAACGAATCGAGCCGGCAAGGACCTCGGTTGGGTTCGTCTTCGAGTGCATTCGGAACGGCGTCACCCGGGTGGTTGCGTGTTCGAATCAGACAACACTCACCGAATTTCTTCGAAATAGAACACGCATAATAGTAGATAGAATCAATTCGAAACGAAGGTCTGTCCGGCGACACATATTCGGAGTAGAATGGCAGATATAATCGGTGAAAAATACCGAGTTCATTTTAGTTGAAATATAGCCGTTCGAGAGAACACAGATGACGCGTCGCCAGCGAGTATATTTCTGAGAAAATATACAGAAATTATAGACAGAATAGTTCGTGTCTCGTTGAGAGAAATAAAACGGGGGCAAAACCAGCGCTGTCCAAATTATATAATAATTCAGTGAAATTATGTATGAAATAACGAAACTCGTGTAAGTGGTTCTTCCATACGTTACTCCAGGGTGAACAAGGTGAGAACCCCCATCCAAAATTGGGCATCCATAACAAAAATGAGGAGATGCTGCGCGTGGTTTGTCCTATCGAGAGCAACAAAAATCAGCCGAGTCTCAAATTCGCTCGAAACGCCCGAAATCGACATTCTCCGGCGAAATATAATATCCTGAATACTACATGCAAATTGCCAAAAATACGATTGTAGTATTCAGGATAACTCAGATTCGCCGCCGAAAATACGCATGTACTGCTCAGGATAATCTCTCTTATTCTGGACCGTGCCGGTAGATTGAATATCGACCCCCGTGTCGACCCGTTCATGAGCGACGAGGCCGACCGCGCGACGGTGCAAACCTACCTCCCGGCCCACCAGAAGGCCATCTGGAAGGACCACGCGGACCGACTCGGGATGAGCCAGAGCGAATTTGTCAGAACGATGGTACAGGCCGGTCGGCGCGATTTCGATGTCCCTCCGAGAGGCGATGAAGCGACCACAACCCCCGGGGTCGAAGGGGTGGAAACGGGTCTCCAGAACGACGGTTCAAATCAAGAAGAATCGAGAGAAAATAACGACGGGTTCGAGGCCCGGATCGTCGAGGCGCTCGCGGCCGATTCGCATCGGTCGTGGGACGACCTCGTCGCGGCGCTGACCGACGACATCGAAGACCGCCTCGAATCGACGCTTCAGGAACTGCAATCGAGCGGCCGAGTCGTGTACAGCGGGCGACACGGCGGCTACACGCTGGCGGAGCGCGATGGCCGCTGAAAACCCCGCCGAGGCGGAAGACCCCGTCGGCTACTTCCTGCAGGATATGACCTATCACGGGAAGACAGACCGAACCCGCGACGCCTACGAACGCGTCCTCCGGGCGTTCGAGTCGTTCCTCGGGGACCCCTCGCGGAACCCCTCCGGGACCGCTCGGTCGGTCGGCGACGCGACTCACCGCGACTGCATGGCGTGGATACACACCCTTCGAAACCGGGATGTCGCGCCGAGCACGGTGGCGACGTACGCCTCCTACCTCCACCGGTTTTACGCCTACATGGCGCAGGTCGGCGCGTTCGACTCCAACCCGATGAGCCTCGTGATGGAGGAGATGGACGAGCGAATCGACACGAACCCCGCCCGACGCGAGCTCTCGGTCCCGCAGATGCGGGAGTTCGTCCGCGGAATCGCCCATCCGCTGGAGCACGCGCTGGTAGTCACCCTCCTCAAAACCGGGATGCGCGTCGGCGAACTGTGCAATCTCGACCTTCGAGACGTGTCGTTGTCGGTGGATACACCCCTCTCCGGTGTATCGACTCGCGCCGCCCTCGACGGGCGCGGACCGTCGATGTACGTCGCCGCCGACCCGAGCGTCGGGAGCATTACAAACGGCGAGGAGCGAACCGCATCGAACAAGCGAAAGCGGTCGACGGTCGTCCCGGTCGACGACGAACTGGAGGACGTTCTCCTGCGTTGGCTAGCGGTTCGTCCGGATTCGCCGTCACCGGCCGAACCGCTTTTCGTCGGCACCGCCTCGGGGTGGGGCCGTCGGCTGGACCCCGACGCCGTCCACCACGTCGTCACCTCTCACGCCGCCGACGCCGGCTGGTACCGGGCGGGCGGTGACCGAGAGGAGAACGTCACGCCGCACTACTTCCGGCACTTCTTCACGACCCATCTCCGGGACCGCACCGGCGACCGCGGCATCGTCAAGTACCTCCGCGGCGACGTGGCCGGCGACATCATCGACACGTATACCCACAACTGGGGCGACAGAGTGCGCGAAACGTACGAATCGAACATTTACTCGCTCCGCTGAGGAGCGTGATAGCTGTTCGAAGTGCGACTTGTAAACTGTATCTCGCTATATCTAATTGGAGGGTTCGAACCTATCGTTTGACACCCGTCGCCTCGGTTTGGACGGGGGGGTCGTTCGGGAGTACGGAGACGCTGACGACGGTCATCGTCGGTCGTCGGGTGCCGAAGTAGGCGTCGTAGGCCGACTCGATGGCGTCGATTCGGTCGAGGTCGGTCGCGTACACCGTGGTCCGAAGCACGTCGTCCAGTCGGGTCCCGAGCGTTCGGCCACCGACTACACGCGTTCGAGCGCGCGGGTGGTCTGGCTCTCGACCGACCGGAGCCCGTCCGACGTCTGGTCCGGTTCGGGAAACTGCTTGTCGTCGCACTCGACGACGCCGACGAAGTCCTGTCGGCGGTCATCTGTCACGCGAGGCGTCTCCTCACCGCCGTCTACGACGACCCGCTCACCGCCTCGGAACAAGAGAGGAAATCGTTGGCTGTTGGACAGATAGTTCCTCCCGGTACCCAGCACGGTCTAGCCTCAATAACGGCTCCGACTGGGAGTCCCACAATGGCGATATCGCAATGCTAAGGACTCAGTAGGGTCATAATCAACACGATAGTAAACCATGAATAAACGAATTGGAATCGCGGTAGCTATCGGGGTCATTAACGCGGTTATCGTCTATTTCAATGGATACTATCTACTGAATTTGTCTATGGATGCTGAAGGTCCCCAACGTCTCCTGTATAACTTCCTTCAGATATTCGGCATGTTTGTCTTGGGCGCAGGTTCATCTTACCTACTTCTCCGATACAAGCTGATACTCCCGGGGATGCTGGCCATTGTATTCACATCCTACAGCCTTTACGACCACTTCTCACCCTCCATGGAGAGTTTCACACCGCTTTACCTCGGTGTCTGGTTCGTGTTCGTCGTCTTCGTTGGCATCGTCGCCATTTTCGAGTATGGCATCCGAAGAGGACTCTCCATCTATCCACCGAACCCGCTGATATAGAACTGAAGTTCTGCTTCGTTTTGTGCTCGGTTAGACCGTCAATTCGGTCTCTACCTCCGGCGACGCGATGGCCCGCTTGACGGTCTCTGCGGCCGGCGTCGCCTCCGCGACGTTCTCCATCAGGACCGTCTCGCTCGGGAACAGGTGTTCGCCGAGGACGAGGCCGTGTTCGCGCGCGGTCGACCCGGTCATCGTGAGGTAAACGCCGATACCGGTCTCCGCGATGGCGGCCTCTTCTTCGGGCGCGCCGTTCGGATACGCGAACGTCACGTCGTCGAGACACCGCGTGCCGAGAACCGCCTCCACGAGGCGCTCGTAGCGCGGCGAGATACACAGGTCGCCCGCGTAGTCCGCGACGAAGTCGCGGTCGAGTTCGGAGCCCGGCGGGAGGAGTTCGGGGTCGGCCATGAGCGTGTGATACACCGTGTCGCCGAGCCCGGAGACGACCCGAACGTCGGTGTCCATCGGGTCGATGCGGGCGTTCACGTCCTCGATGCTCCCGAGGCCCTCGGGCCGGAGCTTGACGACCTCTTCGAGGACGAGGTCGGCGCTGTCGAAGCCGAGGCCGAACTCGTGGGTCCGGAGGGCGCGGAACGGCTCCTCGCGGCCGACGAGGTGGATGTCCACCCCGTCGATTTCGAAGACGACGCTGTCGAAGACGATGCGTCGCGGCATCCCGTCTCGGTCGTCGCGCAGGAGCGTGAACTCCGGCGCGGCCGGGTCCGAGAGGTCACTGTAGTCCGCGAGTCGCTCGTACACGTCGCGTTCCGGATGGGTATGGCCCTTCGTGACCGACTTCTCGTATCGGAGTGTCGAGGTGATTTCGTCCGCCACCTCGGCGATGCTCTCGGTCGTGGCGAACCGTTCGAGCACCGCTTCGAGGGGGCGACCCTTTCGCGGAACAGCGACGCGCACCGTCTCTGTCATCATCGGAACGTCGGGGCGGCCCGCTAAACAGGTTGCGCTTCGCGAAAACGTCTCTCGGGAAAAAGCTCGGAAGCGCTACTCCGCGTCGTCGGTGTCGCCGTCGTCGCCGGCGGCCGGGCCGCCGCCCATGCCGGTGCCGAAGGCACCCGCGAGGCGTTCGCGGAAGGTTTCGAGTTCGGCGACGGTATCGTTTAGCTCTTGGATGTCGTCGCGCAGAGCCTCGATTTCCTCGTCGGCCGCGGCGTCTTCGACCCGCGACTGAACGTCCGCGAGGCGGTCGTCGAGCGCCTCGCGCGTCTCCACGATGTCCCCGTCGAGTTCGGCGATGTCCTCGCGGATGTCGCCGACCTCGGCGTGGAGCGTCGAGGCCTGTTCGGTCGCTTCCGCCGCGTCGGTTTCGGCCCCTTCGAGCCGGTCGACCGTCTCGTCCAACCGACCGGCGATGTCGTCGAGACGCTCGCGGACGGTCACGAGCTCCTCCTCGCGCTTGGCGAGCGTCTCCTCGACGCTGTCGAGGCGGGCGGAACCGGCGTCGATGTTCCGCGAGGCGGTTTCGAGCCGCTCGTCGTGGTCCTCGAACCGGCCGTCGTGGTCGTCCAGCCGGCCCTCGACGGCCTCGAACTGCTCGTTGTGGGATTCGAGCCAGCCGTGGTAGTCATCGAGCGTGTCGTCCGCGGTTTCGAGGTCGGACGCGAGGCCTTCGAGACGGCCGTCGTGGTCGTCGAGGCGGCTCTCGGCGTCGGCGACCCGCGTGGCGACGCGGTCGGAGCGCTCGTCGACCGTGGCGATGGTCTCTTCGGCCGCGTCGAGCCGGGAGGCCGCGTCGTCGACCGACTCGACCGCGCCGTCGACCATCGAGTCGAGGGCGTCGAGGTCTTCGCGGAAGTCGGCCATCTCGGCGCGGAACTCGGAGACGAGTTCGTTCCCGGTCCCCTCCTCGTCGATGAACTCCGCGAGCGCGTCGGAGTACGCCGCGAGGTCCTCCATCTGCGACTGGAGGCGACGGATGCGAACGTCGGTGCTCCGGCGCGTCTCGGCGTCGACCGCCTCGCGCAGGACCTCGATGTCCTCCTCGTCGGCCGCGCCCGACCGAATCTCGGCGGCGAGCGCGCCGACGAGACCGCTCGCGTCGGTCGCGGGCGCGCTTCCGGCCGGAGCCGCGTCGGCGGGGGCGTTGGCGTCGGTGGCCGAGTCCGCTTCGGCGTCGATGTCGAAATCGGCTCCGGCGTCGGGCTCCACCGCCGGGTCGGGCTCGGGCTCGGGCTCTTCGAGATGTGCGGTCACCGCCGGTGTGGTGTCGGCCGCGACGGCGCGCGGGCCGACGGATTCGGCGGTGCCGGCGGCGGCGTCCGCGTCGTCGGTGTCGTCATCGCCGAGCACGTCGTCGTCGGGCGAAGGTGCGACCGGCCCGTCGCCCTCGTCGGACGTCTGCGACTCGGGTGCGTCTGCGTCAAGGTCCTCGTCGTCTCCACCGCGGAAGGCGGCCGCGAGGTCGCCGTCGCTCGGCTCGTCGTCGAGGGCTTCCGCGTCGGCGGTCGCGTCCGCCTCGGCGTCGACGGCGGCTCCGGGCTCAGAAACGGCGTCCGCGGGCGCGTCGAGGACGACTTCCCCTTCGTCCTCTCGGTCCGCGTCGGCGGCGGACGACTGGTCGCGGGGCGGGTCGCGATTGCCCGCGAGCACGTCCCGGACGATCTGACTGCGGTCTTCGCCGAGGATGTCGTCGATGTCGTCGGGGTCGATGCCGCCGTCGACCGGGATGCGTTCGAGCGTCGGCTCTTCGAGGAAGTCAGTCTGGTCGTGGCCGTCGGTGATGCGGATGCCGTAGACCGTCACGAGTTCCTCGCCGGGGTCGAGCGTCCGCTCGTACTCGACGCGGTGGTCCTTGTAGGCCGTCCAGTTGTCGCTCTCGAAGTCGGGGTGGAACCCGACGCTCTCCATCGGGAACGACTCGGGGATGCGGTCGATGACCCGGATTCGGGTCGCCTCATCTCGCGTCGAACTGATGACGAACTTGATGGCGGGAACGGGAAACTCGTCGGCGGCGAAGGTCTTTTCGACCGTGACCTCGCCGTCGGAAACCGAGGTAACCCCTTCGGACTCGCGGCTCATGGCCGCCACTTTCCCGACATCCATTATAAAACAACCGGGGACCGCGAAGTCGACCCGACGCCGTCCCTCGATTAGACCGTTCCGATGGGATGACTGTCGGTCGACGACGACCGTCGCGGGGCCGCCGTCGCCGGAATTTCGGTCCCGGACGCGGCCTCAGAGATCGACGCGGTCGCCGATTTCGACGAGTTCGAGCGAGCGGGGGGCCTCGAAGCTCTTGGCGTGGTGATGCAGCACCTTCGGGTCGGCGGTCAGGCCCTTCCACATGTCCCAGTGGGTCGGCACGAGGCGGTCGAGGTCGAGGTCGCTCGCGGCCTCGATAATCTGGTTCTCGTCGTTGTACCACTTCGTGCGGACCGGTTCACCGGTCTCCTTGTCGGGGATGTTGCCGACGGTCCCGAACGCGAGGATGCCGAGGTCGAGGTCGTAGCGCTCGCCGATGTCGGCGAACTCCTCGGCGGGCTTGGTGTCGCCGCCGTGGATGAACGTGCCCGACTCGTGTTCGAAGACGTAGGCGACCGGGTGGCTCGCATCGGGGTCGTAGGCGGGTTCGACGTGGACCGTGAACTCGCCGATTTCGACGCTGTCGCCCTCCGCGACCTCCTCGAACTGGTCGTCGGAGAGGTCGTAGTCGTCGAACCACGCCTCGTCGTCGTAGGCGACCGAAAGCGAGTCGTCGGGGGCGACGAACGTCGCACCCGTGTTTTCGAGGATAGGGGCCTGACTCGGGCCGTGGACGTGGTCCGTGTGCTCGTGGGTGGCGAGGACCGCGTCGGCCTCGGTCACGTCCTCGGGGTCGAACGGGACGGGAATCATGCGGACCGTCCGCGGCGGGTCGCCGATGCCGACGTACGGGTCGACGAACAGCGTCGTCCCCTCACTACCCTTGATGACGAACCCGTTGCAGCCCAGATACCAGACGGCAACCGTCTCGGGGTCGGCCGACTCGACCGCACGCGGGAGCCAGTCGCTCCAGTCGCTGACTGTCATAGAGACGTGTCCTCACGCGGGGGGACTAAGCGTTGCGCTCTCTCCCGTTGGACTCGTCGAGCGGGAGCGGACCGCGCGCCCTCTCCCCCTTCCTCCCGGCCGCCTCGACCGCATCTTCAAAATTAGTGACTAATCCGAGAGTGAGTGGTCGAATATCTCAGAACTAGATAGAATTTGAGGACATATGTGTCGTATAAGGTGTTACCCTGACAAGATATTTAATGGTGTATCTCATGCTACCAAACACCATGTCAAGACCCCGCAAACAAACGGCGAACTTCTCTTCGATGGCTCGGACGATGCGCGCGTGCGGTGCGTGGGAAGCGGTCTCCCCGCTGGACGACGACTCGCGGCGAACGGACGAGTTCTGACGCGACCGAGAACGGCAGCCCGACCCCAGTCGGGCGACGCGGCCCCGCACTTATCTTCTTCGGCGCGGTCCGATACCACATGAGCGCAGCCACAATCCGCGGTATCGACGAACGCCGAGGCGACGACGACAGCGATACAGACACCGACACCGGCGGACGCCGAAAAGAGGTGCCGCCGTGCGCGTGAGCGTCGTCGGCGGCAGCGTCGTTCCCGCACCGGTCGAGACCGTCGCGGAAGACGTGGGACGCCTGCTCGCCCAGCGCGGCCACACGGTCGTCTGCGGCGGTCTCGGCGGCGTCATGGAGGCCGCCTGCCGCGGCGCGAAGGACGCCGGCGGCACGACCATCGGCGTCCTGCCGGGCGAGGACCGCGACGAGGCGAACCCCTACGTCGACGTGGCCGTCGCGACCGGTCTCGGCCACGCGAGAAACGCGCTCGTCGCGATGAACGGCGACGCCGTCATCGCCGTCGACGGCGGCGGCGGGACGCTCTCCGAGGTCGGCTACGCCAACGTCTTCGACCGCCCGACGGCCGGAATCAGGACCCAACAGGTCGGCTCGCTGGACGGCTTCGAGCCGTGCGACTCGCCGGAAGCGGCCGTCGCATTCGTCGAAAACGCGGTCTGAGAACCCAGTTCGGTCGCGCCGTTCGTGCTACGCGTCGGCGACGCCCTCGTCGCGCTCGACGCAGTCGCGGAGCAGGTCGTCGACGACGGTCTCGCGGAACGACTCCCAGTCGGTCGTCGACGCCCACAGCCGGCCGGCGTCCGTCGGTTCGAGCGCGTCTCGTCCGCGCTCGCGCTCGCGCGTCGTGACGAACCCGTTCGCGGCGAGTCCCTCGACGGCCACGTCGAGTCTGGGGGCGAGCGCGTTCGAGAGTCGCTTTTCGAAGCGGTCGCCGGTCACGCTGTCGCGAGCGACGCCCACGCAGAACGAATCGAACGCCGACCACGTCTCCTCGTCGCGCGCGCCGGCGACGATGCCGTGGTGTTCGGCGCGCTCGCGGAGTTCGGCGGCGACCGCGCGGCGGGTCCGCGGGCGGGAGCGCGGCGGCCCCGCGACGAGGACGGACAGCACCGCCGCTTCGAGGTCGCCCAACGGCGAGAGCGCGTGGGCGTCGAGTTCGAGGCCCGACTCGCCGGTCGCCGGACCGGACTCGTCGAGTTCGGAGAGGCTCGTCGCGGCCGCTGTGGCCCGCTCGGAGAGGTCGGCCGTCCGTTCTGCGACCGGAGCGGCGGCGGCCGAGAGCTGCGACCGGGCGTCCAGATAGGCGTCGAGGTGCGCCTCGAAGCGGTCGAGCGACTCGAACAGCTCGATGGTTGCCCGGTCTTCGAACTTCCCGAAGCGCGCCTCACAGCTCGTCCGGAAGCGCCCGACCAGTTCGCGGGGGTCGTCTTCGACCGACGCGAGCAGGCGGCTCTCGGCGTCGAGCCACCCGTCGAGCGCGTCGAGGACCGCGTTCGGGTCGCGGGTGTCTTCGGGGTCCGGGCGGGGGGCCTCGGACTCGACGAGGTCGGCCAACTGTTCGCGGGCGCGGCCGACGTAGGAACTCATCGCGCCGAGCGGCGAGTCGCCGCCGGAGCGCGCCCCACGAGCGCCCGCGGGGCGGCCGGAACTCGGCGAACGCGTCCGACGCGGCCTCGACGTCGGCGACGAGCGTCCGGAGGTCGTCGATGGCGGCGAGGTCGGGACGGTCGGTCGCGGGAATCGCCAAGAGCGAGACGGTCCCGCGGTCGAGGTCGCCGCCGTCGACGAGGGCGGTCCGCGCGGCGTAGAACGCGGCGGCGACCTGCGGGGGCGCGCCCGAGAGGTTCACCTGCACGTCGCCGTCCGCGGCGGCCTCGCGGAGCAGGTCGGCCGTCGCGGCGTACAGTTCCTCGAACGACGCGGTGAAGGGGAGCCGCGCTTCGTCGAGCGTCCCCCGGCCCGCGAGCCGTTCGGAGACGGCTTTCGCGGCGCGGGCGCTCGCTCGCGGCGCGCCGGGCGTACAGTCGTCCGGGTCGCGACCCTGCTCGGGGTCGGCCTCGTCGCGGACCAGCCGAACCCGGTCTGCGTCGACGTCGGCGGCTTCGAGCGGGGTGACGACCCGCTGCACGTCGAATCCGAGAACGGGGAGGTGGGTCGTCGGCATCTGTCTGACCAATTCGCTACCTGTACCCTGAATGTTGTGGTGCTCCTGAGAGCCGCCTGTCAGAAGCGGCGGCGCGGCGTCAGACCCACTGCCGGATGAGGTTGCGGCCGACGACGCCGAGGCCGAGCATATCGACGACGAACAGGATGACGCTACCGAGGATGGGGACGAGCGACAGGACCGCCGCGACGAGCGCGCCGACCGCGACCGAGACGCCGAGCGGGGGAGACCCGCCGGAGGCGGTGCCAGTCACGAGCGAGCCGAGGAAGACCGTCGAAACCGCGCCGCCGACGATACTAAGCAGGATGAGCGCGAGGAACCCCGGAATCGCCACGATGAGGCCGATGATGGTGATTGCGAGGAGGACGAGGACGATGACGCCGCCGATGCTGACGCCCAGACCCCAGAGGAACGACCCGCCGGGGTCGTCCCGAATCTCGGCGATGGCGTCTCTGGTGTACGCCGGGGCCGCGGCGACGAGGATGCCGCCGACGACGAGGTCGATGAGGAAGCTTCCACCGGCGCGGAACACCGGCGAAATCTGCTGTGCGGATTCGAGGTTCTGCGCGGCGGCGGTCCCCGCGAGCGCGAGGACGCCGAGCAGGCTCAGGAGGGCAGTTCGTGTTCGTGGAGGGACCATACGTGTCCGTCGAATGGCGACTCGTATAGGTATTCTGGATGGACTGTCAGAAAATCGGATACGTCCGAAGCGAGGCGGAAGAGTCGAAACAGGACGCTCCCCTCGGCGGCGTCGCGAGAGCCACGCGCCGGGGCGGGGCGCTCACCGGGAGTCTCGGGCTACCAGGTGCCGTGGAACGTGTCGAATTCGAGGGCGTCGAGCGGCTCGTCGCCGACGGCGATGCGGTACTCCTGCGGCGTGAGCATCGGCTTGTGGAAGCGCGGGCCGTCGTCGGTCGTGATGCGCGGACAGCCGGTGTTGACGAACGCGTCCATGTCGAAGTTGCGGAGGCGGTCCGGCGTCACCTCGTCCATGGTGATGAGATAGGCGTTGTCGTTGTCTTCGAGAATCTTCTCGGCGATTTCCATGCGACCCTGGCCGATTTTCGTACAGAAGATGACGCCCCACTTCTCGGCGTCCATCGCCTTGTGGACCGAGGCGTAGCGCTGTTTCATGAACTTCCGCGTGTCGGCGATGGTGACGACGTTGTTGACGGGGTCGGCGATGACGACGTTCTTGTCGGGGTGTTCCATCGCGAGGCCGAGCGGGTGGAACTTGCCGCCGCCGACGTAGAGAACGTCGTCCGCCGGGATGTCCGCGGAGGCGTAGTTACAACCGAGGACCTGTCCCTCGTAGGTGAGGCGGTCGTCGCCCTTGCGGGTCTGGACGGTGTAGCCGCGCTCTTCGAGCCAGTCGCACATGTCCTCGAAGCGGTTCATGTGCTGGGCGGTGGTGACGAGGCCGACCTCGTCGCCCTCGATGTCGTCGAGCGCGTCCTCCATGATGGGGAAGGGGTCGACGTTGGAGAAAAGCGGGACGTAGATGATTTTGTCCGACTCCTTCATCGGCGAGTGGCCGAAGTGGACGAACACGTCGGTCCGCCGCATGAGGTAGGTGTCGAGGTCGCACGCGCCGTAACACGGCTGACCGGAGAGCATGAACGTCACGTCGTCGTCGCAGAGCTGTCGGAGGTCGTCGGCGACCGCCGGGCCGCGGCGCTTCAACCCCTCGGGGAACTGGAGGCCGACGCGCTTTGCGTCGCGCTCCTCGATGGCTTCGACGATCTGTTCGAGTTCGTAGTCCCACTCCCGGTCGTGCTTGAGCGACATCCCGGTGTTTCGGAGGTCTCCCTCCGAGGTGGCGTCCTGACTCATTGCCCCATCGTTGCGGACGGAGCCGTTTAACCACCGCGCTTCCCCACGAATGAGCGTCACACACCCGCACGCACGCCGAATCGAACCGCGGCGTCGACGGCGGCGTCACCCGGTTACCCCGTTGTCACTCGGGGATTCAAGGCTCGCGGCGGCCTACCGCCGTCCATGTCAGACATCCCCCTCGAACACGTCCACGTCGAACCGTCGGAGCCGGGCGACGGACCGGCTCCCGCCGTCGTCCTGCTCCACGGCCGCGGCTCGAACGAACAGGACCTCCTGTCTATCGCACGGGAGTTCCCCGACCACGTCCACGTCGTGAGCCTCCGCGCGCCCGACCCGCTGCAGGGCGGCTACACGTGGTACGAACTCGACCTCTCCGAGGGCGGTCTCCACCAGAGCCAGCCCCACGCCGAGCAGTTCGAGCGTTCCCGGAGCCTCGTCCGCGAGGCAATCGCCGGCGCGGTCGAGGCGTACGACATCGACCCCGACCGAATCGGACTCCTCGGGTTCAGTCAGGGCGCGATTACCAGCCTGTCGCTCCTCCTCGACGACCCCGACGACTACGCGTGGGTCGTCGCGCTCCACGGCTACCTCGCTGACTCGCACGCCGACCTCGACCCCGACGGCATCGCCGGCAAGCCGGTGTTCGTCGGCGGCGGGTCGATGGACCAAGTCATCCCGGCCTCGCGGGTCGAACGCGCGGCCGAGCGCCTCCGCGAACTCGGCGCGGACGTGACCGCGAACGTCTACGGCGCGCCCCACGGCGTCGGCCCGGACGAACTGCGGGACGTGGTCGCGTTCGTCGAAGCCCGCGTCTGAGCCGCCGTCTGCGGAATCGCCCGTCCTTCCCCGTTCGGCAGGTTGAAACCGCTCGCACCCCAACGCGCGGCTATGAGCACGCAGACGACGCGGCTCGAAGAACTCGGGCGCGAACTCGGCGAAGCCATCGCCGACCATCCGAAGTACGAAGCCTACGAGGAGGCGAAGGCCGCCGTCGAAGCCGACGACGACGTGCAGGAACTCATCACGGAGTTCAACCAGCTCCGCGAGGAGTTCAACGTGTCCCGGCAGATGGGCGAAGCGACCCAAGAGGGGCTCCGAAAGGTCCAAGCGGCCCAAGAGGAACTCCACTCCGAGCCCGTGATGGAGGAGTACCTCCTCGCGCAGGCCGAACTCGTCGGCGAGTTGGAGAAGATTAACGAGGCCATCTCGGAGCCGCTTGCGGTCGACTTCGGCGGCGAGGCCGGCGGCTGTTGTAACGACTGAGGACGACTCGGCGCGACTCGTTTTCGCCGCAGGTTCAAGTACCAAGCCGGGGCCAGCCCCGGCTATGTTGGCAATCGCGGGCGGCAAGGGCGGCAGCGGGAAGACCACCACGACCCTCGGACTGGCGAGCGCGCTCGACGGCCCGGTGCTCGCCGTCGACGCCGACAGGGACATGCCGAACCTCCACGCGATGGCCGGCGTCGAACGCCCGGTGGACGCCGCCTCGGGCGCACCCGCCCGAGAGCCGTCGGTCCGGCCGCATCCGACCGACTCGACCGTCTCCGTGTTGCCGGCGCCAGCCGGGGCCGACGACGACGCCTTCGAGCGGTGGCTCCGAACCGCCGCGGACGACGAGCGGCGCGCGGTCGTCGACTGCCCCGCGGGGGCCGGCCCCGACGCCGCC
>NZ_CSTE01000002.1:162247-504859 GCF_001368915.1 Haloferax massiliensis | reverse complement strand
GCGACGCCGCGAAGACGGCCGCGATGGCGCGGGCGCTCGGCACCCCCGTCGTCGGATGTGTCGTTTCGCGGTCACGAATGGCGCCCGAGGCGGTGTCCGACCTCGTGGGCGCGCCGGTGCTCGGGACCGTTCCGGAGGAGTCGTCGCCAGTCCTCACTCGTCCGACAGTTCGGGCGGCGTACAGTCGGATAGCCGACAAGATATCGGGGAAGGAGTAATATGAGCCTCCGCCTAACACACGGGCATGTCTCGACTGGCGACGGGAATCGACGTGCTCGACCGCCAACTCGACGGGGGCATCCCCGCGGGGAGCATCGTCCTCCTCGCTGCCGACCCTGCCAGCCAGTCCGAACTGTTTCTCCACGAACTGACGACCACGCGGGGGACGCTGTGGCTGACGACGGTTCGCTCCGCCGAGGCCGTCACCGACGCGCTCGAACGGAACCCCGGTCCGACGGGGAACCCCACCGTGCGCGACGTGGGCGGCGACGCCCCGCTGGACGCGGCGAGCAGTCTGGTCCGCGACCTCCCGGAGGGAGCGAACCTCGTCATCGACGTGGTCGACGTGCTCGAACGGAGCGAACCGCCCCGCTACCGGCGGTTTCTCAACGACCTCCAGACCCACATGGTCAACACGCGGGGGCTGACCGTCCTCCACGGCCTGAAAGGCGAGACGGTTCCCGACAACCGCGACCTGACCGAGCACATGGCCGACGTGGTGTTCGACCTCGATACGAAGATAGACGGCTCGGAGATCGTCAACCGACTCGCGGTCCCCAAGTTCCGCGGGGGGCGCGCGCTCAACGAGACCATCAAACTCCGGCTGGCGGAGCGCGTCACCGTCGACACCAGCCGCGACATCGCCTGACCCGAAAGTCGCGTCCGGCCGGGAGAGAGGTCGCTTAGAACGCGAAGTAACCGAACGTGGCGAGCGTGACGACCGCGGTGAGCGCCATCCACGTCCGGGCGGACAGCGCCGCGCCGCGGGAGAAGACGTAGGCGAAGTACGGTACGAGCGGGGAGAGGCGGTAGACGAACGGCACCTCGATACCGGCGCCGTATTCGAGCGAGAGCGTCAATGCGACGGCACAGAGCCCGGCGACGAGCGCGACTTTCACGTCTGTGATGTCGCGGAACTCGTCCGTCGCGGCGTCGTCTGACGAAGCCATAGCTACGAGGCGGTCGGAAGGCGAGTGTCAAGAAGCCGCCGATTCGCCGGGACGGCGAGGGCGGTTGACTCGCTTACTCTTCGTCGGCGTCGAGTTCCGCGGCGAGTTCGTCGGCGTCGATGTCGACGTCCTCGATTGCCTCTTCGATGTCGGCGCCGCCCGCGCCGCCCATCATACCGCCGAGGCCGCCCATGCCGCCCATGCCGCCCTCGATGGTCTCCTGGACGATGACGCGGTCGATGTCCAGCCGCTGCATGATGTCCTGGGCGATCTGCTGCTTGGAGAACATCCACTGCTGGTTCATCGTCATCTGCGGCGTCGCCTCGATGTAGAGCGTGTCCTTCTCGACGGTGACGGTCTCCGTCTCGGGTTCGGCGTCCTCGTCCTCGTCGTCGGACTCGACGACCTGCTCCTCTTCGACCTCGTCCGTCTGAATCCAGACTTCGGGGGCCTGCTGAAGGTACATGCCGAGGAGGCCGGAGGCCTGCTCCTCGCGGTCGTCGACGAGTTCGAGCACTTCGTACTCGTATTCGAGGTCCTCGCCGGCGAGGGGGTGGTTGAAGTTGACGCGGGCGCGACCGCCGATGATGGTCTCCAGACGACCCTGCTCGCCGTCGATGGTGACCTGCGCGCCGGGGTAGCGGTCGTCCTCGTCGATCTTGTTGGCGCTGACCGTGCGCACTTCGTCCTCGTCGTACTCGCCGAAGGCGTCGACCGCCGGAATCTCGACGGTGCCCTCGTCGCCCGCCTCGGCACCGATGAGGGCGTCGTCGACCTCGGGGAAGACGTGGCCGGCGCCGACGATGACGACGCGGGGCTCGAACTCGTAGCCCTCGACGTCGATCTCGGCCTCTTCGGCCACTTCTTTGTCCGTCGTGTCGACGACGTCGCCGTCCTCGATCGTTCGCACCGTGTACGCGAGGCGAACGAAGTCGCCGTCCTGAATACCGGACTCGACCTCTTCATCGACCTGCTCGGCCTCCGCCTGCTGTTCGTCGCTCATACACGCTACGTGACTCGTGCGACCCTTAAGAATCACGTTTCGCCGTCGCGGCGCGTTCGAGGCGGCCGACCGCCGGGAACTCGACCCCGAGGGCCGCTGTGGGGTCGAATCGCTTATATCATTGTCAATAGTTATAGAAAACGAGGCGTGTTCACATGGCACAGACCGGCTTGTTCCTCGGGTTCGTCCTCGGCGTCGTACTGCTGGCGCTGACCGTGTTTCTGACCGGTCGCGGCTGGCGACACTACTCCGTCACGAGCGTTCCGACGCCGACCGGTGGCGGGTCGGCGGGGAGCGGGGGAAGCGCCGCCCGCCGGTGGGCCGACGACCCGACGGTGCTGTCGGTCGTGTTCCTCCTCGCGGCGCTCGGGTTCGGCGCGGTGGCGGTGCTGTTCGTCGGCGGCAGCGCCATCCCCGAGGGCGTGTCGGACGCCGCGGGACCGGTCCTCGTCGCCGGGACGCTCACCGTCGTCGTCGCGTACCTCTTTTACGGCACGTATCACGCTGCACGCGGGCGGGGACTGGCGCGGTCGCAGGCGGCGCTTCTCGGGTCGTGGGTGCTCGGCCTGCTGTTCGTCGTCGGCATCGTGCTCAGGTTGGTGGGCCTCCTCTGAGATGGCGACCTCGTACGCGGGGCGACTCGACCCCCGCCACGCGCCGCGGTTGTGGTGGCTCGCGGCGCTCTGCTGGGTCGAGGCGCTCGCCGTCGGGGCGTATTTCTCCGCCTCGCCGGAGCGCGTCGAGAGCCTCCGGTACCTGTTGTACCCGCTCGTCTGGATAACCGTCGGCGCGGCGGCCGTCCTCTGGACCGACCCGCCGCGGGCGAGCCGTCGGGCGCGACTCGTCGCCGGCGCGGTCGCCGCCGCGTACTTCGTCGTCCTCGCGTCGCTGGCCGGACTGGTGTCCGTGGACTTCGCCGCGCTTCTCGGCGGGAGCCACGGCCACGCCGCCGCGCATCGCCCGACCGGCTGGCAGTTCTCGCTCGCCGCGCCCGGATGGGGGCCGCGGGTCGGCTACGCCGGCGAAGTCGTTTCGGCGACGTTCGTCCCGTACCGCGTGGCCGGCTACCTCGCGCTCGCGTACCTCGTCTACGCCGCCGCCCTCGACGCCGCGAAGAGCGCGCTTTCGGGGGCGCTCGGACTCGTTTCGTGTGTCGGCTGTACCGTCCCGCTCGTCGGCGGTCTCGCCGCGGGCGCGGCCGGCGGAACCGGCGTCGTGAGCGCGCTCCGGGCGCTCTCGGTCGACATCTCGACGCTGGTGTTCGTCGCCGCCGTGGCCCTGCTCGCGGTCGGTCCGTCGCTTGCGGGGCGGACGCGACGATGAGCCGCCGCGCCGAGGGAGGAGAGGTCCGCGCCGCGGCTCGACGCGGAGCCGTCTGGACAGTCGCGCTCGCGGTCGCGTCCGCCGTCTGTTCGACTCCTGCGCTCGCGCACGCCGGCTCGCTGGCCGGGTCGCTCCGCTCGGTTCCGGCCCCGTTCTGGCTCGTCGTCGTCTCCGGCGGCGGCGTCGTCTGCGTCTCGTTCCTGCTGTCGGCGTTCGTCACCGACGACGAGACGCTCGACGCCTTCGGGCGCGCTGGCGTTCGAGTCGGAAGGATCGCCGGGGGCGTCGGCGTCGAAGCCGCGGAAGCCGCGCTCAGGCTCCTCGGCATTGCCGCGCTCGCGCTCGTCGTCGCCTTCGGACTGTTCGGGCCGCCCGTCGGCATCGCCAACCTCGGCGTCCTGCTCGTCTGGGTCGGCTGGTGGGCCGGATTCACGATGGCCACCTACCTCGTCGGGAACGCGTGGCCGCTCGTGAACCCGTGGCGGACGCTCGGTGCGGCGCTTCGAAGTCGATTCGAGGGGAGGTGGGGGCTGCCGCGGCCGTACCCCGACCGACTCGGGTCGTGGCCGAGCGTCGTCGGTCTCCTCGGACTCGTCTGGCTGGAGGTCGTCAGCCCGCTCGCGGCGGACCCGCGGGCGCTCGCGGTCGTGGTCGTCGTCTACAGCCTCCTCACTGTCGGCGGCGCGCTCGTCTACGGCGACGCGTGGTTCCGCCGCGCCGACCCGGTCGCGCGGGTGTTCCGACTGTACGGCCTGCTCGCGCCGGTCCGACGAATCGACGGCGGCGGCCTCTCGATTTCGATTCCCGGCGCGGGGCTGGCGCGCACCCGCGAGCGACTCGGTGCCGACGACGTGGCGTTCGTCGTCGCGCTCCTCTGGGTGACGACGTTCGACGGCCTCGTCGTCACCGTCGCGTGGGGGCGCGTCCTCGACGCCGCGGCTCCGGCCCCCGCGTGGCTCGCGAACCTCGTCGGAATCGTCGCGGGCTTTCTCGTCTTCGTCGGCGGCTACCGACTGGCCGCGAGCGTCGCCCGCGGAACCGCCGACACGTACGTGACCGTCGGCTTCGTCGCCGGCTGGTTCGCGCCCGCGTTGGTTCCTATCGCCGCCGGCTACCACCTCGCGCACTTCCTCGGCTACGTCGTCGGACTCGCGCCCGCGTTTGTCGCGGTCGCGGCCTCGCCGCTGTCGCCGCCCGCGAACCCCTCGGTGCTGGTCGTTCCGGCGTGGTTCGGCGGCCTCCAGTTGGCGTTCGTCGTCCTCGGCCACCTGCTTTCGGTGTGGGTGGCCCACGCCCGCGCGTTCGACCTCTTTCCGGGTCGGCTGCAACCGCTCCGGAGCGAGTACCCCTTCGTCGCCGTCACGGTCGGCTACACGATGGCGAGCCTGTGGGTCGTCGCCCAACCGGCGGTCGGGGGTGTCGCCGGATGAGCCGCCAAGAACCGGTCGTCGTCCCCGAAACCGCCGTCCCCGACGGCGAGACCGCGGCCGCGACGTGTCCCTACTGCGACCGCCCGTTCCGACGGGAGCGACTCCGAGACCTCCACGTCGGCGACGCCCACGAGGGACTGCGCGACGGCGAAAAAGCGGCGTACGAGGCCGCGGTCGAGGCAGAGGACGAAGACCTATTCGTCTACCATCTGAAGGTTGCGGGCGCGCTCGGCGTGGTCTTCACGGCGCTGTTCCTGCTCGCAGTCGTCGGCTTCAGTCTGTGAGCGCAGCGCGAGTCATTCAGGCGTGACCGCTGTCCCCGCCGTGTTCTCCCTCGTGCGGGTCGGGCAGGCGCATCACGACCCCGGTGAGGACGGCGACGCCGGCCTGCGCGACGACGCCGCCGACCACGACGAACGATTCGCTTGCGCCAACCGCCTCCGAGCCGAGGAGGACCGCGAGTCCGACCACGACGGCTCCGAAGGCGGCCGCGAGTGCGACGGTATTCTGATTCATGCGTGATGTTACCACACCGAGGTCAAAGAAGGTACGTGCGAGTGCGGGAGAGGAGAAACGAGACGTTGTTGAAGTCCTCAGTTACTGATAGTTTGCTGTGGCCGTGCTGAATAGCGTGCGCGAATACGCCACGGAGTGAGTACGTTGCGAGTGATTCCAGCTCGACTGACCTGTACACGCCTGTCGTGAGATCTCAGTCTGACCCAAACAGCGCTTGCGTGAGTGCGCCACCGTAGGCGAATCGCGAACCGAGCCAGAGCGCGCCGAGGGTGACGCCCACTGCCATGAGGTAGGGTCCCGGCTCCGGAAGGCGACCGCTCGCCACGCGGGCAAGGCGGTCCGCCAGAACGATACCGCCGAACCAGACCGCCAAGAACGCGACATGTTGGTGAAGGGACTTCCGTCGGCGCGCGTGACGGTAACCGACGACGAGGAAGCCCACGAGCAGCAAGGTGCTTACAGCCGCGAGGGCGAGAGAGCGGAGCCGTCCGCCGAGCGCAAACGCCGAGGGGATGCCGATTACCATCGCGAGAACAAAGATGGTCTGGACGACCAGTCCAAAGGATGGTTCAGTGTTGGAGGGCTGTTCAGACACAGATTGCGGTCACGGACGACGAAGCAATGAATCTTCTCCACACGGCCGGATACCGGTCGTTCAGGTTGGCTCTACCCTAGTTACCGACCAGACCATCTCTCGTGACGCTCCCCGTTATCCCGGATACTTCGCTGAGTACACCCTCTTTCCGTGTCACACGGATTCTGTCAGGTTCTGAGAGATTCGACAGAGCCACAAAACGGAAACGACAGCGCCCAGTCAGGCCGCGTTCTCGCCGGTCGTCGCGGCGGCGACGACGAGCACGAAGACGGCCACCGCGAGCACGAGACCGGGGCCGACGACGAGCGGGTCGGTGAGTCCCCCGGGGGCGACGCGAGTCATCATGACGGTCACGCCGACGCCGACGGGGGCCGAAAACAGGAGCGCGTAGCCGACCGCGACGAGGGTTTCGCGGGAGCGCCAGCGGGAACGGGAGTCGGCTCGCACGGTCACAGGAGCGAGTACGACGCCGCGAGCGTGAGCGCCAGCGCGGCCGCGAGGCCGATGCCGACCAGATACGTCAGCGAGCGCGGCTCGAACCGGAGGTGCTGGAAGTACGCCGCGACCAACACCGCCTTGGCGGCCGACAGGACGAGGATGACACCGAAGGCCAGCCAGTAGCTCAGTCCGGCGAACTCGACCAGCACTTGGACGGTCGCCGAGACGAACAACACCGCGTAAATCGCCGTATAGAGTTTCGTGGATACCATTTCTGTCACCTCACAGGATGTAGAACAGCGGGAACAGGAACAGCCAGACGATGTCGACGAAGTGCCAGTAGAGGCCGAAGTACTCCACCGATCGGCTGTCTTCGAGGTACGCGCCCCGCCAGGCGCGCGCGGTCAGGTACAGTGCGACGACGAGGCCCGCGATGACGTGGGCGGCGTGCAGGCCGGTCGTGAGGAAGAACGTCGAGGCGCGGACGTTCGTCGAGAGCCACAGCCCCTCGTGGAACAGGTGTTGCCACTCCAGTCCCTTGTTGACGAGGAAGCCGACGCCGAGGACGAACGTGGCCCCGAGGCTCGTCACGACGCCCCACTTGTGTTGCTTCTCGGCCGCGACGAGCGCGAGGACGACCGTGAAACTGCTCGTGAGCAGGATGTAGGTGTTCACGAGCCCCGGAATCGGGTCCGGCGGAATCGGCTCCCAGCCGGTCCAGCCGAAGGCGACGCGGGTGAACACGTAGGCTCCGATGAAGCCCCCGAACAGCACCACGTCGGACGCGAGGAATATCCACATCCCGACCTTGCCGTTGTCGATGCCGGCGAAGGGCCACGCCTCGCCCTCCTCGAAGACCGGGCCGTGGAACGGTTCGAGCCCCATGGCGACGAGCGACCCGAGGGTGACGACGCCGCCCGCGACGGTCGTGGTCGCGTAGGCGGCCCCGACCATCCCCTCGGGGAACGCGGCGTCCTGAAGCGGCGAGAGGCCGAGGAGGACGAGGAACGCGCCGGCGGAGAGGACGAACGGCCAGATGCTCGCGTGGCTCGGCCCCTCGACTTCGGTCGCTTCGGCCGTCGAGAGCGCGGTCGAGACCGGAGTCGTCGCCGAGGCGGTGACGCCGCCGTCGGAGACGGCCGCGCCGGTCGGTCCGCCGGACCGGTCCTCGCTCGGTTCGACCTCGCCGATGTCGAGGAATTCGAGGTGACCGTTTCGGTAGGTCGGCGTCCCGTCGAAGTTCTCAAGCGGCGGCGGCGACGAGACGGCCCACTCGGCCGTCGTCGCGTACTCCCACGGGTTGTCGGGCGCGGGGTCGCCGACGAAGGCGCTCTTGAACAGGTTATAGAACATGATGAGAAACGACAGCCCGAGGACGAACCCGCCGACGGTGGCGAGTTGGTGCCACGGCGCGAGTTCGGGCGCGTAGTCGAACACGCGGCGGGGCGTCTCCCACGCGACGAAAAGCGGGAAGTACAGCAGGTTGAAGCCGACGAAGTAGACGGCGAAGTGGAGTTTGCCGAGGAACTCGTCGTACATCCGGCCGGTCATCTTCGGGAACCAGTAGTAGAGGCCGCCGACGAGCGCCGTCACCCCGCCGACCATCACGTAGTGGAAGTGGGCGACGACCCAGTAGGTGCCGCGGAACTCGTAGTCGAGGACGACCGCGCCGAGGAAGACGCCGGTGATGCCGCCGACGATGAACAACAGGAGCGCCCCGAAGACGAACAGAAACGGGGTCGTAAAGCGAATCTTCCCCTTCAGCATCGTGTAGATGAGCGCGAACACCATCAGGTCGAACGGCAGGGAGATGCCGATGGTGGTTATCATGAACAGCGTCTTCACCTGCAGGTTGATGCTCGTCAGGAACATGTGGTGCATCCAGACGGCGAAGCTCTGGATGGCGACGAGCACCATCGCGAGGATGAACCACTTGCGGCCGACGATGCGGCGGCCGGTGAACGTCTGGAACACCTCGGCCATGACGCCGAGCGCCGGGAAGAAGACGATGTACACCTCGGGGTGACCGAAGAACCAAAACAGGTGCGTCCACAGGAGCGCCCCCGCCGGCGACTCCATGGCGAAGTAGGTCGTCCCGAGCAGGCGGTCCGACGACAGCACCAACAGCGCCGCCAGAAGCGCCGCGAAGGCGAACAGCATCATCCAGGCCGTCAGGAGAATCGTCCAGCTGAACAGCGGGAGGTTCCGGAGCGTCAGCCCCTCGGCGCGCATCCGGTGCATCGTCGTCAGGAAGTTGACCGACGAGACGGTGACGGAGGCGACGAACAGCACGAGCGCCAAGACGGCCGTCGACGCCCCCACGTCCGGCGTGAACGTCGGAACGTTCAGCGGGGCGTACATCGTCCACCCGCCGGAGAAGGTGCCGCCTTGGAAGAACGAGACGCCGAACAGGATGCCCGAGAACAGATACAGCCAGTACGACAGCGCGTTGAGCCGCGGGAACGCGAGGTCCTTCGCGCCGAGTTGGAGCGGGACGACGTAGTTGGCGAAGCCGAACGCGAACGGCGAGAGGAACCAGAACACCATCAACAGCCCGTGGGCCGAGACGGCCTGATTGTACGCGACGGGCGCGAGAATACCCTCGCCGAGCGCGCGCGGGGCGAGCAGTTGGACGCGCATCAGCCACGCGAGGACGCCGCCGAGAACGAGGAAGAAAAGCGACGTGACGATGTAGAGGATGCCAACGTCCTTGTGGTTCGTCGTGACGAACCAGCGCTTGATGCTCCCCGTGCCGGGGAAGTCGTGGCCGTGGTCGTCGCCGCCGTGGGCGACCTCGTGGCCGCCGTCGGCCGCGGCGTCCCGCTCGGGAGACGCGTCGGTCATGGAACCACCGCCGGTCGGAGGTTCGACTCGTTCGCGGTCGCGCTGTCCGTGGTCGCGTTATCGGCGGTCGCGTTCTCCGCGGTCGTGTTCGCGTACCACGCCTCGTACTCGTCGGGCGGCATCACGATGACCTCGGCGGACATGTAGGAGTGGCCCACGCCGCAGAGCTCGTAACACTGCGCGGTGTAGGTCCCCGGTTCGTCGGCGGTGAACCACGTCTCCGTCTCCTGACCGGGGATGGCGTCGGACTTGACGCGTAACTCCGTGATGCCGAAGTTGTGGAACACGTCCGCCGTGGTAATCGTCAGTTGGACGGGCCGGTCGGCGGGGACCCGGAGCACGCCGTCGGTGGTGTGGCCGTTCGGGTAGGTAAAACGCCAGCCGAACTGATAGCCCTCGACGGCCACGTCGAGCGAGTCGTCGTCCGCGGGACCGTCCTCGACGTACAGGAGCGTCAGGTACGTCCACGAGACCAGCGAGACGACGATGACCATGCTCATGAAAAACGAGGTGAACAGCTTCCGGCCCCCGCCGCTCCCCGACGGGAGCTCCCCGAGGACGAGCCGGTTCTCGTCGTCGACGTGACCGTTTCCGGAACCGGAGCGATACCTGTACGCGTTGTAGAGCATGTACCCGACGACGACGACCCCGACGAGCGTCCCCAAAAGCAGGAACACCTCGAAGATGCTTTCGAAGACGAACTCGCGGGTCCCCCGCGGGACTAACCCCGACTGGAGCGGGAACGCGGCCGTCAGTACGAGATCCGTGACCATTGATAACACCACCCAAATAAGATAATTAACGTTCGTGATGATTATTGTTTCGGAGCTATCGGGTTCGAACGGTGTCGAGCGGCCGGTTCCGGTCGTTCACGGCGAGGCGGGGAGAACGGCGCGAGTGCGGACGGTGGAAGCGGGAGACGACAGACGCCGAACGAAAGGCCAAAGAGACGCATGTGGCGGCGAGAGGTGCGGACGACGGCGGACAACAGCGGCCGCGCCCCCGCCGGCGCTCAGACCTCGTGTTGCGGGATATCCGCGAACAGGTCGAGCAGGTAGCCGAGCGAGAGGCCGTACACCCAGTGGGCCAGAAGCGAGAACACGAGGAACGAGGCGACGACGAACGCGTCGGCGGGCGGCCAGAACGCCGGCACGAAGCCGACCCAGTAGAGCGTCGCGAACGACACGCCGCGGAGGTACTCCGGCGACTCCGGCGGGAGGAACGCGCCGACGACGACGAACGTCACCGGGAGGACGACCACGCCGCCGATGCCGAAGAGGAAGGCCCCGAGGGCGAGCGTCGGTTCGTAACCGAAGAACCTCGCCATCCCGGCGAATCGCGTAATCGGTTCGGTCGTAAAGAGGCCGAAGAGTTCGGGGATGCCGACGAGGACGGGCAGCATCAACACCGTCCCGACGAACCCGCTCGCCATCGCGGTGAGGACGACGCGGCCCGTGATTTCGTAGTCGGCGGTCTCGCCGACGTGCTGTCCAACCGCGGTAGCCGGGTTCGGCGTCTCTTGGCTCATACTCCCGTCATACTACGGGTTCTTACATGATAAAAGATAACAAATGCCACAGTACTGAGGGGTCGCCGACGCGAGTCACCGACGTTTTTGCCCCCCGGACGCGCCCGTGAGAGCATGTACGAAGTCGAGGTCAAGGTCCGCGCGGACCACGACGCGGTTCGCGAGCGACTCGACGCGGCCGAGGCCGAACGGGTCAACCGCGTCGCCCAGACGGACACCTACTACGACGCCCCGCACCGAGATTTCGCCGAGACCGACGAGGCGCTGCGCCTCCGGCGCGAATCGCGCTACGAGGGCGGCGAACTCGCCGACGAGGAGACCGTCGTCACCTACAAGGGACCGCTCGTCGACGAGTCGTCGAAGACCCGCCGGGAGTACGAGACGGGCGTCGACGACGGCGAGACGATGGACGACATCTGCGAGGCCGTCGGCTTCGAACCCGCCGCGACCGTCGAGAAAGAGCGCGAGCGGTTCGCCCTCGACGGCTACACCGTCTCGCTCGACTCGGTGTCCGGACTCGGCGAGTTCGTCGAGGTCGAAGTCGAGGTCGAATCCGGCGTCGACGACGCCCGCGAGGGGGCGTTCGCCGTCCTCCGGGAGCTCGGTCTCGACCCCGACGACCAGATTCGGACCTCCTACCTCGGAATGCTGCTCGGCGCGCCCGAGGAGTAGGCGGGCAGACGGCTCTCGGTCGTCCGCGCTCTCGGCAGATACTGCCCGAGCATACTCTCAAGTAATACGATTGTGGCCAAAGGTTTCCGCAAGTTATAGAACCGCCCGCCGGGTACGTCCCGCCAATGAGCGACCGAAATATCCGCCTCGAATCCGCCGACAAGCGCGCGGTCGAGGACCAGGAGGTCGAAATCGTCGAGCGAAAGGGCATCGGGCACCCTGACTCCATCTCCGACGGCATCGCCGAGAGCGTCTCCCGCGCCCTCTCGAACCTCTATCTCGACCGCGTCGGCAAGGTGCTTCACTACAACACTGACGAGACGCAACTCGTCGCCGGCACGGCCGCGCCCGCCTTCGGCGGCGGCGAGGTCATCGAGCCCATCTATCTCCTCATCGTCGGCCGCGCCACGAAGGAGTACGACGGCGAGAAGATTCCCGTCGACTCGACGGCGCTCCGCGCCGCCCGGGAGTACCTCAACGAGAACATCCCCGGGCTCGACGTGGGCACGGACATCATCGTCGACGTGAAGCTCGGCGAGGGCTCCGGCGACCTCCAGGACGTGTTCGGCGAGGAGACTCAGCAGGTCCCGATGGCCAACGACACGAGCTTCGGCGTCGGCCACGCCCCCCTGACCGAGACGGAGCGCATCGTCCTCGAAGCCGAGCGCGCCCTCAACGGCGCGGCCTACGGCGACGACCACCCCGAACTCGGACAGGACATCAAGCTCATGGGCAAGCGCGAGGGCGACGTCATCGACGTGACCGTCGCCGCCGCGATGGTCGACAAACACCTCGACGACATCGACGACTACGTCGCCGCCGTCGACGACGTGCGCGAGTTCGTCACCGACCTCGCCACCGACTACACCGACCGCGAGGTCAACGTCGAGGTCAACACCGCCGACGACTACGACGAGGGCTCCATCTACCTCACGACGACCGGCACGTCCGCCGAGCAGGGCGACGACGGCTCCGTCGGCCGCGGTAACCGCGCCAACGGTCTCATCACGCCGAACCGCCCGATGAGCATGGAAGCGACCTCCGGCAAGAACCCCGTCAACCACATCGGGAAGATTTACAACCTGCTTTCGACCCACATCGCCGAGACGGTCGTCGCCGAGGTCGACGGCATCCGCGACCTGCAGGTCCGCCTGCTGTCGCAGATCGGCCGCCCCATCGACGAACCGCACGTCGCCGACGCGAAGGTCATCACGGACGAGGGCGTCACCGTCGCCGACATCGAAGACGAGGTGGTCGCCATCATCGACCGCGAACTCGCGGACGTGACCGACATCACCCGCCGGACCATCGAGGGCGAACTCAGCACGTTCTGAGGCGTCGCGTCGGCGGTCGCAGAAAAGACCGCGCCGCCCGCGAGGGCGGACGATTACTTCTCGCCGTAGTACTTCTCGACCAGCCGCGCGGCCGCTTCGGCGGTCTTCCGGTAGTCGCGGTCGCCGTCCGGCGTCCGAACCGCGTACTCGTAGTGCCGACTGCTCGGCACGTACCACTTCTCGGGGAAACTGTCGAGGACGTGCCGCGGGTCGCCGTTCTTCGGCGCGCCCGCATCCGCCTCGCCGACGGGGTCGGAACCGGCGGCAACGTGCTTCTCGGACCCGTCACGGGGAGCCATCACGGACGGGTCGGACTCGACGAGAAGCGTCTCGGGCACGTCCGGGTGCGACGCCGAGATACCGCGGTGGACGCCGGGCGTGTTCGACGCCGCGAGCGTCTGATCCATCAGAATCCGCTGCATGCTAATCTCGTGGCCGTCGCCGGGGGCGCGCTGGTCGTAGGTGCCGTCGGCGTTCATCTCCCACGCCTTCCGGTTGTCGGCGAAGCCGAGTTCGAGGACGAACCGCAGCTGCTCGCGGATGTCCGGGTCCTCGACGGGCGCGACGGCCTCCACGCGCTTGTCGAGGTTGCGGGTCATCCAGTCCGCCGAGCCGACGTAGTAGTCCGGGTCGCCCGCGTTCTCGAAGTAGAAGATGCGGGAGTGTTCGAGGAAGCGGTCCACGACGCTCCGGACCGTGACGGTCTCCGAGACGCCCTCCAGCCCGGGGCGGAGCCGACAGATGTCGCGGACGAGCAGGCCGATATCGACGCCGGCCATCGACGCCTCGTACAGTTCCTCGACGATGACGGGGTCTTCGAGGGCGTTCATCTTGGCGACGATGCGGGCGTCGCGGCCGGCGCGGGCGTGTTCGGCCTCCCGGCGGATGCACTTCGTGAACTCGCTTCGCATCGTCACGGGCGCGATGAGGAGCTTCCGGAACTCCTCGTCCAAGGAGGGGCCGGTGAAGAAGTTGAACACCTTCACGAGGTCCTGTCCGATGTCGCGGTCGGCGGTGAGAACGCCGAGGTCGACGTAGCCCTTCGCGGTCCCGGAGTGGTAGTTGCCGGTGGCGACGTGGGAGTAGAGGCGGACGCCGTCTTCCTCCTCGCGGACGACGAGCGCGGTCTTCGTGTGCGTCTTGAGGCCGATGGTGCCGTAGGCGACGTGGATGCCCTCCTCTTCGAGCCGCCGCACCCATTCGAGGTTGTTCTGCTCGTCGAACCGCGCTTTGAGTTCGACCATCGCCGCGACCTGCTTGCCGTTGTCGGCGGCGTCGATGAGCGCCTCGATTACCTTCGAGTCCGAGGCCGTCCGGTAGATGGCGGCCTTGATGGCCAGCACGTCGGGGTCGGTGGCGGCCGCGTCGAGGAACTGTTGGACGGTGTCGCCGAACGAGTGGTAGGGGTGGTGCAACAGCACGTCCTTGCGGCGAATCTCGTCGAAGACGGTGTCGCCGCCCTCCCCGGCCGCCTCGGGAGAAGCCCCGCCCGAACCGATTCCCGCGTCGGTGGGGCCGAGGGCCGAAAACCGCGGGTGCGGCTGGGGCGTCCACGACTCCAACGAGAGGTCCGGGCGGTCGAGGTCCGCGAGGTCCATCAGCTCGCGGTAGTCGAGCGGCCCGCGGAGTTCGAACACCTCGCGGTCGTCGAGGTCCAACTGCTCGACGAGGAGGTCCCGCGCCGCCTCGGGCGCGTCGGCCTCGATTTCGAGGCGGACGACGGTGGCGAAGCGGCGCTGTTCGAGCACCTCCTCTATCATGTCGATGAGGTCTTCGGCGACCTCCTCGTTGCGGCGGACCTCGGCGTTCCGGGTGAGTTTGAACACCGCGGTGTCCACGACCTCGACGTTCGGGAACAGGAGGTCGAGGTTGGCGCGGATGACCTCCTCAAGGAGGACGTACCGGACCTCGTCGCCGTCGGTGTCGACCTCGACGAGTCGGGGGCGGTTCTGCGGAATCTTCACGCGCGTGAACGTCTGGTCGCCGTCGTCGTCGCGGGTGACGACCGCGAGCGAAAGCGAGAGGTTCGAGATGAACGGGAACGGATGGGCCGGGTCGAACGACAGCGGGGTGAGCGTCGGCAACACCGAGAGTTCGAAGTAGTCGCGCATCTCCGCGCGCTGGGCGGGCGTCAGCTCGTCGTAGTCGCAGATGCGGATTCCCGCGTCGGCGAGCGCGGGGCGAATCTCCTCGCGGTAGCACGCGGCCTGTCGCTCGAACATGGGTCGGGCCTTGTCGATGGCCTCCTCCCACTGCTCGCGGGGCGTCCGGCCGTCGGTCGTCCGCTCGGTCACGCCGGCGTCTATCTGCTGTTTCAGCCCGCCGACGCGCTTCATGAAGAACTCGTCTAAGTTCTTCGTGAAGATGGAGAGAAAGCGGACCCGTTCGAGAAGCGGGTTCCGGTCGTCGAGGGCCTCGTTGAGCACGCGAGACTGGAACGCCAGCTCGCTCAGCTCGCGGTTGAGGTAGTACTGCGGGTCGGCGAGGTCGATGTCGGCTGGCGACTCGTCGATCATTGGCATCGAGTGGGCATCGAAGTGGCGGCAGTTGTTCGTCGAGAGCGGCCGCGGGCGGTCGGCGATCGTACGAAACAGAAACGGCGTGAAATCTATTAAGCGGTTTATATTGTTTCGCCGTCTGTCTACGGTTCGGTAAATTGTACTATTTACAGATATATAACACTAATAGCGGTCGAGCGAGCCGTGCCGAGCCGGGTACGGACGCCCCCCGAAACGAGACGCTGAAGGGTGCCCGCGGAGAACGTCGACCGTGAATCAGACGGCGCACGTCGTCCTCGTCGGCTACGGCGAGGTGGGCACGAAGAGTTCGAGCGTCCGGGCGAAGATGGAGGAAAGACTGCGGACGAACCTCCAGGCGGTCCTCGACGACCGCTCGCTCTCGGGCCGCGTCGAGCGGGAGTGGTCCCGCCTGCTCGTCCGCGACGCGGCCGACGCCGAGGCCGTCGCGGCCGCCTGCGCCGAGGTGCCGGGCGTCGTCTGGGCGCGCCCCTGCGTCGCCTGCGACCCCACACTCGACGACATCGTCGCGGTCTGCCGCGGCCTCGCGTCCGACCACCCCGACGGGGCGGCGTTCGCCGTCGACGCCGACCGCGTCGGCGACGCCGACCAGCACGACTTCGCCAGTTCGGACCTCGAACGCGAGGCCGGGAGCGCCGTCGTCGAGGCGACCGGCGCGCCCGTCGACCTCGACGAGCCCGACCGAACCTACCGAATAGAGTGCCGCGAGGAGACGGCGTATCTCTCCGTGCGGCGGTTCGACGGCCCGGGCGGACTGCCGCTCGGGACGCAGGGACGGGCCGTCTCGCTCGTCTCCGGCGGCATCGACTCGCCGGTGGCGACGTGGGAGCTGATGCGCCGCGGCTGCGAAATCGTCCCCGTCTACGTGGACTTGGGCGACTACGGCGGCGCTGACCACCGCGCGCGGGCCATCGAGACGGTTCGGACCATCGCCCGCCGCGCCCCGAACGCGGACATGCGGGTCCACGTCGTCCCCGCCGGCGACGTGGTCGACCGCCTGATGGACACCGTCGAGGACACCCGGATGCTCTCGCTGCGGCGCGCGATGCTCGCCATCGCCGCCGAGGTCGCCACCGACGAACACGCCCACTCCGTCGTGACCGGGGAGTCGCTCGGCCAGAAGTCGAGCCAGACCGGCGAGAACCTCGCCGTCACCGAGGCCGCGGTCGACTACCCCGTCCACCGCCCGCTTTTGACCCGCGACAAGACCGACATCGTCGCGGCCGCCCGCGACCTCGGCACCTACGACGACTCGACGCTCCCCGTCGGGTGCGAGCGCGTCGCGCCGAGTTTCCCCGAGACGAACGCCTCGCTGTCGGCCGTCGAGGCCGCGGAACCCGACGACCTGTTCGACCTCGCGGTGGAGGCCGCCCGGGAGCGGGTGGTCGTCTCGCCGGACGGCGAGTGAGCGTGGAAGCGCGAGGTGGGGGTCGCCGACGAGGGACCCGAGGACGGTCGCCGCCCGACCCATCGGGGTGCGATACCGGAGCACACACGAACCGTGCAAACGACAACCATAGTCACGAATAGGCGACTGTTTAGGACCGTTTCGAATGAACAATCGCACAAAAATGGCTTTATTTACCGTGAGCGCTAGGGTTCTCCCATGTCGAAAACATCGCGTCCCGGTCGCGGACACTCCGGCCCCGAGTGGCGCGTCAGCCACCGGGCGTCGCGGACCGACTGGAGCGACACCGTCGAGCGCTGCGCGGCGTGTCACGCCCGCGTCGACCTGAGCGAACCCCACTATCAGGTCCTCCTCGAACGGGACATCGACAAGCCCGGGAAGATAACCCTCGAACGCGAGCGCCTCGTCTTCTGCGACGAGTCCTGCGCCGCCGAGTGGGAATCGACCGCCTGAGTACCGGAACCGCTTTACCGAGTCCGGTCCCTCCCTCTCGACGTGACGCAGGTCTGTCTCGTCGGCGCGGAGGACGTCCACCTCCAGTACGAACTGCTGTCGCGCGACACCGCGCGCGCGGCGCTTTCGACCTACGACATCTCCGAACCGTTCGACAACTCGCTCGCGGTCGACACGGTGAGCCTCGGCGCGGCCGTCTCGCTTCTCAACGACCTCAACTGGTATCTCGTCCGGTTCGCCGACTTCTCTCTGGTCCGCGAGCCCTCCGTCTCGGCCGACGAGTGGCTCTCCCGCGACCTCGCCCGACAGATTCGAGACGGGAAGGTCCAGCCCGAAGACACCGGAGACCACCTCGCCATCTACGGCGTCGAAGAGGGCCGCCTCGTCGAGCCGATGTACGTGACGCGCGTCGACGGCTCGGTGCCCGACTACGACCTCAGAGACGTGGAGCGAACGCTCGTCGTCAGAGTCGCGGAAGACGAGTTCGGTCGGTAAGCGAGGCGACCGGCGAAAAGCCGCTCTGGACCGCTATTCCTCGGCGTCGAACATCCCGGTCGACATGTAGCGCTCGCCGGAGTCCCAGAAGACGGTCACGACGAGCGGTTGGTCTTCCTCGTCGGCCTCGGGGTCGGCGAGTCGCTCTGCGACGCGCTTGGCCGCGAGGAGCGACGCGCCGGACGACTGGCCGACGAGGATGCCCTCCTCGCGGGCGAGGCGGCGACACTCGGCCTCGGCGTCGGCGAGTTCGACGATTTCCACGTCGTCGATGAGGTCGGTGTCGAGGTTGGGGCTGACGAAGCCCGGCCCCATCCCCTGAAAGTCGTTGTCGCCGACCTCGCGGCCCGAGAGGACGGCGCTCTCGGCGGGTTCGACGCCGACGACGCGCATCGAGGGGAACTCCTCGACGAGGCGGCGGCCGTTACCCGAAATCGTGCCGCCGGTGCCGATACCGGCGACGAGGGCGTCGATGCGGCGGTCGCCGACCTGTTCGAGAATCTCCTCGGCGGTCGTCCGGTAGTGCGCCTCCGGGTTCGCCGGGTTCTCGAACTGCCGGAGCTGAAACATGCCCTCGGCTTCGAGTTCGTCGGCGCGCTCTTTCGCGGTGGAGATGTCGCCCTCGACGAGTTCGATGGTCGCCCCGTAGGCGCGCATGATTTCGCGGCGCTCGGGCGACATCGAGTCCGGCATGACGATAGTCAGGTCGTAGCCCTTCGCCGCCGCGACGACGGCGAGTCCGATACCGGTGTTCCCGGACGTGGGTTCGACGAGGTGGTCGCCCGGCGAGATGTCGCCGGCCTCCTCGGCCGCCTCGACCATCGCCAGCGCGGGGCGGTCCTTCGCCGACCCGCCCGGGTTCTTCGACTCTATCTTCGCCGCGACCGTCGCCCCCTCGGGGGAGTCGACGCGGACCAGCGGCGACCCGATAGCGTCGAGGATACTGTCGTCCATCGACCCTCCGTTGACGGTGCGACACTAAACGACTGGCGGAGGCGGACGATACGGCCACCGTCTCAGGGAGAGACAGCTCCGCGCGCGGACGGCGAGCCCCGCCGCGAGCGCACCCGTTAAATCCGCGCGGCCGGTACGCCCTGTCATGGCTGAAGCCGAGACGCTCGAAACGATGCAACCGAACCCCGCGTGGGACGCGGCCTCGTACCCCGACGTGGTCGACGCCCTCGCGGGCGAAGACTACACGTTCAAGGTCTGGGGCGGCGACTGGTGCGGCGACTGCCGCGGACAGCTTCCCGACTTCGCGGCGGCGCTCGACGCCGCCGGCGTCCCCGCCGAGCGAATCGACCACTACCCCGTCGAGAAGGCCGACGACGGCTCGAAGGTCGGCCCGCTCGTCGAGGAGTACGACATCGAACTCATCCCGACGGTCGTCGTCGAACGCGACGGCGAGGAGGTCGCTCGCTTCGTGGAGGAAGAAGACGTTCCGATTGCGGCCTACCTCGCAGAGCGGCTCTCGAACTGAGCGCCGACTCCGGTTTTTCGTTTTCTCGAACCCACTAATCCGCCCACACAGTCGAATCCCCTGCGTCAATCGAGCCCGCCGAAACCGTGATACGACACCCGCGGGTACGCCGATGCGATGCGACGAGCGCAGTTGTCGCGGGAGTCGGAAGGTGCCTGAGAAGCGCGGTGGAGACGCGGGTGAGCGCCCGGACGACGGGGACGAACCGCGGCACTATCTCCTCGACAGCGACGACTACCGCCGCGACCTCGTCCCGGTGTTCTCCGAAGCCGTCCCCGTCGCAAGCGCGGTTCGGGCGGAACTCGACGAGAGCTGTCTCGACGGAGAGCACGGAGCGTTCGGAGAAGACGGTATCGAGCGATGCGCCGATGCGCTCGCAACCGTCGACGCGCTCGACCCCGAGCGCCCGGACGACGGGACCCGCGTCTTCTCTCTCGACCGCGACGGCGAGGACGCGCTGTTCGCGCTTCTCGACGCCGCGACGACGATGGTCGGGGAGAACTTCGTGTTTCGCCTCGCGCTCCTCGACGAGCGCGGCGACGAACTGCTCGTAACGATTCCCCACGAATCGATGCTCTGGGGCGAGTCGCCGCCGCTCCCCGAGGCGGCCGTGGCGTCGATTCGGGACCTGCTCGCTGACCGAGTCGGTCTGTTCGCGGCGTCGACAGTCCACGAACGTTGGGAGACCGACGACCACGCCTACCGCTTCGAAACCACGGCTATCGTGCAATCGACGCTGGACGGATGGCGGAGTCGAACCCACTGTTCTGCGCTCTCGGCGCGCCGTCTCGACGTCGTCGACGGAACGACGCTCGTCTTCGACACGCCGACGGGTGAGAAAGTCGTCCCGTGCGTGACTCCCGAGCGCGCCGAGCGAGTCGCAAACACGGTGCGGTCGTTGCGGCGGCGGTACGACGGGACGCGGCTCTGAGTCGGGGGGCCTGCTTAGTTGTCGTCGCCCGCGCCCGCGTCGCCCGCCGTGAACCACGCCAGCGCCTCGTCGAGGTCGCGGGTCGGCGCGGAGCAGGTGAAGTTCTCGCAGGCGTAGACGGTGGGTTCGCCGTCGGCCGCCTCGCGACCGGCCCAGATTGGCGGGGCCTCGTCGAGTCCGAGTTCGTCCAGCCACGCGTCGAGTTCCTCGTCGGTGCCGGGGCGACGGGAGACGACGAGGCCGGGGAGATACCGCGAAGCGAGTGTGGCGCGCCACTCGTCGGGCATCTCGTCGGCCGCGACGGTGAGTTCGGGGACGCCGCTTGCGGCCTTCTCGGCGGCGAGCGCGAGCGAGACGTGTTCGAGCGGACTGCCGCGGACGCGGTTGGCGAACGACCCGAGGATCGCGTCCGCGACGTCGCCGAAGCCGTCCTCGGGTGCGAACTGTTCGAGGTCCAAGAACAGCGACGTGGCGACGCCGAGACTCGACGGCGTGGACTGGTCGGTCGGCTCCTGCGGGCGGGTGACGAGCGATTCGCCGCTCTCGGGAGTGAAGTAGAGCGTGCCCGCGTCGGCGTCGTAGAACTCGCGGCGGGTCGCCCGCGCGAGGTCGAGCGCGAACGAGAGCGGCGCGAGGTCGCCGGTCGCCTGATAGAGGTCGAACGCGCCGCGCGCGAGGAAGGCGTAGTCTTCGAGGTAGCCGTCGCCTTTGACCTCGCCGTTCATCACGCGCCGCGAGAGCGTCTCGGTCTCGTCGTCCCAGAGCCGTTCGCGCACGAAGTCGAGGGCGCGGCGGGCGTCGGCCGCGAGCGAGTCGTCTTCGAGGACGGTCGACCCCTGCGCGAACGCCGAAATCATCAGGCCGTTCCAGCCGGCGAGCACCTTCTCGTCGCGGGCGGGGCGCTCGCGTCCCTCGCGGGCGGCGAACAGGGCCGTTCGAGCCTCTTCGAGGCGGGCTTCCACCTCGGACTCGTCGAGGTCGTACTCGTCGGCGAGTTCGGCGGTCGTCGCTGAGACGTTCAGGACGGTCGTCTTGTTCTCGAAGTTGCCGCCGGGCGTGACGCCGTAGCGGTCGCAAAACAGGTCGGCGTCGAGTTCGGGGAGGAGACCGCGCACGTCGTCGGGCGTCCAGACGTAGAACGTGCCCTCCTCGCCGCCGGACTGGGCGTCGAGCGTGGCGAAGAAGCCGCCGTCGTCGTGGGAGAGTTCGCGGCGGACGAACTCGAACGTCTCGGCGGCGACGGTCGCGTACGACTCGTTGCTGGTGAGTCGCGCGGCGTCGAGGTACCGGGCGGCGAGGCCGGCCTGGTCGTACAGCATCTTCTCGAAGTGCGGGACGGTCCACTCGCGGTCGACGCAGTAGCGGTGGAAGCCGCCGCCGAGGTGGTCGCGGAGGCCGCCGTTGGCCATCGCGTCGAGGCTCTGCCGCGCCACGTCGAGCGCCTCGCGGCGGCCGGAGACGGCGTAGCCGCGGAGCAGGGCGTCGATGCGGCCGGGTTGGGGGAACTTCGGACCGTCGCCGCCGAAGCCGCCGTGGTCGCGGTCAGCGCCGCGGAGCGCGGCCTGCACGGTGCTATCGAGCACCTCCGAACCGGGGGCCTCGCCGGCCACGTCGGGCGTCTCCTCCAGTCGGTCGGTGATGGCGCTCGTCCACTGCTCGGCGCGGTTCTCTATCTCGTCGCGGTCGGTCCGCCACGACTCGGCGAAGCTCTCGACCAAGTCGCGGAAGCCCGGCGCGCCGCGGCGGGGTTCCGGCGGGAAGTACGTGCCGACGAAGAAGGGCTTGCCCTCGGGCGTGAGCCAGACGGAAAGCGGCCACCCGCCGCCGCCGGTGACGAGCTGGCAGATGGTCTGGTAGATGCGGTCGAGGTCGGGGCGCTCCTCGCGGTCGACTTTCACCGGGACGAAGTGTTCGTTGAGCACCTCGGCGATGTCGGGGTCCGAGAAGCTCTCGTCGGCCATGACGTGACACCAGTGGCACGCCGAGTAGCCGACCGAGAGGAAGATGGGCTTGTCCGCCTCGCGGGCGGCGTCGAGCGCCGTCTCGTCCCACGGCTGCCAGTTGACCGGGTTGTCGGCGTGCTGGCGGAGGTACGGGCTCTGCTCCTCGTCGAGTCGGTTGCGTCCCACCGGGTCGGACATGCGTCGAGGTCGGCGCTCCGGGAACTAAAGCGGCGTGGAGACGGCCGTCGTGGCCGGCGCGGGGCGTGGGCCGGACAGCGAGTCACCCTCGTTGGCGACCGGACATAACCACAATCGTGCCTATTTCGTCGGCGATAAAGAGCAATCTTTACACTCCCGTGCGCAGGGTATGCGACCATGAGCGAGACCGTCCTTCTCGTCGGCGGCGGCGGCCGCGAGCACGCGATTGCCCGCGCGCTGGCCCCCGACTGCGACCTGTACGCCTGCGCCAGCAACCGAAACCCCGGCATCGCCGCCCTCGCCGAGGGCTTCGAGACTATTTCGGAGACCGACGCCGAGGACATCGTCGCCTACGCCGAGTCGGTCGGCGCGACGCTCGCGGTCGTCGGTCCCGAGTCCGGCCTCGCGGCCGGCGTCGCCGACGCCCTCGACGACGCCGGCGTCTACACGTTCGGCCCGCAGGCGGCCGAGGCGCGCATCGAGACGGACAAGGCGTTCCAACGGCAGTTCATGCGCGACGAGGAGATTCCGGGCAACCCCGACTTCGCCACCTTCGACGACATGGAGGCCGCCTGCGACTACATCGACGACTACGACGGCGACCTCGCGGTCAAGCCCGCGGGCCTCACCGGCGGCAAGGGCGTGAAGGTCATCGGCGACCAGGTGACGCCCGAGGAGGCGAAGGCGTACCTCCGCGACTCGGACTACGAGCGCGTCGTCCTCGAAGAGCGCCTCGTCGGCGAGGAGTTCACGATTCAGGCGTTCGTCGCCGACGGCGAGTTCCGGGTCAGCCCCGCCGTACAGGACCACAAGCGCGCCTACGAGGGCGACGAGGGACCGAACACCGGCGGCATGGGAAGCTACACCGACGTGACGCCCTCCCTGCCGTTCATGGCCGACGGCGACTACGAGGCCGCCGTCGAGGTCATCGAGGCCGTCGTCGAGGCGCTCCCGGAGTACAAGGGCATCCTCTACGGCCAGTTCATGCTCACGACCGAGGGCCCGAAGGTCATCGAGTTCAACGCCCGCTTCGGCGACCCCGAGGCGATGAACACGCTTCCGGTCCTCGAAACGCCCTTCATCGACGTGCTCACGGCCGCCCGCGAGGGCGAGTCGCTCCCCGAACTCGACTTCGCCGAGGCCGCCACGGTCTGTAAGTACGCCGTCCCCGAGGGCTACCCGACGGACCCCGAGGCCGGCGCGGAAATCACGGTCGAGGTGGACGAGGACGCCGACGCCCTGCTGTTCTACGCGAGCGTCGACGACCGCGAGGACGGCCTGTACACGACGACCTCGCGGTCGTTCGCCGTGGTCGGCGTCGCCGACAGCATCGCCGCGGCGGAGGAACTCGCCGAGGACGCGCTCGCCGACGCCGGCGAGGGCTTCCACATCCGCCACGACATCGGCACGGCGGCGCTCGTCCAGCGCCGCATCGACCACATGGCCGAACTCCGCGGCGAGTAAGCCGGGAGCGGTCCCGCGGGACCGGTTCGCTATTTCTCTCGTCGGCCCCGCGCCGAGGGCGCTTTTACCCCCGCGGTCCAATCGACTGACGTGACCGACGACGATGCCGCACCGGCGGACGCAGAGGGCCGCCGACACGACCGAATCCAGCACCACCCGACGCCCGGCCCGCGGAATTCGCTCCAGTACTGGACCGACGCCAAACCCGTCTGGCGCGTGATGCTCAACTACGTGTTCGTCCTCGTCGCCCGCATCGCGCCGTCGCTCCGAGTCAGAAACTGGGCGCTCCGACGCATCGGTGTGACCGTCGGAAGGGGCGTCTCGTGGGGCCTCGAAGCGACGCCCGACGTGTTCTGGCCGGAGCTCGTCACCGTCGAGGACGACGCCATCGTCGGCTACGACGCGGTCATCCTCTGTCACGAGTTCCTGCAGGACGAGTACCGGACCGGCGAGGTCGTCGTCGGCGAGCGCGCCATGATAGGCGCGAAGGCGACCGTCCTCCCGGGCGTCCGCATCGGCGAGGGCGCGCAGGTCGCGGCGAACTCGCTCGTCACGCGCGACGTGCCCGCGGGCGAAACGGTCGCCGGGGTGCCCGCGAGACCGATGTCCGGCGGCGAGGCCGACGGGGACGGGGAGTGACCGACTCGTCGTCGCCGTCAGGTGGCCGTTAGGGCGACGAGCGAGCGACTTCTCGCGGGGCGGTGGGCGTTCGGGTCACCTGCGGACGCGGCCGACGCCCTTGTTGAGGACGCGCGCGTTCGGCACGACGAACTCCGTCTCCTCGGCTTCGACGTGGGTGACGAACATATCGAACTCCTGGACGACGCCGCGGACCTCGCCGACGACGATTTCGTCGCCGATGCTGTACGGCTGGGTGAAAAGGAGGTACGTCCCCGCCGCGCCCGAGCGAAGCAGGTCCCGGAAGGCGACGGCGCTGAAGACGATGAGGCCGAGCAGGTACGCCCCGAGGAGGACGATGAGCGCGAGCGTGGCGACGCCGACCTGCGAGAGCGCGACCAGCGTGGCGAGAAAGAAGACGGTGTACTTGGCGAGCGCGGGGAGGAGATTCACCTGCGGGAGTTTGACCGCGCGGAACCGCTCGGCGACGAGGAGTTCGACCTTGTCGCCGACGACGACCCCGGTGATGAGGACCAGAATGGCGATGAACAGTTGCGGGAGGATGGCGATGACGAGGCCCCAGAACCGGTCGGCGTAGTTGACGCCGGCGAACGACAGCGCGGCGAAGACACTGATTCCGAGGACGAAGTACCGCGTCAGCCACGACAGGATTTCGACCGTCGAGGTCTCGAAGTCGCGGGCGGTCCGCTCGAAGGCCGTGCCCTCGATGGCCTCCGGAACGCCGACGCTGACGAGGAGTCGGTGGACGAGCGTCCCCGCGACGTACGCGAGCACCAAGCCGAAAAGCAGGATGGTGAGCACGCCGAGAAACCGAATCCCGGCGATTCGAACGATGTCGTCGACGACGCCGCCGACCGTCTGGAGCGGGACGACGGGCGCAGACACAGAGACAGATGCGGATGCGGATTCGGGTGCGACCGTGGGCGCTGACGCGGGACCGACCGACGAGTGGACGAGGGACGCCGAAGCGGACCCCGGCATCTCAGTACGCCTCCGGGTCGATTTCGAGAATCATTTTGCCGCCCTTGAACGCCCGAACGAGGCCGTCGGACTCCGAGAGGACGATGGCCGTGGCGTTGGTGTCGCGGGTGATAGCGCCGCCGGCCATGTGGCGCGCGCCCAGCCCCTTCGGGATGTCGACGCCCTCCGCCGAGGGTTCGAGGTAGCGGTACGCCGAGACGATTTTGCCCGAGTCGGAGATGACGAACGCGCCGTCGAGCCGCGAGAACTCCTTGAGCATCACGTTGACGATGGGGTCGCCGACGTAGACGTGGGACTTCTCGAAGGGGTTGTACGAAAGCGGCCGGGACTTGTTCATCACCTTGCCCGCGTCGCCGACGATGAACAGCGCGCCGACGGGTTCGCCCTTCTGGCCCTTCTTGCCCAGTTCGATGGCCACCTCGAACACGTCGCGGATGACGCCCGGGTCCGCCCGGGAGTTCGCGAAGAGGTCGTAGATGCCCGACCGCATGTTCTCGTCGACGCGAACGCGGACGAGCGAGTCGAGGTCGCCGCCGAAGACGCCGACGTTGCAGGCGATGGTGTCGCCGGCCTCGACGATGCTCTGTTCCATCGCGCCCTCGACGCCGAAGCGGATGCGGTCCTTGACGTTCTGGAACTGCAGGGGCAGTTCCACGAACGTCTCGGCTTCGACCGTGTTCTCCGGCGCGATGACCACCGTCGGAACGTCCGTCTCGGCGAACTGCTCGTAGTGGGAGTGGCTCGGCGTGAACAGAAACAGCCCATCGACGTCCGCCACGAGGTCGCCCAATAATTCGGATAACGCCGCCATTGGTGGAGAGACACACCGGGTGAGAAAAAGGGTTGTGTCGCGTCTGACGCGTGGCGTGCGCGATTCGACCGGTCGAGACCGGCGACTGATTCTCCCCGAAGAGGGGTCGAACGGGACCTATCGCCCCAGAATCGGCGCTCTGAGCGCGGCGACCTCGTCGAGAATCGCGTCGGCGTCGTCCGGGGCGACGCCGTTTTCGTTGAGCGCGGCCGCGAGGTGTTCGGCGATGGCGTCGAAGTCCTCGCCCGAGAGGTCGAGGTGGTCGTGGGCCGCCCGCATATCGGCCCCGTCGTACTCGACGGGACCGCCCGCGACGGCGCTGATGAACTTGACCTGGTGGGCGCGCTGTTCGACCATGTCGATGTCGTCGAAGTAGTGCGCGACCGAGTCGTCGGCGAGGACGCGGTCGTAGAAGTCCGAGACGACTGCTTCGACGGCCTCGCGGCCGCCGATGCGAGCGTAGAGTGACTGCGCAGGCATTCGTCCGCGAATTGGACACCACGACGGTAAGGTTTCCTCCGAACGTATGCGGGGTCTTTAAACGCGGAGTACGGGGTCGCGGCGGGGGAACGTACTGACCCGACACCCGAGACCCGACTGTCACTCTATCCAGAGGCCGGATTCACAGGGTGCGTCGCTGTCGCAGTCGGCGGTGAAGAAATCTTCAACGAGAGTTTCAACGGCAGGCGCGCGGGACAGGGTTCGAACCGGGCCGAGACTCGCTGTGCTCGTCTCGTAGGGTTCGAACCTGTCTGCTCCCTCGCTCACTTCGTTCGCTTAGTGCGCGGGACAGGGTTCGAACCTGCGAAGGTCTACACCACAGCGTCCTAAGCGCCTCGGGCCGTTACCCGGCACTTTGGGTGGCTATCCCCAATTTCCACTTCGACAGTACGTAACTAAACGGCAAGTGCTAAAAGTGCTTCTACGAGACAGCCCCAGTCGCTGTTACCTTTCTCACCAATCCGATGAGGCTGCCGATGCTAACTCAAACAATCGAAACCCATCACATTAATTGTAAACCCTTGATAAACTCTGACCATGAAACAGGACGAGGTCGATGAATACGTCCAGAGGTCATTACAACTCATTGAGACCTCTCCCCAAATGGACGAACAGAACACGAAGGTGCGCCTCGTCCAACCGTTTCTCGAACTTCTCGGATGGGACCTGTATTCTACGGAAGTCGAACTGGAGTACACAATTCCGATGGCCAGCGGCAGCACTCACGTTGATTACGCCCTCCTCGTCGGGGATTCTCCTGTAGTATTTGTTGAAGCGAAGCCCGTACGCTCAGACCTCACCAACAGCGAGGTTCGACAGTTGAAGAGTTACATGAGGCAGGAACTCGACGTTGACTGGGGCATACTCACGAACGGGAGGGAATTTGAAGTGCTAACCAAAGGGCGGCAAACGAAAAACGGAGAGGAAGTCTCAGTCGTACGCTTCGACCTCGAAGACCTCACAGAAAATCCGGGCGTGTTAGACCTACTCTCGAAGGAGTCGATTCGGTCGGGGAAAGCGGACGAGATTGCTGAACAGGTAGCCCAAACTAACAGAGTTATCCGCAGCCTCATAGAGAAGGAACAGGAGGTCGCCGAAGCCGTCTCAAGGACTGTTGAATCGGAAGTCGGAGAGTTTCCGATGGACCTCGACGAACAGTCACAGGAGTTCGTACAGAGTCTCGTCTCGGCCCTCCGTGAGCAGCGCCGGTTCGTGAGTGAGAACCCACCGTCAGAACCCGATGACCCGCCGGTCAACTCGCCGACCGGGACGAACAACCCCGACATACTCGAACCGATTAAAAATCACGTCGCGGGGAAAATCTCCCGTCAGGAAATCGAAGGCGATGCTGATGCAAAAGTCGCGGTGTTTCCAACTAAGGAATCTGGCCTTCCGTTCCTCATGGAAAACGAAGGGTGGGGATTCGTTCGAGTTGGGAGTGAGTTCGACTACGTGGCCATGTACGTGACGGGAGACGTACGAGAAGTACGTTACTTCGCCAAAGTGAAAGAATTGATAGAACCAGATGAAGCGGGGTTGGAGCGTGACCCGCGAGATTACAAGGACGGAGCGAAGATTGCGGAGGACAAAATGGTCATCAAGTTCAAATCTGGCTCACTTCACGAACTGGAAGACGCGATTCCGTTCGAGACGAAGTATCCACAAGGATTGCGGTACACAACGCTCGGCAAACTCCGCGAAGCAGAGACAACAGACGACTTGTTCTGAGCGACCTTTGAAATGCTCCTTCGTACACTAAGCCGATGAGGGCCGGGGCGTTGGGGCGGGTCCGGGTTAGCACACGAGCGCGCCTTTCGAGTGCGCATTTTGGTAAGTCGGCTCGCGTTGTTGGGTCGATTTTGACTGCATTTTGAGTCAAATTTCGTTTCTAAGAACAGAGGTCATGTAGTGACCCATCCGAATCCGCTTCCACGTGCTGGGGTCGCCCTTGCTGAGCCGCTTAGCGTCTCGACAGTAATCGCAATGGGTAGTACGCCAAAGGTCCCATCCAGTCAGTTCATTTGAGGCCTCTTCGTACGTGTTACCCTCGAACTCCTCCACGAAAGAGTGATTCGGGTGATAGTGCCGTATCGTGACGGTTTCGCCTCTTCCCCCGCCACCGGGGTATCGAACATTGATGGCGAAATCGCCGAAACCCCGAATCCCTAATTCGTCAGCAACGTGGGGGCTTCGATTCTCGCGCTCATCGTTGAAGGGGTCGAAGATGCTGAGAACGGCCCGTTCGTTACCTGTGAAAACCTCTGAAAGGAATCTGAGGTCGGCAAGAAGTTCCTCGGTATAACCGACATCAACTACGTCAAATAGAACTCTATCCGAAGGTCGCAGGGAGTCCGCCAATTTCCGAAGCGACTCTCGTTGCTCCTCGGATAGCGACCCAGTCATGCGAACCATTAGCCGGTGGGTTATAGCGGGATACGTGTCGCTGAGCGCACCCTGTAACAGCCCGTGGACACCATAATCGACGGTCTCGTCTATGTATCCAGAAACCACGGGCAGGTCAATCCGGTCAGCGTTCTCTAAATAGAACGCTCTGCGGCTTCCGTACTCCTCAATCGTTGACTCTATCGCGTCGCCGAAGTCGGAACTACGCTCGGCTTGGTATACGGGCAGGTCCACGAGGACCAACTCGCCAGCGTCTTGAAACGGCTTGAGATTGTCGAGGTCGTCATCGTCGGTGATTTCGACTAACGGATGAAGGGATAGCCTGTTTTTGTTGCTCCCCTCGAAGTGAGAGAAACCACCGAAGTATTGGATTACGTCACGCTCGTTCTGCTTGTTACGGAGAACTGGGATGTATGTGTCCGGCATCGTTTTCTGGGTCTCCCGTGTTTTCCCGCTGGAGACGTCTCAGAAGAGGGGATGTCGCTATAAGTATCTTCTGGAGAACATAACGAATTCTAACTAATCTCAGAACACTTCCAGATACCCTTCAACAATTTCTCGCTCCTCCTCATCAAGGTCGAATAGGTCGTACACAGCCTCATCAATCTCGGCCTCCAATGCCTCGATGTCTGTCTCCGCAACTCGGCTGCGGTCCGCGTCAAGTCTGTCGAGAAGCGTCCCCACACCTGCGTCACTCCGGGGTATCGGGATGGTCGTCTCCTCGCCGCTCTTGACGTTCCGACCGTCCACAGCCGCGCGGACGTACTCCGCTCGCATCTTCCGGGCCTCGCGGTCCTCGGAGTACATCGCAGGGTCGTTGATGGTGTCGGAGCGTCCGGCCTGTACCGTGAAATCACCCTCAACATCCCCCTGCACGTCGGCACTCACCGGGTAGCGGCGAGTCTGCCACTCGTAGGTGATGTAGTCGAATTCGCCGTCGTAGTCTCCGAGGTACGCCTCCGGAAAGCGGTCGGTCTTGCTGTCGAGGTCGATGGTGTCCACAATCTCCCCGGCTGTCTCGCGCATCAGTCCGAAGACGCCCGCGGTGTCGTCGGTCACACAGGGTAGTTTTTCGACGTACTGTGAACGGTACTCGTAGAATCCACCCATCTTGACCGTCGTGATGTGCTTGAAGTAGAAGTCGAGGGCTTTCGAGTTGAGTTGACAGGCCATCTCCTCGGTGAGGTCACGGTACGGGCCGTCCAACTCGATTCCATAGGCGGTTTTGAAGTACCACATCCCCTCGCTATCTATCATGAACCGAGCATTTTCTGAGATGTGAGCGCCGATAATTTTCGGCTTCTCGAATCGTTCGTGACTCTTTGGGTAGATGAAGGCATACCAGTCTTCCCGACCTTCCATACGGCCACTCTCACGGCCTTCCAACTTCTCCCGATGTGCTTGGAAATACTCCCACGTCAGCGGAAGTTCCTCTTGTAAATACTCGGCATCGTACGCCCTTGTGGTCGCGTCTTCCCCCTCTCCTTCTACATAGTGGGGAAGAATAACGTGAAGGCCTGACCACTCCCCACGCCAGCGCCCAACGTCCTTGCCTTTTAACCACGGACAGAGTAGGTCTGTCTCGATTTCGTATTCTCGATTCTCCCCTGTTGGAACAACTCTGACAGTATCTCCACCGTCCTCTGGCTCAATTCGGTTCGCGTTGACTGGTTTGACTAAATAGACCTTGTTTGCGCTCGTCTGTGTCCCAGCAAAGATAGCATCAGTTATTGCTCCAAAACTATCGGTGCTGTTTGACTCTAACTTCTTAGTGACCTGTAATTCCTCGGGCGGCATCAACGACCAGTACCCCTCGTCTAACTCCGCCTGCGGGAAGTCGAACACGTCGATGAACTCGTCAGAGTGGCCCGGCTCGCCGCGGTGGTCGCGTACCGACTCGATGATGGCCTCGTCCAGTTCGCGGTCGTCACCATCGTCCGTGTTCGCCTTCACCCGAACACACCGAATCTGGTTCTCCTCACGGGCGGCCTCATCGGATTCGTCCTCAAGAATCACGATGGCGGGGTAGTTGGTCGCGTCCTCGAAGACGCCGGAGTCACGGAAGTCGTACACTTCCTTGATGCGGCTGTCTTCGAGCATCACCTTCCGTAGACCCTCGCCGTAGTCCGTGACCATGAACTGATTCGGAGTGATGTATCCGAGTCGCCCCGTGTCGTCTCTCAGCCAGTCGAGACCGCGCTCGTAGAAGGGACAGTAGATGTCGTAGTTCCCCGTCGTGGCGTCGTACAGACGGCTCATCATGGCCTTCTGCTTGTCCGGGAGGTTCTGGATTCGGACGTACGGGGGATTGCCCACCACGTAGTCGTATTCCATGTAGTTCTTGACGACGAGAGCCAATACGGTGTCCTCGAACATCTTGAACAGCCGCCCGTCGTTGTGTTCCTCTTTGAGGTAGCGGACGTTCTCCAGCATGTCGTTGACGTACTCCTCGAAGAACTCCTCCAACCCGTCGTACTCTTGGGAGGTGTACCGGTTGATTCGCGGTTCGAGGCCACCGCCGTAGGTCCAATCCCAGTCGGAGGTATCACCGAACTGGGCCATGTGGTCTTTGACGGTGTCAAGCACGCCTTGCAGGGCCGCGAAATACTCCCCGAAGTTCTTCACGCTCGTCTCCGCTCGAATCGTCGTGTAGAGCGGCATACGGACGCGGCGAACGAGGAAGCCGTCCTCGGTTTCGACCCCGTCTTCCTCGTCCACTTCGACCGGGAGCGGGACCGGGACTTTGACCTCCTTCTCGTCCTCGTCCCACGCATCGAGGGGCGACTGCCACGTCTCCGCGTCTCCGGTCCCCAAATCCACCCCGGAGAGTTTGCGCTCGTTCCGAAGGGAATCCGTCCGGTAAATCGGAAGCCGTCGCAGGGTAAAGTTGGAGTTCGCCTGTTTCGCCTTTCGGTAGGCGGGGAGGATGGCGACCACGAACCGAATCTGAGCCATCAGCACGGCGAACGGGTGGATGTCGAGACCGACGATGCGCGGGCGGGTACAGAGGTCGCGGAGTTTGTCCTGCCAGTCGGGGTCGTCCTCGTAGCGTTCAACGTCGGCGATGTACCGCTCAACGGCTTCCACGAGGAACGTCCCGGACCCACAGGAAGGGTCGATGAGTCGTCTGTTCGAGACGCCGCGGTCGTAGCCGACGCCGTCCATGATGTAGTCAACGACCGGTTGGGGCGTGTAGAACTCCCCGAGCGCCTTCCGCGTCTCCGGGTCGAAGTACCGCTGGTAGAGGTCGCCGAGCAAGTCGCCTTCGACGTGGGAGAAATCGAACCGAAGGATGCTGAGGAACACTTCGGCGACCGCCCGGCTGAATCGGTCCCGAGTGGCCGCGCTGATTCGTTCGACCGACCCCGTCCCCTCGGCCACGGCCTTGAACTGATTCGCCCCTGACTCGTGCAATCGGGAGAGTTGTTCCGCGTAGCCGTCGGTCCACCACACGAAGATGTCGTCTTGGAACAGTCCTTCGACTAACTGCTCCTGCATGTCGTCGATGAGGTTGTCCGCGGCAACCGGAAACGCGTCGAGGTTGATTGAGTCGCTGAATCCCTGTAGTCCACGGAAGTAGTCCTCCATCCCGTCGTACCCCGTACCGGCGAAAAACTGGTGGTCCTCGGTCGCCTTCGCCAGAAGCAGCCGCGCGAGGACCGCGTGACCGCTCTCCAAGCAGAACATGAAATCACGGAGGGACTGCTTCCCGTCGATGAACGGGTCCCAAGAGGCCGGAACCTCGTCCGGCTCGCTCGCGTAGGTCGCTTCCCAGAAGTCGTACGCCCCTTTGACGAACTTGGCCTCCTCGTCGTCTCTGAGTTCGTGGAGCAGGTCCATCATCCCTGTGACGAGGTCGGCGAAGGGGCTTCCTTCTTCAAGCCGGAAGGTGTCGAAGAAGTGAGCCTGCCCGAGTTCCGCCTCCTCGTTGAGCGGAATCGGGTCGAGTTCGGACAGGAACCGATTCACGTGGTCAGGGTTCGTGAGGTCGAACTCTCGTTTCTGGAGCGAACTGGCGAGGTCTCGGGCGTCACTTTCCGTCGCCGAGTCGAGCGAGACAATCAGAATCGGAGAGTTCTGACCCCGGCGATAGAGACGCAGTTGTTCCCCATTGGTCAGCACTCCGAACTCCGAGCGGAGGTAGTCCATGTAGTGGAATAGTTGCGACTCGTGGGGCGGGAGGTCTCGACCAGTCGTCTTGAACTCGTAGACCGCCGTGACCGCTTCGTTGGAGTCGAGTGTGATGTAGTCGGGTCGCCGGTCATCTGGAAGCGTGAACTCGCTACGGATGTCCGTGCCCGTTCCCTCGTAGTCAAGCGCGTCGTAGAACCCGTGTTCCAGAAAGAGGTTTTCAACATCACGCTCGCTCATGTCGCCATCGACCTGTCCGGCGATGGCTTGGAGAGAGTCGTGTAGAGCCGAAGGGTCTGCCATTAGCGGCCTCAACTCAATAGGCCTTCATAAAAGTAGTCGAGTTGCTGAGAGTCAACTTGAAAAGTCTCTCAATTTCCCTGATTTCGGGATACCCCGGCGTCTACGTTGCTCCTCGCTCGTTTGGCACTCGGCAGTCAGCCGATGAGGGCGGCGTAGGTCTCTCGTAGTGGACTGTTGCTTTCGGGAAACGTACCCTGTACAGGGTAGCCAGTCAACCCAAATTTGTCCTTTTCTTACGGGCGGAATTCCCACCCTCATGGACGGTGGCAATTTGTAATCCTCTTATCGAACGGCAGAAAGGGCGAAACGGGGGTAAAAGTAAAAATTGACAAAAGTATACCCAATCACAAAAACACAAAACAAACGGTGTTTTCTAATTAATTCTGTCCGTATCGAAGGATAACACTCACGTGGTGACGCGGGATTGGACGAGTGATTACGTCAAGCAAGAGTTCTCTCGCGCCTCGGTCGGCGGCTCGATTGCCGAAGGCCCCGGAACAGGTGTGTCAAGTCTGTAGCACACATCCCCGTAGTAGTACCCCGTAGGGTTTCCCCTCGTGGACTGCCCCGTGTTTCAATACCGTTCTTACAGCACGTTGTTCAATACTGTAGAGAAAGACGTGTTTACACTAACGTACTCTAAAGGCGGCCCTCATCGGATAGGAACAACGAGTTGATACCCTGTAGTAGTAGCCCCCCTGTAGTCCCCCCTTGAGTGACCATCCGATGAACGAGTTTCTACCCTATTGTCTTTGATTGTCTCTGTTGTGTTTCTATCCGATGACCTCGCCTTCCAGTACCACGAATTGAAACCCGCTTCTCAACGAGTACGACCCCTGAGTGAGACGACGATAGACAGACCGAGTTGGACAGCAAAAGACCCCCATTTCGCCCCTACTGAAAAACACGGGCTTCGCCACACGAGCAGAATCCAATCTAACACGTCTGTCAGGCCCCAGAATCGCGTTGAACAAATGGTAAGTGGTTCCCATCATCTCACGTGAAAGAACCGCTCTCGTGGCCGCACAGGGCTTCGGTGATTTTCGTTTGGAGAGAGTCGGCAGGATGCGATGATTTCCTGCTCTAAACCAATTTTGACGTGTGGTCAACCTATCGGGTGTTTTGGTTTAAATTCTTCAAAATCCATCTGCGTTAACTCTCCCTCCTCTCGACTTCTTTCGCCGGTCTCGTTACTTCTAATGGTTGTTACGCCAGCAATCGGGCGGACGCATAATTGATTGTAAGTTTTATCGCGTACTGAGGGCAAAAATCACTACATTTTCGGGGGTGGTCTAATGTGGTCCAACAGTAGCAGAGTGAAGGACGGAAGGCAAAGAGTCGTTGCTCGGACTTAATGCGAACGACGAGACATCCAATCCGGGGGTCTCCGACCCTCGGTTGTGTCCCGCCGTATCCGGTAGGACGAACGGAGGATAGGTGCGTGGATTCCCACGCACCCGTCCGTCGTTTCAGAACGAGTTCTCAGTCACTCGTCGGTGAGCAGTAGGCTTCGCGCTCGTGCTGCGGTCTCGGGGTGGCCCTCGGCCAGCAACTCCGCGATGAGGCGGTAGACCCGTTCGACCGGGACGCTCTCCTCGTAAGGCCAGTTCCCCGCCGAAGACGGTATCCGTCCCTCAACGACGGCGACGACGTTCTCGACCTCATCGAGTTCGACCACAGGGAAGTCCCCCGGCTCGTGGACCTCGGAGGCGTTGGCAGGGTGGTTCTTCCGGCCTTCTACCTGCCCGAGGTGAATCAGCACCCCGTTCTTTCCCTTGAACGGTTTCCCGCAGTACGGGCAGAGCCGAGCGACTGACTCGGTCTTCCGTTCCTCGGGGTAGTTGACTTCGACCTCTCGCGTCCCGACCTCCTCCAGATTCTCGAAGTCGAGATGTTCGGGGACTTCCCCCTGTGGACCGTGTCCGTTTCCCGCGCTCCGAAGGACGTGAAGGTGCATCCCGCGGCTCAACTTCTCGGCCTCACAACCGTCCACGGGGCACTTGACGACCTTCTCGGCGTTCCGGTGAGGGTTTGTCTGCGGCGTCATCGGATTTTACCCCATCCTGTCGAGGGCGTTACGGCGGTCCTCGACCGGCACTTGGTCGTACTTCATCGTCGTCATGGGGTTCTTGTGGCGGAGTTGGGCTTTCGCCGCGGCGAGGTCCCGCTCTTTGGTCATGTACGTCCCGACCGAGTGGCGAATCGTGTACCACGACATCTTTCGATTCGCGGTCTCGATGCCCGCTTGGTCGCAGAGTCGGTGAAGGAGCCTCCGAAGGCTGCTGGAGCCGTGAGGATTCCCGTGGCTCGTCAGCCAGAGCGTGTCGGTGTCCTCGTACCGTTTGTACTGCTCGCGCTCGTCCAGCCAGCGAGACAGCGCCGTCGCGGTCCGCTCCGTGAGGCTGACGGTCCAGTTACCCTCGTTCTTCGAGGACTCGTCTTTCGGGATACGGAGAACGCCGTTCCTCGTGTCCACCCACTCCGTCCGAGCGTTGCGGACCTCGTTGGGACGGAGACCGGCGTCGAGACTGGTCCAGACGAGGGAGGTGATTTCCCACCCGTTCACCTCGTTCCAGTCCTCGCGCGTCACTTCGTCGTAGGGCTTGCCAAGGGCGTTGGAGATGTAGAGTTTCCACCCGTTCCGCTCCTCCGCGGTGAGGGAGTCGTAGGCCGGGATGTTCCCCTCGTTGAGGGCCGCCTGTCGGATGGCGCGGCGTTCCTCGCGCGTGAGGAAGTCCTGCGGCTGGTGGTTGCCGCCGGAGCCGTCGAAGGTGTACTCGAACTCCCACTCGTCGTAACCGTACTCGTGGTGGAGCCACTTCGAGAGGTGCTGGAGGCCTTCCTGTGCCTTCCCCTTCATCACTTGACTCTGGTCGGAGAACGCTAACCAGTCCATGTAGGCGGCGGCGTCATCGGATTGAGGCGGGTACGTGTACTCGTTCTTCTGCTCCCAGAGCCACAGGTCGAAGCGCGCGGTTCGGTACGCCGTCGAGTAAACGGTGTACGGCGAGTACCCTTCGGCCTTCTCTGGGTGCTTTCCAACCTTCAACAGCCATGATAGGAATCGGACTCTCCTGTCTTTGTAGTCCACGAGTTGCTTCTCGTTCAGTACGCCGTCGTGCGATTTTGGTACCACCGGGATGGGGCGTTCGGTGTCCAACTCCCCGTTGGTGAAAACGTTACAGCGCGAGAGCGTGATTGGCAGGTCTTCCATGTAGGGTCTCCTGCCGAAGTGAAAATCGCAAGACGCGGCGAAGCCGCGGATGCGCGGGACCGGATTCGAACCGGCGGACTCCTACGAGACAGCGTCCTAAGCGCTGCGCCTTTGGCCACTTGGCTACCCGCGCGCAGTCGGGCGACACGCGCCCTTCGACCGCACATTTCCCGCAACGATATATAAACGTCACGAGCGCCCGCCGCGAGGATTATGCCCCCGCGGCCGCAACGACGACCATGTACAGCGCCCGAGACCAACGAGACAACCGGGAGTGGCTGGCCCGCATCGACGCCGCCGCCGACGGCCTCGAACTCGGCAGCGAGGCCCGCTCGTACGCCTCGGACATGTTTCTCACGCAGTTGCCCGACGAGGAGCGTTCGAAGCGGGCCGTCGCCGCCGCCAGCCTCTACGCCGGGGCGCTCATCGCCGGCGAAGAACGCTCCCAGACCGCCGTCGCCGAGTCGATGGACGTGTCGCGGCTCAGCATCCAACAGCGCTGGAAGGACCTCCTCCGAGAGGCCGGCTTCCGACCGCCGAGTTGGTAGTTGGGAGGCGCTCACTCTGGAGAGTTCGACGGTGCCATCCGGCGAGTCAAGACCGCGTAGGTCACCGCGGTGGCGAGGACGCCGGCGACGAGACCGGCCGGGATACCGACGAAAAGCGAGAAGAAGACCCACCGAGCGGCCATCTCGGTGACGGCGATACCGACGAGGACCGCGGCGACGACGCCGACGGCGAAGCTGGCGAAAAGCGGGTGTCGCATGGGCGACAGTACGACCGTGGGCGTGAAAACTATTCGTCGCTGGGGGGCGTCCGGCCGCGGCCCTCGCGGTCGGGCGTGACGTTGCCGTGGCGGTCTATCTCCCCGGAGACGATTCGCGTCGAGGAGATGCGGTCGCCGTCCTCGGCGGGGACGTGCTCGACGACCTCGATACGGAGGGGTTCGAGGCCCTTCTCCTCTCGAATCTCGTTGACGCGCTCGCCGCCGCGTCGCGTCTCGGGCGAGACGATGAGGACGTCGAATCCGGGCTCGGTCGCGATGCCGGTCGGTCTGTCGAGTTCGCGGACCTCGAACTCGCGGTCGTACGCCTCGGCGAGCGGCCGGAGTTCGGCTTCGAGGTCCGCCTTGCGGTCGTCGAAGGGCCGGACGTAGCGGTCGACGTGTCGCGTCTTCGGCGCGAGTTCGTCGCTCGTGAGTCCGACCGTGACATCACCCAATTCGAACGCCCGTTCGAACAGCGCGAGATGTCCATCGTGGACAGGGTCGAACGTCCCGCCCAGCGCGACGTGCATACTCTCGCGGTAGGCGCGGCGCGACTTAAGCGGGTCGGGTTAGCCTAACGGGCCAACGCGCGGGGTGAGCGGGGGGCTACGAAGCCGGGCGAACCACCGTAGAAGCCGGGAGACCGCGGGGCTACTCCTCGCGGACCGTAATCGTGACCGGTTCGGTCTCGTCGGTGCGGTCGGTTCCGAGGTGTCGGTCGAGGTTGAACACGGCGTTCAACTGCGCCTGCACCTGTCCGGTGACGCCCTTCACGAGGTCGCTCGGAGCGATGGCGACGTACTCGTAGGGGTTGTTGCCCGCGCCGGAACTCTTCCGCTTGCGGCGCTCGACCGTCTCGTCGTCGGCGAGTTCGGCCAGCGCCTCCCGAACCGTACTGGGGTAGAGGCCGGTCCCCTCGGCGACTTCCTCGCTCGTCGAGTGTGGGTGCTGTCGGAGGTGGACGTAGATTCGCGCGCGGGTCTCGGTGTCGAGAATCCACGCGAGCAGGTCCACCAACCCGTCGTCGAACTCGGAGACGGCGCAGTCGGCCGCGCCGCCCGAGTTGTCTTCGTCCGTCGACTCCGCGCTCCCCTCTGTGCTCTGGTCCGCAGACATTTGTGCTACGGCAAAGGTCAAAACTGGGGCGCTAAAAAATGTTTCCTGTCGCGCGTCGGCGTGCGACTCAGTCCAGCGTCAAGTGTTCGCACAGGGCGTCGAGCCCGGATTCCTCGTGAATCCGTCGCTGGACGGCGGTTCCGGATTCGGCGTCGAGAAGCGACCGGAGGCCGTCGACGCCGAGGCGGTCGGACTCGCGTTCGACGAACGATTCGAGGCTCACGACGCCCTCGGAGTCGGGGGCGATGAAGTCGGTGTCACGACCGTAGCGGGTCGCGCGCCACTTGTTCTCGTCGAGGAGTTCGCGGCGGACCGGCGTCCCCGACTCGCCGGACTCGTAGCGGTCGGCGAGGTCCAACACGAGGGCGTGGACGTACTCGACGAAGTCGGCGACGCGCTCGGGGTCGGTCTGGGCGTCGGGGGTGCGGATTTCGACTGTCCCGTGGCCGGTGTGGGGGCGCACGTCGTACCAGAGTTCGCCCCGGTCGTCTATCGAGCCGTACTCGACCATTCGGCGCTCGAAGCGCTGGAAGTCCTCGAAGTCGTCGAAGGCGGTCGGCATGCCGGTGTTCGGGAGGTTCTCGAACACCTTGGCGCGGGCGGAGGCGAGGCCGGTGTCGAAGCCGTTCCAGAACGGGGAGTTCGCGGAGAGCGCCAGAAGCGGCGCGAGATACCAGCGGAGTTCGTTGGCGACCCAGACGGCCTTGTCCGCGTCGTCGACGCCGACGTGGACGTGGAGGCCGGCGGTCGTGTTCCGGTGTTGCGGATACTGAATCCGGTCGAGTTGCGCCTGATACCGGGGTTTGGTCGCGTGGTCGAGTTCGCGCCACTTGGCGGCGGGGTGGAGCCCGGCCGCGGCGATGCGGTAGCCGTGGTCAGCGGCGTGGTCGACGAGCGCCTCGCGGACCGTCTCGACGGCCGAGCCGGCCTCGTCGGGGGCCTCGATGAGCGGCGTCTGCGTCTCGATAGTGAACTTGAACAGCTCGTGGTCGAGCCGCCCTGCGAGCGGTTCCGGAGGCTCCGGACCGTAGACTAAGTCGTCGATACCCGAGGTGGGGCGGCCGTCGGCATCGACGATGTAGAATTCCTCTTCGACGCCGAGCGTCCCCATTCGGTCGAAGGCATCCGCCGACCCTAGTTCCATCGCAACGGCGTAAGTTGCGCCGAATTAAAAACACCGTGGGAGCCGGCGAACGCGTCGCACGACCGCGGGCGAGCGATTCGGGAGCTAGTGACGCTCGGAAATCACGTCTCGGGACACAGTCGTCGGACGGTGCGATGACGGAACCGCCGCCGGCGACCTACTTCGGCCGGGCGACGATGCCGAGGTGGTCCGCGTGAAAGCGGTCGAGGCGGGCGGTTTCGAGGAGTTCGTACGCCGAGTCGAGTTCGGCGAGCACGCCGTCGAACACGTCGTCCGGGTCGGCGGTCACGTCCTCGCTCCGCGCCTTGACGGCCATCAGGAGTCGGCCGTCGTCCGCGAGGAACTGTCGGTTGCGGACGGCGACGGTCGCCTGCCCGCGGGTCGCCACGTCCATGACGAGGCAATCGATGCCGGATTCGACCACGTGAGCGTAGGACTCGGGGTCGCGCGCGTCCTTCAACAGCGGAAAGAGGTTGTCGCGGTCCTCGGCGACGCCGACGAGGTCGCGGACGGGGCGCGGGGCGAACTCCACGGCGTAGGTCGGCCCGGCGAAGTCGGCGACGTGCGAGACGGTCGTCCCCGAGGCCGCCCCGAGGTAGAGCACCGACTCGCCGCCGACGAGGCCCGTGTCCATGCCGAGTTCGAGCATCGCGCCGAGCTTCGAGCGCCCGGCGTCCCACGCGCGCCAGCCGTCGGCGTCGACGGGTTCGCCGTAGACCTGTGCGCCCTCGGTCGAGAGGCGCTCGCGGCCGCCGAACGTCCGGCGTTCGACGCCGTCGGGAAGGTCGGCATCGGCACCGGCGTCGGCCGCGGAACTGTCGTCGCTCATTCGTCGGCCTCCGCGTCGGCGCGGGCGCGAATCGTCTCCATCCGGTCGGCGAGTTCGGCGTGCAGGTCCGGCCGGTAGTCGCCCGAGTAGTGGTCGATGCGCGCGGCGATAGAGAGCTTCCCGGCGAACGCGCGGGCGGCCGACCCGCGGTCCTGCGGGCGCGTCCCACGGACGTACTCGTGGGTGAAGATGACGCCGTGTTTGGGCGACGTGGCGCGGCCCTTCAGGTGCGCGAACAGGGCGTCTTCGGCCCCGAGCACTTGGACCGTGCCGCTCGGCTTCTTGGCGAGGGGTTCGAGACCGCCCGCCAGTGCGATGAGCCGCGCCGCGAGGACGGGACCGGCCATCTCGGCGAGGTTCGGCGCGGCCGTGGGCGCGCGCTCCTCGATGAACGACCGGAGGTCGTCGCGCTCGTCGAGCAGGTCCACCGCGCGGGTGGCGTAGGAGACGACGCGCTCTTCGGCGGCGGTCTTGGGGTCTCGGGCGGCGATGTCGCGGACGCCGTCGAGGCCGCGCGGGACGTCCTCGTAGAGCGTGCCGGCCCACTCGACGACCCGCTCGGCGAGTTCGTTCGCGGTCCGTTCGGCGTCGTCCATCGCGCGCACGGCGTGGGCGAGCTGCACGTCGTCGGCGCGCTCGCGCTCCGCGACGGCCTCGCCGGCGGCGGTGAGCGTCGCCGAGCGGAGTTTGGCGTAGTAGTCGGTCTCGTCGGCGGCGAACCCGGCGTCGACGGCCTCGGCCGGCCAGTCGGCGGGGGCGGGGGCGCGGCCCGTTCGGACTCGCGTCGCCCCGGATTCGGGGTCGTCGGGGTCCGCGCCGGCGAACCATGCGTCTGTCATACTGGCGGATTGCGCCCCGTCCGGGTAAAAGGACACGGACCCGCGGGCGTGACTCCTTATTCGTGGTAAGTTTTAACACACCATATCTCGTACGAATGTTCGATGGAACGCGCTTCGTACGTCTGTCGTGAGTGTCAAACGACCGTGAGCGCCGCGTCGTACCGCTCGACCTGTCCGGAGTGCAGCGGCGAACTGCGGCCCACGTCGGTGACGACCCGCGGACGCGTCGGAGATTGAACGACGCGCGCGGGTCGTCCGACCCGACCGCCGTCCGCTCGCTCGCAGTCACGACCGACGACCTCGTGACCGCCCTCGAAGCGAACCGACGGGGCGACGACCCCGTCGTCCTCCGGGTCACCCCGCCGTTCTACGGGCGGATGCGGGCGCGGATTCACCGCACCGGCGGCGAGGCCTCGGACTACGCCGACCCCGAGCCGATACACCTCGACCCTCGGGTCTTCGTCGCCGACGACGCCCCCGCGTATCCCGAGGTCGACGAGACCCGCCCGGAACCGTACGAGGTCGAAGCCCACCACGAGCGCCACACCGAGGCGGTCCGTGCGTGGCGCTCGGCGGTCCGCGAGCACCTCCGAGAGACGGTCGCGCTCCCGACGGACGCCGGCCCGCACGAGGTCGACGCCAAGTACCTCGGCTGAGCGAACCACTTTTTCCCCGCGGGCCACACCGTAGCGACATGAGCACCGACGAGTACCGCCGCGGGACGGCGGTCGAGCGCGAGCGGCAGCGGAAACAGCGCCCGGCGCGCGGCCGCTACCGCGGGGTGCTGCCGGTCATCTACGTCATCGGGTTCGTCATCTTCACCGCCGTCTCGCTGTACATCGGGCCGGAACCGGCGTTCGCGGTCTACCTCGTCACGCACATTTTCTACGCGGGGCTCGTCCGCGCCGACATCAGGTCGCTCCGCGGACAGGGCATCGACTGGGGCGCGTCGCGGCATCTCTGGTTCGGCGCGGCGTTCGCGCTCCCGTTCGTCGCGCCCGCCTACTACCTCTACAGCGGTCGCGTGATTCGCCGCGAAAACGAGTCGCGGGACCTCGACGACTGAGGCGAAACCCGCAGACCGCTCCGCGGGCCGCATCGCGAACCGCGCCGAAGACCGAACCGCCCGGCCACCGAACTTATGCCCGGTGAGGGGAAATGGCGGAGCAATGAGTTCCAGACGCGTAGTCGCGGTGCTCGCGCTCGCCGCGCTCGTGTTCACGAGCGGCTGTATCGGCTTTCTGACCGGCGAGGAGACGCTGACGTTCGAATCTGAACCCGCCGCGGCCGACGCGACGGTCGCCGCGAACGCCGGCTACGAGACGAACGGGACCGAGACGTTCGCGGTGAACCGGACGCTCTCGTTCGGCGGACAGGAGCGCAAAATCGCCGCCAGCAACCACATCACGACCTACGAGAAGACGCTTGACCTCGGCTTCTTCGGCGAGGCCAGACTCGGCTCGTTCAGCGTCATCTCGACGCCCGCCGTCGAGGTCGCGGGCCAGCCGCGGAGCCCCATCGGCGACTACTCGAACGACGACCTCATCCGCCTCGTCGACAACCGGTATCAGGGCCTCAGCGACGTCGACCCCGTCAGTTCGCGGAACGTCCAGATGCTCGGACAGACGACCAACGTCACGAAGTACAGCGCCACCGCGCGGTTCGGCGGGGACGAGGTCGACGTGTACGTCCACGTGACGAAGGTTCGGCACAACGAGGACTTCATCGTCGCGATGGGGCTGTACCCACAGCAACTCGACGGCGAGGAGGAGAACGTTCTCGAACTGATTCGCTCGGTCGAACACCCGTCTGAGGCGTAGGCCGCACGGGTGAACCGCCGACGGTGGCTCGCGGGGTCGCCTCGGGGGTGCCTTTTTCTCGTCGCCGCGGGTCGGTGAGTCCATGACTCGCGTACGGACCGCAGGCATCGCGGTGACGGCGCTCGGCGTCGTCGGCTACGGCCTCGGGACGCTCGTCACCTATCCGGGACGAGCGTTCTCCGTGACGGCCGTCATGGTCGGCATCACGCTCTGGGCCATCGGGGGTGACGTGCGGTGATTTCGGCGCTCGTCTACCGCGACGACGGCGTGTCGGCCTACGAGGAGACCGCGCTGGACGCGGCGCGCGACGCCGACGGAACCACGTGGGTTCGCGCGACCGCAGCCGAGGAGTTCGACCGCGTCGCCGAGGCGTTCGGCGTCCACCCGCTTTCGGTCGAGGACGTGCGGAACGACGCCCGGCCGAAAGTCGAGGAGTACGACGAGTACACGTTCGTCGTCGTTCGGGTGGCGACGCTCCGCGCGGGCGAACAGGTGTTCGAAGAGGAGGTCCAGACCAGACCCGTGGGGCTCTGCTTCGGCGACGACTGGCTCGTGACGCTGACGCGCCGGGAGTTGGAGCCGATAAACTACGTGTGGAACGCCATCGAACGAGAGGAACCGCGGATGCTCAGGTTCGGGCCGGACTTCGTCGCCTACCGCGTCATCGACCGCATCGTCGACGAGTACTTCGGGCTGTTGGACGAGGTCGGCGAGGAGATAGAACTCATCGAGGACATCATCCTCGAAGGACCGGACCCGGAGGTGCTCGAAGGACTGAACGCGGTCCGGCGCGACCTGCTTTCGTTCCGGAAGACCGTGTGGCCGACGCGGGAGGCCGTCGGCGTGCTCGCCCGCGGCGACCCCGACTACGTCCGCGAGGTGACGGAGAAGTACTACCGCGACGTGTACGACCACCTCGTCGAGTTGGTCGACCTCACGGAGACGTACCGCGACCTCGCGCGCGGCGCGCGGGACATCTACCTCAACACCCTCTCGCAGTCGACGAACGAGGTGATGAAGACGCTCACCGTCGTCGCGACCATCATCCTCCCGCTCACGCTCGTCGTCGGCGTCTACGGCATGAACTTCGACCCCGGCGCGTCGGCGTTCAACATGCCCGAACTCGGCTGGGCCTACGGCTACCCGGCGACGATGCTCGGGATGGCGCTCGTCTCCGTGGTCCTGCTCGTCTACTTCCGGCGGGAGGGCTGGCTCTGAGCGACGAAAGAGATATACTACCCGATTACTCACGCCGACCCGTCGATTCCCGTCGGCTCAATGACGACAAAGCGGCCACATCGTGCGATTCATCCACACGGGGTCAGCGAAACATTTATAAGACTTTCGAACTTACTGTTGGTAAGGCCCCGTCCAAGCCGGATTATTCTTTCGTCTTCTGTGGTCTTCCCGGCCGAGACGTATCCGCGCCTTCCACCCCACCATGAGCGACACCATAACCACCCGAACCTACAGTGCCGACGCAAAGACCCGGGACGCCCGGTCCCGAGAGTCGGAGCGAGACGAATCGCAGCGAGACGAAAAGCAGGTCTGCCCCGAGTGCAGCGGTCACCTCGTCACCGACGAGGAGCACGGCGAGACGATCTGCGAAGACTGCGGCCTCGTCGTCGAGGACACCGTGGTCGACCGCGGTCCCGAGTGGCGCGCGTTCGACTCCGCCGAGCGCGACAGCAAGTCCCGCGTCGGCGCGCCCACGACCAAGATGATGCACGACAAGGGGCTGTCGACCAACATCGGCTGGCAGAACAAAGACGCCTACGGGAAGTCCCTCTCGCCGCGCCAGCGCGAGCAGATGCAGCGACTTCGCACGTGGAACGAGCGGTTCCGCACCCGCGACTCCAAGGAGCGCAACCTCAAGCAGGCGCTCGGCGAAATCGACCGCATGGCCTCGGCCCTCGGTCTCCCCGAGAACGTCCGGGAGACCGCCTCGGTCATCTACCGCCGCGCGCTCAACGACGACCTGCTGCCCGGCCGCTCCATCGAGGGCGTCGCCACCGCGGCGCTGTACGCCTCGGCCCGGATGGCCGGCACCCCGCGCTCGCTCGACGAGTTGGAGAAGGTCTCCCGCGTCGACAAGATGGAGTTGACCCGGACGTACCGCTACATCGTCCGCGAGCTGAAGCTCGAAATCAAGCCCGCCGACCCCGAGCAGTACGTCCCGCGGTTCGCCAGCGAACTCGGTCTCTCCGACGAGGCCGAGCGGCAGGCCCGACAGCTCCTCCGCGACGCGAAGGAGACGGGCGTGCACTCCGGCAAGTCGCCGGTCGGCCTCGCCGCCGCCGCCGTCTACGCCGCCGCCCTCCTCACCAACGAGAAGGTGACCCAAAGCGAGGTCTCGACGGTCGCGGACATCTCCGAGGTCACCATCCGCAACCGCTACAAGGAGCTGCTCGAAGTCCAAGACGGCACCCTGTTCGCGTAAGCGCTCTGTGGTCCCGGTGACTCCGGTGGCCCGCACTTTTTCTCGCCCGTGCCAGCCCGTAACAACATTTATCCGCGCTCCCGGAGGATATACGGGGTATGGTTGAAGCGTTCGTCCGACTCTTGTGCCCCGAATGTGGAAAGGACTGGGAGACGAATCCGACCGAACTCCCCGCTCACCGCGACAACTACTCGTGTCAGGGCTGCGGCGCGACGCGTCGCACGGCCGAGTTCATGCGGACGGAACGCGACCTCCAGACGCTCAAGCAGTTCGAATAGCGAGGCGTGACGGCGGGGCCGTCTCCCGAACGGGAGCGACCCGCCGGGCGTTCGTTTTTCAGATGTCGGGAATCGCCGAGAGCGCACCGCACGCGTCGCACTTCAGCACTTCTGCGCCCTGCTCCGTGACGAGTTTCGTGTCGGGCGACCCGCACTCGCTACAGCGAACGAACGACTCGACGTACTCGTCGAGCGCGTCGGCGATGCGACGCTGTCTGAACTCGCCGGTAAAGCGCGCTCGACCCCGGTCGTCGATCTGGGCGCTCGTTCCCAGTTCCGTCTGGAAGAACTTCAGGACGTGCGTCGCCTCGCGAGCGAGCCGGTCGTGGGTCGCCGCGAAGTTCTCGTAGACCGTGACGCTCCCCTCCTGTCGGACCGTCGGCTCCGGGACGCTGAAGCGGTCGCCGCCTTCCGCCACGTCCGACGACTCCGAGAGCGCGCGGTCCAGTTGGTCGTCGTAGTCCATGCGCGACAGTACGCGCGCGCCGGCGTAAAATTCTCACGACCCCCGGCGCGCGCGGCCGCCGTTCGGCGCGCGAGCTACATAGCTATATAAACTGCTCGTGAGATTCCGCCGAGGCTCACTATCGACGGGCGAAACAACAAACGAATTGCAAACTGACGAATACGAAATTTTCCCTGAGACACCCATAATCGGCGGTTTAAGGGAGTCGGATGCTAACGTGACTCAAGATAATACTATATCCCTCCGGTCTCAAGCCGTGGTTGCTCATGAAGAAGCAGGAACTCATCCACCTGCACGGTCTGCTCGCAGAAGTCCACACCCAGATTGAGGCCTGGGAGGACGAGGAAATCAGTCTCGTCGAGTACAACGAACTCGGCGTACGACCGACATCCATCCACAAGTCCAAGACGGACCACAAAGCAGCCGTGTTTAAACTGGCGAAAGGAATCACCGGAGCGATGCGCGAGGCCGAACCAGAGCCGCTCGCACCGCAAGCCGACTGAACCGAGACAAGAAACGCGTTCTCCTCTGCGACCCTACACCTCAGAGCGACTGCGCCGTGCTCTCGCGGACGACGACGCTTCCGAGCGACCGCCGCGTCGAAGCGGTGGATGAGTTCAGTACGGGCAGAAACAGCGGGCGGGACTGAGGCGGCGGCCCGCCGACGCCTCAGTGGTCGTCGACGAGGTCGTCGAAGTCGACGAGCGTTTCGTCGGCGTCCGACGCCCCGGTTTCGGCGCGGGTGTCGCCCTCGCCGTCCGTCTCGACGGACTCGTCGTCGACTCGTTCGACCGACAGCACCTTCAGCGGGATGTTTTCGAGGCGTTGGCCGATCTCCTTCCGGGCGATGCGCGAGGCGTGTTCCTCCTGTTCGACGTTGAACACCGTCATCTCCAGTTCGAGGGCGACGAGCGCCTCGTCCGCGGCGATGAAGGCGGGTTGGAGTTCCTCGCCGCCGGGCGAGGTCCGAGCGCCCATGCTAATCTCGACGTACTTCAGGTCGGGATTGAGCATCTCCCCGGTCTTCGAGATGGCGATGCGAATCGCCTCGTCGACGGTTTCTACGTCGTACACCGGGACCGCGGCCTCGACGACGACTCTGCAGTCCATGGGTACGAGGAGGTAGTGTGCCGAAGGGTATCAACCTTCTTGCCACGCCGTCTCGCGGCGCTCACTCCCCGCCTGAGCGGAGGTAGTGGAAGACGTACGTCTGGGTGTAGCCGGCGTAGCGGCCGCCGAGGCGCTCGCGGATGGCCCGCGAGGTATCCGCGTAGTTCCCCCGGTCGCAGTCGGGGTAGTGCTCCTCGATGGCCGACCGAATCCACGTGTCGAGCGGGACGGCTTCGAGGTAGTCGAGCGAGAACAGGAGGACGCAGTCCGCGACCTTGTCGCCGACGCCGACGAACGTCGTCAGGAAGTCGCGGGCGTCCTCGTAGTCGCGGCCGCGGGCCTCGGCGGGCGTCGCCTCGCCCGTGGCGACCATCTCGGCCGTCCGCCGGACGTACGGCGCGCGGTAGCCGAGGCTGAGGTCGCGCAGTTCCTCCTCCGTGGCCTCGGCCAGTCGCTCGGGCGTCGGGTACGCGAAGTACGTCTCGCCGTCGAACTCGACGCGCTCGCCGTAGCTCTCTCTGAGCCGCGACTGCATCCCGAAGATTCGGGAGACGCGCATCTGCGCCGAGCAGATAAAGGAGACGAGACAGCCGAACGGCGGGTCGCGGACGAGCCGCATGCCCGGATACGCCTCGTAGGCCCGCCGAAAGAGCGGGTCGTCGGGCATCTCCGAGACGATGGCGTCGAGGTCGTCGTCGAGGCGGAGCAGGTGGGTCAAAAGCGGGACGGCGTCGAGGTTGGACTCCCACTCCAGTCCGCCGTCGGACTGGCGCACCCTGACGACGGCCGACTGGTCGGAGACGCCGTCGAGCGGCGGGACGACCGTCTGGTACCACGCGTCGCCGCCGTGGGCCGCGTCGCGCTCGTACATCCGGCCGTCGGGGCGGTCCCAGAGGTACGACTGGCCGCTCTCCAGCGTCGATTGGAGGTCGAACGCTCCGTCGAGGCTCGCGAGGTCGATGACACCCGTCTCCATCGCTTCGACGTTGGGCGCGGGGGATTTGCGGGTTTCGATGCCGGCGGGCGAGGCGGCGACCCACGGCGCACCATCTCAGGTCGCGTCGCGTCAGCGGTTGCGGCTCACCGGGAAACTGACGCGGTCGGGGTGGTCGCCCAGACGGTCGAGAATGCGCTCGTACAGCCGGTTTTTGACGCGCTGGGCGCGGGTCGGCGGGACGAGCACGCGGAGTCGGAAGACGACCCACGACTCCTCCTGCGCGACGTTGACGGTCGGGCCGTCGGCCACGTCGAGGTCCAGCGGCGACTCGGCGAGTCTGTCCCGGTAGCGCTTCATCGCGGCGTCCATGTCGTCGCCGAGCGCCTCGTCGGCCACCTCCAAGAGGAGTTGACGGACGAACGGGAGGTCCGTCTCGTAGGACACCTGCACCGGCACCTCAGTCCAGACGCGGTCGAACAGCGCGCCGTAGTTGACGACCTCCGAGGAGAGGACCAGCGAGTTCGGGACGGTGACGGTCCGGCCGGTCGGCTGGTTCGACGCGAGGGGGCCGCCGGTCTCCCAGAGCGTCGTGACGAGGAAGCCGACCTCGGCGACGTCGCCGGAGACGGAGCCGATGTTGACGCGGTCGCCGACCGCGTAGGGGCGGCTCACGAGGATGTAGAACCAGCCGATAAAGGAGAGAATCGGCTGTTGGAGCGCGAAGGTGACGGCGAATCCGATGACGCCGAAGGAGACCAACACGCCGAGCCACTGTTCGGTGAACGCGCCGAGGACGCCGACGAGCGCCACGCCGCCGACCCCGAGTCGCAGGACGTTCCGAACGTCGTGGGCGCGGCGGCGGTCCGCGATGCGCGCGACGAGGAACGCGGCGAGAAAGCGGTAGACGCCGTAGGCGACGAGCGCGACCGCGGCGGCCGACAGCCCCGTCGAGAGGAGCAGGTCGGCGTTGGGCACGTCGAAGTCCGAAAGCGGGGTCGTCGCGCGGACGAGCGCCGAGACGACCGCGGCGAGGAGTCCGGCGGCGAACGCGCCGAGACCGAGGCGGCGAGACATACCGTGGCCGTCGGGTGGGCGACCCAAAAAGGTGTAGTCGAACCGAGGCGAGGGGCGGCGACGGCCTCAGTTGCGGATGTGGAGGTCCGTGAGGTCCGCGAGGCGGTCGGCGACGGCGCCGTCGAGGCCCTCGCGGGTGACGCGCCACTCCCAGTTGCCGGTCTGCGTGCCGGGGGTGTTGAACCGGGCGTGCGAGTCGAGTCCGAGGAGGTCCTGCGTCGTCGTGAACGCGAGGACGGACGCGGAGTTCCAGACGGCGTCGATGATAGACCAGTGAATCTCCGAGCCGTCCGCGCCGATGTTGTAGTGGAGGCAGTCGCGGGTGCGGTCGTCGAGGTCGCGGTAGTAGCCGACGAACGTGTCGGTGTCGTGGGTCGAGGTGTAGGCCACCGAGTTCTCCGGGTAGTGCATCGGCTGGTACATGTCGCCCTCGCGGCACCAGTCGGCGTACTGCGGGACGCGCATGCCGGGGAAGGCGAACCGGTCGCGGAGGTCGACGAGCGAGGGGTCGAGAAAGCCGAGGTCCTCGACGATGAAGGGGAGGTCGCCGAGTTCGCGCTCGACCGTCTCGAAGAAGTCGTGGCCGGGCGCGTCGCGCCACTCGCCGTCGCCGGGGTCGTCCGAGTCGGCGTCGATGGCCCAGAACTCGTCGAAGCCCTTGAAGTGGTCGATGCGGGTCACGTCCACGAGGTCGAACAGCCGGCGGAGGCGGTCGAGCCACCAGCCGTAGCCGTCCTCGCGGAGCGTCTCCCAGTCGTACAGCGGGTTGCCCCAGCGCTGGCCGGAGTCGTCCGGGTTCGGCGGGACGCCGGCGACCACGGCGGGTTCGTTCGACTCGGTGAGGTCGAACGCCTCGGGGGCGGCCCACACGTCGGCGCTGTCGAGCGCGACGTAGATGGGGAGGTCGCCGACGAGGGTGACGCCCTTCTCGTCGGCGTAGTCGGCGAGGGCGCTCCACTGCTCGTCGAAGCAGAACTGGACGAACTCGCGGTAGCGAATCTCGTCGGCGTACTCCGCGCGGGCGTCGGCGAGCGCGCCGGGGTCGCGGGTCTTCAGCTCGGTCGGCCAGTCTATCCACGCCCGCCGGAACTCGTCTTTCAGGGCGGCGAACAGTGCGTAGTCTTCGAGCCAGCCGGCCTCGCGCTCGCGGAAGGCGTCGAAGGCGGCGCGGTCGTCTTCGGTGGCCTCGGCCTCGAAGCGGTCGAAGGCGGTGCGGAGCCGCGAGCGCTTGTACTCGCCGACGCGCTCGTAATCGACGGCGTGGGGGTCGAACTCGGGGACGGGTTCGAGGTCGTCGTCGGTGAGCCACCCGCGGTCTACGAGGTCGGTGAGGTCGATGAGAAGCGGATTGCCGGCGAACGAGGAGGTCGATTGGTACGGCGAGTTCGCCATGGCCGGCTCGGTCGGCCCGAGGGGGCAGAACTGCCACATCGACTGTTCGGCGTCGGCGAGGAAGTCGACGAAGGCGCGCGCGCCGTCGCCGAGGTCGCCGATGCCGTGGGGTCCCGGGACCGAGGTGACGTGCATGAACACCCCGCTCTGTCGAGAAAGTCGCATACCCACAGGGTCCGCGTGCGACCCAATTGGTACTTTGGGTCGAAACGGCGGGCCGACGACGAGGGCGCGACCGCGGGAGAGGGGACCGCGTCGGGCCGACGACGCCACAACATCCGTGCTAGCAAATCGCACGAAATCGGGCGCGAGCGGGCGTCGCTCGCGCTCGTCTCAACAACACTTATTCTCCCCCGTCCGTTCCGTGCGCGTATGAGTGAAATCGCTGTCATCCTCCCCGACGGGACGGAACTCTCCGTCGAGGAGGGTGCGACGGTGCGAGACGCCGCGTTCGCAATCGGCCCCGGCCTCGGCAAGGACACCGTCGCCGGCGTCGTCGATGGCGAACTCGTGGACAAGGAGACGCCGCTCCACGACGGCGCGGACCTCGTCATCGTCACCGACCAGTCCGACGAGTATCTCGACGTGCTCCGCCACTCGGCGGCCCACGTCTTCGCACAGGCCCTCCAGCGGCTCCACCCCGAGGCCAAACTGACCATCGGCCCGTGGACGGACGACGGCTTCTACTACGACGTGACGAGCGTCGACCTCGAACAGGAGGACCTCGAAGCCATCGAAGACGAGATGCGCGACATCATCGAGGATGACCTCGACATCGAGCGCGTCCTCGTCGACCGCGAGGAGGCCCTCGAAAAGTACGCCGACAACCCCTACAAGCGCGATATCCTCGAAGACGAAGCCGCCGGCGACGACGAACTCTCGTTCTACCAGCAAGGCGAGTTCGAGGACCTCTGTAAGGGCCCGCACGTCGAATCGACGGGCGAAATCGGCGCGGTCAAGCTCCTGAACATCTCCGCGGCCTACTGGCGCGGCGACGAGGAGAACGACACGCTGACGCGGGTGTACGGGACGGCGTTCGAGTCCGAGTCCGACCTCGAAGAGTTCCTCGACATGCGCGAGGAGGCAAAGGAGCGCGACCACCGAAAGCTCGGCCAGGAGCTGAACCTGTTCGCCATCGACGAGACGACGGGGCCGGGCCTGCCGCTGTACCAGCCGAACGGCAAGCGCATCCTCGACGAGCTCGCGGACTACGCGAAACAGCTCAACCTCGACGCGGGCTACGACCCCGTCGAGACGCCCCACCTGTTCCGGACGGAGCTGTGGAAGAAGTCGGGCCACTACGAGAACTACGTCGACGACATGTTCCTCCTCGACGTGAACGACGAGGAGTACGGTCTGAAGCCGATGAACTGCCCCGGCCACGCGACCATCTTCGACCAGCAGTCGTGGTCGTACCGCGACCTGCCGGTGCGCTACTTCGAGGACGGGAAGGTCTACCGGAAGGAACAGCGCGGCGAGCTATCGGGCCTCTCGCGCGTCTGGTCCTTTACCATCGACGACGGCCACCTGTTCGTCCGCCCCGACCAGATAGAAGACGAAATCAACCTCATCATCGACAACATCCTGACGGTGTTCGACACGTTCGGACTGGACGCCGAAGTCGCGCTCGCGACGCGCCCGGAGAAGTCCGTCGGGAGCGACGAAATCTGGGAGCAGGCCGAGACGCAGCTCCGCGCGGTCCTCGACGACAGCGGCATCGACTACGGCATCGAGGCCGGCGACGGCGCGTTCTACGGCCCGAAAATCGACTTCGCGTTCAAGGACGCCCTCGGTCGCAAGTGGGACGGCCCGACGGTCCAGCTCGACTTCAACATGCCCGACCGCTTCGACCTGACGTACACGGGCGAGGACAACGAGGACCACCAGCCGGTGATGATTCACCGCGCGCTCTACGGCAGTTACGAGCGCTTCTTCATGGTGCTCATCGAGCACTTCAACGGCAAGTTCCCGTTCTGGCTCGCGCCCGAGCAGGTCCGCATCCTGCCCATCTCGGACGACCAGCTGGGGTACGCGAAGAAGCTCCAGTACGAACTCGGCGACTTCCGCGTCGACATCGAGGACCGCTCGTGGACGCTCGGCCGGAAGATTCGGGAGGCCCAGACCGACCGCGTCCCGTACATGGTCATCGTCGGCGGCGACGAGGAAGAAGCCGAGACCATCTCCGTCCGCGACCGCAAGGAACGCGAGGCCAAGGACGTGAGCGTCGAGGAATTCCGCGACCACCTCCACAGCGAGTACGACGAAAAGCGCCCCGAACCCGACTTCCTCGCCGACGCGGAGTGAGGAACGCGGCCGTCAGGCGGTAACTGATTCTCTGTTCCGGCGGTTCCGCGCCGCCGCGTCCAACTCTCGTCGGACCGTCGTTCGGAACGACTCGTCTCTGATGAGGTTCGCGAGCACGCCGAAATGTCCGCAGTCCCACTCGCGGCGGTTCGGCCTCGGGACGCCCCACTCGTCGAGGAGCGCGCGGGCCGTCGAGGCGGGAGCCATCTCGTCGCGGGTCCCGACGAGCGGGAAGACGCGTTCGGGCGCGAGACACGGGTCTTTCGGCGGGTTCAAAAGCGGCGCGAACTCGTGGAGCGCCGCGCCGGTCCAGCCGGCCGCGTCGAGCGCGTCGTCGATGTCGAGCAGTTTCGTGAGGCCGCCGGCGAGGAGCGTCTGGTCGATTGCGCCGGGCATCCCCGCGGGGAACAGCAGGTCGGGGTGCATCGACTCGGGCCAGTCGCCGCACCGGCCGCCGACGTGGAGCGCGACGGTTCCACCGAGGCTGACGCCGCCGACGCCGACGACCGGCGCGCCCTCGGTCCGCGCCCAGTCGGTGAGGACGGCGGTCTCCAGCGCGGCCGCCGAGTAGAGCGTGAACAGGCCGACGGGCGCGCTGGCGATGTAGGGCTCGCCGCTGTACCGGCCGAGTAGCTCGCGGCGGCCGTGCCACGGCGCGTCGGGGAGGACGACCCGGTAGCCCTCGGGGGCGAGCGCGCGGCCGACGTACTCCTCTTCGGGCCAGTAGGTGAGCTGGTCGTCGAACGTCCCCCACCCGGAGTGAAAGACGAGCGTCGGTAGGTCGGCGTCGGTGGCGTCGGCGGGCTCGTACACCCGCGCGGTCGCCCGGTCGCTGAGGTGCGGCGAGGGCGACCGGAAGCGAAGCAGGTACTCGACGGTTCCCGGCCCGCGGACGGTCGCGGAGCGCTCGACGCGGGGGAACTCCTCGGCCGCGCTGGACTCGGCGAAGCCGTACAGTCGCTCGGGTTCGGCGAGCTCGTGGTGCCAGCGGGTCCGCGCGTCCTCGGGCGACGGCGTCTCGAACTTCACCGGCGGCACGAGGTGTTCCTTCGGGAGGAAGCCGAAGATGTCGGTCGGTTTGGCCCGCCGTTCCGACACCTCGCGGCGCTCGCGCTCGACGGCGACGCGCTCGTCGGGCGTCGATTCCTCGTCGCCCCAGAAGACGCGCTCCCAACGCTCCATCGTCTCGTCGTACGCGCCGCGGAGGCGGGCGTACTGCGCGAGAGCGCGTTCGATTCGGTCGTGGAGGTGCGGCGCGGGCGGCGCGCCGACCTCGCGGAGGTACGCTTCGGGCCCCTCCGAGAGCGCCACGTCGGCCGCGGCGCGAGCGCGGACGGCGCCGAACTCGCGGGGGAGCGAACGGGTTTTGAACGCCTCGAACGGGCGCGAGGTCAGCAGTCGGCCGGCGGGGGAGGTGAGCAACCGGTGTACCGCCGGGGTTTCGAGATGGTCCATACGGTGTGATACGAGTGACACGATAATGACCCTAGGCCCGCGTGTCGGAGCGTGAGAACGGCCGAGGGAGTACCAGAACCGGCCTCTCGCACTAATAAATCAAATGGCGCGATATGAAATCCGATTTGCGGTGGAAACACAGATTCTGCGTTTGGATTTCTACAAACCACCAACTGGGCAACACTTAGATCATATTTCGAGCTACTCCAGTGCGTAGCGAGAGGGGGTGCTCACTCCATACTCAAGAGTAACATCGCCGAACGACGCCGAGACAGCGAGTGAACCTCGGTTTACCGGACTCAAGAGTAATCAGGGATACAATGCAGTGTTCTTTCTGAACCGCCTCAGCGTTCATGAACCGTGAGACGGTTCAGTCATTGCGGGGTCGCTGATGCTGTACTCAACGCGCCGAGCGTCGGATCGACTGATTTGTTCTAGAGGAAGGTGGGGTATTGCCCAGACCATCTCCTGCTGGAGGAGTCCCTGTAAACTCGGGAGCCCCGAACGTTAACTACCGGTGAAGCATAAGTCCATGTATGACAATTACGACTGAGTTTTGTCTTAGTTCACCTTCTCTCCCATTGGTCAGTATCACTGAGAGACTCCCGCCAGACCAAATTGAGTGCGTTCACGGACTCTGTTTCGAACAGGACGCCCGGATGTTCATCGTCAAAATAGATTCAGAGGTCAACGTCTCAGAAGCCGACTTGGAAGCCCTAAACGAAGTTTCAGAGGCGACAACGATTGGCTACGCGGGCGAGCAAACAGTCCACAACCTTACCATTGATCTTGCCGACTCGATCTCGCAGGTATTCAACGGGGGCAGTTCTGTAGCAGCAAAGCTCGAACCGACCGTCGTCACACCGGACGGGTGGTACGAGAAGAAAGTGTACAAGGACCGCGATGCGTTCATGGAGTCCCGGACCCGTTGTGAGAACTACGGCCTCTCGCTCGATCTCATCTCGATGACCTCCACTTCCGCTGCATCTGACGACGCCCTCCCGTTTGGGTTGACTGAACGGCAACACGAGGCGTTGACACTCGCGCTCTCCCGTGGCTACTATGAGAGCCCGCGCCAGACATCGACCGAGGAACTTGCTGAGGAGCTCGGCATCTCACAACCCTCGTTATCGAGACTCCTCAGGCGAGGTGAGCGTCAGCTTCTCTCTTCGGCGCTCCAAACACAGGAGCACGGATCTGTTGAAACCCTCAATCGGTAACATGCTCTCGCGGCCCTGCTGCATACAGAGCGCGAATCCGTTAACTGGTTCGGCACCTACTGTGAGGGGAACAAACTACTCAATGATAAGGACTTGTTCAGCACCAACAGGTCTACTTCGGTACCGATAGTAGTGCACTCCGATAATCCGGACTGTTAACTCATCGTAGCTCGTACTCCTGCGTTATGACCGTCACAGCGGAATTTTTCCTCCGGTCGTCGTCCCTTCCACTCGTTAGTATCACAACGGAACTCCAGCCGGACGAGATCACCTGTACGCACGCGCTCTGCCTCCAACCTAATATCCAAACCTTTGTTGTCGAAATAGACACTGCAAATGAGGTCTCCGCGGAAGATCTCGAAACTCTCGAAGAGGTCAAAGAAATTACCCCACTTGGAGAAACAGACGGTGAAGCCGTCTACGAACTCCATGTTGAACTTGCGGATACGCCGTTTGCTTCGCTCGACGATGGTCGCTCTGGAGTCGCCAAGATGAAATCAACGATCATAACGCCGGACGGCTGGCGCGAGACGAAGGTGTTCAAAGACCACGAGACGTTCACCGAATTCCGTACGACGTTGGAAGAGAATGGAATTTCACTCGATCTCATCTCTATTACACCGAACTCCTCCGAATCCGACGACTTCCTACAGGATGGATTGACCGAACGTCAACGCGAAGCACTATCGCTCGCCGTCTCCCGTGGATACTATGAGAGCACACGGCAAGTCACAGCGGAGGAGCTCGCCGAGGAACTCGGCATCTCACAACCCTCTCTCTCCGCGCTCCTCCGTCGCGGCGAGCGCCAACTCCTGACCTCCTCACTCGACGTCCCCACTACATAAATACCCTTTCCATATAGCATCAACGTCTCCCCCGTCGCGGGCCTCTGTTCAAGTGATGTCAGCCGACTTTGGTTCCGAACTGGGTGGACAGATTGCGATTGTCACTGGTGCCTCGTCCGGGATTGGCGAAGCAACCGCGAAAGCCCTCGCATCCCGTGGTGCAAGAGTTGTTGTTGCTGCACGGCGCGAGAACGAACTACAGGAGCTCCAAAGCCAGATTGAAGCGGAAGATGGGGACGCACTCGTCGTCCCGACCGATATTACGGACGACGAGGACATCGACGCACTCGTTGACGCGACACTCGACGAGTACGGTCGCATCGACATTCTCGTGAACAACGCAGGATTGATGCCCCTCAGTCACATCGCGGACGTGGATCGAGAGACCCTTCAGACGACAATCGACGTCAATCTCGGTGGCCTCGTTAAACTCACCCACGCCGTCATTCCGACGATGCTGGAGCAAGAGAGTGGCCACATTGTCAATCTCTCCTCGGTCGTCGGACGGTTCCTGATGGAGAACGGGTCGCACTACAACGCGACGAAGGCTGGTGTGAAGATGTTCGGCGATTCACTCCGGCTGGATGTTGCGGCGGAGGGAATTCGGGTGGCGACAATCGAGCCAGGATCGGTCGCCACAGAACTCCCGGAATCCATTGCCGATGAGGAGATCAAAGAGCAGATCGAGAAACTCGGTGAGTCGATGCGCCCACTTCAACCGGATGACATCGCTCGGACGATCACATTTGTCGTCTCACAACCTGCCCATGTGGACATCAACGAAGTACTCGTCCGTCCGACTGATCAGGTACAACCTTAACGAGAGGTGACGAATTAATGGATATTCAGAGGGGCTGTTCGCTACCTTCTACTGAAGGCCCTGAGGAGTACTTTACAGGTGACGTTCGAATCGATCCATTGTTCGACTCGCACGACCAAGCCCGCGCAGTTGGGGCGAACGTCACGTTTGAACCTGGTGCTCGCACTGCGTGGCACACTCATCCGCTGGGCCAAACCCTAATCGTGACATCCGGTTGCGGCCTCGTGCAGAGCGAAGGCGGATCGATAGAGCAAGTCCGTTCGGGTGACGTGGTCTGGTTCCCGCCGGGCGAGAAACACTGGCACGGTGCAACGCCAGAGAAGGCTATGAGGCACATCGCCATCCAAGAGCAACAAGAGGGCGAGGTCGTTGAGTGGATGGAACGGGTTACTGACGAGCAGTACCAGCCAGATTGACGATTCGTTAGACCAGTTCGCGGTGAATTCCGAGGATAACAGGGTACATCAGCACTTCTCTACTAAACGGCTGTTTCGCAACTAAATATGCGAAACGAACCGAAATCACGTGCTGACAACACTCTCTGTATCTCACGTGCCGTACGTATCATATTCTGTGGGTTCCAATAAAGTCTCGAGCACTTAAACACGGTTTCCAATTAGCGCCGTCACTATCTGCCCGTAGTCCCTCGTATCTAGTAGACAGAGACCTACTATGAAGACAGTCGAACTCAACAACGGTGTGGAGATGCCGATTCTCGGATTCGGCACGTATCAGATCGAGGACCTCGACGAGTGCGAACGAAGTGTTTCGGAAGCCCTCGAAACAGGGTATCGACTCATCGATACTGCGGCGTCGTATGAGAACGAGGAGGCGGTCGGGCGGGCAATCGAGAAGAGCGACGTGCCGCGAGACGAGGTGTTCATTACGTCAAAACTCTGGGTGCAGGACACCGGCTACGAGGCTACGTTGGACGCGTTCGAGCGGTCGCTGGACCGACTAGGCCTCGACTACCTCGACCTGTTTCTGATACATCAGCCCTACGGAGATGTCCACTGCTCGTGGCAGGCCATGGAAGACCTCTACGAGGACGGCAAGATCAGGGCCATTGGGGTCAGCAACTTCCACCCCGACCGCGTGATGGACCTCATGGTCCACAACGATGTCGTCCCGGCAGTGAATCAGATTGAGACCCATCCCTTCTACCAGCGAACCGAGGATGCAGCATTCCTCGACGAACACGACATCCAACACGAGTCGTGGGGGCCGTTCGCCGAAGGCCAGAACAACATCTTCGAGCACGACGTGCTGACCACGATTGGGGACCGCCACGGGAAATCTGCTGCACAGGTGACGCTGCGATGGTTCATTCAGCGCGACATCGTCGCCATTCCGAAGTCAGTCCACACGGAGCGGATCGCCGAGAATTTCGACGTGTTCGACTTCGAGCTCACCTCAGAGGAAATGGAGACGATCTCGGAACTGGACGAAGGCGAAAGTCAGTTCTTCGACCACCGAGACCCTGAAATGGTGAAACGGCTGGGAGAAGCTGAGCGCGAGACCTAAGTCTCGATTACAGGAGCGATCCCCTTAGTCAGGACCAACGTGGTTGCAGTACGCATCGGTCACGCGCGTACTTAAACGCGGTATTTCGTTAGCATCACACCCAAGCGATTCACCTCCTTTGTTCAAACTGAGCACGATGATGGAATACACGACCCTCGGTTCGACCGGAATGAAGGTCAGTCGCCTCTGTCTTGGCGGGATGAGTTTCGGCGTGAGCGACCTTCACGACTGGACACTTGACGAGGAGGGCTCGCGCGAGATCATCGAACGCGCGATTGACCTCGGCATCAACTTCTTCGACACGGCGAATGCGTACTCGAACGGGGAGTCCGAGGAAATCATCGGGGACGTTCTCGGAGAGTACGACCGCGACGAACAGGTCGTCGCCACGAAATGCTACTTCCCCACGAACCTCTTCTCCGATGCAGACGAACCGCACCCGAACGCGTCGGGACTCTCCCGGAAGACTGTCGAACAGGAACTGGAGAATTCGCTAGACCGACTGGGGATGGATACCATTGACCTCTACCAGATCCACCGGTGGGACTACGAGACACCCATCGAGCAAACGCTGCGTGCCCTTGATGACGCAGTTCGACGCGGGAAGGTGCGATACATCGGCGCGTCGTCGATGTGGACTCACCAGTTCGCCGAGGCGGTGTACACCAGCGAGCACCTGGATCTCGAACAGTTCGTGACGATGCAGGACCACTACAACCTCGTCTACCGCGAGGGCGAACGAGAGATGTTCCCCTTCTGCGAGAAAGAAGACATCGGCGTTATCCCGTGGAGTCCACTGGCCCAAGGATATCTCACCCGCCCCCACGAGGAGATGACTGCAACGACTCGCGGTGAAGAGCTCACCGAGACACACGAGGAGTACCGGATGGGCGGTGGCCCGGCTGTCAACGAGCGCGTCGAGGAACTCGCTGCGGAGAAAGGCGTGACGATGGCGCAACTCTCGTTGGCGTGGCTGCTCCATCAGGATGTTGTCGATGCACCGATTGTCGGCACCACGAGTGTCGAACATCTCGAACAAGCTGTCGAAGCGCTGGAAATCGACCTGTCGGATTCGGATCTCGAATACCTCGAAGAGCCGTACGAACCCCTCCCGATTGCTGGGGCTCCCGTCCCCGGGTCGCAGGCCAACTAAAGCCTCGGTGAAATGAGGCCTCAGTCACCCAAAAATGAGAGAGAATACCCCACCCACCTCGGACGAGTCAGAGAACGATAGAACGAGTCGGCGTAATTTGCTAGGGGCAGCAGCAGTGGCAGGAAGTGGCTTACTCGCGGGATGCTTAGACGGGAGCAGCTCCGAGACGGAAGAGCAGAATACACCTCCCCAAAGTGAGGACGAGACTCCCCAAAGTACCGACGAGAATCGTGTACTGATCGTGTTTTTCTCTCGTACGGAAAACACCCAGGCTGTCGCTGAAATGATTCGGGAAGAAGTGGGTGGAGAGCTGTTCGAAGTTTTGCCGGCAGAACCGTACCCCGTAGATTACGACACGCTCGTATCCCAGGTAGACGAAGAAAACGAAGCTGGCTATACTCCGCCTCTCCAATGCCTAGTTGAGGATATCGGGGCGTACGACACCGTGTTTTTCGGTGCCCCGACGTGGGATATGCAGTTGCCGCCGCCGATGAAGACCTTTCTGAGAGAACACGATTTAGGCGGGAAAAATGTGGTCCCCTTCAATACGAATGGGGGGTATGGGGTCGGGAGTAGCTTTCAAACGATAGAAGACCGCTGTCCCAATGCCGATGTACGGGAGGGTTTCTCCACAAGGGGCGGATTGGAGAGAGATGGTGTTTACCTCGCAATCAAGGAGGATCGGAGAGAGGAGGTCAGGGCTGAAGTGACTGACTGGTTGCAAAGGATTCGGATTTGAACCCAGACTTGCCGGCGGCGAGGTAACGGCCATTGTCGTATTTTACATCAGTGAGTGGTTGATTTCGGGGTTATCCTCTCTCATCTTCAACAGATGCGTTTTTACCTGTGCTGAGCGGTCGAGCGCCAAGAATTGTTGGCTATTGAGGATTTCAATAAAGCCACATGAAAATATTCCCTCTATTTCGGTTGACTAGGTTCCGAGTTATAAGAAGAAGTTGATATCATAATAAACTACTTAAAATATAGACCATCTCGTGGCTCATGAGCCATAAGACGGTGGAAGGTCTGTTTGGTGTGCTTCCTGCCCTGAACCGTCAGCTGAGACAGTTCCATTTGTGGCTGAGGATCTCACAAGAGATAGCCGAGCCGGTATAAATCGTTTGTCTCAGTCGCTGTCCTCTCCCGTCCCATCGGCGTCCTCGAGTTCTTCTAGTGGCTTGAGATTCGCTTCCATCCGTTCGTATTTGGCTTCACGAAGTTCCTCTTCTGATGCCATCTTCGGCACTAAAGACGCCCCTTCGGGAAGGACAACATCCTGGTCGTCCACGGGTTCCGAATCGGCGACCATCTTGCGGAGTTCCATGTCACGATTGATCTTCCCAACCATCCGCTCGAATGCTGTATCCCGCTCGTGGCGACGTCGCCGGAGCTCTCGCACTTTCCGCTCGAATTCCGTCTGCGCTGCCCAATCATAGATCCGACGCCCAAGAATCGTGAGTGCATACCGCTTCTCTGTCCCGTGCTCGGTCGGCCTATGACTCACCGTGAACACGTCGTGATCAACGCCTTCTGAGAGTCGCGAGGAGACCGTCGATCCACTTACCGCAACCGCGTCGACGAGCGCGTTGAACGTCGCTGTTCCCGTCCCGATCTCTGTAACGAGTTCCGCCGCACCCTTCTTCCGAAGAAACGCCTCGAGTTCGTCCAAGCCCATCGTACACCCTGTTCTCCCCACATCACTATAAACCCAACCGGAATTTGATTCAAACTGATTTTTGACCTATATCGAATTGTGGCTACAACCGATTCTCTAAGTACAGCGCGCATATCCCTTGATATGTCTCTCGATACAAGCTTAGGGCAGATAATCGACGACGATGCTCAACTACATTTTTACTCTATTCTATACTGTTCTTTGCTCCTACTCAGCAGATACGTCTATACAGAATTACTCCAGCATTGGATCGACCACAACTCAGAATCGGAGTGGTTCGCCCTGGAGGTGGCTCAATGCCGACTGACCCGTCGGCTGTCGCTGACTCAATCATTGTCCACGCGGAGACACTCTGTGAGCGTGAAGACCACCTCTGGGACGTCATTTGCCAGTTATCAATTCCCGTCGACAACCTTGAGGATGCCCGCGATCAGAACCGCGTGACCTTTGGAACCGACGAAATGTTCCGTACGCTCTTGTTCAAGGGGATTCGAGGCATCTCACAGAACGAATTAGCGCAACGGCTCGGTCGGGAGCCGAGCTTAGTCAAGAGCTTCCACCTCGACATTACCGATCTCTCGAATACGCCCACCCAGCAACAACTCTCGTACACGCACGCGCAGTTCAGCGAGGATACCCAGGAAGTCCTCAATCGCACGGTTGCTGGCGTCCGGCAAGTTGCTCTCGACAACGACGTCCTCACGGAAGGTCTTGTTCCGTCAGTCCCAGCCGAAACCGAGGAAGAGTCACAAAGCGCGAATGAGTACAAGAAGGAGAAGGCCCAGAAGACGCTGACGCTCGCTCGCAAACACGTCATCCCTGAGTTCGACACGCACCGAGCAGCCCACAAGACGTACTCCGACGAGGTAATGCTGGATATGTTTGCGAGTATCTGCGCGAACAACGGCAGTGCCCACTCAGAAGCCGAGTACGGCTGGCTCACCGACGACGAACTCATCTGTGACGACTCGACGTTCCTACGCGCAATCAAGAAGATTGCGACGCCCGAAGCGTCCGACGGGCAGCTCACGTTCGAAGATTTCGAGGACGAGGACTCGATGCCCGAGATCGACCAGATTCGGGACGCGATTATGACGGCGTTTAACGCCGCGACGGAAAACATCATCAACTCGATTCGTGGCGAGGACCCCTTCGACTCCCGTAAGAAGATTGCAGCCATCGACATCACGCACGAGCAATTCCACGTCTGGCCGTGGGAGGACAAGGAAGCAGGCATCGCGAAGCCAGACTACCCGAAGATGGTGAGCGGGTACAAGAAAGACGGCGAGTACAAACACGGCTACAAGTACGCCACCATCACCCTAGTCGGTGACCACGCGCCGATCGCCCTCGGCATTGAGCCGGTCAAAGAGGACTCTGCGTGGGAGCGTGACGACTCGCCGTCGTACTCAAAGGCAGACCTGGTGAGCCGATTGCTCGACCGGGCGGAGCAGTTCGTTGATCTGGATACAGTGATGTTCGACCGTGGATTCTACGTCAATCGCGTGTACGCAGAGGTCCACGACCGTGGACTCACGTATCTCTCTCCAGTGCCGACGTATGAGGATGATTTAGCGGCGATTCAGGATATTCAGGAGCATCCGACGGCGGACGAAGCTGTCAAGCACGATGTTCCGTTCGGAATCGACGGCGAGATCCATCACGAGGCGGAGTTCCTCTATGCCCCGAGTACGAACGACGAAGCCGACGGCAAGTACGCGGTGTTCGTAACGAACCAGGGCCGCGTTGAGCCTGAAGAGATCTCGAGTGTTGTGAACGGGTACAGTCGGCGCTGGGATATCGAGAACCAGTACAAGTCGATCAAGGATTTTATGCCGAAGACGTCGTCGACGGACTACCGACTTCGCCTGTGCAACTTCGCGCTGTCGACGCTGATCTACAATCTGTGGCGGCTGACGGACTATCTAATCAAGGTCGCGCTCGACGAGTCGATCCGGTCACCGCCAGTGATCACGGCGAGAACGTTCGTACGGGCATTGGGCGACTTCCTGCGTGAGTTCGGGTAACGCTTTTCTCACTCCGGGTCACTAGTTCGGTAGCGGCTGCTCTGTTTATTTTTTGTGTTTTCGCACTACTTGTCATACAGGAGACCAATCTCCCGTCACTAATTCAATCTCGTCCAGCCTTCGCACCGAATCTAGAGTCATCAACCCGAGAATTTCCTAGTTTCATTTGTGAGTTTATAGGCACGCGAAGAACGTGGTGGAAAACAGACGAATCGAACGGAACGAGACAGCGGCGCTCAGGCCGAATCGAACCGCCACCGCGTCGCGTCGGCGGGGAATCCGGACCACGCCAGCACGCGCTCGGGTCGAATCCGAAACACCGGCGTCCCGTGGCGAATCCCGTACTTCGCCTCGTAGGCGTCGTCGACGCGGGCGAGCGTGGCCTCGTCGGCGGTCTCCGCGTCCAGTCGCTCGGCGACGCCTTCGAGGATGACCACGTCGGTCCCGCTTTCCGTGTGGACCGCGAGGCGCGGGTCGCGCGCGAGGTTTCTGACCCATCTGGTTCGCTCGCCGCCGCCGCAGTGGAACGCGCCGTCGACCCAGACGCCCCAGACCGGGCGGGCGTGCGGTCGGCCGTCGGGACGGGTCGTCGCGACCCAGAACACCTCGCCGTCGGCGAACGCGGCTTCGACGACGCGCCACTCTAGGAGCCCTCCCTTCGAGTCGGGAATGCCGTAACTCGCTTCGGTCTCAGGGCGGTCGCGGGTGGTCGCGGGCGGCGCGTCGTCGGGCATGAGAAAGAGAGGGGCCGCGAGAGATTAAGCGCGAAGTCCTACCACGCCGTGAGCGCGTCGGTCCCGTGGGTCCACGTCAGGGCCGCGAGGAAGGCGAGGACGCCGGTGATGGCCGCCGCGCCGCCGACGAAGAACACCCACTCCATGCCGATTTCGGCCATGAGGTAGCCGCCGAGGAGGGGCGCGACGACGCTGCCGGGCCGCCAGAGGAGTTCGCGGATGCCGAAGCTACTGGCGACGCCCGCGCCGCCGGAGCCCTCGTCGGCGAAAAGCGCCATGCTGGCCGGTTCGCGGAGGCTGTCGGCGACGCCGAGCAGACCCGCGAGGCCGACGAGCGGGAGGAACGCGGGCGAAAGCGGGCCGAGGAGGGGGAACGTCGCGGGGAGCGCGAGCGCCTCGCCGACTGCCGGCGAGAAGGGAACGGCGAGCGCGATGAGACCGTAGAGGCCGCCGCCGACGAAGACGAACCGCGCGCGGCCGTACCCGTCGGAGACGCGGCCGGTGTAGGGCTGACAGAGCATGTTGGTGAACTTCTCGGCGACGACGGTGGCGGCGACGGCGATGCCGCCGTATTCGAGGCCGCCGGAGGCCGCGGAGACGCCGGCGTAGATGGGCACCCACGTTCGGACGAGGGTGACGGCGACGGCGTACTGGACGCGGAACGTCGCCATCGTCAGGATGCGCTCGTTGAGCGCGAGGTCCGTGAACGGAAAGCCGTGGACGCGAGTCTCGTCCGGCGGGAGGAACACCCAGATGGCGACGACGGCGATGGTCAGGAGAATCGTGATGACGATGAAGATGGGCGTGAAGCCGAACAGGTCGTAGAGGATGCCAGCGCTGATACTGCCGAGGATGGAGGCCGCGAAGCGGGCGGCGTTCGCCTTGCCGATGTGGTTCGCGCGCGTCCCCTCGCGGGCGAGTTCGCCGACGAGCGCGAGCGACATCAGCCCCGCGCCGGTGACGGCGACGCCCTGTGCGGCCCGCGCGACGATGAACGAGAGACTGGAGTCGACGAGCGGAAAGGCGGCGTAGACGACCGCGCCGAGACCGACCGTGCCGGCGAGCACGAGGCGTTTGTCGTAGCGGTCGCCGGCCCACGACAGCGGCACGACGGCGACGGTCTGGGCGAGCGTGAAGCCGGTGGTGAACATCCCGATGACGAAGCCGCGGGAAAGCGAGAAGCCGCCGAGCGCGAGGCCGCCGAGGGCGAACTCGGGGACGACGACCGCGCTCGGGTCGAGTTCGTTGATGTACTTCGGGAGGAGGGTGACGAGCGTGATGAAGCCGAAACCGCCGGCGAACCGAGTGAGATACAGCGTCCAGAATCTGAGACGGGTGCGGTCCATGGGCTGTGTGCGGTCAACCGGCGAAAAGAAGTTCCGGAACCGGCGGTCGCCGTCGGCGAGATAAAAGCCCGTCAGATAGCGGCAGTGAACTTTATCGTTCAGGACGAGTGACACATTGCATGGAACAGGTGGGTGGAGAGACGACGGTGAGAGGTTCGGAGACGCGCCTCGTTCGGGTCGAGCGGGAGATGAACGACCACGGTGCGATGACCGTTCGGGTGGTCGAAACCGGAGAGCTACGCACCGTGGTGGCGTGTTCGACTTCGGACCTGCGAGCGCGACTCGCCTCGACGGCGGCGGGCGCGGAGTTCCCGCTTCGACTCGCGCCGTCGCCGGGGCGCGGGAACTCGTGGGTCGCACTCGGGCGGTAGTCAGGAGTCGAAAAGCAGTTTCGCGCCGACCGCGAGGCCGCCGAACAGCACTACGAGCACCGCGCCGGCGACGACGTCGGAACCGAAAAGCACCCCGAAGTCCGGGGTGAGAACCGCAAGGAGCCGTCCGGGGTCGAAGTGGTCCTCGACGCCCGTGGCCAGTCCGAAGACGATGGCGACGAGAAGCGTGATGAAGACGAGGACCAGTTCGGTCCTGTCGCTCTGGTTCATAGTCGGTAGCGTTCGGAGCGGGACATAAAACATCCGAGGGTGGGAAGCCACTCACCTATCAGCTATCCGAGTGATATAGACGGAGCGCCTCGGCTGTCGGAGTTGGTCTGGAAGGAAGTAGTGGGCCGGACGCGATTTGAACACGCGACCGTCTGATTAAGAGTCAGACGCTCTGCCTAACTGAGCTACCGGCCCTTGCAATCTCTCGTAACTGCCGGTAGGTAAAATGACTTTCCTTTCTGTACGACGACGGCAGGGACGCACACGCGCGAAACAACGGACAAACGGTGGGTGTTAAGTGGCGGCCGGCCGGAGTAGCGGGCAACGATGAGTGCAGGGGTCAGCATTTCCTCGATGTCTACGTACGCGATACTCGGCTGCGGGAGCGTCGGGCACGCGGTCGCCGAGGAACTGACAGACGAGGGAAAAGACGTCCTCATCCTCGACAAGGACGAAAGCCGCGTCGAAGCCCTGCGCGACCAGGACTTGAACGCGCAGACCACGAACATCGCCGACCCGGAGCTCGCCGACGCCGTCACCGGACGCGACGTGATTCTCATCCTCTCGTCGGACGTCGAGGCCAACAAGGCCGCCGTCTCGACCATCCGCGACCGCGACGAAGACCAGTTCATCGTCGTCCGCGCCTCCGACCCCGTCTCAGAGGACGAACTGACGAAGCTCGGTGCCGACGTGGTCATCAACCCCTCCGAGGTCATCGCCGACTCCGCGCTCCGAAGCGTCGAGTCCGGCGAGCTCGAATACAAGGCCCGCCAACTGGCCGACATCCTGCGCGACACCGACCACGGGATGGCCATCCTCACCCACGACAACCCCGACCCCGACTCGCTCGCCTCGGCGGTCGCCCTCCAAGCCATCGCCCGCGAGTACGACGTCGAGGCCGACATCCTCTACTCGGGCGACATGGGCCACCAGGAGAATCGGGCGTTCGTGAACATCCTCGGCATCGAACTCACCCCGCGGAGCGACTCGAAACCGCTCGAAGAGTACGGCGCTGTCGCGCTCGTCGACCACATGAAGTCGGGGATGCCCGACCTCGGCGACGCCGACATCACGGTGTTTATCGACCACTTCGAACCCGACGACGGCATCGACGCCCGCTTTACCGACGTGCGGCCGAACGTCTCGTCGACCTCGACGATTCTCACGAAGTACATCCAAGAGTTCGACCTCAGCCCGTCGCAGGCGGTCGCCACGGCGCTTCTCTACGGGATCCGCGCCGAAACGCTCGACTTCAAGCGCGACACGACGCCCGCGGACCTGACCGCGGCGGCGTACCTCTACCCCTTCGCCGACCACGACACGCTGGAGAAAGTCGAGTCGCCGTCGATGTCGCCGGAGACGCTGGACGTGCTCGCCGAGGCCATCCAGAACCGCGACGTGCAGGGGTCGCATCTCGTCTCGAACGCGGGGTTCATCCGCGACCGCGACGCGCTGACGCAGGCGGCCCAGCACCTCCTCAATCTTGAGGGAATCACCACGACGGCGGTTTTCGGCATCGCCGACGACACCATCTACCTCGCGGCGCGGTCGAAGGACATCCGCATGAACATCGGGAAGATTCTGAGCGACGCCTTCACCGGCATCGGCGAGGCCGGCGGCCACTCCACGCAGGGGTCGGTCGAGATTCCGCTCGGCATCTTCACGGGCATCGAGTCCAACGACGACAACCGCGACACGCTCCTCCAACTCACCGAGGAGGCGGTAAAGCGCAAGCTCTTCCGTGCGATGGGCGTGGAGGGTGGCGAGAGCGGAAACGGGAGTTAGAACGTCAGGCGACGAGCGACTCTTCGTCTTCTTCTGGGTTCTTCAGGCGCTCGATGACGTCGTTGATGAGGATGACGTCGCCGACGGCGCGAACCCACCGATACGGGATGAGAACGCCCTTTCCGGGTTCGATCTGGTTGCGGAACAGTTCGTCGTTTAGCGCCGTCAGCGCGAGGCCGGTGACCGTCTCGTGGTCCAAGTCGAGGCGGACGTCTTCGACCTCGCCGACGAACACACCGTTGTTCGAGTAGACCTCCCGGCCTACGAGCGTCGTAATCTCTTCGGGCGTCCCGTCCATATCCGCCAACATGGGATGCCGGGTCTTAATTGTTCGTAGCCCGCGAGTCGGGGCGCAGACGCGCGGCAGACGGGCGTCCGACGCCGGCGAGAAATCACCGGACGAAGACGTGTTGTTCGGTTGAGAAGACGGCGAGAGAGTCGCCGCGAACGACGGCCGCGGCGGGGGCCGAAAGCGGGGCGCGTTACCGCCGCGGCGCGACCAGTTGAATCGGGTGTTGCGTCGGCCGGCTGAGCAGCGAATCGAGCTGTTCCAGACAGGAGGTGCCGCTGGCGACGACCGTTCGGTCCCTGTTCTCGTCGGTCTGGAACTGCCCCTGTAACTCGGAGCCGACGTCGACGCTGAGTTCGTAGTACTCGGACTTGTAGCCGAACGACCCGGCCATGCCGCAGCACTCCACGTCGGAGGTGGCGACGTCGTAGTCGAGCTCCGAGAGGACGGCCTCGGTGTGGCCTTCGAGGCCGAGGGTCCGCTGTTGACAGTGGCTGTGGTAGGCGACGCCCTCGCCCGCGCCAGCCGAGAGCGCGTCGGCGTCCGCGCCGTGTTCGAGCAGGCCGAAGACGTACTCCATGACCTCGTAGCTGGCCTCCGAGATGCGCTCGAAGGACTTCTCGGGCAGGAACTTCTCGTACTCGGTTCGGAACATCGCGAGGTCAGACGGCTCGATGACGACGATGTCGCGGCCGTCGTCGATGTGCTCCGCGAGGCCGGCGTACACGTCGTGAGCGTGGTCTTCCGCGGTCGCAATCATGCCCTGCGAGAGCGGGGCGCGGCCCGAGGAGCGAACGTCGGGGACGATAACGTCGACGCCGAGCGCTTCGAGGGTACGGACCGCGGCCTTCCCGCGTTCGACCTGCACGTGGTTCGTGTACACGTCGGGGTAGAGCACGGCGGTACGAACCGGGTCGTCGACCCGAGAGGTGCGGCTCTCGAACCAGTCTTTCAGCGTCTCGCGCTGGAATTCGGGGAGTTCGCGGCGGGCGTCGATGCCGAGGAACCGCTCCATGATGTCGCGGGAGACGTCGAGTCCGGCGGCCCAGTTGGAGACGGGCGCGAAGAAGCTCCCGACCTTCGCGGCCGTCTCGAAGTTACCGAAGAAGCGCTTCTGGAGGCTGACGCCGCCGGGTTCCTCGTCGGGGGTGAGTCCCTCGACGAGCCAGTCGAGTTCGGAGACCTCGCCGCGGTTGATTCTGTCGCGGACGACCGTGTTTATCCACGGGATGTCGATTTCGACCGGGCAGGCGGTGGTACACCGGCTACAGCCGGTACAGAGGTCGTTGAACTCCGCGGCGCTGTCGAGGCCCTCGACGCCGGCCTCCCAGCCGGTGCCGATGCCGCCGGAGTACGTCTCGCCGCCGAAGGCGTGACCGCCGACGTGCTGGAAGTTGGCGCAGACGTTGGAACACGCCGAACACCGGATGCAGTAGAGCGTCTCGCGGAGTTGGTCGTCCTCGCGCATGTCGAACCGCCCGTTGTCGATGAGGACGAGGTGGAAGTCGCGGTCCGTCTCGGTCGCCGAAAGCGGCGTGTCGGGTGCGTCGAAGTCGACGGTCGGCGACTCGACCGGCGGCGTCAGAAGCGAGATGTAGGAGGTGATGTCCTGTCCCGTCCCCGACTTGCCGATGAGTTCGACGAAGGGCCGGAGGTCCTCGACGGTCGGAATGACCTTCTCGACGCCGGCGACCGCGACGTGCGTGTCGGGCACGACGGCCGTCTTCCGGGCGTTACCCTCGGAGGTGACGAGCGCCATCGTCCCGGTGTCGGCGGTGATGAAGTTCGCGCCGGTCATCCCCACGTCCGCGCCCTCGATGAGTTCGCCGAGCTGTTCGCGGGCGAACATGGTGAGTTCCTCGGCGGTTTCGAGGGGTTCGTCGGGGTCGAACGCCTCGTTGAACAGGTCGGCGATGGCCTCCCGCGACTTGTGGATGGCGGGCGCGACGATGTGCGACGGGGACTCGTCTGCGACCTGCAGGACCCACTCGCCGAGGTCGGTTTCGACCACGTCGATGTCGGCGGCTTCGAGGTCCTCGTTGACCTCTATCTCCTCGGAGGTCATCGACTTCGACTTGACGACGCGCTCTGCCTCCTTGTCCTCGCAGACCTCGCGGATGTACCGGTTCGCGTCGGCCGCGTCGTCGGCGATGTAGAGCGTGCCGCCGTTGGACTCGACGGTCTCGCGCAGTTGGTCGATGAGTTCGGGGAGCCGCTCGATGGCGTCTTCCTTGATGGCCCGCGCTTCGGACTTCAGCCCGTCGTAGTCGTCGAGCGACTGGACCGACTGGTAGCGACCCTCGTTGAACCCGCGGGTGCTCGTGCCGACGGCGTCGCCCTCGGTCTCCATCAACTGTCGAATCTTCGCCGCCTTGGCCTCGCGCGCCTCACTCATCGATAATCACCACGTGGACCTCCTTGGGACCGTGCGCTCCTTTCACCAGCGCGCCCATGTCGGCGGTGGCGCTGGGGCCGGTGGCGATGATGGCCGAGGAGCGTCCCGTGCGGAATTCCTCGCCCAGCCAGTCGAACGCCTCGGGCATGCCGGGGACGATGTCCGACCGCCGGAGGACGGCGACGTGGAGGTCGCCGAACAGGCTCACCGGTTCGATGCCGTCGGGCGTGCCCTGCACGACGACGCTGCCGTAGTCCGCGATACCCAGCCCCGCGGTCGTGATTCCGGCGTTCGCCTCGCGGAGGTCCGCGGGGGTCGGGTCCGTGTTCACCCAGTCGGGGAGGTCGGCCCCGTCGTACGGGAGTTCCACGCCGATGGTCGGGTCCGAACAGACGCTTTCGAGCGCGTCCGCCAGCCCATCGGGAGACGCGTGTGTCCAGCCTACTTCGAGTCGTTCGAGGGAGTCCTCGAACGTCGCAACCGTGCCGGTTGACATACGTGAAGCTAGCGCGTTCTACATAATCGTTCTTCGGGTTCGAGCGCCACGCTGTCGGTTAATTATGAACGATTCGAATCAGGGGAATCGGCCGACTGCTTCGTCCGCGTCGGCGACTGTGCCGGCCGCCTCGCGCTTGCCGGCGGCGGACTTCGTCACCGCGTAGGCCTGCACGACGAAGTAGCCGGCCCAGAGGAGGTAGCCGCCGGTTCCGCCGCCGAGGACCGTCGGGACCGTCCGGAACGTCGCGAGGCCGAGGGTGGTCAGCCACGTCCCGACGAGGAGGACGCTGAAGTAGCCGTAGAAGCCCGTCGCCCACCACATGCCGACGACGCGCGCCCAGCCGGGTTGGACGTGTTCGGGGAGCCGCGTCGTGTTCATCACGAGGACGAGGGCGGTGTAGGGCCACATGATCACGCCGGACATCGCGGCCCCGACGACGAGGAAGAAGAACGGTTCTTGGCCCTCGAACGGCGAGGAGAAAAGCAAGATGATGACGACGCCCCAGACGCAGAAGGCGGTGAGGAGCCGCCAGAACAGCTTCGGGAGGTCCCAGCCGGCCTCGCGGCCGTAGGACTCGTAGAGGGCGTCGGCGCTGTTGCGGACGAACGACTCGACGATGGCGTACTCGGTGGTAAACAGCGCGACGAAGAGGACGGCGAAGACGAGAAACGAGCCGACCGGGCCGAGAAGCGGGACGACGTCGCCGAGCCACATCTGGATGGCGTCGGCGGTCGACCCCGACGCGTAGCGCATGGCGACGCTCATCAGCGCGGGGGCGACGAGGAGCAGGCCGAACACGAACGTGAGCAGGTGTTCGAGTTGGACGACGCGCCACCAGCCGCGCCAGCGGCGGAGGTTCGTCAGCGTCGGGCGGAACGCGAAGCCGTCGCGCTGGATGGGTTCTGGGTCGTCGCCGCGGAGCGGGTTCTTCACGCGCCCCTGATAGTTGCCCATGCCGTAGCCCTTCTCCCGCATCCAGAGGCTCTGAGAGAGGTTCAGGTAGCCGCCCGCGCCGGCGAAGGCGAGGCCGCCGAGGAAGACCGCGATGTCCAGTCCCTCGGGGAGCGTTCCGACCGACCCTGCGGCCGCGGGGAGGTCGGCGAACTCGACCCACGAGCCGGTGACGGCGACGAGGAGCAGGGCCGCGCCGATGGCGACGAACAGGAGGCCGATTTGGAACACCTCGACGGCGTTGTACATGACCGACGACACCTGATACGAGAGCCAGATGACGCCCATGAGGGCGGCGGCGACGAGTTTCCACGTCGCGAGCGACGCGCCGAAGAGCGCGACCGACCCGTCGAGTCCGAGCGCCGTCGTGGCGACCTGCGCCGCGCCTGCGGCCCACCCCGGCCAGCCGAGGCTGATGAGGCCGCCGACGAGGAACGCCCACGGCCAGTACGACCCCACGCGTGCGAACGCGCGGAAGATGCTCTCGCCCGTGGCGAGCGTCCAGCGCTGGAGTTCCGTGTTGATGAGGAACTGCGTGAAGACGCCGACGACGAACGCCCAGAACACCGCCCAGCCGTACTGCGCGGTCAACACGGGCCAAAAGAGCGTCTCGCCGCTCCCGAGCGACGCCCCGAGCATGATTGCCGAGGGGCCGACGACGTGGCCGACGCGCGGGACCCGCGGGAGGTCGGCGAGGCGGAACGACCCGCCGTCGCCCGACTCGGGGTAGTCGTCCGAGTCGTCGGACTCCTCTAACTCCTCGTAGCGAAGCGGGAGATACCACGTGCCGCGGTACTGCTTTCCCTCGACTTCGGAGGCGTAGACGTCGTCGCCGCCGGCGACGCTCGGTTCCGTCGAGGGCGCGGACTCCGAGAGGTCCGAGAGGTCCGCGTCGGAGTCGTCCGACTCGTCGAGCGCGTCCGACCGCGCGGACGCGTCGGCGTCGGAACCGGGGCGACCGTCGCTCACGAGACGGGACACCCCGGAACGGAACTATCGGACGGCGAATCGCTTGACATCGATGCGTTTGCCGGAATTGTGGCCCGATGGTGTATAAATTCGTAGGGTGGCTGTGACGTTCGAAAACCGGACTACCCCCCGAGGAAGTGCCAGATGTGACCGCGCTCTTCCGGCGGGTCGACGCCCGGCAGTTGCTTGAGCGCCGGCTGAATCGCGTTCCACCAGCCCTCGGCCGACTCGAAGCCGGCGGGGTAGTCGTGGTACACGTCCCGCAGGAAGTCCGCCTTCTTCGCCTCCGGGTGGTCGGTGAGGTACTGGTACGCCGCCGACAGCGCCTCGCGGCGGGCGTCGAGCATCGGGCCGCTCCCCGGCAGGTCCGCGCGCTCGATGGCGGACGAGACCGCGGGCGGGTGGTCGAGGGCGTCCGAGTCGTCAGGACCGTCGGCCTCGCCCGAGGCCCCGGTTTCGGAGGGCGAAGCCGGGTCGGTCGAGTCGGCGGCCCGCCCCGCTGTCGACTCCCCGCGGGCGGGCATCGGAACCCAGAACACCCGGCTCCGAGCGCCGACCTTCCGGGTGGCGAGGTCGCCGCGTTCTTCGAGTTCGTTCAGCTTGTTGTGCGCGGTGCGCCGCGAGCAGTCGAGCGCCTCCATCACGTCGGTGGCGGTGAGGGGGCGAGCGGCGTCGTCGCGCTCCTCGAACACGTCCAAGACGGCGTCCAGCGAGATGCGTCCCACGTACTGTCCGTGCTCGTTTCGAGAGCGCGCGCGAGACTCATCGTCCATGATAATTCCAGTTTACACGACTGCATAAGCCTTTGCACACGAGTGAATCGCCAATTCACTCGTGTATTATGGCCGGGAAACACGTGTGTTGTGGCCGTTTCGAGAATCGGTTTTCCAAGATTGGCTCCGAACGCGAATCGACAGGATAGACCATGTAAAACTCGAATTCGCCGGTTAACCGCGTATTTGTCCGGATATTCACGAGTGTACTGGGTTGTGTACTCCGAGTAACACGACCCCGACCGATATGTCATGAATAGCGACGAACGATAGATATATATCACAAAAGTTGTGTATCGGATTCCACGATGCACCGCATCAGGCACGAATCTGGAACGGCACAGGCTGGAACGAACTACGGAGGTGTGCGGCATGGTTAACGCGACCGACGCGCTCATCGCCCTGCTCCCGCTCATCACCATCGCCTATCTGATGGTCGGGCGGTACTGGCCCGCGACGCGGGCGATGCCCGTCGCGTGGGTCGTCGCAATCGGGGCCGGCGTCCTCGGTTGGGGCATGACGCCGCAGTGGATTATCGCCTCGACCATCAACGGCTTCATCACCGCCTCGAACATCCTGTACATCGTCTTCGGGGCGATTCTGCTCCTGTACACGCTCAAGCAGACGGGCGCGTTCGACGCCATCAACAACGGCTTCGCCTCCATCAGCGAGGACCGCCGCGTGCAGGTCGTCCTGCTCGTGTTCCTCATGGGCTCGTTCATCGAGGCGGCCGCCGGCTTCGGCACGCCCGCGGCAATCGTCGGCCCGCTCCTCGTTGGCCTCGGCTTCCCGCCGCTCGCGGCCGTCGTGGTCGCGCTGACGGGGAACCTCATGGCCATCACCTTCGGCGCGGTCGGCACGCCGCTCATCATCGGGATGATAGACATCTTCGACGACGTGCCGGTCATCACGAACGCGCTCGACGCGCAGGGCATGGGCGTCGAGCAGTGGGTGTCGGAAATCGCCGTCTTCGCGGCGATGAACCACGTCGTCGTCGGCATCCTGCTCCCCTTCATCGGCGTCGCCATGATGACGCGTTTCTTCGGCGAGGAGCGCTCCATCAGGCCGGCGCTCGCAGTGCTTCCTCTCACGCTGTTCGCGTGGGCGTCCTTCTCGGTGCCGTACTTCCTGACGGCCTACTTCCTCGGCCCGGTGTTCCCCGGCCTCGTCGGCGCGATGGTGGGGCTACTGCTCACCGTCTCCGCGCTCAAAGCCGGCTTCTTCCACCCCGACGAGGAGTGGGACTTCGCGCCGCAGACCGAGTGGCCCGACCACTGGGTCGGCGACATCCAACCCGGCGAGACGAGCCAGCGCGGCGGCGCGGTCGCCGCCGACGGGGGGGCGGTCCAGCAGATGTCGCTGTGGAAGGCGTGGACGCCGTACGTCCTCGTCGCGGCGCTGCTCGTCGTCACCCGCGTGTTCGACCCGCTGACGAGTTTCCTCACGTCGAACCTCGTCTTCGAGTACGCCGACATCTGGGGCACGGGGCTGACCGGCGACTTCCAGTTGCTCTACCTGCCCGGTGCGGTGTTCCTCGTGGTCCACCTCGCCACCATCGGCCTCCACGACATGGACGCGAAACAGGTCAAAGCCACGTGGGCCGAGACCGTCGAGAAAGTCACGCCGGCGGTCATCGCGCTCCTGTTCGCGGTCGCGACCGTCCAAATCATGCTCCAGTCGGGCAACGCGACGGGCACCGACAGCATGCTCATCGTCCTCTCGGAGGGCATGGCCGGCATCGCGGGCGGCGTCTACCCGTTCTTCGCCGCCTTCGTCGGCGCGTTCGGCGCGTTCCTCGCGGGGTCGAACACCGTCTCCGACATCCTGTTCGGCACCTTCCAGTACGGCGTCGCCGACCAGATCGGCACGCCGAAGACCGTCATGCTGGGCGCGCAGGCGGTCGGCGGGGCCATCGGCAACCTCATCGCCGTCCACAACGTCGTCGCCGCGCTCGCGGTCGTCGGCCTCGTCGGCGAGGAGGGCCGCGTCATCCGCCTCGAACTCATCCCGCTTCTGTACTACGGGACCGCGACCGGCGTCCTCACGCTCCTGTTCAGCTACGTGCTGTTCCCGGGCGTGTTCTGAGCGGCCGGCGCTCCCCGACCCGGCCCTGCCGAGCTACCTCGGCCCGACTCGACTCGACTTGATTCGGTTCGACTTGACTCGGCTCGGTCCGGTTCGATTCGAACCTCGAACCGACTCGCAAACCACCCGGGCGCGACCCGGAGCGACACCCGTCACCGGGTGTCTTTATCCGTTCACGCCAACCGACATACGACAGAGCTAATCAATGGCATCCAACACGCACGAACCGGCCACCGACCCCGCGCTCGCTGGCGATTACGACTACGTCAGCGACGACGTCGAGCGGCCGGGGCTGGTCGACGACCTCGAATCCCTCGTCGAGGGCGACGTGCGCTTCGACACCTACACGAGAACGCTGTACGCGACCGACGCGTCGGCCTACGAACAAGTCCCCATCGGCGTCGTCATGCCGACCTCGACGGCCGACGTGGCGGCGGTGATGGAGTACTGCGCCGGCCGGGAGATTCCCGTCCTCCCCCGCGGCGGCGGCACGAGCCTCGCCGGCCAGACCGTCAGCGAGGCCGTCGTCCTCGACCTCGTCCGCCACATGGGCGGCGTCGAGGAGATCGACCCCGAGGCGCGGACGGCCACGGCCGAAGCGGGCGTCCGCCTCGGCGAGCTCAACGAGGAGCTCGCACCCCACGGCCTGAAGTTCGCGCCCGACCCGGCGTGGGGCGACCGCTCCGCGCTCGGCGGCGCAATCGGCAACAACTCCACCGGCTCGCACTCGCTGAAGTACGGCAAGACGGACTACTACATCGAAGAGCTGGAAATCGTCCTCGCGGACGGGACGGTGACGACGTTCGGCGAGGTGAGCGTCGACGAGCTCCGCGAGTCCGGCGACCCCGACGGCGACCTCGAAGCGCGCATCTACGCCGAAATCGCGCGGATACTCGACGAGGAGGCCGACGAGATTGCAGAGCGCTTCCCCGACCTGAAGCGCAACGTCTCCGGCTACAACCTCGACATGCTCGTCGACGAGATGCGCGGCGAGCGCCGCACGCCGGACGATACCGGCATCGACGGGGACTGGGAGGCCGGCCGCGTCAACCTCGGCCGGCTCATCGCCGGGAGCGAAGGAACGCTCGGTATCGTGACGAAGGCGACCGTCTCGCTGGAGGAGATTCCGAACACCGCGTCGGTGGCGCTTCTCACCTACGACGACGTCATCGACGCGATGCACGATGTCGCGCCCATCCTCGAACACGAGCCCGCGGCCGTCGAGGTGATGGACGACGTGCTTCTCGACCTCGCGCGCGATACCGCCGAGTTCGCGGACGTGGTCGGGATGCTCCCAGAGGGCACGGACTCGACGCTCCTCGTGGAGTTCTACGCCGACTCCGACGAGGCCGGTAAACAGAAGGTTGCGAACCTCATCGAAGACCGCGTCATCGACCCCGACGGGACCGAGTTCGACCCCGACGAGGGCTCGGCCTCGGTGACCGAGACGGAGCGCCGCGCGACCGACTTCATGGAGGCCCACGACGCCGACACCCGCGCGAAGTTCTGGAAGATGCGCAAGTCGGGGCTCCCGATTCTCCTCTCGCGGACGACCGACGAAAAGCACATCGCGTACATCGAGGACACCGCCATCCCGGCCGAGAACCTCCCGGCGTACGTCTCCGACTTCCAGGACATCCTCGACGAGCACGACACCTTCGCGTCGTACTACGCCCACGCGGGGCCGGGCGTCCTGCACATCCGCCCGCTCGTCAACACGAAGACGGCCGAGGGCGTCGAGACGTTCGAGGCCATCGCCGACGAGGTGACGGACCTCGTCGTCAAGTACGGCGGCTCCGTCTCCGGCGAGCACGGCGATGGCCGCGCGCGGACCCAGTGGAACCGCAAGCTGTACGGCGACCACCTCTGGAACGTCTTCCGCGACCTCAAGACCGCGTTCGACCCCGATTGGCTCCTGAATCCGGGGAACATCTGCGGCGACCACGACATGACCGAGAACCTCCGCTTTTCCCCCGACTACGAGTTCGACGCCGGCTTCGAACCGGCGCTGAACTGGGACAACGACAACGGGTTCGAGGGCATGGTCGAACTCTGCCACGGCTGTGCCGGCTGTCGCGGCCAGCAGTCCACCGTCGGCGGCGTGATGTGCCCGACGTTCCGCGCCGCCGAAGAGGAGATTCAGGCGACCCGCGGCCGCGCCAACATGCTCCGGCAGGCCATGAGCGGCGGCCTCCCCGAAGACGAGATGTTCACCGACGAGTTCGTCGACGAGGTGCTCGACCTCTGTGTCGGCTGTAAGGGCTGTTCGAAGGACTGCCCCAGCGAGGTCGACATGGCGAAGATGAAAGCCGAGGTCGTCCACGAGTACCACCAGCGCAACGGCTCCAGCTTCCGCGACAAGCTGTTCGCCAACATCGACTCGCTGTCCAAACTCGGGTCGGCGTTCGCCCCGCTCGCCAACGCGGCGACGAAGGTGCCGGGCGCGCGGACGCTCATGGAGAAGACCGTCGGCATCGCCAAGGAGCGCTCGCTTCCGACGTTCCACTCGACGAGCTTCGTCGACTGGTTCGAGAGCCGCGGCGGGGCCGGCGTCCCGGAGGCGGAGGCCGACCGCAAGGCGCTGTTGTTCCCCGACACCTACACGAACTACAACCACCCCGAGGTCGGCAAGGCCGCCGTGAAGTCGCTTGAGGCCGCGAACGTCCACGTCCGGATTCCGGAGGGCGTCGCCGGCTCCGGTCGGCCCCCGCACTCGAAGGGCTTTCTCGACAAGGCCCGCGCCGACGCCGAGCAGAACGTCGAGGTGCTCGCACCGTACGTCGAGGAGGGCTGGGACGTCGTCCTCTGTGAGCCCTCCGACGCGGTGATGTTCCAGTCGGACTACCTCGACTTGCTCTCAGGCGACGACGTGGAGGCCGTCGCCGAAAACGCCTACGGCGTCATGGAGTACGTCGACGCGTTCCGGCTGGACGAGTCGCTGTCGTTCCGCCCGCAGGACGACTACCTGACGTATCACGGACACTGCCACCAGAAGTCCACGAAGAAGGACCACCACGCCGTGGGCGTCCTCCGCCGCGCCGGCTTCGAGGTGGACCCGCTGGACTCGACGTGTTGCGGGATGTCCGGGTCGTTCGGCTACGAGGCCGAACACTACTCCATGTCGAAGGCCATCGGAAACATCCTCGAAGGCCAAGTGGCCGAGAGTCCGGGCGACGTGGTCGTCGCCCCCGGCGCGTCCTGCCGGACGCAACTCGAAGACATGGACGGCGCGACCGACGACCCGCCGCACCCCGTCGAGGTGCTCGCGCGCGCCATCGACGCGTAACGCGGACGCCGCGGCGCGTCTCGGCGACTCGGCGGTGTGGCATCCCCGGCCGGGTTCGGGCACGACGCCAGTCGCCGTCGCTCCTCGTTTTTCGTCGCAGATACGTTTAGGGCGCTCCGCGGTCAACCGCGGGACGACCGAGATGCGAGGAATGCCATGACACCGATGGAACTCGACGACGTGCGCGTCGACGCGTACATGACGACCGGCGTGGAGACCGTCGGCCCGGGCGCGTGGGTCACCGACGTGGTCGACAAACTCAAGGCCGGCCCGCAGTACGGCGGGCTCCCGGTCGTCGACGACGAGCACCGCCTCCTCGGGTTCGTCGGCGCGATAGACCTGTTGGAAGTCAACGGCGACGTGCGGGTCGAGTCGGTGATGAGCCGCGACCTCGTGGTCGTCCGCCCGGAGATGACGGTGAAGAACGCCGCGCGCGTCATCTTCCGCACCGGCCACCAGTTCCTCCCCGTCGTCGACGACGACCGGGTGTTGCTCGGCCTCTTTTCGAACGGCGACGCGGTGCGGAGCCAAATCGAGCGGACGACGCCCTCGAAGGTCCAGAGCACCCGCGAGATGCTCGAACGGACCCACGACACGTCCATCGGCGTCGGCGAGCGGGAAGTCGAGGTCGGCTCGCTGATTCCGACCCAGCGGGAGGTGTACGGCGACGAGCTCGAAGGCCGGAAGTACGAACTCCAGAACGGCCTCGCGGAGCCGCTCATCGTCGTCTCCCACGGTCCCGAGACGCTGCTCGTGGACGGGCACCACCGGGCGATGGCCGCGAGGCGACTCGGCATCGACCGGATGCTCGCGCACGTGCTCACGGTCTCGCCGGAGGACGTCGACGAGTTGGGCCTGCGCAGGATGGCCCGCCTCGGCGGCCTCCGGTCGCTCGCGGACGTGGAGGTCAACGACTACCTCCAGCACCCGCTCATCGAGAAGACCGAACAGTAAGAAACGCCGCGTTACTCGGCGAGGTCGTCGAGCGCGTCGCCGAAGGCGTCGAGTCCGGCGTCCATCGCCTCGGGGTCGCCGCCCAGCGAGATGCGGAACGACTCCGGCGCGTCGAAGAAGCCGCCGGGAACGACGAGGACGCCGCGGTCCCACGCGGCGTCGACGACCGCGTCGCCGTCGGCCGAGGCGTGGTCGAGGAAGGCGAACGTCCCGCCGGCGTGGATGCGCCCGTCGAGGTCGTCGCGGTCGGCGACGAACGTCGCCAGCAGGTCGTGGTTCGCCGAGAGGTGTTCGCGGGCGGCGGTCTCGATGTCGTCGCCGTGGTGGAGCGCGCGCCGGGCGAGCTTGGTGCTCGGCTCGGCGACCGCGGGCAGGTACATCGACGCCGAGCGGGCGCGCTCGACGACCTCCTCGGGGCCGATAATCCAGCCGACGCGGAGCCCGCCGAGGCCGTAGAACTTCGTCAGCGACCCGGTGACGACGGTGTTGTCGAGACCGGACGCCGTGGTGCCGCCGAAGGGGCCGTCGACCGCGGGGTCGACGAAGGGCGCGTACACCTCGTCGACGAGGAGGTAGCCGCCGGCGTCGCCCGCGGCGGCCGCGACCTCGGCGAGTTCGGCGCGCGGCGTGAGTTTGCCCGACGGGTTGTGGCGGTTGGTGACGATGGCGTAGGCGAAGGCGTCGGTCGAGGCCCCGTCGAGGCGGTGCGGTTCGAGTTCGTAGTCGTACTCCGGCGGGCGGACGAAGCGGTCGACGCGCGCTCCGAGCGCCTCCGACGTGGCCACGAGCGGCTGGTAGCCGGGTTTCTCGACGAGCACCTGCGGACGCGGGGCGTCGGCCTCGTCGCGGTCTTCGTCGTCGCCGGACGCGAGGTCGAGGAGGGCGCAGGCGGCGAGGAAGTTCGCGTTCGTCGCGCCCGCGGTGACGAGGACCGACGACTCGGAGACGCCGTAGCGTTCCGCGAGTTGGCCGGCGAGCGTCGCGTCCTCGGGGTCCGAGCGACCCGCGAGAACCGGCGGAGCGAGGTCGTCGCCGCGCCGGGACGAGCCGAGGTCGCTCGTCGCGAGGTCGTGGGTGGCCTCGGCCGCCCGGTCGACAATCCACTCCAGATAGGGGATTCCGGGAAACGTCGTCGTCATTAGGACTCCTTCGCGGTCGCTCCCGTAAGTCGTTGGGGTCTCGGGGACATCGGCCGCAGGCGGCGGGGACTCAGTCGCCCGACGGCCGGGGGAGCGGCGCGGCGTCGTTCCGCCAGTCGTCGATGCGCCGTCTGGCCCACGCCACCGCCGGCCGCGACTCGTTGTAGATGATTCCCGCGAGGCCGCGCTCGGAGTACGCGACGAGAAACGCGACGGGGCTGTCCGGGAGGTCGGAGACGACGAGGCTGTAGGGAAGCGACTCGACCGCCTGAAGCGAGAAGGAGTCGACCGACCACGCCTCGGCGAGCTGCGGCCGATAGGCGGTGACGAGTCGCTGGACCACGTCGTCGGTGGCGACGAGGTCGACCGGGGTACCGTTTTGGACGACGGTCCGGTAGTAGGCGTCGACCTGCGAGGGGAGCGCCCCGCGGACGCACCCGCGCACCGACTCGGCCTCCTCGACGAACGACGTGAGCTTCGAGAGCGCGGGGCCCGAACCCCCGTCGGCGACGGCGATGGCCCCACAGCCGTCGAGGAACGCCGGCGCGAGCGGCACGTCCGAGTCGAGCGAGTCGAGCACCGCGGCGGCCGCGTCGATGTCGTCCAGACACTCGACGAAGTGCGAGTACGTGTCGAGCGCCATTCGACCGGCGAGCGTCGGGCGGTGGACGCCGTCTTTCGTCTCGACGAAGCCCGCGCGCTCTAGCTCGCGGAGCCCGCGGTCGACCGTCGACCGCGACACCGGGAGGTCGCCCGCGAGTTCCGCCGTCGTCCGAGGCTGGCGAACGACGGCGGCGAGCACGTCTGCCCGCGACGCGAGCACGTCGAACACCTCGTTCGCCTCGGGCTGAACCATGTCGAATCTCATGCGCGTGTTACTACTTAAATGGCAGGAGGGAGGAGGGTTAGAATATAAATGAGCGAATTGCTTTTATAGTTCGAGTCATCCGCTGAGTGAGTGATGCGATGGGTGAAGTAAAGCGTGTGGCGGGAGTAGAAGGGTGTGCCGGGGTGCCTCTGACAACCGGCTTATCGTCCGAACCGGGGTGCCCGGTCCGGTTCGGGCGTTAGAAGGGGAAGACATTCCCCTTCACATTTTGCTCCGAAACGCTTCTTCGACGAGCGGAATCGCCGTCTCCACCGAGTCGCCGCGCGCGAGGTGCGCGTCGCACGAGCAGTCCGACGAGCCGAAGCCGTCGACGCCCGCCGGACCGAGCGACGACGCGAGTTCGGTCGCCACCGCGCACTCCACGTCGCGGTCGGTGACGCAGACGACGCGCGCGAGGTCGACGGCGGGGGAGCCGCCGAGGTAATCGACGTGCCAGTGGCGAGCGTCGTGGTCGCCGGCGGCGACGCGTCGGTGGCGGAGAACGCGACGGAGACCGCCCGTCCCGAACGCGCTCCCGACGTAGACGTAGGCTCCCGCCGAGAGGCGGTGTTCGCCCAGCGCGCCGACATCGATTGTCGTCTCGGGCGCGTCGAAGACCAGCGCGTAGGTCCCGACGGGCGACCGGGAATCGAGCGCCAGCGGGTCGGCGTCGGTGCCGAGGGCCGCGGGGTCGAGCGAGTGGACTGTCGGGGCGACGTCGGTCGGGTTCCGCGGGGCGGTCATCGAGTGACGAACGTCGCCCCGACTACGAAAGTTCGGCGGGTCGCTTTTCGGCGTTATCGAGGAGCGCCGAGAACAGACCGGCCGCGTCGGCGTCGAGGTCGTAGACGCTGTGGACGTCGTCGGGGTCGCGGCCGCGGCCGCTGGCGGCGCCGACGACCTTGGCGATTCGGTCGTAGTTGTCGCGGACGAGACTGCCGAGGAGGCCGGGCATTCCGGCCCGGTCGGTGAGTTCCTTCGCGGCGGCGCGGCCGGCGTACACGCGGCGCTCTCGGCGGTCGACGAACACCATGGCGAACGGGACGTCCGCGAACTGGGCGTCGAGGAACGCCTGCGCCGCGTCGTCGTACCACGAGATAGCCGCCACGTCGTCGAGGCGCTTCAGCGCCGATGCGGCGACCGAGCAGTAGGCGCATTCGCCGTCGTAGATGAGCACGGCGTCCGCGGACTCGTTCATACCTTTCGTCGGGACGCAGAGAACAAAAGCGGCGCGGCGGGCGTGCCGCGTGCTATCAGTTCCGGCCTGCGACAGCGTTAGGGCGACCACGTCCGCAGTGGGCGTGTGGACGACCTCATCGAGTGGCTCCGGACCAGACCGTACTACGAGGGGCAGATTCGGTCTCACCGCCGGTTCGAGGCGCGCGACCCCGCCTTCGCCGACGTGGACCTCGAACCGCGGTTGGCGTCGGCGCTCGACGACCGCGGCATCGACCGGCTTTACCGGCATCAGGCCGAGGCGGTCGGGGCTATCCGCGACGGGAACAACGTCGTGTTGGCGACGCGGACCGCGAGCGGCAAGAGCCTCGCGTACACCGTGCCGGCGTTCGAGCGGGCGATGGACCACGGCGGGCGGACGCTCTATCTCGGCCCGCAGAACGCGCTCGTCGCCGACCAACTCGACACGCTGTCGGACCTCGCGCACGGTCTCGGCTTCGGCAGTCGCGTCTCGGTCGACCAGTACACCGGCCGGCTGTCGAAATCCGAGAAGCGCGAGGTGAGAAAGCGGATGCCGACGGTGCTGCTCTCGAACCCGGACATGGTACATTACGCGCTGCTCCCGCACGCCCACCGGCTGTGGGAGTGGTTCTTCTCCTCGCTGGAGACGGTCGTCATCGACGAGGTCCACGGCTATCGCGGGGTGTTCGGGAGTCACGTCGCCCTGCTCGTTCGGCGGCTCAAGCGCGTCTGCGAGCGGTTCGGGGCCGACCCGCAGTTCGTCTGCTGTTCGGCCACCATCGGCAACCCCGTCGAACACGCCGCGCGCATCACGGGCGAGCGCGAGGACTCGTTCGCGCTCGTCGAGGAGGACGCGAGCGGGACCGGCGAGACCGACTGGCTCCTCTGGAATCCCCCGGAGTACGACAATCCCGACGCCGGCGGGTCGGGGCGGCGGCGCTCGGGTCACGTCGAGACCAAGAACCTCTTCGTCGACCTCGTGGCGCGCGGCCACCAGACGCTGGCGTTCACCCGCGCCCGACAGGCCGCCGAGCGGTACGCCTCCGAGAGCGCGAGCGACCTCCGGAGTCGCGGCGAACACGCGCTCGCAGGCGAGGTGGCGGCGTATCAGGCCTCGCTGACCCACGACCGGCGACGGGAGATAGAGGCCGGCCTGCACGACGGCGACATCGCGGGGGTCTGGAGCACCAACGCGCTCGAACTCGGCGTCGACGTGGGCGGCCTCGACGTGGTGCTCATCGACGGCTACCCCGGCACGCGGATGTCCGCGTGGCAACAGGCCGGGCGGGCGGGTCGCGGCGACAGGCCCGCGTTGGTCGTCCTCGTCGGCGGCGAGGACCAACTCGACCAGTACCTGATGAACCACCCCGCGGAGTTCTTCGACGGCGACCCCGAACGCGCCGTCTCCGACCCGGAGAACGACCATCTCCTCCCCTCCCACGTCGCCTGCGCGGCCGCGGAGAACTGGCTCTCGACCGACGACGAATCGTACTTCGGCGGGTCGTTCCCCGGCGTCGTCTCCGACCTCGAAGCCGAGGGCACGCTGGCGCGCCGGGAGACCGACGACGGCCTCCGATGGACCCACGACGGGAGCGAGAGCCCGCAGCACGCGATGAGCCTCCGAACCATCACCGACCGCGAGATACAGTTGATGGACTCGCGGAACGACGAGACCATCGCCACGCTGGCGTTCGACGACGCGCTTCGGGACGCCCACCCCGGCGCGGTCTACCACCATCAGGGTCAGACGTACGAGGTCGCCGAGTTGGATTTGGACCGCGACGTCGCCCGGCTCCAACCCACGTGGGCGGACTACTACACCCGCGTCCTCCACGACAAGCACATCACGGTCGAGCGGGACATCCTGTCGAAGCCGCTTTCGGCGCGGTCCGACGTGGAGGTCCGGTTCGCCGAGGTGACGATGCGCAAGCAGATAACGGGCTTCGAGCGCCGCGACCCGAAACGCGGGACGACCGTCGGCCAGCAACTGCTCGACCTGCCGGAGACGAGTCTGCGGACGAAGGCGCTGTACTTCACCGTCCCCGGCGACGTGGAATCGGAGATGCGCGAGCTATCGAGCGACCGCCCGGAGGGCCGCGACTACGGCTTCGACGGCGGCATCCACGCCGCGGAACACGGGATGATTTCGCTGTTTCCGCTCCGACTCCTCTGTGACCGCGGCGACATCGGCGGCCTCTCGACGCCGTACCACGCTCACACCGACCAGTCGACTATCTTCATCTACGACGGTCACCCCGGCGGGGTCGGCATCACGCGCGCCGGCTACGACATCGTGGAGGGGCTGATGCGCCAGACCGCCGACCTGATTTCGGACTGCGACTGCGAGGACGGCTGTCCCTCCTGCGTGCAGTCGCCGCAGTGCGGCAACGCGAACGACCCGCTGGCGAAGGACACGGCGGTCCTGCTGTTGGAGTCGCTGACGGGGACGCGGGCCTGAATCCGGCGGGGCGGTGCGAACCGCCAGCCTCCGCCGACCCGGCGGGTGAAATATCACGATACCGGCATTTCAGGGCCGCTATTCCGAACCAACAGCTATTTTTGGGAACCCTAAATCTATAGGAGCAATGAACGCGGACATCTGCGTCGTCGTCCCGACCATCCGGGAGTACGAGTGCATGCGGGCGTACTTCGATAACGCGCGCGCACACGGTTTCGACCTCGACCGGTTGTTCGTCCTCCTCGTGACGGAGGACTTCTGCGACACCGAGGGGATGGCGTCGATGCTGGACGACGAGGGGGTTTCGGGCGCGGTCTTCGACGAGGCGGCCCGCGAGGAGTGGTACGACGAACGTGATATCTCCGAGTACTCGCACCTCGTGCCGGCGGCGAGCCACGCCCAGACGAGCTTCGGCCTGCTGTACATGTGGGCGCACTCCGAGTTCGACTACGGCGTCTTCATCGACGACGACACGCTCCCCCACGACGAGTGGGACTTCTTCGGCCGCCACATGGCGAACCTCGACCGCACCGACGAGGTGGAGTCGGTGTCGAGCGACGAGCGCTGGGTGAACGTCCTCTACCAGAACGCCGACGAACACGGGCTGTACCCCCGCGGCTACCCTTACTCGGCGATGGACGAGACCGTCGAGACCGGGACGCGCGAACTCCGCGACGTGGTCGCCTCGCAGGGGCTGTGGACGAACGTCCCCGACCTCGACGCGGTCCGCATCCTGATGGACGGCGACCTCGAAGGGCAGGCCCAGACCCGGACCGACTTCGGCGACTTCGACGGTGATTTCGTGGCCGAACCGGGACAGTACCTCACCGTCTGCTCGATGAACCTCGCGTTCGAGCGCGAGGTCGTCCCGGCGTTCTACCAGCTCCCGATGGACGACAACGAGTGGGAGGTCGGCCGCTTCGACGACATCTGGTCGGGCGTCTTCCTCAAGCGCGCCGCCGACGTGCTCGGGAAGGACATCGTGACGGGCTACCCGCTGTGCGAGCACAACAAGGCCGCGCGGCCGACGTTCGACGACCTCAACAACGAGGTTCCGGGGCTCGAACTCAACGAACACCTCTGGGAAGTCGTGGACGCGGTCGGCGACGACGCCGACAGCTACGCCGGCGTCTTCGAGGCGATGGCCGACGCCCTCGCCGACGGCGACTGGTCCGAGTACCGCAACGGCGACTTCTTCAACTACGTCGGCGAGCACATGCGCGACTGGCTGGACTGCCTCGACGCGCTCGCCGCGCCGCGGGCCGCCGCGCCGGCCGACGACTGATTGGCCGACGGCTAGCTGACGGCGCGCGCCGCCGAACAACCCACCGTCGCTCCCTCTCGCGATTCGACCGCCTCGCTCGGCGAATCGGTAGGTATAAATGATTTAGGGAGACCTAAATCCATATATGCACGAACGCGACCGAGAGCTTCGCGGCCACAGTCGCCGCCGGTTCATCGCGACGACGGCGGCCCTCGGGGTCGGCGCGCTCGCCGGGTGTACCGGCGGCGACGAGGAGACGGAGACGACGACCGAAGCCGGTACCAACGAGTCGGTCGGACAGATCGGGTCCGGGCGCTCCCCGTTCGGCGACCGCGAAATCACCGGCGGCGTGTCCGTCACGGAGATGCCGGACCTCTCGGGCGAACTCACGCTCTACTCAGGGCGCGGGCAGGCGCTCGTCGGCGAACTCATCTCCTTTTTCGAGGAGTACTACGACGAGTTCACCATCCGCCCGCGGTACAACTCGGCGGCCGAACTGGTCAACCAGATTCAGACCGAGGGGCAGAACAGCCCCGCGGACGTGTTCTTCTCGGTCAACGCGGGTTCGCTCGGCGCGCTGAAGGACGCCGGTCGCACGCAGGAGCTCCCGAGCGAGGTGCTCGACCTCGTCCGCGACGAGTTCCACGACCCTGACGGGCAGTGGACCGGGACCTCCGGTCGCGCCCGGACCGTCCCGTTCAACACCGACCAGTTCGACGAGTCGGGCATCCCCGACGACATCATGGCCTTCCCCGACACGGAGGCGTTCCGCGACAACATCGGCTGGGCCCCGACGTACTCGTCGTTCCAGGCGTTCATCACGGCGATGCGCGTCCTCGAAGGCGAAGACGCCACGAGAGAGTGGCTGCGGGGGATGCAGGACCTCGGGGTCACGGAGTACAACGACGAGTTCCTCGTCTCGCAGGCCGTCGCCGACGGCGAAATCGGCGCGGGCTTCGCCAACCACTACTACATCCAGCGCATCCTCGCCGGACGACCGAACGCGCCGCTTTCGACCGCCTTCACCGCGGGCGACGCCGGGTCGATTTTCAACGTCGCGGGCGCGCTCGTCCTCGACAGCACCGACGACGCCGAACTGGCGAGCAACTTCGTTCGCCACCTGCTTTCGGCCGAAGCGCAGGACTACTTCGCGCGGACCACCTACGAGTACCCGCTGGTCTCCGGCGTCGACCCCATCGGCGAACTGCCGAGCATCGACGAACTCAGCCCGCCCGAGGGCCTCGACCTGACGCAGCTTTCGGACCTCGAAGGAACCGTGGAACTCTTGCGTGAGGTGGGCGTCCTCTGAGGTAGCTCACTCATGGCGACCGAACAGCAGACGGGGACCGGTGGGGGAGACGACGAGCAACCGCTCGGTCTGACCGTCGCCAGCGGGGCCGTCGCCGCCGCCGTCGTCGTCCCGCTGTTGTGGCTCGTCAAGACCGCGCTCGACGTGGGGTTCGCCGAGGCGGTGTCGCTCGTCACCCGGCCGACGACCGTCGAAGTGTTCCTGAACAGCGCCGTGCTCGTCACGCTCGTCACCGCCGCGTGCATCGGGCTCGGCGTCCCGCTGGCGTATCTCACCGTCCGGACCGACCTGCCGTTCAGGCGCTTTTGGACCGTCGTCGTCTCGCTCCCGCTGGTCATCCCGAGCTACATCGGCGCGTTCGCGTTCGTCTCGGCGTTCGGCCCGCGAGGCGCGTTCCAGCGGCTCTTGGCCCCGCTCGGCGTCGAGTCGCTCCCGGAGATATACGGGTTACCCGGTGCCGTTTTGGTGCTGACGCTCTACACGTACCCGTACGTGTTCATCACCACCCGGGCCGCGCTGAAGTCGATGGACACCACGCTCATCGACGCCGCGCGGACGCTGAACCACAGCCGCTGGGAGGCGTTCAAGCGGGTAACGATTCCGCAGATTCGCCCCGCGGTCGCCGCCGGCTCGCTCCTGACGGCGCTGTACGTCCTCTCGGACTTCGGCACGCCGGCGATTATGCGGTTCGACGCCTTCACCCGCGTCATCTACGTGGAGTTCGGGACGTTCGGCCGCGACACCGCGACGCTCCTGTCGCTCCAACTCATCGCCGTGACGCTCCTCATCTTGACCCTCGAATCGAAGATTCGGGGCGACGAGCGCACGACGACCGGCGGGCGCTCCGGAAGCCCGATGCCGCTCGGCCGGTGGAAGTACCCGGCGCTCGGCTTCGCGGCGCTCGTCGCCACCGTCGCGCTCGTCGTCCCGCTCGGCATCCTCTTCACGTGGCTCGCGCAGGGCGTCGCCGCGACGAGCGGGTCGCTCGCGTTCCAGCCCGAGTACGCGTTCAACTCGGTCCTCGTCGCGGCGGCGACCGCTGGCGCGGCGACGCTCGCCGGCCTTCCCGTCGCGTATCTCGCCGCGCGGCACCCCTCGCGGCTCAGTTCCGTCTTCGAGCGCGCGACCTACGTCGGCTACGCGGTTCCGGGCGTCGTCCTCGGGCTGGCGCTCGTCTTCTTCGGAAGCTCGTACGCGACGCCCATCTATCAGACGCTCTACCTCCTCGTGTTCGCCTACGTCATCCGTTTTCTCCCGCAGGCCATCGGGTCGCTCCGGGCGTCGTTCCTCCGGGTCGACCCCGCGCTCCCGGAGGCGGCGCGGACGCTCGGCGAGACCCCGTCGGGGGCGTTCCGTCACGTGACGCTTCCCCTCGTCGCGCCCGGCCTGTTCGGCGGCGCGGCGCTCGTCTTCCTGACCACGATGAAGGAACTGCCCGCGACGCTCCTGCTGCGCCCCTCGGGGTTCAGCACGCTCGTGACGCACATCTGGACGGCCTACGAGCAGGGCTACTTCGGCCAGGCCGTCGTGCCCGCGTTCATCCTGCTTTTCGTCTCCGGGCTCTCGATGCTCGTTATCATCACCCAAGAGGGATACGATGTCAAATAGCACACTCTCGACCACCGACCGCTCGAACCGCACGGAATCCACCGGCTCTGAGGCCGACGACGCCGACGCCGCCGGCGTCCTCGAACTCGACGGCGTCTCGAAGTCCTACGGCACCGAGTCGGTCATCGACGACCTCTCGCTCAGCGTCGAGGAGGGCGAAATCCTCACGCTGCTCGGTCCCTCGGGCTGTGGGAAGACGACGACGCTCCGGCTCATCGCCGGACTCGACCGCCCCGACGGGGGCGAGGTCCGACTGAACGGGAACGTCGTCTCCGGTGGCGACACCTTCCGCGCGCCCGAGGAGCGCGGCGTCGGCGTCGTCTTCCAGGAGTTCGCGCTGTTCCCGCACCTCACCGCGGCCGAGAACATCGCCTTCGGGCTGAAGGACCTCAGTGAGTCCGAGCGCGACGAGCGCGTCGCCGACCTCCTCGACCTCGTGGGACTGGAGACCCAAGGCGAGAGCTACCCCGACGAACTCTCCGGCGGCCAGCAACAGCGGGTCGCCCTCGCCCGGTCGCTCGCGCCCGAACCCGCCATCCTGCTCCTCGACGAACCCTTCTCGAACCTCGACGTGGACCTCCGCGTCCAGATGCGCGAGGAGGTCCGACGCATCCTCAAGGAGGCGGGCGTGACGGCCGTCTCCGTCACCCACGACCAGGAGGAGGCGATGTCCATCTCCGACCGCGTGGCCGTGATGAACGACGGCGACCTCGAACAGGTGGGCGAGCCCGAGCAGGTGTTCCAACACCCCGAATCGCGGTTCGTCGCCGGCTTCCTCGGCTACGCGGGGTTCCTGCCGGGGCGCATCGCGGGCGACGTGGTCGAGACCGAACTCGGGACGGTCGGCCGCGACCAGATTCACGGCCTCGCGCCCGAGTACGACGACACCGACATCGACATCCTCGTCCGCCCCGACGACGTGTCGGCGCATCCCTGCGACGGCGGCGGCGACGGCCACGGCGAGGTCGTCGGCAAGCGCTACCTCGGCCCGACCATCCTCTACGAGGTCGAACTCCACGGCGGCGACAACCTGCTGTGTATGCACAACCACGACGAGACCGTCCCGACCGACGGCTGCGTCGAGGTGACGCTCGACGCCGGCCACGAACTCGCGTGGTTCCCGCGCGAACAGCGCCCCGAGACCGGCCTCTACTCGGACTGAGGATGGGTCGGCGAGACTCGAACTCGAACACCGGCTGGTCGCTCCCCCTCGGCGGGCGGGTTCGAGCCGCCGTCCGCCGCCTCGCGTTCGATTTCGATTTCACCGTCGACATCGACCGTACCCGGACGCGGCGGCGACTCGCCGCGCTCTGCGTCTCGCTTTGCGTCGGCCTCGTCGTGACGTGGCTCGCGGTCGACCTCTTTCCGTACCACACCGTCAACGACGACGAGGGCGTCTACCTCACGCAGGCCGCGATGCTCCTCGAAGGCAAGCTGTTTCTCTATCCCGGGGGACTGACCGAGGCCGTCAGGCCGTGGTTCTTCGTGGTGCAGGAGACGCCGAGCGCGCCCGGCGGCGTCCAACTCTACTCGAAGTACTCGCCGGCGGTGCCGGCGCTGTTCGCGGTCGGCCTCGCGTTCGGGCTTCCGAACCTCGTGTTGGGAGCCGTCGCCGCGACGTCCGCCGCGCTGGTCTACATCCTCGCGGCCGACGCGTTCGACCGGACGACCGGCGTCGTCGCGTCGGGCCTGCTCGGCCTCTCGCCGCTGTTTCTGCTCACCTCGGCGACGTTCCTCGCGTACGCGCCGACGACGATGCTCAACCTCGGGTTCGCCGTCTGCTACGTCCGGGCCGCCCGCCGCGACTCCTCGGGTTACGCCGTCGTCGCCGGCGCGCTCGTCGGCGCGGCGTTCTTCGCCCGGCCGTACACCGCCGTCCTGTTCGCGCTGCCCTTCATCGCCCACTCGCTGTGGGCGCTGGCGACCGCCCGGCGCGCGGGGACCGGCTGGGTCGTCTTCCGCCGGTACGTCGCCATCGCGCTCCCCGGCCTCGCGTTCGTCGGCCTGACGCTCGCGTACAACGCCGTCGTGACGGGCGACCCGCTCACGTTCCCGTACATCGCCTTCGCTCCGCGGGACGGCATCGGCTTCGGCGAGCGGGCCATCCTCGGCTACGAGGTCGTCTATACGCCCGCCATGGGCGTCGAGACGGCCGTCGAAGCGCTCGACATGCTCGCGACGCGCTGGGGGCCGATGGGCTGGCTCGGCACCGTCGCCGCGGTGTTCGGTCTCGGCGTCACCGCCCGCCGCTGGTGGGGCCACAAGACCGGCCGGAACCTCCGCGGGAGCGCGAGACGCCGCCACCACGGACTCGGCGGCCGAGACCGCGCGTTCGCCGAACTCTCAGACGACGCCCTCGCCTGCGTCGTCGCGGGCGTGTTCGCCTCGGTGCTCGTCGGCAACGCCGCCTTCTGGGGGACGCACAACGGCCTCCGAAACGGCCTCATCGACCTCCTCGGCCCGTTCTACCACTTCGACGCGCTCGTCCCGCTCGCGGTGTTCGGCGCGGCCGGCGTCGTCGCCGGCGCTCGACTCCTCCGCCGACTGGCCCATCGCCGCTTTTCGGCCTCGGAGGCCCGCGGCGTCGTCTTCTCGGTGCTTCTCGTCTCGGCGCTGTTCGCCGGCGGCGTGACGGTCGGAGCAGTCGAGGACCCCTACGACGAAAACCGGCTCCGAACGGAGAACCTCGCGGCGACCTACGAACCGCTCCTCGACGCCGGCTTCGAACGGCCGCCGCTGACCCCGTCTGTGCCGGGCGTCGATGCCGGCGGTGTCGGGAGCGGTGACGACGGCATTGGCGTCGCCGGTGACCCGGCCGCCGCGGGCAACGACACGAAGGTTCTCGTCTTCCACCCCGACCCCTACGGCGACTGGTCGGCCCATCCCTTCCAGACGCTCCGCAACGACCCCGGCTTCGACGGCCCGGTGGTGTACGCCATCGACGGCGGGGCCGAACGGGACTTCGCGGTCCTCGACGCGACGAACCGGACGCCGTATCGATTCACCTATCGGGGAGCGTGGACCGGAGCAACCGAGTCGGTCGAACCGGAACTGACCCGCCTCGACGTGCTCGCTGGCGAGCGGGTCGACGCGACGACGACGCTCGGCGCGCCCGCGGGGGCGAACACGGCGTCGGTCCGCGTCGAGACCGAGGAAGGGTACGCCCGCTACGACGCCGCGACGGCCGAGAACCTGACCGTCGAGTGGTCGCTTTCGCCCGACGGCGTGGCCGTGACGAACCGCCCGCTGGCCGCCGGTCCCGAGCGACTGTCGATTCCGCCCGGCGCGAGCGAGGTCGACCTCGCGGTGACCTACGTCGGCGACTTCGGCGAGACGGTCACGTACCGACAGACCGTGTCGGTCGCGCGCTCGGGCGGCGAGGTGCGCGTCGTCTGGCCGCCGGAGACGCGCGTCTGCCGGCTGACCACCGACTGCGGGACCGAAGGCGAGTGGGTCGCCCCCGACGGCGACTACCTCGACGGCGTCTCGGTCGAGACCGACGCGCGCGTCGCCTGAGGCGAGCGTCGAGAGCCGGCGGCTCGCGGGCGGTGAGTGTCGGGTGAAAAATGAAACGTCGCGGTCGGCGGCTCAGTCGTCGGCCGGGCCGGTCGAGCCCGACGAGCCGAGGAAGCCGTCCACGGTCGCGCGCTTCGCGATGTGCGGGCGGTAGACCCACGCGTTCAGGAGGACGATGGGAACCATCGTCGCCGCGACGAGCGCGTAGCCGACGTGCAGGTTCGGCAGGAGCACCGAGGAGTAGACGAGCGGGTAGGTGATGCCGCCGATGGTGCCGACGCCGCCGACGACGCCCGCGACGGCCCCGGAGCTGTTGGGGAACATCGCGGGGACCTGCGCGAAGATAGCGCCCTCGGCGAACGCGCAGGCCATGCCGACCATGAAGCCGGCGGCCACCGCGATGAGGACCGTCCCCGAGAGGCCGGCGAGCGTCATGACGAGCATGGAGACGACGATGAACGACAGCGCCACGAACGTCCACTGTTCGCGGTAGCGACCCTTGAACACGGGCAGGATGTCCATCTCCCTGCGCGCCAGCACGTCGCTGACGTAGCCGCCGATGGGACGGAGCAGGCCGGCCGCGACGGAGAACGTGGCCGCGAACGTGCTCGCGAGCACGAGGTTGTTGGTGTTGAACGCCTCGCGGTAGTAGGTCGCGAGCCAGCCGTTCATCGAGAGTTCGAGGCCGAAGCTCATGACGTAGGCGAGCGCGAGGGCGACGGTCCCGTACCGGGTGGCGGTGTGGACCCACTGCTTGAGCGTCGCGTTGTCGGCGGTCGCCTGCCGGCGCTCGTCGTTCGCCGCGGCCTCGCCGAGGAGGTAGTAGGCGACCGCGAGCAGAATCGAGACGATGCCGGTGTAGAAGAACGCGGCCCGCCAGTTGGTCTGGAACAGCGGGCCGCTCCAGTCCGCCCCGAACACGCGGGGCAGGATGAGCGCACCGCCGGCGGCCCCGGCGTTCCCGATGCCGGCGTAGATGCCCTCGGCCATGCCGAGGTTCTCCTCTTCGAACCACTCCGAGACGTGCTGGATGCCGATGACGAACGTGATGCCCGCCGTGGCGACGATGAGGCGCTCGACGAAGAACACGGTGTAGCTCTCGGCGAAGGCGCTCGCCATCGAGAACACCCCGACGTAGCCGAGGACGATGGCGAACACCACCGGCGCGCCGAACTTATCCGAGAGCCAGCCGGTGAGGATGCGGCCGAAGGGCGCGAGCCAGATTGCCGCGCTCGCCAAGATGCCGATTTCGGCGAGCGAAAGCCCGAACTCCTCCGCCATCGGCCCCGTGAAGGGCGCGAACGAGAACCAGATGAGAAAGGAGAAGTTGAACCCGATAGTGGCGAGAAGGAGCGTTCGCCACTTGGTCATCTTTACGAGACCCATACAGCAACCTCCGAAATAGGAGCACAATCGTGTACAATCCTACCGTTCTTCTGCATTGGTTTGAACATCATGTAGCGGATAGCACAGAGACATCATAGAAAAGTACTGTCCACAATTCTCCATAAACACTTACCGAGTGTTTAGAGAATTGAACTAGATAAGGAGTATATTACCCATATTATCCGATAATATACCGAGTTTCACTATGGACATACGTCCAAAAACACTCGGAGAGTATGAATCTGGTGGTGAGTTCTCTCCCGTCGGCTACGGGTCGCGCCGCCAGACGACGGCCGCCCCGTTGGCGAGTTCGACCGCGAGCGGATTGGAAGCGGCGGTCGAACCGTCTGGTTCCTCGACGCCGGGAGCGACGAGCGCCGGCTCCCAGCCGTCGGTCGGGACGGCCGGCGCGTTCGCGTCCCCGGCCGCGTCGTCGGCGAGGGTCGCGGGCGACACCTCGACGGGGACGCCCTCCATGTTGGCGGCGAAGAGCAGTTGTTCGCCACCGGTCGAGTCGGTCGCGTCGCCCCTGTCCGGCGCGGTTCGGAAGCCGTAGTAGAGGACCGTCCCGTCGGTCGGGTGGCGGTAAGTGAAGTAGTCGTCGTCGGCATCGAGGTCGGCGAGGAGCCACGGGCGGTCGTGACGGAACTCGCGGGTTTCGAGGCGGAAGGCGGTCCGCTCGTCGTCCTGTTCGTCGCGCCAGTGGCCGAGGTTCGCGAAGTCGTGCACGTCGCGCATCCACGCGTAGCCGTAGGCTTCGAGGTCCGCGGCCGAGAGGTCGTCGCCGAGCGGTTGGTCCATCGCCGAGAGCATGGCCGCCATCACGTCGAGGTCGTAGTCGGTCGCGCCGACCGCCGACGAGAGGGCGTTCATGAAGGTCAACAGTCCCTCGCGGGAGTCGAAGCCGAGGTCCTTCACGCGCCGGAAGAAGCGGTCGTCCTCGAAGTCCTCGTCGCGCACCTGCCAGTAGCAGAACTTCGACTCGTCGGAGACGACCTTGACGTTCCACGTCGGGTCGGTGTCGCGGACGAACCCCCACGGCGCGCGCATGTTGGCGTGGACGAAGTCCATCGGGACGCCCGGCAGGAAGCAGTGGAACAGCATCGACGACGCGGCGTTGTCGTACGCCTCGCTCAGCGTCTCGGGGTAGTCGTCGCCGAGGTAGGGGTTGACCGGCGACTGGTTGAACTCGACCGTCGGGTCTATCTGCGTCCCCCGGCGGACAGTGTCGTGGTTGGCGACGCCCGTCAGCCAGTTGCCGCCGAACTCGCCGACCTCGCGGACGCGCCACCACTTCGTCGCCCAGAAGGTGAGAAGCGCGGGGGTGTTGTGGGCGAAGGTGATGGGCGACCACTGGAACGAGTGGGGGTGTTGTTCGATGAGCGCCCGGTACGAGGAGGCGAGTTCCCAGTCCTCGCGCGGCCACGGCCGCCCGTCCTCGTAAACCATCCACGGCCGGTACTCCGTGCCGGCGACCTCCTGCGTCACGCGGTCCATCTCCGCGAGGAAGTCGTCGTCGTGGTACATCTCGCCCGTCTCGGGGTCGTGGGAGGTGAAGTCCTGCGCGCCGTCGACCCGGATGCCGTCGGCACCGAAGTCCATCTTGCGCTCTTGCATCTCCAAGAAGACGGCGCGCGCGGTCGGTTCGGTGTAGTCGAGGTGCTTGCCGTACATCCCCGGGCCGAGGACGTACCGGTCCGAGAGGAGTTCCGCGCCGCGGTTGTCGGCGTGGCCGAGCGCGATGTCGAAGACGACCTTTATCGGTCGCGGGAGGTCGTGGCAGGCGGCGATGAAGTCGACGAGTTCGTCCGGGCGGCCGGTTTCGAGGACGGCCGGATTCGGCGCGGAGAAGGCGCTGACGACGATGTCGTAGCCCCAGTTTATCATCTCCGGGCGGGCGACGTCGACCGTCACCTCGCCGGCCGAGCCGTCGGCGACCGCCCAGAAGTCGTGTTCCGCCTCGTTCTCGGTCAACGGCTCGACGGGCATCAACTGAATCCCGTCGTAGCCGGCGAAGGCGCGCTCCCACGGGGCGAGGTCGTCGCCGGCGCGCTGTTTCGCGGCGATTCCCTCGTACACCTCGGCGAGGCCGGCGAGCGACCCGCGTTCCGTGGCGGTTCCGGGGTGGATTTCGAGCATGCTCGTCGCGGGGTCGATACGCGGGAGGCCGCCGTCGTCGGTCGTGGCCACCCGCTCGTCGTCGGTGCCGAGCGCCTCGAAGTAGGCGCGGTCGGCGCGGGTCTCGTCCAGCCTGTCGAGGTCGTACACCTCCGCGGGCGCGAACGCCCCGAACGGAACCGAGTACGCGACGGGGTCCTGAACCGTTCGCTCCTCGCCGTCGTCGCCCTCGTAGACGAGACGATAGAGCGCGCCGAGGGTGTCGCGCGTGCCGGCGCGGACGCCCTCGACGGCCGCCCAGTGGTACTCGCCGACCCGACGCGTCGGGACGCGGTGGCGGTCGAACGTCACGCGCCGGTGGTCGGTCTCGCCGGGGTCGAGGTCGGCCGGCGGCGTCAGCAGTTCCAGTTCGACGGCGGCCTCCGGCACGCCGTCCTCGACGAGGTCCGGCGTCCAGAAGCCGAACTCGACGACCTCGTCGCGGCGGTGCGCGCCGAGTTTCGTCGTCAGCGTCTTGGCGGCCGAGAAGTCGTCGTCGCGGCTCTCGACGACCGACTCGTGCCACGAGGCGAGGTCGTCGGTTCGGTCGGCGTGCAGGGTCGGCGTGGGGGAGTTCGTGCTCATGGTGTATCGGGTCGGTCGGGTCGGACGGAATCGAAATCGGAGGTGGAGTCGAAATCGGGGGACTACGCGAAGTTGAAACGGGACGTATGCGGACGTTACGCGAGCGGGCAGACGACCACGTCGTCGACGCGGACGCCGCCCTCGGCGGCGACCGAGTCACCGGAGACCACGTCGGTCGCGTCGACGTCGAGGTCGCCGACGTCGACCGTGGTCGCGCCGGGCGCGAAGTTGAGCGCACAGAGGTACGAGCCGTCGTCGTGGTCGCGGACGAACGCGACCGCGCGGTCGGAGTCGGCCTCGTAGTCGATGCGGCGGAACGTCCCGTCGTGCCGGAGCGCGGGCGTCTCGTCGCGGACCTCGATGAGTCGCTCGTAGTGCTCGCGGACGTCGTCGCGGGCGTGGTCCCACGCGAGGGCGTCGCGGCGGCCGCGCTGGCCGATTTCCTGCCCGCCGTAGACCATCGGCACGCCGGGGAGCGTAAACAGCGCGCCCGCGGCGGCCAGCGCCTCGTCCTCGCCGCACTCGACGATGTAGCGCGTCTCGTCGTGGTTTTCGAGGTAGAGCATGAACGACGCGTGGTCCGGGAAGCCGACCTGCGTCCGCTGTTCGATGGCGTCGAGGACGCGCTCTGCGGGTTCGTCGCCGCGGCCGACCTGCCGAAGGGTGAAGTACAGCGTCGTGTCGAAGTGCATGTCGAACATGCCCTCGTGGAAGTCGGCGATGTAGGGGATGGTCTCGTCCAGAAGCAGGAACTCGGGGTCTTTCGCCTTCACGCGGTCCCGAATCTCCTGCCAGAACGTGTCGGGGACGGCCCACGCCATGTCACAGCGAAAGCCGTCGACCACCTCGGCCCACATGTCCACCGCGTCGAGCAGGTAGCGCCGGACTTCGAGGTTCCGGTGGTCGAAGTTGGCGATGTACTCCCAGTCGAAGTAGGTGCCCGGCTCGCCGTTCTCCTGCCACTCGTACCAGTCGTAGTACTCGGAGTCGGGGTTCTTGTAGGCGTCCTCGAAGAAGGGGTGGGCGCGCGCGGAGTGGTTGAGCACGAGGTCGAAAAGCACCTTCATGCCGCGGTCGTGGGCGGCCTCGACGAACCGCTCGTAGTCCTCGCGGGTGCCGAGGTCCTCGGCGACGTCGTAGAAATCCACGATGTTGTAGCCGTGGGGCGCGTGGTCGTTCTCCAGAACGGGCGTGAGCCACAGGCAGTCGACGCCGAGCGATTCGAGGTAGTCGAGCCGCGTTTCGAGCGCCTCGAAGGTGTTGTCGGCGTCCTCGACGTCCGAGGCGTAGCCGCGGACGTAAATCTCGTAGAGCGTCACCTCTTGGGCCCACTGCGGCGGGTCGTTCGGCCGGGAGACGGAGACGGACGCCTCCTGCGCGCCGGAGCCGTCAGTGTGGCCCGTCACGTCGGCCCGTACCGCCTCCGTCTCCGCCTCGGCGACCCCGCCGTCGGCGATGGCCTCGCGTTCGACGGTCACGGTGTCGGGGACGCTGTACGTCTCGTCGAGGGCGACGGCGTGGACGCGGAGCCGGTCGCCAATCGCCGAAAGCGGGACGCGGAGCTCCCAGCCGTCGGTCTCGACGGCCGCGTCGTCCACCTCGTCGCGGTCGTCGACGACGAACTCGACCACGAGGTCGTCGCGGTCGGTGTCGCTGTCGGGGTTCGGGTGCGGGTCGGCGCGGACGACGACGACGCCGTCCTCGACGGTCGCGTCGAGCCTGATGCGCGGCCGACCGCCCCGTCCCCGCTGGGCGTCGCCGGCGCCGCTTCCGGAGCCGGACGCGCCGCCGCTGGACCCCGTCGGGCGCGCGGAGCCGCTCTGTCCGCTGTAGCCGCTCATCCCGCTCATCCCGCTCGCGCCGCTCCTGACCGAGCCGGCGGGCAGGTAGGAACCGGGGAAGACGCGGACGGTGAGCGTGTACGTCACGTCGGGCGCGTCGAGTTCGACCACGTACCGCCCGGCCGCGTCGGGCGTGAACTGCACGACTGCGGTGTCTTCGTCGAGTTCGAGACTGCTTGCGACCGGCGCGCTCCGAACCCGCCACGAGTAGTCTGCGTCGGGGTCCGGGTCGCGAGGTGCGAGTTGTACTGACTCGCCGACAGCCATGAACTGCGGCGGTCCTGGGTGTTGCATACTCACAATCAACGTGCCGGGTGACTTTGAGTTTACCCCTGAAGTGACCGGCGTTCCGGTGAGAGACGGGTTCTACCGAGTCGCGCCGGCGTCTCCCGAATTCGTCGGTCTACAGGCATAAATGATGGCAAACGGGCGGCCAATACTTATGGTTCGGGACCCTCGTCTACCTCTATGCGACTTCGGACCGCGTTAAACGAATACAAGCGCGACCGGGGCGGACGCTTCCCAGAGGAGTGCCAGACCTCGGACGGCGCGTTTTCGGGTCACGGGGACCGACTCGTCTACGTCGGCCTCGACGGCTCCCTCCGGGACTACTCCGCTTCTCTTTCGGGCCTCTACGGCATCGACCGCTCTCGGTTCGGCATCGAGACGGACGGCGAGACGCACTGGTTCGACGAGCTGGAGTCCGTGCGGCAGCACTACTACCGGGAGACGAGCCTCGTCGAGACCGAGTACGACGCCGGGGAGTACACCGTCCACCAGTACGACCTGACCCTCGGCCGCGCCCACGTGACCCACGTCGAACTCCGCGGTGCGATTCCCACCGACGCCCACCTGACCGCGTTTCTCACCTTCGCCCCCGAGGGCCGAGAGACGCGGGTCGGCCGCCTCATCCACGAGGCCGGCGGCCCGAACGACACCCAAGCGGTCGAGGTGTTCCACCGGAACGAACACGACTACGTCACCGCGTCGACCGGGCTGACAGACGTTCGCGGCCAGATTCCCGAGCGGTTCGACGAGATTCTCTCCGACGACGTCTTCGACTTCCCGCGGGAGGCCGTCCTCGACCGCTACGAGGACACCCACCTCTCGGGCGACGTGGTCGTCAGCGCCCCGCTCGAACAGGAGGGCCGCGCCGCGCGGACCACCCTCGTCACCCAGCTTTCGGACCACAACGAGATGGCGCGGACCGACGCCCTCGCCGATCTCCGACACTGTTCGGTCCAGCACGCGACCGCGGACGCGCTCCGCGACGCCGCCCGCGAGCAGGCCGAGGTGTTCGTCCCCGACGGGACGCCGCGCGAGCGAATCGTCCGCGCCGACCTCCGGGCGCTGTCGCTTCTGACCGCCCCCAGCGGCGCGCGCATCGCCGGCCCCGAGTTCGACCCGTTTTACGCCCACTCCGGCGGCTACGGCTACACGTGGTTCCGCGACGACGCCGAGGTCACGCAGGCGCTCGCGCACGCCGACGACGCCTTCGACCTCGGCCTCGGCGACCGCCTCGCGACGAGCGCGGAGTTCTACTGCGAGACGCAACTCGAAGACGGCACGTGGCCCCACCGCGTCTGGGCCGTCGACGGGACCGTCGCTCCGGGCTGGGCGCACGGCCGCGTCGAGGGCACCGGCGACGAGGAGTATCAGGCCGACCAGACGGCGAGCGTCGTCGCCGCGCTCGCGTCGCTCCTCGCCGAGCGCCGCGACGAACTCGACGACGAACTCGTCGGGCGCATCCGCTCGACCGTCGCGGCGGGCGTCTCCGGACTCGATAGCAGTCTCGAATCCGACGGGCTCCCGAAGCCCTGTCAGAACGCGTGGGAGAACATGAGCGGCCGGTTCACGCACACGACCGCGACGTTCCTCCAAGCGTACGCCACGGTCGCCACCGCGCCCGTGAACGACGACCTCCGGGAGCACGCCGCCGAGCAGGCGACCGCGGTGTGCGAGGGGCTCGACGAGCTCTGGTCCGACGAGCGAGAGGTGTACGCCCTCCGAATCGACGGGAACGGCGGCCTCGACGACCGCCTCGACTCGTCCACGTTCGCCCTCGTCGACGCCGTCGACGCCTACGCCGACGTCGGAGAGGTCGACTCGAAGACCGCCGACCGGCTCGTCAAGCACATGGCCGCGACGCTGAAGGGGCTCTATCGGAACCCCCGCGGCGACGTAGCCGGATTGGTCCGGTTCGAAGAGGACTACTGGCGCGCCGACGGGCAGGACGGCGAGAAGGTCTGGTCCGTCTCGACCGCGTGGGGCGCGAACGCCGCCGCGAAGTTCGGCGTCCTCTGTGACCGCCTCGGGAAGGACGGCCGCCGCTTCGTCGAGCGCGCGACGAACCTCTACGAACTGCTCCAGCCCGACGGCCCCTTCACGACCGACGCGGGCTACCTCGCAGAGCAGGTGTTCGACGACGGGGGCTTCGACAGCGCGACGCCGCTGGGGTGGCCCCACGCCATCCGCATGGAGACGACCGCCATCCTCGCCGACATCGACGCGCTCCCCGCGCCGAAGCCCGCGCCGACCGGCCCGGAGAACCGGCCGCGGTGGACGACCGGCGAGAAGTACGGCATCGGCACCGTCGCGGACCACTACGCCGACGACCCCTCGCGCGTCTGGTTCACCCTGACCGAGGGCGCGCTGACCGAGGTCCGCTTCCCGCGGGTCGACCTGATGAACCTCCGGACGCTCGACTTCCTCGTCGTCGACGCCGACCCGGACGACGAGTACACCGCGCGGACCCACAACGAGACCCGCCGCGACGACCACGCCGACACGGTCGAGCGCCGGGCCGAAATCGTCGACGACGACGCGCTCGTCTTCCGGCACGTCGTCACCGAGACGGGCGACGGCCGCGGCCACGAGTGGGAGCTCACCGTCGAGTACGTCCTCGACCCCGAACACGACGCGATGCTCGCGGACGTGCAGTTCGTGTCCATCGACGGCGACGACTACGAGCTGTACACCATCGCCGACACGGCGCTGGCGAACACGGGGACGAAAGACCGCGGCATCCGCCTCGGCCAGCTCGGGAGCTACCACCTCGTCGCCCGCGACGCCGGCGCGTTCGACGCCGGCGACGGCCACGAACCGCTCCTCATCGACCGGGACGGCAGGGAGTACAGCGTCGCCATCGCGCTCACCGCCGCCGGCCGCTTCGAGTGGGCGACCGTCGGCGTCGCCGGCTCGCGGTACCTCGCGGACTTCTTCTCGAAGGGCGCGCTCCCGAGCGCCCAAGAGCGCGTCGACGACGAGAACGTCGTGCTCGTCGGGCGCATCGGCACGGGCGACGAGCTCGGCGAGACGCTGGCGCTCGGCTTCGCCGAACACGCCGACACCGCCGCCGCGCTCGGCGAGGCGGCCGGCGCGCTCACCCGCGGCTACGAGACGGCCCGGTCGGCCTACGTCGACTCGTGGGCCGACTTCCTCGCCGACAAGGAACTCCCCGGCTCCGTCGCCGCCGCCGACGACCTCGCCGCGCAGTACAAGACCGCGCTCATGAGCCTGCGGGCGGTCGAGGACAAGACCTACCTCGGCGCGGGGCTCGCCTCGCCGTCGGTCCCGTGGGGCGAGGCCGTCGCCGCCGAGGAGCCGAAGGGGTACGGCTACAACTTCGTCTGGTCGCGCGACCTCTATCAGGTGTTCACCGTCTTCGAGGCCGTCGGCGACGTCGAGACGGCCATCGACGCGCTGGAGTACATCTACACCTACCAGCAGGACGACCGCGGCTTCATCCCGCAGAACACCTACCTCAACGGGCGGACCCGCTGGGGCGGCGAGCAGATGGACAACATCTCGTTCCCGCAGGTGATGGCGTACATGCTCCACGAGCGCGGCGTCACCTTCGACGACGTGGGCTACGGCTACGAGAACGTCAAGCACTCCGCGGACTACGTCGCGCGGAACGGGCCGCCGACCGCACAGGAGCGCTGGGAGGAGGAAGCCGGCTACTCGCCGTCGTCCATCGCGGCCGAAATCGCCGGCCTCGGCTGTGCGGCGGCCATCGCGCTCGACGAGGACCACTCCGAGGACGCGCTCGTCTGGCTGGCGCTGGCCGACGACTGGACCGAGCGCGTCGACGACTGGACCGCGACGCGGACCGGCACCGACCGCAACACGCACACGCCGTACTACGTCCGCGTCACCCGCGACGGCGAACCCGACGCCGGACACCTGCGGACGCTCGCGAACAACGGGCCGACGCTCGACGAGCGCGAAATCATCGACGCGGGCTTCCTCGAACTGACCCGCCTCGGCATCAAGCCCGCCGACGACGAGATAATCCGCAACTCGGTGAAGGAGGTCGACGAGACCATCCGCGTCGACACGCCGCACGGCCCGGCGTTCTACCGGTACAACGGCGACGGCTACGGCGAGCGCGAGCGCGACGAGGAGGGCGCGCCGTGGTCCGTCGACGCGAAGGGGAAAGGCCGGCTGTGGCCCATCTTCACCGGCGAGCGCGGCGAGTACGAACTTCTCGCGGGAACCGAGGAGGGCGACCTCGCGCCGGACAACCTACTTCGGACGATGGCCGCCTTCGCCAACTCCGGCCGCATGCTCGCAGAGCAGGTCTGGGACCGCGAGCACGCGACCGACTACAACTGGGAGTTCGGCGAGGGCACCGGCAGTGCGACGCCGCTGGCGTGGTCGATGGCCCAGTACGTCCGCCTCGCCCACGGCGTCGACGCGGGCGAACCCGTCGAGACGCCCGCGTTCCTCCGCGAGCGGTACGTCGAGTCCGACCGCCCGGACGGACCGTCGCTCCGCGTGAGCACGCGCTTCAAGGGCGACAAGCTCGTCGTCTCGGGGCAGACCGACGCCGCCGTCGTCGCGGTCAAGACGCCCGGCGAGACCCGACTCGTCGAACCCGACGGCGAATCGTTCGAAGTCGAAGTCGCCATCGAGTACGGCGAAAACCAAGTGACGGTCGCCGCGGCGACCCACGAGGACCTGACGAAGGCCGGCACGACCGTCTCGCGCTTCACGCTCTGAGGCGGCGCGACCGACCGGCCGCCGACCCCGACCCCCGCGGTCGGCGGTTCGCTTCCGTTTTCGACCCGCTCCGCCAGCACCGCTTTTCCGTCTCCGGCCGAAGGGTCGGGTATGCCGGTCTACCAGCGTCGAACCCGCATCGCCGCCCCGCTCGAACGCGTCTGGGAGTTCCACTCGGACGCGTCCGGACTGGAGGCGCTCACCCCGGCGTGGATGCACCTCGAAATCGAGTCGGTCCGCGGCCCCGACGGCGAGGACGACCCCGACGAACTCGTTTCCGGGACGGAAATCGAGATGTCGATGCGACCGTTCGGGGTCGGCCCGCGCCAGCGGTGGACCTCGCGCATCCTCGACCGCGAGGCCGGAGAGACGACGGCGTGGTTCCGCGACGACATGGTCGGCGGCCCCTTCCCGCGGTGGGTCCACACCCACCGGTTCGTCGCCGACGGCGACGAGACGATACTCGAAGACCGCGTCGAGTACCGACTCCCGTTCGGCCCGCTCGGCGACCTCGCGGGCGTCTTCGGCGGCGTCGGCTTCGAGGGGATGTTCCGCGGGCGTCACGCCGAGACGAAGCGACTGCTAGAAGAGTAGGAGCGGAAGTCGAGTCGGAATCGACGCTCAGTCGTCGCTGAGCGAAAAGCGCGGTTCGACCTCGGAGCGGACGCCGCCGATGTCGAACTCGAAGCGCGCGCCGCCGAGGTCGGGTTCCGGGGCGGTCACCTCGATGTCCCAGCCGTGGGCCTCGACGATGCTCTCGACGATAGAGAGGCCGAAGCCCGTGCCGGACTCGGAGGTCGTGTGGCCGTGCTCGAAGACGGTGTCGCGCTCGTCGTCCGGGATTCCGGGGCCGTCGTCGGCGACGTAGAAGCCGGTCTCGGTGGGGCCGACGCGGACGACGAGTTCGTCGGCCGCGTCCGCCGCTTTTCTCGACGCGTCTGCCGACGCGTCCCCTGGGTCGCGACAGGGGCCGCCGTGTTCCACCGCGTTCCGAAACAGGTTCTCGAACGCCTGTTGGAGTCGCCCTTGGTCTGCCTGTGTGGACCCGAGGCCGTCCTCGACGACGAGCACCGCGTCGTCGCCGGTGTCGACCGCCTTCCACGCCCGCTCGGCGACGTTCTCGATGGCGATAGAGCGCGTCTCGCCGACCGTTCGTCCCTGTCTGGCGAGTGTGAGCACGTCGTTGAGAAGCGTGTCCATCCGAGTGACGCCGTCGAGTGCGCGGTCGAGATAGGTCACGTCGTCTTCCTCGCGGGCGAGTTCGACGAACCCCTTGGCGACGTTGAGCGGGTTCCGGAGGTCGTGGGAGACGACCGACGCGAACTCTTCGAGGCGGTCGTTCTGCCGCTGGAGTTCGCACTCGCGTCGCTGGCGGGCCAGCGTGTGGGTGACGTTGTTCCCGACCGACCGCAGGAGGTCGACCTCGGTGTCGGTCCACGAGCGACTCGACTCGACCACGTCGAAGACGACGAAGCCGACGAGCGCCCACTTCGACACCATCGGCACGGCGACGAACCCGCCGGTCTCGGCGTCGGTGAGCACGCGCTTCGTGTCCGACGCCTCGGGCGGGAGGTCCGAGACGCGGTGGAGGCGGACGTTCTCGAAGCGGTGGAGTCGTTCGAGCAGCCAGCGGGCGTCTTCGAGGGCGACGCGCTCGGGGTGGGCGCGCCGGTCGCCGCCGCGCCAGTCGTGCATCCGGGCGGCGACGTTCGTCTCGTCGTCGTAGAGGTAGACCGAACAGCGGTCGAGGTCGGCCACCTCGCCGACCGACTGGAGCGTCCACTCGATTTTCGTGCCGATTTCGTCGGTCTCGGCGCTCATCAGCGACGTGGAGGTGTCCAAGACGGCGTCTTTCAGGCGCGTCTCGTAGCGCAGTCGGTTCCGTCGCCGGCGGCGCTCGGTCACGTCCTGGAGCGTCCCGATGACCGCGGGTTCGTCGTCCTCGGTGGGGCGGAGCGCGAGGTGGCCCTCACAGAGGAGGCCGTCGTCGTGCGGGTACGCCGGGCCGGGCGACAGCACCGTTTCGAAGCGCTCCGTGTCGGGGGCGTCAGGGGCGACGACCCGCTCGAAGGCGGCGCGAATCTCGTCGTCGGACTCGGCGGCGAGGTCGGCGAACTCCCGACCGATGACGGCCTCTCGGTCGTAGCCGGTGAGGTCGCAGAAGACGCCGTCGGCGGAGGTAAAGCGCCCCGCGGAATCGAGCGAGTAGACGCCGCTGTCGAGCACCTCGATGGCGGTGCCGTAGCGCTCGGAGGCCGCCTTCGCGCGGTACTGCGAGACGGCGTTGACGACGCGGTTGGCGAGGACCGTGTACTGGTCGGTGCCGGTGTCTTTCTGCATGTAGTCGGTCGCGCCGACGCGGAAGGCGTCGCGGGCGACCTCCTCGGAGCCCTTGCCGGTAAAGAGGATGAAAGGGAGGTCGGGGTGTTCGGAGCGGACCGCGCGGAGGAACTCCAGTCCGTCGATATCCGGCATGTCGTAGTCCGAAACGACGCAGTCGAGTCGTTCCTGTCGGAGTCGTTCGAGGGCGTCGGCCCCCGAGTTCGACGTCGAGACCGAGAGGTCGACGTCGCCGGCCTCGCGTTCGAGGTAAATCGATACGAGGTCGGTCAGACTGGGTTCGTCGTCGACGTGGAGGACACGTACGTCTGCCCCCGACCCGTCGTCCATACCGTGTAGCGACCGCTCACCGTAATGAGCGTTGTGACGCGGTTATCACCACCGATAACTAAATTTCCGATTCTGGTCCGAAGTTCGAAATCGGAGGTAAACGCCCCGAAACACCGTTCAAGACGCGCTGACGTAGATGCCGCCGAGGACGACAGCCCCGCCGAGAACCGTCGGGAGCGTGGGAATCTCACCGAGGAGAAAGAGCGCGAGTATCGTACTGCCGACGGGTTCGCCGAGGAGCGAGACGGAGACGACGCTCGATTCGAGGTGGGCGAGCGCCCAGTTGATGACGGTGTGACCGAAGACGCCCGGCCCGACGGCCATCCCGAGAAACAGGAGCCACTCGCGGGGCGGATAGCCCGTCAGCGGGTCGCCCCGGCCGACCGCGACGACGAGGAGCGCGGCGGCACAGACCGTGTAGACGACGACCACGTAGGGGACAAGCGAGACCCTGCTTCGGACGCTCCGGCCCGTGAGGACGTAGGCGGCCGCCGTCACGGCTCCGATGACCGCGAGCCCGTTTCCGAGAAGTGGCCGCGGCGCGCCGCTGGCGGTGAGGAAGTCGGAGACGGACATGAGCGCCATGCCAGCGAGCGCGACGCCGATGCCGATTGCGGTGCGGCGGCTCACGCGCTCGTCGAGGACGGCCCACGCGCCGACGGCGACGAAAAGCGGTTGGGACTGCACGAGCGTGACGCTCGCGGCGACCGTCGTGTGGTTGAGGCTCTCGAACCACGACGCGAAGTGGGCCGCGAGCGCGACGCCCGCGCCCCCGGCCGCCAGCAGGTCGCGCCCCGAGATGGTCGCCAGCGCGTCGCGGTGGCGGACGAGCGCGACGGGCGCGAGCAGAGCCACGGTGAACAGGACCCGGTAAAAGGCCTTTATCAGGCTCGGCGCGGCGCTCCAGCGGACGAGGATGGCGCTCGTGCTGACCGCGAGGACGGCGATGCCGAGGCCCGCGAGCGGCGAGATTGGGGCCTCGGAGTCGGGCGTTGACACACCCCCACGTCGCGGGGGGCCCGCTTACCGTTTGTGGGTCCACGCCGGTCGGCGTCAGCCTGTCAGCCGCGGGGCCGACGCGGCGGACCTACTCCTTCCGCGCTCGAATCAGCGCCTTCGGATTGGCGAACGAGACGACGGAGTCGCCGTCGAACTCCACGTCGAACAGTTCTTTCGCCTCGTCGGACGCCTCGCGGAAGCGACGTTCGAGTTCGTCTCGGTCCGCGGGCGAGACGTTCGTCCGCTCGGTCCACGGGTCGAATTCGAGGCGTATCGCGGCGGTCTCGACCGCCTCGACCGACAGGCCCGCGGCCTCGAACCACTCGCGCCACCGCGAAATCGGGCGGAGTTCGACGTGGGTCGGGTCGCGGAGCACCTCGACGCCGTTGAGGAACGCCGCGAGGGATGCGTCCTCGGGCGCGACGTTGTCCTCGAAGGCGAAGACACCGCCGGAGTCGAGGACGCGCGCGACTTCGGCGACGAACGACTCGGGGTCGGGGAAGTGGTGCGCGGCGATGCGGCAGGCGGCCGCGTCGAAGGACGCGTCCGCGAAGGGAAGGCGCTCCGCGTCGGCGACGACGCCCGCGACGGGGTACTCGCGGACCGCGGTGGCGACCATCTCCGGGGCGGCGTCGGCCGCGACGACCGACTCGACCCCGACATCGGCTATCGCGCCCGCGGTGTGGCCACGTCGAGCGCGCGGGTCGCGCCGCGGCACCACGACGCGAGCGTCTCGCGGTCCTCGCCGAGACGGTGGACCTCGCTGTCGAAGTACGACTCGGCGGCGCTTCCGAACTGGGCGGCAGTCCGGCGTTTCTCGTCGCTCATGGCGCGGAGTTCGCGCAGGTCGGTGAAAAAGGGACGCGAGGAGACAGGCGGGGACAATCCGCAATCCGCAATCCGCGTCGGCGGCGGGCAGAGGGGCGCTACGACGCGTCCGCGTCAGCGTCCACGTAGTCGGGTCGCTCGGCGTACGGAATCGGGTCGCGCTCGCCGAGGTTCTGGAACGCCTGCAGGCGGAACGCACAGGAGTCGCAGGTGCCGCAGGCCGGTTCCTCGGCGCGGTAGCAGGACCACGTGTGCTCGAAGGGGACGTCGAGTTCGAGGCCGCGGCGGGCGATGTCGGTCTTGGAGTCGTGGACGAACGGGACTTCCAGCGAGATGGTCGTGTCGGGCTTCGTGCCGACGTCGACCATGGCCTCGAAGGCGTCGAAGAACTCGGGGCGGCAGTCGGGATAGCCCGAGTAGTCCTCGGAGTGCGCGCCGACGAAGACGGCGTCGCAGTCGTTCGCCTCGGCGTACGAGACGGCCATCGACAGGAGGTTGGCGTTGCGGAAGGGGACGTACGAGGTCGGAATCTCGTCGGCGTCCATGTCGGCGTCGGCGACGGCCATCGAGTCGTCGGTGAGCGACGACGCGCCGATTTGCTTCAGGTGGCTCGTCTCGATGTGGAGGAAGTCGCGGGCGTCGAGTTCGTCGGCGAGCGCGCGGGCGCAGTCGTACTCTTTCGACTCGGTCTTCTGGCCGTAGGACGTGTGGAGCGCGTAGAGTTCGTAGCCGCGTTCTTTGGCCTCGTAGGCGGTCGTCGCGCTGTCCATGCCGCCGGAGAGGAGGACGACGGCGCGCTTCTCGTCGGACGTGGTGTCGGTGTCGGTGTCGGTATCGGAGGTCATCGTTGTCGTGGAATAGTTCGGAGGTCGTTCGGAGGTCGTTCGGAGTCGGTTCGGGGGTGGTCGGCGTGCCTCACGTCTCGGGCGCGTCGTTCCAGAGGTCGACGTGGAGTCGCGGCGTGTAGCGGTAGCCGAACGCCGCGGCGAGGTCGGCGACCTCGGTCCGAGTCCGGGCGAGTTGCTCGCGGGTCTGTCCCTCGGGCATGAGCAACACGTCGCTGTCGCGGACTTCGCGGTCGGCGACGCCGCGCACGTCGGCGACGAGCGACTCGATTTCGTCGAGGTCGCCGCGGCCGGTGACGACGAACTTCAGTTGGAACTCCGCCGCGCGTTCGACCAGCGAGGCGAGCGCGTCGAGGTCGACGCGGGCGTTCTCGTGGCGCTCGGTCCAGACGCCGGGGTCCACGTCGGCCGGGGCGTTCTCGGGCGTCGGCGTCGACGACGCGAGTTTGGGGCTGACGCTCGCGAGGTCGACCGGGGCGTCGGTTTCGAGCGTCCCGTTCGTCTCGACGGTCAGGTGGTAGTCGTCGGCGAGCGCCGACAGGAGCGCGTCGGTCTCGTCGTGGACGAGGGGTTCGCCGCCGGTGACGACCACGTGTTCGGGGGACAGCGACTCGACCTCGGCGACGATTTCGTCGAGGCCCATCCACGCGTGGGTCGGCTCCCACGAGGTGTGAAACGAGTCGCAGAACCAACAGCGGAGGTTACAGCCGCTGGTGCGGACGAACGTGCTCGGAACGCCGGCGAGTTTGCCCTCGCCCTGGAGCGACGCGAACAGCTCGTTTATCGGGAGGCGGTCGCCCTCGGCGTCGGTGTCGTCGCGGGCGACGGTGTCGGAGACGGGCATCAGAAGCCGGCGCAGAGTTCCGACGTTTCGCTGACCGAGACCGATACCTCGGAGACGGTGTCGGGCAGCGCCGCGAGCAGTTTCTCTTCGAGGACGACGGCCATCACCTCGGCCGTCGGCGGCGCGTCGAGGACAACTGTCCCGTCGGCGTCGCCAGAGCGCTCGAACGCCTCGACGAGCGGGTCACCCGACTCGACGAGAAATCGGTGGTCCCACTCGTCGATGACGTCGGTGACGACGCCCTTGTCGACGACCCAGCCCTCGTCGGTCAGGTCGCCGACGACGCGGACCGAAATCTCGTAGTTGTGCCCGTGCGGGCGGCTACACTTGCCGTCGTGGTGGAGGAGGCGATGGCCGGCGCTGATGCGAATCGGCCGGTCGCGCCCGATGTGGAGGACGCGCTCGCCCGCTCGGGACAGCGGGGTCTCGTCGTCGGTGTCCGCCGACCGTGCGTGTTCTAGTGTTCCCCGAGGCATATCCGAGGATTATCATGAGAGTATTTAATTCTCCTGTCTCGGCTCCGTCGGTCGAATCGAGGGTCCCAGCGGTCGCGGCCCGTGTCGAGAGGCGAGAAGGGAAGTGGCGCAGCCGCGCGTTACGGTTGGTCGGCGATTGCCTCGCGCCACTGGTCGGGGACGCGGGTCGGGCGGCCCTCGTCGTCCATGGCGACTTGGACCGTCTCGCCGGTGGCGACGGTCTCGCCCTCGTAGGAGAGCGTGTAGTAGATGGGGAAGCTCTTCCCGCCGGGCTCGCCGGCCTCGATTTCCACCTCGACGGTGCCGACGCCCTCGATGGGCGCGCGGTAGTCGAGTTCGAGGTGCGCGACGACGATGTGCGGGTCGGAAAGCGGCGTCCCCAACACCTCCTCGAAGAAGCGGACGCGGGCCTGTTCGCAGTAGGTCGCGTAGACGGCGTTGTTCACGTGTCCGAACGAGTCGTGGTCGCGGAACCGGACTTCCACCTCGGCGACGAAGCTCATTGCGGTGCGGGACACGCGCGAGGAGTATAGCACCGACGGTTCGTCTCCGGTGAACAGGGCGCAGTCAGAGAGGGGGCCGCGGACGACTCAGTTGGCCGTCCGCGCGGACTGGTCAGCGGGGGAAGTCTGTCGGCCGTGCAGCGCGACGGCTTTCCAGACGTTCGAGCGCGAGCCGGCGCGCACCATCTCGACGGGGACGCGAGCGCCCTCGGGGAGAGACGCGAGCGTGTCGCGGATGCGCTCGGACTCGTAGGCCACGAGGTGGCGCGTTTCGTTCGTCTCGTGCAGCTCCACCGTCATCGTCTCGTGGTCGTTCATCTCGACGCGGACGTTCACCAACACCGGAGCGGACGCGGGGGTCACCATCACGCTCACCTACGGATTCGCCCGTCATAAGCCGTTATAATACTGATATCTTCGGGTATGGACTCTACATAGGTGACCGGGTTCTCACCGAAGAGCCGTCAGTGAGTCGCCGGGCGAGGAACCGACCGGAGGGGCACATCCATGCCGAGTCGGCCCGAACGACCGACCGATGAGCGACCGCGAGTCTCGACCCGAGCGCGACCCGGCCGGCTCGACCGTCACGGTCCGCGCCTGTGACGCCAGAGATGAAGACGCCGACGGCGACCGCGTCACCGACCTCGACGTCGAACGCGGGACCGTCCTCCGCGACGCGCTTCTCGACGCCGGACTCTCGCCGTACGCGCGGCTCACGAAGCGAGTGAACTGCGGCGGCCGCGGTCTCTGTGCGACGTGCGGCGTCCGGGTTCGCTCGGGCGAACCGACGGCCGACCACTGGCACGACGACCTCGCGGCGAGATTCGGCTATCCGCGGCTCTCCTGTCAGCTTCGCGTCGACGGACCGATGACCGTCGAACTGGTCGAGAAAGCGGTGTGGGGCGGCCGGGAGTAGAGGGCGCTGTGGGGCGAGACTAAGGGAGCGAACCGACCAGTACGAAAGAAGGCGATCCGCTCTCCCCGATTTGAACTCACTCGCAACGTTCGCGTTGCTCGCTACTCGAACCGGCTCGACCGGATTTTGCAAGCGAAATCCGCTCTCCCCGATTTGAACTCACTCGCAACGTTCGCGTTGCTCGCTACTCGAACCGGCTCGACCGGATTTTGCAAGCGAAATCCGCTCTCCCCGATTTGAACGGGGGACAAGCCGATCTACAGTCGGCTGCTCTGCCAGGCTGAGCTAAGAGCGGTCAAGAGAATCTCAATCTACGGGTAGACTTAAGAATTCTCATTCCGGGCGGCGAAGCGCCCGACGACGGCTCGGTTACTCGTCGGGCGTCGCCGAGTCGGAGCCGTCCGCAGACGCCGACTCGTCGCCTTCGGGGTCAGTATCGCCGTCGCTTGAGTCGGGGACCCCGTCATCCGACTCAGTGTCGAGGTCGTCAGCACTGACCTCACGGACGCGGATACCCTTTCCGGCGAGGTGTTGCATCTGACGCTGGGCGAAGTCCTCCTCGCTGGTCCCGCGGGTGGCGAGCACGTAGACGAGCGCGCTCCCCGTCGGTCGCATGGTTCGGCCGGCCCGCTGAGAGCCCTGCCGGCGGGAGCCGCCGAGGCCGGAGGCGACAATTGCGAGGCCGGCGTTCGGGAGGTCGATGCCCTCGTCGCCGATGCGGGAGATGACGAGCGTGTCGAGGTCGCCGTCGCGGAACGCCTCGAAGTACGCCTCGCGGCGGTGGTGGCGGGTCTCGCCGCTGACGAAGGGGACCTCAAGCGCCTCGGAAATCGCCTCACCCTGGTCGAGGTAGTCAACGAAGACGAGCGTCTTCGAGTCGGCGTGGCGGGCGCGGAGCCGACGGATCTCGAATATCTTCCCGGGGTTCATCGCGGCGAGCATGTGCCGCTCGCGGCCGTCGCTTGAGGCCCACTCGTTTCTGGCCATGTCGCTTCCCCAGCCCACGTAGCGAATCTCGACTTCCGGCTCCTGAACGTGGCCGGCGTCGAACAGTTTGTCCCAGTCGGTGCCGATGGGCGGGCCGATGAGCGTGAAAATCTCGGCTTCCTTGTCGTCCTCGCGGATGGGCGTCGCCGACAGCCCGAGGCGGTGTTTGGACTGGAGGTCGGCGCTCCGTTGGAAGACGCGACTCGGGATGTGGTGGGCCTCGTCGTAGATGATGAGCCCCCAGCGACGCGAGTCGAAAAGCGAGCGATGGCGGTCCATCCCCGCGGTCTGGTAGGTGGCGATGGTGACCGGGCGAATCTCCTTTGCGCCGCCGTGGTACTCGCCGATTTGGTCGGCGTCGAGGTCGGTCGTCGAGCGCAGTTCCTCGCGCCACTGGCGGGCGAGTTCGCGGCTCGGAACGAGAATTAGCGTCTCGCCGCCGACCGCGGCGAGCGCGCCGATACCGGCGATGGTCTTCCCCGCGCCGGGCGGGCCGACGAGGACGCCGGCGCGCTGGTCGACGAAGCGGTCGACCCAGTCTCGCTGGTAGTCGCGGAGGTCGACGCCGAGCGCGACGTCGAGTTCCTCGCCCTCTTCGAGGTCGCGGTCGTCCTCGACGGGGTAGCCCGCGTCGTAGAGGATGCGCTTTATCGCCGCGATTTCCTCGTCTCTGACCCACGCCTCGGTGTCCGAGATGGGCGCGTAGACGTGGTCGTCGTCGAGTTTCTGGAGCGCGACGTTGCCCATGAGGCTCTCGGTGGCGGCTGCGAGGACGGTGTACCCCTCCTCGTGCGAGTAGAGGCGGAACTGGTGGGCGCGCTTCCACTGGTCTTCGACCCACGCTTCGAGGTGCGGCGACCGCTCGGGGAGGACCGACCGGAGCATCGAGAGCAGTGACTCGACCTCGTCGAAGGGGGCCTGCCACACGTCTTCCTGCCGGATTCGGTAGAGGTAGCCTCGGCCGCGACCCTCGCGGTCACCGGTGGTGTCGACGAGGTGCGCGAACTGCGAGAGTCTCGCCCGCGTGTACTGGGTCGGGTTGTCGACGACGACCTCGCGGCGCTTCGGAAAGAGGACGACCCGCTCGCGCGAGGCGAGTTCGCCCCACTCGGTCGGGTACCAGACGACCGGGTCGGTCTCGACGTTCACCCGCTGGACCCGCCCCGCGTCGGCGAGGGCGTCGAGTCCGTCCATTGCGTCCGCCTGCGAGACCCCGAGACGGCGCGCGACCTGCTGGGCGGTCGCGACGGGACGACCCTCGGATTCGAGCGCCCCGTAGAACGACGCGAGCGAGACGCCGTCCGCCGCGTCGCTCGGGTGGTCCGCATCGGCCGGAGACGTCTCGGGTACGTCGAGCGCTTCGGATACGTCGGCCGCACCGGCCAATCGGTCGAGTACGTCTCGGGACGTGCCGTCCCCGTCGCCGTCTCCGTCGGGAGGACCGGGGTCCTCGTCCTCGGCAGTCATCGAACGCGAGTACGGCCGCGACGGGGAAACGGCTTGCGACACCGGGAGCCGTGAGATGGGCGGGGAAACCCGCTCGTCGCGGGTGAGAGCAGGTGGGCTTCGACGGGAGCGAGCGAGGAACCGAGAGGACGCGACTCGATTTCTCGAAGCGGTTCTGCGTCGACCCGACGTTATCGAGACGTGCTCGACCGCGCCGGAGCCATCCGGTCGAAGACGGCCCGGAAGTCGTCGTCGACGGTGAGGAACTCGGGGAACTCTTCGAGGGTCCGGACGCCGTCGAGATAGACGTACTCGACCGGTTCCGGGGGTATCTCCTCGAAGACCTGAACCGGGCCTCGCTCGGTGAGACCCACGAACGGTCGCCCCTCCGGGTCGGTCTGTGGCGTCAGTTCGTGTTCGAGGTAGAGCTTCGCCATCGCGAGGGCGCTCGCGAGCGGGACCTGTCCGGGCGTCAACTGCCACGTGACCTCCCGGTCTTCGTAGTGGACAGTGGTCACGTAGCCGTCGTCGAACCGAAAGCAGTCGACTCGCTCTCCCGAACGCGACCACCGCGTCTCCGTCGTACGGGAGCGTTCGAGGGACCACTCCTCGTCGCCGCCGCGATCTAACACGGCCTCGCCGAGGCGCACCCACACGCGACTGAGCGCACGCATATGTCACCAATTCGTCCCCCTTGGTAATTGCATTGACGCCACGGGAACGAAACAGTCCGTCACGAGAGGATGTTGGGACGGGAGGACGTTGGGGCGAGAAAACGCTGGGACGAGTGGCGGTTTCGTCCGTGGACGCTCGCCGCGGACGCTTGGGTGTGAACAGCCGAGTGCGCGTGAGTCGCATGCACACCACGTTTCCGGTGAACGAGCGGAGTCGAATCTCGGCTCCGGGACTGCAGTAAACGTCGGCGTCGGCGGTCGGTCACCGGCGATACCTCACCGAGTCGTGCCGCGAGCGACCCACACCTCGCTTCCGGTGAATCGCGAGTCCGTGTGAGACGGGCAGAGACACCACGTTTCCGGTGAACTAGCGCGAAGGATCGGGAATGGAAACGCGGACCGATGGGAAGGGACAAATAGAGAGCACCGTTCCACAAGCCGCCGCCGCGAGTCGACTCAACGGAGAACGTAGCAGCGCTGACAGACACCACGTTTCCGGTGAAATGCGGCGCGAGGGAACGCCGGCAGTAACACCGGGGAGCAGTGACGCGGCGCGTCGGTGAGTTCCGAGAGCGGAGTCACGCGCACACCACGTTTCCGATGAACTGGACCGAGCGACCGGCAGCGAGAGACGCGGCGGAAAGCGAGGGACGACCTGCGGTTGTCTCGTGCCTCCCAGCTATGGCCGAATCGGACCACTTATAACGGCCACACCACGTTTCCGGTGAAACCAATCGTTTCAGACGCCGTATCGGCGCTTCCGCCTTGGGTTACAGAATCCGTGCGGGACACCACGTTTCCGGTGAGTTAGCGTGTGGGACCGGTTAGTGAGCGTCGGACGGCAACCCGGTTCACGTTGGCAGGGTTGGACACCACGTATAACAACAGTTAAATAGTTTATTTGTGTTACCGTCCATTGATACACTCGTGAAAGTAAGAATGAACTCAAACATCGAGTACTGCTCGACTGGAATAGAGTGTCTCAGTCAGGCATTTTCGAGAGGTTCGCGAGTTCGGAAACCGGTTCGAACTCGTCGGCTCTCGTCGGTTCTGTTGCGGTGACTGCGAGTCGCTTCGACACACGATTACCCCACTGTTCGCCCGTTTCGAGCGTTCTATCTTCGGTCCTCGCCGGGACGCAAAGCGCAGCCCCCTGTTTTCGCGTGAACTGAGAGGAACCCCCACACCGTGTTTCCGGTGAACCGAAACCCCCGTTTCGTGTGGACCGGCACCCGGGGTTTGTGGTCGTTCACCGGAAACGTGGTGTGTGTGTGCTGCGTCGAATGGTAAGTCCTTTCACCGGAAACGTGGTGTGTTGCGAACATGCCTAACGCCAGCGACGACCTCTTCACCCGGGAGGACCCCATCTTCGCCAACAAGGAGTTGTTGGAGATCAACCACCTCCCGGGTGAGGGTCGCATCGTCGGTCGCGACGACGAGATCTCGGATCTCGCGACCGCGGTGAACCCCGCCATCTTCGGACAGAGTCCGAGCAACGTCCTCATCTACGGGAAGACGGGGACGGGTAAGTCGCTCTGTGCGAAGTACGTCTCTCAGCGCCTCGTCGAGACGGCCGAAGAAGAGGGCGTGAAAGCGACGTTCGCCTACGTGGATTGCGCGCAGGACACGACCGAGACGCAGGCCGTCCAGACCATCGCCGACAGCGTCAACGACACCGCGATCACCGGGATCAAAGTTCCAGACAAGGGGCTTTCGACGTCGACGTACTACAAGCGGCTGTGGCGCATCCTCGACTCGCTGTACGACGTCGTCCTCATCATCCTCGACGAGATCGACAAACTGAGCGACGACGACATCCTCATGCAGCTCTCGCGGGCCGGTGAGGCGGGGAAGATTGCCGGCTGTAAGCTCGGCGTCATCGGTATCAGCAACAAGATCCAGTACAAAGACCGGATGGACGAGCGGGTGAAATCCAGCCTCTGCGAGCGCGAGTTCGTCTTTCCGCCGTACGACGCGAACCAACTCCGCGACATCATGGACGCCCGCAGCGACGCGTTCCGCGACGGCGTGTTGGACCCCTCGACGATTCCGCGTGCCGCGGCGCTCGCCGCCCGCGAACACGGGGACGCGCGGAAAGCCATCGACATCTTGCGGTACGCGGGCGAAATCGCACAGTCGATGGGAGCGAGTACGGTCAAGGAGAACTTCGTCACGCAGGCGCGTCAGCGCGCCGAGACCGACCGCTTCCGAGAGCTGATTCGCGGGTCGACACCGCACTCTCGTTACGTGTTACAGGCGCTCGCTATCCTCTCGCTTTCGAACGAAAAGCAGGACGGCTTCCGAACGAGTCGCGTCTACGAGGTCTACGAGAACATCTGTCGACAGCAGGGCTCCGACAGCCTGTCGCTCCGGCGAGTCCGAGACCTACTGAAAGAACACGCGTTTCTCGACATCATCGAGCAGTCGAAACACAGCGGCGGAAGTGCGGAAGGAAGCTACACCAAGCACCAACTGCTCGAAGATCCGGACGTGGTGAGAGACGTCCTCATCGAGAACACGGACACCTGATTGAAACCGGAATCTCGCGGGGCGTGTGAGGGCCGAACCGACTCGCGGGGACGCTGCACCGCTGCAGGCGTATCTCCGTAGAGCGGCCTCTTATATTTTATTGCAGCATCACGTGACCGGAATATTCACGTGTGACCGGTCCGATCACACTCTCGGTTGTCGGTGGAGACTCACGGTTCGAGTCGGTCGATCGGGACCGACTTCGAGCGGACCGATTCGTACAGGCTTTCGACCCACGAGACGACTTCAGGCGTGTCGCCGTCCACGAGGGCCGTCAGGTTGTTGTGCTCGTCGTAGGCGGAGCCGACGCCGTGGCCGTCGACCACGAGCAGTCCGAAGTCGAGGCTCTCCTCGGCGATTCGAAGTTCGAACTGGTCGAGTTCCCGCGCGCGCTCGAAGGAGTCCGGATAGGCGTCTATCGACCGTTCGAGGACCCCGCGGTCGACGATGAGTTCCATCCGGGTGTTCTCCCCCAGCACCGCTTCGGCCGATTCGTTGAAGACGCGACTCACGATGGGCGCGACACCGCGGAAGCGGTCGACCGGTTCGTTTCCGACGATAGTGAGATATCTGTTAAGCGGCGCGTGCGGGTCGTTGTCCGCGGCGGTCGTGATGTTCATCTGACCGAGGACGCCGGGTGGAGCGTTCTCACAGATTTCCGCGGCATCCGCCAGGAACTCGCTCATTCGGTCGGCGCATTCGACCGTCTCGGTGAACCGCTCGTACTGCTCGTGGACCATCGTTCCGCCCGGCGTGAGGTGATACAGCCCATCGGCCTTCTTCACCCATCCCCGGTCACAGAACCCCGCGAGTGTCCGCTGTGCCGTCTCTCGGGCGCAGTCACAGCGTTCCGCGAGCTCTGTCGGTCGGTGTGGCTCGACCGCCAAGGCTCGGAGAATCGCCTCCCTGCTTTGCGACCCGACGAGAAACGCCACGTCCTCCCGCGCGCTCATGTCCTTCCGTTAGACTATCCGGTATTTTACATTTATGGGTGTTCGTACCCGTGGTGCGGCGAAAAATCGATGGTTCGGAAGTGCCTATCCGAGAAGGCCGAGCGCGTCGATGCGCTCGACGATCTCTTCGACGGCGGTTTCCGCGTCGTCCGTCCGCTTTCCGCCGGTGATGACGATTTTTCCGGAACCGAAAAGCAGGATGACGACCTTCGGCTCGTCCATCCGGTAGACGAGACCGGGGAACTGCTCGGGTTCGTACTCGACGTCTTCGAGTCCGAGACCGATAGCCAGCGCGTTCAGGTTCAGGTTGTGTCCGAGGTCAGCGCTTGAGACGATGTTCTGGACGGTTATCTCTGGCTCGTCGTCGACGGGAATCTGAAGCTCGCGGAGCTTGTCGAAGATAATGCCGAGTGCGTCGTGCACGTCGTCGATACTCTTTGCACCCGTGCACACGATCTTCCCCGAACGGAAGATGAGCGCAGCGGCTTTCGGGTCCTGGGTGCGATAGACGAGGCCCGGGAAGTTGTCCGGGTTGAAATCTGCACCGGGGAGGTCGTCGGCGAGGGCTTCGAGGTCGAGCTCCTGACCGATCCCGGTCGATGCGACTACGTTCTGAATCTCGATGGAGTCTGCCGGCCCACTCATTGCTCGCACGTGAATCGTACCTCCGGCCTTATAAAGCGACCCGTTATAAACCGACTTCAACGGGTCGATTCTATCCACGCTTCGTACGCGCGCGAAACTAATACATTGATTTCTCGCTCAACCGAATTGATGTCACAACTGACCGCGCGTGAAGTTATGGCACGCCTCGTGTCTATTTTTCTCACAGAGCCACTAAATCAACGGGGTTAAATGTATCCCCGGCATTCGGACTAATGCGAAGAAGCGCACGGGGGCACTCCCCCCGAACGCTTCCACCGAACGCCCCGACCCCAAGGTCGTCAGGCACTCACCGGGATGACACACCTTCCCGGGGGTCGCCACGATACGACGGCCTTAAGTGGTCCAAGGCATTTCGGATGAATGCGAACGACACACCGCGATTGCAGGGCGATTCAACGCGTCCTGCCTCACCGGGATGACACACCTTCCCGGGGGTCGCCACGATACGACGGCCTTAAGTGGTCCAAGGCATTTCGGATGAATGCGAACGACACACCGCGATTGCAGGGCGATTCAACGCGTCCTGCCTCACCGGCCCTGAACCGAACGGGGTTCGAAGGGTTTATACCCTCGAACCGCTTCGATTCAGGTCCGAAGGAAATGAGGATTCCGCCCCTGCGGTACGCCGCAAGACGGTATCTGATGTTAGCCCTAGTAGTTCGGTGACATCCGAACGGATGTCACGCGAACTCGGACCTTTGAACGGTGATTTGACAGCAATACGCTGCCATTCACCCGCCAACACCCCGCGACCAGGTTTAAATGGTCGCGACCCATTCCGGTTGATCCTGCCGGAGGTCATTGCTATTGGGGTCCGATTTAGCCATGCTAGTTGCACGAGTTTAGACTCGTTGCGGAAAGCTCAGTAACACGTGGACAAACTACCCTACGGAGAACGATAACCTCGGGAAACTGAGGCTAATAGTTCATAGGAGAGTCGCGCTGGAAATGCCGACTCTCCCAAACGCTCCGGCGCCGTAGGATGTGTCTGCGGCCGATTAGGTAGACGGTGGGGTAACGGCCCACCGTGCCGATAATCGGTACGGGTTGTGAGAGCAAGAGCCCGGAGACGGAATCTGAGACAAGATTCCGGGCCCTACGGGGCGCAGCAGGCGCGAAACCTTTACACTGCACGCAAGTGCGATAAGGGGACCCCAAGTGCGAGGGCATATAGTCCTCGCTTTTCACGACTGTAAGGCGGTCGTGGAATAAGAGCTGGGCAAGACCGGTGCCAGCCGCCGCGGTAATACCGGCAGCTCAAGTGATGACCGATATTATTGGGCCTAAAGCGTCCGTAGCCGGCCACGAAGGTTCATCGGGAAATCCGCCAGCTCAACTGGCGGGCGTCCGGTGAAAACCACGTGGCTTGGGACCGGAAGGCTCGAGGGGTACGTCCGGGGTAGGAGTGAAATCCTGTAATCCTGGACGGACCACCGATGGCGAAAGCACCTCGAGAAGACGGATCCGACGGTGAGGGACGAAAGCTAGGGTCTCGAACCGGATTAGATACCCGGGTAGTCCTAGCTGTAAACGATGCTCGCTAGGTGTGGCACAGGCTACGAGCCTGTGCTGTGCCGTAGGGAAGCCGAGAAGCGAGCCGCCTGGGAAGTACGTCCGCAAGGATGAAACTTAAAGGAATTGGCGGGGGAGCACTACAACCGGAGGAGCCTGCGGTTTAATTGGACTCAACGCCGGACATCTCACCAGCTCCGACTATAGTGATGACGATCAGGTTGATGACCTTATCACGACGCTATAGAGAGGAGGTGCATGGCCGCCGTCAGCTCGTACCGTGAGGCGTCCTGTTAAGTCAGGCAACGAGCGAGACCCGCACTTCTAATTGCCAGCAGCAGTTTCGACTGGCTGGGTACATTAGAAGGACTGCCGCTGCTAAAGCGGAGGAAGGAACGGGCAACGGTAGGTCAGTATGCCCCGAATGAGCTGGGCTACACGCGGGCTACAATGGTCGAGACAATGGGTTGCTATCTCGAAAGAGAACGCTAATCTCCTAAACTCGATCGTAGTTCGGATTGAGGGCTGAAACTCGCCCTCATGAAGCTGGATTCGGTAGTAATCGCATTTCAATAGAGTGCGGTGAATACGTCCCTGCTCCTTGCACACACCGCCCGTCAAAGCACCCGAGTGAGGTCCGGATGAGGCCACCACACGGTGGTCGAATCTGGGCTTCGCAAGGGGGCTTAAGTCGTAACAAGGTAGCCGTAGGGGAATCTGCGGCTGGATCACCTCCTAACGACCGAGACCACCCCGACGGGGTGGCTCACACGCGATCTTCCGAGTTCACCAATGACACCCGTTCGGACACCTTAGAACTACTAGGGCTAACACGGGCCCATAGCTCAGTGGTAGAGTGCCTCCTTTGCAAGGAGGATGCCCAGGGTTCGAATCCCTGTGGGTCCATGGTAAGCAGTACTCCACTCCGAAACGATCGTGCCCCTTAAGTGTGGCAAGACGTTTCGACAGAATGGATACTGACGACAGATGCACCATCCCGCGCAAGCGAGGTTGGGAAGGGTCGAAAATTCGCCTCGGGTCGTCACCGAGGGGATTTGATGAAACCGTGTGTACGTGCAATCCAGGCGTCCACTGGACCCGTTCTCCGGGTCACAGTGACTATATCAACTGGCTACTGTGCCAGCTGGTGGATAGCTCGGCTCGAGAGCCGATGACGGACGTGCCAAGCTGCGAAAAGCTTCAGGGACCCGCATGGAGGGTAAGAACTGAAGATCTCCGAATGGGAATCCCCACGCAATTGCCTCGCGCAATGGGGAACGTTCCGAATTGAAACATCTTAGTAGGAACAGGAAAAGAAAGCAATCCGCGATGTCGTTAGTAACGGCGAGTAAACGCGATACAGTCCAAACCGAAGCCTTCGGGCAATGTGGTGTACGGACTACCCATAACGGACCTGGATCATACGTGAAGTCTCCTGGAACGGAGCGTGATACAGGGTGAAAACCCCGTAACGTATGAACCAGATCCCGGGGTTGTTCCAGAATAGCGGGGGTTGGATATCCCTCGTGAATTTCGCAGGCATCAACTGCGAAGACTAAACACTCCTCGAGACCGATAGCGAACAAGTAGCGTGAGCGAACGCTGAAAAGCACCCCGAAAAGGGCGGTGCAATAGGGCTTGAAATCAGTTGGCGATAGAGCGACGTGGCATACAAGGTCACTCGACGAAAGAACTGGGAGCGATCCCGTAGTATGACTCAAGTGAAGCCGATGTTACGTCGTGCGTTTTGAAAAACGAACCATGGAGTGCATCTGACTGGCGAGTCTAAGGGGAGAACCCCCGGAGGCATAGGGAAACCGATACGGCCGCAGTCTTTGACCAGGGCCACCGTCTTCAAGGGCGGGGAGCCAACCGGATGCGACCCGAAACCAAGTGATCTACGCCGGAGCAGGGCGAAGCGTGGCGAAAGCTGCGTGGAGGCCCGTTAGAGTTGGTGTCCTACAATACCCTCTCGTGACTCTGGTGTAGGGGTGAAAGGCCCATCGAACTTGGCAACAGCTGGTTCCAACCGAAACATGTCGAAGCATGACCTCTGATGAGATAGTTCGTGAGGTAGAGCGACCGATTGGGAATCCGGACTCCGAGAGGAGTTCGCTTCCCTGTCAAACTCCGAACTTACGAACGTCGTAGACTCAGGGAGTCCGGTGTGCGGGGTAAGCTTGTGCACCGTGAGGGAGACAACCCAGAGCCAGGTTAAGGACCCAAAGTGTGGATTAAGTGTGATTGAAGATTGTCTCGAGCCCTAAACAGCCGGGAGGTGAGCTTAGAAGCAGCTACCCTCTAAGAACAGCGTAACAGCTTACCGGCCGAGGTTCGAGGCGTCGAAAATGATCGGGACTCAAATCCACCTCCGAGACCTGGCGGCGTGTCATACGACACGATTCCGTAGGTTGGCATACTGCATGGGTGGAAGCACGGGTGAGAACTCGTGTGGACCGTGCAGCAACGAAAATCATGGTCTCAGTAGCAGCGAGAGTCGGGTGTGAACCCCGACGGCCTTACGCGCAAGGGTTCCTCGGCACTGTCAATCAGCCGAGGGTTAGTCGATCCTAAGTCTAACCGTAATTCGAATTAGATGAAAGGGAAACTGGTTAATATTCCAGTACCTTCTTGCACTAAACGTCGACGCTTTAGGAAACACCGAGCGGGGCCTTCGCCCCGTCGAATCACCGAAATTCGTGGAAGCCGTAACGGCACGAAGCGAACGAATGGTGAGATAGGGAAACTCGGCGGTACCTAGAGCCCGTGAAAAGACAAGCAAGAAGCTCGTACCGAGATCCGACACAGGTGCGCTGGCAGAGCAAGCCAAGGCCTGTCGGGATCAACCGACGTTAGGGAATTCGGCAAGTTAGTCCCGTAAGTTCGCGATAAGGGATGCCTGCTCTTGACCGAGCAGGTCGCAGTGACTCGGACGCTCCGACTGTCTAGTAACAACATAGGTGACCGCAAATCCGCAAGGACTCGTACGGTCACTGAATCCTGCCCAGTGCGGGTATCTGAACACCCATTACAATGGGACGAAGGACCCGTCAACGGCGGGGGTAACTATGACCCTCTTAAGGTAGCGTAGTACCTTGCCGCTTCAGTAGCGGCTTGCATGAATGGATCAACGAGAGCGTCACTGTCCCAACGTTGGGCCCGGTGAACAGTACGTTCCAGTGCGGAGTCTGGAGACCCCCAAGGGGAAGCGAAGACCCTATAGAGCTTTACTGCAGGCTGTCGCTGAGACGTGGTCGCTAATGTGCAGCATAGGTAGGAGCCGTTACACAGGTACCCGCGCCAGCGGGCCACCGAGGCAACATTGAAATACTACCCGTTAGTGACTGCGACTCTCACTCCTGGCGGAGGACACCGGTAGCCGGGCAGTTTGACTGGGGCGGTACGCGCTCGAAAAGATATCGAGCGCGCCCAAAGATTTCCTCACGCGAGTCGGGAACTCGTGGAAGAGCGCAAGAGCAAACGGAAGTCTGACAGTGACATTCCCAACGAGTGTCGCTGACGCGAAAGCGTGGTCTAGCGAACCTACGAGGTTCATTCATGGGACCCGTAGATGACAGAAAAGCTACCTTAGGGATAACAGAGTCGTCACCGGCAAGAGCACATATCGACCCGGTGGCTTGCTACCTCGATGTCGGTTCCCTCCATCCTGCCTGTGCAGAAGCAGGCAAGGGTGAGGTTGTTCGCCTATTAAAGGAGGTCGTGAGCTGGGTTTAGACCGTCGTGAGACAGGTCGGCTGCTATCTATTGGGGGTGTTAAGGAACTTGACGTGAACGTTCGTATAGTACGAGAGGAACTACGAATGGGTGCCACTGGTGTACCGGTTGTCCGAGAGGGCAGATGCCGGGCAGCTACGCACCACGGGGTAAGAGCTGAACGCATCTAAGCTCGAAACCCACACGGAAAAGAAGTTCCACTGAGGACACTCGTAGAAGACGAGTTCGATAGACTCGGGGTGTACGCAACGAGGCAACGAGTTGTTAAGCCCGCGAGCACTAACAGTCCAAGCCACATTCATACGCACTGAGACCCGAGAACGGGTCCAGGCGCAAACTGGATTGCACGTATACATTGGTACGACGGCCCGACCGATATTGGTATGACAGCGGTTCGATTCCGTTGGTCGGCATTAAGGCGGCCAGAGCGGTGAGGTTCCACCCGTACCCATCCCGAACACGGAAGTTAAGCTCACCTGCGTTCTGGTCAGTACTGGAGTGAGCGATCCTCTGGGAAATCCAGTTCGCCGCCCCCACTCATACAGAGCCCGCTGGACTTCGGTCCAGTGGGCTTTTTTCATTTACAGCGAGCGGACGTCCGCTCGCACGCACACACTCAGAGCGACCGCGTTCTGGTCAGTACTGGAGTGAGCGATCCTCTGGGAAATCCAGTTCGCCGCCCCCACTCATACAGAGCCCGCTGGACTTCGGTCCAGTGGGCTTTTTTCATTTACAGCGAGCGGACGTCCGCTCGCACGCACACACTCAGAGCGACCGCGTTCTGGTCGCGTCTCCTCGTCGTTCGAGAGTGGCAACGCTCTCGCAGCGCGGGGTGCCTCCGCTGGCACCTCGAATACGACGTGGGGGGAGTTCCGATACGAGCCAGTTAGTCGTTCGGTGCGAAACTCGACGAAATCGACAGACGAAGGCCCGATTTCGAACGCGTTGATTGGGGTGAAATTCAGCGAAAACCGGGGTTACGATTGTCCCCTTTTACCGTATCGGGGCCAGAAGGGAGGCTTGCATGCGCGGCAGCAAACACCTTACCGTAGTCATGGTCGTTGCGATGCTCGCCGTCGCGATGGTCCCCGGGACCGTCGGTGCAGCGAGTACCGATGCCCTCCATGTCGGCGTCACGCAGGACGCCGGCACGGGCGACGCGACAGTGACCGTGACACGGAACGAGACGGCCGTCGAGAACGCGACGGTCGTCGTCGAATCGAGCGGTAACTACGCCGGGAACGGAACGTACGCGACAGGCGCGAACGGCACCGTCGACCTCCCCAACCCGCAGGAACGCGTGAACGCGACGTTCACCGTCACCGAGGGGAACAACACGACTAGCACGTCCGTCGTCCTCGTCCCGCTCGACGAGTCCCTCGACGTGTCCGTCGAGGCCGACGACGCCAACGACACGGTAGTCGCCACCGTCACCCAGTACGGTGACGCCGTCGAAGGCGCGTCCGTCATGGTCAACGGGACCGACTACGCCGACAACGGGACGTACGAGACGGACGCGGACGGCACCGTCGAGGTCGCAGAGCCGACGACCACGACGAACCTGACGTTCGTCGCGATGGAGGGTGACCTCACCGCCGAGACGACGGTCGCAGTCGAGGGTGACGACCTCTCGGTCTCCGCCGAGGTTGACGACGCCAACGACACGGTCGTCGCTACCGTCACGCAGGACGGCGAACCCGTCGAGAACGCGTCGGTTCAGGTCAACGGGACCGACTACGCCGGGAACGGAACGTACGAGACGGACGCGAACGGCACCGTCGAAGTCGCGGAGCCGACGACCACGACGAACCTGACGTTCGTCGCGACCGCCGACGGCCTCACCGCCGAGACGACGGTCGCCGTCGAGACCGACGACCTCAACGTCTCCGTCTCGCAGGACGGAAACGAGTCGGTCACCATCACCGTGACCGAGGACGGCGAACCCGTCGAGAACGCGTCGGTCGCGGTCGACGGGAACTACACGGACGCGGGCGAGTACGAGACGGACGCGAACGGTACCGTCGACCTCATCTCGCCGCTGCAGACCGTCACGGTCGACGTGACCGCCGAGTACGACGGTCTCTCCGCCGAGACGACCGTCACCCTGCAGGGTGAGGTCGCCGCGGAAGACCCGTTCGGACAGCTCGTCAGCAGTTTCGTCGAGCGTCTCAAGGACACGGGCAGTGACGGTCCGCTCGGGCAGGCAGTCTCCGACTTCGTGACCGAGAACAACCCGGGTAACGCGGACGACAAGCGCCCGGACCACGCCGGTCCGAAGAACAGCGACGACGCTGACGACGACGGGGACGCCCCCGGGAACTCCGCCAACGCCAAGAACGGCAACGGTGGCGGCCCGCCGGACCACGCCAACAACGACAAGGTGAGCGACGAGGAAGACCAGGAGAGCGACGACGATGAGACCGAGACCGCGGACGACTCTTCGGACGACGATTCTTCGGACGACGACTCCTCGGATGACGACTCCTCGGATGACGACTCCTCGGACGACGACTCCTCGGACGACGACGAATCGAACGGCAACGGCAACGGCGGTGGCCCGCCGGACCACGCCAACAACTAACTAATCGGACACGGATTCCCCACGCATCGAGCGTGGGCTTGGGTTTCAGCCGTCCGCGTCCGGGCGGGTACTGTGGATCAGAGGCACCCCATCCCACTACGTCCCCGACCGTTTTGTCAGAGCCTGACGGTCGGGTTACTCACTCGCCCGACGCGATTTTTTCTATCGAAACGTCACCGAGCGCCGGGTCGACGTCGAACCGTCGAACCGCGAGCCGTGCGCCCGCGACCACGAGGTCGTCGTCGACGCGGGCGGGCGCGCCGCTCGGATACCACGCCGAATCGTCGGACGCGCGGACGCTCGACCGGAGCGACTCGCGGAGGCGACGGTGTGCGAACAGCGTGGAGACGAACGCGAGCGACGCCGCGAGCGTCACGCCGCCGTCGTCGAACGCCGCATCGGTCGCTTCCGTTCTGGCCGTTTCGAGCGCGCCGGCGACGGCCAGCGACTGCCGCGCGTGGTCGTCGTCGGTGAGCGCGCGGCTGAGCGCGGCGTCCTGAATCTCTCGAATCGCGGTCTCAGTCGTGGGTTCGGTCATCTGACGCTGAGTCGGGTCACGCCCCGTCGAGCGGCGGCACGCGGAGAGAGTGGTCGACGACGGTCTCGTCTGGGCGGAGCGTCACCGTGCCGAGGAATACCGTCTCGCCCTCGTCGGCGTTGGTCGCGACGGTCTGGAGCGTCGCCCGCTGGTCGAGTTGTTCCCACGTGACGCGTTCGACGAGGCGCTGGAACGCGTCGGGGTCGGTCCATCCGGAGTCGATGTCGGACGGGACGTTGACCACGAATCGGAGTTCGGTCTCGGTGACGTGGATGCCGACGCGGAACGTGTCCGCGTCGGTCGTGTCGCCCGGCGAGGGGTCGGTGGCCGCCGCGTCGGAGTCCGTGTTCGACGCGGGCGCGGGTTCGCTCGCCGTCTCGTCGGGGCTGGTCATGCCCGGCAGTCGGGGACCTGAAGACAAAGATGCACCGGACGTGAGCCGAAGGGACCGAACCCGGACGCGGAACGGCCGTCGGTTCGCGGGTGCAACTTTGCTCTCACCCGCCGCGAACTCGCCGACGCAGTCGCGTCCCCGGCGCTCGAACCCGGGAGTCGAGCGCGGGAAATCGTCCTCCTCGGCCCCGATAGCGTGTGAATTTCACGCACAGCGAGACGAACGTCGAACGGTTATTAGCGTTCGAGACACCAGTCCGACCAACGAATGAGTTACAAGATCGGTCTCGTCGGAAAACCGTCCGTCGGGAAGTCGAGTTTCTTCAACGCGGCGACGATGAACGACGTGCCCGAGGGCGCGTATCCGTTTACGACCATCGACCCCTCCATCGGCGAGGCGTACGTCCGCGTCGAGTGTGCGGCCCCGGAGTTCGACGAGTCGTGTACGCCTTCGGTCGGCTACTGCGACCACGGGATGCGGTTCGTTCCGGTCAAACTCGTCGACGTGGCGGGGCTCATCCCCGGCGCGCACGAGGGTAAGGGTCTCGGAAACCAGTTCCTCACCGACCTCAACGAGGCGGACGTGCTCGTCCACGTCGTCGACTTCTCCGGTGAGACGGACATCGAGGGCGAGGCGACGGAGGGCCACGACCCCCGCGAGGACATCGACTTCCTCGAAAACGAACTCGACATGTGGTACCTCGGCGTCTTAGAGAAGGGAATCGACCGCTACCGTTCGGGCTACCACGGCGAGGACAAGGACATCGAGGTCGACCTCGCGGAGCAGATGTCCGCGTTCAAGACGAACAAAGACGAGATCAAGCAGATAATCCTCTCGCTCGGCCTAGAGCTCGACCCCGACGAGTGGGACGACGCGGACAAGGAGTCGCTCGCTCGCGAGATTCGGAAGCGGACGAAGCCCATCATCATCGCGGCGAACAAGATGGACAAGCCCATCTCCCAGGAGAACTACGAGGAAATCACGGCTGATCCCGACTACGAGCACCTGACGTTCGTTCCGACCTCGGCGCACGCGGAGAAGGCGCTGAAGAAGGCCGCCGAGGGCGGCGTCGTCGACTACCGCCCCGGCGACGACGATTTCGATATCGTCGGCGACGTGAGCGACGAGCAGGAGGCGGGTCTCGAACAGATTCGCGGGTTCGTCACCGAGTTCGGCGGCACGGGCGTCCAGCAGTCGCTCGAAAACGCGCTGTTCGACGTGATGGGTGCCATCGCCATCTTCCCCGGGAGCGCGAACGGCAAGAGCGACTCGCAGGGCGTCTTCCGGGATTGCTTTATCCTCCCCGAGGGCTCGACGACCGAGGACTTCGCGTACCATCTGCACTCGGACATCGGCGACGGCCTCCTCCACGGCATCGACTGCCACTCGAAGCGGCAAATCGGGTCGGACCACGAACTCACACACCGCGACGTGGTCGAAATCGTCTCGACGAACTGACTCTCTCGGACGCCAACCGCAACACCGTTATATCCGTGGCTGTAGCACCCGGGTATGGGTGAGGCCGAAACGACGGCCGCGACACTCGACGTCGAGATTGGGGGACTCGGCGGCGAGGTGACGCTGGCCGACTTGTTCCCGTCGTCGTGGGTCGAGTCGCATTGTCAGGCTGCATCGATCAGTGAATTCCTCGAAGAGAGCGGGTTCGCGGTCGAAGATCAGGACTCCTTCGAGTCGATACCGCCCCACGAGTGGGACCGGTACGTCGAGTCGAACACCGAGTTCGACGACTGGCAGGGGATGCTCTCCGCCGGCGTCGAGCGCTACGTGCTCGAACAGGCGAGGGCCGGCGAACGGGCGGCCGATACGGCCGACGAGGTCGAAACGGTCGACGAGGTCGATACGACCGACGGAAGCGATTCGACGGATACCGAGGTGGAAGACTCCCTCGAAGCCGGCGTCTGAACGCGCGGGCTGAACCGGGAGACGTGGGGACTCCGGTTTGGGAGGGACTGCTTGCTATGCGCTGTCTTCGACGAGCGCCGCACCGCGTGCGAGCGCATCGTCCCACCAGTCACGTTCGCGAGCGTCGGCGACGGACAGCGGCGCATCGGGGTCGTCGGGTCGGTCGCCGAGGTCGAGACTCCACCACTCCACGTCGTGCCACGCGTCGCGTTTGTAGCCGACGCGCTCGAAGCGGCCGACGCGTTCGAACCCGAACGACTCGTGGAAGTCGATGCTCGCGGGGTTCGGCGTCGTGATGACGGCGACCGCGGAGACGTAGCCCTGTCGTTCGAGCAGGTCCAAAAGCGCCGTGTAGAGACCGCGAGCGACGCCGCGGCGCTGGAAGTCCGGGCGGACGTAAATCGATGTCTCGACGGTCCACTGGTAGGCGATGCGCTCTCGTAACGCGCCGGCGTAGGCGTAGCCGGCAACCTCGCCGTCGAGTTCGCAGACGAGCCACGGGTAGTCGGTCTTCTTCTCCAGTTTCGATTCGAGGTCCGCGACGCTCGGCGGGTCGTATGCGAACGAAATCGCGGTGTCTTGGACGAACGGCGCGTAAATCTCTCGTATCGCGGGGAGGTCGGACGGCGTCGCCGCGCGGAGGCGGACAGGGACAGTCATGACACAGGTGGAGTCGCGCGGAGAGAAAGAGGCGACGATGGCGGCGGGCCTCGCGGGTGCGGCCGGTCCTGCGTGCGAGGCGGTCTCGTGAGCGGGGGGCGCTCAGTCGCTCGTGGGTGCCGCGTCGAGGCCGTCGGCGACCGCCCGCGCCCGCTCGCGGATGTCGTCGGCGTCCGCGCGGACGTGTTCGCCCCCGTCGTAGAGCACGTCGCCGTCGACCATGGTGAACACCACGTCGTCGCCGTGGGCGGCGAACACGAGATGCGACAGCACGTCGTGGAGCGGCGTCGCTCGCGTGCGGTCGGTGTCGATGCCGACGATGTCGGCTTTCCACCCCTCGCGGAGTTCGCCGACGCGGTCGAAGCCGGCGGCCTTCGCGCCGTTTCGGGTCGCCATCTGGAAGACGGTTGCGGCGGGCGTGCTCGTCGGGTCGAGCGCGTCGACCTTCTGGAGGAGGCTGGCCTGCCGCATCTCGGTGAAGGGGTCGAGCGTGTTGTTACACGGCGGGCCGTCGTTGCCGAGCGCGACGTTGATGCCGCGGTCGAGGTAGTCCGGAACCGGCGCGATACCCGACGCGAGCTTCATGTTCGACGACGGGCAGTAGGTGACGTGCGTGCCGGTCTCGGCGAGCACCTCGCGCTCGGACTCGTCGGTGTGGACGCAGTGGGCCAGCACCACGTCGTCGCCGGTGATGCCGACTTCGTCGAGCCAGTGGATGTTGCGCATGCCCGTCTCCGCCTCGACGGTGGCGATTTCGTCGCGGTTCTCGCTCGCGTGGGTGTGGATGCGGACGCCGTCGTACCGGTCTGCGAGTTCGCGGACGCCCCGGAGACAGGCCTCCGAGCAGGTGACGGCGAACCGCGGCGTGACGGCGTACCGGATGCGGCCGTCGAAGCCGTCGTGATAGCGCTCGATGAGGCGCTCGGACTCGTCGAGGCCGGCGTCGGTGTCTTCCTGTAATCCCTCGGGGGCGTTCGTGTCCATGAGCACCTTCCCGATGCGCCCGCGGATGCCCATCTCGCCCGCGGCTTCGAACGCCTCTTCGGCGTGTCGGACAGAGAGGTGATCGACGACCGTCGTCGTCCCGGACTCGATGCATTCGAGGTAGCCGAGTTCGGCGGCGACGCGCATCCCCTCGGCGTCGAGGCCGGCCTCCATCGGGAGCACGTGGTCGAACAGCCAATCCAAGAGCTCGGTGTCGTCGGCGATGCCGCGGCCGAGCGACTGCACGGAGTGAACGTGCCCGCCGATGAGTCCGGGCGCGACGATACCGAACTCGCGTCGCTCGTGGTCGGGGTACGCGTCAACGAGGTCCGCGTGCGCTCCGACCGCGACGATGCGGTCGCCGTCGACGACGACGGCACCCTCTTCGATGATGGTGGCCGCGTCGGCGACCACCGTTCCCGCGAGTAACATCCTCGTGCGGGTAGACGACCGGTCGTGAAATAGGTGGTGACCCGGTCGCCGTCCGAGGTTGGTTGGAGTGAACGGTTGCGGTCGGTGGTGGAGCGGGGACGGTCGGAACCGTCCCCGCGAGCGAGCGGCCCGCGCGACCGTACGTTCTCGAATCGCGGGTGGACCCCGCGTCTGCCGTGTCGCACCGGTGTCCGCTCGCTGCGTCTTCCAGTCCGTGCCAAATATCCCTCACGATTTCGTTAGCACCTGCTAACTCCGGCCGGAGAGGTGGTGACGAAGACGAATATAGCCCGGAAGTGGCCTCGAAAACGACAGATGTCGGATTAGTACATGCTAAGTCGCTCCGCGACAGAACGAAGACCGAATGCGCGAGTTCGAATTCGTCGTTCGCTTTTCCGAGGGGACCGACGAACTGATGGACCTGTTTTACGAGTACCCGAGCCTGCGGTCCCGGTCGTCGGTCTGTTCGTCCACCGAGGACGTGATGTGGCGGGTCGACCACGTCGTCGGCACGCCGGAGGCGCTGTCGGCGTTCGAGGGGGTGTTCACCGACGAGACGCGGTGCAACGAGTGCCTCGACGCCCCCGACTGTCACACCCACCGCGACTACCACGTCCTCGACCGCTCGGACAACTCGATGACCGTCTACACCTACCGCGAGGAGGTGAGCGACTGCCACTCGATTCCCCGGTACGTCCTCGAACACGTCGGTCCGGGCGTCATCTTCGAGTCGTCTCGCAGCGCGGGCGCGTATCGCTGGCGCATCCTCTACCCGGGCGACCACCCGCTCGGCGAACTGTACGAGACCATCGAGGCGCAACTCAGGGAAGGCCTGCAACTGGACGTCGAACATCTCACGAACGCCGGCAACTGGGACGCCGAGGCGCGCATCGCGGCCGACCTCTCGGCGGCCCACTGGGAGGCGCTCGAAACCGCCGTCGAACACGGCTACTACGAGCGCCCGCGGCAGGTGACCGTCGAGGACCTCAGCGGGGTGCTCGACGTGCCGCGCTCGACGGTCCAGTACCGGTTGCGAACCGCCGAAGACCTCGTGATGTCGCAACTCGGCGACCCGGAGGCGTAACCGGCGGCCGATGCCACTCCGTCGGTTCGAAGCCGGAACGACGACGGACGATAGCGGGAACGCTCGTCGGTCGAACCCTTCGTCGCATTTCGGAACCGAACACGCTCGCTGTCGCTCGCGGTTCGGGGATTGAGAGAAGTGCTCCGTCAGGGATTCGAACCCTGGTCATCACCGTGAGAGGGTGATATGATTGGCCGGACTACACCAACAGAGCACGTTGGTACATCCTTTCGTATTGCTCGTGATTGTAAAAGGTTGTCGCTTCAAATCGGGTGTGATACCGACTGCCGTGTTGCGATTAGACGACTCGCTCGCCCTCGCGGTACACCTGCCGGACCGTCCGCCACGCCCCCGCGTCCTCGCTCGGGTCGGCGTCGAGTACGACGAGGTCCGCGACGTAGCCCTCGGCGACTTTCCCCGCGTCGTCCAGTCCGAGGAGGTCCGCGCCGCCGACGGTCGCGGCTTCGAGGGCCTCGGCGGGCGACAGTCCGTACTCGACGAGCAGTTCCATCTCGCGGAGCGCGTTCTCGCCGTGGTCGTTGAACGGCGTGCCCGCGTCGGTTCCCATGGCGATTTTGACGCCGGCGTCGAGCGCGTGTTCCCACGCGACTTCGAAGCGCTCGGCGGCGTCTTCGGCCTTCGCGACCGCCTCCGGTGGGATGCCGGCCTCGACGCCCGCCTCGACGATCTCCCGAACCGCCGAGGCCGTCGGCACCCAGTACGTGCCGTGTTCGACCATGAGCGCCGCGGCCTCCTCGTCCATGAACATCCCGTGTTCGACGCTCGAAATCCCCGCGCGGGCGGCGTTCTTGATACCCGCCTCGCCGTGGGCGTGGGCCGCGGTCGGGACGCCCTTCGCGCTCGCGGCGTCGACGAGGGCGCGAATCTCCGCTTCCGTGAACTCGGGCGCGCCCGTGACCGCGCCGGTGGTGAGGACGCCGCCGGTCGCCATGCACTTCACCACGTCTGCGCCGCGTTTCAGCTGCTCTCGGGCGGCCTTGCGAACCTCGTTCGGGCCGTCGGCCTCCCGGCCGAACCAGTGGCCGTGGCCGCCGGTCATGGTGACGTTCTCCCCGGCGGCGAGGACGCGCGGCCCGTCGAGTTCGCCGTCGGCGACGGCGGCCTTCGCGCTCGTCGCGAGGTCGCCGGGCGAACCGAGGTCGCGGACGGTCGTGACGCCCGCTTCCAGCGTCTTCTGGAGGTTGGCCGCGGCCCGATAGCAGGCGCGTTCGACCGGTTCGGACTGGTAGGCGGCCACGTCGGGGCGGCCGTCCATCATGAGGTGCACGTGGGCGTCGACGAGCCCCGGCGCGACGACCGAACCCGAGAGGTTCCGCGTCTCGCCTTCTGTCTCGTCGCCGACGGACGCGATGCGCCCGGTCGACTCGTCTATCACCACGTTCGCCTCGCGGGCCCCGTCGGCGTCGACGACCCGCACGCCGGTCAGCGTGAACATGCCTCTCTCAACCGAGGCAGACGACGTAAAGCCGCGGGTGTCGGCGAGGTGGAACCGCCCGACTGCGGGGCGTTCGAACGCGACGTAAAAACTGACCGACTCACTCGGGGACGACGTCGCCGACGGTGACGACGTCGCCGACGGACAGCGTCTCGCCCCACGACGACTCCGGGACGGCGGTGTTGACCATGAGTCGGAAGTCGTGGTCGAACCAGTCGCCGCCGGACCACTCGGGGAGCGCCTCCCGGCGCTTCGTCATGAACGTCGTCCGGAAGTCGGGCGTCTCCTCGCCCGTGTCGGGGTCGCGGCTCGGGACGACACAGCGCTGGCAGGGGTTGACGCCCTCGAAGGCGACCCTTCCGACGCTGAACTCGACGACCCTCCCGCGCCGGTCGAACAGATGGTCCTCCCAGAACGGTTCGGTCGCGTCGAGGACGAGGTTCGGCCGGAGGCGACGGCGCATCTCGCCGCCGTCGACGCCGTCGAACCACGAGGCGACCGCGTCGAGCGTCCCCGTCGAGATGACCGTCGGCCCGCTGGCCTCGGTGTCGTCGGGGAACCCGCCGGCGGGGTCGCGGCGGAGTTCGACCGGGTAGCCGAAGTACTCAGAGAGCCAGCCGTCGGCCTCGTCTATCGGGCCGTCGTAGTCGTCCATCTCGGGGGCCGAGAGTTCGACCGTGCCGTCGGCGAGCGAGACGGCGCTTCGGATGCGGTGGACCGCCCGTTCGCGCTTCCCGTTGACGTACTCGCCGTCCTCGTCGAACATCGCGTACTCGCGGTCGCCGCGGAGCCCGCCGTTCTCGACGATGTCGGCGGCGTCGACGAACTCGGCGTCGAGCGACTTCACCGGATACACCGCGATGCGGTCGAGCGTCACGGCCGCCGCGCCGGCGGTCGTCGTCGCCGGCGAGCCGTCGTCAACCGGGCTCCCGTCTGTCATCTACTCCTCGCTTTCGCCCGTCTCGTCCGCGTCGTCGGACTCGGCGTCCGCGGTCGCGTCGGCGAACAGCTCGGCGATGGTCTCCTCGTCGACGATTTCGTAGCCCGCCTCGGAGACGGTGACGAGGTTCAGCTCGTCGCTTTCGATTTCGTCGTCGGCCGCGACGAGCGCCTCGACGGCGAGCGCGAGGCCGTCTTCGAGCGACAGGTCCTCGGCGTACCCGTCTTCGAGGGCGGCCTGTACGTCCTCGCGGTGGCCGCCGATGGCGACCGCCTTCCACTCCTGGGGCGTCCCGGACGGGTCGGTCGCAAAGAGGCGACCCGAGCCGTTCTCGACGCCGCCGATGAGGAGCGACGCGCCGTACGGGCGGGTGCCGCCGGACTGCGTGCTCTCTTGGATGTTGTCGGTGATTGTCTTCGTGAGCGTCTCGACGCCGATGGGCTCGCCGTAGCGCAGGTGCTCGCGCTGGGCGGTCGTCCGCGCGAAGTCGACGAGCTTCCGCGCGTCGGCGACGTGGCCGGCCGTGGCCGCGCCGAGCGCGTCGTCGAGCTTGTGCAGTTTCTCGATGCTTTCGGCTTCCATGAGGTCCGACGGGGTCGACCGGAGGGCCGCCAGCACGACGCCGTCGGCGGTGCGGACGCCGAGCACCGGCGCGCCGCGCTTGACGGCCTCGCGGGCGTACTCGACCTGATAGATGCGACCGTCGGGAGAGAAAAGCGACGTCCCGCGGTCGTAGGCCTGCTTGTCGTTTCGGTTCATCGTGCGACCTCCTCGCTCGCGTCGGCGGCGTTCGTCATTACTCTCTGGTCAGTCCCGGAGGCGGAAAAAGCCTCCACACCCGGCAGCGGTGTGGGGTTCACTCTCGAATCGGCGGCCGTCCCGCGAACGCACGGCGACTCGGAGGCGCAGTTCCCCGGAGCTACTCCTCTATCACGGCCGCGTCGGGCGCGTTCCGCTTGACGCTCTCGATGCCCTGTTTCGCCTTCTGCTTCGACGCGTATCCCTCGCCAGAATCGGCGAGGATATTCCCGTTGTCGTGGACGAGCCGCCATCGGTACTTGTCCGCCGCGTCGACGAACACCTCGAAGTGCGCCTTGCTCATACCGTGAAATTGCTGTCAACGAACAAAAGTGTACTTGCGAGCGTCGCGGCGGACGCGTCGGCCCGGTCGCCTCAGGCGGCTTCGGGTTCGAGCGACTCGGCGTCGACTTCCAGCAGTCGCGCCTCGCAGTCCTCACAGCGGACGGCGAGTACTTCCCACGACCGGCAGCACGACTCGGCGGTCTCCGAGCCGAACCGGACGTCGCCGCCGCAGGTCGGACATCGGTCGAGGTAGATGCGGACCCCCCTCGCCAGCGCGCTCCGCTGCTCGGCCGTCAGGCGGTCCCAGTCGTCGAGGCGACCGTCGAGGGTGGCGTCGGCGGCCACGTCCGCGACGAGCGCGCCGTCCGACTCCCATGTGCCGAGTGTTGTGCCGTTGGCCATCGCCACGACCCACCGGCTCCGAGCCCGGGATTCAAGCGTGACGTCGGCCTCGTCGACGCCGGTCATGCGGGCGAGCCACCGTCGCGCGACGTCCTCGTCGGTGCGCGCAATCTCGTCGTTCCACGCCGATTCGAACGCCGGTGCGAGGCGGAGTTCGTCGCCGCTCTCGTCCAACTCCAACGCGCCGGCGTCCATCAGGGCCGCCTCCACGTCGAACGCCGCGGCCGACGCGCCATCGCCGTCTAACTGCCCCGTTTCGACCTCCTCGCTCGGGGATTCGGCGTCAACGTCGTCACCGGCGGCCGGCGCGGATGCGGCGGCCCCGACGTGGGCCGGCGTCGGCTCCTTGTCGAACCACCGGAGGACCCGGTCGGGGAAGTACGTCTTCGTGAGCGTCGGCGTGCCGGGAATCAGGTAGCCGCGGAAATAAATCGCGCCCGCGAAGAGGGCGAACGAGACGAGCGCGAGCGGCGGCCACGCGACGCCGAGCAACAGGCTCAACGCGGCGGCGATGACGACGTTCACGATGGTACACGGGGTACACCGGTTCTCGCCGGTGTACTCGGGTTGGCGGAGTCGGTCTGCGAGTGTCGAGGTTGTCATGGCGGGCGGGAAAGCTTCGTTCCCTCCTATGAGGTCGTTCGCGTCAATAAAGCTACTCGTGACACGTCGCGGGGAGCACGGGTCGTTCACGAGTGTCGCCGCGAGACGCGACGCCCGGCGTCTCAGCGCGTCGGCCGCTTGAACACGAGCGCCGTCTGCCCGCTGTTCGCGCCGGCACCGCGCGAGTCGGAAATCGTGTCCACGAGCTCCCACCCCTCGCCGCCGAGGGAGTTGAGGGCGTCTTCCATCGGCGCGGTATCGCCGCTGAACAGGCCGCCGTCGGCCGTGCGGACGATTTTGTACTCCCACTCGCCGCCGGGGGCGGTGGGGTCAGTCATCGGACTCCTCCGGGTCGCACTCGGCTCCACCGGCCGCGGCGGGGTCCCCGCGTTCCCGGCGCTCGTACGTGACGAACGAGAAGCCGTCGCGGTCGTCGCGGGCGGTCTCGACCCACTCCTCGCGGTCCCGTTCGGGGAACCGCGTGTCGCCCTCGTGGGCCGCGTCGAGTTCGGTGAGAATCAGCCCCGCCGCGCGGTCGAGGAACTGCTCGTAGACGGTCGCGCCGCCGACGACGTACACCGTCTCGACGCCCATCTCGGCGGCCGCGGCCTCGGCGGCGGCGACCGCGGAGTCGACCGAATCGACCGCTTCAGCGCCCTCGGGGAGGTCGAGGTCGCGGGTCGTCAGCACGACGCTGTGACGGTCCGGAAGCGGGCCGCCGAGCTGGCGGGCGATGCTCTCGTAGGTCGTGCGACCCATCACGACCGGGTGACCGGTCGTCGTCCGCTTGAAGTGTTTGAGGTCCTCGGGGAGGTGCCACGGCATGTCGCCGTCGCGGCCGATGACGCGGTTGTCGGCGACGGCGGCGACGAGGACGAACCGGACCGCGGCGTCGGTGGCGGTGGCGACGTCGGCCGCGGGGTCGACGGCGGCCCCAGACTCGCCGGACTCCTCGCCGCTCATTCGGCCACCGCGAAGCGAATCCCGTCGGCCGGGTCGTAGTCTCGGAGGACGATGTCCTCGAACGAGAGTTCTTCGAGCGGCACGTCGGCCACGTCGAGCGCGGGGCGCTCGCGGGGTTCGCGCGAGGCCTGCAGGAGCAGTCCGGGAACGTGGTCGTAGTCCTCCTCGCCGTCGGCCTCCTCGGGGGCCGCGTCGAGGAGCCACTCGCGCACGTCGAGGTACCCTTCGGGGGACTCCACGTCGGCGAGGCGGGACTGGAGTTCGTCGAGGTGGTCGCCGTACCACGCGCCGCGCTCGCCCGTGCCGCAGTAGACGTGGGCGTCGACGATGGTGTGGGCGAACGACCCGAGTTCGAATCCGGCGCGCTGGGCGACGACCTGCGCGAGGATGGCGTACGCCGCGAGGTTGAACGGGACGCCGAGCGCGATGTCGCCGGAGCGCTGGGTCAGGTGGAGGTTGAGTTCGTCGCCCTGCACGTTGAAGACGAACGTGTAGTGACACGGCGGAAGCGTCGAGACGGCCGCGTTCGCGGGGTGCCACGCGTTGATGACAAGCCGTCGGGAGTTCGGGTTCTCTTCGAGCGTGTCGAGGACGTACGCGAGCTGGTCGAACGTCCCCTCGTCGTTCATCCAGCGGTGGTCGTCGTCGGGCCACGCCTCGCCCGAAAGCTCTTCCTCGGGGACCGGGTAGCGCCGCCAGAACCGACCGTAGGCCGTGTCGAGGTGGCCCTCCTCGTCGGCCCACGCGTCCCAGATGCCCGTCTCCTCGCGGAGGGTGCGGATGTGCTCTTCGCCCGAGAGGTACCACAGCAGTTCGTGGATGAGCGAGTTCCAGCGGAAGCCCGAGAGGTCCTTGGTCGTGAGCAGCGGAAAACCCTCCTGTAGGTCGACGGTGTAGTGCTTCGAGAAGCCCGAGATGGTGTCTACTCCGGTCCGATTGGGTTTGTGTCGCCCGGTGCCGAGAACGTCTGTCACGAGGTCGAGATATTGGCGCATGAGAGGTGCCCTGATTGGCTGTTGGTCGTGGTCGGACCATACTAAACTTCCCCGTATCAGCGCGGATTTCCGCGACGCCCACAACACCGAATACCCCGCTTTTCGTACCTGTGCCCATGATTCGCAACCTCGCAGGGGATATCCGGGCCTTCACGAGCAATGTTTTCCTCGTCGACGGCGAGACCACCGCGCTCGTGGACGCCGGCGCGAACTTCGACGTGGTGCCGAAGGTCCGGGAGGTCACCGACTCGCTCGACGCGGTGTACCTCACCCACACGCACCCCGACCACATCGGAAACGTGGACGCCGTCCGCGAGGCGTTCGACGTACAGACGTGGGGCTACGACACCGGCAACCTCGCCGTCGATAAGCGTATCGACGACGGCGAGCGCGTCCAAATCGGCGACGACGTGTTCGAGGCGGTCCACACACCGGGGCACAAGGACGACCACCTGTGCTTTTTCTCCCGCGGGTCGGGCGTCTGCTTCGCGGGCGACCTCGTTTTCGCCGACGGCGGCTTCGGCCGAACCGACCTCCCCGAGGGCGACCGCGGCGCGCTCGTCGAGAGCATCGACCGCCTGCGCGAGGTCGTCGGCGACGACCTGACCGAACTCCACACCGGCCACGGCCCGAGCGTCACGACTCGCCCGAGCGAGGACCTCGAACTCGCGGCGCGCGCGGCGCGGACGAGGTGAGTCGCCGTATCGACGTTACCGACGCCCCGACGCCTCTTACCGACTCGTGTAGCCGCCGTCGACGGTGAGCGCCTCGCCCGTCGTGAACGACGCGCCGTCGGAACAGAGCCAGACGACCGCGGAGGCGATTTCGTCCACGTCGCCGAGGCGGTTCATCGGGTGGAGCGACTCGATGCCCTTCCGGGCTTCGGGGTCGTCGAGGCCGCCCTCGCCGAGTAGTGGCGTGTCAACGAACCCCGGACACACCGCGTTGACGCGGACGCCCTGTTCGGCGTACTCGATGGCCGCGGTCTTCGTCAACCCGAGGACGCCGTGTTTCGCGGCGACGTAGTGGCTCGCGTTCGCGAAGCCGACCTTTCCGAGAATCGACGCCATGTTGACGACGACGCCTCCGTCGCCGTCGAGCATCGCGGGAATCTCGTGTCGCATCGACCGCCAGACGCCGTTGAGGTTCACGTCGATGACTTGTTGCCACTCGTCGAACGAGAGGTCGGCGGCCGGTTTCTGCGCGCCGCCGACGCCCGCGTTGTTGCAGGCGAAATCCAGTCGCCCGTACTCCGAGACCGCCGTCTCGACCATCGCGGCGACGGCGTCGCCGTCCGTCACGTCCGTCTCGACGAACGTCGCCGTCCCGCCGGCCTCCTCGATGCGCGCGACGGTCTCCTCGCCGCCCTCGACGTTCACGTCGGAGACGACGACGCGCGCGCCCTCCGCGGCGAACGCCTCCGCCGTCGCGCGACCGATTCCAGAGCCAGCGCCTGTTACAACCGCGACTTCGGTGTCGAACTGAGCCATAGTACGATAGAGAACACAACAACCTGACAGATAACCGTTTGTGCGACTCTCGCGTCGGGAGAATGTCGGGGACGGCGACCAGCGCGGTGAGTGTGTGGCGGCGGCTACTCCTCGTCTTCTTCGGGGACGGCGTCGGGGTGGAGGCCGAAGTAGCCCGGTTCGTCGCTCCGGGGGTCGTTGATGACGAAGTCCTCCTGATTGGCGACGATCCACGGAATCGTCCACTGGACGATGCGGTCTTCGGTCTCCTCGCTGAGGTCGTCCTGCGGCGACAGCCCCTGCATCAGGCGGGCGATTTCGCCGACGGTGTACATGTAGTCGGGGTCGAGGATGTCGGCGGGTTCGTACAGCAGATACCCGTAGAGGGTGTCGAACTCGTCTTTCGGCTTGGGCATACCGCACGCTTCTCGGCCGACGGTCAAAACCCCGACGACAGCGGGCGACGCGCGGGGGAGACGACGGCACTGCGGGCGGTGAGCGCCCCCGTGACGCCCGCACGAGCCTCCACGGGCCCATGAGTAGGCTTATCATCCGTGCCGCGAGACCCGAAACGATGAGCGACGCCGCCGCACGACTCGTCGAGGCCTTCCGAAGCTTCGGCGGGGACGACCTCCGAGACCTCTGGGTCTTCGACCACCACGGGTACGAACACCTCTATCTCAGGGCGGACGTGTCCGATGCGCTCGAATGCCTCGACGTCTCCCGATTTATCGACAACGAGCGGTTCGGCTACGTCACGAGAGACACCTACGAGACGCTGTACTACGCGGACTACGGCTACACCGTCCGCGGATTCGACTCGTTCGAGCAGTTCCGGACGTTCGTCGGTGACCGCCCCACCGGCGTCCTCGCCAGCTTCGACCGCGGAACTGACGGCCGCGACTTCGCCGCGCTGTACGACCGGGTCTGCGCGCTGAACGAGGAGTTCGGCGGCACAGAGCTGTTCTCCGACCCGACCGCCCGCGACGGACAGTTCTGAGCGGCGGACCGCAATCCGAGAGAGACGGCTCTGACGGCTCTCAACACTCTATTCGACGCGAATAGCGCCGTCGCTGGCGGCGTGGCGTCCGAAAGAAAAGTCGGGATGTATCGGGTTTACTCGAAGAGTTCGACGGCCTGCTCGTAGCGAGCGGCGGGTTCGTCCCAGTCGACGACTTCGAAGAACGCGCTCACGAAGTCGCCGCGGGCCGGGCCGTAGTCGTGGTAGTACGAGTGCTCCCAGACGTCCAGCGCGAGAATCGGGTGACTACCCCAGAGCGCGCCCTGGTCGTGCTTGTCGACGACGACGTTCCGAAGCTGGTTCGAGAACGAGTCGTACACCAGGAGCGCCCAGCCGCCGGCCGGGCCGTAGTCGTGGTAGTACGAGTGCCCCCAGACGTCCAGCGCGAGAATCGGGTGACTACCCCAGAGCGCGCCCTGGTCGTGCTTGTCGACGACGACGTTCCGAAGCTGGTTCGAGAACGAGTCGTACACCAGGAGCGCCCAGCCGCCGGCCGCGCCGGCCGCCGCTTCGAATTCGCCCTTCCACGCCTCGTAGGAGCCGAAGTCCTCCGCGATGCGCTCTGCGAGCGCGCCCGAGGGCTCGTCGCCGCCTTCCGGCGACATGTTCTGCCAGAACAGGTCGTGCAGAATGTGACCGGAGCCGTTGTGCGTGACGTTGCGGAGCGCGCCGGCGGACGAGCCGAACTCGCCTGCTTCGCGGTTGTCGGCGAGGGTCTCCTCGGCCGCGTTCCAGCCGTTGACGTAGCCCTGGTGGTGGGTGTCGTGATGCCACGTCAGCACCTGCTCGGAGATGTGCGGTTCGAGGGCGTCGTACTCGTACGGAAGCGGGTCGAGTTCGTAGCTCATAATGTGTAACCTCCGTATCACGGGTGGGGCGGAATCCTGTTAAAACTTGAGGAGAGGTATGCTAGCACAAACCACGGTATAGAGACCGCTGTCGGTCGATTTCTCCCGTTCGAGAAACTCCGGTTCGCGCGAGCGTGTCAGCCGTCGAACGGGTCCGTCCGGCGCTCGTACTCGATTTCGGTCGAGACGGCGTCGGCGATGTCTGACCCGAACTCGCGCTCGACGACGTGTAACGAGAGGTCGAGTCCGGAGGTGACGCCGCCCGCGGTGAGCACGTCGCCGTCGTCGACGACGCGCGCTTCGACGACTTCCGCGGCCGTTTCTCGGAGGTCGGCGAGCGCGCCGCCGTGGGTGACCGCGGGGCGACCGTCGAGGACGCCGGCGCGGGCGAGGAGCATCCCGCCGGTACAGACGCCCGCAACGGTGGTCCCGGCCTCGTGGAGCGCGGCGATGGCGTCGGGAATCTCGCCCTTCTCGGCTTCGGCCCACGCGCTCTGTTCGGCGCGGGAGTTCCAGCCGCCGCCGGGGACGACGAGGAGGTCCGGGCGGTCGGTCTCGGGGTCGAGGACGCCGTCGACGCCGACGCGCATCCCGTGGTTCGCGGTCACGGACTCGCGGTCGTCGAGCGCGACGAGTTCGGCCGCGCAGTCGGCCCCGGCCGCGCCGGCGTTCTGGAACACCTCGAACGGCGCGACGGCGTCGAGTTCGTCGAAGCCGTCGTAGAGGATGATAGAGACGTGCACGCTTCCGGAGTCGGTGCCCGAGGAGAAAGCCGTTCGTGCCGCGGCGACCGCGGGCGGAGAAACGCGGACTGATTCGGCCGACGCTCAGTCGTCGCCGCGGGCGGCCTCGAACATCGAAATCGCCCGCTCGCGGCGCTCGGAGTGGTCCACGACCGGGGCCGGGTAGTCGGGCGCGAGGCGCTCGCGTTCGAGGTCGGTCAGTTCGTGCCACTCGTGGATGGCGTTGGCCGTCACGTCCGATAGCTCGGGGACGTACCGCTTGATGTACTCGCCGTCGGGGTCGTAGCGCTCGCCCTGCGTCATCGGGTTGAAGATGCGGAAGTACGGCTGGGCGTCGGTCCCGGTCGAGGCGGCCCACTGCCAGCCGCCGTTGTCGTTGGCGGTGTCGTGGTCCGCGAGGTGCTCGCGGAAGTGCGCGTAGCCGTGTCGCCAGTCGCACAGGAGGTCCTTCGTGAGGAACGACGCGACGATCATCCGGACGCGGTTGTGCATGTGCGCCTCCTCGCGGAGCTGTCGCATCCCGGCGTCGACGATGGGATAGCCGGTTTCGCCCGCCTTCCACGCCGCGAGCTCTTCGGCGTCGTCGCGCCACGCGATGTCCTCCTCGTACTCCTTGTAGTTCTCCGTGACGACGTTCGGGTGCTCTCGGAGGACGTGCGCGTAGAATTCCCGCCACGCCAACTGCGACTGGAACTCCTCGACCGACTCGTCTCGCTCGCCGCCGACGCCCTCGCGGGCCGCCGCGGTCGCCGCGTACACCTCGCGGATGCCGATGGTCCCGAACTTGAGGTCCGCCGAGAGCCGCGACGTGGCGTCCCGCGTCGGGTAGTCGCGGTCGTCGGCGTAGCGGTAGATGGCGTCCGCGCAGAACGCCGACAGGCGCTCGCGGGCCGCCTCGGTCCCCGCCGACTGGACCGCCGCCGTCGGCTCCTCGAAGCCGAGGTCCGAGACGGTCGGCAGGTCGCCGACGGCGATGTCGAACTCGGCGTCTCCGTCGGCGAGGCGTTCGGCTGCGGATTCGAGCGTTCCGGCGTCGGCGAGGTCTCCGGCCTCCGGTTCCGAGTACGGCTCGGGCTTGTCGCGGTCGCGCCACTTCTTCCAGAAGTAGGTGTAGACGGAGTACGTGTCCCCCGCGTTCGTCGTGATGCTCCCCGGCGGGTGGAAGATGGCGTCGTGGACCGGTTCGCGGGCGACGCCGGCGTCGTCGAGGGCGAGCCGCACGTCGGCGTCGCGCTCGCGGGCCAGTCCGGAGTAGTCGATGCCCCACACGGTCCGTTTCGCATCGAGCGCCGCCGCGACCGCCGGCACGACCGTCCGCGGGTCGCCGCGGGCGACGAGCAGGTCGCTCCCGCGCTCTCGGTACGCCTCGCGGAGTTCGGCGAGCGCGTCGAGCAAGTACCTGACGCGGGGCGCGCCGGCGTGGTCGAGCACGTCCCGGTCGAAGACGAAAAGCGGGGCGACGGGCCCCGCCTCCGCGGCCGTGGCGAGGCCGCGGTTGTCCGCGACGCGCAGGTCCCGGCGGTGCCAGTGCAGTTGCATAGCCGCGCCTCAGGACGGCGTCTATGTCAATGTAGCGGCAGTCGGCCGCCGACAGGCGGGAAAACCGCTCGACCGGCTCGTTCGACTGAGCTTAATCGCCCGGAGACGCTGGAAACGGCTTCCTACCGCGTCTCGCGGCGGCAGTCGCTCGTTTTCGGACGCCCGTTGGCATGAATGTGGTACGACAGCCGACACTCCCGGCGACGCGACTGTCGCGGGTAATGTGATGTTATCGACCGAATTCCCGGACCGGAGCACGTTTACGTTCTTGCTATCTGGTGTACCCGGTTCATACCTATACGGCGTCGTACCCACGGTTCTGGTATGTCCGGGCATCGCTTCCTTCCCGACTCCGGGGTCCGACAGCCGCGTCTCCGTTCCCCGCTCGTGTTTCCGCTTTTCCTCTTGACGCTCGTCTGCGGCACGCTCGGGTGGCTTGTCTGGGTCCCCTACGGCGTGTTCCTCGGCGTCTTGCCGCCGGTCGTCGTCTTCGGCTTCGCGCTCGCCGAACTCTCGTCGCCGCCGCCGTCGCCCCCGCGACTCCCGTCGGCGCGACCGTCGCCGCCGCTCTCGCTCGACGGCCGGGTCGACCTCGCGGCCGCCCTGCACGGCGCGGGCGTCTTTTCGGCCGACGCGGACGGCACGCTCTCTTTGTCGCCGCAGTTCGCCGAAGAGTGGCGCGCCCGCGTGCTCGACACCGAGGGGCGGGACCACGACCGCGAGGCGCTCGCAGGACTCCTCGGCGTCGATCCGGACAGAATCGAACTGGGGTGGGACGAGCGGGGGCTGTTCGCGCGCCTCGACCGCGGGACCGTGGGCCGGTGGGCCTCTCGCGCCGCGTTCGTCGCCGACCTCACGGCGGTCGCGACGTTCCGGCGGTACTACCCCGAGTGGTGGCGGCTCTCGACGGCGGACCGGAACCGCGTCCTCGGAGCGCTTCGGCTGTGTCTCCGGACCTGCCCGACCTGCGACGGCGCGGTTTCGGTCGAGACGAAGCGAGTTGCGGGCGCCGAACGCGGTGGGACGAAACGGCGCGTCTCGGCGACCTGCCGCGGCTGTGACGCGTCCCTGTTCGACGGCGTCGTCGAGCAGTCGGCGGGCGAGCAGTCCGGGTCCGAGGAGGGGGCCGGCGTGCATCCGCAGAACACGAGGTAGCCGGGCGACCGCTCACCGCTCGCCGGGGACGCGTTGGCGCGGGCGCTCTCAGGGGAGCGGGTCGATGCCGTCGCGTCGCCCGTCGAGCACCGAAAACCGCTCCCCGCGGCGTCGTTCGAGCCACCTGAGCAGTCGTTCTGCCCACCGGAGTTTCTGCGCTTTCATGGCGTCCACGGTCGGGTCGTCGAAGTCCCAACCGACGAAGACGAGCCGGTCCGCCCCGAGTTCGTCGGCGGTGAAGGCCGCCCGGTCGCCGTCGGTGAAGCCGCCCCAGTTGACGACGGGACCGACCGGGGCCGCCTGCGTCGTCCCGAGGACGTGGTCGGTATCGAACCGCGGCACCCACTCGCGGACCGCGGGGAGGTTGTCACCGTGGGCGTGGGCCGCGACGGGCACGCCCGATTCGGTCAGTTCGACCGCCGTCTCGGGGTTTTTGTCGAGGTCGGTCACCATCAAATCGAGGTCGAACCCGGCGTCTCGAACCGCGTCGGCGGCGGTGGAAGCGGCGACGACGACGTCCACGTCGGGGCCGTCGAGCCGGTCGAGTTCGGCGTCGAGCGTCGGGGCCGCCCCGCAGACGGCGACGGTCGCGCCCGCCCAGTCCAGTCGGTCGCGGTCGAACGGTTCCACGAGGTCCGCGAGCGCGTCTCTGGCGCGCTCGTCGCCGGTTCGGTCGAAGCCGAAGTCATCGAGAATCCGCCCGTAGACGGGTTCCCACGTGGTGAAATCCATGGTGTAGCTGTCGCTCAGAATGTAACTGTATGGGCCGGAACGGCACTCGTGTACCCCTACCCGCGTGCCCTTCCGGCGTCCACAGGACCGTTTTAGAGTCGGATGGTATAAGTTTTCTCTTAGTAGAACGGTCAACGTCTGCCGAACGTCAGACGGGCAGACGGGTCTGTGAAGGGTTCTCGAACCGGTTAACGCGTCGCCCGCTCGACCGTTTCGAGGGCGGATTCGAGGGCGTCGGACGCGTCCGTGACGAGCGCCGAAAGCCGGGCGAGCGCGGCGGGCGTCCCGACCAGAAGCGCGCCGGTGTCGCCGCCGGCCAAGACGGCTCCCGCGTCGCCGGCGGCGGCGGCGAGGGCCTCCCGGTCGTCGGCCCCGAGCCCCTCCAGTTCGAAGACGCGCGTGACGCTCTCGGCGGCGACCTCGCGGTTCGCGCCGACGCGGTCGAGGTGTCTCGCGGCCTCGCCGGGCGTCGTCACGTCGAGTTCCTCGACCGACACGTCGCCGGGTTCGCGGACGCGGCGGCGCTTGAACTCGTGGCCGATGAGGGCGGCGTCGCGGGTCTCTTTCACGTCGTGGGTCCGGACGACGTGTGCGCCGCGCTCGACCGCCATCGACGTGGCGGCGAGGCTGACGGGCAAGGCCTCCTCGGTCGGGCGGCCGGCCACGTCGCGGAGGAAGTTCTTGCGGTTGATGGAGACCAAGATGGGGTGGCCGTAGCCGCGGAACTCCCGCAGGCGGTCGAACGTCTCGCGGTCGTGTTCGAGCGTCTTCGCCTCCGACCAGCCGCCGAAGGCGGGGTCGACGATGGTCTTGTCGGTGAAGCCGTTCAGTTCGAGGGCGTCGTAGATGTCGTCGACCTCCTCTATCGCGCCGGGGCGAGTGAGGTCCGGGGGGCTGGCCATCTTGGCGACCGCGGCGTCGAACTCCTCGCAGACGCGGGGCATCTCCGGGTCGGCGAAGCCGCAGATGTCGTTGACCATGTCGAAGCCGCCGTCGAGCGCCGCCTCGGCGACCTCGTGGTAGCGCGTCTCGATGGAGAAGACGGCGTCGCCGGAGACGCTGTCGAGGACCGAAAGCGCCGTGTCGAGGCGGTCGAGTTCGTCTTCGGCCGACAGCACGTCGAGGCGCTTGTTCGCCGATTCGAGGCCGACGTCGACGATGTCGGCCCCCTCGTCGATGAGCTCGCGGTCGACGTATTCGGCGGCCTCGCTCGGGTCGTTGAACACGCTCGGCTTGTACGGGGACTCCTTGGAGACGTTCAGCACACCCATGATTCGGGGCGGGTGGTCGTCGCCGATTTCGAGTCCTGCCGCATCGACGGTTCGCATACCCGTCGGTTGGACCACACGATTATATGCCGACCGGTCGCGGAAGGCGGGCGAGTTCGTCGAGTACGAAGCCGCATGCGACGGAATTGAGGGCTATTGAGTCCTCATAGCAACCGCTTAATAGCGCTCTCTGGACTACACAGCCAACCGGGTGCCTTCCGGGCGCACCCACACAGGATTATGACTGGCGACGGACCACCGACGATACTCGCCGTTGACGACGAACCGTCCCTGACGACGCTGTACGAGGCGTGGCTCGCGGACGACTACCGCGTCGAGACGGCTTCGAGCGCGGAGGAGGCGCTCGGACTCGTCGCCGACGAGTCGTTCGACGCCGCGATGCTCGACAGGCAGATGCCCGGCGGCACCGGGGACGAGGTGCTGTCCGAACTCCGGGCGCGCGACCACGACTTCCCGGTCGTGATGGTGACCGGCGTCGACCCCGACACCGACATCGTCGAGATGCCGTTCGACGACTACCTCGTCAAGCCGGTCGGAAAACTGGAGGTCCGCCGCGCCGTCCGCTCGCTCGTGGTCCGCGGGTCGTACAACGACCTGCTCCGCGAGTACTTCGCGCTCGCCCGCAAGCGGGCCGTGTTGGAGTCCACCTACGACCGCGAGACGCTCGAAGAGTCGGCGTCGTACCGCGAACTCACCGCCTCGGTCGATGACGCGGCGGCCCGCGCCGACGACGCCCGCGCGGAACTGCTCGACGACGCGTTCGAGGAGGCGGCGCTCGACTTCGGATGACTGACCGGAGGCTCGACCGGCCGTGACGCGACGCCTCCTGCCGCGGTTCGTCAGGAAGCGGTACGCGGTGCAGTTCGCGCTCGCGGTCGGTCTCGTCACGCTCGCCATCGCGGCCGTCGGCGGCTACTCGTATCTCCACGCCAACGAGGTCATCGGCGACGAGACGCGCGACGACCTCGTGACGAACGCCGAGATTCAGGCGCAGAACCTCGACGAGTGGCTCACGCGGATGGAGGTGCAGATGCGGTCGATATCTGAGTCCGCGGCGTTCCAGTCCGGCGACGACCGCGACATCAACCTCTATCTGTGGTCGGTGGTCGAACGCGACCGCGACATCGACGCCGCGTACTACATCGACACGAGAAACGAGACGGTTCTCACGAGCACGGGGAGCGCCAGCGTCGCCTCGGCCGAGTCGGTGACGACGTACTACGGCCGCCGGGAGTTCACCGCGCTCGCCCAGCAGTCCCACGGCGACGTGGTCGTCTCGGACCCGTTCCGCCCCTCCGAGGGGGCCGCGCCCGTCGTCCTCTTCGCGACGACGATTCCCGACCGCCCGAACCGGGCCGTCATCGCCGTGGCGAACCTCCGAGACATCTCCGAGACGCATCTCCACGACATCGACGCCGGCCGGTTCGTCGTCGTCGACGGGGCGGGGACGGTCGTCCTCGCGGAGGACGAGTCGCGGCTGTTGGAGACCGACGCGCTCGACACGACCCGATACGACGCCGCGTCGGGGTTCGTCCCCGGGCAGTTGCTCGCCGGCTCGTCGACCGAGGTCGGGTTCGCCCGGATGGAGACCCACGACTGGGTCGTCACCTCCCGCGTCCCCACGGGCGAGGCGTACGCCCTGCGGACGGACATCCTCACGCAGATACTCGCGACCCTGTTCGTCGTCGGCGCGGGCGCGGCCCTGCTGGCGGTCACCATCGGTCGGGACACCGTGGACGCGGTTCGGACCCTCGGGTCGAACGCGCGGGAACTCACCGACGGCAACCTCGACGTCTCAATCGACCGCGACCGCGAGGACGAGTTCGGCGACCTCTACGAGGCGTTCGACGTGATGCGGGTTTCCCTGCGCGACCAGATTCTCGAAGCCGAGCGCGCCCGCGAGGAGGCCGAGGCGGCGAGAGGGGTGGCGTGGGCCGAAAAGGAGGCCTCCGAGCGCCGCCGCCGCCACCTCGAACGGACCGCGGAGGCCTACGGCGAGGTGATGCGGGCCTGCGCCGACGGCGACCTCGCGGAGCGAATCGAGCCCGACGAGGAGAGCGAGGCGATGGCCGAGGTCGCCCGCTCGTTCAACGAGATGATGGCCGACGTACAGGAGCGAAACGAACAGCTCCGAACCGTCTCGAACGTGCTCTCGCACGACCTGCGAAACCCACTCAACGTCGCGGTCGGCCGGGCCGAACTCCTCGCCGACGAGACCGAAAGCGACCACGTCGAACCGCTCGTCGAGTCGCTCGACCGCATCGACGCCATCATCGACGACGCGCTCGTGTTGGCGCTCCAGCGGCGGGTCGAAGACACGCTCCCGGTCGCGCTGTCGGACGCGGCCCGGCGGGCGTGGGGGCACGTGGAGACGGGGGACGCGACGCTCGTCGTCGAGGAGAACGCCCGGTTCGCCGCCGACCCCGACCTCGCGGCCCACGTCTTCGAGAACCTGTTTCGGAACTCCGTCGAGCACGGCGACCCAGACGGAGTGACCGTCACCGTCGGCGCGCTCTGCGACGCCCCCGGCTTCTACGTCGAAGACGACGGCCCCGGCATCCCGGAGGCCGACCGGGCGAGCGTGCTCGAACCGGGCTACACGACGAACCGCGCCGGCGGCGGGACCGGCTTCGGCCTCCCAATCGTCCTGCAGGTCGCCGACGCCCACGGCTGGGACCTCGCGCTCTGCGAGTCGGCGACCGGCGGCGCGCGGTTCGAACTCAGCGGCGTCGAGCATGTCGGCGGCGGTGCCGACGACGCCGTCTCCCTCGTGTGACTATATACCCCACTTAGCAACCACCATGACCGGACGCGAGAAACGACCGACCGTGAAGCCACCTTGTCGGGGCGGAGACGGAGCGAGTCGGCGCGGGTTCCTCGGCGCGCTCGGGGCGGCCGGGGCAGTCGGGCTCGCGGGCTGTCTCGGGAGCGTCGGGTCGGTGCCGGGGCCGACCGCGAGTCGGACCGCGACCGCGACGGCCGACGACGCGCTCTCGGGGCGTATCGCTATCGCCGGAAGTAGTACGGTCTACCCGCTGACGCTCTCGCTCGGCAAGTCGTTCTCGGAGGCGCACCCGGACGTGACGGTGTCCGTCGCCTCGACCGGGACCGGCGGGGGGTTCGCCGACTTCTTCTGTGCGGGCCGGACCGTCGTGAACGACGCGAGCAGGGCCATCGAGGCGGACGAGCGCGACGCGTGTGCGGCCGCCGGCATCGGCCCCGTGGAGTTCCGCATCGCCACCGACGCCGTCTCGGTCGTCGTCAACCCCGACGCCGACTGGGTGGACTGCCTCACGCTCTCCGAACTCGCCGCGATATGGCGCGTCGGCGGGGCCTCGTCGTGGAGCGACGTCCGACCCGAGTGGCCCGACGAGCCGATTCGCCTCGCCGGCCCGACGACCGCCTCGGGCACGTTCGACTACTTCTCCGACGCCGTCCTCCCGAGCGCGGTCCAGCGGACCGACCACCTCACGACCGAACAGGACACGGTCATCGCCAAGACCGTCGGCGACTCCCCGCACGCGATGGGCTACTTCGGCCTCGCGTACTACCTCCAGAACCGCGACACCGTCCGCGCGGTCCCGATTTCCGAGCCCGACGGATGCGCCCTCCCGTCGCCCGCGAACGCGAAGAACGGGACCTACGACACGCTCTCGCGACCCCTGTACGTCTACGTCGCCCGCGAGGCGCTGTCGCGTCCGGAGGTCGCCGCGTTCGTCCGCTACTACCTCGAACGGTCCACGTCGGAGCCGGCGGTCGTCGGCTACGTGCCCGTCACGGAGGAGGCGGCCGCCGACAACCTCGACCGGCTGGACGCGCTCCTCGCGGACGGCTGACCGGCATCACGCCATTTTTATCCGCCGCTCGGCTATCTCGGCCCATGGCGAAGGTCAGCGTCGGACTCCGCGGATGGCGGTTCGAGGAGGCCGAGATATTCACCGACGAGGGCGAGTTCAAACCGCTCGACGAGATTCCCGAGGACCCGCGGGAGCGACTCGTGCGCCTCGTCTCGCTCGTCGAGGAGCCGTGCGACGCCTGCTATCTGATTCACGGCGACGAGGAGATACAGCAGTGCCGACAGGCGTCCATCGTCTACGGCGAGCCCCGCGAGGAGGTGCTCCTCTGCGAACACCACGAGCCGGACTTCCTCTACTGGTTCCGCGAGGAGGACGGCCGCGACCTCGTCGGCGACGCGGTGTTCGCCGACGCCTTCCACGAGTGGTTCGCCGACGGCGGCCGCGCCCCCGAGGGCTACGGCGGACTGGAGTACGTCGACACCGAACCCGACGAACTGCCGTCGCCGCCGGACGCGAACGAGATACAGCGCCGGCTGGAGGAGAACTTCGTCGAGGGCGAGCGCATCGACCTCCGCGATTACGGTCCCGACGCGGACGACGACGAGGACGCGACGCCCCTGACCGAAGACGACCTCGACGGCGTCGACCTCGACACGGACTACCCGACGAGATGAGCGGCGACCGAGACGCCGACGCCGACCGGGGCCGCGAGTTCGTCGTCGTCGTCGTCGAACCCGAGACGCCCGGCAACGTCGGGACCATCGCGCGGGCGATGAAGAACTTCGGCATCTACGACCTCCGCCTCGTCGACCCGCCGGAACTGGACCCCGACGGCGAGGCGTACGGCTTCGCCGGCCACGCCCGCGAGGACGTGCTCCCGAACGCCACCGAGACGACCTTGGAGGAAGTCGTCGAGGAGTTCCACACCGTCGGGACGACCGCGGTCTCCCACGAGGACTCCACCCGGCACGTCCGCTACCCGTTCAAGACGCCGGTCGAAATCGCCGACTCGCTGGAGTCGGTGCAGACGAAGACCGCGCTCGTGTTCGGCCGCGAGGGAACCGGCCTCGACAACGAGGAGTTGGCGATGCTCGACGAGGTCTGTTGCATCCCCGCGGACGACCGCTACCCCGTGTTAAACCTCGGGCAGGCGGCGACGATTCTCATGTACGAGCTTCGCCGCTTTACGGTCGAGGAGACGCAACTCCCCGACGTGGAGCGCGAGCGCGCCTCCGAGGACGAAATCGAGGTCGTCTATCGCTTTTTCGACGACCTGCTCGACGCCGTGGACTACCGCGAGCACAAGCGGACCAAGACCTCGCGGATGATGCGCCGACTGCTCGGGCGCGCCCACCCGACCGAGCGCGAGGCCGCGACGCTGACGGGCGTGTTCCGCCGGGCCGCCGAGGCCGTCCGCGACCCGGACCGCTTCCGCGACGACGAGGACTGACGCGGCGCGCCCCGCGCTACTCCGCGTCGCCGTCCCGGCGGGCGAACATCACGTAGCTCACGAACGAACAGACCTTCTCGACCTCGCCCGACTCGCGTTCGGCGCGGGTCGTCGTCCGAATCTCCACGAGGCCGCGACTGTCGGTCTCGACGGTCGTCTCCAGCACTTCGGCTTCCACGACGAGCGTATCGCCCGGGTACACCGGTTTCCACCAGCGAAGCTCGTCGACGCCCTTCGCGCCGAGGGACGCGGAGTCGGCGAGGAAGCCGTCCACGAGCAGGCGCATCGTCATCGCCGTGGTGTGCCAGCCGCTGGCGATGACCCCGCCGTACATGGATTCGGCCTCGGCGCGCTCCGTGTCGGTGTGGAACCACTGCGGGTCGTACCGCTCGGCGAACTCCAGAATCTCCGATTCGGTCACGTCGTACGCGCCGAACTCGTGAGTGTCGCCGACCGCGAAATCCTCGAAGAACTGCATGACCCCACTTCGACTGGCCCCGTGGAGAAAGTAGCGGTGCCGGCGGTCCGGGCGACGCGCTCCCCCGGTCGCGTTCGGCGACTTCGCTTCCCCGACGCGCCAGACAGCTTTTGCGACCCGGCGTCCTACCCTCACGCGAGATGGCAACGTCCCCGCGTCGCTCTCGCCTCCCGATGGTCGCCGTCGGCGTCGTCGTCCTCGCGTTCTACCTCTCGCTCAGCGCGCTCAGCGCGTTCGCGGTGGTGACGCTCTGGCGACTCCGCCCCGACCCCCTGACCGCCGCCGTCGTCGGCGTCGCAGTCGCCGTCGTCCTCGGCTATCTGAGCTTCCGCTTCGGCACGGTGCGCCTGCTCAGCCAACTCGACGCGCGGGACATGTCGCCCGCGGAGTCGCCGTCGGTCCACCGCCTGCGCGACCGACTCGCCGAGCGGATGGACATCGACCCGCCGACGCTGAAGCTCGCGCGCTTTTCAGCGCCGAACGCGCTGGCGCTCGACCCGATGGGCCGCGACGTGGTCGTCTTCGACGCCGCGCTGTTCCGCCTCCTCGACGCCGACGAGTTCGAGGCCCTGCTGGCGCACGAACTCGCGCACCTCGAACGGAAAGACGGGCTGGTCCAGTCGCTCGTGGCGAGCGTCCTCCAGACGGTCGTCGGCGTCGGCTACCTGTTCGTCTCGCCGGTGACGTTCCTGACGACGGGGCTCGCCCTCGGCTCGGCGTGGATGCGCGGCCGACCGGGGTCGTGGCCCGAGACGCTCGCCGGACGGATTCGCCTCCGACTGGACGAGTTCGTCGGCCTGTTCGGCTTCGGCCTCACCGTGTTCGTCCGGTCGCAGTCGAGAAAGCGGGAGTTCGCGGCCGACGCGCGGGCCGCCGAGGTGACGGGCAAGCCGATGGCGCTCGCGTCGGCCCTGCGGAAGTTAGAGCGGGCCGCCCGGCCGCAACTCGGGCTGTCGCCGCTGTGGGTGTACGGCGAGGTCGAGGTCGAAGACCCGGTGTCGGACCTGCTTTCGACCCACCCCTCGACCGACGAGCGCGTCGAGCGGCTGGCCGCGATGGCCGACGAGTCGATGACGCGAATCGAGGTGCGGTGAGATGCCCGGTTCGCCCGACCCGGTGCTCGGCGACTGGCTTCTCACCCACGTCGTCGCCGTCGCCGCCGCGCTCACGACCGTCGGCGTCGTCTACGCGACCCGCGCTCGGAGCGCCCGCGGTTTTCTGACGCCCGCGCTCCTCGGTGGCGGCTACGCCCTCGCCGCGCTCGCCGTCTGGACTGTCGCGCGACTCGTCACCGACGCGTTCCCCTCGGGCTTCGTCGAGGACCCGCTGGCCGCGGCGGGCTTCCTCGGGTTCTCGTTCCTCCTGCTCGCCGGGTTCGTCGTCGTCGCGGCCCTGCTGTTCGCTCGCCGGGGGCTGGTCGCGCCGCTCGTCGCCCTGTTCGGCGTCACGGAACTCGTCTGGTGGGCGTTCCTCCACGTCCGCGGCGAGACGGACGCGCTCGGGATGTTCCTCATCTTCGGACCTGCGCTGTTGGTCCTCCTCGTCGCCGCGGCCGGCGTCGAGTACGCGGGTCGGTGGGTCCGGCGGCGGTTCGTCCGCGACGGCGGGCGCTCGACGTCGTGAGAACGGGGAGAAAAGACGGTCGGCGAGAACAGTCGGGGCCGATTCAGGCGCGCTTTTGAATCTCCTCGCGGAGCACGTCGCTGACGACCTCGCCGTCGGCCTTGCCGCGGAGCGCGCCCATCGCCTCGCCCATGAGCGCGGAGAACGCGCCCATGCCCTGCTGTTCGACCTGGTCGGCGTTGCGCTCGACGACCTCGGCGATGGCCTCGCGGACCTCGTCCTCGGAGACGCCGGAGAGGCCGGCCTCCTCGACGGCTTCCTCGGCCGTGAGGCTCGGGTCCGCGGCGATGGTGGCGAGCACGTCGTTGACGCCCTCCTTGGCGAGGTCACCGTCCTCGACGAGGTGCATGACCGCGAGCAGGTGGTCGTCGGTGAGTTCGGAGACGGCCACGTCGTCGCGGCGGAGTTCGGTCAGCGTCGATTCGAGCAGGCCCGCCGCGAACGTCGCGTCGATGCCGGCGTCCACCGCCTCCTCGAACAGCGGCATCTTCCGGCCGTAGGCGACCTGTTCCGCGAGGCCGGCGTCGAGGCCGAACTCGGCCTGATAGCGGTCGACCTTCTCGGTCAGGAGTTCGGGCGTCTCCACGTCGCTCGGGTCGAGGTCGACGGGGAGCACGTCCGTCTCGGGGTACATCCGGGCCGCGCCGGGGAGCGGGCGGAGGTAGCGCGTCGTGCCGTCGTCGTTGGCACCGCGGGTCTCCTCGGGGACTTCCTCGATGGCGACGGCGGCGCGTTCTGCGACCGCGTCGATGGCGAGGTCGGCCGTCTCGGCGTCGTCGGCGACGATGGCGACCGCGTCCTCGGGGCCGGCGTCGACGGCGTCGCGGAGCGCCTCTACTTCGGCCTCGGTGACGCCGTAAGCCGGCAGTTCGTCGGTGTGGAAGATGCCGCCCGCGCCGTGGCGCTTGGCGTGGTCGGAGAGTTCGGTTCCGAGGCGGCGGTCGGGCTGGAGTTCGCGGCCGACGAGGCCGTCGAAGCCGTACAGGGGGACGGCCGTGACCTTCCCGCCGGCGTCGAGCGCGCCGCGGATGACGCCGGAGTCAGAGTCCTCGAACACGTCGGTCACGTCGGCCACGTCGCCGACGGAAGCGTCGCGCGACCGGAGTTCGTCGCGAATCTCGACGAGTTCCGCCTGTCGGCCGACCTCGAAGCGGACGATTTCGTCGATCTGGTCGAGCGCCTGCACGCCCTTGATTTCGACGCGCGCGCCGTCGGCGATGGAGACGTTCACGTCCTGTCGGATGGTGCCGAGGCCGCGTTTGACCTTGCCCGTCGAGCGCAGGAGCATGCCGATGGTCTGGGCCGCCTCGCGCGCCTGCTCGGGCGAGGAGATGTCCGGACCGGTGCCGATTTCGACGAGCGGGATGCCGAGGCGGTCGATACTGTAGAGGACACCGTCATCGCGCTCTTCGACGCGCTGGGCGGACTCCTCTTCGAGCATGAGGTCGACGACGGAGACGGGACCGTCGCTGGTCTGAATCTCGCCTTCCTGCGCGATGAGCGACGAGCGCTGGAAGCCCGAGGTGTTCGAGCCGTCGATGACGAGTTTGCGCATCACGTGCGCCTCGTCGACGACGTTCATGTCGAGCAGTTCGGCGATCTGCATGGCGACCGTGCGCGCCTCGTGGTCGAGTTCGTGCGGCGGCTCGTCGTCCTCTTCGACCAGACAGGTCGAGTCGTAGGCGAGGTACTCGAACTCGCGTTCGACGCGGCTCTCTTCGAGCGCGGCGTCGTCGAGCTCGCCCAGTTCGCTCTTGGTCGGATGGAGGAACCGCGAGAACGTGCGCGCCGCCTCGTCTGGCTCGCGGAGGTCGGTCGGACACCCGCAGAACAGCTTCGTCTCGGTGTCGAGTTGCTGGTGAATCTCCAGCCCAGCCACGAGGCCGAGGTCCTCGTAGTCGTAGTCGTACTCGGTCATTGGTACTCCCTGCGTTCGGGGGGAGTAAAAAAGGATTCAGTCTGCCGTCAGAGACGGCGCAGACCCTCGCCGATACCTTCCACCTGTTCACACTCGGGACAGACGTACGTCCACCCGTCGTTCGTCGCTCGTCCCTCCGGGAATACGGCCCCACAACCTCGACACTCCAACATGTCTCGCCCGCGGGCCCGCTGCTGTTGCAGTCCGGCCATACTGGTATAATCGTCAAAATCAAGCTTCAAAATACCGGTTTTCGAGATTTCGTGACAGTTCTTCACTCGGGAGCGACTGTCACGGCGTCACGGGGGTGCGATTGCTACCGCAAGCCGAGTAAATATAACCGTCTCCGCGGCTGAACTGACCGAAATCGACGCGAACGCGACCCGAACAGAGCGGTTCACCCGCTCACCCCGACGTATCAAAAAGTGGACTGTTTTTTCGGCCCGCTCAGTCGTCGCCGAGGATGCCGCGATGGGTCATCTTCTCGGGGTCGAGCACCTCGTCGGCTTCCGCCTCGGTGAGGTAGCCCTCGTCGACGGCGACCTGCCGGACGCTCTTGTCCTCAGCGAGCGCCTTTTTCGCGACCTTCGAGGCCTTGTCGTAGCCGATTGCGGGGTTGAGCGCCGTCGCCAGCGCCATCGACTGTTCGACCCGCGTCTCGCAGTGTTCCTCGTTGGCTTCGAGCTTGGCGACGAACCGCTCGGCGAACACTTCAGAGGAGTTCGCCAGCAGTTTCGCCGATTCGAGGAAGTTGTGCGCGAGAACGGGCTTGTAGAGGTTGAGGTCGATTTGGCCCTCGGCGGCCCCGGCGGAGACGGCGGCGTCGTTGCCGACGACCTGCTTGTGGACCTGGTTGACCGCCTCGGCGACGACCGGGTTGATTTTCCCGGGCATGATGGAGGAGCCGGGCTGGTTCTCGGGCTGTTCGAGTTCGCCGAGGCCGTTGCGCGGGCCGGACGCCAAGAGACGGAGGTCGTTGGCGATTTTGTTGAGGGAGCCGGCGACCGTGCGGAGCGCGCCGTGGGCCTCGCTCATCGCGTCGTGGGCCGCCTGCGCCTCGAAGTGGTTGTCGGCCTCGCGGAACTCGACGCCGGTCTCCTCGGACATGTACTCGGCGGCCTTCGCCGGGAACTCGGGGTGGGTGTTGAGTCCCGTGCCGACCGCGGTGCCGCCGAGCGCGAGTTCGCCGAGGTGCTCGCGGACGTTCTCGACGCGGCGGATGCCCTTTTCGACCTGCGTGCGGTAGCCGCCGAACTCCTGTCCGAGGCGGACGGGCGTGGCGTCCTGCAGGTGGGTGCGGCCGGTCTTGACGACGCCGTCGAACTCGTCTTCCTTGTCGCCGAGCGCCTCGGCGAGCGTCTCCAGCGCGGGAAGCAGGTCCTTCTCGACGGCTTCGAGGGAGGCGACGTGCATGGCCGTCGGAATCACGTCGTTGGAGGACTGGCCGAAGTTGACGTGGTCGTTCGGGTGGACGACGCGGTCGCCGATGCCCTCGCCCATGATCTCCGCGGCGCGGTTGGCGATGACCTCGTTGGCGTTCATGTTCGAGGAGGTGCCCGAGCCGGTCTGGAACACGTCGACGGGGAACTGGTCGTCGAGTTCGCTGGCGATGACCTCGTCGGCGGCCTCGACGATGGCGGCCGCGACGTCCTCGTCTATCATGCCGAGGTCGCGGTTGGCCTGCGCGGCGGCCTTCTTCACCACGCCGAGCGCGCGGACGAACCGCCGCCCGAAGGTGATACCGGAGATGGGGAAGTTCTCGACCGCCCGCTGGGTCTGTGCGCCCCAGTAGGCGTCGACAGGCACTTCCATCTCGCCGAGACTGTCCCGCTCGATTCGATAATCATCGTCGCCCATGATTCGGGGGTCGTTTTGGCAGGGGGTAAAATCCATTGGTCCGTGCGCCCCGCTGACAGCCGCGACCGCCGGCGCTCGTCGGCGTCCGTCGGCGTCCGTCAGTGCGCCGACCGCGACGGCGCAGTTACTCCTCTCGCGCCGCGTACTCCTCGGGCGTGTACGTCTTCAGTTCCATCGCGTGGATGTCGGTCGTCATGTGGTCGCCGAGGGCGTCGTAGACGAGCTGGTGCTGTTGGACGAGCGACTTCCCCTCGAAGGCGGGCGAGACGACGACGGCGGCGTAGTGGTCGTCCTCGTGGTCCTGATCGACCGTCCGGGGCCGCGAGACCGTCGCGTCGGCGTCCTCGATGTGCGATTCGATGAGGTCCTCGATTGCGGAGAGTTCCATGTCCCAACTGGCGGCCCGCGCCGGCAAAAAGCGTCCGGGAAGCGGTCGGTGCATCGGTCGCGGGCGAACGAGCGGTGCTCAGACGCTCGGCGTGATGCCGTGGCCGGGACCGTCGAGCGCGTGGACGGGGCCGGTCTCCTTCGGGACCACGTCCTCGGCGAGGAGTCGCGTCGCGTCCAAATCGACGTGGGAGAAGCCGCCGATACCGGAGACGAGGTGGGCGCTGGTGTGGATGCCGATGGAACTCTCCAGCATACAGCCGACCATCAGGTCGCGGCCCGCCGCGCGGGCGATGGCGGCGATGTCGGCCGCGCCGAGGAGTCCCGACTTCCCGAGTTTGACGTTGATGACGTCGGCGGCGTCCTCGCGGACCACGCGCACGGCGTCTTCGGGCGTGAACACGGTCTCGTCGGCCGCGACGGGCGTCTTCGTCCGGTCTCTGACGCTCGCGAGCCCGGAGACGTCCGTCTTGGTGACGGGCTGTTCGAGCAGGGAAAGCGGGATGCCGGCGTCGTGAACGGCGTCGTCGAACCGGACGGCCTCCGAGACGGACCAGCCCTGATTCGCGTCGACGGTGAGCGTCGCGTCCGGCGCGGCCTCGGCGACGGCGCGGAGCCGTTCGAGGTCGGTCTCGACGCGCTGTCCGACTTTCACCTTGATGGTCTCGAAGCCGGCTTCGGCGGCGGCCGCCGCGCGGTCGGCCGCGACTTCCGGCGGGTGAATCGGTATCGACATGTCGGTCCGCACCGGGTCGGGCGTCCCGCCGAAGAACTCCGACATCGGTAGCTCGCGCTCCCGGCAGTAGGCGTCGATAATCGCGGTTTCGAGGGCGAACAGCGCCGACACCGCGCCGGGGTACGTCGCGTGCAACGACTCGATGACGGCGCGGTAGTCCGCCACGTCGCGGCCGACGAGGAGGTCGCGGGCGTGCCTCGCCGTGTCGAGCGTCGCGCCCTGCGTCTCGCCGGTGACGTAGTGGTCGGGCGACCCCTCGCCGTAGCCGACGACGCCGGCTTCGGTCTCGACCGTCACGAGGACGTTCGGGGCCTCGTACTGCGTTCCGAGGGCGATTTCGAACGGTTCGACGAGCGGCAGGTCGAGCGCCTCGACGCCGACCGAGACGATGTCGCTCACAGCGCCTCCAACACGGCGTCGAGGAGCACCTCGGACCCGCCGTCCGCGTACACGTTGCCGGCTGGGAGGCTGGTTTCGGCGGTCACCGCGTCGGCGTCGCCCCACGTCGAAACCGCGGCCACCGTCGCCGGAGACAGGTGTTCGATGAGCGAGATTTCGTCCGCGAGCGGTTCGACCTCGAAGCGGTCGAAGTCGTCGCGCGAGTCCCGGCCTGGTTCGTCGGCGACGACGACCGCGTCGGGGTTCGCCCCGTGGAGGAGTCCGAGCGTCACCGCCGAGTAGGCGCGGTGGGAGAGCGCGGCCTGCCCCTCGACGAAGACGAGGTCTCGGTCCTCGGCCACGTCGCAGACGAGGTCTTCGACCACGCCCGCGACGAAGTCGGCCGGGACGCGGTCGATGACGACGCCGGCGTCGGCACCGATCATCACGCCGGTCTGCCCGGTGGCGACCCAGCCGGCGTCGAGGCCCGCCTCGCGCGCGGCGCGATACAGTTCGAACGTGGTCGTCCGCTTGCCGACGGCGCAGTCGGTCCCCATCGTCAACACCACGTCGGCGTCGCAGTCGTCGACGCGCCCGTCGGCCACGCGCAGGTCGTCTTCGGGCGGCTTTCGAACGTCGACGAGGGAGACGCCGGCGGCGGCGGCCCGCTCGCGCCACTCGGGGTCGTCGCTGAGGAACTCGTGGAGGCCGGAGACCACGTCACAGCCGGCGTCCATGGCGGCCTCGATGTCCGGAACCCAGTCTCGCGGGAGGCTCCCGCCGACGGGCGCGACGCCGAGCACGAGCGCCTCGGCGTCGGGGGCCTCCTCCAACGCGGCCGCGACGGAGGGGACGACCGCGGGCGGCGCAGCGAGGTCGGTTCCGAGCACGTCGGCGGCGTCGCGGCCGGCTTTCTCGGAGTCGACGACGGCCCGAACGTCGAACAGGGTCCCGTGGGCGACGACGCCGTTGGCGGTCTTTCCCGCCGTCTCACCGAAGGCCCCCTCCGCGAAGACGATGGTCTCGACGGGGCCCTCGTAGCGTTCGGTCAGATGCATACTGTAGCTGGGTCATCTTTCGGGCAAAAGTCAGCCCCCTCGTATGAGAGGGTCCGTCGTCGGGGTTCGGATAGCTATAACTCGGCGCGCCTCGACGGGTCGTCTCATGAGTCCGGACGACACAGCGAGTCGGGGCGGGGCGGCTGCGGAGGGGTCCGAGGCCGCGGACCTCGTCGCTCCGTACCTCTCCGGCGCGAACGCCCGGCTGGTCGCCGACGCGGAACCGAAGGCACTGGCAGACAGCGTGACGTTCCACGTCGAGGAGCGATGAGCGAGGGAGACGCCGGAGACGAGCCGCGGCGAATCAAGTCGGTCCAGACCGCGAGCCGAATCGTCTCCGTGGTCCAGCGGCTTTCGAACCCGACGCTCGGCGAGATCTGCGCGGAACTCGACGCGTCGAAGGGGACGATACACACCTACCTCGCCACGCTCGAAGACGAGGGGTTCCTCACGCGAACGGGGCAGTCCTATCGGCTCGGCTTCCGCTTTGTCACCCTCGGCGAGAGCGTCAGAAACGAGACGCCGCTGTACCGCGCGGGCAAAGAGGAGGTCGACGCGCTCGCCGCCACCACCCACGAGTACGCCCATCTCACGGTCGAACACCGGGGCCGCGAGGTGACGATTTACGAGAGTCGCGGCGACGACGCCGTCGCCACCGACTACCACCTCAGGATGCGGGAGACGCCCCAACACCTCCACTACAGCGCCAGCGGGAAGGCGCTCCTCTCGCAGTTCGACGACGACCGGGTCCGGTCGATACTCGACAGCGAGGGCCTCGTCGGCCAGACCGAGAACACGATTACGGACCGCGACGAACTGTTCGCAGCACTCGAACGGGTCCGCGAACGCGGCTACGCCGTCAACGACGAGGAGGAAATCCGCGGGATGCGCTCGGTGGGTGCGCCGGTTCGCGGCGTCGACGGCGCGGTTTGCGGCGCGGTCAGCGTGACCGCGCCGACCAGCAGACTCACCGGCGAGCGGTTCGAGACCGAGGTTCCCGAACTCGTGACGGAGACGGCGAATCTCATCGAACTGAACCTCGAAACCGCGGTTTTCGAGCGAAATCGGTGACCCCGGCGTTCGAGTTCGCCGCGTCTGGATATATCAAACGAGAGAGCGACCGCGCGCGCCGTGTCGTGTGACACCGTCCCCCGCGATTGGTCGCTGTTCGCCCGGACCCACGTCCGACCGTCGAACGAACGCACCGGTCGACGCTCGACGAACCGCCTGTATATATCAAATACATCTCCGATATTTAGAAACAAACAACACCCATTCGGACAATTACTTGCTCTAATACGCCTGCTTAGCAAAATTTTATGTATGTATGTCCAATCTGTTGCGTATGAACCGAGACACGGTCGAGCCGAGCGTCGGTGAGTTCCCCGGCCCGAAGGCGGAGCAGTGGGTCTCGTACCACCAGCGGTCCGCCGCGCCGAGCACGTACGTCTACGACTTCGTCTGGGACGTGACCAGAGACGCGGTCGGTCCGTTCTGTACCGACCCCGACGGCAACGTCCTCCTCGATTTCACGAGCCACGTCGCGGCCGCGCCGCTCGGCTACAACAACCCGGACCTCATCGACCGACTGCGGGAGTTCGACCTCGTCGATCCGATGAAAATCGCCGGTCAGGACTTCTACGTCAGCACGGGCGGCACGCCCGACGACACGTCGCTCCCGGGGCCGGCGCACCTGATGGACCTCCTGACCGAGGTCACGGGCCAGTACGACATGGACACGGTGTTCCTGTCGAACTCCGGGGCCGAGGCCGTCGAGAACGCCATCAAAATCGCCTACGACAACTGCGAGACGCCGAAGTACGGCATCACCTTCGAGGGCGCGTTCCACGGCCGCACCCTCGGCGCGCTCTCGCTCAACCGCTCGAAGTCGGTCCACCGCCGGAAGTTCCCGGAGGTGTCGGGCATCGTCGACGTGCCGTACTCCATGGAGGGCGTCGAGCGACTGCGCGCCAAACTCGACGGGGCGAACGGGCATCTCCCCGCCGACCAAGTTGCGTTTCTCATCCTCGAACCCGTGCAGGGCGAAGGCGGCTACCGCGTCCCGAGCGACGAGTTCATGCGCGAGGTGAACGCGCTCTGCGACGCCCACGACATCACGATAATCGCCGACGAGATTCAGTCGGGCGTCGCGCGGACCGGCGAGATGTGGGCCTCGGACCACTACGCGCTCGAACCCGACGTCATCACCAGCGCCAAGGCGCTCCGGGTCGGTGCGACCATCTCGCGGAGCGACGTCTTCCCCGAGGAGGAGGCTCGGCTCTCGTCGACGTGGGGCGCGGGCGACGTCCTCGCGGCGATGCAGGGGGCGCTCACGCTGGAACTCATCGAGGAACAGAACCTCGCGGCCAACGCGGCTGAAAAGGGCGCGTCCCTCCGGTCACGCCTCGAATCGGCGACCGAGTCGCTCGCGGAAGTCGTCGACGTGCGCGGCCTCGGACTGATGGTCGCCGTCGAGTTCGACACCGAAGAGCGCCGTGACGCGGTCGTCGACGCCGCCTTCGAGCGCGGCCTGCTCACCCTCGGATGCGGCGCGCGGTCGCTCCGACTCCTGCCGCCGCTCGACGTGACCGAGCGCGAACTCGACCTCGCGGTCGACCTCCTCGACGCCGCGCTGTCGGACGTGGTCGGCGTGGCCGCACCCTAGCGCCGCCGTCGCCGCCCGACCCGACGACTCGACGGAGGTTTTTATCCGGGGACGACGCACCTCGGGTCGTGACTGACGTGACACCCGCCACCGGGGCCGCCGAGGAGGCCGTCCGCGTGCTCCGCGACGACCACGAGCGACTGCTGACCGTCGTCGGCCAGTGCGCCATCGCCGTCGCCGCCGAGTGGGACGGCGACTCGGTGACCGACCGCGAGCGCGTCGTACCCCCGTTCAGGCGCGCCCTCGACGGCTCCGGCGCGCTCTCTCGCCTGCCGCGGGCGCTCGCCGACGCGGTGACTGCCACCGGCCGGCCGATGGCCGCGCCGCCGGTCGCCGCACCGCCCTACGTGGTCGTCACCGGCGAGGGCGTCGTCCTCCGCGCCACCCTCGGCGAGGAGCGACTGGTGATGCTCCTCCGGGCGTTCGAAGTCGTCCGGGGCGACGACAGCGACGGCGACGGCGACGACGGAGCCCACCGCTACCGCCGCATCGACGGCGTCGAAATCGAGGCCGAAATCGTCTGAACGCCCCGTCTCGACCGCGATTACAGATACCCAACCTCGGCCGCGGTTACATCTGGTAGCGTCGCACGTCGTCCCGCGGCGGGGCCTGCGACTGCCCGGTCATCTCCTCGTAGGTCATCCCCGCGAGGTACTCGTCGTAGGTCACGTCGTAGCCCTGCCGGAGGTGGAAGTCGAGCTGGCCGCGGTCGAGTTCCGACTGGAACAGCGCGTGGACCGCCCGGCGGACGAGTTCGTCCGCGTCGTCGGGGTCGAACAGGGCGACGAGCATGGCGAGTTCGTGTCGCGTCTCGCGGTCGAGCGACACGTCGAGGCTGTCGCCGAGGTCTCCGTAGGCCGCGTCAACGTCGTCTGTGAGTTCGTCGAGCGTCATCGCCCGGCGATGGGGCCGTCACGGGGATACGCGTTTCGACCGCGGTAGCTGTTCGCTGTGCGTCCCGCCGGTCGGTCGGTGGTGGCGGTCCCCGACAGAAGACACTTACTGGTGATTCGGCAATTTCCGCGCATGTCCCCGGAACTCTCTCGCCGCTCCCTCCTCGGCGGCCTCGTGGCCGGTTCGGCCCTTCTCTCGGGCTGTCTCGGCGGGCTCCCCGGCAGTAGCTGTCCCTCCAGTTACTCGCTCGAAGCGACGGCACTCTCCGACCCCGAACTGGTCGATACCGTGACGCAGGACTTCCACGAGCACGCAGACACGGTGTCGAATCTCGTCGCAACTGCGGCCAACGAGGGGGAGGCTACGTACAGTACGTACCGCCATCTCCCGCTCGATTCGGGCGACTACGTCGAACACGACGGCGCGTACTACCGCGTCGAACGCGAGCGAACCGAGACGCGAGAACGCACCGCCCGCGAGGTCGGAATCGAATACGACCGAAACGAGTCGCCGCCGACGGTTGGAGCGACCGTCTTCGACTTCGCCGAACTCCCGAAGGCCGACCGCGAGGCGTTCCTCGCCGCGTATCCGAGCGAGAATTTCGAGAACGGCGACGGCCCGCGAGGATTCTCGGTCGGCGGATACGCGTACGTCTATCCCGACGGTGCCGACTCTCGACTCATCGACGCCGGAACCGTCTGGGTACGCTACGATGGGCGACCGTTCGAGGTGACCGTCGGCGAGACGCGAACCGTCGAAGAGGAGACTTTCAGATACACGCTCGAACAGGTCGGCGAAGACCGGGCGGCGTTCGCCGCCTTCGTTCACGAGGAACTCGTCGTTCCGCTCGACGACCTCTCCGACGCCGAGCGCGCGGTGTTCGAACGCGCAATCGAGGGAGAGGTAGACGAGTGCGAACCGCTCTCCGACGACTTCGACGCGCTCAAAGACCGGCTATACGAGATATCGGAGAATCGGGCGACCGGCCGCGGTCCCCCGCTCGTCGAGTACGAGGGAACCACGTACGAAGTGGACCTCGTAAACACGGTCGTCTGATGACCGTTCGGCATCGCCACGGCTAAACGCGGGCCGTCCCAAGCCGGGGCGATGAGCGACGCGCCGTCCGAACTCCCCGCCGACCTCGACCGCGAAGCAGTCCAGTCCGCGCTCACCGAGTGGTACGAGGCCGACCACCGGGACTTCCCGTGGCGGCGCACCGACGACCCCTACGAGATTCTCGTCTCCGAGGTGATGAGCCAGCAGACCCAACTCGGCCGCGTGGTCGAGGCGTGGGAGGCGTTCCTCGACGAGTGGCCGACGGCGGCCGACCTCGCGGCGGCCGACCGCGCCGACGTGGTCGGCTTCTGGACGGACCATCGACTGGGCTACAACAACCGCGCGAAGTACCTCCACGAGGCCGCCCGGCAGGTCGAAGAAGACCACGGCGGCGAGTTCCCCCGGACGCCCGACGGCCTCTCGGAACTGATGGGCGTCGGCCCGTACACCGCCAACGCGGTCGCCTCCTTCGCGTTCAACAACGGCGACGCGGTGGTCGATACCAACGTCAAGCGGGTGCTCCACCGCGCCTTCGCGGTCCCCGACGACGACGCGGCGTTCGAGGCCGCCGCCTCGGAACTCATGCCCGACGGCGAGTCCCGCGTCTGGAACAACGCCATCATGGAACTCGGCGGGGTCGCCTGCGGGAAGACGCCGACCTGCGACGAGTCCGGCTGCCCGTGGCGGCGGTTCTGCCACGCCTACGAGACGGGCGACTTCACCGCGCCCGACGTGCCGACGCAACCGAGTTTCGAGGGAAGCCGCCGGCAGTTCCGCGGGCGGGTCGTCAGGGTGCTCGGCGAGTACGACGAACTCGGCCTCTCGGAGTTGGGGCCGCGGGTCCGCGTCGATTACGGCGGCGACACGGGCGCGGAGTGGCTCCGCGGCCTCGTGGACGACCTCGAATCAGACGGCCTCGTCGATGTCGCAGAAGGTGACGACGGCGTCCGCGTCTCGCTGGCGAAGTAGCCCGCGCTCCGCCGGCGGTTCTCGCCGCGACCGACTCGCCGCCCGCATTTATCCCACCGCACTAGTCCGGCACCAGTCGCACTCCCCGTCTCCGACTACGTACAGTCGATGGCAACACCTGACGCGTCGCCGTCCGACCCTCGTGAAGCCGCCGAGTCCGCCGAAGCGAAGACCCTCGCGCTGGACGGCGGACGGCGACTCACGTACGCCGAGTACGGCGATTCCGACGGAGTTCCGGTTGTGTTCCTCCACGGCGCGCCGGGGTCGCGTCTGCTCGGGGCGCTGTTCGACGCGGCGGCCGAGGAACGCGGAATCAGAGTGCTCGCCCCCGACAGACCCGGCTACGGTCGTTCGTCGTCGCGCCCGACGTCCGAGGAACCGGGCGACCCGAGCCAGGGGTCCGCGCCGACTCCCTCCGGGGACTTCTTCGACGCGCTTCTCGACGACATCGGCGCGCAGTCGGCGGGGCTCGTCGCGTTCTCCGGCGGGAGCCGCGACGCGCTGGCTGTCGCGGCGGCGCGGCCGGACGGGGTTCGACACGTGAGCGTCGTCGCCGGGGCGGTCCCACCGGAAACGCGCGAGGAGACGCCCCGAACACAGCGGTTCCTGTCGTGGTTGGCGACGAACGCGCCGGCGCTCCTCAGCTATCTCTTCCGCGGACAGGCGTGGCTCGCCGGGGTGCTCGACCCCTCAGTCGTCGTCGCGCAGTACACGGCCGACGACGCCGAGACGGTTCCGGACGGGGTCGCCGTGGTGGTCCGAGACGACTTCGTGGCGGCGGTCAGTCGGTCGCGACGTGGCGTCGTCGACGACTTCCGAACCGCGGCCGCGCCGTGGGACGTCCCCCTCGACGACATCGAGACCGACGTGTCCCTGTGGCACGGTGACGCCGACACGAACGTCCCGATAGCCGGCGTGAGACGCCTCGAATCGGAGATATCCGGCGCGCGACTTCGAGAAGTACGCGGCGCGGACCACCTCCGGACGCTCCTCCGAAGCGCTCCCGGCGTGCTGGACGAACAGCGCCGGGCCGCGCGGTCGCTCGACCCGGTCGATTCGGCTGGCCCGTCGGAACCGACGGCCCCCGCCGAATCGCATCACCGCGTTTGATGTATCGGTCAGCGGAACTGTTCTCCGAAACGGAATGAAACACGCCCAGTTTTCGGTCGATTACCCGGACCGACTGGTCCATCCGCTCCAGCGGGGGATGATACGCGACTCGCCGGTCGACCGGGCGGAGCTGTTGATGTGGAGTCCGACCGCCGACGCGACGACGCTGTTCTGGTTCGACGGCGACCGAGACGCGGCCGACGCGCTCGTCTCGGGCGTCGATTCGCTCGTGCGGGCGCACTTCGTCGAGGGCGCGGGAGGGACCTACGGCTTCCTGCACCAGCGCGACTACGAGTTCGCGGACCCGCTTCTCGGGGTCATCGCCGACTCGCGGGTGATATTCCTCCCGCCGGTGGTGTTCCACGCCACCGGCTCCGTCCGGTTCGAGGCGGTCGGCGAGGTATCGGCGCTTAGCGCGTTTCACGACGACATCGCGGCGCTCGGCGACGTCACGGTCGAACGCGTGCGGCCCTTCGACCGGCGGCGGTCCCCCTCACAGCTCACCGACCGACAGCGGGCCGCGCTGGAGACCGCGGTCTCGACCGGCTACTACGAAATCCCTCGCGAGGGGTCGGTCGCGGACGTGGCTGACGCACTCGACTGCTCGACGAGTACGGCCGGCGAGCTACTCCGAAAGGCCGAGGCGACGGTGCTCCGGGAGTTCGCCGGTTCGGGGTGACGCGCGCCGACGCCTACGGCACTTTCAGATACGCGTCGCCCGCCGCCTGTCGCGTCACGAGTTCGCCGACGCCGGATGGGACCACCTCGACGCCGTCGGCCAGTCGGTCGGCGTCGACGCCGCGGCCGTCGAGGGAGTTCCGACAGGCGCAACAGCGGACGCCGGCCTCGAACAGCGGGTCGAGACGGTCGCGGACCGGAGAGTCTGCGAGGAACAGAAGCGCCGCGTCGCCGTTGGCGAGGAGGGTGATGTTCCCCGTCTCGACCGTCTCGTCGTCGAGCAGGTTTCGGACGTTGCGGATGGCGTGTCGCCAGTCGCCGAGGTCGGCGCTGGAGACGTGGAAGACGACGTTCATATCCGGCTTTCGTCCCCCGGCTCCCTGTGTGTTGCGCCCGTCCGACACGACCGGGTGCGGCCGACGAGGTTTTCACGCAGTCACGGAGACACAGGGTATGACGCAACCACACGTGGTCGCCGTCTGCGGCAGTCTCCGCGACCACAGCTACACCCGATTGGCACTCGAACACGTCCTCGCCGGCGCGTCGGCCGCCGGCGGCACGACGGAGCTCGTGGACCTCCGCGAGTACGACCTCCCGCCGCTCGACGCCGACTTCGACGAGCAGGGCGATTCGGCCGAACTCGTCCGCGTCGTCGACGGCGCGGACGCGGTCATCCTCGGCACGCCGGTCTACCACGGCTCGTACTCCGGCGTTCTCAAGAACGCGCTGGACTACTGCGGCTTCGACGAGTTCGGCGAGAAGACCGTGGGCCTCCTCGCCGTCGCCGGCGGCTCGTTCCCCGTGACGGCCCTCGAACACCTCCGGTCTGTCTGTCGGTCGCTGAACTCGTGGGTGCTCCCCCATCAGGTCGCCATCCCCCGCGTCTCCTCGTCGTTCGACGGCGACGACCTCGCGAGCGAGGACCTGCGCGAGCGGGTCGAGCGACTCGGCCGCGACGCGGTCGTCTACGCCAACATCGAGCCCGAGCCCCCGACGTTCGAAAGCGGCGAGAACGTCGGCGCGGACGACTGAGCAGTCGCCACGCGCCGTTTCGAACGCGGCGCGGGTTCGGTGGACCGACCCGTCTTGACTCCCGCCCGTCGCGGCAGATGAACAATCGTTTTGACTCTCCTCGTCCCCCAGTCAGGATATGCACGCCATCACGCAGAGCGGATGGATAGAGGTCATCTCCGGCTCTATGTTCTCGGGGAAGACGGAGGAACTCCTCCGACGCCTCCGCCGGGCCGAAATCGCGGGACAGGAGATTTCGGTGTTCAAGCCCCAGCTCGACGACCGCTACGGCGAGACGACGGTCGGCTCTCACGCCGGTCGCTCGTGGGAGGCGAGCGTCGTCCCCTCCGAGGGAGAGGGCGTCTGGCAAATCGCCGAGGAACTCAACGGCGAGGACGTGGTCGCCATCGACGAGGCGAACTTCTTTTCCGCCGAACTGGTCGACGTCTGCGAGGCGCTGGCCGCCGACGGCAAGCGCGTCGTCGTCTCCGGGACCGACCAGACGTTCCGCGCCGAGCCGTTCGACCCGCTTCCCCAACTGATGGCGCTCGCCGAGTACGTCGACAAGCTCCAAGCCATCTGCACCGTCTGCGGCGAGCCGGCGACCCGGAACCAGCGACTCATCGACGGCGAACCCGCCCACGTGGACGACCCCACCATCCTCGTCGGCGCGGAGGAGTCCTACGAGGCGCGGTGTCGGAACTGTCATACCCTCCGGCGGGACTAGAGGCTAGCGTGACTACTTGGGTCGAAACCCCACGGGAGGGCCGCGACCGCGGGCTGACCGGCCTCCTGCGCGCGTGGGTCGCCGTGGTCGTTCGCCCCCGCCGGTTCTTCCGCGACGGCGTCGCCCCCGGCGACCAAGCGCCCGGCCTCGTGTTCGCCATCGCGGTCGCGCTCGTCTATCAGGGCCTCGGGTTCGCCCTCGCGCCGGCGACGATTCCGGCCATCGAGGGCGGCCCGCTCGTGTCGGCGCTCGTCGCCCTGCTCGTCGTCGCGCTGTTCGTCGCGCCGGCGCTGCTCCACCTGACGGCGGCCATCCAGACGGCGCTTCTCATCCCGCTTCTGTCCCGCCGCGCGGGGGTGAGCGAGACGGTGCAGGTCATCGCCTACGCCGCCGCGCCCTGTGCCTTCGCCAGCCTCCCGATTCCCGGCGTCCGCGCGCTCTGTGCGGTTTACGGGGCGGTACTCCTCGTCGTCGGCATCAGCGAGGTCCACCGGACGACGGTTCCGAAGGCCGCGGTCGCGGCCGCCGTCCCCGCCGGTCTGGTCTTCGGTTACGCCTTCGGCGGCTTCCGCGCCCTCTCGGAACTCGCCGCCGCGCTCGCGCTCGTCTGAGCCAATCTCCCCCCGTATTTCGCCCGTTTCGACCGACCGAACGCCGTTTTTCCGCCCGCGAACGCGCGAATTTCGCCTGAGCGTTTTTCGACAATCGTTTTAGTTAGGGGTTGTTTGCTCAACGCAATGGATTGGATTACGCACGAGGAGGACGTCTGGTTCGAATTCCGGGGCAATAGCCCCCACCAGCTCGTCCCCGGCCGATTTTACAAAGGCACCGTCGACGGCTACGCCGACTTCGGTGTCTTCGTCGACCTCGCTTCGAACGTGACCGGCTTACTGCACCGCAGCGAACTCGACCGCCGCCTCGAATCCCTCGACTGGGAGCCGGGCGACGAGGTGTTCGTCCAGGTGAAGAACGTCCGCGACAACGGCAACATCGACCTCGGCTGGTCGATTCGCCAGTCCGACTCGGAGTTCCGCGGCGCTCGCATCCACGACCCCGACGGCGACGCCGACGGCCAGCCCGTCGAGAAGGAAGCCGAGAGCAGTGGCCCGGCGACCGTCAAGACGCGCCCCAAGACCGGCAAGACGACGAAGCCCGCCGGCGCGAGCACGTCGTCCGAGACGGTCGAATCCGAGTCTGAGCCCGAATCGGAACCCGAACAGGAAGCTGAACCCGAACCCGAACCCGAACCCGAGCAGGACGCCGCGTCCGAGTCCGAGTCCGAGTCCGACGCCGGAGACGAGGACCGCGCGCCGACCGCCGGCGACGTCGTCGACGACATCGCCGCCAACGGCGAGCCCGAGCAGGAAGTCGAGACGGAATCGGAGAGCGAACCCGAGTCGGAGCCCGAGCAGGACGACACCGACGCCGAGCAGGAAGTCGAGTCCGACGCTGACGCCGACGACGCCGAGGCAGCGCGCGTGACGCTCGACAGCATCGACGACCGCGTCGGCGACGTGATTCGCGTCGAGGGCGAAATCGCCAGCGTCCGCCAGACGGGCGGCCCGACGGTGTTCGAACTCCGCGACGAGACGGCCATCGCCGACTGCGCGGCCTTCGTCGAGGCCGGCGTCCGCGCGTACCCCGACGTCGAAGTGGGCGACTACGTCCGCATCGACGGCGAGGTCGAGCGCCGCCGCGGCGAACTCCAGATAGAGACCGAGGAGCTGACGATTCTCGGCGGCGACGAGGCCGACACCGTGGCCCAGCGCCTCGCGGACGCCCTCTCGGACGAGGCCCGCCCGGACGCCGTCGCGCCCCTCGCGGCCCACGAGCCGGTCGCCGCCGTCGGCAAGTCGCTGCTCGACGCCGCGGAGGCCATCCGCCGCGCCGTCCTCGAATCGCGCCCCATCGTCGTCCGCCACACGGCCACCGCCGACGGCTACGTCGCCGGCGCGGCCGTCGAGCGCGCCGTGCTCCCGCTCATCCGCGAGGAGCACCCCCGCGACGACGCCGAGTACCACTACTTCACCCGCCGGCCGCTCGAAGAGGCCGTCTACGGCATGGACGCCGCCACGAACGACGTGACGCGGATGCTCGAAGACCGCGACCGCCACGACGAGAAGCTCCCGCTCGTGCTTCTCCTCGGCGCCGGCTCGACCGCCGAGTCCCTCGACGGTCTCGGCCTGCTCGGCGTCTACGGCTCCGAGCGCGTCGTCGTCGACGCCGCGCCCGCCGACGACGAGGTCGCCGAGGAAGTCGACGTGCTCGTCAACCCCGCCCGCGAGGGAGCCGACGCCCGCGACCTCTCGGTCGGCGCGCTCGCCTCGACGCTTTCTGTCGCCGTCAACGACGACGTGCGCGACGACGTGTCGCACCTCCCCGCCGTCAGCTACTGGGAGAACTGCCCGCAGCAGTACCTCGACCTCGCCGAGTCGCACGGCTTCGACGCCGACCGCGTCAGCGAACTCCGCGAGGCCGTCGCGCTGGAGGCCTACTACCAGTCGTATCAGGACAAGCGCGAACTCATCGCCGACCTGCTGTTCGACGCCGACGAGGGCCTCGCCGGCCACGTCTCCGAGCAGTTCCGCATCAAGCTCGAAGCCGAAATCGAGACGGCGCAGGCGAACCTCGAACGCCGCGAGGTCGGTGCCATCTCCGCGGCCGTCCTCGACTCCGACGCCTACAGTCACCGCTTCGACTTCCCGCCGACGGGCCTGCTCGTGGACGAACTCCACCGCCGCACCCGCGAGGGCGACGCCTTCGTGACCGTCGCGCTCGGCATGGACGAACTCTACCTCCGCGCCACGGGCGACCTCGACCTCCGCGCGGTCGTCGAGTCGGCCGCCGAGAAAGCGCCCGCCGCCGGCCTCGCCGCCGCGGGCATCCGCGAAGGTCGCATCGAGTTCCTGACCGGCGCGCGCGACGAGGCGCTCGAAGCCGTCCTCGACGCCGCCGCCGAGCAGTTCTAAGCCGCAATCCAGACTCCTCCTCGCGCGGTTCGACGGAGGGCTGTATTCCAGCCTCCCGAGCGACACGCTTATCCACGAAACGACCCGATTCGCGCCCATGAACCGTCACCGCGTCGCCGAACGGGAGGTGTGTCCGTGAGCGCCGAGACCGAGACGGAGTCCGAGGCGTTCGAGCGGACCTGCGAGGCGCTCGTCGAGCGCATCCTCGCGGGCGACGTCGACCGCGACGACCTCGAATCGGCAAAGCTCGACGCCTGTTCGGAACACTCCTCGCCGAAGGTCCCGAAGAACGCCGAGATTCTGCAGTACGCCCCGGAAGACCGCCGCGAGGAGGTCAAGGAGGTCGTCCAGCGCAAGCCCGTCCGCACCGCCTCCGGCGTCTCGCCGGTCGCCATCATGACCTCGCCGCACATGTGCCCCCACGGGAAGTGCCTCTACTGTCCCGGCGGCCCCGCGAGCGAGTTCTCCTCGTCGCAGTCGTACACGGGCCACGAGCCCGCGGCCGCCCGCGGCGTCCAGAACGACTACGACCCCTACGGACAGGTCACGCTCCGGCTCGAACAGCTTCGACACATCGGCCACCCCGTGGACAAGGTCGAACTCATCCTGATGGGCGGGACGATGACCGCCCGGAGCCACGACTACCAGGAGTGGTTCGTCAAGCGCGCGCTCGAAGCCATGAACGACTACGACCTCGACAAGGAGCCCGAGCCGGCGGAAGACAGGTCGTTCAAGCCCGACCCCGAAGATGTCGAGTTCAAGTACATCGAGGACGTCATCGCGGAAAACGAGACGAACGACATCCGGAACATCGGGACGACGTTCGAGACGAAGCCCGACTGGTGCGACCCCGAGCAGATAGACCGGATGCTCGATTTGGGCGCGACAAAGGTCGAAGTCGGCGTCCAGACGACCTACGAGCGCATCAACCGCGAGATGCACCGCGGCCACGGCGTGCAGGCCTCCATCGACGCCAACCGCCGGCTCCGCGACTCGGCGTTCAAGGTCGGCTTCCACATGATGCCCGGCCAGCCGGGCATGACCAAGGAGATGTGTCTGGAGGACTTCCGCCAGTTGTTCGAAAACAGCGACTGGCGGCCCGACTACCTCAAAATCTACCCGACGCTCATCGTCCGCGACACCGTCACCTACGACATGTGGCGGCGCGACGAGTACGACCCGCTGAACAACGAGGAGGCCGCCGACATCGTCGCGGAGGTCATGGGCATGATTCCGAAGTACACCCGCCTCCAGCGCGTCCAGCGAGACATCCCCGCGGACTTCATCGACGCCGGCGTCTGGAAGTCCAACCTCCGGCAACTGGCCGCCCAGCGCGCCGAGGAGCGCGGCATCGTCCAGCGGGACATCCGCGCCCGCGAGGTCGGCATGAACGAGGCCGACCCGGACCCGGAGCGCATCGAACTCGACGTGATGACCTACGAGGTCGCCGGCGGCACGGAGCACTTCATCTCGTTCGAGGACCCCGTCGAGGACCTGCTCGTCGGCTTCTGTCGCCTCCGGTTCCCCGGCAATCCGGTCCGCCGCGAACTGCGGGACGCGGCGCTCGTCCGCGAACTCCACGTGTACGGCTCCGAGGCGGGAATCGGTGCCGACGGCGACTGGCAACACAAGGGCTACGGGAAGAAGCTCCTCGCGCACGCCGAGGAACTGTCCCGAGACGCCGGCTACGACAAGATTTCGGTCATCTCGGGCATCGGCGTCCGGCAGTACTACAAGGAGAAACTCGGCTACCACCAAGACGGCCCGTACGTGTCGAAGCGGCTGTAGGCTAGTTCGGCTGTTTTTTGTCCAGATTTTTGCGAGGCGAGCGAAGCGAGCCTCGGAAAAAGGTGGGTGTTACGTGTCGAAGCGGCTGTAGGCTAGTTCGGCTGTTTTTTGTCCAGATTTTTGCGAGGCGAGCGAAGCGAGCCTCGGAAAAAGGTGGGCGTTACGTGTCGAAGCGGCTGTAACCGACGAAACGTCCCGTCCGATTCTCACCGCTGATTGTCGCTCCGTCACGCTTTTACTGTCTGACCCATCGCACACGGTAGGATGGCACCTCAGGGGGGTGCGGCGGGTTCGGGGCAGGCGGCGACGTGGCTTCAGGACCTCCGCTCGACGCTCGCACAGTTCGTTTCGACGGAAGAACGAATCGGTATCTCGGCGGCGCTCGTGGCGCTCGCGCTCGGCATCGCGGTCTTTCTCGCGCCGCGGCTCGTCTCGCGGGCGACCGCCGAACTCCGAGCGCGGGTGTTGGCCCACCCGCGGGTCCCGGACGCCGTCACCGACGCGGCGTGGCTGTTTCCCGCGACGGTCGTCATCCGGACGCTCCAACTCGCGGTGTTCGTCGGCGCGGCGCTGTCGCTGTTACTCCTCTGGGGGTACACCGGCCTCGCCGCTGACCTCGCCGACGTGCTCGCCGTCGCGGTGCCGAACGCCGCCAAACTCGGGGCCACGGTCGCGCTGTTCGCCGGAGCGCTCGTGGGGACGAACGTCCTCGAAGAGAAACTGGACTCGTACGCGAGGGCCTCGGACAACATCAACGCCCACCAGCAGGGCATCGTTTTCCGCGTCCTCCAACTGGTCGTCCTCCTCGCGGTCGGGATGGCGGCGCTCACGGTCTGGCAGGTCAGAATCGGCGGCCTGCTCGTCGGCGCGGGCTTCCTCGGCATCGTGGTCGGCATGGCCGCGAGACAGACCCTCGGGTCGCTCATCGCGGGCTTCGTGCTGATGTTCTCCCGGCCGTTCGAACTCGGCGACTGGGTGGAGATAGACGACGCCGAGGGCATCGTCACCGACATCACCATCATCAACACCCGGCTGAGCAACGCCGACGGCGAGACGGTCGTCTTCCCCAACGACCGCGTGACCAACGCGAAGATAACCAACCGGACGAAGCGCAACCGCCTCCGGCTCCGCCTCGACGTGGGCATCGACTACGAGGCCGACATCGAACACGCCGAGTCGGTGGCCGACGAGGCGCTAACGGACCTCCAGTTCGTCGAGGAGGTGCCGAAGCCGCAGGTGATGCCGACGACGTTCGGCGACTCCGCCATCGGCCTCCAACTTCGCTTTTGGATTACGAACCCCTCGGCCCCGCGCCGGGCGCAGGCGAAAGCCGAGGTCCTGCGGAGCGTGAAACTCGCGTTCGACCGCGAGGGCATCAAGATACCCTACCCGCAGCGCGAACTGCTCGCCCGCGAGGAGGCCGACGGCTTCCAGCTACGGGAGGACCGCCGGAGTCGACCGGTCGAGACGTCGGTCTCGGAGGATTAGGCGTCCGCGTCGGCTACAGCGACTTCCGCATCTCGACGTGCGGAATCCCCGCCTCGTCGAACTCGTCGCTCGTCGTCTCGTAGCCGAGGCCGTGGTAGAACCCCTCCGCGGTCGTCTGGCCGTGGAGGACGAGCGAGTCGAAGCCGCGCTCGCGCGCCTCCGTTTCGAGCGCGTCCATGAGTCGCCGCCCCCAGCCCTCGCCGCGGGTCGATTCGAGGACGGCGACGCGTTCGACCTTGCCGACGCCGGGTTCGTACTCGCGCAGGCGGGCCGCGCCGACCGGGTCGCCGCCGCCGTAGGCGACGAAGTGGACGGCCTCGGCGTCGGGGTCGTCGTGTTCGTCCCACTCCAGTTCCTCGTCGACGCCCTGTTCGTCCACGAAGACGGCCTTGCGGACGGCGAAGGCGTCGTCGCGCTCGCCCTCGGTGACCGCGACGCGGACATCGGGTTCGCTCATGAGGGCAGTTCCGCGGGGGTCTACCTGACGGTTGCGGAGCGAGTTTCTCACGTCGGACTCGCGAGCCTCCGGGTTCGCGCTCGGCTTCGGCGGGCGCTACGCCGTCGCTCGCGTGCCGTCGTCGACCTGCCCCCGCGCCGAGTCACCGCCGAGCGCCCAGCCGAGTCGGTAGACGAGCGAGCCGGTCGCGAGCGTCACCAGCACCCAGACGACGAGCAGAATCCCGACGAACAGGACGCCGTAGCCGCCGAGGGGGACCAGCGGAAGCGCGAAGACCGCGGGCGCGGCGACGATGGCGAGCGACAGCGGGCGCGTGTCGCCGTCGCGCCGGGCCGCGTAGCCGAGGGGGAGAAACAGCACGACGGCGACCTCTAACGCGAGCGCGCTGACCGAGAACCACGGGTTCGGTCCCGGCATCGCAACCGCGGTGGCGACCGCGAGCGCGACCTGCGGGCCGACGGTCGCGGCGACGAGGCGACGGAACCCGAGCGCCCCGGGGCGGACGGCCGAGGCGACGCCGAGCGCGACCAGTTGGAGGGCGAGGAGCCACGCCATCGCGGCGACGCTCCCGGAGAACGCCCGGAGGACGAGCAGACAGAGGCCCCACAGAACGCCGAGTCCCGCGACGACGGGGCCGAAGCGTCGCGCCCCCCGACCGCTATCGAACCGGCGGTCGAACTGCCGGATGAGGAGCACGCCGACGGTGAGCACGAGCGTCGGGACGAACGCGACCCACGCGAGGTTCGTGAGGACGCCGGGCCCCGAGTCGGCGGCGAGACTCGCGTAGGCCGCGGCCGTGGTCGCCAGCCCCGCGTCGGGGCCGAACGTGAGGTACGTCTGGCTCCCGACGCTCGACGCGTCCTCGTCGGCGGCGCTCCAGACGGCGGCCGTCTCGTTGGTCCGAGTCTCGGCGGGTGCGGTGAGGAGCGACGACCCCTCGGGGCCGGTCACGACGAACCGGTCGGCGTCGACGTAGACGGTGCCCCTGACCCCGTCGTCGTGGAAGTAGTCCACGACCAGCACGTCCCCGTAGCCGCGGGACGCCATGTCGGGGACCTCGAACGTCACGACCGCGGTGTCGCCGTCCATCCGGGTGTCGAGGCGTCGGCGGTCGTCGGTGAACACGCGGTAGTCTTCGAAGGTCCGCCGGACGACGCGTTCGAGTCGGTCGGGGTTCTCGCGGAACGTCGTGGCCGACTCGCCGTCGAGTTCGACGCGGGCGGTCCACACGCCGACGCCGTCGTCGCCGACGCGGACTCGGAGCGCGCTCGACTCGACGGTAAGCGGGACGCCGGCGGCGGCGGCCGACTCCTCGAACGCCTCGCCGCAGACGCCGCAGACGGCTTCGGGCGGGGGCCGGGCTTCGGCCGGGGCGCTTCCGACCGGGAGTCCGGCCAGCGCGACGAGGAGGGCGAGCGCGGCGAGCGCGAGGGTGCGAGGACGCATTCACCGGACACATTCGGACTGATTGACAAGAATCTTCTCCCCGATTCGGACGGGCGTCGCATCCGCGGAAACGACACCCCTTTTCGTTCGCCGCCAAAAAGCGAGTCCATGGACCCGAAGCGGGAACTCACGAGCGTCGACCTCGCGGCCCTCGTCACCGAGTTGAACCGGTACGAGGGCGCGAAGGTCGACAAGGCGTACCTCTACGGCGACGACCTGCTTCGCCTCAAGATGCGGGACTTCGACCGCGGTCGGCTCGAACTCCTCCTCGAAGTGGGCGAGATAAAGCGCGCGCACCTCGCCGCACAGGAGCACGTGCCGGACGCCCCCGGTCGGCCGCCGAACTTCGCGATGATGCTCAGAAACCGGCTCAACGGGGCCGACTTCGCGGGCGTCGAGCAGTACGAGTTCGACCGCATCCTCACGTTCACGTTCGAGCGCGGCGACGAGAACACGAAAATCGTCGTCGAGCTGTTCGGACAGGGCAACATCGCGGTGCTCGACGAGACGGGCGAAGTCGTCCGCAGTCTGGAGACGGTGCGGCTCAAGTCGCGGACGGTCGCGCCGGGGTCGCAGTACGAGTACCCCGCCTCGCGGCTCGACCCTCTCACCGTCAGCCGCGACGCCCTCGGCCGGAACATGGAGCAGTCCGACACCGACGTGGTGCGGACGCTCGCCACCCAGTTGAACCTCGGCGGCCTCTACGCCGAGGAACTGTGTACCCGCGCCGGCGTGGAGAAGACCCTCGACATCGCCGACGCCACCGACGACGACTACGACGACATCTACGACGCCATCGTCGATCTCCGCGAGCAGGTACGCGCCGGGGAGTTCGACCCGCGGCTCTACCTCGACGACGACGGCGAGGTCGTCGACGTGACGCCCTTCCCCCTGCGCGAACACCAGAACGCCGGCCTCGACGAGGAGGCCTACGACACGTTCAACGACGCGCTCGACGAGTACTTCTTCCGTCTCGATTTGACCGCCGACGAGCAGGAGGCGACCTCGGACCGCCCGGACTTCGAGGAGCAAATCGCCAAACAAGAGCGCATCATCGACCAACAGGAGGGCGCAATCGAGGGCTTCGAACAGCAGGCCGAAGACGAGCGCGAGCGCGCCGAACTGCTGTACGCCAACTACGACCTCGTCGACGACGTGCTGTCGACCGTCCGCGGCGCGCGCGAGGAGGGCGTCCCGTGGGACGACATCGGCGAGACGCTCGCGGAGGGTGCCGAACAGGGCATCCCCGAGGCCGAGGCCGTCACGAACGTCGACGGCGCGAACGGCACGGTCACCGTCGACCTCGACGACGCGACCGTCACCCTCGACGTGTCGATGGGCGTCGAGAAGAACGCCGACCGCCTCTACACCGAGGCCAAGCGCATCGAGGAGAAAAAGGAGGGCGCGCTGGCCGCCATCGAGGACACCCGCGAGGAGTTGGAGGCCGCCAAGCGCCGCCGCGACGAGTGGGAGGCCGACGACGGCGAGGACGACGAGGACGACGAGGACGAAGAACCCGAGGAGACCGACTGGCTGGCGCTCGATTCGGTCCCCGTCAAGTCCACGGAACACTGGTTCGAGCGGTTCCGCTGGTTCCACACCTCAAGCGGCTACCTCGTCGTCGGCGGCCGCAACGCCGACCAGAACGAGGAGTTGGTGAAGAAGTACATGAGCAAGCACGACCGCTTCTTCCACACGCAGGCCCACGGCGGGCCGGTCACGCTCCTGAAGGCGACGAGGCCGAGCGAGCCCGCGCAGGCGGTCGACTTCTCCGACGAGACGCTCCGCGAGGCCGCGCAGTTCGCCGTCTCGTACTCCTCCATCTGGAAGGAGGGCCGCTTCGCCGACGACGCCTACATGGTCGAACCCTCGCAGGTGTCGAAGACGCCCGAGTCGGGCGAGTACATCGAAAAGGGGAGCTTCGTCATCCGCGGCGACCGCGAGTACTTCGAGGACGTGGCCGCGAAGGTCGCGGTCGGCATCCAGTGCGAGGGCGAGACGCGGGTCATCGGCGGCCCGCCGTCGGCCATCGAGGCGCGCGCGGAGACGACGCTGACGCTCACGCCGGGGCAGTACGCCCAGAACGACGCCGCGAAACTGTGCTACCGCCGGCTCCGCGAGCGCTTCGCCGACAAGTCGTTCGTCAGAAAAATCGCATCACCCGACCAGATTCAGGAGTTCCTCCCGCCGGGCGGGAGCGATATCGTCGACGAGTAAACGTCGCCGCAGCCTTCCGGTAATCGAACGCTAGATGGCTTAATATTCAATTATTCGGTCGCATCGGGTACAAGATTATATACTTTCTCGTCGTAATGTAGTTTCGAGCGCGTGTGTCTACCCGCGGTTCTCACCCGGTCGAACGGCCGGTGGGTGGGTGGTGGCGCTCGGTGAAACATCATGATTTCAGAATCCCTCAATTACCTTCGAAACGACGAGGACTGGGTAAAGACGGTCCTCATCGGCGGCGTCCTCGGCTTGTTGAGCATCCTCATCGTCCCGACGTTCCTCGTCATCGGCTATCTCCTTCGGGTCGTTCGCGCGACGATGAAGGGCGACGAGGAGCCCCCGGTGTTCGACGACTGGGGCGACATGGCGATAGACGGCGTGAAAGGCTTCGCCATCGCGTTCGTCTACAGTATCGTCCCGCTCATCATCGCGGGCGTGTTCGGCTTCGCCGGCATCGTCGGCGCAATGGCCGGCGGCTCCGACGCCGCGGGCGCGGTCGGCGGCATCGTGGCGCTCGTGGGGCTCCTGCTCGCGTTCGTCCTCGGTCTGCTCGCCGCGTACCTCATCCCCGCGGCGCTGTCGAACTACGCCGAGACCGACCGCATGGGCGCGGCGTTCGACGTCGGTACGCTCCGGCCCATCCTGACCTCGGGCAAGTACGCCACCGCGTGGCTCACGGCGTTCGCGGTGCTGTTCGCGTCGTCAATCGTGGTCGGCGTCCTGAACGTCATCCCGATTCTCGGCTTCGTCGTCGGGGCGTTCGTGACGTTCTACGCGGCCGTCGCCGCCTACTACATCATCGGCAGGACGTGGGGCGAACTCCACGACGTCGAGATGATGGACGAGGGCGAGACCCCGGGCGAACAGCCCGCCGTCTGAACTATCAGCGAGAATTCGACTTTTCGACGGAATATCTAAGCCGATAGCGCCGCGAGACCACGTATGCTCTCCGACGCGCTGTGGTTTCTCAAGCGAAGCGACGACTGGTTCGCAACGACGATTATCGGCGGGGGTCTCTCGTTGCTCTCTGTGCTGATACTCCCGGGGATTATCCTACAGGGCTACTTCGTCAGAGCGATGCAGGCGGCCGCGAACGGCGAGCAGTCCGCCCCCTCGTTCACGGACTGGGGCGGGCTGTTCGTCGACGGCCTGAAACTGTTCGTGGTGACGTTCGTCTGGGCGCTCTTGGCTGTCGTCCCGGCGATGCTCCTCACGGTCATCGTCGGCGTCAGTACCTTCACCGTCTCCGAGGCGGCGACGGGGAGCGCGGCGGCGGCTTCCGCGGGCGGCGTCGGGCTCGGTATCGTCTCGGTCGTCCTCGGCCTCCTCGTGTTCGCGCTCGGCCTCCTCGTAGCCTACCTCGCGCCGGCCGCCGGGGCGAACTTCGCCATCGAAGGGAACCTCGGAGCCGGCTTCGACGTGCGGACCATCGTCTCGGGCGCGTTCACCGGCGAGTACGCCGTCGCGTGGTTGCTCGCGCTCGTCGTCGCGGCCGTGCTCGGCCTCATCGGCAGTATCCTCTCGGTCATCGTCGTCGGGCTCTTCATCCTGTTCTACGTGCAGGTGATGACGTACTACCTGTGGGCGCGCGGGTTCGCCGACGCCACCGGCAAGGGTCGGCAGTCGGCCGGGTGGTAAGTCGGCGGCGATTGCGGGGGGACCGCGATAGCAGGACTCTTTTCCGTTCCCCGACGACCGGACGTGTATGCGCATTTCGAGCCGCGGTCGCGGCGAGGAGGGGCGCGAGCGAATCACGCTCGTCCCCGAGAACGTCGACGACCTCTGGCACCTCTCGTACGTCCTCGAACCGGGTGACCTCGTCTCCGGCGACACCACCCGCCGCATCCAGCGCGACGACGAGCAGATGCGGGACACCGGCGGCGAGCGCGAGCACCTCAACGTCACCATCGAGGTCGACGACGTGGAGTTCGCGCGGTTCGCCAACCGCCTCCGCGTCGGCGGCGTCATCGTCTCCTGTTCCCGCGAGGACCAACTCGGCCACCACCACACGCTCAACGTGGAAGAACGCGCCGAGATAACCATCGAGAAGCACTTCAAGGCCGACCAGATAGACCGCATCGAGACGGCCGAACAGGCCGCAGAAAACCCCGACGTGGCCATCGCAACCGTCGAGGAGGGCGCGGCCTACATCCACACCGTCGCCCAGTACGGCACCGACGAGTACGCCTCGCTCACGAAGCCGACGGGGAAAGGCGAGTACGCCCGCCCGCGCTCGGAACTGTTCGACGAGCTCGGCTCCGCGCTGTCGCATCTCGACGTGGACGCCATCATCCTCGCCGGGCCGGGCTTCACGAAGAACGACGCGATGGACTACTTCGAGGACAACTTCCCCGCGGTCGCAGAAACCATCGTCACGACCGTCGACACCGCCGGCGTCGGCGACCGCGGCGTCCACGAGGTGCTGAAGCGCGGCGCGGTCGACGACGTGCAGAAACAGACCCGTATCGCCGAGGAGGCCAACCTCATCGACGAACTGATGGAGAACATCTCGACGGGCGCGAAGGCGGCCTACGGCGTCGAACAGGTCGCGGAGGCCGCGGACTTCGGCGCGGTCGAACACCTGCTTCTCCTCGACTCGCGGCTCCGCGCGGAGCGACAGGGCGACGGCGACTGGGACGTGGACGTGAACGACATCATCGACTCGGTCGAACAGAAGGGCGGCGAGGTCACCGTGTTCTCCGCGGAGTTCCAGCCCGGCGAGCAGTTGAAGAACCTCGGCGGCATCGCGGCGGTCCTCCGGTACCGACTGCAGTAGACCACGTTCGCCGCCATCGCCACCACCGCCGCCATCGCCGCCATCGCCGGAGAAACCGTTTAGCCGCCCGAAACCCACGTCTAGTCGTGATGCGGAGTGGGCTTTCGGAGGCGACGAAGCGGGTCGACCGCTGGCTCGACCAGGTGTTTTTCGCCGCGTGGGAGGTGTCGGTACTGGCGATTCCGACGCTCTGGTTCCTGCTCGCCGCGACTCCGAGAGCCGCGGTGTCTTTGTCCGGCCTCACCGCTCTCGCGGCGAGCGCCGTCGCCGTCGGGACGTTCCGCGGCGGCTACGTCCGAACCGGGTCGTGGCCGCGGCCGGGTCACCTGCCGTCGCTCCCGATTCGGTCGGCCTATTACAGCCTCGTCGTCGGCGGGGCGGCGCTCCTCGGCGCGTTCGCACAGACCGAACTGGGCGCGTTCTGGCCGGGCGTCGTCGTTCCGGCGGTCGTCGGTGTCGGCGCGTTGGCTTTCGTCCCGGTCGTCCTCGTCGGCACCGAGCGGGCCGCGCGACTGACGCTGTGACTCGGTATCGACACGCGACCCGATGCCGACAGTGAGGCGACATTCACACCAGATTTGGAAGAGACCCGGTACGGAGTGGTGAGAGATATCGAAAAACCGCTATCTGTTCTCTCGTCCCTCGTTCGGTCGAATCGCCGAGTCTGGTGGGACCGCTCCCGACCCGTCGATTCCGAAGGAAAACCATGACGAACACAGCATATCGCGGGGGGCCGACCCGTCGCCGGTTCCTCCGAACGACCGGACTGCTCGTTGGCGGACTCGCCCTCGGCGTCGGCGCGACTGGAACCGCCGCGGCGGGGGTCTCGGTCGCGAACGGGTGGTACGAAGAAGAAGAGATATACTACGTCGCTCACGGGGTGGAGGAGGGCGTGACGGAACGCGGGGAAAACGACATCTACCTCGTCGGCGGCGACAGGACGTTGCAGGCACAGGTCGTCGAGTTCGTCCCCGGAGAGTCCGGGTACTCTCCCCACTGGAACGTCAACCTCGTCAACACGGCGGCGGGGAAGACGGTGGCCGACATCGTCGCCTCGCCGTACGTCTCGGAACACTATCCCGAGGCGCTGTTCGACGACGTCGAAGACGTTCGGGCGGCGGCGGACGCCGGACTGGTCACGGTGTCGAAACCCGGTGTTGTCGTCCTGTGCCCGATCGTTCCGGAACGCGTCGCAGACGCACCCGGAAACGCCGAACTGCCGGAGGCGTTCCCCCGTCCGTGGCCGACGACGTTCTGAGCGAGCACGAACGCCGGTTACCGGCGGTTTTTCCGCGGCCGCGAAGCCGTGACGACCGCGTCGGCGAGCAGTCGCTCGCCAATCGAGACACCTCCGTCCGTTCTACTCCCCCGTGAGCGACTCGCTCGCCGGCGAGAAGTCGACGGTCGTCCCGAGTCCCTCGTCGCGCGCCTTCTCGTAGAGCATGTGCGCCGCCGCGACCGTCTCGATGCCCGTGCCGCCGCTGTCGAAGACGGTTATCTCCTCGTCGTCCTCGCGGCCGGCGGCGACGCCCGCGACGACCTCGCCGAGTTCGGCGTGGATGTGGTCTTCGTCCACGACGCCGGCCTCGACGGCGGCGAGGAACGACCCGGCGTCCATCGTGGCGCGCTCGCGGAGGTCGGGGACGTACGTCGCGCGCTCGATGGTCGTCTCGTCGAGTTCGCGCTTTTCGGGGTGGTACTGCCCCATCGCGGTGACGTGCGTGCCGGGTTCGAGCAGGTCGCCGTCGAACACCGGGTCCGTGGCGGTCGTGGCCGTGACGACGATGTCCGCGCCCTCGACGGCCGCGGCGCTGGAGGCGACGGCCGCGACGCTGGCGTCGAGCGTGCGGTCCAGCTCGCCCGCGAACGACTCGCGGCTCTCCTTCGTCGGCGAGTAGACCCAGACGGTGTCGAGGTCGCGGACGGTCGCAACCGCACGGAGCTGGCCGCGGGCCTGCGCGCCGCTCCCGATGAGCGCGAGCGTCGAGGCGTCCTCGCGGGCGAGCGCGTCGACCGCGACGCCGCCCGCCGCCCCGGTCTTGAACGGGTTCATGCTCGCGCCGTCGAGGAGCGCCAGCGGTTCGCCGCTCTCGGCGTCGAAAAGCGGGGTCATGAACCACGCGTCCTCCGCGCCGAAGCCGGCGGAGTACATGTAGCCGCCCATCGCGCCCGTCTCGGGCAACACGGCCGCGTAGGAGGTGAGCATCCCCGGCGGCTCGCGGTTGAACAGCTTCGTTCGCGGCTCGGCCGGCGCGCCCTCGCCGCGCTGTCTGTAGCCCTCGCGGACGGCCTCGACGTACTCGGCCGGGGTCGCCAGTCCACTAACCTCGTCGCTCGTGAGGAACAACGTCGCTGTCATGGTCGGAAAAACGAGACCTGCGGTCAAAACCCTGCGGGCCGGCGAACCGGCCGGGCGGGCGTGCGATGGGGATTAGTCGGCGTCGAGGACCGACGGAGAAGGCGCGTCAGCGGCGTTGGGACCGGCGTGTTCGTCGAAGCGAGCGGGGGACGGCGACGAGGGCCCGTTCACGAAGAGCGCGTGGCCGGTGAGGAGCGCGGCCACGCCCGCGGCCATCGGCACTGCCGTGGTCAACTGCAACCCGGCGACGGTAAGCGTGCCGGTGATGCCGAGGAGTGCGAGCGGGATGAGCCCAAGAATGTAGTCGTAATATCCGGTCATAATATATACCATACTACGGACGTAAGTGGTATAATTCTTTCCCATAGATGACTGATATTCTCTTTGTGGCCTCTCGATAACGTTCTCATAACTTATGAGAGGAGAATCGCAGGACTGCGTCGGGTTTGCTCGCCGAGAGAACATCACAAATCCGATACTGCGGGTTGTGCCTCTCGTTCGAACAGTCGGGTGGCGCTCGCGTCGCCTGCCGGAACTCCACACGGTTATGGGAGTCGGTACCGTGGCCGGAGACGTGAACCGCAACGACCGCTCCATCGTCGCGCTGGTGATGCTCGCCCACGGGATGGTCCACACCTACGAACTGTCCATCCCCATCTTCGTGGCCATCTGGCTCGGCGAGTTCGCCAGCATCGACCTCGGTCTCGCGTCGGTTCCCGTCACGACCGCCTCGCTGGGCGTGATGACCGGCCTCGGCTTCGCGCTGTTCGGACTCGGGGCGCTCCCCGGCGGCATCCTCGTCGACCGGGTCGGCTCGAAGCGCCTCATCGTCGCCTGTCTCCTCGGGATGGCCGGGTCGTTCCTCCTGCTCGCGCTGTCGCCGAACCTCGTCGTCGTCGCCCTCGCGCTCGTCGTCTGGGGCGCGGCGGCCAGCGTCTACCACCCCGCCGGGCTCCGCCTCATCAGCACCGGCGTCGAGGAACGCGGGACCGGGTTCGCGTACCACGGCATCGCCGGGAACCTCGGCATCGGCTTCGGCCCGTTCCTCACCGCGCTCCTGCTGTTGTTCTTCGACTGGCACCTCGTCGCCGGCGTGCTCGCGCTCCCGGCGCTCGCGGCCGCCGCGCTCGCCACCCGCGCCAACTTCGAAGAGCAGGCCGCGGTCACCGCCGCCGACGGCGGTGAGGGTGGTGACACTGGCGACGACGGCACCGACACCGACCCCGGCGGCGACGACAAGGCCGGCGCGGGCGTCTCCTCGTTCGCCGAGTTCGTCTCGCAGTCGAAGCACCTCTTCGCCGGCGGGTTCGCGCTCGTCTTCGCGCTCGTGATGTTCTCGGGGCTCTACTACCGCGGCGTCACGACGTTCCTGCCGGACCTCCTCGGCTCGGTCATCGGCATCGAGCCGATTCCGGTCTCCGAGCTCCTCCCCGTCGCCCTCGCGTCCGGGTCGGCCGGGGGCGCGCCGACCCTCGACGTGGAGCTGTTCGTCTACGCCGGGCTCCTGACTGTCGGCGTCTTCGGGCAGTACGTCGGCGGCAAGCTCACCGACCGCATCAGGACCGAACGCGGCATCGTCGCCGGCTTCGCCGCCCTCGCCGTCATCGCCGTCGCCTTCCTCCCCGTGGCGAGCCTCGGCGTCGGCCCGCTCCTCGCCATCTGTGCGCTGCTCGGCTTCTTCCTGTTCATGGTCCAGCCGTTCTACCAAGCCACCGTCGCGGAGTACACGCCCGCCGGTCTGCGGGGCCTCTCGTACGGCTTTACCTACCTCGGCGTGTTCGGCGTCGGCGCGCTCGGCGGCGCTATCGCCGGCTACATCCTCACGGTCGCCGACTCGACGGCGCTGTTCTTGGTCCTCGCCGGGTTCGCGACGGTCGCGACGCTCCTCGGCGTGACGCTGTTGCGGCGGCGGCCGACCCCCGCCTGACTCCGGGTCGGGCGGGGACGGCCGAGAGAAAATCCGTGTTCGATTCGGTCAGTTCTTCGGTTCGGTTCGCGGCGCTCGGCGTTCGACGCTCAGACGAGTTTGAAGTACAGCGTCCGCCAGACGCCGAGCGCGACGGAGCCGAGCACCAGCATGACCGCGACGAACGTGAGTTCGACGCCGCCTTCGAAAAGCGGCGTCCAGCGAATCGCCATGCCGACGACGGTCGCCGCGAGCCACGCGCGGACGCCCAGCGGGACGGCCGACTTCGCCGACTCGGCCGCGCCCGGCGAGTACGCGCCCAAAAGCGGGGCGGTGACGAGCCATCCGATGAGGAACGGGACCGCGGTGAGCACCCACCCGACCGGGTCGGCCGAGAGGTACGACACTCCGTTGTGCTGAATCACGCCGACGGTGACGAGGAGGAAGATGGCGAGCACGTCGCCCACGGCGATGGGTAACGCCCCGGCATCGAGTCGCTCCTCTAAGAACGACGTCGAGGTTGCCATAGGCGTGGATTCGTCGCCCCCCTAATGGCTTTCCCGCTTTTTTCCGACCACCGTGTATTCGAAGCCGCGTTCGACCACCTCGGCCTCGAACCCGACGCGTTCGAGAAAGCGCACGAGTTCGTCGGGCGCGGCGAACGCCGACCCGAAGCCGACGACGCGCTCGGCGGCGACGAGCCCCCGGCCGAGGAGCGTCTCGGGGTCGAACTCGTTGACGGCGAACACCCCGCCGGGCGCGAGCACGCGGAGAACCTCCTCGGCGACGCCCCGCTGGTTCGGCATGTGGTGGAAGGCGTCCACGACGGTCACGGCGTCGAGGGAGCCGTCGGCGAAGGGGAGCCCGCGGGCGGCCGAGGGCGTCGGCGAGCGCGCCGGGGTCCGCGGGCGGCATCACGAGGTCGTAGACGGGTGCGAAGCGGTCGAAGAACCGAACGTCGCCAGCGCCGTGCATGGCCGACGCCACGACCCCGACGGGGAAGGTTCTTGCGCGCGGCGATCCCAGTTCGGCCGTATGGAGTTCGACCTGCTCGGGTGGCCCGAAGACGGCCCGCGACTCCGCCTCGACTACCGGCGGTTCGCCTACGCGGGGAAGTTCGTCACCGCGGCGACGGGCAAGACGGTGCTCCGCGACCCCGGCGCGTCCCTCCCGCCGCTCGACGACGACCGGCCCGCGCCGACCGGCGGCCCCGACTCCCTGCCGCCGTTGGCCGAGGACGTGGTGGCCGCCGTCGCGTTCAACGAGGACCGGACGGACCCGACGACGCTCTGGCTCCGGTACGTCACGGTCCGGCGGGACCGCCGGGGCGAGGGTCTCGGCCCCGACCTCCTCCGCCGGACCTGCGCGGCCGCCGCCGACCGCGGCTACGAGACGGTCCGCATCGCCGCGAACAACCCCTTCGCCTACGAGGCGTGCCACAAGGCCGGATTCGGCTTCACGGGCCGCGAGACGGGCGTCGCCGAGTTGGTGTTGGAGCGCCCGGCCGACGCGCCCGCCGCGGTCTCCCGCGAGACCTACCAGTCGGGACTCGACCGCTACCGCGCCCGCGACCTCGGCGACCCGGAACGGGCGTTTCTCGCGTCGCGCGAGGGCGTGGGACCCCCCGAAACCGACGGCCTTCACTCGCACGATTGAAACCCTCGGGTCCCGAAGGCCGAGCAAATGGGAAACGCAGACCTGCGGACGCTCGCCGCGCTCTCCGAGGTGTCGTTCGAGGAGGTGGCCGGAAGCGTCGTCGCCGTCGACGCCCACAACTGGCTGTACCGGTATCTCACGACGACGGTCAAGTGGACGAGTTCGGAGAAGTACACGACCGACGCGGGAGAAGAGGTCGCCAACCTCGTCGGCATCGTCCAGGGGCTCCCCAAGTTCTTCGAACACGACCTGACGCCCGTCTTCGTCTTCGACGGCGGCGTCACCGAGATGAAAGACGACGAGGTGGCCAAGCGCCGCGAACAGCGCGAGAAGGCCGAAGAACGCCTCGAAGCGGCGCGTGAGGCAGGCGACGCGGTCGAGGCCGCCCGGATGGAAGCCCGGACCCAGCGGCTCACCGAGACGATTCAGGACACCAGCCGCGAACTCCTCTCGCTGCTCGACGTGCCGGTGGTCGAAGCGCCCGCCGAGGGCGAGGCGCAGGCGTCCTACATGGCCCGCAAGGGCGACGCCGACTACGTGGGCAGCGAGGACTACGACACGCTCCTGTTCGGCGCACCGTACACGCTCCGACAGTTGACGAGCAAGGGGAACCCCGAGCTGATGGACCTCGACGCGACGCTCGACAGACACGACATCACCTACGAGCAACTCGTCGACATCGCCATGCTCTGCGGGACCGACTTCAACGAGGGCATCACGGGCATCGGCCCGAAGACGGCCGTGAAAGTCGTCAAGGAACACGGCGACCTCTGGTCGGTCCTCGAAGCCCGCGGCGACACCATCCCCAACGCCGACCGGGTGCGCGAGTTCTTCTTGGACCCGCCGGTCACCGACGACTACGGCTACGACACCCACATCGACCCCGACGTGGCCGCCGCCCGCGAGTTCGTCACCGAGACGTGGGAGGTCGACCCCGAGGAGGTCCGACGCGGCTTCGAGCGCATCGAAGAGTCGGTCACGCAGACCGGCCTCGACCGCTGGACGTAGGCCGCGTTCGCGCCGAGCCAACAGCCCGCCGACACGTTTACACGGGCCGGTTCGGAACTCCGGCGTGTGTCCCCCGACGACGTTCCGCCCGCGGACGACGATTCCGAGGCCGTCCGCGCCCGCGACGACTCCGAATCCGATTCCGACTCGCCCTCCGACGCGCCCCGCTCTGACGACCGCTCCTCCCTCTCGCGTCGCCAACTGCTCGGCCTCGTCGGCGGCGCGGGCGCGGTCGGCGGTATCGGCTGGTTCAGGCCGACGTGGCTCCCCGACCCGATTACGGACTGGCTGACGACGGTGTATCCCAATCCGCCGAGTAACTACGTCTGGCGGCCGCCGGTGAGCGACGAGCACGCCGACGCGGCGGTGCGGCGACTCGAAGAGACCGTCGAGCAGGCGAAGCAACTCCGCTCGCGCATCGACCTCGATTCGGTGGACGAGGAGATGCGGTTTCACCTTCGCGGGTCGCCGGCGGGCGGTCACCTCGAATCCGCCAAAGAGGAACGAGACACCCGTGACCGTCTCTTCTCGGCAACCTACGGAATGCTGTTCGCCGGCGAAGCCGTCGGCTACGCGAAGATTGCACTCGGAGAGGAGGACCCGGAGGCCCGTCTCGAACGCGGCCGTGAACTGCGGGAGGCGAGTGACGCGGTTGCGGACTCCATCTCTGCGTACCGTGTCTCCGCCCCCGGCCGTGACCTCGGGTATCTCTACGCCATCGAACGCGAACTGGCCTTTGTCCGAATCAGTTCGCACTGGAATGGGACGTCCGTCGGCGGCGACCCCGACTCGGTAGACGAGTACTCGCCCCACGGACTCGCGAGCACGTGGGGGTCGCAGTTGCGGGCGGAACAACGACTCGCAAACGCACGACACTACCGAGAGCAGTATCGCTCGGGTCTCGGAGACGACCCACAGCCACGTCGCGAGCGACTGGACGACGCGCTTCGCGGCCTCCTCGCCGAAACCGACCGGTTCCCGAGACGTGACGAGATGCGGACGAAACTCGAAGACGAACTCGAACTCGACCGGTCGTCGCCCTACGGTGCTGCCCGCTGGGGGTTGTACATGCTCTGCTTCGACAACGGCTTCAGATTCTACGGTAACGACCTCCGACGAGACCTGACGGTCTTTCGCGTCGTGAAGACCGGTCAGGCCCTCCTCGCGCGACGGGCCCACGACTTCGCGCTCGACGCCCTCGACGTGGACCCCGGCGATACCGACTACGACTCCGGCCGGTCGTTCCGGGCGAAACGCCGTGCGATGCGCGACTTTCGGGCGACGCGCGACGAATACGACTCGAACTTCGCGGGCGTCGTCGCGAACGAGGCGGCGAGCATTATCCGCGCCGGCGAGGTGAGTCTCGAAATGGGCGACGGTCCCGCGTGGAAAGAGCGCGTCGAATCGGCGGTGTACTACCTCGTCGGTGCCGGGATGATGCGCGAACTCGGGAACGTGGTCGAACCGCTCGTCAGCCGCGACGCGACCTGACCGACCGCGTTACGACACGTCCTCGATGGCGTCTACCAGCATCGTCGCGCCGAGGTCGATTTCGCGGGCGGTCACGTCGAGCGGCGGGAGGATTCGAAGCACCTTGTAGCCGCACGAGAGGGTGAGGAGGCCGCGCTTGAGGGCGGCTTCCTGCACGGCGTCGCGGCGTGCGTTGGTGTCGAATTCGACGCCGAGAAGCAGGCCCTTGCCGCGCACGTCGACGACGGTGTCGGGCGCGTCGTCGCGCAGGCGCTCGATGAACTGCCGGCCGCGGGCGACGGCGTTGTCGAGCAGGTCGTACTCCTCGATTGCGTCGAGGGTGAACACGCCCTGCATCGAGGCGACGATGTCGCCCGCGCCCCACGTCGAGGAGAGCCGCGAGGTCTCGTCGGGGAATAGCTCGTCGTTCGAGATAGTCGCGCCGACGCGGAGGCCCTTCGCGCCCGTGATGATGTCGGGTTCGATGGGGTAGTGGTCCGAGCCCCACATCTCGCCGGTGCGGCCGACGCCGGTCTGAATCTCGTCGGCGATGAGCGTCAGGTCGTAGTCGTCGACGACGGCGGCGAGCTCCTCGGCGAAGGCGTCCGACGGGAAGCGGTAGCCGCCTTCGCCCTGAATCGGTTCGACGATGACGTAGGCGACCTCGTCGGCGTCGATGTGACCCTTCTTCGGGTGGAGCTTCTGTCTGAGTTTGGAGACCGCAGAGTCGGCGTCGGGGAAGAAGCCGCAGGAACACGTCGCGGGCGAGCAGGTCCGGTCGTCGCAGAACGGCACGTCGAGGACGCCCGAAATCTCGGGGAACGTGCGGCGGTAGACTGACTTCGAGCGGTTGAGCGAGAGCGCGCCGAGGGTACGGCCGTGGAACGCGCCCTCGAAGGTGATGCCGTACTTCGCGCCGTCGGCGTGGTCGTAGGCGATTTTGATGGCGTTCTCGACGGCCTCTGCCCCGGAGTTCGACAGGAACACCGTGTCCATCCCGTAGTGGCTCGTGAGGTCGGTCAGTCTGTCCATGAGCGCGGCGGGGCCGGGGAGTCGCTCCTCGCCGGGTGCGGAGCCGTCGCTGACGTAGAAGTCCTGGCCGGCGATTTTCGTCGGGTCGACGAGGTCGAACTCGGCCATGCGGTCCATGAGCTTCGGGTTGTTGTAGCCGAGCGGCGCGGCCGCGACGTGACTCGTGAAATCGAGGAGGACGTTGCCGTCGACGTCGGTGCAGAAGGGACCTTCCGACTCCGCGGTGATGTCCCAGACGAAGTCGTAGACGTACGTGCTCGGCGCGGCGTGCTCGTGGTGGTACGCGACCCACTCGCGGGCTTTCTCGCCGGGCATCGAATCGACGCGTGGCACCGCCGTCTCTCGGTCCATGCGGTTCGGTACGGCGACGCGCGAGTTAAGATGTTCGTTATTATTGATGTAATATCTCCCGCGCCGCGGCCGAGTCGGTCGGTTTCGACGCGGGGGCCGACGGTTCGCCGGCCGGTCGTGACGGTGTTCCGTCGTGACCTGTCGCTCCCGCGGTAGGCTTTTGACGCCTCCGCGTGCGTGATTGGGTATGGCTCTCCCTGACATTCAGCGCTCCCGGGCGATGTGGTGGTCGCTCGCGTTGGTCCTCGCGGGCGCGCTCACCTACGTCGTCTACTCTTTTATCGGGACGTTCGTCTTCGGTCTCTTCATCTACTACGCCACGCGGCCCATCTACCGGCGGATTCGTCGCCGGGTGAAGCCCCCGAGCCTCGCGGCCGCCGTGGCGCTTTTCGCCCTCGCGCTTCCAGTGCTCGGACTCGTCACCTACGCCGCGACCATCGCGCTCCGCGAGTTCCTGCGGTACGCCGACCGACTCTCGTCGGACGAGGTGCCCATCGACCTCGAAGCCTACGGCATCGACCCCGCGCTGGTGGAGGGTATCGCCAGCCCGCAGGCGCTGTTGGAGTACGACTTCCGGTCGGTGTTGACGCCCGAGGCCCTCGGCTCCGTGTTCGACTCGCTGAGCGTCGCCGCCAACACCTTCGCCTTTCTCGGGGTCGGCGCGATTCACCTGTTCGTCATGATCGCGTTCGCGTTCTACCTCCTCCGCGACGGCCACCTCCTGCGACGGTGGGGCCAGTCGATGTTCGCCGACGACCACGGTATCCTCGAAGCCTACATGCGCGGCGTGGACCGCGACTTCAACAGCATCTTCTTCGGCAACATCCTGAACGCCATCCTCACGGGCACCATCGGCGTCATCGCGTACTCGCTTTTGAACGTCCTCGCGCCGACCGGCGTCCGCATTCCGGCCCCGGCGCTCATCGGTCTGCTCGCGGGCGTCGCGAGCCTCATCCCCGTCGTCGGCATGAAACTCGTCTACGTCCCAGTCGCGGGCTACATGGGCATCGAAGCGGCGATTGCGAACCCGCCCGGACTCTGGTTCGTCCTGCTTTTCGCCGCCGTCTCGTTCGTCATCGTGGACACGATTCCGGACCTCGTGCTCCGGCCGTACGTCTCCGGTCGGAGCCTCCACGTCGGGGCCGTGATGCTCGCGTACACGTTCGGCCCGCTGCTTTTCGGCTGGTACGGCATCTTCCTGATGCCGATGATACTCGTGTTGTTCGTGAACTTCGTCCGACTCGTCCTGCCGGAGCTACTGGCCGGAAAGCCGATTAGACCGTACATGGTCGACCCGGGACACCTGATCGACGGGCCACCGGTGGAGGAGTTGACCGCTGACGAGGGCGACGACGCGCCGCGAGAAACAGCCGAAACCGACCGGTCGGTGGAAGGCGAGTCCGGCGCTTCGGAGACGTTTACCGACCGAGACGAGACGAGAACAGGTCGAGACTCACGGTCGCCGTCCGACGCCGGCGCGGACGGGTAGCCCGAGTCGCCCCGCTCACGCCTCGAAGTCTTCGGGGACGTACTCCGCTTCCCACTCGTCGCGGGCCTTGATTTCGCGGCGACCGCGGCGGGTGAGCGTGTAGTAGTTGGTCCGGCGGTCGCGCTGGCCCTTGTCGACCAGCCCCTTCTCGACGAGCGTGTCGAGGTTGGGGTAGAGCCGCCCGTGGTGAATCTCCTTTTCGTAGTAGGCTTCGAGTTCTTCTTTGATGGCGAGTCCGTGCGGCTCTTCGAGACCGGCGATGACGTACAGCAGGTCTCGCTGGAATCCTGTCAGGTCGTACATCGGTAAATTCGACTCGTATGTTACTGTCTAATTCAGATAAACATATCGGCCTCGGCCGACGATTTACCCTCGAAAACGCGCCAGTCCCCGAAATCTTCCGGCCGCAATTATGTTGACCAAGTTACTAATCTGTCGAACTGTCCGTTTCGAGGACTGGATATGTCCACAGATGGACGACTCGAACGAATTACGGCGACTATGTTGTTAATTGTTATCTATGAACATGGTTCGGCTGTCAGAACCGGAACTCCGTGGCGTCGAAGTAACTCGCGGCTCTCCTGTGTGTTTCTCGACAGATTCGGTACGACGGGACACCGTACACGGACGGCGGGGCAGACGGACCTCTCGGTCTCGGGTCGTAGTTTCGCACAGAAGGAAAGCAAGCCGTGCCGGAAATCTCCGGCACGGCATGCCGCCCTGAATTGGTCCCCGCTGACGCTTCGGCCCTCCAAAGCGAAGCGTCACTTACGGCTACTGTTCGATTTCACTTAAAGATAACGACGCGTGCCAAACGTTGACAACGCGGCTAACTGTCTATCTGAGTGGCACGTGCGCGCCGAATTCCCAAATTCGCGAACTCCGTGGAAGGCGTGAGCGAAGCGACCGGACCGGCGGTTCCGTTTGGGAAGTCACATGTGTTCCTCCTCCAGCACCCAGCCGAGCGCCCGCTTGTAGTGCGTCATGAGTTTTCTGACGCCCTCGTGTCGCATCTCCTCGGAGTCGAGTTCGTCCTTCAGGAACTCGTACTGCTCTCGGACCTCGGATTCGCTTCGCATGCGTCGATGGTGGGTCCCCGGACGTATGTAGCCCGGCGGTCGCTTCGGGGGCACCGCTCGTTTCGGTGTGGGGCCTGCCCTCCGGGTCGCCGTGCTTTTGCGCCGTCGGGACGAACCGCACCGCATGGAGATACGCGGCGAGCGCGAGTGCAAGGAGTGCGACCACCGATGGTCGTACTACGAGACGGGAAGCGTGTCGTGCCCGCAGTGCGGGAGCCTCCGGAGCGTCGGCGTCGGCGACAGGGAGCGCCACACCGCCATGCAGGCCGAACTGGACCTCTCGGCGCACCGCGCCGCCGTCGGCGACGGGTCGATTCGGGACGCCGCGCCGGCGCTGAAGTCCGACCTCCGCGACTACGTCCGGCAGACGGGCTACATCCGCGGGGGCGAACTGCTCCCCCTCGGCGACACCCCGCTGGCGGCCCACGAACTCCTCCACGCGGTCGACGTGGTCGCCCGGTCGAACCGACCCACCGACGACGAACAGCTCTACGTCATCTCCCTGCTCCAACGCGCCGACGAGGGCGAACGCCTCGCGTCGGACGCGGTCCCCGACTCGATGGCCGACGCCCGCGGCCTCGCCTACGCCGAGGCCATCGACGCCTACTGCCGCGACCTCTCGACGTGGCTCGACGACAACCCGAACCCCGAGGGAAGGACCACGCTCGAAACCCTCTCGAACCACCGCAAGCGCGTCGAAGCGCTCGACGGAGCCGTCTCGCTGTCGGAGTCCGAGGCGCTCGTCGAGGCCGCCCGCGAGCTTCACGCCGCGCTCGTCGACGACGACCCCGACGCGCTCGCGTCGGCCCGAGACACGCTGGCGTCGCTGTTCTGAGGCCGCCCGACCGCCGCGCTCACCGAACGTTTTTGCCCCGCGGCGACCCTTCGCCGACGATGACTGCCGGCTTCGACGTCCACGAGGTGCGCCACCGGGTGAAACTGCTCCGCGACGACGGCGACACGATGCTCGTCGAGAACCGCGACGACGTGGCCTGTCCGGCCTGCGGCGACGGCTTCTCGCAACTGCTCATCTCCGGCCGCGAGGCCCACAGCTTCGACGTGGACGCCGGTACCCGCTTTTGCGTCCGACGGGACGGCGACCGACTGCTCGTGGCGACCCACGAGTGAAGAGAGTAAGAAAAAGCGCAGTCGGACGCGCGGCCGGTCAGCGCCCGCGGAGGAACCGAATCAGCCCGCGGTCGAGCGTGTCCGCGGGGAGCGTCTCGAACCACGACACGTCGGCGATGGCCTCGCCTTCGAGTCCGGGGTCGTCGGTGAGGTCGCCCGCGACGGTCGCCTCGTAAATCGCGAACCGAAAGCTCGCGGCGTCGTCGCCGTGGTGAACCGACTGTTCGGTGACGACCCGAAGCGCGCCCACGTCGGCGGCGAGGCCGGTCTCCTCGGCGACCTCGCGGACCAGCGCCTCGCGTCTCGACTCGCCGACTTCGACCTCACCGCCGGGGAGAACCCACTGGCCGTCCTGCCGGACGAGAAGCACCGCGCCGTCGCGCTCGCAGAGCGCGCCGACGCCCCAGTCGAGGCCGCCCTCGATGCGCTCGACGGCGCGGGCGAACGCCTCGGCGTCGAGGTCGCGGCGATTTCGACGCCGGATGACGCCGTCGGGGTCGCACGTCCACTCGCCGTCGATGTCGGCGTCTGACGAGTCGCTCACGACCCGGACTCAGGGGAGGTCGACGTCGACGCCCTCGGCCTCGGCGGCGGCCTTCACGGTGTTCCAGAGGAGCATCGCGCGGGTCATCGGGCCGACGCCGCCGGGGACGGGCGTGATGGCGCTGGCCTTCTCCTTCGCGGAGTCGAACTCCACGTCGCCGACGAGTTCGTAGCCCTTCTCGTTGTCCGCGTCGACGCGGTTGACGCCCACGTCGATGACGACGACGCCCTCCGAGAGCATGTCGCCGGTGACCAGTTCGGGGACGCCCGCGGCGGCGACGACGATGTCGGCCTCGCGGGTCTTCGCGGCGAGGTCGTCCGTGCGCGAGTGGCAGACCGTGACCGTGGCGTTGCCGCCCTCGGCCTTCTGGATGAGCAGGTTCGCCATCGGCTTGCCGACGATGTCCGAGCGACCGACGACGACCACGTCAGCGCCCTCGGTCTCCACGTCGGCGGCGGCGAGGAGCTTCTGGACGCCGTGGGGCGTACAGGGCTTGAAGCGGGCGTCGCCGGCGACGAGGCGGCCCACGTTCTCGGGGTGGAAGCCGTCGACGTCCTTGGCGGGGTCGATGCGGCGGAGGACCGTCCGGTCGTCGACGTGGTCGGGCACGGGCATCTGGACGAGGATACCGTGGACCTCGTCGTCGTCGTTGAGGTCGTCGACGAGCGAGTACAGCTCCTCGGCGGGCGTCTCGGGGTCGAGTTCGTAGTCGAACGCCTCGATGCCGACCTCCTCGCAGTCGCGCTGTTTCATCGAGACGTACGTCTCGCTGGCGGGGTCGTCGCTCATCAGGACGGTCGCGAGACCCGGCTTCACGCCGGCCTCGTCGAGCGCGTCGATGGCGTCGGCCAGCCCGTCTCGAATCTCCTCGGCGACGGCGTTGCCGTCGATGATGGTCGTCATTGTCTCAGACAGCGCGCCCCGACCATTTCAAAGATTCGGATTCGTGCGTATTCTAGGGCTTGAGATAGCAGAAATATGCACGTATGTGGCTATCGTCTCTCAGCCGAACAGCAGGTTCACGGCGGCCACCGCGACGCCCGCCAGCGCCATCCGCAGGCCGGCGACGTACCACCGCTGGTCCGATATCGACCCCATGTACGCGCCGAACGCAAAGAGGATGGCCGTCCCGAGGGCGACCGAGGCGAGCGTCGCCCACGTCATCGACAGGAGGGTGCCGACCGCGAGAAACGGGAGGAGCGGGATGACGATGCCGACGAGCGGGCCGAGCCCGCTGGCGACCGCGTTGATTCCCCGCGCCGCGACCTTGTCGCGTTCGACCGCGGTCCCGTCGAGGTCGGTCAGCATGGCGTCCTCGATGCGGCCCAGTTCGGCCCGCTTCTCGGCGCGCTCTATCTCCCAGACGCTCCAGACGCCGGAGGTGGTCAGCCCCACCGCCGCGCCGACGCCGATTTCGACGACCGTCACCCCGTCCGTGACGCCGGTGAGGTACGCGCCGATGACGAGGCCGATGCAGGTCAGCGCGCCGTCGAAGCCGTTCGAGACGAAGTACCGACGGGAGATGGCGCGGACGCGGTCGTCGCGCAGGAGCGAGGCGAGCCGAGCCGACATCACGACGGCGACGGGTCCTGCGGTTGAGTTCGGTACTCCACCAGCGTCTCGCCGGCGACGACTTCGTCCACCGAGTGGACTGTCCCGCCGAGGTCGCGGACGCGGCGCTCGACCTCGTCGGCGTCGACGGCCTCGCCCTCCACGACGAGTCTGAGGTTCTGCACCTCGCGGTCGGTTTCGAGGAGCGTCGCGTTCACGCCGGCCACGCCGGGCGCGTCGGCGACCTCGCGGGCGACCGCCACCGTCGAGGGGCTGTGCGGTTTCAACACGTCGAGAACGAGCCGACGAATCGGAGCCATGTCGGTCGACGATACGGCGGCGCGGCTAATAGTGTTACTCGGCAGAGGGGTTTGAAAAACCGAACGCGCCGGCCGCCGAACCGCGGCGGTCGCCCGCGGGCGTCGCCTACTCGTACAGCGGGTTGGCGTCGCAGAGTTCCTGCACGCGCTCGGAGACCTCCGCGAGCACGTCGTCGTCCTCGGGGGCGTCGACGACCTTCACGATGAGTTCGCCGACTTCGCGGATTTCGTCTTCGCCGAAGCCGCGGGTGGTGAGCCCGGGCGTGCCGGCGCGGATACCGCTCGGGTTGAACGCCGAGCGCGTCTCGCCGGGGACGGTGTTCGCGTTGAGGACGATACCCGTCGATTCGAGCGCCTCCTCGGCGGTGCCGCCGGTGAGGTTGGGGTGCGAGTCGCGGAGGTCGACGAGCACGAGGTGCGTGTCGGTGCCGCCGGAGACGACGCTGAGACCGTGGTCCTGGAACGTCTCCGCGAGGACCTTCGCGTTGTCGACGACCTGCTGGGCGTACTCCTCGAACTCGGGTTCGAGCGCCTCTTTGAATCCGACCGCCTTGCCGGCGATGTTGTGCATGAGGGGGCCGCCCTGACCGCCGGGGAAGACCGCGCTGTCGATGTCGGAGGCGTACTCCTCGTCGCACATGATGATGCCGCCGCGGCCGGCGCGGATGGTCTTGTGGGTCGAGCCGGTGACGAAGTCGGCGACGCCGACCGGCGAGGGGTGGACGCCGGCGGCGACGAGGCCCGTGATGTGGGCGATGTCGGCGAGGTGGAGCGCGTCCACGTCGTCGGCGACCTCCTGAATCGTCTCCCACTCGACGGCCCGCGGGTACGCGGAGTAGCCGGAGACGATGATGTCCGGCTCGAACTCCGCGGCCTTCTCCGCGAGCTGGTCGTAGTCGATGTAGCCGCTTTCGGCGTCGACTTCGTACTGCTCGACGTCGTAGAGCTTGCCCGTGAAGTTCGCCGGGTGGCCGTGGCTCAGGTGGCCGCCGTGGGTCAGGTCCAGCGAGAGAATCTTGTCGCCGGGTTCGAGCATGGCGAGGTAGACGCCCATGTTGGCCTGCGTACCGGAGTGCGGCTGGACGTTGACGTGCTCTGCGCCCCACAGCTCCTTCGCGCGCTCGATGGCGAGGTTCTCCACGTCGTCGGCGTACTCACAGCCAGCGTAGTAGCGCTTGCCGGGATAGCCCTCGGCGTACTTGTTCGTCAGCGCGCTCCCCTGCGCTTCGAGGACCGCTTCGCTGACGTGGTTCTCCGAGGCGATCATCGCGAGCGTGTCGCGCTGGCGTTCGACCTCGCCGTCGAGGGCGTCTGCCACGGCGGGGTCGACGTCGCGGACGTGGCTGTAGTCCATACGTAGTATCCGGGGCAATTACGGCATAAATGTGTCCCATTTGGCTACGCCTGCCGGTGTTGTGTTGCACACCCGTGTATATTCTGTGGCGTGCTACCGTGAACAGATACACGAACGCGCGATGCCCGATTCACTCCGTCGTGTCTCCGAGCCGAGTGGACCGCTCGGAACGGCCCTCGCGGGAGACGACCTTCTCCCGGCTGAGTCGTCCGGTTCGAATCCGATTTTCCCAGTTACGCGCTGGAGTAAAATTTCTGAAACGTGCTTCTCAATTCGCTCGATACAGCGTTGGTACAACTCGATTTCGAATACGTTCTGCCGGTCGTCTTGCGTTAATATTAAATATATTACTGGCGATATTCAACCTATGGCTATTCGTTCTAATCTACTCGCTGAGGGGGTAGAAGACATCATCCAGTCCGTCCTCTCCTCGTCGGAAGACGAGGTGTTAGTTGCGAACCCGACCGCCGAAGTCATCGAGGGGCTCGTCGCCGTGGCGACCGACGTCGACGACGACCTGCCGGAAATCCGTCTCGTCGCCGACGAGGGCATCCTGAAAGACGTGCTCGACGACTTCATCGTCGCCTCGAACGCCGCGAACCTCGTCGCCGACGGCGCGCTCTCGCTGCGGACCGCCGCGGACGAAGTCGAGAACACGCTGTTCGTCACGCCGAACTCGGTCGTCGCGCTCGTCGCCGCCGGGGGCAAGGTCGCCGGTCTCGTCACCGACGACGAGGCGTTCGTCGAGACGGCGTTCGAGGCCCACCAGGCCCACTGGGAGAACGCCCCCGAGTTCAAACTCCGGACGCCGCCGCTCGCTCGCGTCCGCGAGACGCTCGGCGAGGACATCGGCGAGGAGACCCTCGCGGACTTCGACGCCGTGCTCGCCTCGCTCCCGTCGGCCCGCGGCGACGGCGACGGCCTCGACGAGGTTACCATCTCGCTTCTCGTCGCCGCCCGCAACGAGGTCCTCCTCTACGACATCTCGAAGTGGGGCGAGGACGTGGGTATCGCCAGCAAGGCGACGTTCTCCCGGACGAAGACGAAGCTCGAAGAACTCGGCCTCATCGACACCGAGAAGGTCCCAATCGACGTCGGCCGCCCGCGGCTCCGCCTGAAGCTCGGCGCGGACGAACTCGTTGCCGCCAGCGCGGACGAACTGGCCGACGAGGCCCAGAAACTGCTCGACGCGTAACCGACCGCGACCCCCTCGCTTTTTCCCTCCACCTCTCCTCGTCGCGCGCATGGACATCGGACTCGTCGGGAGCGGCCCCGCCGCCGAGTCGATTCGCGCGGCGTGCGCCGATATCGACGCGACGGTCACGGAGACGGCCCCCGACTCGCTCGACTCGTTCGACCTCGGCTTCGTCGTCGATGCGGTCGGCAGCGACGCCTTCGACGCGGCCGACGAAACCGCTTCGCGGTGGCTCGCGGTCGAAATCGGTGGTGTCGGCGGTCACCCCGTGGCCGACCTCGACGCGGCCGTCTCGGCGTTCGACCCCGAAAGCGCCGACTTCGCTGACCTCCGGGCGCGGGTCGCGTCCACCACGGAGTCGGACGGCCGCCCCGGCGGCGACCGCGCGGCCGTCCGACTCGCCGGCGCGGTGGCAGGGCGACGCGGCATCGCACTCCTCTCGGGCGACGACGTGGCCGGGACCGTCGTCGAAGTCCCCGGCCCTGAGCGGTCGTTTCTCCCCGCGCCGTCGCCGACGGAACGTGACCGGACCCTCGACCGCGACTTCCGCGCCGTCGAGTTAGACGACGCGCTCGCGCGGGCAGAATCGGCCGTCGACGACCGCGTCGGCATCGTCACGCAGGTCGGCGAGCGCGAGTCGTTCCCGCTTCCGTACTACGTCGCACAGACGGCGGACACGACGGTGTACGCCGACGCTCGGGCGGCCGAACTCGCCGGTGGCGCGGCCGCCGGCTGGGACGAGGCCTACATGAAGGCGCTCGGCGAGGCGCTGGAACGCTACTCGGCGGGCGTCTACCGCACCAGCGAGTTCGCCGTCGCTCCCGCGGCGTCTCGGCCGGCCGCGGTGCCGCCGAGTCGCTTCGTCAGACCCGACTCGTTCCGCGACCCCGACCCCGACGAGCCGATTCAGTGGGTCGAAGGCGAGGACCTCGCTACCGGGGCGACCGTTTCGCTCCCGGCGGAGTTCGTCCACTATCCCCCGCCGGCGGAGCGACACAAGCCGTCGATTACGACCGGTCTCGGTCTCGGCAACTCCGGGACCGAGGCGATTCTCTCGGGGCTGTACGAGGTCGTCGAGCGCGACGCGACGATGCTCGCGTGGTACTCGACGTTCGACCCGCTCGGGCTGGACGTGACAGACGAGACGTTCGAGACGCTGGCGGCCCGCGCCCGCTCGGAGTCCTTGGAGGTAACCGCGCTCCTCGTGACGCAGGACGTGGACGTGCCGGTCGTGGCGGTGGCCGTCCACCGCGAGACCGAGTGGCCGAAGTTCGCGATGGGTTCCGGCGCGGACCTCGACGCGAACCGCGCCGCTCGCTCCGCGCTGGCCGAGGCGCTTCAGAACTGGACCGAACTGCGCGCCATGGGACCGGAGCAGGCCGCGACGCAGGGCGGCGCGATTGCGACTTACGCCGACTTCCCGAAGCCCGCACGGACGTTCGTCTCGCCGGACGCGACCATCCCCGCAGACTCGGTCGGTCCCGATGAGATTCCCGAGGGCGCGGCCGAACTCGACGCCGTCGTCTCGGCGGTCGCCGACGCCGGCCTCGACGCTTACGCGGCGCGGACCACCCCGCGCGACGTGGACCGCCTCGGCTTCGAGGCGGTTCGCACGGTCGTTCCGGAGGCCCAGCCGCTGTTTATCGGCGAGCCGTACTTCGCCGACCGCGCCGAGTCGGTACCGCGGGACCTCGGTTTCGAACCGCGGCTGGACCGCGAGTTCCACCCGTTCCCGTAGCCGGCGAGTCGCGCGTCTCGTGGGGTTCGTGGCTGACAGCCGGCACGGGCGGCCGCGCGGCAGGCGGGCCGAATCGAGTCCGCGCGGCGGTGTGCCGGACACCCGCGAGCCGCCGTGCGACGTGCGTCACAGAATAGCGGCGGTGGCCGCGGCTCGGTACTTGAAGCTTCGCCGGGTAGGGGTACGAGGGGGTCGGAGAGCGGGAACGAGCGGCCGGAGAGGAGGCGACGGCGGGCCGATTAGACGCCGAACGTCGCGCGGAGCATGTCGCGGCTCCCCGGTCCGAGACCGACCGCGAGGACGGCGATGAGAAGCAGAATCGCGTAGCGCGGGCTGTCCTCGAATATCTGCTCGTCGAACACCCAGACGACGGCCGTCGCGGCCACGAGCTTGACGAGCAGGAACGGCCACGCGTCGCCCGTGACGGCCAGCACCGACTCGGGGAGCGTGGAGGCGGTGAAGTCGACGACCGCCTGGTTCACCGGGTGCTTCGGGACGAGGTTGTTGCCCGCGCCGAGTGCGACCATCCAGTTGAGGCCGACGACGTTCGCCACGCCGTCGATGGCGTGGCCCCAGATGACGACGAGGCCGATGTAGCCGGTTCCTTCGTTAATCTCCGGTGCGAAGCGCTCGACGAGCCACCACGTCGCGGCGGCGGCGAGCGTCGCGCCGACGAGGATGACGACGAGCACCTGCGGGTAGAACGTCGCGCCCTGCGCGCCGGTGAGGCCGGCCCACAGGAGGTAGCCGAGCGTGACCGCGAGCACGGCGAGACCGGCCCCGAACAGGGGTTTCACGTAGTCGTCGACGAGGCCCCGACGCTCGGCGAGGACGCTCCCGACGACGGCGACGAGCGTGATTGCGAAGACGGTCACGTAGATGACCGGGCTGATGACGAGCGTGTTCAGCGGGTAGGTGATGAGGGCGTCGGCGACGCCGGGGGCGTCGTTGGCGTCCTCGACCACGCGGAACGCGCCGCCGAACAGCATGAACGGGAAGAGGGCGTAGAAGAACCGGGGGCTCTCGCCGATGTCGAGGCGGCGGAGGAGGAACACGACGCCCGAGAGGGCGATGACGAGCGTGACCATGTACCCGACCTCGGAGACGAGCGTGTAGCCGGGGTACGCGACGGGTTCGGCCGCGGCGGCGCAGGCCGACGCCGTGTCGAGGTACTGCGTGACGCCGTTCGCCCGAACCGCGCAGACGGCCGAGTTCGCGTCGGCTTGGACGGGGCCCCAGAAGTAGTGCCAGATGAAGCCGTCGTAGACGACGCGAGGGAACGCGAGCGACCCGCCGACGAGGGCGACGAGGATGGCCGCGACGCCGAGCCCCCAGAGGCGCTCGGGGTCGAGACCCATTCGCTCTGCTACCGTTGCCATAGCCGATACCCCGACGGCGGGCCTGTTGAGGGTTCCGGTCTCTCGCACGCTTCGCGCAGGTCTCGGCGCGGCGACTCAGTTCCGCGACGGGCGGGGGTCAGTCCCTGTCGTCCGGTTCGCGAATCGGCAACACCGGGTCGTCGTACTCGGTTCCGAGGATGACCATCGTCTGGGACCGCGAGAAGCCGTCGAGTTCGGCGATGTGGTCGAACATGAGTTCGCGCAGGGCGTCGGTGTCCTCGGCGTACACCCGGAGCATCACGTCCCACTCGCCGGTGGTGAGGTTGATCTCTTGGACGCCCTCGATGTCGCGGAGCTGCTGGAGCGCCTCCTTCTCGCGGCCCTGCTTCACCCGGAAGCCGACCAGCGCGGAGGTGCCCAGTCCGACCTCCCGCGGGTCGACGTGGGCGTGGTAGCCCTCGATGACGCCGGCGTCTTCCATCCGACCGACCCGGTCGTGAACCGTCGCGCTCGACATGTCGATTCTGCGGGCGATTTCGCTGAACGGGGTCCGCGCGTCCTCCATCAGAATCCGGAGAATCGCCCGGTCCGTCGCGTCGAGGTCCATGCTATCCCTTCTGATGGGGGGTGACTTCGCACTTGCGGATGGGGACTCGCTCGCGTCGGCGACGAGCGCCGTCTGGCTTTCGTCCGTCTACCGCCCGTCGATTTCGCGTGCCGCCTCCAGCACGACGTCGTGGACGCGGCCGTTCGAGGCGACGAGGCCCTCCGAGTCGTGTCGCCACTCGTTGCCGTCGAGGTCTGTGACCGTCCCTCCAGCCGTCCGTATGAGGTGTACGCCGGCGACCGAGTCCCACGGGTTCGCCCGCTTGTTCGTGATGACGCCGTCGAGCGAGCCGTCGGCGACGTACGAGAGCACGACCTGCATGCTCCCGTAGCGACGCAGGTCGCCGAAGCGCGTGACGATGGCCCGGGCCGCGGCGGCGTACTCGTCGCGGTCGTCGTAGTCCCACCAGAATGTCGGACAGACCGTACACGTCTCGGGGTCGTCGCGCTGGCTCACCGAGATTTCCTCGCCGTTTCGGTAGGCCGTCTCGTCGTCGGCCGCGTAGCAGTCGCCGAGCGCGGGCAGGTAGTTAGCCGCCGCGAGCGGTTCCCCGTCGCGGACGGCGGCGACCGCGGTCGCCCAGATCGGCACGTTGCGCACGAAGTTGTTCGTCCCGTCGATGGGGTCGACGACCCACGCCGGTCCCGACTCGGGAACCGATTTGAGTTCGTCCGCTTCCTCGCCGACGATGGGGTCGTCGGGGAACGCCCCGCGGATTCGGTCGACGACGCGGCGCTGGGCGTCCCTGTCGGCCTGCGTGACCACGTCCGTCTTCCCGCTTTTCGTCTCGACGGCGACGCCGGTTCTGAAGGCGCGCCGCGCGACCGCGCCGCCGTCGCGGGCCGCGCGCTGTGCCCGGTCCGCCCGGGCGTCGAGTTCGTTCATGAACGTGGCAGGACCGGCAGGTGCCTATATCCACCGACCCGGCGGCGGCGCGGCCCGGTGGCTTATGTCGATGGACGGTTTACTTCGTGACGTGTCAGACGCTATCGACCTCCCGGCTCGGGTCCGCGAATCGCTCGCGGCGTCGTTCGACGACGCCAGAGCGGCGGTCAGAGCCGGCGACGCCGAGGTCGCGCTGGAACACGTCGAGGCGGCGTCGCGCGTGCTCGGCCACAAGGTACCGCCGAGTCCGCTCAAGGAGAAACTGCGACACGGCGTGGCGGCCGTCGAGCGAACCGCGGCCGCCGAACCGCTCGTCGCCTCGGAGTATCTCCGACTGATGAGCCGGTTGGTCCGGCCGTGACGTCGTCGCCGACGCGCCGCTGACTCGACAAGTCGTGAACCGCACGCACCGTGAGGCGGACTGTCCGCTCGGCGGGCGGATATCAGAAAAGCCAGAATCCGCAATTAGAACCCGGACGGAAGACGTTTTCCACAGCCCTCACGACCGTTTCGGCTTGCGCCGAGTTCCCGAACTCCGATTCCTCGTGGTCCGGTACTTGGTCTTCCTGCCACTCGCTCGCAGAGCGGTTACGGGGCTGATTCGGTTCCTCTTCGGCACTTTGACCTCGTCTTCCTGTTACGAAAGACTCGGTGTTCGTGTCGATTCCATTCCTCCGCGTCTTGCGATGCGTACCGTCGTCGACGCCTTTCACGTCGCCCGACAGATTCGGTTTGGTCATCCGGTGCGTCCTTGCGCTTCCGGCAACACTACAGTAGGTCCGAAACCATAATGAACGTTTCTGATATTTCTCGGAGAGTCTGGGGACCCTGACTGTCCGTCCGGCGGAACGGTCAGACGCGCTCGTCGGTCAATGTCGTCCTCGGATAGGCCGCTTCCGGTGGTTTTCACCGGAAACCCGGTCTGTTCATGATGAATTGTTCGGGATGCGGACAGCGGCGCTTCGGTGGCTGCGTGACCGGAGAACCGCCGAGGCTCGATGGAGACGCGTCGCCGGTCGAGCGAGCGGGTTTATACGTTGACGGCCGACTGCGTCGGCGTCCGCGTTCCCGCCCGAGAGCGGGTCGAACCGCGTCGCGTACGCGCTCTGACTCGGCTCCCTCGGGACGCACTCGCCACTCGTCGCGTCGTTTCTCGGGACAAGTGCGAGGGGAGGGATTTGAACCCACGGACCCCTACGGGAGCGGATCTTGAGTCCGCCGCTTTTTCCTGACTTAGCTACCCTCGCGCGTACTCAAGTACGATAGGGGGACCGCTAAAACGTTGCGAAACGTCAGACGAGACCGCCGAACTGCTCTGCGACGAGGAGACCGCCGACTGCGACGCCCACGACGCCGGCCGCGGCGCGGAGGACGCGCGTCCCGCCGACCGCCATCGAGCGGCCCCAGAGGAACGAGACGGTCGCCATCGTGGCGATGGTGAGGAGGCTGAACGCCGCGAGGAACGCGAGCGCCTGGCCCACCGCGGGCGCGGTCGAGACCATCGCGATGACCAGCGCGCTGCTGCCGGCGAAGCCGTGGAGGACGCCGACCCCGAACGACTCGTCGTGGACGTGCGTGTGTTTCGTCCCGAACGCGACGTTCCCGAGCGAGAGATGCCGGTGGACGCCGCTGTCGTGGTCGTGGTCGCGGAGCGTCGGCACCGAGACGCCGGCGGCTCGGAGGAGCATCCGCGCGCCGAGGACGACGAGAACCGCGCCGACGACGACTTCGAAGAAGTGCGTCACCGATTCGGGTAGGCGGACGCCGAGCGCGACGAAGGCGAGACCGACGACGGCGATCGGAATCGAGTGGCCGACGCCCCACGACGCGCCGACGATGCTCGGTCGGTCGTCGTCTTCGACCATCGTCGCGACGGCGGCGAGATGGTCGGCTTCCAGCGCGTGCCGAACGCCGACGACCCCGCCGGCCACGAGCGCAGATGCGAGTGCCATACGCTCGAAAGGACGAATCGGGATAAATAGGTCAGGGGTCGCTGCGACGACCACAGCTCTCGGTCCGGTCGTCCGGAGCGAGCGAGTCCGGTTCCTACTCCGGCCGCCACTCGCAGGACGCGCCGGTCGTGAGTCCCGCCGCGTCGATGTGCGACGAGAGGCACGCGTAGTTGCAGAACGCGCCCGCCGGCACGCGCTCGCCGGCTTCGAGTTCCTCCACGAAGACGGGGTCGTGACGCCGAACGTCGCTCCCGCAGTAGGTGCATTCTATCGCGTCCGTCACGTCCGACCGTTGCCGCGCCAGCACGAAAAACAACGCGACCGATTACCCCACCGATGGAGTTACCGGTCTCCCGGTCGCCCTGACTCACATGGACGAACACACCCGCGACCCGAGCGTCGCCCCGCCGCTCGGCAACCCGTCGGGGTGGAACGACGAACTGCGGGCGTGGGAGCACGCGACGCTCCGGCGGGCGGTCGAACACGGCGTCCGACTGTTCAACGCCGGCGACTTCCACGAGAGCCACGACTGCTTCGAAGACGAGTGGTACAACTACGGCGCGGGGACCGCGGAAAGCGCCTTCCTCCACGGGATGGTGCAGGTCGCCGCCGGCGCGTACAAGCACTTCGACTTCGAGAACGACGCGGGGATGCGGTCGCTGTTCGAGACGGCGCTGGAGTACATCCGCGGCGTCCCGGGCGACTTCTACGGCGTCGACGTGGACGACGTGCGCGAGACCCTCCGGGCGGCGCTGGACGACCCGACGGCGCTCCACGGCTGGCAAATTGAACTCGACGGACACTGCGCGACCGCGTACCCCGCCGACTACGAGTACGTCGAGGGACTCGACCACTGACCGCGTCAGGGCGCTCTCGCGGCGGTCCCGCCCCGCCCGCCTCGGCGGGCGCGTCCGGGAAAGCGGCTCGAACCGGGAGAATCTAAAGGTCCATTAGCGTCCGGTTCTAGGAACCGGCAATGCGAATCTACGAACTCGGTGACGGCACGCCCGAAGTGTCTGTCGTCGGGTCCATCCACGGCGACGAGCCCTGTGGTGCTCGCGCCATCGAGCGGTTCGTCGCGGAGGACCCCGACGTCGAGCGGCCGGTGAAGCTCATCGTCGCAAACGAGGAGGCGCTGGCGGCGGACGCGCGCTATCTCGACGAGGACCTCAACCGGGCGTTCCCCGGCGACCCCAACGCCGAGAGCCACGAGCGACGCCTCGCCCACGACCTCGGCCGCGAGGTCCGCGGCACCACGGCCTTCTCGCTTCACTCCACCCAGTCGTACGCCGAACCCTTCGCCATCGTGGACGCCGTCGACGCCATCTCTCGGTCGATTCTCCCCCGGCTCCCGGTCGACGTGGCCGTCGAGACGAACCACTTCGCGGAGGGTCGCCTCATCGAACACGCCCACACTATCGAGGTCGAAGCCGGCCTCCAGAAATCCGCCGAGGCCGCCGACAACGCATACTGGCTCATCCGCGCGTTCCTCACCGCGACGAACGTCCTCCCCGCGCCGGCCGTCGCGAGCGACGGCGGTCACGAGAGCGGCGGGCCCGACGAGGAGTCGGAGTCGCAGACCGAAGACGACCGCCTGAAACTCGGCATCCCCGAGGAGGGCAGCCTCGACGTGTTCCGCCTGCTCGAACGGCTTCCCAAGCCGCCGGCGGACCAGTACGAGGTCCACGCGACCAACTTCGAACCCGTCGCCGCCGGCGAGACGTTCGCCCGCGCCGACGCCGAGCAGTTCGTCGCCGACCGCGACTTCTACCCCATTCTCCTTTCGGCGTACGGCTACGCGGACATCTTCGGCTACGCCGGCGAGAAGGTCGGCACGCTCCCGTAGTCGGTTCTCTCGCTTCTCCCGCGCTACGCGTCGTCTTCACCGAGGATTCGAGCGGCCGCGTCGGCGACCGATTCGACCGCTGCGGGGTCGTCGTCGGGGCCGTCGTCGCCGACGTGGTGTGCCTCCCACCCGGCGTCTCGCGCCCCGACAACGTCCTCGTCGTAGGTGTCGCCGACGTAGACGTAGCCGTCGGCCGGCAGGGCGGTCTCCGCGGCCTCGAAGATGCCCGAGTCGGGCTTCCGCGAGGCGACCGCGGGGTCGTTCGAGACGACGACGGCGTCGACGACGCCCGCGAGGCCGTGGCGTTCGAGTTTCGCCCGCTGGACCGCCGGCGCGCCGTTCGTGAGAATCCCCGTCGGTCGGCGGTCGGCGACGCGGACGAGCGCCTCGCGGGCCGACGCGGGGACCGTCGTGGCGGCGAGTTCGGCCTCCGCGTAGCGCGCCACGAGCGCCTCCGGGTCGTCGCCGATGTCGAACTCGTCGGTGATCGCCTCGAAGCCGACCGCGTAGGGGTCCACGGCGAGGTCCTCGAACGCGTCGAAGAAGACCGAGAGATACCGGTCGTAGGCACCGTCCGGAGCGTCCGGGACCGCCCGGTCGAAGATGGTCTCGAAGTCGGCGGTGTAGCGGAGGAGCGTCAGGTCGAGGTCGAAGAAGACGGCGGTCGTCATATCAGGGCCGGCGGCCGGAGGGCACAAAAACCCCTACTCGTCGGCGGGTTCGAACTCGACGAGCGTCAGGTTCCGGTCGAGGTGGCAGTGGTCGTGCGGCGGGTCGCCGACCACGTCGCGGATGCGGTACTCTTGGTCGAACTCCGCGCCCTCGGGGACGCAGTACTCGTGGCTCGGGCACTCGGTGTGCGGGCAGGGACCCTGCAGGCTGGCCTTGCTCCCGGCGTACGCCCCCTTCGAGGGGACGTTCGCCGTGACCGGGGCCGGTTCGACCTCGACGGCGCGGACGCCCTCGTCGTGAACGGCGCAGTCGAGGACCTGCGTGTTCTCGCGCACGCCGAGGACGCGGTAGCGGACGCCCTCGGTGAGATTGAGACACTGGCGGCGATACGGACACCCCTCGCAGGCGCTCGATTCACCGTGGTAGACGAACTCGGTGCCGGGGTCGGTCAGGCGGGCACCGACGAGAGTGACGGAGGTCATAGCGGGGATTCTCCTGCGAGGCGGTTAAGGCTCCCGCCCGGTCAGTTCGTCGAGCTTCTCGAAGTACTCCTCGCGGGGGACTTGGTAGGCGCTCCGGTAGTCTATCTCGCCGTCGGAAAACCGCCCGGCGATGTCGGCCGCGCCCTCGACGGCCGCCTCGCGGGAGTCGAACGCCTCGACGACGACCTCGATTTCGGGTTCGAGAGAGAGCACGGCGTGCCACGTATCGGTGCGTATCTGCGTCGCGCCCGGACGGTTCGCCCGCGACCCGTTCCACACGAAGACGGTCGGCATGCACTCGGCGGGGAAGGCGCTCTCGTTGAACACGTCCGGGCGATACGCGAGGATGCGCCGCCCCTCGGGTTCGTCGTTCCAGAGGGTCCACCCGTCGGGCAGGTCGGTCATGGGCGTGCTAGTCCGCCGCGCGTCCTAAGCCTTCCCGCTTCCGCCGCGCCCGCTGGTCGCGCTCGCGCTCGCCGCGACGCCGCCTCGACCGGGGTGGTTTCCCCCTCGAAAGCGACCCGTCGCAGACGACATGAATCCCAACCGACCCGATTAACGGGACCGCCAACCGACTGAATCGCCGATTAAATCGACATACGTTGGCCAGTCGGAGGGTCACCCGAGGTGGTACGTATCTGGATTGGTCGGCGTTCGAGACAATCAGTTGACTACTTTCACAGAAAGCGTTATATGTTAACGTCTCTCATTGATTGGTAGTCTCGGTCCCCGGGCCGAGCGAGCCGTCACGCATCGTCCGCAAATCGCCGATTCTGTCGCCCGTCGCCGACCCGTCGTGAGCGTGTAGCGGCGGCGGCGCACTTCGATTCACCCCCCGCGGTCTGTCGCCGCGGGTCCGTGGCTCGCGGTGTGTCGTCTGCGACCCGCGAACGCGGGCGCGTCGCCCTCGGTCGTCTCCGGACGGCTGGTCCGACGAGGCTCCACGAACAATGACCGGCGAAATTGAAACACTCGCAGACCTGAGCAAGCACTACAAAGACTCCGTGCCCGCGGACCTCCGCGAGGCGAAGAGCTTCGAGTGGTACTTGGAAGAGGTCTACGCCCACCCAAAGATCGCTCGCAACGCCCACCAGCGCGTGGCGGACATGTTCGACTTCTACGGCACCCGTTACGACGAGGACGCGGGCGTCGTGGAGTACCTCATGGCCTCGGAAGACCCCCTTCACGACGGAGAGAACGTCTTCTACGGCCGCGAAGTCCACGAGTCGATTCACGAGTTCGTCAACAAGGTGAAATCGGGGGCCCGCGGCCTCGGCCCCGAAAAGCGCATCAAACTCCTCTTGGGTCCCGTCGGCTCCGGGAAGTCGCACTTCGACTGGATTTCCCGCCGCTACTTCGAGGACTACACCATGTCCGACGAGGGGCGGATGTACACCTTCCGGTGGACGAACCTCGGCGACGTCATCCGCGACCAGGACCCGTCCGACGACGTGGTCCAGTCGCCGATGAATCAGGACCCGCTCGTGTTGCTCCCGCAGGAACAGCGCGACGTGGTCATCGAGCAGTTGAACGAGAACCTCGACGCGCCCTACACCATCCGGAACGACCAGGCGTTGGACCCCGCCTCGGAGTTCTACATGGACCGACTGCTCGCCCACTACGACGACGACCTAGAGGAGGTCGTCGAGAACCACATCGAAATCATCCGGCTCGTCGCCTCCGAGAACAAACGCCAGTGCATCGAGACGTTCGAGCCGAAGGACAAGAAGAACCAAGACGAGACCGAACTCACCGGCGACGTCAACTACTCGAAGCTCGCGGTGTACGGCGAGTCCGACCCGCGGGCGTTCGACTACGCCGGCGCGTTCTGTAACGCGAACCGCGGCATCTTCTCCGGCGAGGAACTGCTGAAGCTCCAGCGGGAGTTCCTCTACGACTTCCTGCACGCCTCGCAGGAACAGACCATCAAGCCGAAGAACAACCCCCGAATCGACATCGACCAGGTCATCGTCGGGCGGACGAACATGCCCGAATACCGCGAGAAGAAGGGCGACGAGAAGATGGAGGCGTTCAACGACCGGACCAAGCGCATCGACTTCCCGTACGTCCTCGAATACGAACAGGAGGCCGAAATCTACCGGAAAATGCTCCGGAACGCCGACGTGCCAGACATCCACGTCGAGCCCCACACCCTGGAGATGTCCGGGCTGTTCGGCGTCCTCACCCGCATCGTCGAACCCGACTCCGACACCATCTCGCTCGTTCAGAAGGCGAAGGCCTACAACGGCGAGTTGGACGACGGCGACGACGTCGACGTGCGCAAACTCCGCGAGGAAGGCGAGAAGAAAGCCGACATCGCAGAGGGGATGGACGGCGTTTCCGCCCGGTTCATCGGCGACGAAATCGCCGAGGCCATCATGGACGCGACCCACCGCGGCCGGGGCTACCTCTCGCCGCTGTCCTCGTTCACCCACCTCGAAGAGAACCTCGAAAACCACGGGTCGATTCCCGAGGAGAACCTCGAACGCTACCACCGCTACCTCGAAATGGTCCGCGAGGAGTACAAAGAGCGCGCCATCGAGGACGTGCGCCACGCCCTCGCCTACGACATCGACGAGATTCGCCGGCAGGGCGAGAAGTACATGGACCACGTCATGGCCTACATCGACGACGCGACGGTCGAAGACGAACTGACGGGGCGCGACCAGGACCCCGACGAGAAGTTCCTCCGCGCCGTCGAGGAGAAACTCAACATCCCCGAGGACCGCAAGGACGACTTCCGACAGGAGGTCTCCAACTGGGTCTCCCGGCGCGCCCGCGAGGGAACGTCGTTCAACCCGCAGGACAACGACCGCCTCCGCCGCGCCCTCGAACGCAAGCTCTGGGAGGACAAGAAGCACAACATCAACTTCTCGGCGCTCGTGAGCGCGAACGAACTGGACGACGACGAGCGCAACGCGTGGATCGACGCGCTCGTCGACCAGGGCTACTCGCGCGACGGCGCACGGGAGGTGCTTGAGTTCGCCGGTGCGGAGGTGGCGAAGACCGAGCTCGAAGGGTGACCATGCGAGACTACATCCGCGAGGCGGACGAGGCGCTCCGCGGCACCTACGAGGAGCCGATGAGCCTCGGCGAGTACGTCGACGCCGCGTTCGAGTCGCCGTCTATCGCCTCCCACGCGTCGAAGTACCTCTTGGAAGCCATCGAGTCGATGGGGACCAGACAGGTGGTCGAACAGGGCGAAGAGAAAGAGCGCTACCGCTTTTTCGACGACCCCGCCAACGACGGCGAGCACGCGGTCCTCGGCAACACGGAGGTGCTCAACGCCTTCGTCGACGACCTGCGGACCATCGCCGCCGACCGCGGCAAAGCCGAGAAGATAATCTGGTTCGACGGCCCGACGGCCACGGGGAAATCCGAGTTGAAACGCTGTCTCATCAACGGCCTCCGGGAGTACTCGAAGACCGACGCGGGGCGGCGCTACACCGTCGAGTGGAACGTCGCCAACGCCGACGACACCCGCGGGCTGTCCTACGGCGGCGAGGTCGACGCAGCCGACGAGGACTGGTACGAGAGCCCGGTCCAGTCGCACCCGCTTTCGGTGTTCCCCGCCGACGTGCGCAAGCGACTGCTGTCCGACCTCAACAGCAGGAACGGCGACCACATCCCCGTCGACGTGGACGAGGACCTCGACCCGTTCTGTCTGGAGGCGTACACCTACCTCGAAGAGGAGTTCCGCAGAGCGGGCAAGCAAGACCTGTTCAGCGCCGTCACCGACCCGAAACACCTCCGGGTGAAGAACTACGTCGTCGACGTCGGCCGCGGCGTCGGGGTCCTCCACTCGGAGGACGACGGCTCGCCCAAGGAGCGACTGGTCGGGTCGTGGATGCCGAGCATGCTCCGCGAACTGAACTCCCGGGGCCGGAAGAACCCGCAGGCGTTCAGCTACGACGGCGTGCTCTCGCAGGGCAACGGACTCCTCACCATCGTCGAGGACGCCACCCAGCACGCCGACCTGCTCCAGAAACTCCTGAACGTTCCCGACGAGGGCCACGTCAAACTGGACAAGGGAATCGGGATGGACATCGACACCCAGCTCGTCATCATCTCGAACCCGGACCTCGACGCCGAACTCGACAAGTACGCGGACAGGAACGGCCGCGACCCGCTGAAGGCGCTCAAGCGCCGGCTCAACAAACACGAGTTCCGCTACCTGACGAACCTCTCGCTGGAGGCCGAACTCATCCGCCGCGAGCTGACGAACGAGACGAGCGTCTGGACCGACGACCCCGAGGCGATGGCCGACCGAGTCGCCGAAGCCGTCGCATTGGACGTCCGCGAGGGGCCGGGCGAGGTCCGAACCCGCGAACTCGCCCCGCACACGGTCGAGGCCGCGGCGCTCTACAGCGTCGTGACCCGTCTCGACGGCGACGACGTGCCGCGCGACCCGGACATGGAGTTCGACCTCGTGGACAAGGCGTTGTTGTTCGACCGCGGCTACCTGCAAGTCGGCGACCAGCGCCGCGAGGTGTCGGCGTTCGAGTTCGTCGGCGACGCCGAGGGGACCCACGGGATTCCCGTGACGTTCACCCGCGACGTCATCGCCGACCTGCTGCACGACCGCGTCGACCGCAGGCATCCAGACCTCGACGTGTCGTCGGTGGTGATGCCGACCGACGTGCTCGACGAGATGGTCGCCGAACTCTCCGATGCGCCGGTGTTCTCGCGGGCGGAGTCCTCGGAGTACGAGGGCCGCATCGCGATGGTCAAAGAGTACATCTTCGACCGACAGGAGGCCGACGTGCTCGACGCGCTCCTCGCCGACAAGGGCGTCGAGCGCGAGACGGTCGAGGAGTACGTCGAACACGTCTACGCGTGGGCGTCCGAGGGGCAGATAGAGACCGAGCGAGGGCCGGTCGACCCCGACCCGCTTCTGATGAAGCTGTTCGAGACCGAGCACCTCGGGCGCTTCTCGCCGGACGACTACGAGGGCAACGAGCCCTCCGAGTCGGTCGAGGAGTTCCGCAACGAGAAGGTCATCACCGCGCTCAACCGCTACGCGTGGGAGAACCGCGACGAGGGATTCACCGTCTCCGACGTGGACCTCACCGAGATTCCGGTCATCCGGACGGTGCTCGAAACCCACGACTGGGAGGACGTGCGCCGGCTGTTCTCCGACCTCGACCCCCGCCAGTGGGACGACCCGCCGGCGAACACCGAGACGGCGCGGGTGAAAGCCCGCACCATCGACGAACTGGTCGACCGCGGCTACACCGCCGCGTCGGCCGAACTGACCAGCCGCGCCGTGATGAAGGAGGTGAGCCACACATGGGACTGAGAGACGACCTCGAACGATTCCGCGAAGTGGGCGAAGAGCGCCGCGAAGACCTCAAGGAGTTCATCTCCTACGGCGACCTCGGCGCGTCCGGCTCGAAAGACATCAAGATTCCAATCAAGGTCGTGGACCTGCCGGAGTTCAAATACGACCGCCTCGACATGGGCGGCGTCGGGCAGGGGAAGGGCGGCACGCCCGACGTGGGCCAGCCGCTCGGCCAGCCGCAACCCGGCGACGGCGACGGCGAAGACGGCGAACCCGGCGAGGAGGGGGCCGAACACGAGTACTACGAGATGGACCCCGAGCAGTTCGCCGAGGCGCTGGACGAGGAACTCGGCCTCGAACTCGAACCGAAGGGCAAGGAGGTCGTAGAAGAGGTCGAAGGCGACTTCACCGACATCACCCGGAGCGGCCCCCACAGCACCCTCGACTTCGAGCGCCTGTTCAAGGAGGGGCTGAAGCGCAAGCTGGCGATGGACTTCGACGAGGAGTTCGTCCGCGAGGCGATGAAAGTCGAGGGCACCACCGCCCGCGAGGTGTTCGAGTGGTGCCGCGAGCAGAACATCCTCGTCTCGATGGCGTGGATCGAAGACGAGTGGGGTCGCATCCCGGACGACGAGCGCGGGGCGTGGGCCTCCTTCGAAGAGATGGAGGAGAACGTCGAGCGGACGACGGCCACCCAGCGCATCCGCCGCGAGGGGCTCCGCGAGATTCCGTTCCGCCGCGAGGACGAGCGCTACCGCCACCCCGAGGTCATCGAGAAGAAGCAGTCGAACGTCGTGGTCGTCAACATCCGCGACGTGTCGGGGTCGATGCGGGAGACGAAGCGCGAACTCGTCGAGCGCACCTTCACTCCGCTCGACTGGTACCTCACGGGCAAGTACGACCACGCCGAGTTCGTCTACATCGCCCACGACGCCGAGGCGTGGGAGGTCGAACGCGACGAGTTCTTCGGCATCCGCTCGGGCGGCGGGACGCGCATCTCGTCGGCCTACGAGCTGGCGAAGGAAGTGCTCGACGAGCGCTACCCGTGGCGCGAGTGGAACCGCTACGTCTTCGCCGCGGGCGACTCCGAGAACTCCTCGAACGACACGAAAGAGCGTGTCGTCCCGCTCATGCAGGAGATAGACGCGAACCTCCACGCCTACGTGGAGACCCAGCCCGGCGGGACCGCCATCAACGCCACGCACGCCGAGGAGGTCGAACGGAGCCTCGGCGAGCAGGGCAACGTCGTGGTCGCGTACGTCTCGGAGCCCGACGACGTCATCGACGCCATCTACACCATCCTCAGCACGGAGGCGACAGCAGAATGAGTTTCAGACGACACCGCAGAGACGCACAGCGCGAGGCCGCCAGACTCGACGAGCCCGTCCGGGAGGCCGGCGCGCTCGCCAAGAAGCTCGGACTCGACCCCTACCCGGTGAACTACTGGGTGGTCAACTACGACGAGATGAACCAGCTCATCGCCTACGGCGGGTTCCAAGAGCGCTACCCGCACTGGCGGTGGGGGATGACCTACGACCGCCAGCGCAAGACCGACCAGTTCGGCATGGGCAAGGCGTTCGAAATCGTCAACAACGACGACCCCGCGAACGCCTTCCTGCAGGAGTCGAACTCGCTGGCCGACCAGAAGGCCGTCATCACCCACGTCGAGGCGCACTCGGACTTCTTCAAGAACAACCAGTGGTTCGGGCTGTTCTCGGACGAGGGGCAGTTCGCCGCGGCCGCGATGCTCGAACGCCACGCCCAGACCATCGAGCGGTACGTGGAAAACCCCGAAATCAGCCGGGACGACGTGGAGAAGTTCATCGACGCCGTCCTCTGTCTGGAAGACACCATCGACCAGCACCGGACCATCCGCGAGGCCGCCGCCGACGAGGACGGCCGCATCCCCGGAGACATCCGCGCCCAACTGGACAGCCTCGACATCTCCGACGACGTGCGCCGCGAGGTCTTCGACGACGCGTGGCTCGAAGGGGTCGAAGAGGCCGAACGCGAGGCCGCGAAGCTCACCGACCCCCGGAAGGACGTGCTCGCGTACGTCCGCGAACACGGCATGCGGTACGACGAGGAGACGGGCAAGGCGGAGGAGATGGAGCCGTGGCAGAAGGACGTCCTCGACATGCTCCGCGAGGAGGCGTACTACTTCGCCGCCCAGAAGATGACGAAGGTGATGAACGAGGGCTGGGCGGCCTACTGGGAGTCGCTCATGATGGGCGACGAGCGCTTCGCGGGCACGGACGAGTTCATCACCTACGCCGACCACCAATCGCGCGTCCTCGGGTCGCCCGGGCTCAACCCCTACAAGCTCGGCAAGGAGCTGTGGGAGTACATCGAGAACTCGACGAACCGCGCGGCGGTCGCCGACAAGCTCCTGCGCGTGAAGGGGGTGACGTGGCGCAACTTCCGCGAGACGATCGACTTCGACGAGGTGCAGGAACTCCTCCGGGCACACCCAGCTATCGACGGCGTCAGCGCCGACTCCCTCGACGAACTGTCCGAACTCGGCCCCGACGACCCGAGAGTCGACCACGAGACCCTCGACAGGGCGCTGTCGGGCGACGAGTCGCTCGACCTCGACGCGTACCCGTGGAAGCTCCTCACCTACGAGGGGCTCGCGGAGCGACACTACTCGCTGGTCAAAGCGCAGAACCGCGGGTTCCTCAGCCGGATTCGGCGCTCCGAGCTCGAACAGCTCTCGCGGTACATGTTCGACGACGAGGTGTACGACAGCGTCGCGGACGCCGTCGCCGACGTGGACAAGACCGCCGGCTGGGACCGCATGCGCGAGATTCGCGAGAGCCACAACGACGTGACGTTCCTCGACGCGTTCCTCTCCGAGGAGTTCGTCCGCGCGAATCACTACTTCGCCTACGAGTACTCCCAGTCGTCCCAGCAGTTCCGCGTCTCGTCGTCGGAGTACCGCGACGTGAAAAAGAAGCTCCTGTTCCAGTTCACCAACTTCGGGAAGCCGACCATCGCGGTGTACGACGGCAACTTCGACAACCGCGGGGAGCTCCTCTTGGGCCACCAGTACAACGGCGTCATCCTCGACATGAAGCAGGCGAAGGGCGTCTTAGAGCGCGTCTACCACCTCTGGGGTCGCCCGGTGAACCTGATGACCATCACGAAGGAGTTCGACGAACACGAGGTCGAAGTCGCCCGGCGACGGGGGCGCGAGCCGACGCCCGAAGAGCGGGCCATCCGGATTCGGTACGACGGCGAGTCGTTCGAGGAACACGACCTCGACGCCGAACTGGAAGCGCGCATCGCCGCCGGCGAGGTCGACTACGACACGAAGCCCGATGACTGGCTCTGAGCGGGGCGATGGGCGACGCTGAGCCGCCGTCGGTGGACGAGCCGGCGGACGACTCGCTCGACGAGGCCGACATCCACGACGTGCTCAGAAACGAGCGGCGACGGCTCGCGCTCGACCGACTGCGAGACGCGCCGGGGCCGGAGTCGGTCGGCGACCTCGCGGAACACATCGCCGAGGTAGAGTCCGGCGAGTCGCCGCCCCCCAAGAACGTCCGGCAGAGCGTCTACATCTCGCTGCACCAGACGCACCTCCCCAAACTCGACTCGCTCCGAATCGTCGCGTACGACTCGCGGGCGAAGACCGTCTCGCTGGGCTCGGCCGCGGCGGAACTCGACCACTTCTTGGCCGACCCGGAGCCGACACAGCCGCCGCTGGCGCTCCTGTCGCTGGCGACGTGTCTCGCCGGCCTCGCGCTCCTCGTCGCCGGGTGGATGGGCGTCCCCGTCATCGACGGCGTGGACCCGCGACTCGTCGCCGGCCTCGCGCTCACCGCCGTCGCGGTCGTCGCCGGCGCGGAACTCGGCTTACAGACGCGAAGCCGGACATAGGTCGGTGACGCGGTCGCGGTCCGTCCTATTCCACCCGCCCCGATTCCACCAGCCCCGAATCTGCCGTTCGACTCAAGTCACCCCCATCCTAAGCGCCGCCGACGATGTCCGAGTCAACTTCGCTCGCGTGGTTCCGCCGCGACCTCCGCCTGCACGACAACGCGGCGCTCGCGGCCGCCTGTGCGGCCGACCGCGGTCACGTCACATCCCCCACGCGTCGTCGGCCCCGCCGAGGCGGGCGACGGCGACCGCGAGGACCGTCACGAGCGCGAACCCGATGAACGCGAGTCGCGGGATGGTCAGGAGACCGCCGAGCATGGGATACTGGATAGACGTACACGGGCCGCCGACGGTACAGGTCGCGCCCGGCGCGACCTGCAGATAGGAGTGATACCCCGAGAGCGCGAGGCCCCCGAGCGAGAGCGGCAGTACCGTCTTCCAGACGCCGGGTCGGTCCTCGACCGCGGCGACACCGAGCACCACGACGAGCGGGTACATCAGGATGCGCTGGTACCAACAGAGGTCGCAGGGCGTCAGTCCGAGGCCGAGGCTGAAGTACAGACTCCCGCTCGTCGCGGCGAGGGCGACGAGGGTTCCCGCGGCGAGCGCGGCGCGCGTCGCGTCCGACACGGTCAGGCGCTCCCGAGGACGTGCCTCGTTCCGTTCGGCTCCGGAGCCGGTAGCTGTCGCTCCCCCCGCGGTTCGCCACGGTCACGTCGAGTCGAGTCGAGTATCATCGCTTGTTGGACGTGGAGCGACGATAGCCCCCGGCGTACCTCAAGCCATCGGCTCGCCTAGCGAACGGCGACGGTGGTGACGATGACGACGCCGACGACGCCGGCGGCCACGAGGAGCGCGCTCCGGCGGGCCACCGGCCCGAGGAGCTCCCGGTCGACGCTCGCCGCGAGCGCGACTTTGACCGCGATGCTCGCGGCGGTGCCGGCGAGGACGCCGACGACGGCGGTCGTCTCGCCGATGGTGCCGCCGCCGTAGAGCGTGACGGCGGTCGTGACGACCGACCCGCTCGACACGAGTCCGCCGAGGAAACTCGTCACGACGAACCCGGTCGCGCCGAAGTACTCCTGTGCGGCCGCGGAGGCGATCAACACGAGGAGGAAGAAGACGCCGAACCGGAGGGCGCTTTCGAGGCTGAACGGCGACTCGAACGCCACGTCGAGGTCGACGCCCCACTCCCGGGAGTGCAGCGCGTAGCTCACCCCGACGAGCGCGATGAGTCCGAGGGGGACGCCCACCTCGACCGCGAGTTCCGGAACGAACACGGCGACGAGCGAGAGGTTCCGGAGCGCCATCGCCGCGTCGGCCATGAGAATCGCGCCGGCCGCGAGCGGCCGAATCGACGGGTTTCGACTGGTCCGTCCGGCTATCTCGCCGATGACGGCCGTCGAGTTCACCAGCCCGCCGAAAAACCCCGTGATGGCGATGCCGCGCTCGCCGTACCGACGGATGATGACGTAGTTGACGAAGCCGATGGCGCTCACCGCGACGACGAGTAGCCAGACGGTTCGGGGGCTGACGGCGTCCCACGGGCCGACCTGCCCCTCGGGGAGCAACGGGTAGACGACGAACGCGATGATGGCGAACTCGACGGCGCTTCGGACCTCGTCCGCCGTCAGTCGCCGGGCGAACCCGTGGAGTTCGCGCCGCAGGACCAACAGGAGCGACGAGGTGAGCGCGACGACGACCCCCTCGATGACGAAGCCGCTGACGACCGCCGCGCCGACCGCGTACGCGACCAGAAGCGACGTGGACGTGGTGAGCGAGAGGCTCACGCCGAGGTCGTCTAACCGGGCGACTTCGGCGTCGTCGCGGTGGTTCCCATCGCGGTGTGAATCGGACGCACCGACGGCGTCGCGGTCGTCCCGCGAGTCGGCTCCGCCGGCGTCGCTTTCGTGGGGCCCGCGGTCGAACAGCCCGCGACTCCCGAGCAACACCGCCTGTACGACCACCAACAACCCGCCGGCCGCGAGGAGCACGTCGCTCCCGACCGCGACGGCGATGCCTCCGAGGAGACTCGTCAGGGTGAACGTCCGAACGCCGGCGCTCTTTTTCGACCGCTCGCGCTCCAAGCCGAGGAACATACCCAACGCCGCCGCGACGAACAGGCGGACGACCACGGGGTCGAGTTGCGAGACGAACTCTTCGAGCATCACCGACCCCTCGTCTCGGGACGTTCGTGTTCCATGCTATCGTTCGTATTTTAATTGCTATCGTTAAAAACGTGTAAGCTAATTGGGCGTGGAGATGGCGGTCGCTTGAAAGGAAGTTCAGCAGAGAAGTGCTCGGTCAGGGATTTGAACCTCAGTCGCAGCAAGCTGCTCCCTGATTCAAATCCCTACACTGTGCGCTCTTCTTCGTCACATTGTTCCTCAGAGAAGTGCTCGGTCAGGGATTTGAACCCTGGTCCTCGGCTCGAAAGGGCTCCCCCGTTCGCCGCGAGCTCGGCCCGTTCGAGCGCATCCCGCCTCCGCGCATCTGCGGTTTTCGGCCGCTACTGGCTGGACAAACGCGGGCTATCTACTTAAATCACCAGACGCTTGTCCACCGGCCAAGTTCGATTCGACCTGATATCTCTGTCTCTGTGTCGTCGAACGGGTGGTCCCGGTAGCGACGCGAGACGATTATCGTACTTCAAAGTATCATACTCTGAAGTACGATCCGGGCGAAGCTGAACCCACCATCGAGGAGAATCGAACTACCGACGTCCCCGACGAACGTATTTCATCGATGACGCGGCAGAGCGTCACGTGTTGAACCCTCAGCAGTCGTTCGTCGGACCGCTACTTGCTTGGCACGAAGAGAACGGCCGGCATCGGCTACCCTGGCGCGAGCCCGGCCGGTCGGCGTTCGAGATCCTGATCGCGGAGATACTGCTTCAGCGAACGACCGCCGCGTCAGTCTCCGGTGCGTATCTCCCGATAGTCGCGCGGTACCCGTCGCCCGAAACCGTCGTCGCCGCGAACCCGGAGGCGATCGAACGACGAATCGCTCCGCTCGGTCTGGCGAAACGAGCGGAGTTCATCCGACGGACCTCACAGCAGTTGGTCGCGCGGCACTCGGGCGACGTCTCCCGCCGATACGCTGACCTTCTGGAACTCCATGGCGTCGGCGCGTACACCGCGCGCTCGGTCCTGACACACGCGTTCGACGAGGACATCGCGGCGGTGGACACGAACGTTCGGCGTCTGATTTCCCGCTTCTTCGACTTACCCCCGGACTCGGGGACTCTCCCGCATCTCGCCGACGGGCTCGTACCCTCTCGACGCGGGAGCGATTTCCAGCACGCTATGTTGGACTTCGCGGCCGACGTCTGCACCGCACGCACTCCGCAGTGCGAGACGTGCCCGTTCGGGGAACACTGCCGAAGCTCCGAGCGCGCGGTCTGAGCTGGCGCGTGACGCAATATAGCTCTGCCCGCACCGGGAGCACTCAGACTATGGGCCAAATCGTAAACCAAACCGTGGGAACACCTTTGAGTGTTCGGACAATATGGTTTACAAAGATGCTCTCGAAGACCGGGATCGCTGTTCTCGACGCGCTCTCCTCCGGTCGGGAAGCCACCGCCCGGGAACTCGCGGCGGACACGGGGAACAGCAGGAAGCAAGTCTATCGCGTCGTCGACGAAATGATCGAGGCGGGACTGGTGCGCGAGACGCGCGGCCATCACAACCTGCGCGTCGTGAGAGCGACGGACGATCCGGTCGTCGAAGCGTACCGCCGCCTCGCCTCGAAACTCGCACACGTCGAATGGCCTGAGCTCCTCTCCCCCGCGACGATACGCGTCTGCTGGTTCCTCGACGAACCGCGTCGCGTCACGGCGATCGCCGACCGTCTGGGGATCACGAGACAGGCCGTTCACAAAGCCCTCTCACCGCTGAAGAACCGGGCGATGTTAGATCCGGCAGGGCCGGAATACGCGCTCGCCGACGACCTGCGACCGCTGCTCGAATTCGCTCGCGCGGTCGTCGCGCACGAACACCGAGTCCGAGTTCGCGCTCTCGCGCCGAGCGCGACCGTGGAGTGGTGCGACCCGAAGCGGGCTCTGGTCAGAGTCCACGACCCGGAGGACACGGACACGCTCCAGAGCGCGGAAGACTGGGAACTGACGGGGCTGGCGAGATTTCGGGCGTACGGCCTGCGATTCTTCCTCGCGGGCGAGCCGGCGTTCTGGTACGCGCCGGACGAACCTCTCACCCCCGCAGAGGTCGTCTGCCACACGCTCGTTCTAGACGCGGACTCGCGGCGGACGAGCTACGCGTTACTCCTCATCGAACAGAAGGGGATCGACCGGGAAGCGCTCACGGAGACCGCGACTTGGTACGGGGTCGAGCAGACGATCTCTCAGATGTACGCTTTCATCGACGAGAACATCGAGGCGGGCGATGAGGGAGGAGTTCGCTTACCGAGTCCCGGAGAGTACGCGGCGCTGAAAGACCAGTACGGGGTCGCCTGAATGGCGGTCTTCACCGGCGGCGACGCCATCAGGGAGTTCCTGTCGGAGTTCGACGGATGGCTCTCGGAACCCGTCGACGTGTACCTGTTGGGTGGGTCGGCGATGACGGTTCAGGGACTCAAAGCCCAGACTGAGGACATCGACTTGGCCCTCGCCGTGACGACCGAATTCGAGCACGTGTACGAAGCGCTGCAACGGAACGGGTTCGAGGTGATTGACGAGCCCACCGAGCCCTTCGACGGCGTCGGGAAAACGGTCGAGACGCGTCATCCCGAGCGAGGGCTCCGAATCGACCTGTTCGAACGGCAGGTAGTCGGGAAGGTGTGGATCACGACTCGGATGCACGAGCGGGCGGAGGAGTTCTGGGTCGGCGAGCACGCGACGGCGTACGTACTCTCCGACGAAGACATGTTCCTGCTGAAGGCCGTCTCGGGCGGTGACTTGGGGAGCGGAAGGCGGCGGGACATCGAGGACATGCGGTTGTACGCGCAACGCGGGCTGGAGTACGAGTCGATCCTGGAGGAGATCGAGAAACAGCGCCCGTTCAATACGGGTTCGACGGAGGCGCGACACATCCGCGACCGATCTCACCCGCTATTCGCCATCGAGACCGCGGTGCAGATGCTCTCCGGGTTACCGGCGTCGTTCACTGAACGCGTTTCGGAATTCGCAACCGAATTCGAGGCCGAGTACTTCGTTCTGGGGGCGATCGACGACGGGAGGCGCGAAACGAGTTCGATTCGGTCCTTCGTCCTGTCGAACGTGCGGTCGCTTTCGGACGGTGACGAACGGGCGGTGACCGATGCGATCACCCGCCTCGTCGATAAGCAGGTCATCGAACGTGACGGCGACTCGCTGCGTCTCAAGACCACGGAATCGAACCCCGGGACAGAATGACTGCGCAGCAGAGACCGGACCAGTACAGCCAACCAAATAGAGAACGAAACCATTGAGACATCCGTCGCGTCAATTCGTTCGGGGGGTTCCGGACGTCGAAGATGGGGCGTTCGACTAAGCGCATCGAACCTCCCAACCGCGACCACCGACTCTGCATACCAGCAGAGAACATATTTTCAGAACACTCTCTGTTGGTATTTCAAATTCGATGATTGGTTAGAATCCCACCAACTCCGGTCTGCTCGGACAAGCTATCAGATTTCTTATTGAATCCGTCAAAACTCTTGATAAGAACACACATCTATGTTATATATCCACTCAGCAGTTGCGCGGGTTCTATGATGGTATTCGAGAGAGTTATTCGATTACATGGTAGAATTATGTCAAGACAAATATTTGATACGGATGGCAGAAATTCAAACACCGCTAGCTGGGGATGCTGGCGCTTCTACTTGCCACACGAAAAAGTCGTGCGAAATTCAATGTAAGTATTCGCCGGTAGTACCCGGGAGATCCGTGGTTTAGGAACCTATCATCTCAATCATCAGTATTCCGATGCCACGTCGAGATCCGGTATCCGAGCTGCGGGATAGCGATTCCCAACGGATCGTGTCGATTTTACAACGAAGCGTGAAGTGAGCCCTGTCTCCGGATTACGAATCAATCGTGCGGATTTCAATGTAGGCAAAAGTTCAGTAATTTGACTATAATCGCGTCCAGAAGGGTCAGATCCGGATTGACACCGAAAGTAGCCGCACAAGCGGAGTTCGGCCGGGAAATGGAACTTTCTTTCCGCCTCTCCGCCGTCTTTCGATCCCAAAGAACACGTGCAGAAATCAATGTGATGGACGGATCTATCGCCGTCTTTTGGTTCCAAACAGATCATCGTGATTTCGTTGCATGGATTGACCTGCGGATTTGCGGACTCCACTCAAATTCGACCCAGATAAACTAAAAATTCTCACACATACAGAGGATTTTCAGAAACGTCTCCCCTTGCCGTCCTACGATTCCAAATAGATCGTGCACTTTTCAATGTACATTTCCAGGATGTTTATCAATACATTGATGTTTGCTCAAAGACCGTAGACACTTTCTACACTCCTTAGAGAGTGTCTACGGAGATATGAACTTGCGAATCGGTCTGTAGACACTCCGCTCAGGGGGGTGTATCGTCCTAAGACGTACGGTGATATACCCTGAGGGATTTACCCTCCAACCGGGATTACGTTCAAGCCAGCATGGCTACCGTCCTTCGAGCGCCAGACAGTGACGGCTCAAACGATCGTCGAACCTGTCTGTTTCTTTTGAATTTTCTGGCGTGGTGATCCATGGTATCTTTCCCGGAAAGTTGATGGTTGATTCAACTAGTCCACTCTTTCGTCTGGACAGGCTATGTGGATGTCCTCTTTTTCGGCGCGGTGTTCTTTCTTATCCAGCGGAGACATACTGAACTTTGGAATCTTCTTGTAGACTCCAAAGTTCAAAGAGGGTTGGAGCGTTACTGTTTATAAAGTCGGTGTGCCAGAATGAGCGAATACGCAAACTCCAAAGTTCGAGCGAAAGTGTGGGTGACGCCCGACCAAGTCGAGTCACTCCGCTCGGCGTGTTACAAGACCGGTGCCGAGTACCTACAGCAACGCAACGAAGCCATCGTGACCACGATGTTCGACACGGGACTCCGCGTCGGCGAACTCGTCAGCGTCGACGTTGAGTTCCTCCGGAACGACAACTCGGAACTCTACCTGCCGACGGAGGTCCAGAAGGACTACCCCAACGAGCACTCGCCGCCGCCGGTCACGCTCGTGCTCGCCGACGACACCACGCGACTGCTGTCTTCGTATCTCACCAACCGGTGGAAAGACACGCCGGCGCTCTTCCCGTCGCGCTCTTCCGACCGCATCTCCGAACAGGGTGTCCGTAATATGATCCACAAAATAGCCGAGAAGGCAGAGGTTCGCCCCTTCAGGCTTGATGGGAGTAGGGGTACTCCCGACGACGTCACGCCGCACGCCCTCCGACACGGCGTCGCCTACCGGATGATGAACGAAGAGGAGGGGAACACGCTCTACGACGTTCGGAACCGTCTCCGGCACAGGAGCATCCAGACGACCGAGCGCATCTATGACCATCTGTTGAAAGTGTGATCGTGCGCTTGAACTCGATGTCCCAGTGAGGAAACGAGGTGCCCGGATACCTCCAGTGCGGAAACGAGGTCACGCTTCAGTGCGGAAATGAGGTGCCCCAGAACCTCCAGTGAGGAAACGGGGTTACCTTCAGTGCGGAAACAAGGTGCCAAAAAACCCCCAGTGCGGAAACGAGGTCATGCCTTCAGAGGGGCGTCGAGTACCTGACATCGTCTTCAGTGCGGAAACGGGGTTACCCCTCAGTGAGGAAACGAGGTGCGCTCTTCTATCAAACGGGAGCGGTCGAGGGAACTAATCGTCCCTTGCGTCCTCGTCCCACGACGCGAGCTCCGGGAAACACGTCTCACAGAACCGGACCACGTTACCCTGTTCGACGACGTCGGCGACCGTCGGTCGGACATCCTCGAACATCTCCCGGATATCTTCGTCCTCTTCCCCGCCCCAGAGGGGCGAATCGCGTTCGTATCCACAGGGCGGACTCTCCGACTCGTGGAGTATCGGCGGTCTCGTGTCGGCCGTGTCCGTGACGCGGTGCTCGTGGACAACCTGCGTTCGAAGCGCGTCGTCGCCGAGTCGATCACGAACTGCCGGTAGTTCGTCGGGCTGTATCGACCTGAGTTCGGACACGTGCGCCATCGACGGCTCCGCGGCCATCGCCTCCGAGAACGACGCGTAGTCACACCGACGAATCGGCATGTACGAGACGCGAAGCCGCCCACCGGCGGACCCGACTTGTTTGCGAACCGCGCGAGCGCGGTACAGCATCGACGTGTAGGAGTCGTGAACCGAATCGACGGTCCAGTCGGACTCCAAGTCGTACCGGGTGGAGAGCTTGAACACGACACCCTCGACGCCCGGCTCGGTGAGGAGCCCGTCGTCTCCTCGCTCCCTCTCGATACGACGGTCGGTCGCGTACCGCGGGAAACAACTGGTACACGGGTCGATACCGCGCGAAAGCGCGTCTCGGTGCGTGAGGAACACGTGGCGGGAGTCTCCCGCGTCCCCTTCGAGCACACCGTCCGAATCGACGGGGTCACCGGTCGCGGTGACGACCTCGCCGTCTTCGACTTCCGGGGGGTCTCCGTCAGCTATCTTCTCGGCGTCGTGAAAGCCGTGGAACGTATCGAGCTTCGGCCCTCCGTCCTCCTTGAATTCGAACCACCACTCCACCGCGACCGCGGCGTCGAGCGGCGGCGTCCCCTCGTTCAGCGGTGGGAGTTCCGCGGGGTCCGATTCGGTCATACACGCTAATTCTTCCGAACGGTCATAAGTCCACGACCGCCCGAAACCGGATTACTGAAGTGCGTGTTCGGCTGGCTGAGTTGGGTACGGAGCAGGAGCTCAGACTCCGGGTAAAGGGGTCCACGCTCGGAGAGAACCGTCTCTCGAACGTTCGCCTCCAGAGACCGTTCCGGGCCGATGGCCCGGATTTAGAAATTGTGATTTCCGCAATCTCGATTTCCTTATCGGTCATGTACCGGTCAGTCGTCCGTGAGCATGGACAATCGGCGTTCGACGACCGACGGCGACCACGACGACGTGACGGTCTCGCGTTTCGCGCCGAACGTCTCGACGGTCCGTCGCACCTGTCTCCCCGAGTCTCCTTGCTGGTCGAAGAGGTATCCGTAGGCGGCTACCTGAAGCTCGTAGCGACGTCGGGTCTCTTCTGTGAGGTCTGTCAGCGACACCTTCACGTCGGTGACGTGGCGCTCACCGGAGGGTGAAACGGTGAGGAAGTCCGCCTCCCCGTGAACTTCGATCTCGACGTCCCCGACCGACACGAGGCCGTCGATGGGTCGCTCCACGACGACTGTCTCCGCCTCCGCGATCCGCGCCCAGAGGTCGGATTCCAAGAAATCGTCGAGCACATCCGAGAAGAAGGCGAACAGCCCGTCCCGCTCGTCGACGCCGATACCCGGTTCGCGTTCGTGAACGACCTCGTCGAACACGTCTCTGACCTCGTCGCCCATCGATCGGACGGCGCGCTCCGACACCTCGCGTTTGACGAGTTCGGTCAGTACCCCGTGCACGCAGGACCCGACCTCGTCGGGGCCCATCCGCTCGAAGACGAGTGGCAGGTCCTCCGCGACGTCGTTCGTCTCGGTGTGGAGCGGTTCTCCGAGCAGGTGAGCGAGCGCGTATCGGTCCTTGTCCTTCGTGAGGGGATACATCGTGCTCGGGTTGACGAAACGAGGAACCCACGGAGCCAGTCGATCGGAGATGGGAGCTCTCACGGCGACCTCGGGAAGCGGCGTCGAGCTCCCCTTCCTGTGCCGACGGGCCAGCAGGTCGGCGTCGTTGACGCCGATCCGTATCCGCTCGCTGTTCAGGTCCGACTCGATCGGCGCGAGCGTGTACGTCTCTGTACACCCGTCCGGGAAGCGGAGCCCGTCACGGATCGAGTCGAGCCAGCGGTCTCGCGGGCGTCCCCCGGGAAAAGTCCTCGGTAACGGGATTATCAAGTGGTCCATCGCACGCGTGAGCGCGACGTACAGCAGCCGCCAGGACTCGGCCCGCTCGTTCTCGGCCAACCGGCGGAGTCTCGGAGGACCGACGAGGACGTCGGGATCTGCAGTGGGGACAGCCGTATCACGCCATCGAGCGGTCGCCCAACGGAGCCCGACGTCGCGCTGCCACCCGTCGCTCGGGTCGTACAGCCCACCGTCGAAGGGCGGGATCGTGACGTCGGTGGGAGCGCTCGCGTCCGTCGGCGGCGCGAGCCCCGCGATGTTGCCTTGTGCGACGAAGCGCTGGGCGTGGGGGCCCTGGGTCCAGATATCGAACCCTGGGTCCGCGATAACGACGACGTCGTCCTGGTCGCCCTTGGCGCGATGCACCGTCTGGAAGAGCACGTCGTAATCGGCGTCGACGGAACTCGGCCGTGTCGGCCCGGCGTCCGGTTCCTCTCGGAACGGCTCGACGAGTTCCAGTAGATCGGGGAGAGAGTGGTGCTCGTCACCCGCCCACTGCGCTATCGTCTCGACGAGCGCGTCCGCGTTTGCGACCCGCTGCGCGGGATCGACGTCTCCGAAGTCACCGTGAGGGTCCGCCCTGAGCGCGAGGGCTCCGACGACCTCCTCGACGTACGTCCGAGCGGGGAACGTCTCGAAGACGTCGCGGCGGTCGCGGAGCCGACGAAGCGCCGCGAGCGTTTCTCGTTGTGCTTCGGTGAGAGCGCCCTCGTCGGCGCTGTCGAGCACGCGATCGACACTCCACGCGTTCGCTTCGAAGATCCCTTCGAGAGATTCGAGCCCGAGACCCGACTCCGTTATGAGTCGCCTCGTTCCCTCCGGCGAAGCCGAATCGACGAGCCAGTCGCAGACGTCGAACACGGCCCGAACCGCGGGGCAGTCGAAGAGGTTCTCGCTCGCGTTTCGGACGCGGAGCCCCTCCGCTTCGAACGCGGCTTCGTAATCGCTCATCCTCGATTTGCGCCTGAACAGGACGGTGATCCCGAGCGGATCTCCGTTCTCGTCGGCGAACGTCCCGTCGGAGATACCGCGAGAGAGGTGTGTCGCCAAAAGGTTCGCCTCTCCCTGTCCTCCCTCGGGATTCGCCCACGTGGACGTCCCGGGATGGCCGACGCCGGTGAACGAGGAGACGTGCACCGCTGTCTCGTCGACCTCGTCTCGCGCGGCCTCCAGCGGAGTGTATCCCGCATCGAGGTCGCCGATGTTCCCGCGGGCGGGATCGCTGAATATCGGTTCCGAGACGGTGTTGACGGCGGACGCGATCGCCGGCACGCAGCGGTACGTCGTCGCCGCGGTCCGGTTCTCGTGGACGTCCCAGTCGATACCCAGGTACCGACCGGACGTAGTGGCCGACTCGAACAGCGACGGGTCCGCGTGCCGCCACAGGTAGATTCCCTGCAGGACGTCCCCGCAGCCGAGAACGCGCACTTCGGGCGTGACGAGGTGCGAGAGCGCGGCGTGCTGAATCTCGGAGACGTCCTGCGCCTCGTCGACGATGAGGCTCCGAATCCGGGACCGGTACTTCCCGAGCACGTGGTCCCGGAGCTCGCGGTCGAAGTCGTCGAACTCGCCGCCGAAGTACGCGTCGACGAGGTACGAGACGTCGATGTGGGACAGGACGCCGAACTCACGAACGGCGTCCTGATAGGTCTCCCGGTACGTCGAGAGCGCCTCGCAGAGGTCTTCGATACGCGCGCCCCAGGCGTGGTACAGCGCGTTGTCCGCCTCGACGATGCGGCCACGGTCCACGTCGCTGACCGAATCGCGGACTCGCTCTCCGGCCGTCTCGTCGTCGCCCAGACAGCGCTCCACGCTCGATACGACATCCTCGAACGAGTCCGGTTGGCCGTCTCCGTACACCGCGCCGCGCGTCCGTTCGAGCTCGACCCGAAACGCTCCCGTCGTGAGCCCCCGGTCGCGGCAGTACGTCAGCGCCCGTTCGAGCATCTCCGCGACGCCGGCGTCGTGATCGCCCGGCGGATACGCGGCTTCCAGCCGTTCGAGTCGGCGTGCGCACGCCGGGTCGTCGGAGATTCGGTCGTAACACTCTGCGTGGACTCGTTTCAACAGCGCCTCGTTTCCGACCGACGGCATCGTCTCGAACCCAACGTCGTGAACGACCTCTCGGAGGACTCCCCTGAGGAGGCTGTCGATGGTCCCGATGAACGGCGCTCGACGAACCCGCTGGAGGAGGTACTCCAGTTCCGGTTCGGACACCTCCGACGCGGCCGGAACGAGCTCGTGTTCGACGATGACTCGGAGCCGCTCACAGACCGCGGGAACGATCGAGGCGGCCTCGTCCCTGTTGAACGAGACCACCGCGACGTGCAGCTCGGGGGTCGGATCACCGTCGACGTACCGACGGAGGAGGTCTTCTGCGGCGATGTGAGTTGCGGTCGCCGACTTCCCGGAACCGGGAACGCAGCTGAGCGTGAACAGCCCCGCGTCGCAGGCGAAGTACTCGTCCCTGATCTCCCGCTGTGCCCCTTTCAACCGGAGCGGGCCGTCGGGTGTCGCCTCCTCCTCCTCACTCACCATCGCTCACCTCCGCTTGCGGTGGCAGTAACCGTCGTATCTCCGGTGGCAGCTCTCGTTCCTCACTCACCAGCCGCTGTCTGTCGGATTCGTTGATCCTCCGGGCGTCTATCCGGTCGAGAAACGGCGACGGGTAGACTTCGTTCCCGTCGACGGTCTGCGTGTGCCGCGTCACGATGACCGCTTCGCCGGCAGCACCGAGCATGTCAAGAAACTGGTCGCGGTCGCGTCCGTTCACCCACGAAGGTCTCGGCGCGAGCTTCCCGACGTCGCCGTCTCCCCTCAACACCGTCTCTTGGAACTCCGGTGGGACCATCGAGTCGGTCACTCTGGGCCAGTCGTCGGCAGTCAGACCGACGGCCACGACGAACGGGACATCGAGCGCCCACACGTCGTTCGCCTCCAGTACGTCCAGCGCGCGGGCGTTGGAGTGCTCGCGTCGCCCCGGGCGTTGCGTGGCGATCACGTTGGCGAGTTCCGCCACGTCGCCCCACGAGCGTTCGACCGCTCCCTCGTCGAGCCTGTCGTCGAACTTGTGACGGAGCTGCTGGACGAGGGTCCGAACCCGAACGACCGCCCGGGCGTCGGTCTCCGTGTCGAGCAGTGCCGGTGAGTCCGCCTCCTTCGTCACGGGGAGCCCGTGTTCGGCGTACCCCTCAACGACGTCGCTCAGGACGGACCGAACGGTTTCAGGACTCGGGTCCGGAGCGGTATCGAGCCAGTCCGCGAACGTCAGAACGCGGGGGTCCGCGCCGCTCGCCTCCAGCACCTCGGTCCACTCTTCGAGCGTCCGAGAGCCCCCGGGGAGGGCTCGTCTCACCCGGTCGAGTGCCGCCGGTTCGACGGGCCACTCGTCCGTCGTCGTCTCCACCGGTGCCCACCGGTGTTCGAGCGGGCGGAGGAGCGCGTCCGAGTCGAGTTCCTCCGCGTCGAGCGCGTCGCAGACCGATTCGATGAGCGCGTACGGGCGGGTCCTGGTGACGTAGAGCTGCGTCCAGAACACCGGGGCAATCCCGTACTGAATCGCCGCCCTGAAGAACGGCGGTTCGTACGCGTCGAGGTCTCTAACCACCACCGCGATATCGCGGACGGGTACGTCCCGGTCGCGCAGCGCCGCGACGACCGCCATCGCGCTCCGCGCTTCCTCGCGGCGGGTCGTCGCCACGAGTTCGACGACCGGCGTCTCGGTCTCTTCGAGCGGACGCGAGAGCGCGAGTCGGTTCGACGAGGTCATTCGAACACCTCCCTACCGGGACTGGTGACGTCGAGTAACGCCGGCGTCCGACTTCGGAGGAACTCGCCGGTTCCTCGGCGGAAGTGGACGTGAATCTCCAGCGACGTCGCCAGCAGCAGCGAGTGAACGAGGTCGGCGTGCGGCGCGGAGAGACTGCTCACTCCGACGAGCGTGAGGCGCTCGATCTCGGGGTAGGCGTCACTCCACGCGGAGCCCTCAGTCGCCGTGATCGCTCGGGTCGCTCGCCGGACGAGTTCCGCCTCGGAAACCGCTTTGGACGTCCGCTCACGGAGCGCGCGCTCCACGTCGAGCGCGGCGTCTAGTTGCCTCTCGCTCTCGGCGTCGATCGGTTCGTACAGGCTCTCGGCCCCGCTCCTCCACGCCCCGACCCGCTCCGGGTGGAAGTTGGTTAACGCCTCCACCTCGGTGCGAAGCTGTTCGACGGACTGCGGGTCGCGCGAGGGGACTCCCGGAGGTAACGATACCCTGGCTGCCTCCCGCGACTCACTCTCCGTCAGAAGCGAGCGCACGAGCGCGAGGCGGTCGATTCGGTCTATCGCCTTGCTCGGCACGTTCGTCTCGTCGAGAACGCTCCGGCTCGCTCCGACGGGGTCCTCGAACTCGAACGCACCCTTCGACGCGCTCCGCTCACGAAGTCTCCGCTGGACGTTCCGCTTGTGTAACTCGACGGGCGCGACCACCAGCTCGTTCGGTCGAACGCGGGGGCGAGCCCGGTCCAACAGCAGTTCCTCGTCGCCGACGTGCAGCGTCAACTGCCCGGGCAGTTCGTCGTGTCGCGCGTGTACGTGTTCCATCGATCGGCTCCGACTCGTTGTCGTTCTCTCAGTCGCTACACACATCACCCTTGAACAATTACCGGTCATCCCGACTCCGGTCGATTCCCCTGAACAGTCGTTCCATCCCATCGACCACCCGGTCGAACTCGTCTTCGTCCATCAGTGCGTCAGGGTGAGACTCGTCGTCGAACGGGACCCGGATCGCTCCGGCCCGCTTGGCGATGTAGAAGGTGGCCCTCCGAGAACGTCCGAAGAACAGCGCGAGGGTCGATCGGTTCACACCCGCGTCGAGGAGCCGCCGGAGCAGTTCGTCCCGCAACCGGTTGACTAACTCCTCTTCACCCTCGGGAACGCGTCCGCGGACGGTCCGACCGATGTCGCCGGGGTACCCCCACTCGTCCGTGTCGAGGTCCTTGTCGATGAGCGGCCCGTCGAGGGAATCGACGTCCCTGTCTATGGACATCAGCGTCCAGAGCCGCTCGATGATCGACGTCCGGGCGGAACCGCTCGTCGCCTCGCGGATCTCGCTCGTCGTCGCGGGGCCGTGCTCGTACAGGTACACGAGGATCTCGATGTCCTTGTACAGGAGGTTGACCTCGGCGGCGACGTCGTCGAGGGCGAACGGGAGGTCGTCGGCCGTCGTCCGGTGGGTGATCAGGTGGTGACACGGGATGCACATCGTCGTGCCGTTGTCCGCGTGGTCCCGATCTACGTACTCGGGGTCCTCCCGCATGTGGTGCGCTTCGAGGTCGATGTTCCCGCCGCGCTCGGGGCCGAGGCGTCCGCAGACCTGGCACTGGAAATCGTCCCGCTTCAGGATTTCTCTCCGAACGCTCGTCGGGAAGGTTCGGTACCCGTCGCTACGACTCATCGACCCTCCCCGCGTCCGGCCTGTAACACGCCGTCGTGATCCGGCGGACGTGTCCGGCGACCGGTTCCGTGGCGTCGGTCGGCGAGACTCGCTTCCCCCGCTCGTCGTACTCGACGACGCCCGCCCGGTCGAGCGTCTCAAGGTGAGACTGGACCAGCGAGACGTAGACTCGGGTCCGCTGCTCGCTCGTCACCTCGGACGGATCGACGAGGTTCTCTATTGCGGCGATCTCCACCGCGAGCTCCGACGCGGTGAGCGCGCTCTCCGACTGCGCGAGCGAGAGGATCACTTGCCGACGCCTGCCGTTCGAGATCGCCCGGAACGCGTCGTCGGGGTCGATTGGGATCGCGTAGGCGTGGTCGGCCTCACTCATCGGTACCCTCCGGCGAGGTGTTCTCCGCGGAACGTCAGCGCGATCAGTTCGTGTTCCCCGTCGCTGATCAGGTCCACGCACCCGCCGTCTGCGAGCGTCTGTAGGTGTTCTTCGAGTTCACTCGCGGTGAGACCCGTCTTCGCAACGAGGTCTCTGCGGGTCGTCGTACCGCCGTTCTCCCGCGCGTGTTGGACGATTCGCCTGTTTCGCGTATCGTGCTCGGTGACGATCTCCGCGTCCTCGACCGACCGAGGGTCAGAGTTATCACTCCCGACACGATTAGTGTCTCTTGCTGTCATACCAGGCAGCACCTGTTGCCCGGTGTCACACCACCGGGCGGCGGTTTTGCGCCATCTCAGGGTACTTGATGGAGTATAAAAACTATTTGTATAATTAGTGAGTGGTAAGATAAACAGCCATTTCAAGGGCCGTGCGCGTCGGACCGCCGTCGTCGCTAAGGAGAAGTCTATAGTCAGGTGGTCTGTCGAAATACTCAGAGTACATAGAATCTCACGGCATCGAAATCTAGGCCCTCAGAATCAAATTCGGTATTGCTTGCAAGATTGAGAGGAAATTCCACCTCATAGATGAGGACGAGTGAGCTAAGAAGTTGGCCCCATGGAGTTCACTGTGTGTTTGCTTGGTCGTAGACACACCTTCAGCAGCCGTCTCAACTAACCAGCGTTGTGATGTACTGGGACTCACAGTCAAGCACTCTGATTAAGAGTACGTCCATACCAGCTAATGTCGTGTGGTCAAACCAGGGTCTCGTGAACGCTCCGTTACAAGAATGAGTTCGGAAACGTAGTTGTGACGACACCGGTAAAGAGGCGTTTATCGAGATTCGGTGACGATCTGTCTAATCATCTCTCGTGCCTCGGTCTCTGAGAGCCCTTCAAGCTGCACGTTCGTCAGTGCGTGGTTGAACCGCCGTGTCGTTTCGTCTATGACACGCGACGGTTCGTCTGCGAGTTCGTCACACATAGCTCGAACGGCGGGTTGGTAGCGCGCGAACCAGCGGTCAAACACCTTGTTGACCATCGTCTGATTGGCAAAGACCGCGTCAGTCGTCGAATAATCGTTGCCACGCGAAGTGAGCTCCGCTATCCACCAGAGCCTGTGGATGGCGTTCGAGTACAAGTCGGAGCCCGCACCGAGGAACTTCTCTCTCATCGCCTCTTCGGAGCGATATTCCCATCGGTGTCGGACGAGATCTGGGTATCGGACTACTGCTAGCCAATGCCAGAGGCCCGGATCACCGGCAGTTCGTCTCGTGATGTCGAGGGAACGGTGAATTTCTTCAGCGAGTGCGCCATCTATAGCTGTCTCGTACTCTGGGTACCCCTCCAGAACGTCCTGTACTGCGGAATCGATCCTGTCAAGGTCGGCCGTCGGACGTCCCGGCATAGGCTCTACGTACTCGTTCAGCTGTTCCTCGGTTAACGTCGCCTCACCTTTCATGAACGACTGCCCCACAAGGCGACGTCCGTCTTCGGTCAGTCGCTGTAATTCTGTCTCAGTCACGTTAGATCTGGAGGCCCTCCTCCATGAGATGGATCAGTTGCTCTCGGGGATTTATATACTCTTGAAGTTCGCTATCGATCTTCTGCATCACGTGGGGTAGGGTTTGTGGGTCAGAGAGGTCGTCTCTGAGACGGTGAATCGCTTCTGATACCTCATTGGTCTCGTAGAGGTTTCGAGCAAAAGTTTGGAGTACCATCTCCTGCCACTCGTGTTCAACCTCGCCCTCTGCGTCTACAACACTCCCAGCACGAACGAGTAGTTGTACCCACACGCCGTAGCTCACCTGGTCGAGTATCACGTCACGCATCCGAGCCTCAGCACCCACAGATCCTCTACTCTGTAGCACTTCGGCAATACGGGGATGGTCGGAGTTGATCCACAGTTTAGGTCGAGTTTCGTTCCGAAAGTCGAGATAGTACAGCTTGTTCCCATCTGGGAGGTGGGCGTTTTGGGAGAACCGGACTCGCTCACCATCAATGGCGGCTCGCTCTTCTTCCTCGTGGCCGTCAACGACGACGTAGTACAGCGTCCCACTGGCAACGCGGAAGTTCTTCTGATCGGCATAGTCGTTCGGTTCTTCTCCCGGACGAGCATCGGTGCGAACCAGATACGGGCGCAGTTCGACGGTCCCGCGAACGATATTCTTCGGAATCTCTAGCCTGACCTCGTATTCACCGGGTGTGGTGGGAGCTTCGGAGATGACGACTCGGTCACGATAGATTGTCTCGTGACAGCGGAGGGTAACGTAGAGCTTGGCTGGAGGCTGTGCCCACTCGTCCCGTGGAAAGACTGCTTGAACCGTCTCTTCGGCTAGGCGCAGTTTTCCGTGGAGAGTAATAGTGTCCCAATCCGACTCGTCACTGCTACTGCCAGACGACGATACAGCCGATGCGACGTTGATCTCTGTCTGTGATGGATTCAGGTCAAGTACTGTTCGCTCCCCATCATCAACTGCGAACGAGTCCAGATCAAAGTCTATCCCCTTATCTCGGTAGCTAAACGGAAGTGTCGTAGTACGGTGTCGTTGAGAGTGTCTGGTCACGCTTGATCCTCCTCCGAAGTCTGTAACTCAGCGAGTATCTCCAGTTGTGTTGCACCGACATCACCGTGCACTAAGTCAGCATGTTCGTCGGAATGAGAACGGCCCGAGAACGAGAGATCATCGACGTCTTCATCGGCGACCAGGCGAACACATCCGTCGTCTTGCGACACGGTTACGCCGGATTGTTCGATTTCGACGTAGTCGATGGGGATGTCGTCGTAACGGGATCCGTCCTCACCAACACCGGTGAGTGAGATGTCGGCACTCCACCCGTCGAACTGTTCTGGGAGTGTTTTAATTCGACCAGAGATCACCCACGCATCGCCGTCGAAGCGCGACGAACTGTCGATTTCGAAGACAGGATCGGCGGGCGACGTCGTGGACCGTGGATTTCCGCTCCCGTGGATAGGGAACCGATTCAGAACGTTGTCGGATAGTGAGTCGCCGCTGTTACCCTTCGAGATCAGGTGACGGAGCCCGTCACGGAGCGTTCCGAACATATCGTCAAGTGCCATCCGGAATCCACGCTGGTACTGCTCACGGAGGTTCTCAGTGGATTCCCACTCGTCGTGTTCTGGCGGTTCGGCGAACCGCAGGAATCGGTCGATCTCTAGATCACTATCCGAGGGGATCCCTTCTGACCGCGCTTCGCCAGCGGCTATCACGCCGAAGAAGTTCCGGTCACCGTAGGCGACACGACTCTGGTCGTAGTACTTGACCACCATTCCCGCCCCTCGGAACAATGCGATGTTATTCAGATACGAATCGTCGTCCGCGGGAGAAGCGAGGCGAGCCGACAACCGAACCGATCCGTCGGGGGTCTCGGTTCCATCGGCACGAGGCGGGAGATTGACTGGGATATCGAGTCCAGCAACGTCTCCTGGGTTCACCAGCGTCTGAACCTCCGTAGTTCTCTCCTCATAAGCCTCGACGAACGGTCGGATCGCAGGAACGCTCTCGACGTCGGCGGCCAGTGTTTCCTCGGGCGTTTCGACCGTGACTTCGAGATCGCCTCGATAGATGGCTGGCCAGAAGTACTTGACAGAGGCGTCAACGAACTCCTGTGCGAGATCTTCGACGTCCGGTCGCTCGTCCCGAGTCGGATCCTGGAACTCAACGACCATGGCGCTCGTTCCGCTGACTGCGGGCCGTTCCACGTGCAGTTGTTCTGCAAGTTGCGACGCGTGCTCTCCCCAGAAGGATTCCGGGCGGGGTCCGTCGTCGGTCTCGATTGGTTTGCAGAGCCACCCCGCACCTTGGTACGTCGTATCGTCCTCCCGAAGTTGGTGCGTGGGGAACTTAGAACGGGCGATGAGACGGGGCGAGTCGTCCTGACGCTTGCTAGTGAGATGTGAATTGAAGACGACTGTCGAAGCCCCCGAAAACGTCCAGAGAACGGACTTACCGAGGCCGTACGAGCCGCCTGCAGTGTCGTCTTGCTTACTGCTGTAGAGTTCGTCACGCACCAGTGCAGCGTAGTTGGAATCTCCGTTCCAGCTTCCAGTCAATCCGGTCGTGTTTCTGTCTTCGACGACGAGGAGGCGGAGTTCGGCCTCGGGATCGTTGACCCGTTTGACGACACGTTCGTAACGATGGCCATTGTGTGTGTCCGCGACTGCTCGCATCCGTTCTCCGAGCCCATCGTACCAGCCGAGTCCGTCAAGGAATACCTCTTTCTCGTCACCGGTTAGCGTGACGAAACGGAACGTCACTTCGACTGGATCTCCGTTCGGGAGGCCCTGGTCGTTCGCATTTTGAAGGACCTCACGGACGAATGCCTCCGAATCGTGATCTACGGCGTGTTTTGTGGGGTCGTCGCCGTAGCGTGGGGCTCCTGGCCCACCACTAAAGAAGAACCACTTAGCCGCTTCGTTGATTTGAATCTGTTCCTGGTCCATGTATAAACCGGTATGTCTGTACGGAACTAAGACCACCTAGTTAGTATTACTGTTACGCGTCGATGAGATCCGTCCCTCGGAACGGATACCAGTTCTAACCGGGTCACTCCGACGTGCTCCTCTTGCGGTGGGAGTAGTCAGAATGGTGTAGTTGCCGAACGCTTATGTGACGATACGCGAGAAAGATGCTTATGAAGGTAGCTGCGGTGGATTTATTCTGCGGAGCAGGCGGCCTCAGTTATGGCCTCCAGGAGTCCGGTGTTTCGGTCGTTGCAGGGATCGATAAGGATCGGGACTGCAAGTACCCGTACGAGCAGAACATCGACGGAAAGTACGTCAGAGCGGACATCCGCTCGTTGGCAAAGGATCCAGAACCAATCGCACAGATGTACCCGTGGGATGCGGATTTGAAGGTCCTCGCGGCTTGTGCGCCTTGCCAACCGTACTCCACGATGGGGCACTCGAAGGGGAAAGGTCACGAAGATCATCAAAAGTGGGGGCTATTGAACGAGGTCTCACGAATCGCAAAGTACGTCGAGCCGGATGTGGTGGTCACCGAGAACGTACTCCAAGTTAAGCAGGAGGACGGCGTTTACGACGCGTTCATCGAGAGCTTGGAATCACAGGGCTACCACGTCAATAGCGACGAGAACAAGAACGTCTACTGCCCAAAGTACGGGATCCCACAGAAGCGGAAGCGGTGGGTGGTCATGGCGTCTAAGCGAGGGCCTCTGTCGCTGCCCGATCCACCGATTCAGAGCGAGGATGACTATCCTACGGTCAGAGATACGATTGATCACTTGCCACCACTTGAAGCAGGGGAAGTCAGCGACGAGAACGACGTACATAGAGCACGTTCCCTTTCGGCAAAGAACTTAGAGCGTATCGACAATATGGAACCTGGTGGAGACTGGACTCTCTGGGAGAAGGAAGGCCTCAACCATCTCTTGGCGGATTGCCACCGGAAAGCGAGCGGACGCTCGTACAAAGCCCCCTACAGCAGGATGCGGCCCGACGAACCCTCTCCGACGATCACGACGCAGTTCTACAACTACGGCAGCGGCCGCTTTGGTCACTACGATACAGACCAGAACCGGGCACTTTCGTTGCTTGAGGGTGCACTGTTGCAGACGTTCCCGGAAGACTACGACTTCTACGACGAGTGGGAAGACGTCGGTGTGTCGAATCTGGGCCGACTGATCGGAAACGCTGTCCCCCCGAAGCTCGGTGAGTACATGGGACAAGCGATTTTCTCGCACGTCGGGGCCGCAACTCCGTCTGTCGAGTCCTCTGTCGCCGACGACTGAGTGAGAGCCGATGTTGTCTGAGGCGGAGCGCCGGTTTCGGACGAACCTGCTTGAATGGTGGCAGGAGAACCGTCGTGAGTACCCGTGGCGCGAATCGAACCGAACGCTGTACGAAGTGTTCGTAGCGGAGTTCTTCCTGACCCAGACGCCGGCTGACAACGTCGCAGCGGTCTATCCGAGGTTCTTGGAACGGTTCCCCACGCTGGACTCGATATCGGAGGCCAACGAGAACGAACTCGTCGAAGTTATCGAGCCTCTCGGATTCCAAAATATGCGCTCAGCGGCACTGAAGCAAATTGCCTCGACACACGACCACCTCCCTGCTGAACCAGAATTACTGATGGAACTTCCGCGAGTGGGCCGCTACGTGGCGAACGCCACGTTGTGCTTCGCCCGTGGGGACCAGTTGCCGATACTTGATAGGAACGTCGAGAGGGTGTACAGTCGGGTATTTCGAGACGCGTGGCCCGAGACAGAAGCAGATCAACTCAGTTATACTGAGAGGTTGGTCCCCGGAGACGCACGAGCATACAACCTTGCGCTATTAGACTTCGGAGCGATAGTATGTGGGCCAGATCCATTGTGTGGTGCTTGTTTCGCTAACGAGTACTGCGTCTATTTCCAATCTTTACAGGAGTGAGCCAGCTGTTCTACCGTGTGGGCACGCCCACAGGTTGTGAGCACTTTGACGACTGAGTCTCAGTGTACGTGCCAACAATGGGAAACCCGACAAACACACCATAATCCTATGTGTAGATTGGTCTACGGCAATCAGGTTAGTTGAACAACCCGATACACTGAAGCGTTGACAACCTCACGGGCTCTGGAATCGACAGAATAACCGATATTAGCCGATCTTCGGGTGGGTATGGTGATATTCCGGTCTCATGTAGTTCAGGCAAACATTGATATATTCACGGTTCACACAGACATACACACAAAACACATGGCGCACACAAAGCTCGATGCAACGTTCAAGGAGTTGGATTCGGACGAGACGTTCGTCGGGACACCACAAACCGAGTTCGCACTAAATTCAGTACTGGGAACCCTCCCCAGAGAACTCATCCAGAACACCTACGACGCGAGAGAGACCGGTGAGAAACCACAGATCAACTTCTTTTTCGAGTGTCTTGAGGGAAGTGAACTGCAGGATTTCAAAAATGCAATCGATTGGAAACAACTTCGGCCCCATCTCGAAGCCGTCGCGGAGAACGACGAGAAGCTCGGCGTCCAGAAAGCCCTTGACCAGATTGACGAAGGGGAACTCTACATACTCGGCATCGAAGATACTCACGCAGTAGGTTTAGACGGAGACGACGATAGTCGAGACACCAATTACGCAGATCTCGTCAAAGACTTCGCTAGCTCTGGCAAGAAAGAAGGTGGTGGCATCCACGGTGTCGGTGCCTCGGTTTTGTGGGCGTTCTCTGGGTTCAAACTCGTTCTCTTCCATAGTCTCGCCGCATCTGAAACGGATTCGAAACTCGTTGGCCGGTTAGACCTCCCTGACCACGTACTCGGAGGCGAAGAGTACAAGGGCGGCGGCTGGCTCGGTGTTGACGACGGTTCGCACGACCGGTCGGTCGCACTTCAGCCAGTCCCAAGTAACCTCGCCGAGACGCTTAGGCTGGACCGAACTGGCGAAAACGGGACGACTTCGCTCGTCGTCGGTTTCAGAGAGCGAACACGAGCGACGAGAGAGCCGGAAGATATCGTTGACGCTATTTATGAAGCCGCAGCGCGTTACTACTGGCCACTCATCGTTGATGACGGCATTGAGGTAACTGTTGAAGGCCCGAACGACTCAACACCCCGTGAGGTCAATCCGAAGTCAGTCCCACGCGTGTCTCCCTACGCCCAAGCCTACGAGGCTTGGCAGAACCCGGACGACGACTTTGGTGATCCAGGCACTGTCGCGGTCGAAGAAATTGAGTTTGAGGTCCCCCCAACCGATTCAGAACCAGAGATAACGGGAGAACTCGTCCTTGTGGTCAGGCTTGTTGACGAGAACGATCTCGAAAAGTATCGGAACAAAGTGGCGATGTTCCGCGGTCCACGTCACGTCGTGAAGTATAGGAACTACGGGTCAGCCTCTCGCACAACGGGCAAAGACTTCCACGCACTCCTGCTTGCGGGAGGGGCCAAACATCCACCGGGCCTCAAAGCCGAAGACATACCGGATCCAGGCGACCAAGCCATCGAGTTCTTTTTCCGTGATGCCGAGCCCGAGGCCCACGATACCTGGGAAGAGCCCACACCGAGATTGGCGAACGCCTACGACGACGAAAATCCCTCTAAACGTATCGTCTCCTTCCTCAAGACGACAGTAAAGAAAGAGCTACAACAGATACTCGGTGGCGCTCAAACCGACGATGACGAACGAGTCAAGAACCTGGGGGAGGAGTTCCCGTTTTTCGAAGACGATCACGGGACCTCTGGTGAAAGAAACGGTGGCGGGGGCGGGGGCGGAAACTCACCATTCAACGTCGTCCAGCTGGACAGCTGGTTCGACGGTGCACATCGCTATCAAGGGGAGATAGAACTCGATACACAACCGGAGAACAACTGGACGCTGACGATCTCGATTGACGAAGTTGATGGGTCCAACAAGACCATCGATCAAATCGATATCGATAGGGGGTCGTCTCCCGACGACTCGGCACCCACGGTGCGTGACGGAGAGATAACTTACGAGTTCACGAAGCACACGACTCGAACCACTTTCGAGCTTTCGTCGGTCGCTATCGGTGACGAGATTCTCGCAGGACGAACTCGTCTAGACTTTGAGTACGACCTCTCCCCGGGAGGTCAACCATGAGCACGAACTCTGGCCACAAACGTGTAGACGCGTACCCCTATCGGTACGCCGGTGAAGTATTAGGTTTCGACTTCGTAAAGTACGATCTTAACACCGGGGTGAGTCGGTCCCTCGGTGACACTCTGAATCTAAATCTCGCATCAGAGGAAACCTGGGCTACGGGCGAACTTACGGTCGAAGTGTCGGTCACTCAGCATAGTCTAAACAGGGTGTTCCCCTCTTCTGACCCCTACGACGGAGCGTTAGTCGTCGTTGCGTACTGCCCCACGAATCACCATCGGTTCGAGACTGTCGTTGAGGGTCCACCACTCACTGACGGAACCTACAGCAACACAATCGATCTTGAGTACGATAGCATCCGGGGGCGAGTTGAACTCACACCGCTACTGGTACGGACGAAGAGACTGAAGAAACAACCATCTGGCCACTCAGGACCACCATTCGCGGAGCGCGTAGGACGAAAACTCGCCCACGGTATCTCGGGACACCTCGATATCGACGATCCACTTGGCGGTCGGTCGAAGAATCTGCCGACTATCCCCCGGTCGTTTGCTGATGCTCCCTTCCCCGCCGATGATGGGAATATGTGGTACCTCCAGTTGACCGACCCAGCCAAACCGAAGCTCTTCATTAACTCCGACCACGGGTTCCTTCAGTCATTCTTTGAGGACGAAGGACAACACTCTCGCGGTCGGATTCGGCAGCTAGTCGTCGATCTTCAGGGAACCCAGATCCTGACACAGTTCGTGCTTCAAGCAGCAGAACTGTACGCCATCGACGGCGAAACGAGATTCGATTGGCAAGACCGCATGCTGACCGACGTGTGCAGTGATGTTTTCGAAGGGAAGACTCCGGACGAGGTCAGCGAGATGATCGAGCCGGGTAATCTATCGGACACGCTCAATTCAATCACCACGACTGTTCAGCGCCGCCGCGCTCCACACGAATCCCTCGAACGCGTCCTTGACCTAAACATATGAGCCAAGAAACACTTTACAGACTGGGTACTGACGCCTCAGTCCTCGTCACAGAGGATCTGATGCACGGAGACACGCCTCGCTACTCTGAGGACCGCCTCAGAGAGTATCGTACAGACACCGGACACACTGCGAATCTTACAAACCTTGGACGAGTCCTTGATTACGTCATCACCGAGAGTGACCTAGATCCCGGTGAAGAAGCTATAGACGCGGTCGTCGCACCGGCTGTGCGAAAATACATCGATATTCCGCTCCGGGATGCCGGCGATCCAAGGATCTGGCACTATCTGTCGATTGGGTGGCGTCCAGACTTCGTTCGGTACCGCTGGCCACGCACAGGTCCCAACCGGACTAAGAAGTCGATGACTGAGAAGTTCCTCGGCTCGACCCAAGATCTCTACACGAACGCGTTTTCACGCCTCTGGTTCATGGCCGAGTTTACCAGAGATGGCGAGGATTATAGCGAGACAGAGGCGATACTTAAAACGACGTACAAATCCGAACGCATATTCGACAGGATGGACCTCAGGCGACCTCGTACTGGTCGCGTTCTCTCTCGAATAGCGAACCGCGAATCGGATAACGAGATCGTCGAAAGAACCGCGAAAGCAGTCAGTCATCAATGGTCGGTGACGAGTGAGGAACACCTCACAGATCAGCAACTTAGAGAGATTATCGGCGAAATATATCAAGAGAGCAAATAAATGCGAGTCGTTGTAGATATCCCTTCAGAACTCGTCGATCAGATTCGATCCGCGATAGAGCAGGGTAATTACGCGGGTCCGGAGGAGTTTCTGGAGCAGGCACTCCACACACAGTTGAGGCTAGAATCCGACGAACAACAGACACTGATGTCGTTCAGTGAGGCTGTTCAACCCAGAAGTCAGGAGGTTGAGCAAAGTTCCTTCGGAGAGACTTTGGCTAGCGAGCAAACGCCCGGTACCAACGAGGATAGTTCTGAACTCGAAGATCTTTCCGTTCGTGATTTCGACGTCTTGACGGTTGATCCACCCTCTCCGAGTCGAATCGATACTGGTCCGCTGTGGGGACAGTACAACCGCATCCTCCCGATGAAGGTCTCTGTAAGGAGACTCGCCATCGAATTAGATAAGGCGGGTGCGGGGGGGATCGCTTACGACGAGTTTCGTGAGCAGACAGCAGCGGTTGCGCGAGCGTATGGTCACAAGTTGAAAGAGATCGATAAGGAAGCGGGCCGAGGTCGTGGTGAAAAGTTCTCGGCTGGATTTCCGACGGGTGATAAAGTTGAGAGCTCCCTGAATCGGTTCAAAACACACTTCGTGGGCCAAATCGATTCGACTGGCAGCCTAACTGGTTCGCTACCCAACCTCCAATTCGTGAACATCTCCCCAAGCACGCGTGAGTTCGGCCTCTCCGATGCAGGCCTCGATTTCGCCCGAGTCGAAAACCCCGTCCTTGACCAGAGTCTTCGGAGCGATAACCCACTCTCCGAAAGTGAGCGACGATTCTACTTAGACCACGTAAATAGTGAACTACACGCGGAGTACAACGCAATGGAATTGGTCGCCGAAGCGATTGTAGGAGGCGTCAATCGACCAGATCCCCTCAGTGAGCGTGTGGCAGAACTCTCCGAAGACTGGACCTCGGCACAGGCAAGTACAATCCGTTCTGGACTCATCGGCAGAATGAACGAGCTCGGTCTAGTCTCTCGAAAGCGCGTCGGAACTCGGGGTGTCGGGTACGAGTTAACGGTGGATGGTGAGCGAGAATTGTTGTAACCAATATCGAGACCACGACTCGTAGCGAAGGATTTGAACTCTGAACGATCTTGTATTGGAATAAATCCGAAATTAGCCTCTGGAATCAAATAGAGGGAGGGCGGAAGGCTGTCTCTATATGGTGGTTTTTATTCGCTCGCGTGTTTTATTGCCAGCCAGTGACTATCTACGCAACTGCTGTACATCTGTGGTTTCGGGGCGGTCCTCTCAACATGGACCGTTGTGACGAGCGAACGGTCGGTGATCGCCAATGACGTCTAACGAGGGCCAACCGAGTGAAGAACCACTCATCCTCCACTGTTTCGCGGACTACGGCACGGAATCAGAGGTACTCAGCGACTTCGGGAATGTAATTCGTGTCGGGATCGATCCCAAAGACACGAACGAGAGCACACCGATCAAAGCAGATGCCCACATCAAGGACAAGGAGTGGGACCTTCCTGTCAAGGACGACGTCACGTTCGATTTAGGGCTGTTCCACCCGGTCTGTTCCCGATGGGCTGCGACGACGAGCATCTCAGGAGACCCCGACAAGCACGAAAACATGATCCCGAGTGCGCGGATACTCGCGGAGAAGTACTGTGACCACCATATCATCGAAAACGTTCCGCGCGCACCACTCAACGACCCCGCCGTTCTGAATGGGCGGATGTTCGGTATGCCGATTGAGTACGAGCGCGCCTTCGAGACCTCGTTCAAGGTGCCACAACCCCCTCGTGAGCGCCAGTTTTTGACGACAGATGGATCGTCTAATAAGGCGGAAACCTCGTCGTTCTTTTTTTCGGAGCGCTCCAGAGAGTGGTGGGCGGCAGTCAAGAACTACCCACCGGGGCCGTATCCGAAGAGTCATCTGGCGAAAAACGCGATACCTGCACCGTACATTTACTATCTGGTTCGGTTGTGGCTGATGGTGTACGAGGACGAGCAAGGCATCTCGGAAGGTCGGGTTGACTACTCCGACTACGACGAGCGGATGGACACTAAACGCAAAAGTGCGGACAATCGCCAGTTAGACGAGTTCCGATGAGCGACGACGAGTGTCACGTGTATTTGGACCGGGGGTCCAACACGTCGTACGTTGGAGATCCGTTCGTAGGGGTACCCGTGTCTCGTGACATCGTCGAATCCGTCGCAACTCAGTATTCCATCAAGGCCGATTCACTTGCTAGAGCGCTTCGAGAAGTACGAAATGCGCCCGCCATCAATGTTGAGACTCTCTTCACGGGGTTCGACCCTCTGCCGGTAGGACGTAGTGACGACGGGCTGTTGTACGTACTAGCCGAGGGTGACGGATGCTGGGATGCTGCTGCCAGTCAAATCGGACTCACCGAAGGCGGTCGTGACGCCGTGGCGGCAGCTCACGACCAGCAGGTCGAAAAAGTAGTTAGAGACAGAACTGAGGGGAGCAGTGGTGGGTTCGTCGTCTCGTGTTCAGAGTTCCCTGCAGACGCTATCGGTGACATCGTAGCGGTGTCGGACAGGACCAGACTGACGAATCGGCAGGCGACGATATGGATCCTCTCACAGTACGTCCCAGGTAGTGGCGCAATCGCCCGCTTACTCTCGATTCCTCAATCAGTTGTTCAGTCGGAAATCGCTACTGTTGACCGGGCTACCCGGCGGATTGCGGTGGAGACACGAACCCTAGACGTCCCTGGACCACTCACCCGTCTTGAACCGGAACCGCAGTCCCCGAATTGGATGGGACTCGATTGGTCGAGATGGTTCGACCTTCGGGACCACAAAACGCTTCGTAACGAACTGCCACGCCGCCCAGGTCTCTACCGAGTTCGCCATTCAGAAATTCCGGGTTTGATGTACGTCGGAGAGTCGGGATCAGAAGGAGGTGTGCGACAGCGCGTAGGGCTTGGTCTGTCAGCTGGGGTGAGCGGATCGAATCAACAGACTGGAGACAAACACGGCGCGGCCCGTGCCCTTCGGCAGATTACTGATCTTGTGGGAGGTGAGATGGAGGTTTCTGTCACGACACCCCCGATATCGTCAAATCGGAGGCATCGGCGTGCAATCGAAGCAACCCTGGTGGCCATCTGTCGGCGAGAGGTTGGCTGGACTCCTATGGTCCAACTGAACCGAAAGCCAGTTGAACACGTAAGCAGGTCCCACGGCAAGTTGCACCGGGAGCTGAAGGACGCCGCAGAACGGTCATCGTACACCATCCCGTCGTGGCAACCTTGGCGTGACGTGACCGCCCAGAACTGGTTGGGACTCAACTGGACCGAGAGTCGCCCACTCTCCGAGCGGGGCGTGATTGACAGTAGTGGAGTACACGCGTTTCGACTGTGGTGGGAGGGAACCGGGGAACGGTGGAATCGAACGGTTCAAGAGGTGGGTACGACCGGGTCGATATCAAGCCGCCTCTTCAAGTTGCAGGGTGAATACGGAGAGGATATGCGTTTCTCTGTCGTCAGCCTTGACGGGCTAAGCTCTGACACCCACCGTCGGTCGCGTGAGCTCAGCGAAGTCCGTCACGACCTCGTCGGCGCACACTACTTGGCCACCGGCATTCCCCCAAAGGCACAGTTCTGAACTTAATCGAGTGACTACGCCGACAACACACCGCACACATTTATGTCGGCACGGGAGATTTGTGCCAATTATGAATCGTATCGCATGCTTCTCCGATATGTCTGCGGCCACATTCGCTAGTACCGGTGAGCAGTCGTGATGAGCGGTAAGTGGGGATTCACGACGTCTCGACCGACTGATGCTCGATACGGAGACGACGTCGCAAAGTACGCGATGTCACACGGTGAACCCGGGCTGAAGACCTTCGTTCGGGAGGTGTTGCAGAACTCGAACGACGCACGGTTGGAAAACGATCAACCGGCACGGGTGACGTTCAAGCTGGAATCTTTACAGGGTGACGAGGCAATAGAGTACCTCAGAGCACTCGACATCGAGACGTGGTCCGAGCACGCCAACTTAGCGACAGACACGAAGAGCGGGAAACACATCGCTGAGGCGATCCAGCGAATAAAGGACGACGAGGAAATCCGCATTCTGACCATCGAGGACGAGAACACGGAGGGACTCCTCGGTGAGGAGAACGCCGACGAGTCGAACTTCACCGCGCTGGTCCGTGACGTGCTATTCAGCAGTAAGTCGGGGGACACCGCCGGGGGGAGTTACGGTCTGGGGAAGGCTGTCCTCTGGCTGTACTCGGGCCTCTCACTCGTCATGTTCAATTCGACGCTGAGCGAACCCGACCCGACAGACCAGTCCCCCCGATTGATCGGTCGAACGCGATTGCCGACGCACAAGTCCGAAGACGGCGATACGGTCTTTCAAGGACACGGTTGGTACGGTAATCTGAACGGGGACGAGGAGGGTGCGAGGCCGGAGTCCATCTGGGGAGACGAAGCCGAATCGATAGCGGACAACCTCCAGTTGGAGCGTCCAGACGCACCGGGAACGAGCATCCAGGTCGTTGATTTCCGCGTGCCTACAGCCGAAGAACGACTTGACGACGAGGAGTTAGCAAACCAGATCACGGAGATGGCAATCGAGTGGTTCTGGCCTGCAGTCTATCGTGGTGACTTAGAGGTCGCAGTCGAAGTGGACGGTGAGACGAAGCAAGCAAGTATCGGCGAGTATCCACAGTACAAGCCCTTCACGGACTGCTTGGACGACCGTGACGACTCGGTCAGCCAGTTGGACGATCCAGAAGACGTCGCGCAGGCGAGCATATCGCTCGATGTACCTGAAAAGAGCGACGGGGGGGACGGTACAGATGGCCAACTGGACTTGCTGGTTCGGCGTGCAGATACGGGTGAGTATCAGCATCGGAACCAGGTGGCGTTCGTCCGGGGTGCGGGGATGGTCGTCGAGTACTACGACCGAGATCGAGTCGTCGTAGGGAACCAAGACTTCCACGCAGTTCTACTCGGTGGGCGCGCGCGACCGTGGGGAACCGACGAAGCTCCAGGAAAGGCAGAAACTATCGTAGAGGAGTTCCTGACTGCTGCAGAGCCACCTCAGCACGACGAATGGGTGCGAACTGAGACACTGGCCAACACCTACTCTCGGGGATTCAGAACCGCAGTAGAGGGTATCAAATCTGACGTGACGGAGACCTTACGCGGACTCGTCGCACCCAACGTAGACCGAGGCACGACCGGACCTCAGCGTCTGGGAAACCGATTCAAGATCGGGAACGAATCACGAGGGGGAAGTGCTGAGCGTGAGTCGCCTAGCAGTCAGCGCGTCACCGGAGATACGAACATCTCGTTCGACGAGGTGTACACACACTGGTCGTTCGACGGAGAGGTGGAGCCTCTGAGCGATAGTAACGAGATACGAGCGGTCACCGTTTCGTTGATCCGGATGGCAGAGGAGAGAGCAACGTCGGATCGCTTGCCCGTCCAGAACATCTCGTCAGATACGGCGGGTGTCTCGATATCGCTCCCCGAGCAGAAGGGCGTCCAAGTGGGACGGCTGGAGCCAGTTCCTGGCACGTCAAAGGTGTCCTTCGAGGGCGTGTCGACAGAAGATCACAGACAGGTAGAGACCAGAATGAAAGTGTCGGTTGACGTAGCAGAACGGAGGGACAAGTAATGGCGACGGTCAACGGAGAGGTTGAAGGAGCTGAGCCGGACGAAAAAGAGGAACAAGACGTCCGGACGGGTAGTTTAGTCAGCCAATCACTCCCGCACGAGTATCAAAAAGAGGCGCTCGAATTCAACGTCGAATCGTTCCGCCTGGATGGCGCTCTTCTCGGTGAGAGAGGCGATCTTGACGAGGAAGACCAATATCTATCGCTGGTGGACGAGAGTAACTGGGAGACGTTGGAGCTGGAAGGTGCCGTGACCATCAATCAGGACACTGTTGAAGACGTATTCCCGTTCAACGAGTGGGATGAGACGCCGGGGCGGCTTGCACTAGTGAAGGAGAATCCACTCGCAATGAGTCGAGACCGGCAGATCCTCACGGACTCACCGCTGGAAGGAGGAACCCACGAGTTCACCTTGTCCATCAACCGTGACGACCACCGTGGACGAGTGAAGATCAAGCCGTTCCTCACAAGAACTGAGAAAGGTGGTTCCAGTGGATCGAAGCACGCGTCCAAGGTCGGCGCGCGAGTCGCTGACGGGCTCTCGTGGATCGTTCGACTTGACGAGAGGGACGACGGTGGAAGTCTTCTCATGCCGATCATCGAAGACTTCAGCGACTACGACCGCTTCCCCGACGAGAACCATATCCACTACCTTAGCTTGGAGGCACCTCGGAACCCACAGCTATATCTGAACAAGGAACACCCGCAAATAATCAATGTTCTAAACAACACGGGGGCGACAGGCGGACCACCCCGGCTGCGTGACGTACTCTACGATTACGTCGAACATTCCGTTTGGACGCAACTACTGATGCAGACGGCACGTGACACGAGCCCTGACACGGGCGAACCAGAGTACAGTTGGCAGGAAGACGTATTGGGCATCTTTTTGGACGATTTGTACCCAGATCTCGGTGATGACGAGGCGAAGATCCAACTCGCCGAGGACGTTCGTAGTCACGTTGATGTCCCAGACCTCGTTCAGCGGATCGAACGTGCGGTGCATCAGCAGTACAACCTTCCGTCCGATACGACGAACCTGATCGAGGAGGCGATCCAAAGTGACGACTGAGCTTTTCCACCTGCAGAGTGCAGCCCATCCGATGATCGACAATCGGTTCCTCGCTGGCGAGCGAAACCTCACGGAGGATGACCTCCGTCCGTACTTACAACCGCTCGGTCGCTCCATAGACTTGAGTCCGGTTGACGAGCGGATTGAGGAGATCCGTGCTGACGAAGATATCGACGCTCAGGACTCGCTGATAGACGCCGAGCTAGCACCAACACTTCACCGTACTCTCGATCTAACGCGGAACGAGGCGGCAGACGCGGGCCTGTGGCACTACCTCTGTGTCGTTCGGTTTCCGGAGTTCGTCCACTATCGGTGGGACCACGTTTTCAATCCAGAAAGTCCGGGCAACATGGAGGAGAAGTTCCTGAAGGCAGGGACCGACGCCTACTCCAACGCACTTCACCGGATCTGGTGGGGTGCTGAGCTCACTTACGAGGAAGGTGAATCAGGAGACGTTGATGATCGAGACTACAGTAGAACGAAGCAAGTCCTCAGTTTCCAGGAACTCGCCAACGACATCTTGGACCACGACTTTGCACGGTACGTCCCCGTTACACATACTTGCGGTGATCTCCTATGTCACGACACACTGAACGAAATCAAAGAAGAAGGTACGTACGACGACCCACCGTCTAACAGTAACATCGTGAGCCGGACGACGACGCTCTTACGGGAGGAACTGACGGTTCGGCGTGTGGAGATGATGGAGGAAGATGACGTCGTAGAGACGATAGAGAATCTCCGTGACGACGTGATGCGTAAAGATGCGGGTTGGTCGTAACGGGCTGGTGGTTTGTGCTCTCTCACAGTGGTCTCATATAGCAGAGTGAGATATTGATGGAAGTTCGTTGAGAGTGCTGTGGATGAAATTTGGTTCAGACTGTACTCCGTCAACAAGAGATACTAGGGCGAACGACGGGACGGACAAGGCCGTTTGTTCGCATCCGGTCAAGCCCGAGGTGTGTCAGCGTCTCTCCATCGGGACGATCATCTACTAATCCGAGGAGGATTGCGACGCGGCGGCCGCCTGACACGCTGTTGATTATCTTATCGGCGTAGATGTCTCGTGTATTGCCGTCTGCGGTGAGGGCGAGGACGCAGCCGAGGTAGTTTTTCGGGTGGTTGACTGGGAAGCTGCCTTCGGTGAGGTGGTGCGTGGTTGCTTGGAACCGGATGGCGTCAATGGTGGTTGAGAAGTCACCGGCTCCGGTGACGCGAGCGGGTTCGACAAGTGTTGCGTCGTGAGCGGTTTTCGACACCGATGATACCGACGTTGAGATCGCGGGCGAGTGCGCGTGCTGTGTCAGTAATGCTCTGGATCGGGGCAGCGACGTACCCGAGGTTGACTTCGGAGAGATGCGCGTGTGCTTGGTTAATACCGCGAGTCACGTCCGCTGCACCTGGGTCTGAGTTGTGGCCTTTCGCTTCGATGACTGCGACAGGAGTGGATGCGGCGTCCCCATTCAACACTTCGAGTGCTGGCATACCGACCCCGAGCAAATCGGGCTCACCTTCGGCGAGACGTATCGTATTGTAAGGTGAGAGTCGGGTTCGGAGTTCTTCCGGGATTGTCCATCCGCCCCAAGTTGACTGTGTGAACTGTGTTTCCGTGACAGCGTAGTGATTTGCGCTATCATGGAGAGTCGGGTAGAGCGTGTCCTTCGCGGCAGCGAGAACAGTCGGTTCAGTGAGCGTAGCGGTCATCAGATCAATCCCAGCTATGGAAGTCGCTTGTCGCTTCTCCAACGAACTCCCCGTCAGCGTTAAGTGAATATGCTGCCCGGATTTGACTCTTACCGAGCTGGTTGCCTGCGGGATCCCCGGTTAACACTCTCTTTTCACCTTTCACAATCCAGACAAGCGATAACCCTTCATTCTCTAACTCACCGCGAATGCCATTCTCTGCGGCAAGCATCGATAAGGAATCTACTCTCCCCATCAAACCCCCTGATTCAGAGAGATCGGTTACCCGAATTGGAGCTTCCGTATCCTGCGTGAATTCTCTCGTATCTATGATCCATTCTAGATCCAGTAATTCACAGAGATACGGAGTCGGGGCAAACATCCCGTATTTCTCCTGAATAGAACAATCATATTCCGCCTCCCAGATCAGGTCAAGCGTGGTGTTCTCCGTATCAATCGGAGCACCTCTAATTGCATCACCACTCTCCTCCCACCGGTCTTCAACTACAGGATGCCATGGATATTCTCCTCTAAGAATCTGGGTCACCTGACCGAGAGACACCAAGTTACTCTCAATCTCACCACTCTCAATCCAATCCCTTCTAATCCAATCTCGAAGAGTCTCCTCGTCATCCTCGTGAACGAGAACAGATTCAATCCAAACAACCGTTTCCCGCGTTATACTTGATTCAGGACTCTCATCGGCTCTCCACTTATACGTACTATCTAATGGCAGCCACTCCCCACCATCCACAGAAACCTCAAGTAGATCTGTTAGCTCCGGGAAATCCTCGTGATTTGAGACCCACTCATCAAGTGGCACCTCATCAACAAGGCAGTCAAAATCAACGACGTTGTCCAGAGATCGCTCCGGTTCCGAAACAGGGTCTAGAACAGATGGGTCGATATCCCTCCGGAAATACGTCCAAGGACCGGTGTACGGAGTTCCTCTTCGAGAATCAGAGAGACCATAGTTATCGGTAACCCAGGCAACTAACTCATGGTACGCGATCCACTGATACTTTTTACTGAACTTCTCAGGCTTCCTGTTTCCCATTCTCCCATGGAAGCCTCTGTTGACGCGGTCATCGAATTGTCCAAAGTTGTCAGGGGTCCAACCGAGGTCAAATACTCGTTTAGTTATCCAGCGAAGAGCCTTATCACAAGGAAAGTCAAACCCATGGACCTTGCCAGCACTATGATTACTACCAACGATATACCGGGCAAAATCACTCGATCCTCTACCCTCAAAATCAGATCCCACTAATCCCCACCAGAACCGCGCATTCACATCCGTTTCAGACTCCTCAAGGCACGTCTGAACTTTCTCCTGCAACTCCTCCGGTGAAGGCACCTCAATAGAGAACGAACTATCGTAAGGCGGTCTCACCTTCTCTATGTCCACCTCGAAATCACCGATCCGGTAATCCGCTAATTCAATTATTCCTCGTGCATAGTCCCTTGCCAGTAGATGCGGGATAGGGTCGTTCTCTGAGAATTCTATCTCAAATACTGTATTGGCAATTTCAGCTACTGCATCGTGGTCCTTGTTGCGGAGGACGGCACCATATGCAGCTGTATAAACACGCTCCAAGATGTACGGATCACTTACGCCTTGGAAGCGTTCGATCAGTTCAATAAACAGGTCAATGTCGGACCCTACGACATTGACCATTGCTTTAGTCGCACGGTCGCGGACGAACCGGTTAGGGCAACTGAGGAACAGGGAAAGAGTAAGTGAGATCAGACGCTTTGACTCGCGTGACTCAATCGGGTTGTTCTCCAAGGAGAATCCCCAGTTTACCAAACGGAACACCTCAGAAGTGTCATCGCTCCACTCCTTGTGAAGGAACGTAGACCAGTTGAAATCGCGTTGAGCCACTTTTTGCCCCATATGAACTTGATAGAGATATTCTGCATTCATTGGGTGATCCGGGCTGGTGGCTAATGTGAGAAGAACACGCCATAATTCATACAAATCCTCTAAAAGATGCATCTCCTCCCACAGATACTCCTCTATATCCTCTTTCAACTCACCGTCAGAACCCGTTAGTGACTGAGGATGTCTCCACCCCAGGCTCTTGATAAACGGCTTTAGAACCTCCTCTGAATCAATAAACTCGAAGACTTCGACGCCCTCCTGCTCAGGAAGATGAATTGCAAATGCCTGGATCAAGCCAGGATACTGCTTAGGGCTCTCAAAGATCTTCTGTAACTCCTCCTCTTCTGCAAGAGCCTGCTCAAAGTCTCCGTCCACATATATCTTTAAATACTGCTGCGCCAGCATATGATCCGCAAATTTATCGTAGGAAAATCTGACTGCTTCACTCACATCGCCCCCAATCGGATTAACGACCTCCGAGATCAAACCTTCACTCAATATATTCCCATAGAGGCTCTCAGAGTAGGATGTACCAGAAAAGATATCATCAACGATCTCTTTCGCCACCTCTTTGGGTAGACGCTTTGTCCCTTTTCCTCGCTCTGCCATTTCTCTAGCCAATGCTTCGACGGATCGCTTGACCAGGTTAGCGCGGGGATCATAATCCAATCGCCAGCGTAGCCGCTCATTGATCCCGTCAATATAGCCCTCAAAGATCTCACTCAGACCCTCTGGACCGTGGGATACCCGGCTCTTCCCCTGATTTTCCAGATTCTCACAGAACAACTTCAAGAACAAAGGAACTCGGAACTCACGTTGGAGAACAGGAATCGAGGAATGCTCAATGCTGTGTTCATCAAAGAACTTCCGCACCGCTTCATATTCGACCTCGTGAAATCCGTAATGTCGGGACTCCACTAAGCCATCACCAATGCTACTAGGGATGACCAGATCCTCATACCCTGACCGGCAGCTGACGCACAGCCCGATGTGTGGATAGCTATCAAGCTTTTTCAATAAGCCCGGAAGCCGACTATTCCAAATCCGTGGATCAGGACTCTCATTCAGGGCGTCAATCATTAGCAGGGATCGGACACCGCGCGACTCCCCAAAGGAATCTAACGCACCCAGGAACTCTTCAGTAGTACAGTCTAACCCTAAGCGTTCAATTATCTGTGACCAGATACTCCTGTTAGTGAAATTCTCTCCTAACATTAGAACGGTGGGGTGACCGTTCTTCATTCGCCTTTTAGCTACGTTACATAGTAGGTGGGTCTTCCCCATACCGGCGTCGCCGAGCAGCTTCAGTCCTGCCGTTTCTGCCACCTCCAAATCACTAGTTTCTACAAAATTATTGAAATTATAGACTTCACTCCGAAGCTGGCGGAAAGAGTAGGATGTATAGTCATCTGAAGCATTTTCATCCCCTTCTTCGCCTTCCTCCTGCAACTTTTGCAGTGCAGAATCCAAATCCCAAATTGCATCATGAGCAGTCTCACTTACATCTTGTAACTCTGAAATTGGGATCTCCTTTTGAATCTCTTCAATATCTTCAAGCAGAACGGGGATCTTCTCAATAGCGTCACGCAGGTCAAGGAATGCCTCTTCATCAGCTTCTTTCAATCTCTCAATCGAACTTTCTGTGAACAAGTCTCCTGCTTTATTATTCAGTTCTTCCAAGCGCTCCTCAACATCTTCAACAAAACAGGGGGTCCGACCTAATGGCTCAAATATATCTGCGCTTCCGGTATCCACGTGAAGCTCCGGACTATACCGATCATTAGCATTTGAGATCGTCACCTCCAGTTCTTCACTCAGCTTGGGTTCTGTGAGTTGTTCCGAATCAAACCAGAAGTAAAGCCGACCTTTGTGCTTTTCATCGCTTAAAAACTCGTAGAGCTGTGACTGACCCCAGAAAACGAACTCAACATCCATGTCCCGTTCATCAGCCCATCGCTCCCACTTTTCCTTTCGATCATTCCACTTTTGCAGAGCGGTCTTTGTTCTGCCGTCGTCGTCTGGACTATGCGGTCGATCACAAGGGACGCATACAAAGTACCGGCTTAGGTCGTTATACGTATCTAATGCCTTCTCAATTGAATCATCAATCTGTGACAGACTACTGCTGTCAATACTGTCGACATATTTGGCTTGCCACCCCCAGACCTCGCCCCTGGGAGATTCCCACTTACATTCAATCCCTGCATCAGGATCTCCAAGACGTGTATAATTCCAAGAATCAGACACCTCTTCGAACTGATGTGCTATCTGGCTACACAGTTCTTCAAACCCCTTCCTACGCGAGTCTTCAACCGGTCTAATATTGCTAAAGTCTACAGAGACACTCATGGAGGTAACCTGAATTGATATTGTCGGCAAACTTTTTCTCGTCAATGAGTATAAAAAGTCCGACCGCCAGTCACTCACACTTCTAAGAAAAGAGGATGTGCTGACTCTTTCAGAACTCTCGGTTTTTGATAGAATATAGATGCTGCAATAGAGAAACTCCTTCCAAGGGCTCTGGTGAATCGCCATACAGCGGTTGATTTGGCTATGTTGCGGCACGCTTGATGTTGTGAACGGCACATTTCAAAACGAGTTCACGAAATTCACGGTACCACGTTCGCGCTCGCACGGCGTCGCCGTGCGTGCGCTTGATCGACGAGAAAACCGTCTCACACATCGATCTTTGACGGTATCGAGGCCCATCGACCCGCGCGTTATGCGCGTGGTCGATGGGCCGGAAGATGCGATGTTTAATCAGCGGTCTCACGCCTTCTTCGCGGAGTCTTTCACGTAACTGCATCCAGTCGTAGCCTTTGTCGGCGGCGAGGCTGTGCAGGTCGCCTGCGTTGCGGGAGGCGACCTGCCAGCCGAGTTGTGTGTCGTGGGTTTTCTCGGTCGTACAATGAACGTCGAGAACAGCTTGGGTTTGCGTATCGGCGAGAGCCGTCGCTTTGAGTGTCTGAACGCGGTGATTCGTGCGGCGGCAGTAGTGCTTGCTAGCGTTTTCGCGGTCGAAAAACGTGGCATCGATGGCGGCGTGACCCGAGGGGTCGTGCAGCTGCGCCGACAGGCGCAGCAGCACTCGCCAGACCTTCATCTGAAACCTATCAAACGCCTTAACCAACGTCGAGTGGTCAGGGAGATCGCCCTCTTCGAGGCCGATCTCCCCACAAATATGCGGCATTTCGCTCAGCAGATCGAGGGCGTTGCGGTACGACTCATCGTGGTAAATCCGCAGACAGTGGAGCGATACAAGGGCGTAGTCGGCGAAGCCGCCACCCCCTTCGGGGGCGGCGACTTCGCCTCGGTCACCAACAACATTTTTAGCCAACGTGACCGCTTTGCTCGTGAAGCGGGAAATTTTCGACATAGAGCATCGACGGTTTCCCGCTTCATCTTCCAAATTCTAACGGCCGAAACCGACGCCGTCTAGTGATTCACCAGAGCCCTTCCAAGGCTTTTCAGTTGCTGTGTTGGGTGAGGCAGTAGGGGAGGCCTTTGACTTCGACGGCTTCGACGTCGGGGGCTTTGATGACGGCTTGGCCTTTTCCGTATTTTTGGAGGTCTTGTTCGTAGCCGCGGGGGATGGAGGGGACTTTGGTGATGACTTCTTCGCGGAGGCCGAGGAAGATGTTGGTGTTGGTTTGTTTGAGGATGTCGCCGTCGATGTCTTCGGGGTTTTGGGTGATCATGAAGAGGCCGAGTTTGTCTTTGCGGCCTTGTTTGACGGCGTCGCGGGCGCGGTTGACGATGTATTGTTCGCGGAGGGTTCCCGGGTCTGAGACGTAGTTGTGGGCTTCGTCAACGGCGACGAGGAGTGGGGTGTCTTTGACGTTGGGATCAACGTCGTAGTCGTCGATTTTGTTGTCGATGATGTAGGAGAGGATGGAGAGGACGGTGAGTTCTTCTTTTGCGCCGTGGAGGTGGCTGGTTGGGATGACGGTGACTTGGCCTTCGCGGAACACGGCGTTTGACACGTCGGGGAGGGGGTTGGTGCCGTGGTCGAAGACGTCGCGGTAGGCGGCGTCGGTGACGCGACGCATGATTGCGCCCCATGTGCCGTCTTCGATGTTGTACCGCTGGCGGAGCGGACTTTCCGAGTCTTCGTTGGTGCGGAGGTACTGGAGGAACCCGTCGTACGTCGGCGTGTTAGTGTCGGAGAAGTACGCGTCGATGCAGTTTTCGAGGGCACCGCGTGTGACTTCCGTCGGAGAGTACGGCATGAGGAGCTGCGGGCGGTGCTCGACGAGCGAGAAGGGGATCGTGAGGCTTCGACTCTCACCGGTACTCGGGTCGTTGGTGTTCCCGATGTCCGGGATGAATGTCTCGAAGTTGTCGATGCCGCCGACTTCGATGCCTTGCCGTTCGAGCCGTTGAATGAGTTCGTCCTCGTTGCGGAGTTCGGGGTTGTCGTTCCGCATTTCGGAGTATTCGTTTTCGGGGTCGAGGATGACGAGGTTGAGGCGGCTGTGTTCAGTGTCGCCGGTCTGGTGGTTCTCTATCGGGTATCGCTTATCGGTGGCGAACTGGCGGAGCAGGTTCTTCGTGAAGTGTGTTTTCCCTTTCCCAGTTGAGCCGGCGACGAGGGTGTGCCGGAAGATCGCGGGTTCACCGGATTCGATTTCATTGGTTACGGGGTCGATGCCGGGGTTGTTGATGAAGTAGGGGAGTGGGTCGCCGTCGACGGTCATTCGGTCGCCGCCGACAGAGAGGTATCCGGCGAACACGCCGTCGTGCGGGATGTTGAGGCCGGTTCGGAGGTATTCTTCGTCGAGGGAGAGTGCGACGGGCGTATTGGGTTTCGGGATTTTGTTGACGATGCTGCGTTCGAGGTCATCGTCAGTGGCGGAGATGATGGCGATTGGTTCGAGTTCGGCGACGAGGACGAATTCTGTCTCGTCGAGGGTGTGGGCTGCCGTAATCCGGTTGTGGGTGTCGGATTTATCGTCGAGTTCGGTGTAGGGTTCGTATCGGAGTCCGTCGACGATGGCGAAGAGTTCGTCGGGTTGCTCGGTCGGGTCTGGTTCGGGGTATGGGATTTGGACGTAGTCGCCGACGCGGACGTCGTCACGGCAGTTGGTTTTCACGAACGCGTTGACTTTGTAGTCGCTGCGGGTGACGTGGATTTCTTCGCTGGCGACGATGTGGCCGAGCTCGTCTTCGTCGGAATCGGTCAGCGCGTTCGGGACGGATGTCTCGGGGACGTTCGCTTCGGATTCGACGTCAGCACTACCATCCGTGGCCTGTTTGGTCATGGCGGTGGATTCGGTTTCAGTTGATTCGTCGTCTGCGCCGGGGTCGTTTTCGAGGAGATCGTCTAGGTCGTCGCTCATTGTTGGAATTGGGTTTCTGGTGGTTGTTCGATGTCGTTCCAGCGGCCGTCCCAGTTGTAGTCGTGGGCGTAGTCGGCGGTCGTGAGGAAGTCGCGTATCGTGTCGCGGTTCTCGGGGCTCACTCGGGCGATGCGGTCGGCGCGCTTGACGGCACGCGGCACGTCTTGCGTCTGTGCAATCTCTTTCAGTACCTTGTACTGGAGTTCGTCGCGTGTCGCCGCGTCGGCGATCATGAGCTGCGGCGTTTCGACGCGGAGGACACCGCCGGTCTTCGGGAGTCGGACGTAGAAGAACGCACGGCGGTAGTCTTCCGGTGCGCCGTGCGAGAGCTCGCTGCTGTAGGGCTCTAGGAGTTCGAACGCCTCGCCGTTGACCGGGGCTTGTTCGTGGACGAACCAGGACGTGTACGTGAGGTGTTCGAGGCTCTCGTCGCGGAGTACCTCTGCGATGAACTGGTGGTCGCGCGTCCACGGCACGTCCGGAGTTGTCCCGCGCTCACCCGTGATATCGTTCGCCCCGAGTTTCTCGTCGAGGGCGTCGAGGAGTTGGCTGATGGTGGAGGTCTTGACGACGCCGACAACGGGGAATCCCTGCTCGTACTGGGTGTCGATCACGTCGATGTAGTTGCGGACGATCTCGTCGGGTTTCTTCCACGTCCCAACGGGTGTCGTCCGGCCGACTTTGTCGAGAAGAACCCAGTAGAGCACGCCGAGCGGGTAGACCGCGCCGTCGATGAACAACACGCCATCGAACGCATCCACGTTCGCAGCGGCGTGCGAGCTTTCCGCGAGGCCTTGTGCGGCTGTGGCGACGGACTTCGAGAGCGTCGCCGAGCGTTGGGTCGACGGGAACTGGACGACTTCACCGGCGACGTGGTTCGTTTCGAACTGCTGGGGGTGGAGCGTGCTCTCGCTGTCGGCGAGGTAGACGACGGTTTCGATGGTGCCCGTGTCCTCGATGCGTTTGTCCGCGTTCGCGCCGGCGACGCCGATCTTGGCGTACGCTGTGTCCACGATGAGTCCGTTGTTGAATTCTAAGGGCCGGGTGGTGCTCGCGTCGAGCCCGTACGTTGGACTGCCCCACGGGTCGCCAGTCCACGTCCCAAGTTCGTCGATCCGTGTCTTTCGGTATGACGGGTCGTCGAGCGCGCTCACGCGGCCGCCGTCGAGTGCGAGGTGAGCGAACAGCTCGCGCGCGTACTCGGATTGTGACGTGACGTCGCGCGGAATGTTCGTGTCGATGTGGTCGAACATCTCGCGGACGATGCCGAGCGCGTCCGCGTCCATTCAGTCGTTCCCCGCAGTCCGCATCGTGATCTGACTCGTGTTCGACGCCTCGTCGATGGTGATGTAGCACTCGTGGTCAGCGCCGTGGATGAGGCTCTCGTCGTGTGAAACGACGATGATCTGCGGGACGTTCCACTCCTGGATCGTCGTCAGCATCTGTTCGAGCTGGCCGACGTGGCCTTCGTCGAGGAATGTCGTGGGCTCGTCGAGGATGAACGGCGGGAGCTGGCCCTGGTTGCCGCCGTGGAGTTCAGCGATGAGCTTGTAGATGCCGGCGCGGAGCGCGAGATTCACGATGGCGCGCTCGCCGCCGCTGGCGTTGCTCGGGTCCTCGGTCGTTCCGTCGTCGCGCAGCAGACGGATGTCGTACTCGTAGCTCCCGCTGCGGTCGTTGTACGCTTCCTCGATGAGGACCTGCTGGTAGCTGCTGTTCTTGTAGATCTCTTTGAAGATGTCGTTCGTGTACTCGTTGATGTACGCGAGGTACTGTTCGCGGAGGTCGGACTTCGTGCTCTCGTAGATGGCAATCGTCGAGTCCAGCTCGTCGTGGACTTCCTGCGCCCAGCGCTCTTTCCGCTCCAAGAGGTCGATCTGCGCCTTCTTCCCACGGAAGTTCTCAAGGTCTGCTTCCAGGCGTGTCCGCTCGTCACGGGTATCTTGGAGTTCCTCTTGCCGGTCGTCGCGCTGGTCCTGGCGCTTCTCGACGAGTTCCTCGACTTGGTCCAGGTCGTCCCGGAGATCCTCGATATCCTTCTCGCCGAGGTTGTCCTCTATGTCCTCTTTCTCCTCGCGGAGACGGGCGATCTGGCTGTTGAGATCCTCGATCCGGTCACGCGCGTGTTGAATAGACTGCTGTTCCTGCTGGATCGTGGTTCGAAGGTCGGCGATGTCGTCGTAGCGTTCGACTGCGTCTTCGACCGTCTTCCGAGCGTCGTCGAGCTGTTCGACGCGCTCGTCCGCAGCTTCGAGGGCGGCTTCCGCGTCCTCGACAGCCGCTTCCTGGTCAGCGATGTCGCCGTTGAGGTCCGCGATGTCCTCGTCGAGCGTGTCGATGGTATCGACCACGTCTTCGATATCGCTCTGGAGGTCTTCGATCTCGGTTTCGAGCGTGTCGACCACGTCACGCTGCTCACGGACCGCGTCGAACGTGCCGAGCACCTCGTCCCCGGTCTCGACGTCAGCGGTGACGGTTTCGATCTCGTCGTCAAGGTCCGCTACGCGGTCGTCGAACTCGTCGATTTCAGCCTCCAGTTCGGTGATCGTCGCCTCACGGGCCTCGATAGTCTCTTCAAGATCATCGATGTGATTCTCTACGTCGGCCGCCTCGTCTCGGAGCGACGTCACGTCCTCCCGTGCCTCGACGAGCGTGTTCTCGCGGAACTGAATGACATCGATGACATCATCACGGAGGTCCTGTAGTGACTCTTTCTCCGACTGGAGCGCTGCCTCGGTCTCTCTCGTGTCTTCGAGGGCAGACTCCGCGTTATCGATCTGCGCTTCGAGGTCCGCAACCTCATCAGTCACGTGTGTTTCGTCGACCGACTGTCCGCATTTCGGGCACGTCCCTTCGTTTTCGAGGGCTTGGAGTTCAGCGATCTCCTCCTCGTAGCGCTCGATGTCGTTCTCGTGGCCGGCGATAGTGTTCCCGACGTCGTTCAACTCGGTGTTGACCTGTTCGAGTCGGGTCGGGAGGACCGTGTCGCGGAGCTCGCCGAGGTTCTCCGAGGTAACGTCGATATCGAGGTCGGAGCCGAGCGAAGCGAGCTCGTCGAGACGGCGTTCGAACTCGTCCTCGGCTTCCGAGAGGTCGTCCTCGGCGCGTTCGATGTCGTCCTCTATGTCAGCGAGTTCGACCTCGGCATCGGCTAACTCGTCTTCGGCGTCGTCTCGCTCAGACCGCGCGTCTTCGAGATCCTTGCTGGTGTGCTCGCGTGTCGTTGTGACCTCGCGTTTCGTCCCGGTCAGGTCTTCGCGCTGCTCGCGGAGCTCCTCGATACGGTCCGTGACGGCGCGCTCGTGCTCGTCAGTGACCTCGTCGGGGTCGTCGACCGCAGGGAGGAACGCCGCGACGCGCTCGTTCCGGTCGTTGAGCCGAGTATGGAGGTCCGATTCGGCGTCTTCGAGGTCTGCCTCTGCCTCTTCGAGGCGTGCTTCGAGTTCGTCGAGCTCGTTCACGCGTGCTTCGCGCTCGTCGCGGGCTTCGGTGAGGCGTTCTTCGAGGCGTTCTAGCTCGGCTTGTGCGTTCTCGAAGTCGTTCTTCCGCTCCGTCCGCTCTGTGGACGCGGTCGTGTACTCGCTCTGTGCCTCCTCGCGGGCGTCACGAGCACTATCTGCCGTGGTGAGGTCGTACTTGACCTCGTCGTTGAGGGCGGCGATCTCGTCTTCAAGGGCTTCGATGTCGTCCTGGGCGTCTTCGATTGTGGACTCGCTATCGTCGATGGTGGACTGCGCGTCTGTGCGGTCTTCCTGTGCGGACTCGATCTGTTCGATCTTGTCGTCGCGTCGTGCTTCGAGGTCTTCGTAATCCTCAATGTCGCCCTCGATGCGGTTGCGTTGCTCTTTGAGTTGGTCGATGAACTCGTCGTATTCTTCGATCTCGTCTTCCAGTTCCTGAATGCGGTCGGTGAGTGACTGGATTTCGTCCTCGTACTCCGGTTCGGTGTGCTCGAAGCCGTCGAGGTCCTCTTGGTAGTTCTCACGGCTGTTCTTGTTTCGCTCTTGGACGCGCCCGGCTCCGCGGCGCGCGAGTTTCATCCGGTCGATGTATTCGTCGATCTCGTCGAGGCCGAGCAAGCTGTCGATCATTTCGGCGCGGTTGCCGGCGTCGATCAACCGGTCGATCTCGCCCTGTTTCACGTAGACCGAACTGGAGAAGTCGTCCTCATCCATGCCGAGGAGGCTGATGACTTCTTCGCGGACTGGACCAATCCCGGTGATTGGCTCGGAGAACGAAGGCGCGTCGAGTGTGGCGCTGTTCGGCGTGCTTGTGGTGTACAGCTTCCACGTCGCGGTGTATTCGGTGCCGTCGATCTCGAAGACGAGCTCTACCGTTCCTTTGTCTTCGCCGCGTCGCACGAGGTCGTCGAGCGTGAAGTTACTCGTCCCGACGTTGCGGATCTTCGAGAGGAACAGCCCGCCGAAGATTCCCATCAGGAGCGAGGTCTTCCCGGCTCCGTTCTCACCGTGGATGAGGATCGTTCCTTCCGGGAATTCGACGGTTTGGTCCTCGTAGCTCCGGATGTTCTGGAGCGTGAGCGAGTTGATCTTCACTGTTCGCTCACCTCGTCATTATCCGCGTCGTCCAAATCCGCGAAGGCGTCCGTCTGGGCGTCTTGGATCATCCCTTCGATGACGTCGTCGATTTCGTTGGTCGCCAGATCGTCATCGCTCCGAATGCGTTCCTCGACGGCGGTCGTGATCTCGCTTAGGTTCTGCTCGGCGAGTTTCTCCTCGATGAGTTTGTCTGCGCTCTGAATCGCGCCCTGCGGGCCGTCCTCGGGATCGAACTGTGTTCGGCCACGACGGTCGTCGACCTTGCAGACCGCCGCGCCGTTATCGACGACCATCTCGTAGACGTCGCTCGACGTGACGGGTGTCCGCTCACCGGCGAGCGTGACGATAGCAACCGTGTCATCGAGCTGGTGTCGTGCGATCTGGTCGCGTGCGTACCCGTGACTGTCCTCCTCGTCGAACTCGATTCGGATCGAGACGAACTCCCGCGTGTCGAGTTCGATCTCTCGTCGGTCGAGTTCACCGTCCTCGATTTCGAGGAGGCTGACGGTCCGCGGCTCTACTTCGTCCGTCGCACAGCGTTCGGTCGAGCCAGCGTACCACGCAGGGACGCCGTCGATAATGCCGCTCTCAGTCTGGTGATAGTCACCGAGTGCGAGCGCGTCGACATCGATGTTCACTCGTTCGAGCACCTCTACGAGGTCGTGGTCGGCGTAGAACTCGGGGACGAGTGGCTCGAACAGTTGATGGAGACCAAGCAGGCAGAACGTGTCGTCGTTCTCGGGCTCGTCAAGCGTGAAGTCAGTGGCCTCCCACGCGGGTTTAGTGACGGCGTCAATCCCGTAGAGCGCGACGTCATCGTTTACCGTCGTCGGCGTGCGGTCTAGGCGTTCGGCCGTGCCTGTCTCTCGGATGAGGTCCAGCCACTGTTCGTCCATCTTCCGGTCGTGGTTCCCGACGATCCCGTAGAACGGGATGTCCGCGTCGGAGAGTTTCCGGAGGGTTTGGATGCAGTCCGTGACGACCGGCAGTGAGGGCGTCCGACGGTGGAACAGATCGCCCGTGTGTATGACGGCGTCCACGTCTTCACTGACTGCGCGGTTGATGGCCGCGTCGAAGGCGTTCGTGAAGTCGTCTCGCCGGATATCGCTTCCGTACTGGCGATTCCCGAGATGTGTATCGCTTAGATGGAGGATCCTCGTCATAGATTTCTGAACTACCCTAACCTGACAGTTGAAGGTACAATAACGTGTGGTGACCGAAGTGAAAGTAATAGCTACAGAACTAGAATATACGAGTGTCAACAGTAATCTCTACAGTATTTTTCTGGCAAGTGAGTCGCAGGAGGCAGGCCGTCGGTATTTTGCGTAGTTTATTAATCATAGTGAGGGACCGCTCATATGAGGAAAGAAAACCGGAGCCAGATGCACTCACTGGAACGCGAAAGAACCGCGTTTGAGGTGAGTCAGCGATGAGTTTTAGATCAACGGACCAGGACCAAGATCGATTTAATTAGCTCGTCGAGTTGAAACAGGACAAGTTCTGCTATCGGCCGTTGCGCGAGACTATTGCTGAGGAACTGAGGAGCGACGAGCAGTTCCGTGGTCTCCTAGTGTTGTCAGAACAATCTCGGTAGTTTGTTACCGCCCGTGAGCCACAGGTGGAACACGGCGACTCGATGCGAAACTCCATCGCAGACTACGGAGAAACTCTAGATGAGGCTCTCCATCGTCAAGCGGATGAGCTCATCACGAAACTCTGTGCGTCGTACGTTCGTAAGGATGACCGATTGCTAGCTGAGGATCTAGACTCCGTCGACACGACTGAGATCCAGGCAGCTTTAGATGGGATCGATCAAGCGCTTCAGTGGCTAAACAATCACGAGGAAATCGTGGCACGGCTGGGAATCAGGTATCCCAAAGACAAGTGGTGACTCACGGTACGTAACAAATCTCCCCTACGGGTCGCGTGTAGAGGGCTTGTTTTTCTCCATACTCGTCCGTGTACTCACGAGCGTACGTACAGACGTACGTGAGTAGGTACTTATCAATGGAAGAGAGTTCTGCAAGGTGGGATTTGCTCACGCTGGTCGCAGCGAGTGCCGTCCTTTAGAAACCAGTTTCTCTTATCAACATCTATAGATATGGCTGTGAAAGTTCGGAGAGCCCCAAGACAAGGTCGTATTGGGCTTTAGCGTATCGTGCTAGAGCCAAGGGCCAGGTTTGTTCGACAAGTGATGGGGAAGACGACGACAGACCTGACTCACAGGGTTTCTTCGATCGGATACTCGATAGGAGATTCCTCAATAGAAGAAGCAGACGCTATCTCGGGTACTCGATCAAGGATTTTGTCGACGCGATCGATAACCGGCTCTTGATCGACCTCAAACCGAGCTGCTTGACACAGATCGTCGAACGCCGCCGCGAGGTCTCTCGCGGTTTCATCGTCCAAGGTGGTGGGGTCGATCACGGGTAGTTCCTTGAGTGCCGAGATGCTGAGCTTCTCGTATCCTCCCTGCTTCGGTTCCGTGTGATGGTTGATGATCTGTTGACCGATGTGACTGTTGAGATACGCGAGTAAGGCCTTGAGTTCCATGTCAGTGAGGTTCGCGTTGTAGATCCCGCGGAAGTTGTTGATGTTCCGTGCGCAAGTCTCGTTTGAGACGAAATCGAACCCGTCTCGGCCGGCGTCTTGAACTAGAACTCGGGGCGACGCCTGACGACGAGGACGATACCAACACGCCCGGTTTTCGAGTGCTTCTGTCTCGAACAGGTCGTGTTCGACCGCCGCATGTTGCAAGTACTGAACCGTATTTTTCGATCCGGTGGATTCGGTCTCCAAGTCCAATTCCGTCACGGACGCGATTTCCTCACCGAACTCCGCTATCGATTCCGGTACTTCGGGGAGATCGTCGGGGTCCAGCAACCAGACATCATCTCCGTCTTCTCGTAACGCTTCCCAGTCTTCCTCGCGGAAATCGTACCCCGAAACGAGTTCTGGACGACGTATCAGTCTGGTCAGGTGGCGTTCCGGAATTCCGTATTCGTCGACGTCCTGTTGTGACAAGCAAAACGCCGCGGTGCTTCCGGTCGTCTTTCCCCGGTGAATATCGACGAACTCCCCGAGCGACGGAAGACCGCTGGTGTCGATCGGACACGGATCGAAAAACCGTGCCCAGTTCTCGCACCGGTCGAGCTCCGCCTGTTTAACGCAGTTGACGAACCCCCACTCAGTTTCTCCGTGGTTATCTGTTCTCACAGCGTCTCGAAGCGTACTCTCGTCGACGGACTCGTCGAGCCGGACGAAACGAGTGAGCTCGTCTTTCTCGCCTTCAGACTGCACCTCTAAGAACGCGAGTAGCGCGGTGGACTGGGCGGTATCGTATACCGAATCGCCGTCCGAATCGAACTGCACGAGCGCTTTAATGGCGAATTCATCAAGCAAGAACTGCTTGAGGGACTTCCCGTAGTCGTTCCACAGGTAGTTTTGCGGAGTCAGAAACACCGCCCGGTCTCCCTCGGAGAGGAACTCGCGGGCGTGGTACACGAAGTACGCGTACAGGGCCGACCGCACGCTGATATCGAGGCCGGTGGACTGCTCCAGCCGCGCGTTGATGGATTCTTTGTACGCGGGCGGGAGCGCGTCGCCGGCCGTGTACGGAGGATTGCTGACGATCCCGTCGATGTCAGTCCCAAGATCCTCCGGAACGAGGTCCAGGAAATCGGTCGAGCGCATCTCGCCGTCCTGTCCGCACAGCGTCAGTGCCGTGTGACCCATCAACAGCGAGAGCGGGCTGCGGTCGATCCCGTCGACGTGTGACGGGTCCGTGGACAGAGACCAGCGCGAGTGGCGCGGGACCGACAGCGCGCCCGTTCCCATCCCCGGGTCGAGAACGGTGGCGTCACCGTTCGTCACCCACGAGTACATAGCGTCGCTGATCTCGGCGGGAGTTCGGAACTGGCCGAGCGCCGCCTTTCGAGCCTCGTTCGGAGTTACGGACTCGTAGACCGACCCGAAGTCGTCAGCTGGTCGAACGGAGTGAAGCAGTCGGAATCGGCCCCCTAAGACGGCTTCCAGTGCGTCATCGTCCGCGAACGCCGCGACTCGGTCGAGAACGAACTCTTCGAAAGCCGGATCGTCCGTTCGGTGCCGGGCCCGTTGAAAGTCTCGCCGCGGGTCCCTCGACAGGGGCGAGACGTCGCCCCTCCGGTGGTACCATTCGTACAACGTCGCTTTGACTAGGACACTCAAAACTGCTTGCCGTGCGACGGTCGTTCGTATCGTCTCGCTCTCGACCGAATCGAACCCGTGCAGGTCGCACCACTTGTCGAGCTGCTCGCTGAGTGACTGTGGCAGGTCGGAATCGAGAGCCGAGACGACGGTCTCAGCCACGCGTTCGATGCTCTCGACGAGTCGGTCTCCGACGATCGGGACGAACGACCCCGACGCCGAGTCCCACTCGTAATCGAGGCGGTCGAGGACGCGGTCCTTGAACTGACTCTTCGCGTCTGGTTCCCAGACGGGGACGCCGATCTCTGCGGCGGCTCGGTAGAGCTCAAACTTCGAGAATGGCGGTGGAAGTTCTCGGTCGTCTCCCGTGAGACGGTCGATGACGCCGTCTATCTGTTCGCGTCTCAATGCTTCCAGACCGGCCGGCGAGACCGGTGAATCGTCTATTTCTCCGGTCGTTGTGAGTCTCGGGGTACCACCCGAGGGGTACGTTTGGGCGCGACTCGTTCTGCGAAGACGTGTGCCGTTGACGGCGGGTTCGGTCGAGTGCTCGGACTCACCGACGACGTCACCGTCGAGTGCGTGATTCATCACACCGGCAAAACCGCCACTCAGGGAAGAAACCTCGCCCCAGACTCGGCCATTTCCCGCCGAGAGGGAGGGGGAAAGGGGAGCAGAAACCGAAATCCGCACTGACGGCCCGACCGACAGACTGACAGCACGACCATATCGTGGATGCCAGCGAAATCCACTAATTGAACGCGCGGGACGATCGCAGTTCGTGCCGGTATTAGAGAGGACGTAGTGCTGGCGTTGATGGATCGTTTGTAGACCGCAGTATCCGTGGAAAGGACCCGCAGAATCGAGAGCCGATTCCCCTCCGCGGCATCGTTCGTTCAATATGATATCTCCCGGTAAACTGCTTCTACCTCCTTGATTCCGTGGAATTCAGTTATCACCCAATCGGGAGCAATCAGCCAGCCAACACTAACGTTTAAACCGGGCAGGTTTCTGAAGAATTTCACTCCAATGTATACAGCGTATAATCGAACTGGTGGCCGCAACCGCGCGGGGTCGGGAGAGATCCGATTCCCACACGCGGAACCGAAAACGGTCATCCATCAGCCGAGGCGAGGCAACTCTCGGTGGTCACGATGGTGACCGGTCCCTTCGACCGCGACGAGAGGTGGACGTTCCCGCAGCTGAATTCGCGGCAACAGACGGTGTTCAGATCGACGCTCTCGGAGTTCGAGCGGTACCTCCGGTCGGAGGGAAGGAATCCACGGAAACGGATAGGTTACGCGGATAAATCAGTCGAGACACGCGTCTCACGAGTCCTACAAGTCGTCCGGTGGCTCTGGGAAGTCGAGGACGAGGTGTCCACGGAAATCAATCCAGATCAGGCGGACAGAGCGATCGAAGCGCTCGACACGGACGAATTCCGCCGTCGGGACGGTGAGCGATACTTCGAGGGAAGCAAGCGCAAGATCTCGAACGCGCTGGTGACCTGGTTCGAGTTCCGGGGAGTCGATTGGGAACCCAAGATCGTGTTCCGCGACGAGCCCTCGAAGAACAACTCGGATCCGTTCACGCGGGAAGAAGTGAGATTGCTGTACGAGACCTCGCTCACGTACAAATCCATCCCGAAGTACAACGACCTCACCCCCGACGAACGGGACCGGTGGTACGCGTACTTGGCCCAAGAGCTGGGGAAACCGAAGGCCGACGTCCGACCGGCGGACTGGAACAAGCTCAACGAGAATTGGAAAATCCCGTCATTGATTGCGACCGAGAAAGCCGCCGCTTGGAGACCTGCGCTCGTCGGACGAATGCGTGCGGGTTGGTACGACCCGAGTACGCAAGCGATTGTAATCCCGGGAGAGTACGCGGTGAAGAACGATTCGGAGTGGCGTCAGCCCCTTCCGAACGAAGCGGCCAACACGCTGGAGTGGTGGCTGGAGCAGCGGTCGAACATCGCCAAATACGACGACGACGACCACGTGTGGCTTAATCGGAAGGGGAACCCGTACTCGTCTCAGAACCTCAACTACCTCCTCCGTAACCTCATGGAAGAGGCAGGGATTAGCGAGCGAGGCCGAAAGCTCACGTGGTACTCGTTCCGGCACACGCTCGCCACGTACACGTACGAGGAGTACCGGGATCTGAAAATCGTCGCCGAAACGCTCAGACAGAACAGTACGGAATCGGCTGCGCGGTACGTTCACCCGACTGATGAAATGAAGCGTGAAGTCGGGAGCATTCTCTGATGCGGGCCCTCGGTGACCTCATCCGCTTAACCGTGAGGTCAGTTGTCCACCGGTAATCCGGTACTCAGAATGCCATCGAAATCCTCGGTAGGTGAGAGCCCAGAGAGTCCGTGCTGAATTATCGGACCGTCAAAGCCGTAATCATCGACCTTGCGGCGTAAACCACTCGACGAAGTTAGGCCGTCAATGTTTGATCTGTTGCGACGTGCCTAGAACCGATAAATCGTCTATTCGACCCGTCAACGTGTTTCTCGCCCTCTATACGACTTCCAGAGTCGTGTCGGTTGGACGATAGACCTCGCCTTTACTCTGCAGCGATTCGATGGTAGATGACGCCCTCTCTCTATCCATGTCAAATCGGTCTCGCATTACGAACAACACATCTCGCTCAGGTGCTCCAGCAGCGTCGGGATACTGCTCACCGACGCGTTTGATGATGACCTTGACGTTCTCTGGAGTAGCTGACTCACCCTCGTCGACCGCGTCGTCGATCTCGACCGGGTCATCGAGATTGCTCTCGGCGTAGGGGTTCGGATTCTGTGGCTTTCCCCGTTCGAGCATGTCATCACAGAGGCTCACAACTCTATTTGCGGCGGTCGAGTCGCCGCTGGAATACTGTTCACGCAGACGCTCCACGTACGACTCCCAATCTAAACCGCTCACGTCCTCCCACTCCCACGGCATTAGAATGTCGAGGAATATGTGCCCTCGCCGGTGACGATGTTCGTCACATACCGGGACTAAATTGTCGGGGTCACCAGACCCCCCGTACCGCGGGGGAACTATCCGGTGAACCGCATCGGCGGACTGATCGCAGGCGATACACTCTCCATCGTACTGGTCGAAGACAACGCCCCGAGCCTCGTCGGTGATTTCGTCGTACTCGTCGTCCGGGACGACGTCGTATCCACGCGGTCGCACCCACTGCTCCTGAGACGTGGAAAACCGTTCGCCACATTCTGGACACCGCTTTTGTCCACCCTCTCGCCACGGCATGCAATCCGGCCAAGACTGCTTCTGACGGTCCCCGAGGTCCAGTTCTCGTGGGCTTAGCGGATTACCGCAGTCACATTTGTAGTATCTGTGTTCGGTTCGACGAAGGCCGTGGCCCTCGGCGTTCAGTATGACGAAGACGAGGTGGTCGTGATGCCTTCCCCCAGACTGCTTGTACGTACCGAGTAGCATCTAGCATGAATCTACAGTCCAGCACGGATTAATCATGCTCTACAGACAGATTCAGAGGTCCAATGACCGAGAAAAGAGAGAATCGAGGCATTGTTGAATCCTCTGGACCTTGATAGGAAGTGCCTGACACATAGAGGATACATTCAGCAACGTGGGATCAATAGGTGGAGTAGAAATTGGGAACGAGATCAGCCAGTAAATGAAGAATGGTTGAGAGAAACATTTTCCCAACTTGGATGTGACCGGCCTTTAATGACAGACGAGAATAAGGAACCAGAAGACGAGGAAGAATTGGAATCCACCCCGGAAGAGGTTGCGGACAAATTGCTCGATTCAAACTTTGAAGAACGTCGAAAAGAGAACCTGGCCTACGCCGAGTTTGAGGATTGTGAACTAATAAGGCAAGCGGGGGACCTGTACCAAAAATCAGAGTTTGAAAGCCCCGCTGATGCGATTGACCTCGTAAGCGAGATTCTAGAACTCGATCAAAAGGAAGCTACCTGGCTCCTTTCAATCTATGCACGTATCTTCACCGAACTCTCGGGCTACGCTTCGGGTCACGCTGATACCGCCGGTCGGGAATTCTTTTCGGGGCGGAGCATAGAGGAGATCGCCGAGAACAACGATCGAACTCACGAGGAAGCTCGGGAGGATGTAGTGGAGTTCGTTGGTGCATATCTCCGGGAACACGATGTTGACGGGATTGACCTGGATCAATCACTCCCCAACAATCCATATCGCCCATATCGAGAACTCTTCGAACCACTACAGGACATGATGGGTTCCTTTTTGGAAGGAATCCGATTTGAAATACCGACAATTGAACCAATTCTCCCCGTGATAATGCCGGAAATCGAGTTTCCGGTCGCACCGATTATTGAAAGCTTTAGTCTCCAAGTTGAAGAGATGCGGGAAGCAATTCTTCCCACGTTACGCGTCTTCGAAGAAGCCAATCTCAACTTCGATGAAGAATTCATTGGAGCGATTTCCACTGCAGCGTCGTCCCCACCCGATAATTGGGAAGCGTACTCAGTTATCGATGAGATCGACGAAGAGGAACTTCAGGAAGAACCAGAGGTTCGAGAAAGCTACGAGGAACAGGGGGCGAAGGCCGTTGCCCAGCTCGGCAACATCGATAGGGAAACAGCCGGGAAATTGTATTTGACCTTTTGGAGCTCAACCCATGCGGGTGCCGCCGCAATTGGATCCCATATCTCCGACGGTAGAATCGCAGCGATTGCTGCGATAACGACGATTCTCTTCTTATACACTGGAAACATTGCAGCGGCGATGGGGTTCTTGTTTATTACGCTCGACAAGGTGTCGAGTCTTTCATCGGATGACCCAGCTGAGTAATTCAATAATTTTGGGGTCTCGTTATGCATTTACTTCATCCAGTACCTCACTAAAGTGCTGTTAGTCCGGCTCATCTCATAATGTGTCGTCGCTATGTAGGCTTAGGAATCGGTGTTTTCGTACAGACTTCGGGTACAAGGTACGCGCGCTGTATTCAGCACGGCCTCGAAAAACTATCACCGATTGTGGCTTTCAACAGATCTCCTGGTTCAAAGTTCTGCCAACAAACATCTGTAGCCTACCTGAATTACCAATTCTAGAGCGGAGATCGACTCAAAATAATACTATTCCACCGACGCGTGATTCGTCCTACGCGGTCCTACAGCGGAATGCTCGAAATCGCCCAGCGTAGAATCACCATTTTCTAACAGCTATCTGGGAGGTTTTCTGGACAACCCCGTGAGACTACCGATAGGTATCGCTTGAAAACGGCTGTAGACCCAAAATAATTCTGGACACCCCCCGTGACCACATCAAGTAATAGTTATGATAGGAAACGTTGTTTCTCGCGTCCAGCGCTACCCCATCCGGTCCAACGCGTCCTGCCGGTCTTCGACCGGCACCTGATCGTACTTCATCGTCGTCTCGGGGCTCTTGTGGCGGAGCTGTGCCTGCGTCGCCGCGAGGTCCTCCTCACGGGTCATGTACGTCCCGACGGAGTGCCTGATCGCGTACCACGACATCTGCCGGTGGGTCGCGTCGATGTCGGCGATGTCACAGAGCTGCCGCAAGAGGTACGCGAGCGTCTTCGTGTTGTACGGGTTCGACTTCCGCGTCAGCCAGATCGCGTCCGTGTCGTCGTACACGGGGTACGTCTCGCGCTCTTCGAGCCAGTTGTCGAGCGCCTGCGCGGTACGTGACGTGAGTCCGACGACCCAGTGGTCGCGGTTCTTCGAGCTCTCCTCTTTCGGGATTCGGAGCACCGCGTTGTCCGTATCGATCCAACTAACCGTGGAGCGTTCTACCTCGATGGGCCGGAGTCCGGCGTCGAGGCTCGTCCAGACGAGCGACGGAATCTTCCACCCGTTTGCTTGGCCCCAGTCGTCCGGCGTCACCTCGGACTTCGGCTTCTCGAACCGCTGGGCGAGGTACCGCTTCCAGCGGTCACGCTCAGCTGGTGTAAGACTGTCATAGTGTGGGACGGATCCGTATTCGAGTGCCGCTTCACGCACGGCCGAGCGCTCGTCGCGTGTCAAGTAGTCACGAGGGTTCGTGCTTGAGTCGGCGGCGAACGTTATATCGGGCTTCCACTCTCCGAGGCCGTGCTCGTGTTGTCGCCATTTGAACAGTCGCTTGGTCGATTTCTGGCAGTTGCGCTTGTGCGCCGCACCGGATTCGCCGCGTGCGAGGTGCTTCATCCACGCGTCGGCGTGCTCATGGGTGACGTTCGCGGTGTACCCACCCTCTCGTTCCCAGACGAACCGGTAGAATCGGTCCATCCGGTATGCACCCGTCTTGATGGTCCCGAGGGCGTACCCCTTCGCCTCGTCGGGCTTCTTCCCGAAGGTGAGCAGCCAGTCGAGACACGCCTCTCGTTCGGCTCGGTAGTCGAGTAACTGGCGGGGGTTCAGGTACTCCTTCGAGGCGTCGGTGACGACCGGTAGCTCGTCCAGATCGCTCATGAACGCCGCCTCCAGCGGCCGTACCTGCGGTTCTGTTTGAACCCGGCGAATCTACGTGGCCGGACAAAACGGCTAATCGCAAGACGGCGTCGAGTTCGTCGAGTCGAGTGAATCGGCTTGGCCTGAAACATTGGCTATCACAACCGGATTCACGGCTCGAAAACGCGGGACGGCGGTAGAATGGTATGCTCGGTAGGGGATTTGAACCCCTGTCCTCGGCTCGAAAGGCCAAGATGATTGGCCGGACTACACCAACCGAGCGTCTGCATTCACGAGTGGTCGTTGGACTATTTTAAGCGTTGCGTTCCATCGTGGGTAAGTGAGAGGAACCCACCCACGACGGCGGCTTACTCGCCCGTGAACTCGGGGTCGCGGTCGCTCGTGAAGGCCGCGATGCCCTCCATCAGGTCGGAGGTGGTAAACAGCAGGCCGAACGCCTGTGCTTCGACTTCCAGTCCGGAGTCGGTGTCTTCCCAGCCGTTGTGCATGGCGCGCTTGGTGTAGCGCTGGGCGACCGGCGGTCCCTGTGCGAACCGCTTCGCGTACTCGTAGGCCCGTTCTTCGAAGCCGTCGTTCTCGACGACCTCGTTGATGAAGCCGTAATCGGCCATCGTTTCGGCGTCGTAGCGGTCGGCACTGAAGATAATCTCCTTCGCGCGGCCGGTACCGACGATGCGCTGGAGACGGACCGTGCCGCCCCAGCCGGGGAGGAGCCCGAGGTTGTGTTCTGGCTGGCCGAGTTCGGAGCGCTCCGTGGCGATGCGGAGGTCGGCGCACATGGCGAGTTCCATTCCGCCGCCGAGACAGAAGCCGTCGATTCCGGCGATGACCGGCTTGTCGAGCGCTTCGAGCTTTCCGAACGTCTGTTGGCCCTTCCGGGAGATTTCCACGCCCGAGACGGCGTCGCCGCCGCCCGCGGCGATGCTCGTCACGTCGGCCCCGGCGGAGAACGCGCGGTCGCCGGCCCCCGTGAGAAGCACGGCGCGGACCTCGTCGTCGTCGGCGAGGGCGTCGAGCGCCTCGGAGAGTTCGTCCATCAGTTCGATGCTAATCGTGTTGAGACGGTGCGGGCGGTCGAGGGTGATGTGGCCGATACCGTCGCGAACCTCGACGGAGATGTCGTCGAACGCGGGAGCGTCGTCGGACGACCCCTCGCCGCCGTAGAAGCCCTCGCCGGACTGCGCGAGGTCGCGGAGGTACGCGACGGCCTCGTAACGCTCTTCGCCGGTCTCGTCGTGCAGGTCGTCGAGCGCGTCGACAAGGGCGTCGATACCGGCGCCGTCGGCCATCTTCGCCGGGCCGTCGGGGAAGCGCCCGCCGAGTTTGACCGCGCGGTCGATGGCGGCCGGGTCGGCCACGTCGTTTTCGACGAGACCGGCGACCTCGTTCGCCATGACGCCCAGCAGGCGGTTCTTGACGGCCTCGCTCCCCTCGTCGTGGGGGACCTCAGCGCCCTCGCCGTCCTCGTAGTCGTAGAAGCCCTTGCCGGTCTTCTGGCCGAGGTCGCCCGCCTCGACCTTCTCCGAGAGGAGCGGACACGGCTCGTAGGCGTCGCCGAGCACCTCGTGCATGTATTCGAGAACGTGGTAGCCCACGTCGATGCCGACGTAGTCGGCGAGTTCGAAGCTCCCCATCGGGAGGCCCATGTCGTACTTCGTCGTGGCGTCGACTTCGGCCATCGTCGCGTCGCCGGCGTGGACGATCCACGCGGCCTCGTTCATCAGCGGGACGAGGATGCGGTTCACGATGAAGCCGGGGCTGTCCTTACGGACGCGGACGGGCGTCTTGTCCATCGACTCGGCGAGGTCTTCGACGAGGTCGAGCGTCTCGTCGGCGGTGTGCGCGCCGGAGATGACCTCGACGAGGTCCATGCGGACCGGCGGGTTGAAAAAGTGCATCCCGCAGAAGCGCTCGGGTCGCGCCGTCACCTCGGAGAGTTCGGTGATAGAGAGGCTGGAGGTGTTGGTGGCGAACACCGCGTGGTCGGGGGCGTGGTCCTCCAACTCGGTGTACACCTCCTTTTTGATGGCCATCTTCTCGGGGACGGCCTCGATGACGACGTCGGCGTCGGCGACGGCCTCGCCGAGGTCGACCGCAGTCGAGACGCGGGCGAGCGCGGCGTCGGCGTCCTCCTGCGAGAGTCGGTCTCTCTCGACGAGTTTGTTCAGCGACCACTCGATTTGGTCGTAGCCCTTTCGGACGAACTCGTCTTCGATGTCGCGCAGCACGACGTCGTAGCCGGCGAGTGCCGCGACCTCCGCGATGCCGTGGCCCATGTTGCCCGCTCCGAGAACGGTGATGCTGTCGACGTCATCTACGTTCATGGAAGAACGTTATACTGCGTCGCGGTTTCAACGTTTCCCTCGCAGGAAAAATAAACAAAACTCGCGTTTATTCTATCGGTGGGTAACCCCGACGCAGTCTGTCGATTACTCCGGTCGAGTCGGCTTTCCACCGACTGACGGTTAGTCGACGCACCGCCAGAGATACCGGCTGGCGTAGCTCCGATAGGGGGCCCATCGCTCGGCGCGCTCGCGCATCTCGCCGCGGGAGACGGCGTCGCGTTCGAACCCGAAGACGTGTTCCATGCCGCGGCGAATCCCGAGGTCTTCGACCGGGAACACGTCCTCGCGGGCGAGCACGAAGATGAGAAACATCTTCGCGGTCCAGTCGCCGACCCCGCGAATCTCGGTGAGCGCCGCGACGACTTCGTCGTCGTCCATCGCCCGGAGCGATTCGGCCGACAGTCCGTCTCGGAACGCGTCGGCGACGTTACGGACGTAGCCCACTTTCTGGTTCGAGAGGCCGCAGTCGCGCAGAACGGCCTCGTCGGCGGCCAGTATCCCCTCGGGGGTGACCTCGACGCGGTCGAACAGGCGGTCCCGAATCGTCGCCGCCGCGGTCGTCGAGAGCTGTTGGTTGACAATCGAGACGACCAGTCGCTCGAAGGGGTCGTCGGCCGGGTCGAGCGAGAGCGGGCCGTGTTCGTCGACCACGTCGCCGAGGTGGGGGTCCGCCCGGAGTTCGCGGTAGGCGTCGTCGCTCATCGACTCGTGGTTGGGCCGTCGGGGAGAAAAGTGCGCGTGTCTCGGTTGTTCGGATGCGGCGCCGGTCGGTTCGACGGCGGTGACCGCGCCGGTGGCCGCGGCGTGGCGGACCGACTTACTCTTCGAGGAGTTCCTCTTCTTCGTCGTCGCTGTCGTTGCGGTCGGCGTTGGCGCGGCGGCGCACGTCCACGCGGTAGTGTTCGAGGATGTCGCGGCCGAGCAGCAGCGGGTAGTCCATGTGCGAGCGGTCCTCGACGCTGGCGGTCACGGTGTGCTGGGTGCCGCCGATACCGATGACGAGGTCGACCACGGGGCGGGCCTTCCCGCTCTTGAGGCTCCCGGACTTCACGCGCGTCATGCTCTTAATCGGCCCCGCGCCGATTTCGGCGGCGAGGCTCGTGTCGATGCTCGTCCGGGTCGCGCCGGTGTCGGACTTGGCGAGAGTCTGCTGGGAGCCGCTGGTCCCGTTGACGACGACCTCCTCGATGTAGCCGATGAGGGGCGCTTCGCCGTCGATGATGGGCGACTCGTTGGGGGCACACGAGGGGACGGAGTCGTCGAGCGTCGCCGACAGTTCCTCGACGCGCGTCTCGTCGACCTCGCCGCCCGCGCGCTCGATTGCGAGCTTGGCGATGTGCGGCGCGGGGCTCTTGCCCGTCGCCTGATAGAGGCCCTTGAAGCCGGCGGTCGGGTTGGCTTCGAGGACGAACCAGCCGTCGTCGCCCTCGACGAGGTCGACGCCGACGTAGTCCATCTCCATCACTTCGGCGGCGTAGAGCGCCGTCTCCTTTGCCTCCTCGGGCATCTCGTCGGTCGCGTCGAGTACGTCGCCGCCGAGGGCGACGTTGGTCCGCCAGTCGCCCTCCGGGGCGTAGCGGTACATCGCGCCGACGATTTCGCCGTCGACGATGTAGACGCGCAGGTCGCGGTGGCGGTCGCCGTCGCGGTCGATGAGCTTCTGGAGGAACGCCTGCCGGTTGCCGACCTTCGGGTTGACGGGCTCGGTCAGGTCGACCTTCCACGTCCCGCCGCCGTGGGTGCCGATGGCGGACTTGTAGACGCCCACGTCGCCGAAGCGCTCGCGGCCCTTGTTCAGCCGGTCGTTCGAGAGCGCGAGCAGCGCGTCGGGCACCTTGATGTTCCAGTTGGCGAGCGTCGCGGCCGTGGCGAACTTGTGGATGGCGGCGAGGACCGCGTCCGGCTCGTTGAGCATCGGTCGGATGCGGTTGAACGTCGTCGCCAGCCCGAGGAGTTCCGCGGGTTCCTCGGTGTTCGACAGGAGCAGTCGGTTCGCGATGATGTCCACCTCAGGCTCGACTGTCACCTCGCCGTCTTCGATGCTGACCGCCGCGTTCTCCCGACGGAGCCACACCGGCTCGTGGCCGAGGTCTTCGACCGCGTTGAGGATTGCCTTCGTCTCCTTGCTGTTGTGCAGAGAAAGCACGCCGACACGCACGGCGTCGTCTGTGGTGGACATACTCAGTTGATATCCTTCCGGTTTCAAAGACATGACGGTCGAGACCCGCGCCTCCGTGGTTCGACCCCGCGAGGACGGCGTCGGGCGGTCCGTCGCGACCGTTTATAACCCCGGCCCTCCCATCGCATCACATGGCCGACAACGAGGCCTTCACCTACAACGGCGGGAAGGTCGAGCCGGGCGAGACACAGGACATCCGGTACGGCATCTCCGAGACGTATCTCGGTGACCCGGTTCGCATCCCCGTCACCATCATCAACGGGGAGCGGGCGGGGCCGACCGTGTTCCTCTCCGCCGCCGCCCACGGCGACGAACTGAACGGTATCGAGGTCGTCCGCGAGGTGGCCTACGAGTGGGACCTCGCGGACCTCGCGGGCACGCTCGTCTGCATGCCGGTGATGAACGTCCCCGCCTTCCTCGCCCAACAGCGGTACCTCCCCATCTACGACCGCGACCTGAACCGGTCGTTTCCGGGCTCCGAGACCTCGACGGGGGCAAAGCGGATGGCCCACCGCATCTACCAGAACTTCATCGCGCCCTGCGACCTCGGCATCGACTTCCACACCTCGACGCGGGGGCGAACCAACATGCTCCACGTCCGCGCCGACATGTCCGACCCCGCGGTCGCGCGCCTCGCCAACGCCTTCGGCTCGCACGTCATCATCGACAGTTCCGGGTCCAGCGGGATGCTCCGAACCGAGTCGTCGGCGAACGGGACGCCGGCGATAACCGTCGAGATGGGCGAGGCCCACCGCTTCCAGCGCGAACTCATCGACGAGGCGCTCGCGGGCGTCGAGAGCGTCTTCGCCGAGTACGGCCTCCGGGGAACCTCGACGGTCAACTGGCCGGGCTGGCGGACCGTCATCTCGGACGAAAACGAAAAGACGTGGCTCCGCGCCGACGTGGGCGGCATCGTCGACATGCACCACGACCGCGGCGCGCTCGTCCACGAGGGCGACCGCATCTGTACGATTACGAACCCGTTCAAGGACGACAACGTGACCGTCGTCGCCCCCTTCACGGGCCTGCTCGTCGGCGTCCTCGAAAACCCAGTCGTCTACCCCGGCAACCCGCTTTGCCACCTCGTCGAACTGAAGGACAAGGTTCGGCGCGTCGTCGAGCGCGAGCAGTCCGGCTCCCCCGAGACGACGCGGTGAGACCGTTCGACCCGAACCGAGACACACGGAGTCCGGCGATTTTTGCCGACCCTCACGAAACTCCATACACGTAAGTTCTATACCCTCCCCTTCCCGACACTCACAAGAGCATGAGTCAGTCTTACAATCGGGGCCTCATCGAGGACTTCAGCAGATGGCGGGAGTTCTCGGCCGGTATGTGGGCCTGGATATTCCACAAGTTCACCGGCTGGGTGCTTGTGGGGTATCTCTTCACCCACATCGCCGTGTTGTCGACGGCCCTCTCGGGCGCGACGGCGTACACGAACACGATTCAGGCGCTGGAGAGCCTCTTGGTCGTGCGTATTCTCGAAGTCGGACTGCTCGCTGTGGCGGTGTTTCACATCCTCAACGGACTGCGACTGCTGTTCGTCGACCTGGGCGTCGGGCTGGAAGCACAGGACAGGAGCTTCTACGCGTCGCTCATCCTCACGGGTGTCATCGTCGTCGCGAGCGTCCCCACGTTCCTCTCGGGGGTGAGCCTCTGATGGCGGAGCGATACACGTCCTTCGAGCCCGGCGGCCGGCGGTGGCTCTGGCAGCGGCTGACCGCCGCGTTCCTCGTCGTGGTGCTGGCGTTCCACTTCTTCCTGCTCCACTTCCTCAACCACGCAGACGAAGTGACGTTCGCGCTCTCGCAGGCGCGCATGGAGCGACTGACGTACTTCTCGCTGATGATCCTGTTCCTCGTCACCGCGACGTTCCACGGGGTCAACGGCGTCTACAACGCCCTCGTCAACCAGGGCCTCTCGGGCACCCGGAAGACGGCGGTCAAGGCGATTCTCGGTCTCGCGAGCGTCCTCCTCATCGTGCAGGGCGTCCGCACGGCCCTCGCGTGGGCCGGAGGTGTTCCCATCTAATGAGCACGCAAGTTCCCGAATCAGTCGAAGAGGAATCGGCCACCGAAACCGCGTCCGCCGGCAAGCAGAAGCGCGACGCGAAAAAGCGCGAGCGCGCCGAGCGCGTCCAAGAACAGCGCGAGGCCGAGGCGGCCGAGAAAGCGCGCTCCGCGGACGACACCTACCACCTCAAGGTCTTCCGTTACGACCCCGAGGTGCCGGAGAAACAGGAGCCCCGCTTCGACGACTTCCACGTCCCGTACAAACAGGGGATGACGATTCTCGACGCCCTCATGTGGGCGCGGGACCACTACGACTCCTCGCTTACCTTCCGGCACTCCTGCCGGCAGGCGATCTGCGGGTCCGACGCGCTGTTCGTCAACGGCTCGCAGCGACTCGGCTGTAAGACCCAACTGTCGGACCTCTCGGAGCCGGTTCGGGTCGAACCGCTCCCGCACGCCGACGTGGTCAAGGACCTCGTGGTCGACATGGAGCACTTCTACGACCAGATGGAGGCCGTCGAGCCGTACTTCCAGACGAACTCGCTTCCGGACGACGAACTCGACGAGCAGCGGCAGACGCGCGAGAACCGCGAGAAGGTCAAGATGTCCACCCGCTGCATCTGGTGTAGCGCGTGTATGTCCTCGTGTAACATCGCCGCCGGCGACAACGAGTACCTCGGTCCCGCGGCCATCAACAAGGCCTACCGCTTCGCCATGGACGAACGCGAGGGCGAGGACATGAAACAGCGCCGCCTCGAAATCCTCGAACAGGAACACGGCGTCTGGCGCTGTCAGACCCAGTTCTCCTGTACCGAGGTGTGCCCGAAGGACATCCCCCTCACGGAGCACATCCAGGAGCTCAAGCGCGAGGCGATCAAGAACAACCTGAAGTTCTGGTGAACTTCCCGGTGAAACCCTGAAGTTCGACCAACCCTACGACACACCCAAACACACCATGTACGAACACGACGTTATCGTAGTCGGCGCGGGCGGGGCGGGCCTGCGCGCGGCGATTGCGGCACACGAAGAAGGAGCCGACGTGGCCATCGTGTCGAAGCTCCACCCGGTCCGAAGTCACACGGGCGCGGCGGAGGGCGGCATCAACGCCGCGCTCCGCGAAGGCGACTCGTGGGAGGACCACGCTTACGACACGATGAAGGGCTCGGACTATCTCGCCGACGCGCCGGCGGCCGAGACCCTCTGTAAGGACAGCCCGAAAGAGACCATCCAGCTCGAACACTGGGGAATGGCGTTCTCCCGGGACGACGACGGTCGCGTGAGTCAGCGGCCGTTCGGCGGACTCTCGTTCCCGCGGACCACCTACGCGGGCGCGGAGACGGGCCACCAACTGCTCCACACGATGTACGAGCAGCTCGTCAAGCGCGGCATCAAGGTGTACGACGAGTGGCACGTGACCCGACTGGCCGTCTCCGACGAGGAGAAGCCCGAGGACCGAAACTGTCACGGCATCGTCGCCTACGACGTTCAGACCGGACAGGTCGAGGGCTTCCGCGCCCGCAACGGCGTCATCCTCGCCACCGGCGGTCTCGGACAGGTCTACGACCACACGACCAACGCGGTCGCCAACACCGGCGACGGCGTCGCGATGGCCTACCGCGCGGGCGCGCCGATGGAGGACATGGAGTTCATCCAGTTCCACCCGACGACGCTCCCCTCGACGGGCGTCCTCATCACCGAGGGCGTCCGCGGCGAGGGCGGTATCCTCTACAACGAGAACGGCGAGCGCTTCATGTTCGAGTACGGCTACGCGAACAACCTCGGCGAACTCGCGTCCCGCGACGTGGTCTCCCGGGCCGAACTGACCGAGGTCAACGAGGGCCGCGGCATCGAAGACGAGTACGTCCACCTCGACATGCGCCACCTCGGCGAGGAGCGCATCATCGACCGCCTCGAAAACATCGTCCACCTCTCGGAGGACTTCGAGGGCGTCAACCCGCTCGAAGCGCCGATGCCGGTCAAGCCCGGCCAGCACTACGCGATGGGCGGCATCGAGACCGACGAGAACGGCGAGACGTGTATCTCCGGCCTGTACGCGGCCGGCGAGTGCGCCTGCGCCTCCGTCCACGGCGGCAACCGCCTCGGCGGCAACGCGCTCCCCGAACTCATCGTCTTCGGCAAGCGCGCCGGCCACCACGCCGCGGGCAAGGACATGGAGGAGGCCAGAATCACGACCGGCAAAGAAGGCGAGTACGAACTCGGCGAGGTCGACTCGCCGGTCGAACTCGGCGAAGCGGGCATCGGCGAGGACGCCGTCGCGGACGGCGGGACGGCCGCCGACGCCGGCGCGTCAGCCTCCGGGACCGACCTCGTCCAGCGCGCCGTCGAAGACGAGCGCGAGACCATCGAGACGCTCCTGGAGCGAGACGACGGCATCCAGCAGGCCGAAATCCGCGAGCGCGTCCAGAAGTCGATGACGCGCAACGTGAACGTCTTCCGCGAGGAGTCGGCCCTCAAGGACGCGCTCCGCGACATCCGCGAGGCGCGCGAACTCTATCAGGACGTGTTCGTGGCCGACAAGTCGCGGACGTTCAACACCGACCTGCTGCAGACGCTGGAGACGCGCAACATCCTCGACATCGCGGAGGCCATCACGCTCGGCGCGCTCGCGCGCAACGAGTTCCGCGGTGCCCACTGGCGCAAGGAGTACCAGGAGCGCCGCGACGAGGAGTGGCTCAAGCACACGATGCTCTCGTGGAACGACGGCCGCCCGGAACTCTGGTTCAAGCCGGTCATCCTCGAAGGCGAGAACAAGACCTACGAGCCGAAGGTCCGGAGCTACTGAGCCGACTTCGACCGCTCAGAGTCCCAGACCGACGTCTCTTTCGACTTCGACCGCTCAGTGGCGCATCGGCGGGCGCTCACCGCCGCCGAACCGCGCGACAGCGACCGAGACCACCAACGGCTATTTGCCCGCTCGACCCCTACGCCCGGCCGGAAGGGTGGCTCAGTGGTAGAGCACACCGGTACAGGCCCTCGCGGTCGGACCGGTGGTTTTCAATGGCTTCGCGTGGTTCGACTCCCGCCCCTTCCGTCTCGGAACCGGACGCTTCGGGGCGTTCGCTCCTCGACCGCCCCGGCCCGATTCCTTCGACGACAGTCGAAGTTGGAGCCGTCGAACGGCGGATTTCACCCGATGTACGTTCGTGACGAATTCGACGATTCTCCCGAATTCGAGACGTTCGCCGCCTCACCCCCAACCTCGGTTCTTCGACGATTGTTGTAAGAGAGTTTTATTATCGTCGAAGCAAACAGGATGACAACGACCATGCAACAGACGGTTCCGACCATCGAAGTCCCCGGCGAACTCGAATCGCCCTCGGCCAAGCTCGTGTACCTCTATCTCACCACGCACGACGGCGCGTCCATCACCGACCTGCAAAACGGGCTGGAGATGAAGAAAATCGCCCTCTACAGCATCCTCAGTACGCTCTCGAAGCGCGGGTTCGTCCGGCAGGACGCCGAACGCTACCACGTCGCGCAGTGACGGCTCGGCGAGTCAGTGATTTCTCGGCGAACGCGCCGCCCGCACCTGTGCGCCGTCGCGGACCATATCCTCGCAGTTCGGGCAGACACGCGGGTTCTCCATGCCATCTGGAGCGAACACTCGGGCGTATGCGGGCGTCACGAACGAACCACAGTTCTGACATTCCGGCATGGTATCTAGTATCCTCCATGAATATCACATAAGTTTTCTCCCTACGCGACTGCGAGAAGCAGGCCGACGACGAGGAGCGCGAAGATGAGAAGCGTCACGGCGAGCATGAATTGGTCGGTCCCGTTCATACCGAGCACGACGTTCCCGATAAAGATAAAATTCCGTCTCGACGCCGCGTCCACGCCGCTCTCGTGGGGGTTCTCTGATTTTCGACCGCGATAACGAGGGGGGTAGAACTAAATTCCTCGCACCCGTCGGTCCCGTAACGGTCCTCCAATGGAGTTCGTGTACGCGCTGTCTGGGTTGTTCGCCGGGCTCTTCCTCGGAGCGGTGGCAGTCGTCACCGCGCTCACGTACACGCCCTACGGCGCGTCGCTGTTCGACACCGCGATAACGGCGCTGACCGGCGTCACGCTCCAACTGGGGAATCTCCTTTTCATCTCGGCGCTCACCGCCTTCGCGTTCGAGGGGCTGATGATGCTGGGAATCCGGTATCCGGTCGTCGTCCCCGCGGCGTTCGCGTACGTACTGACTCACGTCACGGTCTACTACTCGTGTATCCGCATCACCGACCTCCAGTCGGAGCCGCTCGACCCCGACGTCATCATCAAGCACAACCCGTTCCGCGCGCTCGTCCTCGGCGTCCCGGGAACGCTCCTCCTCATCCGCGTGCGGTCGCCCGCCCGGCGGAACTGACGGCGCGGCGGTTCGGCCCCGGTCGCGGCGGTGGCTCGCGGTGGGCGACGAGACGCAAGAGGACCGAGCGAACCGCCGAGGGAAGCCAGGAGTGGGATTCGAACCCACGAAGTCTCGATTACAAGTCGAGTGCATGAACCGCCCATGCTCTCCTGGCGCGTCTGCCGGTTACCCGTCCTCCTTTGAGTGTGTATCGCTTCGCATCGATTTCTCCAGTTCGACGCGGTGGGGTCGATAGCCGTGTCGTCGGTAGAACCGGCGGGCGGCGTCGTTGGCCGCCAGCACGTCCAGCGCGACGGTGTCGGCTCCAGCCTCGCCGAGCGCGTCCTCCGCGGCCGCCAGCAGTCGCGTGCCGACGCCGGCGTTCCGGTACGCCGGACGGACGAACAGGTTCCGAACCATCCCGCGGGTCGCGTCCTGTTCGTACGCCCCCGCCTCGATGTCGAACATGACGAACCCGACGAGGCCGTCCGCGTCCGCGGGTTCCGTCCCGCACCCCGAACCGGCCGCCTCATCGCCCTCCCGGGCGACGAGCACGCCGTCGGCGGCGACGTGCCGAGCCAGCGCCTCCCGAATCGACGTCCGGTTGGCGTCGGCCCGGAGGTGCGACCCGAACGCCCGCTGGTCCGCGGCGAGTTCGACCCACAGGTCGGCGAGGGCGTCGAGGTCCGAAAACGCCGCCGAACTGACGCGCATGGTGTCTGTCGTGGCTCTATCCGCTTTTAAGTGTCGACGATTCGACTCCAAATCGGGGAATCGCATTCCTGCGGGGTGCCGAGTGGGGTCAGTAAAGACGACCGATGAGGAAAGATTTATCTATGTTTATGGTCCGCACATATCATGAGGATAGTTATCAATGGGTATTGCCGAAACCTACACTCGGGGAAGGCAGCTCGCCATCGAGCGTCCGTTCGCGCTCGTCTTGGCGGTCATCGCAGTCGTACTACTCGGTGACTTGCTTCTCGGGTTAGCAACAGGGCAGACGCAGTTTGCCGACATTGGCACGCTGGTCTGGGACGGTCTGATGCGGGGGCTCGTAATCGGCCTCGCGGGCATCGGGTTGTCGATGACGTACAGCATTCTAAACTTCGCTAATTTCTCGCACGGCGACTACATCACGGCCGGAGCGTTCTCGGGGTGGGCGACGACGTATCTCATCGCCGGACTGGGTCGCGCCGACGTCGGCGCGCTCCTGCTCGTCGGGGCCGGGGGGTCGGTCTACGGCGGGACGCTCGGCATCGGGATGCTCTCGACGCCGCTCGCGGTCGTCGCCGGCATCGTCGTCTCCGGCGGCTTCGCCATCGCGCTGTCGCTCGCGGTCGACCGAACCATCTTCAAACCGATTCGGAACGAGGACGGTATCACGCTCCTCATCACGAGTATCGGGGTCGCGTTCGCGCTCCGCTACCTGATGCAGTTCGTCTTCGGCTCCGACGTTCGCGGCACGACCGCCCAGCCGCCCTCGATATCGCTGTACTTCGTCGACGGAACGGTCTTCATCAACGCCCACGACATCACGCTCCTCGTGGTCGCCTCGGGTCTGATGCTCGGCGTTCACGTCCTCTTACAGCGGACGAAACTCGGGAAGGCGATGCGCGCGATGGCCGACAACAAGGACCTCGCGCTCATCACCGGTATCTCCACCGAGCGCGTCGTCCGCGCGACGTGGATTATCGGCGGCGGACTGACCGGCGTCGCCGGGTACATGTTCATCCTCTGGAAGGGGACACTCGGGTTCAACGACGGGTGGCTCCTGTTGCTTCTCATCTTCGCCGCGGTCATCCTCGGCGGCATCGGCTCCATCTACGGGGCCATCGCCGGTGGCCTCGTCATCGGGCTGACGGCGTCCATGTCGGTCCTGTGGATTCCCTCGGCGTTCTCGCGGGCCGCCGCCTTCGTCGTCATGATCGTCATCCTGCTCGTGAAACCGTCCGGGCTGTTCAGCGGGAGGGCGACCGCATGAGCGTCCGCGACGACTTCACCGACCGCATTCCGGGCGGCGACGCGGGCCTCATCGTGCTGGTCCTCCTCGCGACGTACCTCGCGTACGTCCTCGCCGGGTTCGTCCTCGGCTACACGCTCCGCGGACAGCTCAACTCCATCGCGACGCTGACGTTCTACATCGGCGTCTTCGCCATGCTGTCGCTCGCGCTCAACCTCCATTGGGGGTACACCGGGCTGTTCAACATCGGCATCGTCGGCTTCATGGCCGTCGGCGTCTACGTCACGGCAATCGTGACGAAACCGACGTACGTCGCCGGCGGCGCGGCGCAGGTCGGCGGCCTCGGCCTGCCGCTTTGGGTCGGCATCCTCGCCGGGATGCTCGCGGCCGCGCTCTTGGGGCTCGTGGTCGCGCTCCCGGCGCTCCGGTTGCGGGCCGACTACCTCGCTATCGTCACCATCGCCATGTCGGAAATCGTCCGGTTCAGCTTCCTCTCCGGCGAACTCCAGCAGTTCCAGCTGTTCGGCAACCGCGTCGGCTTCGGCGGCGGGTCGGGCCTCATCCTCGACTTCGCCCCGCCGCTGGAGGCGCTGCTCCGCGGCGTCGGCCTTTGGAACGCGTACCTCGGCTTCGTCGACGCCTTCCAAGTGGTGGTGCCGAGGAACCCCAAGCCGGTCGTCGACGGCCTCATCTACGGGCTGTTGCTCCTCGGCTTCGTCGCGGCGTTCTACTGGCTGCTCAAGCGCACCGGCGAGTCGCCGTTCGGTCGCGTCCTGAAGGCCATCCGCGAGGACGAGGACGTGGCGAACGCCCTCGGCAAGAACACCGACCGGTTCAAAATCAAGTCGTTCATGCTCGGCTGTGCGCTCATGGGGCTCGCCGGCATCCTCTGGCTCGTCCCGCAGGGCGCGGTGACGCCGAACTTCTTCCGGCCGCGCGTGACGTTCTTCGTCTGGATCGCGCTCATCATCGGCGGTGCCGGCTCGAACACGGGGAGCGTCCTCGGCGGGGCCGTCTTCGCCGCGGTGCTCTACCAGGGGCCGCGGTACTTCCAGAACCTCGTGACGGCGGTGTTCCCCAACCTCGACTCGCCGTCCGGCTTCGGACAGGCTATCTCGCCGCTCATCTCGCAGTTCGACCCCGTGCCGTTCCTCCTGTACACGGTCGACAGCATCCGGCAGCTCCAGTTGGTCGTGATGGGGCTCGTGCTCATCTGGCTGATGCACAACCGGCCGGAGGGGATGCTCGGCTACCGCAAGGAGACGGCGTCCGTCATCCCGCTGTCGCGGCCGAAGTCGATGGCCGCGGACGGCGGCGACGACGACTCGGTCCGCACCGACGGCGGCGTCGACGCCGCGGCCGAGGGGGGTGAGACCGATGAGTGACGCCGCCGACCAGCCCGTCGAAGACGTGGCGAACAAGGTCGACGAGGGCGCGCTCGGCGCGTTCGCCTCCGGCGTCGACACGTCGGTCGACTACCCGCTTCAGGTCGAGGGACTGGAGAAGTCCTTCGGCGGAATCACCGCCGTCGACGGCGCGACCTTCGAGGTCGAATCCGGGACGCTCACGGGGCTTATCGGGCCGAACGGGGCCGGTAAGTCGACGACGTTCAACCTCATCACGGGGATGCTCAAGCCCGATGCCGGCACGGTCACGTTCAACGGCGAGGACATCACCGGCGAGGAACCCCACCAAATCGCCAACCGCGGGATGGTCCGGACGTTCCAAATCGCCCGCGAACTGAGCGAGATGACCGTCCTCGAAAACATGATGCTCGCGCCGAAACACCAGCGCGGCGAGGCGCTGTGGCGCTCGGTCATGCCGGGCGTCCGCGACGACGTCCGCGAACAGGAAGAAGAACTGCTCGAACGCGTCTGGGAGGTGCTCGACTTCTTCGACATCGCCCACATCGCGGAGGAGTACGCGGGCAACCTCTCCGGCGGTCAGCGCAAACTCCTCGAAATGGCGCGGGCGCTTCTGACCGACCCCGACATGCTGCTTTTGGACGAGCCGTTCGCCGGGGTCAACCCCACGCTGGAGAAGAAGCTGCTCGAACACGTACACGAACTCCGCGAACAGGGTTACACGTTCCTGCTCGTCGAACACGACATGGACCTCATCATGGACAACTGTGAACACGTCATCGTCCTCCACCAGGGCAAAGTGCTCACCGAGGGGACGCCCGACGAGATTCGGAGCAACGAAGAGGTCATCGAGGCCTACCTCGGAGGCAACGTATGAGCGTCGACGCCAACACCGACGCGACGAGCGGCGCGGGCGTCGAGGGCCGCGACGACGTGCTCTTGCGCGTCCGCGACCTCGACGCCGGCTACGGCGACCTCCAGATACTCACCGACGTCGACATGGACGTGTTCGACGGCGAGTACGTCACCATCGTCGGGCCGAACGGGGCCGGCAAGTCGACGACGATGAAATCCGTCTTCGGACTGACCGCCCACATGGGCGGCAACGTCCGGTTCAAAGACGAGGACATCACCGGCCGTCGCCCCGAGGACATCATCCACGTCGGCATCGGCTACGTCCCGCAGAACGACAACATCTTCCCGACGCTGACGGTCGAAGAGAACCTCGAAATGGGCGCGTACATCCTCGACGAGGTGCCGCAGGATGCCATGGAGGCGGTCTACGAGCGGTTCCCCATCCTCAGAGAGCGGAAAGACCAGAAGGCGGGCACCATGTCCGGCGGGCAACAGCAGATGCTCGCGATGGGTCGCGCGCTCATGCTCGACCCCGACCTGCTGCTGTTAGACGAGCCGTCGGCGGGGCTCGCGCCCGACCTCGTCGAGGAGATGTTCGACAAAATCGACGAGATCAACGAGGCCGGCACGGCCATCCTGATGGTCGAACAGAACGCCAAGGAGGCGCTCCGGCGCTGTGACCGCGGCTACGTCCTCGCCAACGGGCAGAACCGCTACATGGACACCGGGACCGCGCTCCTCGAAGACGAACAGGTCCGGCAGGACTTCCTCGGCGGATAGTCCGTCTCCCGCCTCCGGGAGGCCGCGTTATGTTTCGGCGGTCACTCGCAGACGTACTGGGACGACTCGACCGACGGGCCGCCGCCATTACCGCCGCTCGAACCACCTTCGAGCGTCACCGTCACGTTCGTGCTCCAGCAGTAACACGCCGGGTAGTCGACCGTCTCCGAGCCCGCGGGCGTCTCGATACTGAGTTCGTACTCGTCGCCGATGGGAACGTCGAACGCGAGATTCGACTCACCGGGCGAGACAGTCCGGCTCGTCTCCGAGACGACCGTGCCACCAGAGCCGGTGCCGGTCCCGCCGGCGTCGTCGCCGGCGGCGTCCGCGTCGTCGGGTCGAACGAGCGTCACCGTCAGGTCGCGTTCCGCCTCGCCCTCGTTTTCGACGTGGACCGAGGCCATCTTGGGCCATCCAGAGCCGACCCGGAGCGAGCCGTCGTCCGCGACGAGTACCGCGAGCGTCGGCCACGCCCACTTCTCGGGGATGCGCCACTCGTGGGTCGCGGTGCGCCCGTCTTCGGCCTCCACGAACACCTCGTAGGTGCCGTGGGACTCGACGAGCGACGGCGTCGAAATCTCCCTGTCGGTCGCCGCGTCGAACGCGTGCTCGAAAAAGAGGGTCCCGTCGTGTTCGATGGCGACCGTAAGCCGGGCGTCGGCGTCGCTCCGGTTCCGAATCCCCGCGGTCGGCGGCGAGAAGATGTCCGCCGCATCCGGCACCGAGTACGGCAGGTCGGCGTCGTCGAATGCCGGCGTCACGCGCTGCCGCGGTTCGAGGTCGGCGTCGGGCGTGACGACGAGTTCGAGGCGGCGCGCCTCGTTCGTGACCGTCCACTCGTAGTCGAGCGTCGCGCCCGTTTCGAGTTCCGCGACGACGCGGTAGCTGCCGTCGCCGACGAGGTCGTTCGCGACGTTCCGCCCGTAGCCGGGCCCGGCCCCGACGTCGAGCGAACTGTCGACGCGCGTCCCGCCGCCGTCGGTCACTCGAACCGACAGCGCGTGCGGTTCGTCGTCCTCGTTGACGACCGAGAGGCCGACGTCGGGGTCGGCCTCCGGGTCCGACGTGTCCGTCTCGGTCGGCGAACCGGTCGGAGAGCCGGTCGCGGTGGTCTGTGGGTTCGCGGGGGTCTCGGTCGCTTCGTCGGCGTCGGAGAGACAGCCGCCGGCGAGTCCGAGAGCCGACCCGGCGACGGTCGAGAGGAGGGCGCGTCGCTTCATCGACTCGAATCTGTCAACGGGGGTATGTATGTCTTGTGTCCCCCGGGGGCGTGTGGCGAGAGCGGAACAGAATCACGAACAGAGACGCGAACCGGAACGCGGGCGCGACGACCGGGCGCGGCCGCTCGCGTCGGCGGCGACGAAAGAAAATCCGGGGTTGTCGTCGGGTTAGTTCTCCGGGCCGGACAGCGCCGTCTCGATGACCGAGGAGTACGAGGACTCGCCGATGTTGAACGCGACTTGGTTGTACACCTCGCCGTCGAACGAGTCGCTGAACACGTTCGCGAAGCGTTCGGAGAGCTGCTGGCCGTAGTCGTTGTTGACGTACAGCGTCGAGACCGAACTGGCTTCGAGGCGCTCGGCCATGACCTGCGCCATGACGCGGCCCTGCAGGAAGTCCGAGGGCGCGGTCCGGAAGATGAAGTCGTTGTCGTCGAGGTTCGAGACGGACAGCGCCGTCGAGGACGGCGAACAGCCGACGATTTCGTTCGGGATGAACGCCTGCTGTGAGACGGGGACGTTCACGCCGGACGACGCGGACCCACAGACCGAGGGAACGCCCGCGGAGACGAGCGAACTCGCGGCGGAGACACCGGCGTCAGGGGACGTCTGGGTGTCTTCGATCTGCGCGTTGACCGAGAGGCCGGCCGGGTTGGCGTCGTTGACCTGCATGACCGGAATCTGTCCGGCCTGAATCATCGGCGCACCGACGGCCGCGAGGTCGCCGGTCTCCGGTAGGAGGATACCGATCGACATCTCGCGGTCGGAACCGCCCGGGCCGCTGTCGGCCGCCGGCCCGGAGCCGTCCGGGTTCTCGCCCTCGAAGCTCTGGACGTCCTCTTGGCTCGTCGCGTTGTTGTCGGCGTCGAACGTCCAGATGGCGTACGCGGCCTCCGCCGGGTCGCCGTTCTCGTCGAAGTTGACCGACGACGACGCGCCCTGGTAGTCGATGTCTTCGCCGTTCGCGGCGGCCTCGATACCCTCGACGAGGTTGTCTGGTCCGACGGTCATCCCGCCGGGGTTCGCCATCCGGCGCATCTGATCTTTGATGGCCGGCCCGGAGTTCTCCCCGGCGGCGGCGTTCGCGAGCAACTGAATCGCGACCGAGTCGTACGTCTGCGACGTGAAGACGCCCGGTGCCGCATCGTACTCGTCTTCGAACAGCTGATTGAACGTGTCTTGATTCGGGCCGCCCGCCGCGGGCGCCGTCCCGGTCACGTTCGCCATGTCGTTACCGACTTGCCCGGGCATCGACCCGGAGCGCATCCCGTCGGGCACGAGAATCTCCTGGCTCCCGTCGGACGCGCTGTAGTAGTCACGGAACAGTTGAATACCGCTTTCGGGGTAGCCGATGACGACGAGCCCCTCGGGGCCGCCGCCGCCGCCGCCACCGATGCATCCGGATAAGCCAGTCAAGCCTGCCGCGCCCGCGGCTCCCACTCCCTTGAGGAAGTCGCGGCGTACGATATCACGTACCATGTGAAAGGCAATAGCAACTACTACTTATAAGCCTTACTCCCTGCGTTTGAAAAGCCATGATAATTGCGACCGACGGCGGTGCGAGAATCGGTTGCGTGAAACTACCACACATCCTCCTTTAAGTACCAAGGCGGTGAAGCCGGCGAACCGCTGCGTTCAAACCCGTTCGCGGGCGTCTTTGGGACAATGACTATCCCGTCGTTCGTCATCGGTATCGCGGGGGGGAGCGGTGCCGGAAAGACCACCGTGGCCCGACTCATCACGGAGAACGTCGGCGAGTCCGTGACGCGGATTCCGATTGACAACTACTACAAAGACCGGAGCCATCTCGAAATGGCGGAACGCGAGCAGTTGAACTACGACCACCCCTCGGCGTTCGAGTGGGACCTGCTGTACGAACAGCTCTCGGAGCTGTTGGAGGGAAGAGCGGTCGAAATGCCCCAGTACGACTTCGAGATTCACAACCGGAAGCCCGAGCGGGAGACCGTCGAGCCGACCGACGTCATCATCCTCGAAGGGATTCTCGCGCTCTACGACGAGGACGTAAACGAGATGCTCGACCTCCGGCTCTACGTGGAGACCGACGCCGACGTGCGCATCCTCCGGCGCATCCAACGCGACGCCATCGACCGCGGGCGCGACCTGCAGGGCGTCATCGACCAGTACCTCTCGACGGTCAAGCCGATGCACGAGCAGTTCATCGAGCCGACGAAGAAGCACGCGGACCTCATCATCCCCGAGGGAGCCAACAGCGTCGCGGTCACGCTGCTCGAAGAGAAGGTCCAAGCCGAAGTGGAGGGCGACGAGACGCGCACGTGGGAGCGCGACGCTATCGAACGGGAGGTCAAAGAGCGGACCTCGTTCCGCGGGTCCGGCAACTAACTCGCCGTCGCGGGTCGAAAGTCCGGGCCGCGAAGATTACGCCTTCTTGCCGGTGACGAACTGCTCCGCGCCCTCGTAGAACCAAAAGCCGTTCTCGCGCATCGCCTTGCCGACGGCCTTGTGGAGCTCGACGAAGTCGCCGAACTCCTCGCCTTCGACGTGCTCGAAGATGTCCGAAAGCGAGACGACGCGCTCGTAGTCGAGTCGGATGGGGTGGTCGCCGAACTCCTCGACGAACGCCGCTTTGTTCAGCGGGAAGTCCTCGTCCTCGTCGATCTTCTTCGCGATGACCGCCTGGCCGTACTTGCGTCCGCCTTCGCTCCCCTCTTCGCCGTCCGGGTCGTGTGGCCAATCCATACCCGAGTGTTGGCAGGCCGATTCAAAGCCGTTACGCATCTGTTGATATCTGTCATGCGGGACGCCGCTGCCGAGCCGCGCCGACTATGCTGTTTGCTATCCATGAACAAGAAATATACGCGTGGCACACTATCGTTCTTGGAGTCATGCGAGCGACCGAGCGCCCGACGTTCGAATCCGAGGCCAGCAAGCTGATTTACGAGTACGTCGAGCGGCACGGCACCGCCAAGCGAAACGTCCTCCTCGACGTCGCGCCCGTTCCCTCCGACGAGTTCCGGAGCGAACTCGACCGGCTGAAGTCCCGCGGCTATCTCGAAGAAGACGGCGGCACGCTCCAGTTGGCGCTCGACGTGGGCGCTATCGAGGAACACGAGACCGACGCCGGCGTCGTCACCATCCGGCCGGGCCGCCAGCGCGACTTCGAGGGCCTCATCGACGCGATTCGCGACGTGACCTCCGAGGAGACGTACGTCGTCGCCGAGACCATCGCCGAACAGCTCCTCTACGACGAGGCGGTCACGCGCCACAACCGCGTCGAGTCCCGCGTGTTCTTCGTCGCCACCATCGGCGAGGAGGTCGTCGGCTGGACGCATCTCGACCTCCCGCAGGTGTCGCGCATCCGCGAGACCGCCCAGCAGACCGTCGGCGTCAAGGAGGACTACCGCGGGTCGGGCATCGGGAGCCTCCTGCTTCGTCGCGGCCTCGACTGGGCCGAGGCCAACGGCTTCCGGAAGGTGTACAACAGCGTTCCGATGACGAACGACCGCGCGCTGGAGTTCCTCGGCGACCACGGCTGGGAGACCGAGGCGATTCGCAGAGACCACTACACCATCGGCGACGAACACATCGACGAGGTGATGATGGCGTATCAGTTCTGAGTTGGTCGGGGGCTGTTAGTCGCTTTTTGTGGGGTCGTTGGTGTCGCGTAGTAAGTGCGGTGGGACTGGGATTTGAACAACGCCGAGACGGTCCCTCGCCCCGCTCGGGCTGCGACTCGTCTCGTTCAAATCACAGTCCGTCTCCGCGTCACGCGTTCACCGGAGACGCGCAGCTAAACCTGCGCGTCTCGGTTCTCTGAGAATGCGGTGGGACTGGGATTTGAACCCAGGATTCCGTGAGGAAACCTGCTTTCAAGGCAGGCGCGTTAGGCCACTCCGCCATCCCACCTTCACACGGGAATTTTGAGTCGGACACCTAAGTGTTGTCGCTTCGCTCAGTCGCGGACGAGTTCCAACACGCCGTCGGTCGATTCGACCCGAAGCCCCTTCTCGAAGACGAACGTCGTCGTGTGCTCGGGGACGAGCCGCTCGGATTCGACCCGCGAGCGGAGCATCGGGACGACCGTGGCGAGGTCCGCGCCCGTTTCGAGGACGGGCAACATCGGGACGTAGTCGAGGCCGTGGCCCGCGTCGTCGGCCGCCTCGGCGAGCGTCTCGACTTCCGGCTCCGCGTAGGCGTCGGTGAAGTCGATTGGGTCGAGGAAGCCCGAGAAGTAGACCCGACCTTCCGTCGAGGGACCGAGGACGACCGGCGTGCTCCGGAGCTTCATCGCCGCGCTGTCGATATGGGTGCGGCCGAGAAGCGGCGCGACCGGGCGGACGACGGCGACCGAGTGAACTTCCTCTTCGGTGAGGAGGTGCGAGACGGTGTTGCCCGCTCGGGCGGAGAACGTCGAGCCGACCTGCGGCTCGAACCGCGCGTCGTCGGTGCCGCCGAGGGCGTCGGCGACGACGCTCCGAACCTCGGCCTCCGAGTCGTGGTCCCCGGCGAACTCGTCGGGGATGTCGTCCTCGGCGCGGTAGTTGACGAGGAGGTCGCCGCCCGACCGCTCGACGGCGATACAGACGTCTTTGAGCATCGCGGCGTAGAGCTCCGCGGCTTCGGACTCGGAGAGCGGACTCGTCTCAGCGAGTTCCGAAAGCACCAGTCCCGGCCGCGGCGGTTCGGCGAGTACGGCGATGACCGTCATACCCTCCCCTCGCGCCGGGGAACCCTTGAACCCGCCGCTTGCGGGGCGCAGTCGCGGACGCCTCGAACCCGGCGGGCCGCCTCAGCGACTCTGCCGCCCCTTCGTCTGCCGGTAGTCCCGGGCGAACACGGACTCGCGGACGTGTTCGACGAATGCCTCGGCGTCGGCGTCGGTCAGGCGCTCCGGCTCCTTCATCGGGACGAGTTCGAAGCCGCGGCCGCGGATGGTCGTCGCGTGCTCCGCGTCGACGTCGAAACTGTCGGCCGCGCGCGTGGTGTAATCGAAGGCGAGCGCCTCCAGTGCGGCCTGTCCGACGGGGACGATGATGTGCGGGTTTATCATCCGAATCTCCGCGTTCAGGTAGGGCTCGCAGGTCGCCACTTCGTCGTCGGTCGGCCCGCGGTCGGGGTGTCGACAGCGCGTGAGGTACGTGAAAAAGACGTTCTGTACGTCCGGCTCGTCGGCGTCCGGGTCGGAGCGAACGAACCCGAGGTCGCCGAGGACGCGCTGGACGCGCTGGCCGGCCTCGTCGCCGGTGAAGGGAACGCCCGCCCGCTCCGCGGCCGCGGTCGGAGCCTCGCCGACGAACAGGAACTCCGCGCCCACGTCGCCGTAGCCGTGGACGACCCGCTCGCGCGTCTCGCAGAGCGCCGAGCAGTTCGTGCAATCGGTGTCCATCGAGAAGGGGTTCCGGAACTGGCGTTGGTGTGCGTCCACACCCTCGAATTCGGCTCCGGAACCAAAACCCGCCCGGTCGGCGCAGGTTCTCAGTTCGTCCGACCTCCAGTCCGCGGTGAAAGTGAACACGAGGCGACCGGGCGGATGAGTCGCCGGCGGCGACGCTGGCGGTCGAATCACGGACTCGAAGAAAGCGGAAGTGAACGTCCGGGGGCGGACGCCCGTCGGGGGCTTGGGAGACGTGGTTTCGAACGCTTCAGCGGTCGATGCCGCCCTGGGCCTTGATGTCCATGATGTGACGGACGTTCAGGTATATCTCCTCGGGCGAGGTGTCGCCGTCGGGGTCGTAGAGGTCGCTGACGCGGTAGAGGATGGCCGACACCTGTCGGCTCTCGGAGGACTCGCCGTAGATGTCGTCGGCGATGTCGCGGAGGAACGCGACGCGCTCGGGGTCCGCGGGGAAATCGGCGTCCGAGTCCGGAGCCATCTCCCAGTCGACTTCGTCGGCGTCGCCGTTCACGTCGGCGTCACCGTCCAGTCGGCCGTCGTCGCTCATCGCTCGCTGACGGTCCGCCGCTGGACGACGCCGACCATGTCGGCGATGTTCTCGGTCATCACGCGGAACGCGTCGGCCGTCTCGTCGTCGTCTTCGAGGACGATGGGCTTGCCGCCGTCGCCGCCCTCGCGGACGGCCGGGTCGAGCGGGAGCGCCCCGAGGAACGGCAGGTCGTTCGACGCGGCGAACTCGCGGCCGCCGCCCGCGCCGAAGATGTCGTGGCGGTTGCCGCAGTCGGGACACCGGAACGTGCTCATGTTCTCGACGATGCCGAGGACGTTCGTGTCGTGCTTGCCGAACATCCGAAGCCCCTTGTTGGCGTCGTCGAGGGCGACGTTCTGCGGGGTCGTGACGATGACCGCGCCCGTGAGCGGGAGCGTCTGGAGGATAGACAGTTGTGTGTCACCGGTGCCCGGCGGCAGGTCGAGGACGAGGTAGTCGAGACTGCCCCACTCCACGTCCTCAACGAGTTGCGTGAGCAGTTGGTGGACCATCGGGCCGCGCCAGATGACCGGGTCGTCGTCGCCGACGAGGAAGGCCATCGACATGAGCTTCATCCCGTACTTCTCTGGCGGGACGATGGTCTGGTCTTGGGTCGCCTGCGGCGCTTCCTCGGCGGCGACCATGCGCGGGACGTTCGGTCCGTAGATGTCGGCGTCGAACAGACCGACGCGCGCGCCGAGCTTCGAGAGGCCCGCCGCGAGGTTCACGGCGACCGTCGATTTCCCGACGCCGCCTTTCCCGGAGGCGACGGCGATGATGTTCTTCACGCCGGGGAGCACCTCCTCGTCGGGGTCGCGGTCGGTCGGAATCTTGGCGGTGAGGTCGGCCTCCAACCCGTCCTCGGCGAGGACCTCGCGGATTCGACGGCCGATGTCCGTCTCCGCCGGGGAGTACGGGGCACCGAGCGCGAGCGAGATGCGGGCGGTGTCGCCGTCCACCTCGACGGCGTTCACCAGTCCGAGCGAGACGATATCGTCTCCGAGGTCGGGGTCCTCGACCGACCGCAAGCGGTCGCGTACGTCGGCTTCGTCCATGTCCGTCACTCCGGCGGTGCGGCCGATAAGGGTTTTGTAAGGTCTCGTCGCGCGGTGACGGTCGCAGGTGGCGACCCGCATCGCCGCCCACACCGCCACCGACTTCGAGACCCCGAGAACGTAACGGGTTCCAGTTACTCCGTTCCGGTCATCGACAGCGAATTTATCAACGTACACTCCCAGGATTCGGTATATGGTGCTGGTGGACGACTTCGACCGCGAGGTAACTGGCGTTCGAATCTCTCTGACCGACCGGTGTAACTTCGACTGCGTCTACTGCCACAACGAGGGACTGGGCGACACCCGCGGGCCGATGGACGCCTCCGACGAGGAGATGAGCGCCGACGACGTGGTCCGCTTTCTCGAAGTCGTCGAGGAGTACGGCGTCGAGAAGGTGAAATTCACCGGCGGCGAGCCGATGCTCCGCGCGGACCTCGAAGAGATTATCCGGCGGACGCCGGACTCGATGGAGACCTCGCTTACCACCAACGGGACGTTCCTCGGCGACCGCGCAGAGGACCTCGTCGCGGCCGGCCTCGACCGCGTGAACGTCTCGCAGGACGCCCTCGACCCCGAGGCGTTCGCGCAAATCACGAAGTCCGGGGCGTACGACAAGGTGATGGAGGGCGTCAAGGCCGCGGTCGACGCCGGCCTCACGCCCGTGAAGCTCAACATGGTCGTGTTCACGAAGACCGCCGGCCACGTCGAGGAGATGGTCGAGTACGTCGCCGAAAACGAGGGGCTACAGCTCCAACTCATCCAGTACATGCCCGAACTGACGGGCCGCCCGGAGTGGAACATCGACATCGAGCGCGTCCACCGGTGGCTGGCCGACCTCGCCGACGAGGTGGAGGTCCGCGACATGCACCACCGCCGCCGCTACTACGTCGGCAAGGGCATGGTCGAAATCGTCGACCCCGTCGAGAACCCCGAGTTCTGCGCCAACTGCCACCGCGTGCGCGTGACGCACGAGGGATACCTGAAGGGCTGTCTCAACCGCAACGACGACCTGCGCCCGATGGGCGAGATGACCCGGGAGGACATCCGCGAGACGTTCGAGGCGGTCGTCGCCAACCGCGTCCCGTACTACGGCGAGTACCTCGTCCGCGACGGCGACGACGGCTGGACGATAAACGAGGAGTACATCGGCGCCTGAGCGTCGGTCGCCCCGACGCGCGAACTTTTCTCCTCCGACGACCTCTCGGGGCGCATGACTGTCACCGCCGAGCGAGTGGTCCTCGCGACGGACGGAAGCGCCGCCGCGGCGACCGCCGCGGCCCACGCGCTGTTTCTCGCCGGCGTCCTCGATGCGCCGCTCCACGTCGTCTCCGCGACCGGTGTGCCGTCCACCGCCGCGTCCGGGACGACTGAAACCGAGACCGCCGGGCCGTCCGCCAGCGCCGCCGTCGAAGCGGAGGAGGCCGTCGGCGCGGTCACGCGTCGGGCGCTCCTCGCGGGCGTCCGTCTGACCTCGGCAGTCGTCGGCGGCCCGGCCGTCGTCCTCGGTCGCCACGGCCGGTCCGGCCCCGGTCGGTTCCTCGTCGGGTCGGTCGCCGAGCGCGTCCTCGACGCGCCGCCGGTCCCGACGCTCGTGGTCCCGTCGGCGTCGCCTCGACCGACGTACCGACGGATTGCGCTCTTCGCCGACGACGTGCCCTCGGCGGAGCCGGCCGCAACGTTCGCTCGCCGCATCGCCGCGGCGACTCGCGGGGTTCTCGAACCGCTCGCGGTCATCGACGAGCGCGCCGTCGAGACGGCGTCGCCCGACACGCGCCGGACGCTCGAAACCGAGGCGAGAGGCCGCGTGAACGCCGTCGCTGCCGCGGCCGCGAGAGACGCCGTCGAGTCCGGTGGGACCGTCCGAACCGGCGTTCCCGCGGCCGAACTGCTGGCGCACGTCGAACGGACGGGAGCCGATGTGGTCGTCGTCGGCGTCGACGGGGCCGATGAGGCTCAGGGCGGCGGGGACCGCACCGCGAGAACCGTTGCCGGGCGAATCGTCCGCCACGTCGGGGTTCCGGCGCTCGTCGTTCCGAGCGCGGGCGACGGCGATACCATCGACTCGCCCGGGCGACGATAACTCGCTGAGACTGTTTCGGGAGCGCCGCGCCGGTTCGCGTGGCTCACTTTATGTGTCCGCTCCACGTCGGTTCACGTGTCCATGTGCGTTCGGTCACTCGGCGTCAGAGGCGGACGTGCGACCGCGTTCGCTCGCCGCGTCTCACGAACGGAACTCTCATGAGCGAGAACCAACCCAATCCACGTATGTCCGCACTCACGAAACACCGCCCCTGGCTCGCCGCGATACTCGGCCTCATACTCACGGGGCTCGGGCATCTGTATCTGCGACGCTGGCGGCGGGCCGCTCTCTGGGTGCTTCTCACGTTCGCGGTGTCCGCGCTGTTCGTTCCGCCGGAGGCGTTCGACCCGCTGTCCGTCGGGGAGGCGATACCGCCGTCGGAGTTCGTCGCGGTCCTCTCGGAACTGGTGCCCATCCTCGCGGTGAGCTTCGTGAGCGTCCTCGACGCCTTCTTCCTCGGCCTGCGACAGGCCGCCGAAGCGCAGGCGCAGGCCGACCGCTCCGCCGCCGAAGACGCCGACACCGACGCCTCGGCGGCGACCGTCGCCGACCCCGATTCGGACACCGTCACGTGCCCCGAGTGCGGCCGTGAGGTCGACGCTGATCTCGGCTTCTGTCACTGGTGTACGACCCGCCTCGACGAACCGACCGACCGCTGAGACTGCCACCGCGGGGTCGAAAGAGCGCCCCCACGGAGGCCGAACCGACGCGACCGACCTTACCGCTCTTTCTCGACGAAGTCGACGACCGCCTGCGCCCCTTGGAAGCCGTCGGCGAGGCGGTCGACGAGTTCGCCGTCTTCGAACAGGAGGAGCGTCGGGACGCTCCGAATCGTGTACCGCTCCGCGACCGACATATCCGTCTGCGGGTTCAGCATCGCGACGACCACGTCGGTGGCTTTCGAGACGTTGCCGAGGACGGGTTCGATGCTCTGACACAGCGTACAGCCCTTCGTGTAGATGTCGAGGAGGACGCGGTCGTGTTCGGCCACGAGGGCGTCGAGCTCCTCGGCGGTGTCGATTCGCACGGGCTTCGTCGGCGCGGTCGCGGACTCTGTCGAACTCATTGGCGGGAATACGTAACCGCAGTTATTATGATTTTGGTGAGATTGTGTAACACGCCACAGTTCGGCGGCGAGCGGCGGTGACTCGGGCTGTCACGCGAGGTCCCTTTCGTGATGTTTAAGTAATGCCCCCGTCTCGTAACGGATGCAATCGATGTAGGGGAATGTCGTCCCCGAGTCCGGAAGGGCGAAACTAACACGACCGAAGTGTTGCGGTAGCCAAGCCTGGCCCAAGGCGCTGGGTTGCTAACTCAGTGGCGTCAAGCCCCCGGGGTTCGAATCCCCGCCGCAACGCTCACAACACGACTTCCAAAGTCATGAGTGCAGAAGAACCACAGGACGGCTCTCCGGAGGAGGAAGAGGACCTCCGTTACTTCATCCGAATTGGTCAGACCGACCTTGACGGAACGAAGACGGTAGAGCGCAGTCTGACGGACATGAAGGGTATCGGCAAGCGCACAGCGCGCATCATCGCCGACGCCGCGGAAGTGAACCGAACGGCGCTGTTCGGTAAGCTCCCCGAAGGCGAGATCGACTCCGTTGTCGATGTCGTCGAGAACTTCGAGGACCACGCCCCCGAGTGGATGGCAAACCGACGGAAGGACTTCTTCTCCGGTGAGACCGACCACATCACGGGCTCGGACCTCGAAGAGAAGCGGCGGCATGATATCAACCGCATGAAGATGATCAGCTCCTACAAGGGCGTTCGACACCAGCGCGGCCAGAAGGTTCGCGGCCAGCGGACGAAGTCCACTGGACGTACCGAAGGCACCATCGGTGTCAACGTCGAGGAGATCAAGGAGGCGCAGGCTGAAGAATGACGACGGGTAACAACACCAAGTTCTACGAGACCCCGAACCACCCGTTCCAGGGCGAGCGCATCGCGCAGGAATCGGACCTCCTCTCTCGGTACGGTCTCAAGAACAAGGAAGAACTCTGGCGCGCGCAGTCCGAACTGCGCAACCTCCGCCGCGAGGCGCGACGCCTCCTCGGCGAGGCCCAGGGTGACGTCGAAGAAGCCGAGTCGCTCGGTGCCGAGTTCATGGCGCGCATGCGCCGCTACGGCATCCTCTCTGCGGAGGACGACATCTCCCAGACGCTGCGTCTCGACGTGACCGACATCCTCGAACGTCGGTTCCAGACGGTCGCCTACCGCAAGGGGCTCGCACAGACGCCCCAGCAGGCCCGTCAGTTCATCGTCCACGGTCACGTGACCGTCGACGGTGCGCGGACGACCGTCCCCTCCCGCAAGGTCGAGGTCGACGAAGAGGACACCGTGGCGTTCGACGAGACGTCGAAGCTCGCGGACGAACTGCACCCTGAGCGCGCGGAGGCCCAAGAATGAGCGAATCCGAAACCGGTGACAAGTGGGGCATCGCCCACGTTCACGCATCGTTCAACAACACGCTCATCACGGTGACTGACATCACGGGCGCCGAGACGATCGTCAAGTCGTCCGGCGGTTCCGTCGTCAAGCAGAACCGTGACGAGGCATCTCCGTACGCGGCCATGCAGATGGCAGAGAGCGTCGCCGACCAGATCAAGGCGGCGGGCATCGCCGGTCTGCACGTCCGCGTTCGCGGTCCCGGTGGCAACGGTAACAAGAGCCCCGGACCCGGCGCACAGGCAACGATTCGCGCCCTCGCTCGCGCCGGTCTCGAAATCGGTCGCATCGAGGACGTGACGCCGATTCCGCACGACGGAACTCGCGCGCCGAAAAACAGCCGACTCTAACACACCATGGTAAACGACTTCCAGGTCGAGTTCATCGAACGCGAAGACCGACGCGCCCGTTTCGTCGCGCGCGGTCTGACCCCGGCGCTAGCCAACGGCATTCGCCGGGCGATGGTCGCCGACGTGCCGACGTTCTCCATCGACACCGTTCGGTTCGTGGAGAACACCTCGGTCATGTTCGACGAGATGATCGGGCTTCGTCTCGGTCTGGTTCCGTTGACCACGCCTCTCGACGACTTCGAGCCCGGTGACACCGTCACCGTCGCGCTCGAAGTCGACGGGCCGGCAACCGCCTACTCCGGGGACATCGAATCCGCGGACGACATGGTCGTCCCGGCGGACGAGAACATCCCCATTATCGAGCTGAAGGAGGGCCAGCGCCTCGAATTTGAGGCCGACGCCGTCCTCGGTTACGGAAAGGACCACGCCAAGAACCAAGGCGGGGTCGCCGTCGGCTACCGACACCTCCAGCGCGTGGAGGTCGTCGGCGACGCCGGCGAGTTCGATGAACAGGAGCCGAACATCCTCCGCGGCGTCATCGAAGAGGCCGCGGCGGAGCACGCCGAGGGGGACGCCGCAGACGGCGACCTCGTCGCGACGGAGACGTTCGGCAACGACCTGACGGAGCGGTACCCCGGTAAAGAGGTCGAAGTACACGACGTGCCCGGAGCGTTCGTCTTCAGTGTGGAGACGGACGGTTCGTTCGACGTCGACGAGCTCGTGACGCGCGCCGTCGCCTCCTTGGGCGACCGCGCGGCCGAACTCGAAGAGAAGGTCGCACTGTAAGAATGAACGCTGCCCCGTCTCAACACCGACGTTCGCCCGCCCCGCGAGGGGTCACTGCCACCGATAGCGTGGCGTGTGACTCCCTCACGACGGCGGGTCGGACCGAAGGTGTTTTTACGGGGCATGAAGTACAGCGGAATGCTTGCAGGGATAGCCAAGTCTGGCCAACGGCGCAGCGTTCAGGGCGCTGTCTCATAGGAGTCCGCAGGTTCAAATCCTGCTCCCTGCACTCCGCTTTCTCTCTGGAGGTAGACAATGAGTAAGACGAACCCGAGACTCAACAGTCTCATCGCCGAGCTGAAGGCGGTCTCGCGTGAGTCCGGTGCCAACGTCTGGCAGGATGTCGCGGACCGTCTCGAAAAGCCACGGCGCACCCACGCGGAAGTCAACCTTGGTCGTATCGAACGATACGCTCAGGAAGACGAGACCGTCGTCGTGCCCGGCAAGGTGCTGGGTAGCGGTGTGCTGCAGAAGAACGTCACAGTCGCGGCCGTGGACTTCTCGTCCACCGCTCGAAAGAAGATCGAGCAGGTCGGCGACACCGTGACGCTAGAACAACTCGCTGAACAGAACCCCGACGGGTCCAACGTACGGGTGATCCGATGAGCCTCGCAGAATTCGACGCAGACGTCGTTGTCGACGCTCGAAACTGCATCGTCGGCCGCGTCGCCTCGGAGGTCGCACAGCGCGCCCTCGCGGGCGATACGGTCGCCGTCGTCAACGCGGAAGACGCCGTCATCACGGGCTCGGAAGAGGACGTGATGGCCAAGTACAGAAAGCGCGTCGAAGTCGGTTCGGACCAGGGTCCGTACTACCCGAAGCGTCCCGACCGCATCTTCAAGCGTGCCATCCGCGGCATGCTTCCGTACAAGAAGCCCCGCGGCCGCGAGGCGCTCTCGAACGTCCGCGTCTACGTCGGCAATCCGTACGACGAAGACGGCGAGATGCTCGAAGACACCTCGCTGGACCGCCTTTCGAACATCAAGTTCATCTCGCTCGGAGAGGTCTCCGAGAAGCTGGGTGCTAACGTCACATGGTAACGAACACGTCCGGTAAGAAGAAGACCGCAATCGCCCGCGCCACCGTGCGCGAGGGCGAGGGTCGAGTCCGAATCAACTCCCAGCCGGTCGAGCTGGTCGAGCCGGAGATGGCCCGCCTCAAGATGCTGGAGCCGTTCCGCATCGCAGGCGAGGACCTCCGCTCGCAGGTCGACATCGACGTGCGCGTCAACGGCGGCGGCGTGGCCGGTCAGGCCGACGCAGTCCGCACCGCGCTCGCTCGTGGGCTGGTGCAGCACCTGAACGACGCGGAGCTTCGCGACGCGTACATGGAGTTCGACCGCTCGCTTCTGGTCAACGACGTTCGCCAGTCCGAACCCAAGAAGTGGGGCGGACCGGGCGCGCGCGCTCGTTACCAGAAGTCCTACCGCTGAGGTGATCTAACCATGATGATTCCCGTCCGGTGTTTCACCTGCGGCACAGTGATCGGCGAACACTGGGACGAGTTCAAAGCCCGTGCTCGCGAGGGAGACGAGGACCCCGCTGATGTCCTCGACGACCTCGGGGTCACGCGTGCCTGCTGCCGGCGGATGATGGTGTCGCACAAGGACCTCGTGGACGTCGTATCCCCCTACCAATGATGCAACGGTACAACCGATACGAGAAGGCACGCATCCTCGGCGCGCGAGCGCTGCAGGTCTCCTACGGGGCACCGGTTCTCGTCGATTCGGAACAGACAGAACCGATATTAATCGCTGCCGAGGAGTACGACGCAGGTGTACTTCCGTTCACCGTCAAACGAGAGGGTAAGTGACAACATGACACGAATCACATCCGTAGCTCTGCGCCGCGTGCTCGACTCCCGTGGGAACCCGACTGTCGAAGCCGACGTGCTCACCGAATCCGGTGGGTTCGGTCGCGCTGCGGCCCCCAGCGGGGCGTCCACCGGCGAGTACGAGGCAATCGAACTGCCGCCGACCGAAGCAATCGCCGCCGCGCGGCGACACGCGGTTCCCCGACTCGTGGACGAGGTCCACGCGGGCAACCAGCGCGAGGTCGACGCGACGCTCCGCGCCGCCGACGGCTCCGAGAACTTCTCGGAAATCGGCGCGAACAGCGCGGTCGCCATCTCGATGGCGGCGGCCAAGGCCGGTGCCGACGTGCTCGGTGCGCCCCTGTACCAGCACCTCGGCGGCGCGTTCCGCGGCGACAACTTCCCGACGCCGCTCGGGAACGTCATCGGTGGCGGTGAACACGCCAAGGAAGCGACGAACATCCAGGAGTTCCTCGCCGCGCCGGTCGGCGCGCCGAGCGTCTCCGAAGCCGTCTTCGCCAACGCGAAGGTCCACGCCCGCGCGTCCGAGATTCTCGACGAGCGCGACGTGCCCGCCGCGAAGGGCGACGAGGGTGCGTGGGCGCCGCCGGTGTCGGACGCCGACGCGTTCGAAATCATGGGCGAAGCGGTCTCCGACGTCGAGGACGAACTCGGCTTCGAGATCGGCTTCGGTCTCGACATCGCGGCCTCGGAGATGTTCGAAGACGGCGTCTACCACTACGGTGACGAGACGAAGACGACCGACGAGCAGATCGACTACGTCGCCGAGATGGTCGACGAGTACGACCTCGTCTACGTCGAAGACCCCCTCGACGAGAACGACTACGAGGGCTTCGCGGAACTCACAGAGCGCGTGGGCGACCGCACGCTCATCTGCGGTGACGACCTGTTCGTCACCAACGTCGACCGTCTGCAGGACGGCATCGACGTGGGCGCCGCGAACTCCATCCTCATCAAGCCGAACCAGATCGGGACGCTGACCGACGCGTTCGACGCCGTCGAACTGGCCTCCCGAAACGGGATGGACGCCGTCATCTCTCACCGCTCCGGTGAGACGGAAGACGCGACCATCGCACACCTCGCCGTCGCAACCGACGCGCCGTTCATCAAGACTGGCACGGTGCAGGGCGAGCGAACCGCCAAACTGAACGAACTCATCCGCATCGCGGACGACGCAGTATGAGCGACAACGAAAACGACGCGGTGGAGGTCGCCGACGAGGAACCCGAGACGGAGACCGAAGCGGTCGCCGAGACGGAACCCGCCGAGGCCGCCACCGAAGACGAGACAGCAGAGACCGCCGAGGCGGCCGACGACGCCGCCGAGGCCGAAGAAGAAGCAGAGCCGGAACCGGCCTTCGACGAGGACGTCATGCCCGACGAAGACGCCGACCTGCTCATCCCGGTCGAGGACTACCTGGCCGCCGGTGTCCACATCGGTACCCAGCAGAAGACCAAGGACATGGTCCGGTTCATCCACCGTGTCCGCGACGACGGGCTCTACGTGCTCGACGTCAGCCAGACGGACTCGCGAATCCGCACCGCCGCGGACTTCCTCGCGAACTACAGTCCGGAGCAGATTCTGGTCACGTCCTCCCGCCAGTACGGTCGCTTCCCGGCCGAGAAGTTCGCCGACGCCGTCGGCGCTCGCGCCCGCACGGGCCGCTTCATCCCGGGAACCCTGACGAACCCGGACTACGCCGGCTACATCGAACCCGACGTGGTCGTCGTCACCGACCCCATCGGTGACGCGCAGGCCGTCAAGGAGGCCATCACGGTCGGCATCCCGGTCATCGCGATGTGCGACTCCAACAACCAGACGTCGAACGTCGACCTCGTCGTCCCGACGAACAACAAGGGTCGGCGCGCGCTGTCGGTCGTCTACTGGCTGCTGGCCAACGAGACGCTCGACCGCCGCGGCTCCGACACCGTCTACGCCCTCGAAGACTTCGAGGCCGAACTGTAGTTCGGGACGACCTTTCGATTCGACTTTTCTGACGCCCGCCCGGTGAGCGGCGGCGCTCTCTTTCGGGTCAGCCGCGGTTGCGAAACGCCGACCGCGCGTCGATTCGCCGCCGCGCGAGAGCCGTGTCAGCCGCGCCCGCCACAAACGGTTTTGTGCGTCGTTCCCATAGCTAGGCACATGAGCAAACTCCTCCACCAGCTCACCGTGGGCGAACTCGCCGACCGACTGGACGCGGGCGACTCGTTCACCGTGATCGACACGCGGCCGCCGGAGAGCTTCGAGTCGTGGCACATCGAGGGCGCGGTCAACGTCCCCTTCCACCCCGTCGACGGGCTCGGCGGCGACTGGGACTGGGACCGCGTCGGCGACCTCGCCGCGGAGGGGCCGGTCGTCGCTATCTGCGGGAAAGGACTGTCCTCGACGTCGTTCGGCTTTGAACTCGCGGCGCGCGACTACGACGACGTGGAGGTCGTCAAAGGCGGCATGGAAGACTGGAGCAAACTGTACGAGGTGGTCGAACTCGACACCGGCGACGACGACCTGTTCGTCGCGCAGGTCCAGCGCCGCGCGAAGGGCTGTCTCGGCTACGTCGTCGGCTCGCGGTCGGCCCGCGAGGCGGTCGTCGTGGACGCGACCCGTCAGACCCACGAGTTCGAACTCGTCGCCGCCGACGCGGGGCTGACGATCACTGGTGTGCTCGACACACACATCCACGCCGACCACGTCTCGGGGGGACGCGCGCTCGCCGACCGACTCGGCGTGCCGTACTACCTCGGGTCGGAGGCAACCGACCGCGACGTGGCCTACGAGTTCACCGCGCTGGACGACGGCGAGACGCTGGCCGTCGGCGACTACGAGGTCGAGGCGATTCACGCGCCGGGGCACACCTCGGACATGACGAACTACCTCGTCGACGGGCGGTTCCTCTGCACCGGTGACACGCTGTTCGTCGAGTCGGTCGGCCGGACGGAACTCCAGTTCGGCGATGCGGACGCGTCGACGGGCGCGGAACTCCTCTACGAGACGCTCCACGACACGCTGTTGTCGCTTCCCGACGAGACGCGCGTCCTCCCCGGCCACGTCTCCGTCGGGGCGGACGGGCGCTACGGGGTCGCCGCGCCGGGCGAACTCGTGAGCGCGACGCTCGGCGACCTGCGTTCGGAACTCGACCTCCTGTCGATGGACGAGGCGGCGTTCGTCTCTCGCGTCTCCGAGGACACGCCGGAAAAGCCGGCGAACTACGAGCGCGTCATCGACATCAACACCGGCCGCGCCGCGGTCGGCGACGAGGAGGAGGCGACCGAACTCGAACTCGGCCCGAACAACTGCGCCGCCTGAGCCCGTCGTCCGGATTCAATCGGCGGTTCAGGGGAGTTCCACCGCACCCAACCGACCGTCGAACAGGTCGTGGTCGAACCACGCCATGCGGCGGTCGCTGTAGCGAATCTCGGGGCCGAGCGACAGCGAGTTCCGTGCCCGGTCGAGGTCGGTGACGCCGACGAGGAACGCGCACGGCCCCTCGCCGACCGCCTCGATGCGTTCCCCGAGCGCGCCGTCGCCGGGTTCGCACAGGGCGAGCGGCGTGCCGGGAAGCGTGGCGAACGCCGAGAACGGGCCGTTGATATCGACCGGCGAGGGGTAGCGGTGTCGCCGGGCGAACAGCGCCGCGGTCGCCTCGCGGTCGGCGGTTGCGACGACGACAGTGCGGAGTCCGCGGACGGCGGCGTTTCGCACAGCGGTCGGAACGCGGTAGCCCCGCGGGGTGCGGTCGCGGATGAAAAAGGGGAGTCGCTGGTCTGTGCCCTCGAAGCACATGTCCCACTCGACGAGGCGGCCGTCCGGGCGGGCGCGGGAGGCCTCGTGCGGGCCGTCGACTGGAAGACCGGCGTCGATGGCGGCCTTGGCGCTGGCGGCGGCGTCGTCGGTCTCCAGACACCACGCCGCGGGGCCGGCGTCGGTCGCGAGGTGGTCGGGCCAGAAGCCGGCGTCCTCGGCGTCGGTCCCGAGCGTCGGCGCGATGAGTTCGAGGTACGACCCGTCGGGGAACGGAACGACGGCCATGTGGGTCGTTCCGGTCCCGTGTTCGCCGCCGTAGGTCGGCGTGAGACCGACCTCGTTCGCGGCCGCCCGGAGTTCGTACAGCTCGGTACCACCGAACGCGACGTGGTCGATGGTTCGGTCCATACGCCCCCCACGTCTGACTCGATATAGTGTCTAGGGTCGTCGTGTCTGCGAATCGGCGGGTTCGAACACCCCGACCGAAGCGTTTTGCGTCCGGACCGCCACGATACGGTATGAACCTCTTTCGGAGCGTCAGAGCGGTCGCGGACGCTTCGGCGACCGGCTCCGGCACCATCGACTGGGACGCCGTCACCGAGGCCGCGAAGTCAGCGACCGAGCCCGGGTCGCTCGACCTCACGGACGCCGAGCGCGCGGGCTACGCGGCCGACGTTCGCGACGCGCGCGACCGACTGTCGGCCGTCGCCGAGGTCGAGTTCGACGTGCCCGAGGTCGTCGAAGTCCAGAACCGACACCACTGGATAGACGCGAACGTGGCGACGTTCCGCCGGGTGATGGCCCCGTTCGAAGAACACGGTCCCGCGGTCCTCCCCGGCGTCACGCGCGCGGTCAACACCGGGTCGTTCGCCTTCGTCCTCTCGTTTCTCGGCAACAACGTCCTCGGGCAGTACGACCCGCTCCTCCTCGCCGAGGGCGACGACGACCACGGCCTGTACTTCGTCCACCCGAACATCCGCCGGGTCGCCGACAGCCTCGACGTGGACTACCCGCGGTTCCGCCGTTGGATCGCCTTCCACGAGGTGGCGCACGCCGCGGAGTTCGGCGCGGCCCCGTGGCTCTCGACGCACCTCGAATCGCGGATGCAACGCGGCGTCGACGCCCTCGTCGACGGCGACATCGACCGCGACGCGTTCCGCGAACTCGACACGGCGATGACCGCCGTCGAGGGCTACGCGGAACTGCTGATGGACCGAGCGTTCGACGACGACTACGAGGACCTCCGCCGGAAACTCGACGAGCGTCGGCAGGGCGGCGGCCCGGTCGCCAAACTCGCGCGGCGACTCCTCGGCCTCGGACTCAAGCGCCGGCAGTACGAACGCGGCGCTCGCTTCTTCGAGCACGTCGCCGACGAGCGCGGCGTCGCCGCCGCGTCGCGGGTGTGGGACCATCCGGAGAACTTACCGACCGACGCGGAACTGGACGCCCCCGAGCGATGGCTCGCTCGGGTGTCGCCCTGAGTCCCCCTACCGGCGGTTCACGGCGGTGAACTCGCGCGCCCACCGGCTCATGTACCACGTGAGGAGGCCGCCGATGACCAGTCCGGCGAGGAGCGCGATTGCGCCCTGAACGAGCGTCGCGCCCGCCTGCGCGGCGACGAGCGCGGCCGACACGCCGACCAGCAGGGTGAAGCCGATTTTGAGCCGGTTGTTGGCGAGCCGCGTCTCGTCGTCGCTCATGCTCGACCCGACCATCGTCCCTCCGAAGTCCCGCAGTGGGGCGGTCGTCGCGCCCGCCCGCGGAGCCTATCGTCCATGCGTGGCTAATGGGAGTGCGAGGGTTTGAAACCGATGACTCCTACTGGAAGCCGCGGTCGATGCCGTCGGACTCGATGAGGTCGTCGAGGTCCGATGAGAGCAACTCGTCGGCGTCCGCGAACTCATCGGAGAGGTCGTCGAGGCGGTCGGGCCGGGCGTCGAACTCGTAGTCCATCGGGCCGAACGCCGGGCTTTCGAGCGCCTCCATCACGTCGGTGAAGAAGTCGTCGGCGGTGGTCGGCGCGTCGGCGTGGACCTTCACGGTCTCTTCGAGTCGCCGCGCCATCGACTCGGCCTGCGACTCGTCTTCGGGCGGTCGCTGGACGGCGAACCGGCCGGCGTCGCCCTCGCCGCCGTCGCGCCGGCGCGGGAACAGCGGGTCGAGGTCGTCGTCGACGCGGCGGGCGACGCGAGCGCCGACGCCGCGGACCTCGTAGGGGTTCTTCGCGTACGTCTTCAGTTGGTAGACGCCGGCGTCGGGGTGGGCGAGAAAGAGGTCTTCGCCGAGGCTTCGGCGGCGACTCCCCGCGACGGCCCGCCACCCGTCGGGGTCGCGGTTGCGGTCGTCGTCGACGACCTCCGAGAGGATGTCCTGCCAATCTCTGACGCGCATGGGAGTGCGTACCGCGCGAGAGAGAAAGAGCGTGACGGTCGGGGGATTCACACACGCGACCTGCCGAACTGCCCGCGCCCACCGACGGCTATTTGCCCGCGCCTCACCCACGCTTTCGACGTGAACCTTCGCGGTCCGCTCGTCGAGGTCGGCGAGCCGCGCGACGTCGAAACGAAGCACGGCGAGCGCTCGCTGGCGGAGGTGACGCTCCGCCCCGAGCGCGGGACCGGAGAGCCGGTGACCGTCACCCTCTGGGGGAAGTGGACCCACGCCGCCGAACACGCCGAACCGGGCATGGACCTCCTCGTCACCGACGCCGAGGAGTCCGAGTACCGCGGCGAGACGACGTATTCGACCGGCTCGGAGTCGTTCGTCGTCGTCGAGCCCGACTTCCTCGTGGACGTGACTGACGTCCGCTCGTGGGTGCAGTGCTCGCGGATGTACTACCTGAACAAGCTCTCGGGCATCCCGCTGAACTACCCGGTTGTGAAAGGGACCATCGTCCACGACGTGTTCGGCGACCTCCTCCGCGGCCGCGACCTCGACTCGTCCATCGACGAGCGCATCGACGAGCGCGGCCTCGAACTCGGCCTGCTCGGCCGCGAGGTCGACGAGGTCGCGGACGAGGTGCGCCGCAACGCCGCCGCCATCGAGGGCTGGCTCTCGCAGGGCGTCCTCACCGACGAGGACGAGTGGCGCTCGGAGTACACCCTCATCTCGCCGACGTTCGGCATCAAGGGCCGCGCCGACGCCCTCCGCCGGGGGTCGCCCGTCGAACTCAAGACCGGTAAGAACCTCAACCGCGACCCGCGGTTTCAGGACAAGATTCAGGCCGCCTCCTACGCGCTCATCCTCGAAGAGCGGGGCGTCCCGGTCGACACGGGGACGCTCCTCTACACGAAGAACACGACGCTCGACCGCACCGAGGAGTCGGGCGACCTCTCGCCGGCGAAGGACTTCTCCATCGGTCGCGGCCTCCTCGAATTCGTCGTCCGCACCCGCAACGAAATCGCGGCGATGGAACACGACATGTCGGTGCCGACCGGCTACGAGGTGAACTCGAAGTGCGAGTACTGCTTCGAGAAGGACACCTGCATGGTCGTCTCCGGCAGGCTCGGACAGGAGTCGAAAGCCGGCGCAATCGGGACTCCGGTTCCCGATGACGAACGCGACTACTTCGACCGCTTCTACCGCGCGGTCGAGGAGGAGCGCCGGGCGGTCCACAACGAGTACCGCAAACTCTGGGACCAGAGCGCCGAGGAGCGCGCCGACGACGACCGGGCGCTCATCGGCCTCGAACCACTCGGCCGGACCGAGCGCCCCGACGGCACGTGGGAACTCCGGGCGGAGCAGACCGACGACGCGGTGTCGAAACTCCGCGCGGGCGACGTGGCGCTCGCCAGCGACGGCCACCCCGTCGAGGGGCACGCCGAACTCGCGCGCATCGTCGAACTCGGCGACGAAATCGTCGTCACGACCGACGAGCCCGTCCCGCTCCGACGCCTCGACGCCTACCCCTCCGAACTCACCGTCGACCGCCTGCTCACCGCCCTCCACGACGCGGTGCTCAAGGGCTCGCCCGAGCGCAAGGACGCCCTGTTCGGCCGCCGCGACCCCGAGTTTGCGGACCGCTCTGCGGGTCGCACGTTCATCGACAACAACGACGCGCAGGACGACGCGGTGCGCCTCGCGGTCGACGCCGACGACCTCGCGCTCATCCACGGGCCGCCGGGGACGGGCAAGACCTACACCATCGCCCGGACCATCCGCGCGCTCGTCGAGGACGGCAACCGCGTCTTGCTCTCGGCCTTCACGAACCGCGCGGTCGACAACGCGCTCGAAGCCCTGCGCGACCAAGGCTTCGAGGACATTGTTCGCGTCGGCACCGAATCGGGCGTCCGCGAGGACATGCAGGACGTGCGCCTCTCGCGGAGCGGCGACCCGAACGCGCTCGCCGCCGCCCTCCGCGACGCGCCGGTCGTCGCCGCGACCACCGCCTCCTGCGGGTCGCGCGTGATGCGCGAGCAGTCGTTCGACGCGGCGCTCGTCGACGAGGCGTCGCAGATAACCGAACCGGGGACGCTCGCCGCCGTCAACCTCGCCGACCGGTTCGTCCTCGTCGGCGACCACAAACAGCTTCCGCCGGTCGTCCGCGCCGAAAACGACCTCCAGACATCGCTGTTCCAGCGGCTCATCGAGACCTACCCCGACGCCTCGGTCATGCTCGACCGCCAGTACCGAATGTCCCAGCGGATTCAGGCGTTCGCCTCCAAGGAGTTCTACGACGGCGCGCTCCGCCCGGCCACGGGGGCCGTCGCGGCTCAGCACCTCCGCGACCTCGGCGTCGACACCGCGGACCTCCCCGCCGAACTCGCGGACCAAGTCTCCTTCGTCGACCCCGACGGCCGTCGCGTCGGCAACACGAACCCCGTCGAGGCTGACCGCGTGGCCGAGGTCGTCGCCGCCTACGAGGCCGCCGGCGTCGACACCGACGACATCGGCGTCATCGCCCCGTTCCGGGCGCAGGTCGCCGAAATCTCCCGCCGAACCGACGCCACCGTCGACACGGTCGACCGGTTCCAGGGCTCCTCGAAGGAGGTCATCGTCGTCTCCTTCGTCGCCACCGGCGAGTTGGACGGCCCGCTGTTCGAGGACCACCGCCGCATCAACGTCGCCCTCACGCGGGCGAAGAAGGCGCTGTGTCTCGTCGGCGACGCCGACGCGCTCGAATCCGACCCGTTCTACGACCGGATGCTCGCGTGGGCGCGGCGGTAAGGGCGTCTCGGCGGCCAATCGACTCTCAGTTCACGTCGATATCGAGGTCCGCCTCGTCGTCGTCGATTTCCGCTTTGACGCGCTCGTGGAACTCCCTGAGCGCCGCGCTCTCGTCTTCGGCGAGGACCACGTCGCTCGCCGTCAGCGTGGCGAGGCCGAACGCCCGCGGCGTCGGCGACGAGACCTGGTGGCCGACCACGTCCACGTCGCCCGCCCGAATCGCCGCAACCGCGTCCTCGATGGCGTCGAGGTTCAGTTTGTCTTCGAGAATCTCGCGGTAGGTCTCTTCTATCACCGCGAACTCGTCGAGGTCCTGTGCGAACGACAGCAGCATCTCCGAGGAGACCTGCTGTTGGGCGGCCGACTTCTCGTAGCCCTTGTAGCGCTTGAGAATCATGAGCGAGCGCGTCGCGTTGATGCGGAAGTAGCGCTTCAGGAGGTCGGTCCCGTCGAGGGCGGCCCGCAGGTCGTCCTCGACTTCCTCGGGGTTGAGGTCGCGGAGGACGCCCGCGAGGTCGACCTTGCGGTTGAGCGGCATCGACAGCGAAAAGCCGTTGTCGGCGACGGCGACCTGCACGTTCGCGTTCGTCCGGCGGGCCGCGTGGTACGCGAGGAGCCGCGAGAGCCCGTCGTTGAACCGCCGGCCGTAGGTGCAATGCACGTAGAAATGCCGGCGGTAGGCCTCGCGGTCGAGTTCGGTCTCGACGACGAGTCTGTCGGGCGTCGCCACGCTCTCGGGGCCGGCGTATCTGACCTGCTCGTCGAACATCCGCGTGACGGCGCGGACGCTGTTCTCGTCGAGCGGGAACTCCCGGAGCCACGACCTGACGGCGGGCGCGCCGCCGGCGTCGAGTCGGTCCACGAGGTCTGCCTGAAATGCCGCGAGTTCGCGGCCGAGGTCGTACGAAAGCGGCAGGCGCTCGGAGAACCACGAGGGGACCGTCGGGCGCTGGGCGGTGCGGTCGACGTACACCTTCGACCCGCGGCGGTAGCGGTACGCGAAGTGGTCGCCGCCGAGGACGAACACGTCGCCTTTCTCCAGCGTGTCGAGGTAGCCCTCGTCGAGCGTGCCGACCCACTGGTCGGCCCCGCGGACCAGCACGTCACAGGTGAAGGAATCGGGAATCGTGCCGATGTTGGTCATGTAGATGACGCGGGCCATCCGACCGCGTTTGCCGATGAGCGGCTCGCCGACGGGGTACTCCTCGTAGTGGTGTTCGCCGTCCGGCGGGTCGTTGGTGTCGCGCCAGATTTTCGCGTAGACGTTCTTGTCTTCGAGGCCGTCGTAGTCGGCGGTGAGATAGCGAAAGAGGCGCTCGAAGTCGTCGTCCGAGAAGTTCCGATAGGGGTAGGCCCGCCGGAGCGTCTCGCGGAGTTCCGACTCGGGGCGAATCGCGTTGATGGCCATGCCGTACACCTGCTGGGCGGCCACGTCGAAGGCGTTCTCGGGGATGAACACCCGGTCGACGAACCCTGACTCGGCCTTCGAGAGCATCACCGCGCACTCGACGAGTTCGTCCCTGTCGAGGGCGATGACGCGGCCTTCGACCGTCTGGCCGAGCTGGTGGCCCGCGCGGCCGACCCGCTGGAGGAGCGCGGCGACGGATTTGGGAGAGCCGACCTGCACCACGAGGTCGATGTGGGGCATGTCGATGCCGAGTTCGAGGCTCGTGGAGGTGGTGACGACGCGAAGCTCGCCGGCCTTCAGCTTCGACTCGATCTCCTGTCTGCGCTCTTTCGAGAGGCTCCCGTGGTGGCAGCCCGAGTTCGACTCGTCGATGTCGTCGAACTCCTCGCGGAGGTTGTGGAGGACGCGCTCCGCGCCAGACCGGGTGTTGGTGAACACGAGCGTGTTCGTGTGCGAGGCGACGAGGTCGTGCAGGCGGTCGTAAAACCGGCTCTGGACCTCGCTTCGGGGCGTCCGAATCAGGTCGTCGGTCGGGCACTCCAGTCGGACGTCGAAGTCGCGGACGAACCGCGTGTCCACGAGTTCGTAGTCGCGGGGGTCGCCGCCCTCGCAACCGACGAGGAACTCCGCGACCGTGTCGAGCGGTTCGACGGTGGCCGAACAGCCGATGCGCGTCGGCGACGACTCGGCGAGGTCCTCCAGTCGCTCCAGCGACACCGACAGGTGCGTGCCGCGTTTGTTCTCCGCGAGGCTGTGAATCTCGTCGACGACGACGTACTCGACGGTTCGGAGCTTCTCTTTGAACTTCGGCGAGTTGAGCAGAATCGCCAGCGTCTCGGGCGTCGTGTTGAGGATGTGCGGCGTCTCAGACAGCATCTTCTGGCGGTCCGCCGAGGAGGTGTCGCCGTGGCGGATGGCGTGTCTGATGTCAACCGTCTCGCCGCGGCCCTCGGCGATGTCGGCGATGCCCGAAAGCGGCTCGGTCAGGTTCCGGTGGATGTCGTTCGCGAGCGACTTCAGCGGCGAGACGTAGAGGCAGTACACCGAGTTGTCGAGGCCGTCGGGCGACCCCCGGTCGCGGCGGAACAGCTCGTTGATGATGGCCGTGAAGGAGGCGAGGGTCTTTCCCGACCCCGTCGGCGCGCAGATGAGGGCGTTGTCGCCGTCGTGGATGTGCGGGATGGCTCCGCGCTGCGGCGGGGTGAAAAAGCCGCCGTTGCCGGGGACGAACTCCCCGAACCGGTCGACCCACCACGCTTGGACGGCGGGCTCCAGCAGGTCGAGGACGTCCTCGTCGGCGACGGACACCGACTCGGGGTCGAACTCGTAGTCGCCGCCTCTCGACGCGAGAAGCGAGCGGCCGCGCCGGGTCATTACCTCGGGGTTAGCCCGCGCGGGTATGAGGGTTGTGCCTGTCCCCGCGGACGACCGACCCGGCGAGCACAAGGACTAACGCCGCCGCCGTGGTAGCTCTGCGCATGCGCGTCACGTTCCTCGGCACCGGCAGCGCGATGCCCGTCACCGGCCGCGCCCAGACCGGACTCCTCCTCGAATCGGACGGCAACGCCCTCCTCGTGGACTGCGGGTCGGGCGTCCTCGCCCGCCTCGCCGAGACGGAAGTCGGCTACGAGGGCGTCTCGTCGGTCCTCCTCACGCACCACCACCTCGACCACGTGTCGGACCTCATGGCGCTCGTGAAAGCCCGGTGGCTCGCCGGCGCTGACAGCCTCGAAATCGTCGGGCCGGAGGGGACGGAAGCCCTCGTCGAGGGGCTGTTCGACGTCCACGACTACCTGCGGGGCCGCCTCGACGTGCAGATTCGGGAGGTCGGCCCGACCGAGTTCGGCGTCGCCGGCTTCGACGTGATGGGGTTCGAAGTCCGCCACTCGATGCCGACGCTCGCCTACCGCTTCAGCAACGAGCGGGGCGAGGCCGATTTCGTCTTCTCCGGAGACACCGAGGCGTTCTCCGCCCTCGGCGACTTCGCCGACGGCGCGAGCGTCCTCGCGCACGACTGCTCGTTCCCGGACGACGTGGACGTGTCGAACCACCCGACGCCGTCGCAGGTGGGCGAGGCGCTCGCCGGTCGGGACATCGATTCGGTCTTCCTGACGCATCTCTACCCCCACGCCGACCGCGTCACCGACGACCTCCGGGCGGGCGTGAGCGAGCGCTTCGACGGCGAGGTCCGAGTCGCAGAAGACGGATTGGTCGTCGAACTCTGAGTCGCGTTCGACGCCGGCTACGCGCTACTCCCCGCGGATGACGGTCCCCGGCGACTCGCCGGCGACGAACGCCGACAGCCCCTCGGGGCCGAACACGTGCGCCGGCGCGCCGAGCGCGAGCAGTTTTCTGACCTTCGCGGCCATGCCGCCGGTCACGTCGGTCGAGTCCGACCCGCCGAGCGCGTCGGCCGCGTCCGCGAACGCCGTAATCTCGGGAATCACGTCGCCGTCGGCGTCGAGGACGCCGGGGACGGTCGAACAGAGCCCGACGCGGTCCGCGCCGAGACCGGACGCGAGCGACACCACGAGGTCGTCGCCGCTGACGATGGTCGCGCCCTTCCCCGCGTGCGCGATGACGTCCCCGTGGAGGACCGGGACGAAGCCCTCGTCGAGCATCGTTTCGGTCGCCGCGAGAGGAAGCGACAGCGAGCCGTCGGCCTCGCGCGCGCCGGCCGAAAGCGGGTGGACCGGCAGGGCCGCGACGCCGCGGTCCGCGAGGGCGTCGAGGACGGCGTCGTTGAGGCGCTTCATCGCGTCGTGGATGGCGCGGACGCCGCGGGCGTCGCGGCTCCCGGAGTCCGAGGAGACGCCGTGTTCGGCGGCGTGGTGGTGGCCGAAGCTCCCGCCGCCGTGGACGACGACGACGCGGCCCGACTCGGCGAGGGTCGAAACCGCGTCCGCCGCGGCCGCCAGCCCCGCCTCGTCCACGGTCTCCGGTTCGTCCTTGTCGGTGACGACGCTCCCGCCGAGTTTGAGGACGACGAGACTCACGCCGAGTCCCCCCGGTCGGGTTCGGAGTCGCCCTCGGCGTCAACCTCGGCCCCGGGCGGCACCTCGACTCTGACGCCCTCGGTGGCGAGTTCGGCGCGGAAGGCGTCCTCGCAGCCGGGGGTGAATCGGAGCGCGGTCTGGGTCTCGGGCGTCGGGTCGAGCGAGACGATACAGCCGCCGCCGCCCGCGCCGGTCAGTTTCGCGCCGTACGCGCCGGCCTCGCGGGCGGCCCACACCATCGAGTCGAGCGAGCGCGAGGAGACGCCGAGAGCTTCGAGCAGGCCGTGGTTGAAGTTCATGAAGCGGCCGAGTTCGGAGAGGAGTTCCTCGGAGGGTTCGTCGGCGTCGGGGACCGCCTCGGCCAGCAGTTCCTCGCCCCGGCGGACGACGTCGCCGACGGTCGAGACGGTGTCGGCGGCGAAGTCGTACTCCTCGCGGAGCGCGCGGACGCCGGAGACGAGCGCGCCGGTGTCGCCCGCGCCGCCGTCGAAGCCGATGACGAACGGGAGCGGCGGCGCGTCGATGGTCCGGCAGTCGTCGCCCTCGACGCGGACGGCCCCGCCCATCGCCGAACAGAAGGTATCGGCGCGGGACGCCTGTCCGTCTTGGACCTCGTGTTCGGCGCGGTAGGCGCGTTCCGCGATTTCGCGCGGCGCGAGTTCGACGCCGAGTTCGCGGGTCGCGGCGTCGATGCCGGCGACGACGACCGCCGCGGAGGAGCCGAGGCCGGCCCCGAGCGGGATGTCGCTTTCGACGGTGATGTCGAAGCCGGCGTCGGGCGCGTCGGCGGCGTCGCGGGCCTCGTCGACCGCGGCGTCGATGTAGCCCATCGCGGCCTCCACGAGCGGTGCCGGAACGTCCACGTCGGGCCGGTCGCCGGTCGAGCCGCGGTACTCGACGGTGAAGCCGTTGAGACTCAGGTCCTCGGCGCGGACGCGGACGTGGTCGTCCTCGCGGGCGGAGACGGTGACGGTCGCCCGGCGCTCGACCGCGCAGGGGACCGCCGGTTCGCCGTAGACGACTGCGTGCTCCCCGAACAGGTACACCTTGCCGGGAGCGCTCGAAACGGTCATACCCCGGAGTTGCTACGGGATTCGCTTAAGGGTATCCGACCGCGGCCGAACTCGGCGGTGGTGGTCGGCGGTAACGGTCGGGGGACGGCCGCGGAAAAACGGTGTTCGGGACGCCGGTTCAGGCGTCGACTTCGACTTCGTCGCGCTCCTCGTCGGAATCGTCGAGGTCGGCCAGTTCGTCGAGGTCGTCGCCGTCGCCGCGGATGTAGCGGACCGCCGCCGCGATGCCGACGAGCAGGACCAGCCCGACGAGTAGCCCCAGTCCGGGACGGCCGCCCGACTCGGCCTCGTCGGTCTCGTCAGCCTCGTCGGCGTCGAATTCGGCGTCGTAGTCGTCGTTCGATTCGTCGTCGGTTTCGAGTTCCGCGTCAGCGCCCTTGGAGAGCAGCGGCGCGCTGTTGGTCGGGCTGAACTCGAAGCCGTCGTGCAGGTGAACCTCGAAGAGGGTGAAGTCGGCCATACCCATCAGTACGCTCACAAGATGGATATGCCTTGTGGCGACGGGGGGATTCGAGCCTCGCGGGACGCTCCGAACCGCGACGCCCAGACCGGCTTCCGGTGGGGTGTGCTGGATTCGCTGTGTTCTTGTCCCGCCGCCCGCGAACGTCCGGTATGGACGACGACCGACGCGCCTTCCTCGAAGACCTGCTCACCACACCCAGTCCGTCCGGCTACGAGGTCGCCGGCCAGCGCGTGTGGGTGGACTACGTCTCGCAGTTCGCCGACGACGTGACGGTCGACGACTACGGCAACGCCGTCGCGGTCCACGAGGGAACCGGCGGGGGCCCCGAAATCGCCTTCACCGGCCACGCGGACCAAATCGGCTACATCGTCCGCGACATCGACGACGACGGCTTCGTCCGCATCGGCCCCATCGGCGGCGCGGACCGCACCGTCTCGAAGGGCCAGCACGTGACGGTCCACGGCGACGACGGCGACGTGGCGGGCGTCATCGGCCAGACGGCCATCCACCTCCGCGACGTGGGGAGCGAGGAGTACGACGACCTCGAAGAGCAGTTCGTCGACATCGGCGCGACGAGCAAGGGCGACGCGAAGGACCACGTCGAAGTCGGCGACCCCGTGACGGTCGAAGCGCGGGTCCGCGACCTCGCGGGCGACCGCGTCGCGGCCAACGGGATGGACAACCGCGTCGGCACGTGGTCGGCCGCGGAGGGCCTCCGCGCCGCCGTCGAGGCCGACGTGGACGCGACGGTGTACGCCGTCAGCACGGTACAGGAGGAAGTCGGCGTGCAGGGCGCGAAGATGGTCGGCTACGACCTCGACCCCGACGCGATGGTCGCCGTCGACGTGACCCACGCCACGGACAACCCCGACGTGCCCGGCAAGCGCAAGGGCCCGGTCGAACTCGGCGAGGGACCGGTCGTCTCCCGCGGGAGCGCGAACCACCCGAACGTCGTCTCGCTCGCCCGCGACGCGGCCGAGGAGGCCGACATCGGCGTGCAGTTGCAGGCCGCCGGCGTCCGCACGGGCACCGACGCGGACGCCTTCTACACGAGTCGCTCCGGCATCCCCTCGCTCAACATCGGCATCCCGAACCGCTACATGCACACGCCCGTGGAGGTCGTCTCCACGAGCGACCTCGACGACGTGGCCGCGCTCCTCGGGTCGATGGCCGCGCTCGCGGGCGACGTGGACTCGTTCGGCGTCGACCTCTAAGCGGGACGTCGCCGAGCGGCGTCTCGCCTGTGCGTAGTTGTCGCATACGGCTCCGGCCGAAAGAAAACCGTTAAAAGTCGCCACACGGTGTTTCCACGTATGGCTGGAACTATCGAAGTACTCGTTCCCGGCGGGAAGGCGAACCCCGGTCCGCCGCTCGGCCCGGAACTCGGCCCGACCCCCGTCGACGTGCAGGACGTCGTCAACCAGATCAACGACCAGACGTCCGCGTTCGACGGCATGGAAGTGCCCGTCACCGTCGAATACGACGACGACGGCTCGTTCAGCATCGAGGTCGGCGTCCCGCCGACGGCCGCCCTCATCAAGGACGAAGTCGGATTCGACACCGGCAGCGGCGAACCCCAGGAGAACTTCGTCGCCGACATGTCCATCGAACAGCTGAAGAAGGTCGCAGAGCAGAAGTCCTCTGACCTGCTTTCGTACGACCTCAAGAACGCCTCGAAGGAAGTCGCCGGCACGTGCGCGTCCCTCGGCGTCACCGTCGAAGGCGAGGACGCCCGCACGTTCAAAGAGCGCATCGACGGCGGCGAGTTCGACGACTACTACGACGACGAGTAATCGTCTCGGACCCGCCTCGGCGGTTCGAACCGCCCTTTCCGTCGGGCCGAGCCGACTCGGCCCGCTTTCTTCTCTCCACGGACCCGACTCGACCCGGAGCGGCCCGACCGTCGACGGCCTCACGTCGCTCGCGTGCCCGCCGGTTCGCATGTGTGGCTGTGGCACGCGAAACCCCCGAATTCGGGGGTTTCGGCTCCCGTGGTTCGACGGACTTAAGTTGAGCCTACTCGTCCTGCCGGACGAGGCAGGCAGTAGCCTGTTTCACTGACCCGTAGGAGCAATCCTGCGTACTACGGAGGTGAATAATGGCAGACACAATAGTTGACGCAGTCTCTCGCGCACTCGACGAGGCACCCGGGCGGAACTTCCGCGAAACGGTTGACCTCGCCGTGAACTTGCGAGACTTAGATCTTAACGACCCGTCGAAGCGTGTCGACGAGAGCATCGTGCTCCCGTCTGGCACCGGCCAGGACACCCAGATTGTGGTGTTCGCGACCGGTGAAACCGCGCTCCGCGCAGAGGATGTCGCCGACGAAGTTCTCGGGCCCGACGAGCTCGAAGACTTCGGCGACGACACCGATGCGGCGAAAGACCTTGCCGACGAGACCGACTTCTTCGTTGCCGAGGCTGGACTGATGCAGGACATCGGTCGCTACCTCGGTACCGTGCTCGGTCCCCGTGGTAAGATGCCGACCCCGCTTCAGCCCGACGACGACGTCGTCGAGACGGTGAACCGGATGAAGAACACGGTGCAGCTCCGCTCGCGTGACCGTCGCACGTTCCACACGCGCGTCGGCGCAGACGACATGACGCCCGACGAGATCGCGGAGAACATCGACGTCATCGTCCGTCGTCTCGAAGCGACGCTCGAAAAGGGCCCGCTCAACATCGACTCCGTCTACGTGAAGACGACGATGGGGCCGTCCGTGGAGGTGCCCGAATGAGCGAATCCGAGGTTCGGCAGACCGAGGTCATCCCGCAGTGGAAGCGTGAAGAGGTCGACGAGCTCGTCGACTTCATCGAATCCTACGAATCCGTCGGCGTCGTCGGCGTCGCGGGCATCCCGAGCCGCCAGCTCCAGGCCATGCGCCGCGAGCTTCACGGCTCGGCCGCGGTGCGCATGAGCCGTAACACGCTCGTCAACCGCGCGCTCGACGAGGTCAACGACGGCTTCGAGGAACTCAAGGAGTACATCGCCGGGCAGGTCGCCCTCATCGGCACGAACGACAACCCGTTCGCCCTGTTCAAGGAGCTTGAGGCGTCGAAGACGCCCGCGCCCATCAACGCCGGTGAAGTCGCCCCGAACGACATCGTCATCCCCGAGGGTGACACCGGTGTCGACCCGGGTCCGTTCGTCGGCGAACTCCAGCAGGTCGGGGCGTCCGCCCGCATCATGGACGGCTCGATCAAGGTGACGGAAGACTCCAACGTCCTTTCGGCGGGCGAGGAAGTCTCCGAGGAACTCGCGAACGTCCTGGCGGAACTCGGCATCGAGCCCAAGGAGGTCGGTCTCGACCTCCGCGGCGTCTTCTCCGAAGGCGTCCTGTTCGAGCCCGACGAACTCGCCATCGACGTGGACGAGTACCGCGCCGACATCCAGTCGGCCGTCTCCGCCGCGACGAACCTGTCGGTCAACGCGGTCTACCCGACCGCCCAGACCGCGCCGACGCTCATCGCCAAGGCGACGAGCGAGGCCAAGGCCGTCGGTCTGTTCGCCAACATCGAGAGCCCGGACTTCATGCCCGAGCTCATCTCGAAGGCGGACGCCCAGCTTCGGGCGCTCGCGGCGAACATCGACGACGAAGAGGCGCTTCCCGAGGAACTCCGCGGCGTGTCCGCGGCTGACACGGGTGCCGCCGAGGAAGAAGAATCGACTGACGAAGAAACAGCGGACGCCGACGAGGCAGACGCCGACGCCGACGACGCCGCCGAAGACGACGGCGACGACGACGAAGACGCCGGCGACGCCCTCGGCTCCCTGTTCTAACAACACACAAGGTACACAACAATGGAATACGTCTACGCTGCGCTCATCCTGAACGAGTCGGACGAAGAGGTCAACGAAGAGAACATCACCGCGGTCCTCGAAGCCGCCGGTGTCGATGTCGAAGAATCCCGCGTCAAGGCGCTCGTCGCCGCGCTGGAGGACGTCGACATCGAAGAGGCCATCGAGACGGCCGCCGCCGCCCCCGCGCCCGCCGCGGGCGGTTCCGCCGGTGGCGAAGTCGAGGCCGCTGACGACGACGACGAGGAAGACGCCGAAGAAGAGGCCGCTGACGAAGGCGGCGACGACGACGACGACGACGAAGAGGCCGACGGCGAGGGCCTCGGCGCGCTCTTCGGCTAACTCCCGCGAGACCCCGCCGCGTCCGCGGCGACGCTCGCTTCGAAACTCCGCTTTCTTTCGACGCAACCCGCCAGCGGCGGTTCTGTCCGCGCATCTGACGACCCCGGTCGCACGCCCGCCGACTCGGATACGGGCCACGACGCCGTCAGCGTCGGTGCCGACCCCGTAGCTTCATACCCGAGGCCGCGGCCACTCCGGCGCGATGTTCCTCACCGGCGGGGCGGTCGTGTCTCTCCTCGGCCGAGCGGCGGCGCTCGCGGCTCCCGCCGCGGTCGACCCGACGACCGCCGCCCTCCTCGGCGTGGCCGTCGGCGTCTTGCTCGGGACCTGTTCGGGTCTCGTCCCCGGCCTCCACGCGAACGCCTTTGCCCTGCTTCTCGCCGGCGTCGCGTCCGACGCGCCGGGGCCGCCCGTCGCCGTCGCGGCCGCCGTGCTCGCCGCGTCGACGGTCCACACGTTCCTCGACGTGGTGCCGGCGCTGACGCTCGGCGTGCCCGACGCCGCGCTCGCGCCGGGCGCGTTGCCGGCGCACGAACTCGTCCTCGGCGGGCGAGGGCGAGAGGCGCTTCGGCTGTCGGCGCTCGGAAGCGGCGCGGCGCTCTGTCTGGCCGTGCCGGTCGCGGTGCCGCTCACCGACGTGCTGGTCGAGGGCTACCCCGTCGTCCGCGACCACCTGTGGCTGGTGCTCGCGGGCGTCGTCGTCGCGCTCGTCTGGACCGAACCGAGCCGTCGGGCGACGCTGGCGGCCTGCGTGACCATCGCCGCCTCGACGGGGCTGGGTCTCGCCGTCCTCGACAGGTCGTTCGGGGGGCCGCTCCCCGTCGGCGGCGTGTTGGCCCCGCTGTTGGCCGGCCTGTTCGGCGTACCGGTTCTATTGGCGGCGCGACGCGGCGGGGGCGTGCCGCCGCAGGGCGACCGGCGGGGGCGCGTTCGTCGGCTACCTCCCGGGCGTCTCCGCGGGGGTCGCGGGCACGCTCGCGCTGGCCGTTCTCCCCGGCCGCGACCCCGACGAATCGACGCGGGCCTACGTCACAGCGACCAGCGCCGCCACGACGGCGACGACGGTGTTCGCGCTGTTCGCGCTCGCCGGGCTGGGGACGCCCAGAACGGGGGCGCTCGTCGCGCTCACCGAGGCGGAGCTCCCGACCGGACTCGGCCTCGCGGTGCCGGTGACGGTCGTCGCGGGGCTTTGCGGGGCGGTGTTGGTGCCGGTCGTCGGCGACCGGGCGCTCGCGGTCGTCGGGAGGCTCGACCAGCGCCGACTCGTCGCCGCCGTCTGCGCCCTCCTCGTCGTTCTCTCGTGGGCGTTCGCGGGCGTCGCCGGCGTCGTCGTCCTCGCGGTCGCCGGCGTCGTCGGTCACATCCCCGTCCGGTTCGGCTGTCGGCGCGTCCACCTGATGTGCGTCCTCATGGGGCCGCTGATACTCGGGTGAGACGTGTCCACGCGGGACACGGATTTCCCCCGCGGGAACCCGGAAAGACAACGGTTAAAAGTCGCGCGCCGGTTTATGAGCGTATGAGCGAGTCCGAACAGCGACACGCGCACCAGTGTGTGTCCTGTGGCATCAACATCGCCGGCATGAGCGCGGCGACGTTCAAGTGCCCCGACTGTGGCCAGGAGATTTCGCGTTGTTCCAAGTGCCGCAAGCAGAGTAACCTCTACGAGTGCCCCGACTGCGGGTTCATGGGTCCATAATCATGGGAAAGGTAGCCGCCAAAATCAAGGTCATGCCGAACAGTCCCGAGCTGGACCTCGACAACCTCGAGGACGCGCTCGAAGACTCCCTGCCCGAGGGTGCGAAAATCAAGGGCTTCGAACGCGACGACGTCGCGTTCGGTCTCGTCGCCCTCCTGCCGACCGTCATCGTCCCCGACGACGCCGGCGGCACCGAGGCCGTCGAGGAAGCGTTCATCGAAGTCGACGGCGTCGAGAGCGTCTCCGTCGAGAACGTCGGCCGTATCTGAACTGACGACCGACCTTTTTCGCAGTTCCGTCTCGTCCCCGGAGCCGCCGCGCTCGCCCGCCGTCAGCGGTGCTCCATGAGGTAGACGCCGAGGACGACGCCGAACGTGAGCCCGAGCATCACGCCGATGGGAAGGGAGTTGCCGATGACCCCCGCGACGCCGCCGAGGAGGAAGCCGATGGCCAGCCCGATACCGAACTGCTCGGCGCTGTGGCTCGACCCCTCGTGGTCGTCGGAATCGACCGTCACGCGGTCTGCGGGTTCGCCGTAGCTCTGTCGCTGTGCGGACTCCGCGCTCAGGGTGAACGTCTCTTGGGACATACCTCATTATTCATCGTGCTATTCAATAACCCTTACTCGCGTTCCCAGTTTCCGGCAACGCTGGAACCTGAACGCGGGAATGAGTGAAATCGCGCGGCTCGAACGCCCGGCGGACGCGGGGCGACCTCAGAACGCCGCGTCGAACGCCCGGCGGACGCGGGGCGACCTCAGAACGCCGCGTCGAACGCCCGCTGAAGGTCGTCCTTCATGTCGTCGATGTGCTCGATACCGACCGAGACGCGGATGAGGCCGTCGGTGAGACCGGCTTCGAGCCGTTCCTCGCGGGGGATGGCCGCGTGGGTCATCGCCGCGGGCTGTTCGATGAGGCTCTCGACGCCGCCGAGGCTCTCGGCGAGCGTGAACACCTCGGTCTCCTCGACGACGGTCGAGGCCTGTTCGAGCGAGCCGTCGAGTTCGAACGAGAGCATGCCGCCGAAGTCGTCCATCTGCTCGGCCGCGAGGTCGTGTTGCGGGTGGGAGTCGAGGCCGGGATAGAACACCTCGGCGACCGCCTCGTGGTCGTCGAGCCACGCGGCGAGTTCGCGGGTGTTGTCGCAGTGGCGGTCCATCCGGACCGGGAGCGTCTTCGTTCCCCGAAGGACGAGGAAGCAGTCGAACGGCGAGGGCGTCGCGCCGACGGAGTTCTGGTAGAAGCCGATTTCCTCGTCAAGGTCGGCGTCGTCGGTGACGAGCGCGCCGCCGACGACGTCGGAGTGGCCGCCGAGGTACTTCGTCAGCGAGTGCGAGACGATGTCCGCGCCGTGGTCGAGGGGCCGCTGGAGGTACGGCGTGGCGAAGGTGTTGTCGACGGCGCAGAGCGCGTCGACCTCGTGGGCGATGTCGGCGAGCGCGCCGATGTCGTTGACGCGCATGAGGGGGTTCGTCGGCGTCTCGACCCACACGAGTTCGGTCTCCTCTCGGACGGCGTCGCGGACGGCGTCGTGGTCGGTGGTGTCGACGAAGTCGAACTCAAGGTCGTACTTCTCGTACACCTGCGTGAAGATGCGGTGGGTGCCGCCGTAGACGTCGTTGCCGGCGACGACGTGGTCGCCCGCTTCGAGGAGGTTGAGCACGGTGTTTATCGACCCCATCCCCGAGGAGAAGGCGCGGCCGTGCGAGCCGTGTTCGAGCGCCGCGAGGTTCGATTCGAGGTCGGTCCGCGTCGGGTTCCCGGTGCGGGAGTACTCGTAGCCGCGGTGGTCGCCCGGCCCGTCTTGGGCGTACGTCGAGTTCGCGTAGATGGGCGTCATGAGCGCCCCCGTCTCCTCGTCGGGCTCCTGACCCGCGTGGATGGCGCGCGTCTCGATGCGTCGCTCGTCTTCGGACATACAAAGAGCGCCGCGCCGACTCGGGTTAAGTCCGTCCCTCCCGCGCGACCACGCGGGAGACACACACGCGCGGTTCGTAACGTGCAATTTATAATGGCGACGCAAGTATTCGTTCTCACGACTATGCCGAGCTCCAACGGTCCGATGAAGGGGACGCGAGGAAAGCTCTCGAACAAGCCGCGCGAGCGCGGCACTTCGCCGCCGCAGCGCGCTATCGCGGAATTCGAGGAGGGCCAGAAGGTCCACCTCAACATCGACCCGAGCGTTCGCGAGGGTCGCTTCCACCCGCGCTTCAACGGTCTCACCGGTGAAGTCACCGGGAAGCAGGGCCGCGCATTCAAGGTGCAGATCAACGACGGCGGCAAAGAGAAGACGGTCATCGTCCGTCCCGCTCACCTGCGCGCCCAGCAGTAAGCGATGACCATCTTCAAAGAAAAGCTCGACGAGGAGTATCTGACGACCTCCGAGGTCAAGGAACTGCTCGCCGAGGTTGAGGCGGAACGCGCCGCCGACGAAGAGCGCGAGATGCGCTACGAACTGGCCCGTGCGATAGAACACGTCAACCGGTTCGCCCACCTCGACCCCGAGGAGTCTCGCGAACTCGTCGAGGAGCTCGCCGAACTGGAGAAGGTCGACGGTCCGACCGCCATCAAAATCGCGGACCTCCTTCCGCAGTCGCGCGACGAGCTTCGCGCGGTGTTCGCTCAGCAGCGCTACGCGCTGTCGGGCGACGAACTCGACGAAATCCTCAACGTCGTCGCGAAGTACGTCTGACCGCGTGACGGCGCGGCCAACTCTTTAAATATCGGCTCGCCGTAACTACTGGTATGACACGTACGGAGAGCGGTGACGCCGACGCCACGACCGAGTACGTCGTCGTACTCGACGTACTCCGCCACGGGCGTCAGGGGGACGACCGACGGCGCTTCGACGCGGCACCCATCGCGTACGCGCTCGGAGAGTCCGATTTCCGTCTCCTGGAGTTGACCCTCGTCGAAGACGCCGACGTGAGTATCGGCGACCGGCTCGTCGTCTCGCCGGCCGCCGACCGCGAGCTGATTCAGTCCGTCGAAGAACTCTCGTACGGCGACCTCTCGAACACGGCGACGGCCGAAGTCGACTACGTCGTCGAGGACATCGTCGAGGCCGACGAACGGCGGTTCGTCGACTTCTACAACGACGCACAGCCCATCACGCTTCGGCTCCACCAACTCAACTTGCTTCCCGGCATCGGGAAGAAGCTCCGCGACAAGATTCTCGAATCGCGCAAGCGACAGGGGCCGTTCGAGTCGTTCGAAGACCTCGAAGAGCGCGTCTCCGGGCTCCACCGCCCGAAGGAGGTCATCGTCGAGCGCATCCTCGACGAACTCCGCGACAACGACGTGAAGTACAAGACGTTCGTCGGACGCGACGGGCGGTAGCGGAACGGGACTTTTACCCGCTCCCGCACGATACCTCTCCCAATGACGAGCGACGGCAGCGAACAGGTCCGCGGGGCCGCCGCGCGCGACCCGGACGCCCTCATCCGGCGGGCGGGCGCTCGCGGGAACCCGGACCACGACCAGCACTTCCTCGTCGACGACCGCGTCGTCGACCGAATCCCGACGTATCTCCCCGAGGAGGCAGACCGCTCGCACGTCCTCGAAATCGGCGGCGGGCCGGGCGTCCTCACGGACCGGCTGCTCGGCGTCGCCGACCGCGTGACCGTCGTCGAACAGGACCGGACGTTCGCCGAGCACCTGCGCCGCGAGTTCGCCGACGAGGTCGACGCGGGGCGACTCGCGGTCGTCGAGGGCGACGCGCTCGACGTCGACCTGCCCGAGTTCACGGCGTGCGTCTCGAACCTCCCCTACGGCATCTCCTCGGAGATTTCATTCCGCCTGCTCCCCCGAGGCAAGCCGCTCGTGTTGATGTTCCAAAAGGAGTTCGGCGAGCGGATGGCCGCCGAGGCGGGCACCTCGGAGTACGGTCGCCTCTCGGTGAGCACCCAACACTACGGCGACGTGGCGGTCTGCGAGCACGTCCCCCGCGAGGCGTTCGACCCCAAGCCCGCGGTCCAGAGCGTCGTCGTCCGCATCACGCCGCGCGACCCGGACTACGAGGTCGACGACGAGGCGTTCTTCCTCGACTTCGTGAAGGCGCTGTTCACCCAGCGACGCAAGACCATCAGAAACGGCATCCGTAACACGGCGCACATCTCCGGGCTGTCGGACCCCGAAGCGGTCGTCGAGGCCGCGGACGAAGACGTCCTCCGAAAGCGCGCCGGCAACATGGCTCCCGCGGAGTTCGCCGAACTCGCGCAACTCGCCGCGTCGGTCGGCCTGTAATCCATGACGCTCCCCGCACTCGCCGCGGTGCTTCTCCGCCTCGCCTCGACGGGAACGCCCCTCCAGAGCGACGCCGTCCTCGACATCGCGTCGCTGTTCCCGACGTTCGAACTCCGCGTCGCCGCGAGCGTCCTCGTGACCGTCGCCGTCGTCGCCGTCTGGCGGGTCGGTGCCCGCCTCCACGACAAGGAGGTAGAGGCAGTCTCGATGCCGGTGTGGCACCTCTCGGTGACGGTTCTCCGCCTCGTCGTCGTCGCCGGCGGCGGGGCGTTCGTCTTCGCGGTCTGGTCGCTGTCGGGCGACATCGGCACGTTCTCCGAGCAGTACGACGTCAACCGGCAGACGTTCGTCCGCATCGTGCTGTCTGCGGCGTTCATCGTCGGCGCGTACGTCCTCACGAGCGTCCTCGGCCGGTTCATCAAGGAAATCGCGAGCACGCGCCCGGAGATTTCGGACCACCAGCGCGAGGTCATCTACCGAATCGCGCAGGTGACGACCTACCTCGCCACGCTCGCGGTCATCCTCGGCATCTGGCGGGCCGACCTCGGCGGCTTCCTCGTCGGGGCTGGCTTCCTCGGCATCGTGGTCGGGATGGCGGCGAGACAGACTCTCGGCGCGCTCATCGCGGGCTTCGTCATCATGTTCTCCCGGCCGTTCGAAATCGGCGACTGGGTCGAGCTCGGCGACCACGAGGGCATCGTCACCGAAATCACGGTCGTGAACACGCGCATCCAGACGTTCGACGGCGAGTTCGTGATGATTCCGAACGACGTGGTGAGTTCGGAGAGCCTCGTCAACCGGAGCCGAAAGGGGCGGCTCCGCCTCGACATCGAGGTCGGCGTCGACTACGACACCGACGTCGACCGCGCCGCCGAGGTGGCGCAGGCGGCCGTCGAAGACCTCGACGAGGTGCTTTCGGTGCCGAAGCCGCAGGTCGTCGCAAAGCGGTTCGGCGACTCCGCCGTCGTCCTCGGGGTGCGCCCGTGGATAGACCGCCCGAGCGCCCGCCGGTGGTGGCGCGCGCGCACCGCGACCATCTCGGCCGTCAGCGAGGCGTTCGACGAGGAGGGAATCACCATCCCGTTCCCGCAGCGCGCGCTGTCCGAGCGCGACCCCTCGGGTCCGGTTCCGCTCACCGACGCGCGGCCCGAAGCGAGTCCCGAGGCCGACGGCGGCGGCGAGAGCGAGGAAGGCGGGGAAGGCGACGACGCCTCGCCCGGTTCCGCGGAGGCGGACCGATGACCGACCTCGCCGAGCGACGCGGGATGAACACCTCGGTCTATCAGCCCGCGGAGGACTCGGGCCTGCTCGCACAGGCCGCGGTCGGCCGCGTCTCGGGGCGCGTCCTCGAAGTCGGGACCGGGTCGGGCTGGGTCGCAGAACAACTCGCGACGAAGACCGACGCCGACGTGGTCGCCAGCGACCTCAACCCCCACGCCTGCCGGCAGGCCGCCGACCGCGCCGCTTCCCTCCGGGCCGACGGCCACCGCGGGTTCGAGGTGGTCCGCGGGAGCCTCGTCGAACCGTTCCGCGACGACGCCTTCGACGCGGTGGCGTTCAACCCGCCGTACCTCCCAGAAGACCTCGAAGCCGCGCGCGACGACTGGATGGAGGTCGCGCTCACCGGCGGCGAGGACGGCCGCGAAATCATCGACCCCTTCCTCGACACGGTCGGGCGCGTCCTCAAACCGGGCGGCACGGTCTTCCTCCTCGTGAGTAGCTTCACCGGCTACGACGAGGTGCTCGCGCGCGCCGAGGCCAACGGCTTCGACCACGAGGTCGTCGTTCGGGAGTCGTACCCCTACGAGACGCTCACGGTGCTCGCGTTGGGATAACCAATGCGCATATGTTGATACAGGAAATATTATACACCGTCATTTCTTAGCCAGGAGTGATGACTGAACTCGTCTCGACGACACCGGGACTGTATCCCCTCCCGGATTGGGTGAAGCAGGAGCTTTCCGACCTCAAGGGTCACCAGAAACACGACCTCATCTCCGGTAACGAGAGCGGCGACATCGTGGGCGCGTACGACCGCGCCCGCGAGGAGGTCGTCTCCGAGCAGCGCGACGCCGGCCTCGACCGCGTCGTCGAGGGGCAACTCCGCTGGGACGACATGCTCGCGCACCCGCTGACGGTCCACGAGAACGTCGAGACCGGGGGCATCGTCCGCTACTACGACAACAACAACTTCTACCGCGACCCGCAGGTCCGCGGCGAACTCACCTTCTCCGGCGACGTCGCGGCCGAACTCGACGCCACCGCCGACCTCCTCGGCGACGAGTCGCTGCAGGCGGTCCTCCCCGGCCCGTACTCGCTTTCCGACCTCGCCACCGACGAGCACTACGGCGACGAGGCCGACTTCCTCGACGCCGTCAGCGAGTTCCTCGCGGGCGAGGTCGACGCCTTCCCCGACCACGAGACGCTGTTCCTCCTCGAACCCTCGCTCGTGTTCTCGCCGCCGGGCGAGGACGTCGACGAGCGCGTCGCCGAGGCAATCTCGGCCGTCTCCGACGCGACCGACGCCGACGTGGTCGTCCACACCTACTGGGGCGCGCTCGACGAGAAGGTCTACGCGCACCTCATGGACGCCGACGTCGACGCCATCGGCTTCGACTTCGTCGCCGGCGACCGCGACCAGACGCTCTACAACATCAACGAGTACGGTACGAAAGACGACATCGCCCTGGGTCTCGTCGACGGCCAGAACACGCTGGTCGAAGACCCCGAGACGGTCCGCGAGCGCGTCGAGTGGACCCTCGACAACATCCAGAGCCAGACGTTCGACACCGCCTACGTGACCTCCAACACCGAACTGTTCTACCTGCCGGAGAACCGCGCGACGGAGAAACTGGCCGCGCTCGCGGCCGCCACGGAGGACGAACTGGAGGTGGAAGCATGAGCCGCGACACCGAGAACCGCGAGCAGTTCCGCCCCGAGGGCCACGACACCGAGCACTTCCTGCTCACGACCGTCGTCGGCTCCTACCCCAAGCCCAAGTGGCTCAACCGCGCCAACGACCTCGCGGAGGACCCCGACTCCAAGTTCACCCAGGAGCACCTCCACGAGGCCCACGACGACGCCTGTCGCGTCATCACCCACGAACACGAGCGCTCCGGCCTCGACACCGTCGTCGACGGCGAGATGCGCCGCGAAGAGATGGTCGAGTACTTCGCCCACCGCATCCCCGGCTACGAGTTCAACGGCCCGGTGAAGGTGTGGGGCCACAACTACTTCGACAAGCCCTCCGTCGTCGGCGAGGTCGAGTACGACGAGCCGTGGCTGGTCGACGAGTTCGAGTTCACGAGCGACGTGGCCTCCAAGCCGGTCAAGGTGCCCATCACCGGCCCGTACACGCTGGCTAGCTGGTCGTTCAACGAACACTACGACTCCGAGGCGGACCTCGCGTACGCGCTGGCCGACCTCGTCAACGAGGAAATCGAACAGCTCGTCGAGGCGGGCGCGACCTACATCCAGATCGACGAGCCCGCGCTGGCGACGACGCCCGACGACCACGCCATCGTCGGCGAGTGTCTCGAACGCATCGTCGCGGGCGTCCCCGACGAGGTCCGCATCGGCCTCCACGTCTGTTACGGCGACTACTCCCGCATCTACCCCGAACTCAACGACTACCCCATCGACGAGTTCGACGTGGAACTCTGCAACGGCGGCTACGAGCAGATAGACGTGTTCACCGACCCCGAGTTCGAGCCGGACCTCGCGCTCGGCGTCGTGGACGTGCATACCGCCGAAGTCGAGACCGTCGAGGAGATAAAGGAGAACATCAAGCAGGGCCTGAAGGTCGTCCCGCCGGAGAAGCTCACGCCGGGGCGATGCGCTCGAACCGCGACCCGCCGGTCAGCGCCTCCGGTACCGGCACCCAGACGGTCGCGGTCCGGTCGTCGGGAGTCGCGAGCGCGAGGTCGAACCGCACGCCGTCGCTCCGGGAGAGCCGGGCGAGGCCGCTCGCGCCCCGCCGCCGCTCGGGGACGACGTTCGTGACGACCCCCGAGTCGACGTGGTCGAGCGCGCGCAGGCCGGCCACGCGGAGTTCCACGTCGCGGATGTCGGTCGGCCCGAGGACGACCGGCCGCACGAGCGTCGAGAGCGTCGCCGCCAGCCGCGCAGCGGTCCACGCCGCAACCGCGGTCGCGCCGAGCATCGCCACCGCACCGCCGACGAACACCACCGCGAGCGCGAGGAGCACGAGTTCCACTTCGACCATGTGACACGTTTCGCCGGGCGGCGAGAAAACCGTTGTTCGCCGCGGGGATGACGGTCAGGGCGCGGTGAGGGTCGCCGTCGACCGCGGATGACCAGTGGTAGAATCCCGCACACTGGACCGACGAGAACACCCTCTCGACGGCTGGAGCGCGGACGAGAGGGGAGACGTGGCCGTCGCTCCTCTCGGAAGAAAGCGTGAGAACCGCGAGACGAGACTTACTCGTAGAGCCAGGTCTCGTCGACGCGCTCGTAGTCGACGAGTTCGTCCTCGTCGAAGAAGAGCGCGATTTCGCGCTCGTTCGCGCCCTCGTCCTCGTGGTCGGAGCCGTGGATGACGTTCCGGCCGAGGTCGAGACCGTAGTCGCCGCGGATGGTGCCGGGGGCGGACTCTGCGGGGTCCGTCTCGCCCATCATGCCGCGGACCTGTCGCGTCGCATCCTGTCCTTCCCAGACCATCGCGAAGACGGGACCGGACGTGATGAACTCGACGAGACCCTCGAAGAAGGGCTTGCCCTCGTGCTCGCCGTAGTGGTCGTGGGCGAGCTCCTCGTCGATCTGCATGAACTTGCCGGCGACCATCTTGAGACCGCGGTCCTCGAAGCGGGAGACGATGTCTCCGATGAGGCCGCGCTGGACGCCGTCGGGCTTGACCATCACGAAGGTGCGCTCAGCGTCGGACATCAGTTGTCCTCCGACTTGCCGCTCGCGCGGCGGCCGGCCTCCGTCCATTCGAGGTCGCGGGCCTCGCGGCCGAGGAAGTAGTTCTTCTCGGCCTTCGAGTCCTTGAAGTGGAGGATGGTGCCGTCGGTTTTGACGTACATCGTGCCCGTGCCGGGCTCGATCTCTTCACCGCTGTAGTCGCACGTGCGCTTCTCGACCATTGTTACTGCCCTCCGATGGAGTCGGCGTCACGCTGGGTCTCGCGGAGCTGGAGGATGTCGCCCTCGCGGACGGGACCCAGCACGTTTCGCGTGATGATACGGCCCTGGTTGGAGCCTTCGCGGATGCGGCACTTGACCTGCATGGCCTCGCCGTGCATCCCAGTCTTTCCAACGACTTCGATGACTTCGGCAGGCGTCGAGTCGCTGGCTTGTTCGTCCGCGCTCATGGTCGGTTATCGAAGGTCCTCGACCTTAGTCGCGATGTCCTCGACATCGTCGGACGCGTCGCCGGCGTCGACGATGGCGGCCGCGGCACTGCCGACTTCGAGGCCGGCGGCGTGGCCGATGTCGTCCTGCGTCTCGACGAAGATGAACGGAATGCCCTTCTCGTCGGCGAGTTCGGGCAGGTGCATGACGATTTCCTCGGGGGAAACGTCTTCCGCGATGAGGACGAGCTGGGCGTTGCCCCGCTCGATGGACTTGGTCGTTTCGTTGGTTCCTTTCTTCACGATACCAGTATCTCGGGCGACCTCAAGCGCCTCGACGGCGCTGTCAGCGAGGTCGGCCGGTACGTCGAAGTCTACGTAGACAGCCATTGTTGTTCACCTATATCCTGCTCGCGGGCTCGACTCCCTCGCCGGTATCACACCGGTCGGTCGGTCGCGACCGGTCAACGATTTCCCTACGGCGAGGAGGTTCATCAACCCCGGACAGGCTGTAACCATCCTTTGCTCCGGCCCCCATAAAAGCGCTTTCAAAATCGTAGCGCCGTGCGACGCGTCCGCACGACCCGCGAATCGCCCGATCTCTCGCCGACCACAGCGCCCGGGTTTTCGTGTCGATTGCTCGCGCAATCCACTTTCGGCGGAGCGTGACGCCGCACCGGAACCACCGCTGTGTCGACCGGAACGCGGGGCCCTCGCCCGACCGAAGGAAGTGAATAGCCGCGCCGGCGTATCGCCTCTATGACCGAACTCGGCGACGACCCCGACGTCGAGGCGCTCGCCGCCGCCCGTCGCGAGGAGGCGCTGGCGACGAACCAGCGACGCCTCCTCGTCCTCGCCGGCGACCGAGACGCCGGTATCGACGCCGCCTTCGACGCGGTTCGCGGGGCCGACGTGCCCGACGACGAGGTGACGTTCGTCACCGCCCGCGAGGGCTTTCGCTTCCACCGCGTCGAACCGAAGCGCGCCTCGTCGCTCCTCGGAACGACCCGGACGCTCATCGTCCTCGACGCCCACGAGGACTTCTCGGCGAACGCGCTCGGCCGCGTCGCCGGCGCGGTCGACGGCGGCGGCCTGCTCGTTTTGCTCACCCCCTCTCTCGACGGCTGGCCGGCCCGCCGCGACTCGTTCGACGAGCGATTGGCGGTCCCGCCGTTCTCCGTCGACGACGTGGCCGGTCGCTTCCGCGGCCGACTCGTCTCGACGCTCCGGGACCACCCCGGCATCGCGCTCGTCGCCCTCGATTCGGGGACCGTCGAGCGCGACGGCGCGTACCGGCAGGGAATCAGCTTCGACGCCGCGCCGCCGCGGGTGCCGAGAGAGGGGGACCGCAGATTCCCGCGGCGCGCCTACGAGGACTGCCTCACCGCCGACCAGTCGGACGCGCTCGCCGCGCTCGAAGCTCTGACCGAACCGGGCACCGCCGTCGTCGTGGAGGCCGACCGCGGCCGCGGGAAGTCGAGCGTGGCGGGCCTCGCCGCCGGGAGTCTCGCCAGCGAGGGCGCGGACGTGGTC
>NZ_CSTE01000002.1:30557-160857 GCF_001368915.1 Haloferax massiliensis | reverse complement strand
GCGGCCGACGCCGACGCGCTCGTCGTGGACGAGGCCGCCGCCCTGCCCGTCAGGCTCCTCGAATCGTTCCTCGCCGCGCCCGCGGTCGCCTTCTGTACGACCGTCCGCGGCTACGAGGGCGCGGGCCGGGGCTTCGCCGTCCGCTTCCGCGACCGCCTCGCCGACGCGGACCGCGAGGTGACCGACGCGCGCCTCGACGACCCGATTCGCTACGCCGCCGGCGACCCCGTCGAGTCGTGGACGTTCCGCGCGCTCCTCCTCGACGCTCGGCCGCCGGTCGACCAGCTCGTCGCGGACGCGACGCCCGATACCGTTTCCTACCGGGCGCTTTCGCCCGACGACCTGCTGGCTGACGAACACCTGCTCCGCGAGGCGTTCGGCCTGCTCGTCCTCGCGCACTACCGGACCGAACCGGACGACCTCGCCCGCCTCCTCGACGCGCCGAACCTGACGCTCCGGGCGCTCACCCACGAGGGCCGAGTCGTCTCGGTCGCGCTCCTCGCCCGCGAGGGCGGCCTCGACGCCGACACCCGCCGGCACATGTACGACGGCGGCCGCATCCGCGGGAACATGCTCCCCGACGTGTTCACGAGCCAACTCCGCGACGAGGCGGCGGGCGTCCCCGTCGGCTACCGCGTGATGCGCATCGCCACCCACCACGCCGTCCGGTCGTCCGGCCTCGGCTCGCGGCTCCTCTCGGAGGTACGCGACGAGTTCGCGGGCGACGCGGACTACCTCGGCGTCGGCTTCGGCGCGACGCCCGAGCTCCTCTCGTTTTGGCGCGACAACGGCTACGGGACGGTCCACCTCTCGACCACCAGAAACGACACCAGCGGCGAGTACTCGGCGCTCATGATGCGCCCCCTGTCGCCCGCCGGCCGCGACCTCCGGGACCGCCACGCCGAGTGGTTCCTCGGCCGCGTCGGCGACGTGCTCGGCGACGCGCTCTCGGACCTCGACGCCGACGTGGCGCGGGCCGCCCTCGCCGCCGTCGACACCGCCGCCGAACCGGACCTCTCCGAGTACGAGTGGCGCGTCGTCGTGGGCGCGTCGTACGGGCCGGGACTCTACACGACCGCCCCCGGCGCGTTCCGGCGACTCGGCCTCGCGCACCTCACGAACCCCGAGCGCGCGTCGCTTACGCCCCGGGAGGAGCGCCTGCTCGTCCGAAAGGTGTTTCAGACGCACTCGTGGGACGCCGTCGCCGACGAACTCGACTTCCACTCCACCGCGGGTGCAATGCGCGCGCTCGGCGACGCCTACGAACCGCTCGTCGACGAGTACGGCACCGACGCGGCCCGCGCAGAGCGCGAGCGGTTCCGGTGACGGCCGGAGGTCGGAGGGCGAGTCTGTCGCCCCCTCGCCGACACACCGATAGTCGTCGGAGCCGACGCTCCCCGTATGGCCGACTGTAGCGAACCCGACTGCGAGAACGTCGCGGCGGTCAGGCTCTACGTGCCGTTGGACGCCGACAGGGACGTCTGTACGGCTCACGCGAGGGCGCTCGTCCAGCAGGACGGCGTCGTCGCCGAACCCCTCGACGGGGCCGAAGACGACTGGTCGTAAGCCGGTCGGGTGGTCGCGCGACCGGTCGCACGCGGGGCAGTCGCAGACCCACGCCTCGCTGGCGGGGGCGACGACGCGCAGAAATTCGGGGTTAGGAGCGAGGCGAGTCCGCGCTCACCGGAGCGAGACGGCCATCATCACTTCGTCGACGTAGTCGCCGTCTATCTTGTAGTGACCGTCGCGGACGGCTTCGGTCTCCCAGCCGTGGCCTTCGAGGAACGCGATTGCCTCCTCGTTGGTCGCCGGGATGCTGTTGTAGAGCTTCTCGAAGCCGCGCTCGCGCGCCCAGTCGACGCCGCGGTCGAGGAGTCTGCTCCCGATGCCGTTGCCGCGGAACTCCGGTCGCGTGCCGACCGTCAGGACGGCGGTGTGGCTCAGTTTCTCCGCCTCGGGCAGGTCGAGGTGGACCCAGCCGGCGAGTTCGTCGCCGACGGTGGCGACGAACACCATCCGGGAACTGACCTCGTTGTGTCGGAGGACGACCTCCTCGTGGTCGAGCAGGTCCGCGACCGTCTCGGCCTCGATGTACCGGCCCTCGTCAGCGACCTCGTGGATGGCGTCGACGAGGCTTTCGAGGTCGACGTTCTGGGCTATCCGAATCGTCACGTCGAGGTCGCCGAGTTCGACCGTCTCCTCCTCGCCGGGCGCGTAAGCCACCTCGACGTGGTTGCCGACCTTTCGGATGTAGCCGTCGCGTCGCAGGACGGTCAGATGCGCCCCCAGCGCCGCCGGCTCGAAGTTGAGCGCCCGCCGCACCTCGTCCTCGCGGACGGTCCCGTTGCGCTCGATGTACTCGTAGATGTCCTTGCGGTCTTTGTGTCCGAAGTTGAGACTGTCAGTTACTTCCATGGTACTCAATCACACTCATGATTAATAATTGTTGTTCGTGTCGGGTTCGCCGAGAGTCGCCGGCACCGACGGGTGAAACGGGGCCGCGGCCCCCTCAGCGCCGCTCGGGGACGCAGGTCAAGAGTTGGGCGGTATCGACCACGTCGTGGGTCCGAAGCAGGACTTCGGCGGCCTCGCGCACCGTGAAGTCCGCGTCGAGGTCGACGCCGTAGCACCGGGCGTACATGGCGAGCCAGTCGTTCATCGCCCGGTGGAGAAGTTCGAACTCCTCGCCGGTAAACGAGACCAGCCGGTCGCCCGTCCGCGCGCTGACGTACAGCGAGACCGCGGGGCCGACGCCGTCGCGGGCGCATTCGAGGGCGGGTCGAACGACTCCCGCGCCTCCCGCGCCTCGGCGGCGAGGGCTCTGGCGCGCTCCCCGAACCGAACGTCTTCGGGGTGGCGCTCCTCGGCACCGCGACCGTCGGCGACGGGGCGGGCGTCCGAATGGGTCGCGTCGCGGCTCATCTTCGCACCCCCGTCACCCCCACTTGAACTCGACGCCCTTGTCGCCGCGCGGGTGGGTCCACTCGGTGTCGGCGACGACGGCGCAGGTGCCGCACTCGACGCAGGGCTGGGTGTCGAGGCTGACGACGCGCTCCTCGGTGCCGTTGGTCCGGACGACCTCCTCGCGGTAACAGCCGCCGCCGAAGTCGACCGCCGAGACCGGACAGGCCGCCACCGCGGCCCCGCTCGCCTCGTAGGACTCGTCGCGGAGCGTGATGTGCGGGTTGCCGATGTCGGTGTCGTAGGTCAGCCCGCCGATGCGGGCTTCGAGGTCCGGCGGCGTCACGGAGTTGGTCTCGCGCACTCGCGTCCCCAACTCCTCGGCGATGACCGTCGGGAGCGTGACGTAGGGCGTCCGCGTGTCCGGCATCAGCGCCGACAGCGTCGGGACGTTGTAGAGGCGTTCGAGCCGCCCCGAGAGCGCCCGGACGCCGGCGCGCCCGACCGCCGAGGTGAGCACCGAATCGACCACGCCGGTCACGCCGTCGTCCTCGGCGACGCCGCGGAGCAGTTCGTAGCCGCGGGGCCGGAGCTTCTTCATCACGCCCTCGCTCCGGAGTTTGCGGGCGTAGCGCGTCCCCGCCTTCTCCGGTTCGTTGCGCGATTTGGCCTGCGCGTACGACTCCGCGGCGAGCGCGCCGGCGGTGACGGCGTGGTTCATGCCCTTGATGATGGGCCCCTGCGCCTGCATCTGGCCGGCCGCGTCGCCGACGAGGAGCAGGCGACCGAAGTGCGGTTCGCGCAGGGCGACCTTCTTCGAGTCGGGGACGAGCTTCGCGCTGTACTCCAGTTCGGTGTAGTCGTCGCCGAGCCACTGCGCGAGGAGCGGGTGGGTCAGAAGCCCGTCCAGTAACTCGTGCGGCTCGGCCTCCTCGGCGACGAGGCTGTCGAGGTGGAACACCGTTCCGAGCGACAGCGTGTCGCGGTTCGTGTAGAGGAAGCCGCCGCCGCGGACGCCCTCGAACAGGTCGCCCGAGAACAGGTGGGCCGCGCCCTCGTCGTCGGCCACGTCGAACCGGTCGGCGATGGCGTCCTCCGGCATGTCGACGACGGCCTTGACGCCCTGGAACCACTCGTCGGGCTCGTCCCAGTCCATCAGGCCCGCGTCGCGGGCGAGTTCGGAGTTCACCCCGTCGGCCGCGACGATGACGTCGGCGGTTATCGGGTCGAGTTCGTCCAGCGTGACGCCGACGATGCGGCCCTCCTCGCGGAGCAGGCCGTTGACGTGGACGCCCGTCAGGAGGCCGCCGCCGGTCTCGCGGGTCCGCTCGTGGACGCGGTCTTCGAGCCACGAGTCCATCTTCCGCCGGAGGACCGAGTCGGACCACTCGGTGTCGTGTTCGTGCAGGTCGGTGAGGTCGAACGACTCGACCTTGTCGCCGGCGATGTTGTGGATGCGGTACTTCGTGATGGGCCGCTCGGCGGCTGCCTCGCGGAAGCCCGGAAAGAGGTCGTCGATGGTGTAGGGCGCGGACTCCTCGGCGTAGATGAGCCCGCCCGAGACGTTCTTCGACCCGGCCTCGACGCCGCGTTCGAGGACGAGCGTCTCGATGCCGTAGTTGGCGAACGTCGCGGCCGCCGCCGCGCCGCCGGGACCCGCCCCGACGACGAGCGCCTCGTAGTGTTCGTAGTCGCTCATCGGGACTCACCCCTGTCGTCCGCGCCAGCGCCAGCGCCAGCGTCGGGCGTTCCGGTCGGCGGCGTCGACGCCGCGCGCCCCCCGTCGCTGGCGACCGCCGCCTCGAACCGGCCCTCCTTGAGCGCCGTCGTCAGCCTCGGGAGGACTTCGAACAGGTCGCCCTCGATGAAGTAGTCCGAGAAGTCGCGGATTCGGGCGTCGGGGTCGGTGTTGACGGCGACGATGGTGTCCGACTCGTCCATGCCGACCTTGTGCTGGACCGCGCCGGAGATACCCGCCGCGACGTAGAGTTTCGGCGCGACGACCTGTCCCGTCTCGCCTATCTGTCGGTCCTCGTGGGTGTACTGCTCGACGTGGCCGTCGAAGTTGAACGACCCCGTGACGATGCCGCGGGTGACGCCGACGTCGGCGTCCTCGAACTGGTCGGCGAGGTCCAAGGCGAGTTCGATACCCTTCGTCGGGTCGTCGCCGATGCCGCGGCCGACCGCCACGATGACGTCGTGGCCCGTCAGGTCGACGCCCTCGTCGAGCCGGTCGAAGTCGGTGACGGTGACGCGGAACCAGTCGTCGTCGAGCGGGGCGTCGTGTTCGACCACGAGGCCCTCGCGCTCGGCGTCGGGTTCGGGCAGGTCGAAGCTCCCCGGGATGACAGACGCGCCCTGCGGGTGGAACTCCCGCGTCGGGTTGTCGATACAGAGAATCGTCGAGTACTCGAAGCCCGAGAAGTCCGGGCGCTTCATGTGCAGGACGCGCTGGAACTCCTTTTTCTCGCCGGCGACGCCGGTCTTGACCGGGTTCGAGATGACCTCCTCCGTGATGTACAGCCCCGAGCAGTCGCTGGCGAGGCCGGAGTCGAGTTCGGCCTGCACGAGCGCCGAGAGGTCCCGGCCGTTGTTCGTCGCCGGGAACAGCACGTACCGCGGCTTGTCGTAGTCGCGCCACGACTCGTCGCGGCCGTCCGTGACCTCGAAGTTCTGGTGGGTGGCTCCCGCGCGGGCCATGTCGCAGAATATCTCGGTGTACGGCTTGTGCTGGAAGCGTTCGAGCCGGGCGTCCTCGCGGACGACGACCACGTCCGCGCCGTAGGCGATGACGTCCTCGACGTGTTTCGACACGTCGGAGCCGATGAGCACCGCGACGACCCGCTCGTCGGCAGCGTAGTCGTCGTTGTACGCGTCCATCAGCTCGCGGGCCTTGCCGAGCATCTCCTTGGACACGTCCACGAGTTCGCCCGCCTGCGTCTCGCAGTAGACCCACATGTCGCGGTAGACGCCGCCGTGGAGCGACCGGACGTGCCGCTTGTCGCGGGTCGGATGGTCGAGGTCCGGATGGCGCTCCTCGGGCGGCCGTTCGTCCACCTCGACTTCCGTGTCCTCCTCGTCGCTTCCCTTCACCGAGTCGATGCGGTTGCTGATGAGTCGCTTCACCGGGTCGCGGTTCTCGCCGGCCTCCTCGCGTTCGAGGAGCGCTTCGAGCTCCGAGACCTCCTCGACGTTCTGGAGGGTGTTCCCGACTTCCGCGGTGCTCATCGACGCGAGGTCCAGTTCGTCCGCGTCCGCCGGCTCCTCGTCGTCCTCGGAGAACTTCTCGATGCGGCTCTCGATGAGCGCGACGGCCGGCGCGCGGTTCTGCCCGCGGTGTTCCGCCTGCAGAATCTCCTCTAGCTCGCCGAGGTCGTCGATGTCCTTGATGGCCGGGCCGAGCTCCGAAATCTCGTAGTCGCCGGGGTCGAAGTCGGTCACGCTCAGTCACCCCCCGCGGCCGCGGCGTCGCCGCCGTCGCCCGCCGACTGCATCGCGGACAGCACGTCCTGCATGGCCCCCGCGTCGTCCGGGTCGACCATCGTCGCCTCCCGCTCCGCCGGTGCCTTCGGAATCGGGTCGACCGACGAGACGATGGTCGGCGAGCCGTCGAGACCGATGTAGTCCGGGTCGACGTTGATGTCGGCGTGGTCCCGCACCGTCAGGTGCTCCTCGTAGTTCTCGGCGCGCGCCTTCGTCTCCTCGCGTAAGTCCTTCAGCGTCAGGCGCTCGCCCGCCGTCCGATACGACGGCTCGAACTCGGGGTCCGCGACGACGAACGCCGGAAGCTCCGTCTCGACTGTCTCTATCTCCTCGATGTCGCCTTCGACCAGTCGCTTGGCCCGCAGGGTCCCCTCCTCCTCGTCGATGTCGAGGGAGATGACGTGCGTGACGAGCGGCATGTCGAGACACCAGTCCGTCTGCGGGCCGGTGTGGCCCGTCTCCCCGTCCGCGGTCTTGAACCCGGCGAACACCACGTCCGGTTCGCCGAGCGTCTCGATGCCCGCGCTGAGGGTGATGGCCGTCGCCCACGTGTCGGCGGCCGCCATCTCGCGGTCCGAGACGAGGTGGAGGTCGTCGGCGTACACCGTCTCCATCGCCTCCTGTAACACCTCCTTGTACCCCGGCGGACCCATGCTCATCACGCTCACTCGCCCGCCGTGTCGAACCCGCGTCTGGAGCGCCGCCTCCAGCGCGAAGCGGTCGTTCGGATTCATCACTGTGGGCGTCTTTCCCCGTTCGAGATGCCCGTCCTCGTCGAACGATACCTGGCCCTCCCGGAAGTCGGGCACGCCTTTGGTAAGTACCACCATGTGCATTGAGAACACTCTCCAGTTAATGCTAGCTCATATTCATAATAATCTTTTGTACTAGGTGGCCGGAACGTCTGCGCCGCTCGGCGGCGTCGCTGGCGGCGGCGTCACCCGCAAAAAATCGGGGTTTCTTCCCTCAGATGCGTCCCGCTCGCCCGGGGTCGACGTCGATGGCGTCGACCGGGCAGACGTCGACACAGAGCATGCAGTCGATACACTGGTCTTCGTGGGTCGGTTCGGCCTTGATGTCCGACTCGGGGTGGTCGGGCGTGTCGACCCACGTGAACACGTCCACGGGGCAGTCCTCCAGACACGCCCCGTCGGCGAGACAGATGTCGAAGTCCACCGCGACGTGCGTGCCGTGGATGCCGAGTTTCTCCGGCGGTTCGACCGGTCCCCAGACGGCCACGCCGTTTTCCTCTCCGACCTTCTCTCTGTTTGCCTCGAACTGCGGGTCGATAGCCATGACTCTTAGTGACATATTCCGGTAGAGGCAATAAACTATCCCCCGAACGGGCGCGAAACCGGGTCGCGCGGCGCGCGAATCGGTGGCCCATTACACTCACCGTTTCCCGCCGCAGTCTCGACGCGCCCACTCGGTGGGGTGAATAGCCCCCGGCCCGAACCACCCCGGTATGGACGTGTTCCTCTGGATTGCGCTCGCCCTCCTGGTCCTCGGCGTCGTCGGGAGCGTGCTCCCGCTTCTCCCCGGCGCGCTCCTGTCCGTGCTCGGTGTGGTCGTCTACTGGGTGGCGTCCGGCTTTTCGGACCCCGGTCCCATCGCGTTCGTCGGGCTGACCCTCGTCGGCCTCGTCGCGCTCGTCACCGACTACGCCGGCGGGATGGTCGCCGCACGGTTCGGCGGCGCGTCGACTCGAACGTCGATTATCGCCGGCGTCGCCGGCTTCCTGCTCATGTTCCTCATCGGCCCGCTCGGCATCTTCGTCGGCGTCGCGGGCACCGTCTTCGCCCTCGAATACCTCGACCATCAGGACGCCGAAGAGAGCGGTCGGCGCGCCCTCGTCGCCACCGTCGGCGTCCTCGCCACCGCGGCGGTACAGGCCCTGTTGACGTTCTCGATGCTCGTCGGGTTCGTCCTGACCGTGGTGGTCTGAGCGCCGACCGGTTTCGCGTTCCCCCCGGTTCCCGCCGACTCACCGCTCGTCTCGACGCCGAATCAGCCCCGTCTCCGCGTCGGCGACGACCCGGGCGGGCGCGCCGTCGGCGTCCACCCGAAGCGGCATGACGTAGAGGTCGAACGTCCGGTCGGTCGGGAGCGCGTCCAACCCGCGGAGGTTCTCGACGACGAGGAGGCCCGCCCCGAGAATCGCGTGGTGGGCGGGCACGTCGTCGCCGCCGGTCGGGTCGGGGCTGAGCGCGTCGATACCGACAGACAGCCCCCGGTCCGCGCAGGCACGGGCTGTCTCCGGCGCGAGCGCCGGGTGGTCGGTCATGCGCTCGGTTCCCCACTCGTCGTCCCAGCCGGTCCGGAACACGAGGAAGTCCACACGCGGTTCGAGGTGTTCTGGAATCGCGTCCGGTCCGATTCGGCCGCGGGCCCCCGCGTCTCGGCAGTCGATGGCCCGAGCGGTGAACCGGAGGTCCTCGACCGGGAAGTCGTCGAGCGTCGCGCCGTCCGGCTCGGTGTGGGCGGGGGCATCGACGTGCGTGCCCGCGTGGGTTCCGAGTTCGAGCCGCGAGACGCGGTAGCCGTCGGCGTCGAAGTCGGCGTGCGACTCGACTGTGACTGGCGGGTCGCCGGGGTACGTCGGCATCCCCGTTTCGACGCGGCGGGTGAGGTCGAGGAGGGTCATACGACTCCTTAGGCGCGGGTGGGTAAAACGAGTGTTCGTGTCGAGAGCGACTGTCCGTCGCTCGGCTTACTTGTGCGCGAAGTAGACGACCGTCTCGTCGTCGCCGCGGTCGTCCACGCGGACGAAGCCGACGCGCTCGAACTGGACGAGTTCGTCCTCGGGCACGTCGCCGAAGTCGGGCTCAGCGACGCCCGTCACGTCGCCGTCCATGGTGCGCATGCGGACCGAGACGCCGTCGGTCGGGACCCAGTGAATCACGGCCACGTCGCCCTCGCGGACCACGTCGAGGTCGTCGCCGGTGGCGACGAGCGAGTCGCCCTCGCGGCGGACCGCGCCGAAGCCCTTCAGCCAGACGCGCTCGCCCTCGGCGGGCACGTCGCCCGATTCGAGGCGGACGCTGTCGCCGACGGGGATGCCGCGGGTGCCGCGCTCCTCGAAGCTCGGGTGGAGCGGCGGGTGGGCGCTGTCTGGGCCGCCCTCAACGGCGAACTCCTCTCCGTCTCGAACGAGGAAGTACCGGTCCGTCTCGTCGTCGACGAGGTCGCGATTGTTCGCGTACACCGTCGACATCGACAGGTCGACGTTCGAGGTGGAGGTGCCGAGGCCGACCATCGCGTCCACGATGGCCTGCCCGCGGATGCCGCGGCGGCGGAGGCTCTTGATGGTCGGCACGCGCGGGTCGTCCCAGCCTTCGACCTCGCCCGCGTCGATGAGTTCCTTGATGCTCGACGTGGACATCTTCACGTCGTAGGCGTCGACCTGCACGTGGCCCCAGTGGACGATTTCGGGGTAGTCCCAGCCGAAGTAGTCGTAGACGAACTGCTGGCGCTTCGCGGAGTCCTGCAGGTCGATGCCGCGGATGATGTGGGTGACGCCCGTGAGGTGGTCGTCGACGCCCGACTGGAAGTCGAGCATCGGCCACGCGCGGTAGTCGGCCGCCTCCTCGCGGGGGTGCGGCGTGTCTATCATGCGGAAGGCGACCCAGTCGCGGAGCGCGGGGTTCTTGTGTTCGATGTCGGTCTTGACGCGGAGGACCATCTCGCCCGAACTGTACTCGCCTGCGACCATGCCCTCGAACTCCTCGCGGGTCGTCTCGGCGTCCTTGTCGCGGTGCGGACAGGGCTTCCCGTCGTTCTTCAGGTTCGAGAACTCCTCGCCCGAACACGAACAGGTGTACGCGCCGCCCATCTCGATGAGTTCGCGGGCGTAATCGTAGTACGTCTCCACCCGGTCGGAGGCGCGAATCACGTCGTCGGGCTCGAACCCGAGGTAGTCGATGTCGTCGAGGATGGCGTCGTAGGCCGTCAGGTCCGGGCGCTTCGTCTCCGGGTCGGTGTCGTCGAACCGGACGAGGAAGGAGCCGTCGTACATCTCCTTGTACGTCCCGATGACCGCGGGCATGCGGGCGTGGCCGAGGTGCCACGGGCCGTTTGGGTTCGGCGCGGCGCGCATGCGGACCTCGTCGTACTCCTCGGCGTTCGGGAGGTCGGGAAGGAGGGCGTCGTCCGCTTCCTCCTCGGCTTCCATCTCGGCGAGTTCCTCGGGCGCGAGCTCTTCGAGTCGCTCGCGCTTTTCGTCGGCGGACAGCCGGTTGACCTCGGCGACGACGGGACCGATGAGCCCCGGAATCTCGCCGCCGTGCTGTCGGAAGTCGGGGTTCTCGCCCATCAGCGGACCCATAATCGCGCCCACGTCGGCGTCGCTGTCGTGTTTGACCGCGTTGAGAAGCGCGTGCTTCTCGGCCTCTCGCTCGATGCGCTCTCGAAGCTCGTCGTCCATTACCGTTCGCTTCCGCGGCGCGCCTAAAAACAGGCCCGGATTGCGGGGAAGGGTCCTCGCGCGGGCAGGGGTACGTCATATGTTAGCACTTCAGAGTAAATATGAGTTACGGCGCGACTCGGGGACGGAGCGGTTCGAAGAGAAAAGCGCACGGCCGCGGTTCGCGGGTTGCGGCGAGCGCGCCGCGCGTTCAGTAGCCGCGGGTGATGAGGTAGTCCGCGATGTCGCACAGCAGGTCGCGGGCCTCGTTATCCGGGAGGACGTCGAGCCGCGACTTGGCCTGTTCGGTGAGGTCTTCGGCCATCTCGCGGGCGTAGTCGATGCTTCCCGCCTCGTTCAGTTCGGCGACGGCGGCTTCGACGGCGTCTTCGGTGAGTTCCTCGGCCGTCTCGGCGTCGACGAGGTCGTCCACGTCGATGCCCTGCTGACGCGCGTGGAGCGAGATGATGGTCTCTTTGTTCTCCACGAGGTCCGAGCCGCGCTGTTTGCCGAGCTGGTCGGACGGTACGGTCAGGTCGAGCACGTCGTCTTGAATCTGGAACGCGCTCCCGGACTCGATGCCGTACTGGTAGAGCGCCTCGACGACCTCGTCGTCAGCGCCCATGATGACCGCCGGAACGGCGGCGGCGGTCCCGTAGAGAACCGCCGTCTTCAGTTCGACCATCTGGAGGTACTCGTCAGGGAGCACCTCGGTGCGGTGCTCGAATTCGATGTCGAGCGCCTGCCCCTCGCAGATCTGCGTGCAGGTGGTCGCAAGTCGGCGGACGGCTTCGAGACCGTCGGCGGGGTCAGCACCCGTCTTCGTCAGGAGTTCGAACGCCTTGGCGTACAGCGTGTCGCCGGCGAGGATGGCGGTCGAGTTGTCGTACTCCTTGTGGACCGCCGGGACGCCGCGACGGAGGTCGTCGTCGTCCATGATGTCGTCGTGGATGAGCGTGAACGACTGGATGACTTCGATGCTCACGGCCGCGACCATCACGTCGATGGCGTCGCCCGCGAGCGTCGGGAACGCCCGGTAGTCCTCCGACATCGGTTCGACGTCCGCGAGGGACTCCGCGGTCAGGAGTGAGACGGTCGGCCGGAGGCGCTTGCCGCCGGCTTGCAGGAGGTACCGGGAGGCCTCGTAGAGCCGCTCGGGCTCGGCCATCGGCACGTCCTCGTCGAGCGCCTCGTTGACGAGTTCGCGTCGCTCGCGAATCGCCTCAAGCACCCGCTTTTCCGTCGCGTCGGGAGTCATCACTCCACCAGCTGGATCATGTTGCCGTTCCGCGTGACGTGGAGGTCGCGACCGAGGGCGTAGCCCTGACTCTCCGCGAGGTCCACGTACGGAGCGAAGCCTTTCAGGTTCTGGTGAGCCGGGATGACGTGCTGGGGCTGGAGCGCCTGCAGCATCTCGTAGTGGCCCTCCTCGCGGAGGTGGCCCGAGACGTGAATCTCGTCGTAGATGCGCGCGCCCTGCATGCGGAGGAGGCGCTCGGACTGGTAGCGCTGGCCCTCGTTCGTCGGCTCCGGGATGACCCGCGCCGAGAAGATGACCTTGTCGCCGTCGTCGATCTCGTACGGCGTCTCGCCGCGGCCCATGCGGGTGAGCATCGCGCGCGGCTCGCCCTGGTGGCCCGTGACGATGGGCAGGTAGTTCTCCTTGCCCTCCTTCATGATTCGCTTGAAGGTGCGGTCGACGGACTTGCGGTGGCCGTACATCCCGAGGTCGTCGGGGAGGTCGACGAAGCCGAGGCGCTCGGCGGTGCCGGAGTACTTCTCCATCGAGCGGCCGAGGAGGACCGGCTGACGGCCGATGTCCTTGGCGAACTCGACGAGCGAGGAGACCCGAGAGATGTGCGACGAGAACGTCGTCGCGACGATGCCGCCGTCGTAGTCCTCGACGGAGGTCATCACGTCTTTGAGGTGGCGGCGCGCGACGGACTCGGAGGGCGTGCGGCCCTTCCGGCCGGCGTTCGTACAGTCTTCGATGTACGCGAGGACGCCGTTGCCCTCGCGGCCGATCTCGCGGAAGCGCTTCATGTCGATGGGGTCTTCGAGGACCGGCGAGTGGTCCATGCGCTTGTCGAGACCGTAGACGATTGCGCCCTCGGGCGTGTGGATGACCGGGTTGATGGCGTCGATGATGGAGTGGGTGACGTGGACGAATTCGAGTTCGACCTGTCCGGAGTCACCGATGGACATCGTCGACCCGGCTTCCATCTTGACGAGGTCGTTGTTGACGTTGAACTTGTTCTCGCCTTCGATCTGCTGTTTCACCAGTTCGATGGTGAAGGGCGTCGCGACGACGGGGGCGTCGTAGCGGTGGGCGAGCTTGGAGATGGCCCCGATGTGGTCGAGGTGGCCGTGCGTGGGGACGATGGCCTGCACGTCTCCTTCGAGGTCGCTCATGACCCGGTCGTCCGGGATAGCGCCCATGTCGATGAGGTCGAGGCTGTGCATCTTTTCGGTCTCGACGTTGTCGTGGATGAGGACCTGCGACAGGTTGAGACCCATGTCGAAGACGACGACGTCGTCTCCGGCACGGACGGCCGTCATCTGACGGCCGACTTCTTCGTATCCGCCTATGGTTGCGATTTCGATTTCCATGGTTTGTGTCTCGATATTCCGAGCATCGAAAGCCACGATGTGGCGAAGGTGCTCACGGAAAGACGGGTGTCTGGGGGCCACCGGCCCCGGCGTCTTGCAGCTCGTCGGTCGAATGACCCCGCGTACGAGACGGCCCGAACCGGTCGAACTGGGCGCGCCCGCACTTACCCGCGGGTTTCTGGTACTGAGTTCTACTCACGGGGGTACTAAAAACTACGTGGGTTCACCGCGTCCGCACGCCCGTACCCGTGGGAATCTCTCGCTCGATTCGCGGTCACCTGTCCGTTCGACGACGATTTCGCCTTCGAACGACCAGGTTTGACGCTATCGAGCACTGTCGGTCCGGCACCTTTAAGACAACTACGAGACGGATTTGATGCATGAGCGGCCGACCCCTCGACGTCCTCGAAGCGTCACTCGACGAGCCGGTGACGGTTCTCCTCAAGGACGGAAACGCGTACTTCGGCGTCCTCGCTGGTTACGACCAGCACATGAACGTCGTACTCGAAGAAGCGCTGGACGAAGACACCGTGCCCGGGGATATCGAACTCGAGCAAGTCCAAGACACAACCATTATACGCGGCGATAACGTCGTCACCATCAAAGCATGACGGGTGCAGGAACCCCCAGCCAAGGAAAGAAGAACAAGACGACGCACGTCAAGTGCCGTCGCTGCGGCGAGAAGTCCTACCACGTGAAGAAGAAGGTCTGCTCGTCTTGCGGCTTCGGTAAGTCGAAGAAGCGTCGGAGCTACGCCTGGCAGTCGAAGTCCGGCGACAACTAACGACTCTCGACGGTCTCCGACCGTCTCTGTCTTCTCTCTCGCCGTCTGCGGCGAGAACGAACCCGCGTTCCTGACTCCCGGTTCGTCCTCGCACCCGTGACACTCGCTAGCACCGAGTACGGGTCGTCCTCGGCGCTCGCCGACTGCGTGCGCGCTTCCTCGCGCGTCGTCGTCGCCTCCGCGGCCGTCTTCGTCACTACTCCCCGACGAGCACCGTCGTCATCCCTGCAACAGCCAGCGTCTCCGTGGCTGACGTCACCGCGCTTCGCCACGTCGTCGTCCGCAGTTCCGTCGCACGCCGAGATATGCACGTATGTGTATATTTGCTGGTTTCTGAACCCGTCGTTACTGCATAAGGACGGGTTTTTTACCCCCTCGACTCTCTATCGTCTTCCATGGTAACTGGGCGGGACGACTCCCACCACCACATCGGCGGACCGACCGAGAAGTGCGGTGTCGTCGGCGTCGCACTCGGCGGTCGAGACGCCGCACGACCCCTGTACTACTCGCTGTACGCCCTCCAGCACCGGGGCCAAGAGTCCGCAGGCATCGTCACCCACGACGGGTTCCAACAGCACAGTCACGTCCAGATGGGTCTCGTCGGCGACGCGTTCGGTGCCGACGACCTCGACGGCCTGAAGGGCGAGGCGGGCATCGGTCACGTCCGCTACCCCACCGCCGGCGACGTGTCGAAGTCGTGCGCCCAGCCGTTCGCCGTCTCGTTCAAGTCGGGGTCGCTCGGCCTCGCGCACAACGGCAACCTCGTCAACGCCGACGAACTCCGCGACGAACTGGAGAACTTCGGTCACGCCTTCACCTCCACGGGCGACACCGAGGTCATCGCCCACGACCTCGCGCGCAACCTCCTCGAAGAGGACCTCGTCCGCGCCGTCAAGCGGACCATGGAGCGCATCCACGGCTCGTACGCGCTCACCATCATGCACGACGAGACGGTCCTCGGCGTGCGCGACCCCGAGGGGAACCGCCCGCTCTGCATCGGGAAAGTCGACGACGGCTACGTGCTCGCCTCCGAGTCTGCCGCCATCGACACGCTCGACGGCGAACTCGTCCGCGACGTGAAACCGGGCGAACTCGTCGTGCTCGACCCCGACGGAAGCGGCTTCGACTCGTATCAACTGGTCGAACGCGACAACACGGCCCACTGCTTTTTCGAACACATCTACTTCGCCCGCCCGGACTCCGTGATGAACGACACGCTCGTCTACGAGGTCCGCCGCGGGCTCGGCCGGAAGCTCTGGGAGGAAAACGGCGTCGACACCGACGTCGTCATGCCCGTCCCCGACTCGGGTCGCGCGTTCGCCTCCGGCTACGCCGAGGCCGCGCAGGAAGACGACGCGACAGTCGAGTTCGCCGAGGGGCTGATGAAGAACCGCTACGTCGGTCGGACGTTCATCATGCCGACCCAAGACGAGCGCGAGCGCGCCGTCCGCCTGAAGCTCAACCCCATCAAGAGCACCGTCGAGGGGAAGTCCGTGACGCTCATCGACGACAGCATCGTCCGCGGGACGACCTCGAACCAACTCGTCCAACTGCTGTACGACGCCGGCGCGACCGAGGTCCACATGCGAATCGGCGCGCCGCCCATCGTCGCGCCCTGCTACATGGGCATCAACATGGCCACCCGCGAGGAGCTCATCGCCTCGGACAAGTCCGTCGAGGAGGTCCGCGACACTATCGACGCCGACAGCCTCGGTTACCTCTCTATCGACTCCGTCGCCGAGGTGCTCGAAAAGTCCCGCGCCGACCTCTGTCTCGGCTGTGTCACCGGCGAGTACCCCTACGACATCGACGGCGAGGAGACCGACCGCGACGTGAGCCGTCCCGTCGTCGGTGCCGAAGCGCCGCTGAGCGACTGAGTTCCCCCGTCTCGTCCCCCCGACCTATCGCTCCGCCTGACAGTCACCGAGAGCCTCGATAGCATAATCAACGCGGCCTTTCTTTTCTCTCGCGCCCGTCGTTCGAACCGTACTCCGACTCGCCGAGGACCGGGTTGCGAGCGGAGTACGGAGTGCGAATCGACGGGGTGGTGTAACACCGCGGGAGGGCCCGCACATCCCGTCTCTGTGACCTGCCGGTCGCACCGCGTACTACCGCCCGTCCGCACCGGCCCTCGGGCCGCGCGCCAGCCGCGGGCGTCGGACGGGTACTCCCTTTGAACGGCCGAGCGGCGGTGCTCGGCGACTCCCGCCTCAGTAGACGACGTAAAGGAGGGCGTAGACGACGTTTCCGAGGACGAACGAGACGAGCCACAGCGAGGCGGCGACGCGGCCGAACCGGGCGTGTTCGGTGCCGAAGACCTCCGTTATCGGCCGCGTCAACGCCAGCAACAGGACGTAGTAGACGACGGGGACGCAGACGATGGCCAAGAGTATGTGAATCGCCAGCGTCGGGAGGTAGACGAACCGGTAGACTGCGTCGGGGCCGGGGAACTCGGCGGTCCCCTGAACGACGACCTTGTAGAGATAGAGGACGAGGAACGTCGCGAAGAGGAGGAACGAGGCGAGCATCATGCGCCGGTGACGCTCGATTTCGCCGCGCCGGACGAACCGGACGCCGGCGAGGATGGTGACGATGGCGACGGTGCTGATGACCGCGTTCACGTGCGGAATCGCGTCGAACGCGGCCGCCGGCGCGACCGGGATCGCGGCGCGGGGAATCGCGCCGAGCGCCGCGCCGAAGACGAGCGCGAGCGACAGCACCGAGAGGAGAGCGGTCAGTCCGCGGACGTGGTCGCGTGCTCGGAACTCCATGGGCGTATCCCGGTGCCGCGGGGCCAAAATCGTTCTGTCGTCCCCCGCGGTGCGACGCCTGCAAACGCCCGACATTGCCGAGTCGAAAGGAAAGTCATTTAAATTACCACGGGGTAAACGAGAATGCAGTAAGACACAGCGAGCGTGGGTAGCCAAGCCAGGCCAACGGCGCAGCGTTGAGGGCGCTGTCCTGTAGAGGTCCGCCGGTTCAAATCCGGTCCCACGCATCGCATGTGCGGACTCACAGTCCGCAATGAGGCGGCGAAGCCGCCGAATGATGCAGGTGACGTCCCTACACGGACATCACCCACGCACAATCCTTCCACGAAACTACACCACAGAGAGATGCGTCTCTCTGGATTTCTCTGAACTGCTCCTCGGTGAGGAACACCTCTCTGAGTATCTTGTTGTTCACCGGACAGCGCCCGTGCCGCCCCCCGACTTCGACCATCGACCGCCGTCCCGTGCCGCGAGTTTAAAAGGGTCGAACGAGTAACACGCGGCATGGCCAAGTACTCGACGAACCGGGGCGGTGGCGGCGGCGACGGCGACAGTTGCGAACTCTGCGGCCGAAGCACCGCGAAGCTCCGGCGCGCGAACGTGGCCGGCGCGGACCTGTTGGTCTGTCCGGACTGCGCGCCGCACGGCGAGAACCGCCACGCCGACCGAAAGAGCGGGTCGAGTGACACCTCCCGGGACGGTTCCTCGGGGAACCGAAAGAAGCGCGCCGCCCAGCGGACGGCGAAGATGTACGACAGCGCGAAGGGCGACTCCAAGCACTGGGAGGAGAAAGGGACGAACTACGAGAAAGACCGGCTTCCCTACCTCGTTTCCGGCTACGGCGGCGTCGTCGAATCCGCCCGGCAGGACGCCGGCCTCCAACTCGCCGAACTCGCCGACGAACTCGACCTCGACGAGAAGCAACTGCTCGCCATCGAGCAGGGCCGCGCCACGCGGGCGAACGTCGGCGGGTCGGCCATCCGCGCGCTCGAAGAGCGCCTCGACGTGACCCTCGTCGACGAGTAGCACGATTTTTCTCGGTCGGGCGTGTCGACGCGCACATGTCCGACTCACTCGCAGCCGACTCCCCGACGGTCCGGGCGTTCGACGCGACGGTGACGCGCGTCGACGGTCGGTCGGTCACTCTCGACGAGACGTACTTCTACCCCGAAGGCGGCGGCCAGCCCGCCGACCGCGGTGTTCTCGGCGGCGTCGACGTCGAATACGTTCGCACGGACGCCGACGGAGCGGTCGTCCACGACCTCGCGGCCGACCCCGGTTTCGGCGTCGGCGACGAGGTGACCGGCGTCGTCGACGACGACTTCCGGACGTACTGCATGCGGGCCCACACCGCGAGTCACGTCCTCTACGGCGCGGGTCGCCGCATCTTCGACGACCTCGGCTACGGCGGCTTCGACATCTCCGCGGAGAAGGTGCGCGTCGACTTCGAGACCTCGACCGAGGTGGACGACGACGCGCTCGTCGAACTGGAGCGTCTCGTCAACCGGGCGGTGTGGGACAGCCGCGAGGTGTCGTGGGAGGAGATTCCCGTCTCGGAGGCCCGCGAGCGCGAGGAAATCGCGTTCAACGTCAAGACCGAGGAGGGCGTCTTCGCCGACGCTGACGAGGTCCGAGTCGTCTCCATCGACGGCTGGGACTGGGCGGCCTGCGGCGGCACGCACGTCTCGAACACCGTGGAAATCGGGCCGGTCGAAGTGCTCGGCCGGTCGAATCCCGGAGAGGGACTCACCCGGGTCGAGTTCGCGGTCGGTCCGTCAGCCATCGACCGGCGCGCCGCGGTCCGAACGTCCGCCTACGAGGCCGCCCGAGCGCTCGGGACGAACCTCGATGGATTGGGGGAGTCGGCCGCCGGAACCGCGGCCGCCCGCGAGGAACTGGAGTCCGAACTCGCCGACCTGAAATCCGAGGTGCTTCGCTCCCGACTCGCCGACTTCGAGACGGTCGAGCGCGACGGGCTGACGTGGAACGTCGGCGCGGTCTCCGGCTTCGATGCGAACGAGGTCGGTGAGGCCGCCAAGCAGGCCCGCGACGGAGCCGACGTAGACGTGCTCGTCGCCGTCGGCGAGTCCGACGCGCCGTTCGCGCAGGGCGGCGGTCTCGGCGCGCCGGCCGACGAGGTGCTGGCGTACTTACGCGACTGAGTGACGCCCGGGTGCGGCCGAGACTGTGGTGTGCTGACGCCCGGCGGACGCCCGACGCTTCGATCATCTTTTTCAATGATGGTCCGTACTCAACACCATGGAAACCGTAGGGTCTGCCACGGGTCTGACCGACGAGCAACGGGCCATCCGCGACGTGGTCCACGAGTTCGCCGTCGAGGAGATTCGCCCGACCGCGCGCGAGGCCGACGAGACGGAGACGTTCCCCGAGGACGTGTGGGACGGTCTCGCCGAACTCGACCTGACCGGGCTGACCGTCCCCGAGGAGTACGGCGGGTTCGGTTCCGACCGCGCCACCTACGCCGTCGTCAACGAGGAGGTTGCCTACGGCCAGCTTGCCGTCGCCACGGCGCTCTCCGTGCACTGTCTCGCCACCGAGTGTATCGCCGAGTTCGCCACCGACGAGCAGAAAGAGACGTGGCTCCCCGAGATGGCCCGCGGCCGGCCGGTCGGCATGTTCGGCCTCTCCGAGCCGGACGCCGGGTCGAACCCCGCGGAGATGTCGACGGTCGCCCGACGAGCGGGCGACGAGTACGTCATCAACGGCAAAAAACAGTGGATAACGAACGGCCAGCGCGGCGGCGTCTGTATCCTCTTCGCCAAGACCGACCCCGACGACCCCTCGTCGGTCACGCAGTTCCTCGTCCCGGAATCGGCCGGCTACGAGGTCGGCAAGAAAGAGGAGAAACTCGGCCTCCGCGCGTCCGACACGACGGCGCTCATCTTCGACGACGTTCGCATCCCGGCCGAAAACCGGCTCACCGAGGAGGGCAAGGGCCTCTCTGCGGCCTTCCGAATCCTGACCGGCGGCCGAATCGGCATCGCCTCGCAGGCCGTGGGACTCGCGCAGGCCGCGCTCGACGACGCTATCGACTACGCGAACGAGCGCGAGCAGTTCGACAAACCCATCTCGAAGATTCAGGCGATTCGCCACAAAATCGCCGACATGGGAACGCAGGTCCACGCCTCGCGGATGCTCGTCCGCGAGGCCGCCCGCGTCGCCGACGCCGGCGACGACCCGCGGACCGCGGCGTCCATCGCGAAATACTTCGCCAGCGAGGCCGCGGTCGACGTGACCAACGAGGCCGTGCAGATCCACGGCGGCTACGGCTACACCACCGATTTCGACGTGGAACGCTACTACCGCGACTCGAAAATCACGACCATCTACGAGGGGACCAGCGAGATTCAAAAGGAGATTATCGCGCGGTCGCTCCTCGACTGAACGCGCGAGCCGGCGAGCCGACCTCTGTTTCTGCCAGTCGCGTCGCTCACGGACTCCGGGCGAGCGTCGGAAGTCCTCGCTCGCGGACCACGTCGGCGGCGGCGACGCCCGCGAGGAGGAGACAGCCGACGAGCGTCACCCACGCGCCGGCCGCCGAGACGAACGTCTCGTCCCACAGCTGGATAAACCGCAGGACTGCGACGGTCCCGACGACGCCGACGACGAGTTCCGCGCGTCGGGACCGCCGTCCGGCGAGCGCGGCGAGAGAAAGCACGACGACCGTCGGGAGGAGGACGATGCCGTGAACGAGTTCCAGCCCGTTTCCCATGCCGCCGTAGTAGACGTCGATGACCGGCCCCTCGTGGGCCGGGTCGACCTGTATCCACGGGAGGAAGACGCCGGCCGCGACGACGAGCGACGGGAGGACCGGCGCGAGGCGTTCGCGGAGCGGGGATGCCATGCAGGAAGCGACGCCGGGTTTCCGTATAGGCCTTCTCCCGAAGCGTCTTTTCCCCGCGGTTCCCTACTGCGGGCAATGACGCTCCCCGATCTCTCGGCGTTCGACGCGGTCGTCTACGACCTCGACGGGACGCTCGTCGACCTCCGCGTCGACTGGAACGACACCGCCCGCGACGCCGCGGCCGTCCTGCGGGACGCCGGCGTCGACGCCGACTCGCTGGACCTCTGGAAGATGCTCGACGCGGCCGACGAGGCGGGCGTCCGCGACGAACTGGAGCGGGAAATCGCGGCGCACGAGCGGGAGGGCGCGCGGCTCTCCGACCGCCTCCCGCTCGCGGACCTCCTCGCCGAGGACGGCGTCCCCTCCGGCGTCTGCTCTCTCAACGCCGAGGACGCCTGCCGGGTCGCGCTCGACGTGCACGACCTTTCGGACCACGTCGACGCCGTCGTCGGCCGCGACACCGTGGCGACGCAGAAGCCCGACCCGGAACCGTTGCTCACGACGCTCGAACGCATGGCGGTCGGCCCCGACTCGGCCGTGTTCGTCGGCGACTCGGCCCGCGACGAGGTGACGGCCGACCGCGCCGGCATCGCCTTCAGATACGTCGACGGCGGCCCCTCCGGCGTCTGAGACGAGAGCCGGGGGCCGGAAGCCCGTCAGAACAGGGGCGAACAGGCGGCACGGCCGCTCCGCCGGGCGGCGTGCCGCGCTCCCGCGTCTCGCCCGGCGGCGATGCTCAACGCACGGCGGCGCTGGTCGCGGAATCCGTGATAAATCCCCGTTTCGGCGCGGGCGTTAAGCCCGCCGAGTCCTACGCTCATCTATGGGATTTCCGGTCTCGTACTACTGTCCGCACTGCGGCGCGGTCGTCGAGCTCGAACGCGACGGCTACCTGGCCGACAAGTCGGTGACGCCGTACCCCCTCGAAGGCTGGTCGTACGTCGACCCGACCGACGACTTCGAAGACGCCGACGGCGTCCGGCTCTCCTGCGGCGAGAGCGACGCGCCCGGCCTGTCGTGGACCGGCGACGTGGTCGACGCCGACGACGTGGAGCACCCCGGATTGGAGTCGCCGTGCGGCCGCGAGTTCTACCTCTCGTTCGTCAGATACGAAGACGGCCGCGAGGTCGAGGCGGTCCCCGAGAGCGACTACGTCGTCATCGGCGGGCGAGGCCCTTCGGGGCCGGCCGGACCCGGCGGACCGAACGCGGGGCCGCGCGGCCCCGGGGGGTTCTGAACCTTCGGCGCGACTCGCACGCACACTCGGTCGCCCGGTCACGTAGTCGCTCGACGGCGAGACTGCCCACGTCGTGCGAGCACGCATCAGCTCGTATTCAATAGCTCACGCGTCGATTACTCACGCATGGTTCCCATTCAGTCCTCGTTCGGTCTCGGCGACGCGCTGTTCTTCGTCCCGTTCGTCGCCCTCGCCGTCGTCATCTTCGCGTTCGCCGGCGCGGTGGTCTACCTCGAACACAGAAAGGAGATGGCGCTCATCGAGAGCGGCCACTACGACGAGGTCGGCCGCGACTCGCGGGCGTGGATTCTCGGCGGCGGCCTGCTCGTGCTCGCGCTCGGCCTCGGGAGCGTCGTCTCTGCCTTCCTCTCCGGCGGCGCGGTCGGCGACGGCGTGACCGCGGTGTTCGTCGGTCTCGCGGCGCTCGCGTACTACTTCTACAAGCGCCGCGCGGTCGGAACCACCGTCGCCTGACGCGAAAAGACGTCGGGGACTTCAGCCCTTGATGTTGCAGACGGGGAACGTCCGCGCGACCTTGTCGCCGATGCCCAACTCGTCGGAGACGCGGACGACCTCGTCGACGTCCTTGTAGACGCCCGGCGCTTCTTCGGCGACCGTCGCGCCCGACTGGGCCTTCACGTATATCTTCTCCTGCTCGCGGAGTTCGTCCTGCACCGTCTCGCCCCAGTACTCCTGTTTCGCCTTGGTCCGACTCATGAGTCGGCCCGCGCCGTGGGCCGTCGAGCCGAAGGTGAGGTCGAGCGACCGGTCGCCGCCGCGGAGGACGTAGCTCCCCGCGCCCATGCTGCCGGGGATGATGACCGGCTGACCCACGTCGGCGTAGGCGGGCGGGAGTTCGGGCCGGCCCGCGGGGAACGCCCGCGTCGCGCCCTTCCGGTGGACGTAGAGTTCGCGCTCCTCGCCGTCGACCTCGTGGACCTCCTTCTTGGCGATGTTGTGCGCCACGTCGTACAGCAGACGCATCTCCATGTCGCGCCAGTCGCGGTCGAACACGTCGGCGAACACCTCGCGCGTGCGGTGCATGATGAGCTGTCGGTTCACCCACGCGAAGTTGATGGCGGCGCACATCGCGCCGTAGTACTCCTCGGCGAGCTCGGAACCGGCGGGCGCGGCCGCGAGTTCCTTGTCCGGCAGTTCGTCGAGCAGGTCCTTGTGCTCCTTCTCGATGCGCCGGAGGTAGTCGGTGCAGGTCTGGTGGCCGAGGCCGCGGGAGCCGCAGTGGATGAGGACGACGATTTGGTCGGCTTCGAGGCCGAACGACTCGGCCACGTCCTCGCGGTAGATGTCGGTGACGCGCTGGACTTCGAGGAAGTGGTTCCCGGAGCCGAGGCTGCCGATTTGGTTGCGGCCGCGGTCCTTCGCCTTCTGGGAGACGAACTCGGGGCGGGCGTCGTCGCGGAAGCCCTCGTCCTCGCAGTGGGCGAGGTCGTCCTCCGTGGCGTAGCCGGCGTCGACCGCCCAGCGCATTCCGCGCGCGAGGATGTCTTCGATGGTCTCGGCGTCGCCCTTGACGACGCCGCCGCCGCCGAGGCCCGAGGGAACCGCCTCGAACAGGGCGTCGACGAGCTCCTCCTCGTGACCCCGCAGGTCCTCGTAAGTGAGATTCGTCGTCATCATGCGGACGCCGCAGTTGATGTCGTAGCCGACCGCGCCGGGCGAGATACAGCCGTCCGTGGCGTCGGTCGCGCCGACGCCGCCGACGGGGAACCCGTAGCCCTGGTGGCCGTCGGGCATGCAGATGGCGTGGTTGGCGATACCCGGTAGGTGCGTCGCGTTCCGCAGCTGTTCGAGCGTCTTGTCGTCGCCGATGTGGTCGAGCAGCGCCTCGGAGGCCAACACCCGCGCGGGGGCGTTCATCTCGCCCTCCCGCGGAATCTCCCAGACGTGCTCGCGAACCCGTCGCAGTTCGATGTCGCCGAACTCGCGCGTTTCCATACCCGGACAATCGACGCGGCGACTCAATAGGATTCCGTCACGCCGCGAGCGCCCGCGGCGCGCGGCCGCCGGGGACGACGAGGGCGACGAAGACGAAGCCGACAACTCACACGTCGAAGACGACGTACGCCTCCCAGCCGGCGTCGGTCTCCGCTAACCGCATCTCGGAGTAGGTGACGGCCTTCACGTCGCGGGCGTCCACGTCGGCGAAGGGGACGCCCCGCGCGGACGCCGCGACGACCCACTCGTCGCCCTCCCGCCGGACGGCCGCCTCGTGGGCCGCGGGGAGGACCCCGCGCACGTCGCGCTCGTAGATGAGTTGGTCGAGGTAGTCGAACAACAGCGCCTCGCGGTTCTCCGCGCGGACGACGAACGAAAATCGGTCGCCCGTCTCGGCGGGGGCGTCGCACATCGCGGCGGTGAGTCCGTCGGCGACGGCGGCGAAGACGGCACCGAGGCTCTCGCCGTCGGCCTCGACGGCCACGTCGGCGGTGTGGTCGCGGAGCGTAAATCCCATGCCGAGACGAGGGACGCCGTCGACCCTCGTCCTTTCGGTCGGCGGCGAGCGCGCGTCTCGCTCCCCGGGGGTCCGTTCGCCGGTCGTGTCGCCCCGCTATCCAGTCGGGGGGCGGCGTCGACCGGTCGTCCAAACGGACGGTGGAGTTATATTCTCGCTCCGGTTACGACCGGGTGTGAGCGTCAACGTGGAGATGCGGGTCGACGCCCCCGGCCAGCGCGAGTACGCCGAGGAGGCGTGGGACCTGAAAGAGCGGATTCGGGTCGAGGAAGGCCTCCTGAAACAGCGACGGGGCTTTTTCATGGACGCCTACCGCCGGGCGAACACGTATCTCCTCTACGAGAACGACGCGCTCGTCGCGTTCGCTTCCACGCGGCGCGACGGCTACATCCTCTTTCTCGCGGTCTCGCCCGACGCCCGCGGCGAGGGCTACGGCAAGCGCCTCGTCGCCGAGGTCGCAAAGGAACACCCGGTCGTGACCTGTCACGCCCGAACGACGAACACGAACGCCCTCGACTTCTACGAGAAGATGGGCTTCGAGGTCCGCCGCCGCATCGAGAACTACTACGAGGACGGCGGGGCCGCGTTCTACCTCCGACTCGGCGAGGAGGCCGGACTCAGAGAGAAGCTCTCGGAGTTCCTCCGCCGGTAACCGACCGACTGCGCCGCATTCGACACCGGTTGGAGAGCCGTCGCGCCGCAGCCACGCCCCCTTGCGCGTATCCTTAATTTTTATTCACTTCCTAGTATATGTAGTCGATATGTACATCGGAGTGCTCACCGTCCCGCTCGGAGACGAACCCCTCGACGACGCGCTCGACTACCTGTCGGGTATCGGCGTCGACGGCGTCGAACTCGCCGTCGGCGGCTGGCCCGGCGAGGACCACGTCGACCGGAGCGCCGTCCTCGCGGACGACGACGCGCAGGCCGACCTCCTCGATTCGGTCGAGAGCCGGGACCTGCAGATCAGCGCGCTCGCCACGCACAACAACCCGCTGCACCCCGTCGAGGAGACGGCCGCCGAGGCCGACACCGAACTCCGCGAGGCAATCGAACTCGCGGACGCCCTCGACGTGAACACCGTCACCTGTTTCTCGGGGCTCCCCGCCGGCGGGCCGAACGACGAGGTGCCGAACTGGATTACCGCGCCGTGGCCGACCGAGCACGCCGACGCCCACGACTACCAGTGGGAGGTCGCCGTCGACTACTGGTCCGACCTCGCCGCCTTCGCCGACGACCACGGCGTCGACATCGCCATCGAGATGCACCCGAACATGCTCGTCTACGAGCCGACGGGCATGCTGAAGCTCCGCGAGGCGACGAACGAGCGCATCGGCGCGAACTTCGACCCCTCGCACCTCTACTGGCAGGACATCTCCATCACCGACGCGATTCGGTTCCTCGGCGAGGAGGACGCCATCCACCACTTCCACGCGAAGGACACGAAGGTGTACGAGTCCGAATCGCGCATCAAGGGCGTCCTCGACACGACCTCCTACGCGGACACCGCCGACCGCTCGTGGCTGTTCCGCTCTATCGGCTACGGCCACGACGAGGGCCACTGGAAGGACGTGGTCTCGACGCTCCGGATGGTCGGCTACGAGGGCGCGCTCTCCATCGAACACGAGGACGCGCTCACGTCGTCCAAGGAGGGCCTCGAAAAGGCCGTCGACGTGCTCTCGCGCGCCGTCTTCGAGACGCAACCCGGCGACGCCTACTGGGCGGAGTAATCCATGACTGAACCACTCACCGTCGGCGTCCTCGGCTACCGCTTCAGGCCCACCTTTTTCCGGTTCGGGGCCGCGTCGCGACCCGCTCACCGCAAAAATCTGGACCAAAAACTGCCGCGAGACTCGGCCTCCGGCCTCGCTCGCGGTACTGCATCGGGCACGGAGGTGGCACAATGACTGAACCACTCACCGTCGGCGTCCTCGGCTACCGCTTCATGGGGAAGGCGCACTCCAACGCGCTCGCCCGCCTGCCGATGTTCTTCCCCGACGCGCCCGACGTGGAGCGCTCGGTCATCGTCGGCCGCGACGAGGAGGCGCTTTCCGACGCCGCAGACCGCTTCGGCTTCGAATCGACGGCGACCGACTGGCGCGACGTGGTCGACGACGTGGACGTGTTCTACAACCTCGGCCCGAACCACCTCCACGCCGAGCCCTCCATCGCCGCGCTCGAAGCCGGTGCCAGCGTCTTCTGCGAGAAACCGCTCGCGCCGACGCTCGACGAGGCCGAGGCGATGCGCGACGCCGCCCGCGCGGCCGACGGCGTCGCCGGGTGCGCGTTCAACTACCGCTTCGTCCCCGCCATCCGGTACGCGAAGGGGCTCATCGAGGACGGCGAACTCGGCGAGATTCGACACGTCCGCGGGCGCTACTTACAGGACTGGCTCGTCGACGCCGACGCGCCGTGGACGTGGCGCATGGACGAAGACGCCGCGGGCTCCGGCGCGCTCGGCGACCTCGGCGCGCACACCGTCGACCTCGTTCGGTTCCTCGTCGGCGACCGCGCCGGCGACATCGAACGCCTCTCGGGGCATCTCCAGACGTTCGTCGACGAGCGACCCGTGCCCGGCGAGGACGAGTACAGGCCCGTGACCGTCGACGACGCCTACACCGCGCAGGCGGAGTTCGAAAACGGCGCGGTCGGGAGCTTCGAGGCCTCGCGCTTCGCCGACGGCCACAAGAACGACCACACCATCGAGATTCACGGCTCCGAGGGGAGCCTACAGTTCTCGCTCGAACGCCTCAACGAACTGGAGGTAAAAACCGGCGACGCCCGCGGTTACGAGACGGTGCTCGTCACCGACGAGACGGACCCCTACCTCGACCACTGGTGGCCGCCGGGCCACGTCATCGGCTGGGAACACACGTTCGTCCACGAGAACTACGAGTTCCTGTCGGCGGTCGCCGAGGGCGGCGACTTCTCGCCGTCGTTCGAGGACGGCTACGAAGTGCAGGCGATTCTCGACGCCATCGAGCGCTCCGACGAGGCCGGCGAGTGGGTCAGTCTGGACTAGGTCAGAAACGGCGCATTGCCGGCAGTATTCACAGATTCACTGTTGCCTGCTTACCTGCTCCGCCAACTCACCAAACTGAACGAGGTTTCCGTGGTGACACTTATGTTTGCCCAGATAAAACAGATGCAAGGTGTGCATTCTTGTTGTCCTTGGGTAACCCGAAGACGGGTCTACCGTAGACACGGGAGATGTGTCCTTCGCAAAAGTCTCTAGCTTGTCACACTCTGTGGGAGTTTCGTAGATGTGGCGAGATAGCGTATCGATCTCTACTGAGTCTGGCCAAGACCCGTTGAGGCTTAAATTAACAACTCAACTAGGAGAGCACGTTCTGGAGTTTTGTGCAATTAGAAGAATATCTGAAATATAAATGGCGTTTTATATAAATGAGGTTCTGTTGAAACCCTCTTCACGTCTGGCGATTTGCTGAGAGACTAGTTTCTAACCGGATTGACGAAATCCGGTGGAAAGAGTAGCTCTTCGCAATGTCAACGCTGAAGGATTTCAACAGAGCCGGCACTGTCTAGTTAAGCCAGTTTGAGGAACGAGCAGGTCGTTGAGTTAGTTGGTCAAGATGCTCGCAGACCTGCTCAGCGAGTGCTTTGCGACGGATTTAGAAGAAACTTGGGAGCGTGAGCGGACGGCAACGCCCGTCAGGGCGTTCGCCGTCCAGCTCAAAATGCGAGTCGACCGCTTCCATAATTCGTGGGTGGGCAGTCACGGAAGCGTCCGCGAGTGGTTCATACAATTTGTGCAATACTACAACTTTCAAAGACCGCATCAAGCGCTCGACGGACGAACACCGGTCGAGGAGGCGACTAACTAGACAGTGCCACAGAGCCATAAATGACAATACAACAAGATCTATATTATGACAACTGGATTATACTAATGGTGTCTGGAAAGGACCAATCAGACAACAACGGTGTGTCGCTCAAAAGACGGACCATCCTCGGCGCAGTAAGTTCGAGTCTTGTTTCCACGGCATTTGCTGGTACCGCATTGGCAGACCATGGTCGAGACGACTCCGAGATTGAGTTACCCGATGTTACCATGGTTGATGGAGATCAGAAAGATACCATGGTTGCGTCGGCGCTCGATAGCCAGACTGTCCAGCGGGTTGCCAAGGACGGCTTGGGGATAAACCTTTCAGAGATTGACCGTGAAAAAGCGGTTGCTGCACGATTTGAGGCGACTACAGAAGGTGCCGTTTAGAACGCTATAGATCAATATCTTCCTTTCATGAGTGAATGTATCTGGATTGTATGTAGGCCCGAGCAACGGGCTATTCTGTTCTTTTGTGTTACGTATATTGGAGCGGTTCTCGGACTCCAACTCACAAACTGGGTTTGGAGCGATGAAAAAGGTACTAACGCATCCCCGTGGCCAGATAATTGGTGGCTAATCGCATTAGTCACGGTGATTCTCTACATGTCTGGGACCTTTAACTCAACATTCCTATTCTTTTGAAAATATAGCTCGAGAATTTCGTGAATGCGTGTTAAAAGGTATGGTTCATGACGGAAAGCACGCTACGACGTAGCCACATCAACCGCTGTATGGCGGTCCCGCAAAACCCCGAACTGTAGCCAGTTAGTACTCCAAGACACCTTCGTCGGTGATGACCTCGTCGATAAGGTCGACCGGCGTGGCGTCGTAGGCGGGGTTCTCCAACTCGATGCCTTCGACGGGTTCGAGCATGACTTCGGAGGGCGAGCGAATCTCGTTTTCGAAGCGGAAGCCGTCGTCGACGACCTTCGCGCCCGAGCCGACGACCGTGACCGGTACGCCAACTTCGTTTGCGGCGGCGACGAGCGGGAACGTCCCGATGCGGTTGTAGAGCGTCTCCTCGACGATGCAGTCCATGCCGATGATGACGCGGTCGCACTTCGGGAGGAACATCCCGGTCGCGCCATCGACCATCAGGTGTGGCTCGACCGCGTCGATGGCGGCGAGTTCGCGCGCGAACTTCCGGCCGAGGAACCGCGGGCGGGCCTCTGTCACGTAGGCGGTGAGTTCCGCGCCGTCGGCGACGGCGAGTTCGACGGCCTCCATGACCGTCGAGGAGTAGTCGTGGGTGAGGAACGTCTGACCGTCCTCGATGGTCGCGGCCGCCTGTTGGGCGGCGCGGCGCTTGCCCGTCTCGACGGTCTCGACCACGCGGTCGATGGTCGCCACGGTGAGCTCCCGCGCCTCGTCGAGGTCGTCGGCCTCGCCTTGGACGCTGTGGAGCACGTCCTGCAGGGCGTTGTACAGCGACGCGTGCGAGGGGTTCGCCCGCTTGAGCGCGCCGACGTTCCGTTCGAGGTCGCGTTCGAACTCCTCGACGGTCGCGTAGTCGCGCTCGGTCAGCTCCGCGAGCGCCCGCGTGGCCTTGACGGCGACGACCGAGGAGCTGTGCGTCTGCATCTCGCGAATCTCCTCGATGGTCTCGTCTATCATACGAGAACGTCGCCGTATCGTGTGAAAGAGTTTCCGGGAGCGGGCGACGTCGCGGTCGCCATCGCCGTCGTGGGCGCGGCCCCGCGGTCAGCCGCGGTCGGCCTCAGTCCTCCGCGTCGATGTCGGTGTCCAACTCGGCCTCGGGGGGCGTCCCGCCGTCGCCCGCGTTGGTCCGCTTGGCGTAGACGAACAGGGCGACGGCGGTCACGAACCAGATGACCGCACCGACGCGGACCGCGAACTCGGCGCGCGCGCCCCACGTCTGGAGCCCCGCGTTAATCGAGAGGACCGCGACGATGGGCGAGCCGACGAGAATCGTCGTGACGAACGTCATCTGCATGACCCACCCGTAATCGACGCCGTCCGGATTCGAGCGCTCGACTGGTTGCACGGGTAGCAGTTTCACGGCGACGGCTAATGCGTGCCGGTTCCCGCTCGCTGCGCGGGGGTCCGACGCCCCGGCCGCCGGGGCTCAGCAGGCGGCGTTCGTCGCGGTCGGCTCGGTCGGTATCTCGTAGTCGACGAGGACGCTCGACGAGCCGCCCTCGCGTTCGATGACGACGCGGTAGTGCTGGCCCGCCTCGCAGATGGGGCGGAGCGCGCTGTCGGAGCCGGCACCGTCGATGTGGGCGTACTCGCCCGCGGGGCCGACCGTCTCGCCGCCGGTCCACACGTCCTCCCACGCGATTCGGTTGCCGGCGTCGTCGACGACGAACACCTGACTGCCGTCTTCGATGCTGCCGAACTCGTGGGTGATGTTGATGTACGCGCCGTTCGCGCCGTTGCCCGGGCCGTCGGGGTGGTAGTCCACGTCGAACGACACCTGCGGTTGCGGCTCGGTGAGCACGTCTTCGAACCCCATCACCATCGCGCCGACCGTGGCGGCGAGGAGGACGACGATGACGACGAGAAGCGAGACGCCGACGACCGGCGAGAGGCCGCGGTTCGACCGGCGTTCGGTGGGGGACAAAGCGGGCATGCGTCGTTCGCACAGGCGCATTCCCCTAAGTAAAGTGTTACTTCGGACGGGGGGTCGGGGCGACCCGCGCGGACGCCGCGGGCGGCGGGGGCCCGCGTTCGGCGACGCGCAAGGGTAACCTGATAACGCGGACGCGCCAACGGCACGCATGGTCACGGTACGGTCCATTCGGGCGAAGGCTGGTAGCGAGCCTATCACGATGCTCACGGCGTACGACGCGCCGACCGCGAGCATCGTCGACGAGGCGGGCATCGACATCGTCCTCGTCGGCGACAGCATGGGCAACACGGCGCTCGGCTACGACTCGACGCTCCCGGTGACCGTCGAGGACGTGGCGAGCCGGACCGCCGCGGTGGCGCGCGCGGCCGACGACGCCCTCGTCGTCGCCGACATGCCCTTCCTTTCTGTCGGCGTGGACGAGGCGTCGAGCGTCGAACACTGCGGCCGGATGCTCAAGGAGGCCGACGCCGACGCGGTCAAACTCGAATCCGGCCCGCACACGGTCGAACTGACCGAACATCTCGTCCGGCTCGGCATCCCGGTGATGGCCCACCTCGGGCTGACGCCCCAGCGCGTCAGGGAGGTCGGCTACGGCAGGCAGGGAACCGACCGCGACGACGCGCGGGAGATTCTCGACCTCGCGAAGGCCCACGCCGACGCGGGCGCGTTCTCGCTCGTCCTCGAACACGTCCCGGCGAACCTCGCAAAACAGGTCACGGCGGCCATCGACGTCCCGACCATCGGCATCGGCGCGGGCCCCGACTGCGACGGGCAGGTGCTCGTCGTCGACGACGTAGTGGGCATGAGCGACCGAACCCCGCCCTTCGCGGCCCAGTTCGGCGACGTGAAATCGGAGATGGAGCGGGCGGTCGGCGCGTACCGGGACGCCGTCGAAGCCGGGGAGTTCCCGGCCGAGGAACACAGCCACGTCGAAGACGACCTCGACGAACTGTACTGAGGGGCCCCGTTCCAGACACCCGAACTCGCGCCCGGTTGCGACGACCTACGCGACGCGGCGGTCGAGGAACGACTTCACGGCCTCGTTGAACGCCGCCGGCCGTTCGAGCATCGCCAGATGCGCGGCGTCTTCGACCGTCCCGAGTTCGCAGTCGGGCATCGTCTCCGCGAGGTACTCGTGGTACGACGGCGGCGTGAGACGGTCGTACTCGCCGACGAGCGCGAGCGTCGGAACCGAAATCTCGCCCACCTCGTCGCGGACGTCGAAGGTGTGACACGACAGGAAGTCGCGGCGGGTGACGGCCTGTCCGGCGTCGTACATCGCTTCTTTGGAGCCCTCGACGAGTCGCTCGTCGTCGGCGTGGAACAGTTTGTCCTCGCCGTGGAGAAAGGAGACGGCGCGGTCGAAGTCGTCGTCGAGCCAGTTCAGCAGGTCCGAGAGCACGGCGAGTTTCGCGCCCGTCCCCGCGAGCACCAGCGCGTCGAGGTCGAGGTCGCGTTCGAGCGCGAGCGTCAGGACGACCGCGCCGCCGAGCGAGTTGCCGACGAGGACGCTCGCGTCGGTCTCCTCGGCCACGGCGACCACGTCGTCGACGTAGGCCGACAGCGTCTCGTAGCCGGCGTCGGCGTCCACGTCGTCGCTGTCGCCGTGGCCGCTCAGGTCGAGCGCGGCGACCGGGTAGTCGTCGGCGAGGCGGAACTGGCCGCGCCAGACGCCGTGTGCGCCGCCGCTCCCGTGTACACAGAGGAGCGTCGGTCCCTCCCCGCCCGCGTCGCGGTATCGATAGGCTGTCTCCCGTCCGTGGTGGTCAACCGAGGCCGTCTCCATACCTCGAAACTGGTCGCCGCGAGCCAATAAACCCCCACGCAGGCACCGAGTTTCGGCGGCGGAGCGCCCCGACCGACCGGGCGGCCGACTGCCGAGGCCACTAGTTTGACGTTACTCCGCCGCGAACAGTACGGTGAGGCGTGGCGACTGTGAACCGCAATTCAACCGAAGTGCGGAATATCGGTGTCGTCACCCGATTCGGCGGAGAAAGATTTATATATTCAAAACGCTAACCTTGGGTTAGACTTATCATGAGCATGCAACAGTTCGCCGGCGGGAACGAGCGGTTCATTCGCCGGTACGAATACGAAGACAGCTGGGTCATCGCGGCCGACGTGGGTCTCTCGGAAGACGAGATCGACGTGGACATCGTCGGGTCGACGGCCATCGTCGTGGCCGACACCGGCGACCGCGTGACCGAGACGGAGTTCGAACTTCCCGCCGGCGGCGACGCCGACGTGGCGGTTCGGAACGGCGTGCTCACCATCACCCTCACCAAGTAAATGAAACTCATCGTCAAACCCCTCAAGCAGAAGGACGCCGGCCGCGGGCTCGCCGCCATCGACCGAGCCGCGGCCGCGGAACTCGACCTCGAAGGCGGGGATTTCATCCGCATCGACGGTCCGAACGACGGGACCGCCATCGCCCGCGTCTGGCCCGGCTACCCCGAAGACCAGGGCACGGGCATCATCCGCATCGACGGTCGCCTCCGCCAGCAGGCCGGCGTCGGCATCGACGAGCGCGTCGACGTGGAGAAAGCCGACGTGAAGCCCGCAAAGCGCGTCACCATCGCGCTCCCGCAGAACCTCCGCATCGGCGGCAACATCGGGACGTACATCCGCGACAAGCTCTCCGGCCAGCCGGTCGCGCAGGGCCAGAGCGTCCAGCTTCCGCTCGGCTTCGGCTTCATGAGCGCGTCGAACCAGTCGGTCCCCATCAAAATCGCGTCGACGGACCCCGACGGGACCGTCGTCGTCACCGACAACACCGAGTTCCAGGTGAGCCAGAAGCCCGCCGAGCAGATTAAAGACGCCGCGCCGGGCGACGAGGGCGGCCCCTCCGTCACCTACGAGGACATCGGCGGCCTCGACAAGGAGCTCGAACAGGTCCGGGAGATGATCGAACTCCCGATGCGCCACCCCGAGCTGTTCAAGCGCCTCGGCATCGAGCCGCCGAAAGGCGTGCTCCTCCACGGCCCGCCGGGGACGGGGAAGACGCTCATCGCGAAGGCCGTCGCCAACGAGATCGACGCCTCGTTCCACACCATCTCCGGCCCGGAGATCATGTCGAAGTACTACGGGGAGTCCGAAGAGCAGCTCCGCGAAATCTTCGAGGAGGCGACGGAGAACTCGCCCGCCATCGTCTTCATCGACGAGATAGACTCCATCGCGCCCAAGCGCAGCGAGGCCGGCGGTGACGTGGAACGCCGCGTCGTCGCCCAGTTGCTGTCGCTCATGGACGGCCTCGACGAGCGCGGCGAGGTCGTCGTCATCGGCGCGACCAACCGCGTGGACGCCATCGACAACGCGCTCCGCCGCGGCGGCCGGTTCGACCGCGAAATCGAAATCGGCGTGCCGGACCGCGACGGTCGCAAGGAGATCATGCAGGTCCACACGCGGAACATGCCGCTGACCGACGACGTGGACCTCGACGCCTACGCCGACAGCACCCACGGCTTCGTCGGGGCGGACCTCGAATCGCTGGCCAAGGAGTCGGCGATGCACGCCCTGCGGCGCATCCGCCCGCAGCTCGACCTCGACGCCGAGGAGATAGACGCCGAGGTGCTCGAAGGCCTCAAAGTCACGGAAGACGACTTCAAGCAGGCGCTCAAGAGCATCGAACCGTCGGCGCTCCGCGAGGTGTTCGTCGAGGTTCCCGACGTGACCTGGGAGGACGTGGGCGGACTCGAACCCACCAAGGAACGCCTCCGCGAGACCATCCAGTGGCCGCTCGAATACCCCGAGGTGTTCCAGCAGATGGACATGGACGCCGCCAAGGGCGTCCTGATGTACGGCCCGCCGGGCACGGGGAAGACCCTGCTGGCGAAGGCCGTCGCCAACGAGGCGGAGTCGAACTTCATCTCCATCAAGGGCCCCGAACTCCTGAACAAGTTCGTCGGCGAGTCCGAAAAGGGCGTCCGCGAGGTGTTCAAGAAGGCCCGCGAGAACGCCCCGACGGTGGTGTTCTTCGACGAGATAGACTCCATCGCGACCGAGCGCGGCCGCGACTCGTCGAGTTCGGGCGTCACCGAGCGCGTCGTCTCCCAACTGCTCACCGAACTCGACGGCCTCGAAGCGCTCGAAGACGTGGTCGTCATCGCGACGACCAACCGGCCGGACCTCATCGACTCGGCGCTCCTGCGCCCCGGTCGCCTCGACCGCCACGTCCACGTGCCCGTCCCCGACGAGGACGCCCGCCGCGCCATCCTCGACGTGCACACCCGCAACAAGCCGCTCGCGGACGACGTGAACCTCGACAAAATCGCGTCCAAGACCGACGGCTACGTCGGTGCCGACCTCGAAGCGCTCGCCCGCGAGGCGTCGATGAACGCCTCCCGCGAGTTCATCCGGAGCGTCGAGAAAGAGGACATCGGCGAGAGCGTCGGGAACGTCCGCGTGACGATGGAACACTTCGAAGACGCGCTCGACGAAATCGGCGCGAGCGTCACCGACGACGTGCGCCGCCGCTACGAGGAAATCGAAGAGCGCTTCCAGAAGAGCGAGGTCGAACGCGACCGCGAGACGGAAGTCGGTCGCACCTTCCAGTAAGCGCCTCGTAACCCGGCTCAAGCGGTTTTTCGAAGTGATTGTCCCCGAGCGGTGGCGCTGTCGGCCGCGACAGCCCAGCCAGTTCGCGGCGACTGTTCGTCCGCCGCCCGCCGCGGCGGTGGCGACCGTCACGTTCATATCACTCCCATCTGCTACGTAGTGGTACGCGGTTCTCGGGATACGAAATAATAAACGAGTCCTACGTTTGTTTCACCGGAAATGCGGTGTGTCTCCCGGCGTTTGTAAAGAATGTACTCGGCCGGTAGTTGTCGTTTCGGCGCGGGACGGAACCCGGACGGTCCGGCGGAGCGGTCGCCCGGTCGGGGCGGCGTCCCCCTCAGCCGTCGAGTTCGTCGAGGTCGGCGAGGATTTCGTCGGCGTGGCCGTCGGGCGAGACGCCCTCGTAGACCCGTTCGACGGTCCCGTCGGGGCCGACGAGATACGAGTTGCGGAAGACGCCGTCGAACGTCTTGCCGAACATGTTCTTTTCGCCGTAGGAGTCGTACGCCGCGGAGACGCTGCCGTCTTCGTCCGAGAGGAGCGTGAACGGGAGGTCGTACTTCTCGGCGAACGAGTCGAGGTCCGAGACGGGGTCGTCGCTGATGCCGATGACCGCCGCGTCGCGGTCTTCGAACTCGTCCCACGAGTCGCGGAAGCCGCAGGCCTCGGTGGTACAGCCCGGCGTGTCGGCGCGCGGGTAGAAGTAGACCACCACGTGTTCGCCGCGGAAGTCGGACAGCGAGACGAGGTCGCCGCGCTGGTCGGGGAGTTCGAAGTCGGGGGCGTCGTCGCCAATTTCGAGCATAGCCACCAGTTCCGGCGGCGGAAAGAAGGGTCTTTCTCAGTCGAGTTTCTCGGCCGCGCCGCGTTCGACCAGCGGGTCGGCGTTCGCCGACGGAAGCGTCACCACGTCCTCGGTGGCGAGGTCGTACTCGCGCTCGTCGACGCCGAGGATGGTCCCCACGTCGGCGGTGATGCGCACCGTCTCGCGCTCGTCGGCGAGGCCGGAAAGCGGGTCGTCGGCTGACGGCTCGACCGTGTCGGCGTCGTCCGCCGACGGGGCCGCGGTTTCCGGGTCGGGTTCGTCCGGCGGAACCGCCGGGCCGGAGTCTGTGGGGGTGGAGTCGGCGGGTTCGGAGTCGGGTTCGACCGCGGCGGCCTCGGTGGCCGGTCGGTCGGTCCCCGTCTGAGGCGTCGGCTCCGGGTTCGAAGCGCCGTCGCCGGTCCCACCGCCCATCGCGTCCGCGAGCACGTCGCCCGCGGCCGAATCGCCGGTGGGGGTCTCGGAGCCGCCAGCGTCGGTTCCGGTGCCGGTCGGCGCGGTCTCCGGGTCAGGCTCGTCCGGCGGAATCGCGGGACCCGACCCGCCGGGCGCGTCCGGTTCCGCGGTCGCCACGTCGGTCGCCGCAACGTCGTCCCGCGGGGAGTCGGCGGCCGACACGTCTTCGAGCGCGGACAGCACCGTGCCGCGGTTCTCCTCGATGCGGTCGACGAGGTCGTCGAACAGCCGCTTTTCCTCGCGGGTCAGCCCGTCCGTCTCGGAGGACATCCCCGCGGCCGCGAAGCTCGCGGCCTTGACGACCTTGCCGACGCGGCGCTCGTAGATGGAGGTGACGACCTCCTCCGCGGTCTCGATTTCGTCCGTGAGCCGCCGAATCTCCGGCGAGTAGTGGGTGCCGAGCTGTTCGGCCTTCTGTTCGCGTTTCGCCTTCTGCTCGGCGATGAACTCCGCGACGTCCTCGTAAAACGACTCGCGGAGGTGCTGTAAGCTGTCTTTCTGTCGCTCCGTCCGAAGCACGCTCCTGAGGTCGTCTACGTTCATTCTGTCACCTTCTCGGCTCGGCCGCGGGTCATGAGAAACACGCCGAGGCTCTCGTCTACTGACTGCACGCCGGAGTCGAGTGTAAAGCTATCGCCGTCGAACTCGACTTCGCCGGCGTCGGTCACTTTCACGGCGATGTCGCGGCCGCGGAAGCGGTCCGGCACCGCGTCCGACAGGGGGTCGAAGTCGTCGATCTCGTCGCGGTCGAGCGGTTCGACGACGAGTCCGGACCCGCCGTGGAGGCTCTTGGGGAGGCGAATCAGCCGCTTCGTGTCGGTCGTCACGGGTTCGTCTATCGGCGAGGTCTCGTCCTCGACGGTCTCGTGTGCGAGCGCCTCGACCAGCGTCCGGACGCCGGGGCCGCCGGCCTCGACGTTGCCCTCGCGGACGGCGTCGGGGTTGTTGCGGAACGCGCCGAGAATGGTTTTCGCGCGCCCGTCGCCGATGCCGTCGAGTTCCTTCAGCCGCGAGAGCGCGGCGTCTTCTTCCATCTCCAACAGCGCGTCCACGAACGCGAGGAGTCGCCGGTGGGTCCGCCGGCCCCACCCGCCCTCGGTTCGGAGGACGCGCTGAGTCGTCGTCCCGTGCTGTCGCGTCTCGATGAGCGCGTCGAAATCGAGGTCGATGGCGCGGATGTAGTCGACCACCTCGCGGCGGGCCTCGCTGTCGAGGCCGCGGACCGACTCGTCGCGCACGTGGACGTGGTAGCCGCGGCCGCCGGAGAACACCGCCTGCATCTCCTCGAACGCGAAGTCGTCTTCGAGGAGGTCGAGGAGGTCTAACAGGGCATCTTTCCCGGCGTCGAGCATGTCGGCGTAGCCCGTCGTCTCGGGGTCGACGCCGGGGAGGTGGTCCGCGTCGATGTCGAACACGAGGTCCGCCTCGCGCCAGCCCTTGTCGTCCATCGAGGACGCGCCGGGGTCCGCAAACCGGGCCGACGAGAAGTAGACGTGCCGGGGCGCGCTCCGGGCGAGGTAGTCCGAGAGGTCGCCGAGGTCGAGAAGCGACTGGTGGCGGTGCATCCGCGTGCCGCCGGCCGACCACGGGATGACACCCCACTCGCGTTCGCCCGGCGCTGGCGGGAGCGGAACGTCGGTGCTCCGGTAGTAATCGCCGAAGCGACCTTCGAGGTACTCGCGAGTGCGCCCGTCCATACACCTCGGGTTCCGGTGGCGCGGGTAAAGCGATTACGTCTCCGCGCGCCCGTGGTCGTTTCTCTCACTACCGTAGTGTGCGCATGCTTATCATTGTCGTTCGTGTATGAACCGGTGTGACCGACATGGAGTACACCTACCTCGGCGACACCGGCCTCGAAGTCTCGCGGCTCTGTCTGGGCTGTATGAACTTCGGCTCCAGCGCGGAGTGGATGATGAACGACAGGCAGGCGAGCCTCGACCTCGACGACAGCGCGCTCGACGCCGGCATTAACTTCCTCGACACGGCGAACGCCTACTCCCACGGGGAGTCGGAGGAAATCGTCGGCGAGGCTATCGCCGAGCGCGACCGCGAGGAACTCGCCATCGCGACGAAGGTCTACTTCCCGATGGGCGACGGGCCGAACAAATCGGGGCTCTCGCGCAAGCACATCATCGACCAGGCGCACGCGAGCCTCGACCGCCTCGGCACCGACTACATCGACCTCTACCAGATTCACCGCTGGGACGACGGCGTCCCCATCGAGGAGACGCTGTCGGCGCTCGACTACCTCGTCGAGGAGGGCCTCGTCAGGTACGTCGGCGCGTCCACGATGTCGTCGTACCAGTTCACGAAGGCGCTGTACACGGCCGACGTGGAGAACCTCGAACGCTTCGCCTGCATGCAACCGGAGTACAACGCGGTCGACCGTCACGAGGAGGCGAACCTGCTTCCGGTCTGCGAGGGCGAGGGCGTCGGCGTCATCCCGTGGTCGCCGCTCGCGGGCGGTTTCCTCACGGGCAAGTACGAGCGCGACGCCGAGGTGCCCGCCGACACGCGCGCGGAGTCCGACGAGTACACGTCGAACCGCTTCACCGACGAGAACTGGGCCGTCCTCGACGCGATTCGGTCGCTCGCCGAGGAGAAAGACGCCACGCCCGCGCAGGTGTCGCTCGCGTGGCTCCTCCACAAGCCCGTCGTGGACGCGCCCATCATCGGGCCGCGACGACTCGACCACCTCGAAGAGAACGTCGGCGCGCTCGACGTGACCCTGAGCGACGACGATATCGAGCGAATCGAGGCACCGAAGTCGCCGCGGTGGCCCGCGCCGGGGAAAGACTAAACCCCCGGGAACCTAACCTTCACGTACAATTATTACATATTCGGGACTGGTTGATTTTCGAGCCGTCGAGAATATTATCAAGTAATTTACTACAACAGCGGTAGTGGCCAGCACCAAAACTATAAATAATCACTAATTGTAGAATACAGACTGTAATGGTTGATGCTGACTCACGCGAGGGCGAGCGTACTGGCGTCTCTCGACGCAGTTTTGTGAAGGCGGCCGGCGCATCGGGCGTCGCCGTCGGGCTGGCCGGATGTATTAGCACCGGCGGTGGAGACGGAAACGGCGGCGGCAACGGCGGCACGGACGCCGACACCGACACGCCGATTAACACCGAAGAGACAACCGACGAAATCACGCTTCAGTGGGCCGCCGACACCCGGGTCGCGGAGGCGGAAGCGGAAGTCGTGCAGGCGCTCCGGGACGCGGGCCTCCCGGAGAACATCGACATCGACATCCTCGCCGGCTCGCAGGTGACCGACAACAGACAGGCGCAGTATCAGCAGTGGCTCTCCGGCGGTCGCTCGGAGCCGACGCTGCTCATGATGGACAGCGGGTGGACGATTCCGTTCATCGCCCGCAACCAACTGCAGAACCTCTCGCAGTCGCTCCCCGATGAGTTGACGTCGACCATCGAAGAGGAGTACTTCGAGGCCAGCGTCTCGACGGCGATGGGACCGAACGGCGACCTCTACGGTCAGCCGCTGTTCCCCGACTTCCCGACGATTCAGTACCGGAAGGACCTGCTCCGCAACGCGGGTTACACGGACGAGGACTTCTCGACGTGGGCGACCGAGTCGATGTCGTGGGAGGAGTTCTCGCGGATTACGAGAGAGGCGCTCGACGCCAACGAAGACATCGAGAACGGGTTTACGTTCCAGGCGAACGTCTACGAGGGCCTGTCGTGCTGTGACTTCAACGAGTTCATGACCTCGTACGGCGGCGCGTACTTCGGCGGCCGCGAGAACCTGTTCGGCCCCATCGGCGACCGCCCCATCACGGTCGAAGAGGAGCCGGTCATCAACGCGATTCGGATGGTTCGGACGCTCATCCACGGCGAGGACGACGAGTACGCCCTCGACGGCATCACGGGCGGCATCTCGCCCGAAGCGGTCCTCCAGTGGACCGAGGACCCGTCCCGCCAACCCTTCACGACCGGCAACGCGGTCATGCACCGCAACTGGCCGTACTCCATCGTCATCAACGGCGCGGAGCCGTCGGCGGAGAACGAGCAGACCGGCTTCGGCGAGGACCTCGGCGTCATGCCGATTCCGTACGGCGTCACCGCCGACGAGGCCCAGTACGAGGGCACCGGCGGCCCCGTCGCCGCACTCGGCGGCTGGCACATGACGATGAACCCGAACTCGTCGGACGAACAGAAGCAGGCAGCGGTGCAGGTGCTTCGGACGATGCAAACCGAGCAGTTCCAGCTCGACATGTTCCGCATCATCGGCTGGATTCCGCCGCGCCCGTCGCTGCTCGACTCCGACGAGGCCGCCGAGGTGCCCATCATCGGCCGCTACCTCGACGCCCTGAAGGTCGCCGGCGAGAACGCGATTCCGCGGCCGGTCACCGTCGTCTGGCCGCAGCAGTCCGGCCGCATCGCTCAGGAGGTCAACGACACGTTCGCCCAGGAGAAATCCCCCGAACAGGCGATGTCCGACCTCGCATCACAGCTCGAACAGATCGAGCAGAGCGCGTAGAGTAACGTCTTTACCGAGACGTAACCAAGATACACGTTATCATTTGACATGGCTACAGAACAACAATCAGGGGAAGCACTTTCCGACACCCGAAACAGCGGCCCGTACGCCTCGGCCGTCAACTGGATGGAGTCGCTTTCCGAGACGCAGTTCGCGTACCTGCTTTTGACGCCCGCGCTCGTCCTCTTGGGGGTAATCGCCGTCTACCCGCTGGTCTCGACGTTCAGCATGTCGCTGTTCGCAGACCAGTTGACCGGGAGCGCGCGGCTCGGCGAGTTCGTCGGACTGCAGAACTACGTGGACCTGTTCACCGGCGCGCGGAACTACGCGCTGCCGTCGCAGTTCCTCCCGACGTTCACCTCGGAGTTCCCCTTCGTCACGAACATCTACTCCAGCGCGCTCGCGGTGACGCTCATCTTCACCGTCTTCAGCGTGCTGTTCGAAACGCTCATCGGCTTCGGTCAGGCGCTCATCCTCGACCAGGACTTCCGCGGGCGGCGGTGGGTCCGCGTCGCCATCATCATCCCGTGGGCCGTCCCCATCGTCATCCAGGGGATGATCTGGTACCTGATGTTCCAGCCGAACATCGGCTTCCTCGTCGGCACGACCGAGAACCCGGCGCTGTTGAACCAACTCGGCCTCATCGGCACCACGCCGCTTCGGAACACCGCCGACGCGCTGTTCCTCATCATCGTGGCCGACGTGTGGAAGACCTCGGCGTTCATGGCGCTTCTCATCCTCGCGGGGATGCAGAGCATCGACCGGTCTCTGTACGACGTGGCGAAGGTCGCCGGCGCGTCGCGCTGGCAGCAGTTCAAGCTCATCACCTTCCCGCTCATCCTGCCGACGGTGCTCGTGGCGATGCTGTTCCGCACCATCGACGCGATGCGCGTCTACGGTATCATCCAGACCATGGCCGGCTGTCAGACGGTCCCGTCGTTGTCGTGTCTCGTCGTCACGACGTTCAACACGCCGCTGTACGGGACCTCGGCGACCGTGGCGTTCGTCACCGCGGGCATCATCGCCGTCGTGGTCTCGGTGTACATCGTGAACTTCGCCAGCGAGGGTCTCTGAGATGTCCAACGAAACTCCGGGAGCCGGCATCGGCTCCGACGACGCCGACACGAAACGCGGGCCGCTCGGCCGCTGGGTCGACTCGGCCATCAAGAACCCCGACAGGGTCTACCGCGCGATGTTCTACGTGGCGATGCTGTTCTTCCTCGTCACGACGCTGTTCCCGTTCTACTGGCTGCTGGTGCTCGCGCTCACGCCGAACAACCTCATCGCCGACATGGGGCTCGTGCCGAACGGGTTCAACCCGCAGGTGTTCGTCGCCATGTTCGAACGGGTGCCGTTCCACTACTACATGTTCAACAGCTTCGTGCTGGGCATCACGACCACCGTGCTCGTGTTGCTCATCGCCAGCCTCGCGGGGTACGTCTTCGGTCGCCTCCGGTTCCCCGGCAAGGGCGTGCTGATGCTCGGCATCCTCGCCATCAGCTACTTCCCCCCGGCGGCGTTTCTCATCCCGCTTTTCGAGCTGTTCACCGGGAACACCTCGCTCACCGTCGGGATGGTGACGATATCGACGCCGGACCTGTTCAACACGCCGGCACCGATGGTGTTCCCGTTCAGCGCGCTGTTCCTGCCGCTGTCGATATTCATCCTCACGACCTTCTACGGGCAGATTCCCGACGGGTTGGAGGATGCCGCGCGGGTGGAGGGAACGACCCGACTGGGCGCGCTATTCCGCGTCATCGTGCCGCTTTCGGCACCCGGCGTGGCGACCGCGGGCGTCCTCACGTTCATCAGCGTCTACAACGAGTTGGAGGATGCCGCGCGGGTGGAGGGAACGACCCGACTGGGCGCGCTATTCCGCGTCATCGTGCCGCTTTCGGCACCCGGCGTGGCGACCGCGGGCGTCCTCACGTTCATCAGCGTCTACAACGAGTTCTTCTTCTCGTTCCTGATGAACAACGGCGAGGCCGACTCGTGGGCCCCCATCGTCGCGGGTATCCTGAAGTATCAGGGGCAGTTCGACACCCCGTACAACCTGATGGCCGCCGCCTCCATCGTGGGAGTCTTACCCGTGGCCATCCTTGTCATCATCGCACAGGAACGCATCGTGAGTGGACTGACCGCAGGAGCGCTGAAGGAGTAATCATGGGAGACGTAACACTCGAACACGTAAGCAAGCACTACGACGACGTAACGGCGGTCGACGACATGAACCTCGACATCGACGACGGAGAATTCATCTGTCTCGTCGGTCCGTCGGGGTGCGGGAAGTCGACGACCATGGAGATGATTGCGGGCCTCACCATCCCCTCGGAGGGGAAGGTGTTCATCGGCGACCGCGAGGTGACGAACCTCCCGCCGAAGGACCGCGGGGTGGCGATGGTGTTCCAGAACATCGCGCTGTTCCCCCACATGGACGTCTACGACAACATCTCCTTCGGGCTCCGCCTCCGCAACTACGACAAGGAGGAAATCGAGCGCCGCGTCGAGCGCGCCGCCGAAATCGTCCAGTTGCAGGGGATGCTCGAACGCATGCCCGACGAGATGTCCGGCGGCCAGCGCCAGCGCGTCGCCATCGCTCGCGCCATCGTCCGCAACCCCGGCGTCTTCCTGATGGACGAGCCGTTAGCGAACCTCGACGCGAAGCTCCGGGTCCACATGCGGACCGAACTCCAGCGCCTCCACAAGGAACTGGACACGACCATCATCTACGTCACCCACGACCAGGCGGAGGCGATGACGATGTCCGACCGCATCGCGGTCATCGACTCCGGCCAACTCCAGCAGATAGACCCGCCGCTGGTCTGTTACAACGAGCCGTCGAACCTGTTCGTCGCGGGCTTCATCGGCTCGCCCTCGATGAACTTCCTCGACGGCGAAGTCACCGAAGGCGGCTTCGTCTCGACCAACATCGACGTGGAGTTCGACCCCGCCGACCTCGGCGTCGAACCGGGGACGGACGTCACGATGGGCATCCGCCCGGAGGACGTGTACCTCGTCGAAGAGGAGTCGCTTGTCTCGAACCCCAGCCGCCGCATCGACGCCGTGACGGACGTGCTCGAACCGATGGGCGACGAGATATTCGTCTACCTGAAGCTCTCGGAGTCGGCCGAGACGGACCTCGAAGACACGAGCGGCGTCGCCAACGACCAACTGCTGATGAGCGTCGCCCCCGACACCGACATCGAGGAGGACGAGGACGTGACGGTCGTCCTCGACCGCTCGCGCGTCCACCTCTTCGACACGGCGACGGGCGAGGCCATCAGCCACGGCATCGAGACGGCCGTCCAGACGAGCGGCGCGGCCGGCACGGAAGCCGAAAGCGACGACTGACGCGCCCGTAAAACGGCCCGCGTCGGTTCGTCCTCGACCCCGCACGCGACTCGCACAGCCCGCACAACGCTCACCGAACCCACCCACAGCACACACTCACACCCATGGTCAACGAACTCGGATTGTTGTACCTCGGCGGCATGACCGTCCTGTTTTTCTTCTGGGCCTACGGTATCGTCTCGTTCCTCCTCGACCTGAAGAACAAGTTCATCCCGAAGGGGAGGCAGTACCTCCGCGGACGGCGTCGGCTCAAGGAGGAACAGCGCCGCGAAGAAGAACGCAAGGAGCGAGAAGAACAGCTCTACTGAACGCCGACTCGACCCGCGTGTCCCGTCTCGTCTCGCCCCGTCTGGTCCGGCTCCATTGCACGCCACCCGTCGCAGTGAGAACGCTTGCTAACCGGGGTCTCGCGGTCGATTCTGGCAATTCAGCCCAAAGAACGTGAAACTTAACACCACCAGTAGTTAATCATCGAATCATGAGCACGGAATCATCGGTCCGAATCGGTATCGTCGGACTCGGAAACATCGGACACCACCACGCAGACCGCCTCGTCGACCTCGGCGCGACCCTCGTCGGCGGCCTCGACATCATGGCGGACGCCCGTCGGCGCTTCGCGGAGAAGTACGACGTGAACACCTACGAGGAGAAGTCGGAACTGTTCGAGGCGGTCGACGCGGTCATCATCACCACCCCGAACCGCTTCCACGAGGAGTACGCCGTCGCCGCGCTCGACGCGGGCCTCGACGTCCTGCTCGAAAAGCCGCTGGCGCACTCGCTCGAATCCGCCGAGCGAATCGCCGAGGCGGCCGAGGAGGCCGACGGCTTCTGCATGGTCGGCTTCAACAACCGCTTTGCCAACCCCGTCGAGGTCGTCCGCCACCACTACGAGGAGGGCCGCCTCGGCGACGTCACCCACGTCGAGGCCAACTACGTCCGCCGCCGCGGCATCCCCGGCCGCGGGTCGTGGTTCACCTCGAAGGAGGTCGCGGGCGGCGGGTCGCTCATCGACATCGGCGTCCACGCCATCGACCTCGCGCTCTACTTCCTCGACTTCCCCGAGGTCGTCGAAGTCTCCGGCGTCACCCGCTCCGAGTTCGGCGACCGCGACGACTACACCTTCGTCGAGATGTGGGGCGAGGACGTGGGCCCGGAGGCCTTCGACGTGGACGACTCCGCGAGCGCCTTCATCCGCACCGACGAGGGGACGACCATCTCCCTCGAAGTCGCGTGGGCGACGAACCGCCCGACCAACGACGAGTTCTTCCTCCGCGGCACGGAGGGCGGCGTGCGCTTCGACCGCGCGAGCCACGATCTCCAGTTCTACGAGGACGGCGTCGGCGGCGGCAACCACCTCTCGACGACGGACGTGGTGACGCAGGACAACGACACCCACAAGACCGAACAGGAGGCGTTCCTCGCGGCCGTCGCCGAGGGCGAACACCCCGGCCGCAACACGGTCGAACAGGGCCTCGCCGTCCAGCGCGTCATCGACGCAATCTACCGCTCGTCGGAGACGGGGAAGGCGGTCCGCCTCGACGCGGCCGAGACCGAGACCGAGACGCCCCCGGCGAACTGACCACCGCGAACGCGAACACCTCTCAGTCCCACTTCTCACACCATGTCCGTCATCGACTCACTCAGGCGCCCGGAACACACCGGCGAGAACCGCTGTCTGCCGTGTACCGCCGTCAACGTCGCAATCGTCGTCGTCGTCGGTCTCGCGGTCAGCGTGCTCTCGCCGGTCGCCGGCCTCGTCGTCCTCGTCGGCGGCGCGCTCTCTGTGTACCTCCGGGGCTACGTCGTCCCCGGCACGCCCTCGTTCGCGCCGCAGTTGGTCGGCGCAGTCGGCCTCGCCGGCGTCTTCGACCACGGCGACGAGGGGCCGGCCTCGGACCGCCGCTCGGAATCGCTCGACGCCAACGTCGACCCCGACGTGATGCTCTCGGCGCTCCTGAACGCCGGCGTCCTCGTCGAAGAAGAAGACGGGCTGTTCCTCACTGACGACGCCCGCGAGGAGTGGGAGTCGACGATGGCGACGCTCCGGAAGACCACCGACGAGGAACTCGCCGAGGCCGTCGCCAACGCGGTCCCGTTCGACGCGACGGTCGACGCCGAGTTCGATGGCATCTCGCTCGACGGTCCCTCGATGTCCGTGTGGATTTCCCGGCCGCAGGCCATCGCGGACGTGGCGACCCTCTACACGGTCGTCGAGCGCGGCGTCGACCCGATGGTCGCGCTCGCGGCCACGGAGCCGATGCGGATGTTCGCCGAGGTCTGTCCGGACTGCGGCGGCCCGGTCGAGGAGACGACGACGCGCAACTGCTGCGGCGGCACCGCGGGGCTGTACGACTCACCGGAACACGAGGTGCTCGGCTGTGCGGACTGCGGCGCGGTCGTCTACGAGTTCCCCGACGAGTAGCCGTCGCTGGCGAGGGCGGCGGGCCCGAAAAGCTACGTGCGGTGACTGACGACGCGGCTTCAGACGATTTCGTCGCGGTTCGGAACCTCGTCGCGGCCGAGCAGAATCTCCTGTCCTTCCACGTCTTCGAGCGCGGCGACCAGTCCGCCGACTTCGACGACGCTCTCTTCGGTCTCGATGTGGAGCGACGCGACCTCCTCCGTGTCCTCGAAGGCCGTCTCGATGACGCGGCCCTCGACCACGACGGGGTCGCCCGTCTCGATGTCGCGGCCGGAGACGGAGGCGTAGAAGTCGCCGTCTATCTCGCGGATGTCCTTGACGGCCCGGCGGATGGAGGCGTAGCGGCGCGGGAACGGCCGACGCTTGCCGTTGGCGACGATGGTCTCGGCGGTGGTCCAGAGGACGGTCCCGAAGAAGCCGCTGACGAGGAAGCCGAGCGCGGAGCGGTTGAAGATGACGCCGTAGCGGTCGCGGTCGTCTCGGAGGGCGTCCTGCGTCGCGTAGATGGAGTACTCGCCGTCGGCGACCGCGAGGACGGGCGAGGTGATGCCGCGGCGGGCGCGGGCGATGGTCGCCACGTCGAGGTAGTTGAACTCCTCGGGGTCGGGCGCGCGGGAGGCGGGCGTGACGAGCAGGTCGATGCTGACGCCGCTATCGATGGCCGCCGCGAGGTCGTCGCGGAAGCGACGGAGCAGGTCGGGCGTCAAAGAGAGCACGAGTTCGTACTCGGCGGCCTCGATAATCTCCTCGATGTAGCGGAGGATGGTCGACCGCGACTTGACGAGCGAAACCGCCTCGGTGTCGCGGGCGGGGGCGGTGTACCGCGCCTCCAGTTCCTCGATGAGTTCCTCCAGCGAGGTCTTGACGTTCGCGAAGGCGTCGTCGGGGTCGACGGCGACGATTTTCATCGGCCGCGACTCGCGGAGTTCGACGAGGCCGCGGTCGGACAGGCTCCGGACCGTGTCGTACACCCGCGGCTGGGGGATGCTGGTTCGGTCGGCGATTTCGCTCGCCGTCAACTGTCCGTGTTCGAGGACGGCCAGATACGCGTCTATCTCGTACTCACCGAGGTTGAAGCGCTCACCGACTCGCTCCATGGTGAGCCGCAGTTCGTCGGCCATGCTCGTGACGTGTACGGCATCACCTAAATCATTTACTGAAATCCGAGTAGCACGAAATTCCGAAAACAAGTGGCACAACTGATAGCAGGGTGGCCGCCGAATATCGCGGGACGGCGGGCGAATCGCCCCTCACATGTACATCCGGTCTTCCGGGAGGTCGGCCTCGCTGTCGTGGAGTCGCTCGGCGAGTTCGGCGTAGTACTGCTGCACCTCGGCCGCAAAGGACTCCAGCGGCGAGGAGTCGACGCCGAGGTCGTACACGTCGTCGGCGGCGTCGACGAGTCGAATCGCCGCCTCAACGTCGGGGACCTGCGCGTGGACGGGCGTGACGTAGACGCCGACGCCGAGGGGCGACCCGATGCCGCGCTCGACGAGCGCCGCGTTGGTGCCGTCGAAGAATCCGCGCCCCATCGGCGGGATGTCGCTGTCGGCGAGTCGCGCCTCGCGGTAGTCGTCGGTGGCGATGTAGAACACGCGGTGTTCGTCCGGGCCGTGGGCCATCGGAATCCCCGACAGGACGGCGAGTTCCTCCACCTGATTTCGTTCGGTCCACTCCAGGATGGCGTTTCCGAACTGCGTGCCGTGGACCGCCGGGACGAACAGTTCGCCGACGAGCACGGTCACGTCGAGGTCGTCGCGGGAGAACAGTCGCGTGTGGTGTCGGGGCCGCCCGTCCTCGAAGGGCGTCACCGCCGGGAGGCCCTCGACGGTGAGGTGACCGGTCTGTTCGAGGTCGAGGTGGTCGACGATGAAGTCGACGGCCGTGAGGCCGGCGAGTCCGAACGACGAAAAGCCACAGAGGAGCGCTCGACTGGGCGGGGTGTCGTGCGTTATCCGGAAGTCGGGACGGGAGGTCGTCGCGTTGCTCATACTAATATTGCGACGCCCCGACACTTAGCCGTTCACCGCGACCGCCCCCCGTAGTAACAACCCTTTTTTCGCCGCTCCCCGTTGCGGTTTCCATGCACGGAGTCGAGGGGGTTGCCGACGTGTCGGGCGCGTCGGGCGGGGTACCGACTGCGGGGATCCACGTCGCGGTCGCCCCGCTCCAGTCCACGGCGCTCACGCCGCCGACGTTCGTGCCGGAGTACCTCTTGTTCCCGGGGTGGCGCATCGCCGTCGCGCTCGTCATCGTCACCCTGTCGGTCGGGCTCTCGAAGTACATCGTCCGCCTGCTCGGCCGGCCGGTCGCCCGGCAGTTCCGCCGTCAGAGCGTCGCCCAGACCGTCCTCCGAATCGTCCGCCTCGCCATCGTCCTCGTCGGCGTCGGCGTCGGGGCGAACGTCCTCGGCCTCGAACTCGGCGACATCGTCCTCTCGGTGACGGTGTTTTCGGCGGTGCTCGGTATCGTCCTCGCGCCCATCGTCGGGAGCATCATCAACGGGGTGTTCGTCCTCTCGGACCAGCCGTTCGAAATCGGCGACATGATCGAACTCGACGACGGCACGAAGGGCTTCATCGACGAGATTACCCTGAGCTACACGAAGATATTCACCCTCGACAACACCTTTCTCGTGATGTCGAACTCGAACATCCGCGACCGCGACGTCATCAACTACTCCGCGGAGGACGAGCGGACCCGCCTGTCGCTCGACGTGCTCGTCACCTACGAGTCGGACATCGACGCCGCCCGCGACCTCGTCGAGCGCGCCGCCCGCGACTGCGACGCGGTGGTTGAAGGCGGGCCGGACATCCGCATCGGGAGCGCCCGCTACCCGGCGAAGCCGACCGCCTACATCAACTCCTACGCCGACAACGGCGTCCTCCTGCGCCTCCGCTACTGGGCGCTGAAACCGTACAAAATCGGCCGCATCCAGTCCGAGGTCCAGACGCGGCTCTGGACGCTCGTCGAGGAGTCAGAGGCGACCGTCGAGTTCGCCTACCCGCACACCCACCTCGTCTTCGACGAGACGAGCGGGAGCCTCCACGTCACCGGCGACGAGGCCGCGAACCGGCGTCACGCCACCGCGTCGCCGGCACCGGGAGCGCCTACCCACCCGGTCTCCGGGGAGGGCGGCGAAGCCCCGGTCGATGCGGCTGATTCGGCCGACGCGGCCGACGCGACTGACTCCCCGAATTCGGCTGACGCGGAGTCGACGGACACCGCCGACGACGACTGAGCGGGTAGCGCCCGAGACGGTCGGCACTGGGGCGGCGGCGGAAACGGAAAACCGACCGAACCCGAACCCGAGCGTCGCCGGTTCAGTCGTCCGCGCGGACGGTGATGACCGTGCAGTCGAGCTTTTCGCGGAGGAACACGTCGATGTCGGGGTCGTCGAGGAACCGCCGGAGCATCCGCCGCCAGCGGCTCGCCTGTTTCGACCCGATGACGACGATGTCGGCCTCCTCGGCGGCGACCTCTTCGAGAATCGTCTCCTCGACGAGGAAGCCCCGGCGGACCACGTAGCGCGCGCGGACGAGCGGGCCGAACTCGCCTTCGACCGCCCGCTTGAGTTCGGTCCGCGTCACGCCGCGGTTCGACTGGTAGAGGTCGACGTGGAGGACCGTCAGTTCGGCGTCGCGCTCTCTCGCGACGCGGACGGCCTCTTCGAGCGTCGCCCGGGAGTGCTTCGAGAGGGGGTATCGAACCGGGACCACGACCCGTGTCATACTCCGAAGCCACTCGCCGGGCGTGCGTGAACCTTTCCCTCTCGGACGGGTTCGCCGGCGGCCGCGTCTCGGTTTCGGCCCCGTTCCGCGCTCAGTCGTCGGCGCGGGTGGCCGACCGGCGCTCGATGCGGCCCTCGACGGCGGCGTCGAAGCCGACCTCGCGGGCGTACCGCGCCAGCGCGTCGTGTTGAATCTCGAACTCGCCGACGCGGTGGGCCTGCGTGATAGCCGGGAACTCCTGTGTGCTGTGCAGCAGGTAGTCGCTCGTGGCGACGGTGTAGCGCGCCTCGGGGTCGATTGGCTCGCCGTCGACGAACGCCTCGACCACCTCGTCTCGGTCGTCGTCCCAGACGATGCGCGCGCCGCTGACGTGGGCGTGCCACCAGTCGGGTTCGCCGAAGCCCATCTCGGCTCCGCGGGCGGCTCCGAACGCCGCCAGTAGCTCCGTGCCGGTCACCTCGGCGACGACGAGGTGTTCCTCGAAGGGAACGAGGCTCACGAGGTCGGCGTGGGTCACGTCGGGGCCGATGGGCGGGCCGGAGCGGATGCCGCCGCTGTTCTGGAGCCCCACGTCCGCGCCGGTCGCCCAGCGGTAGGCGTCGGCGATGGCGTTGCCGACGCGGCACTCGCCGGCCGCGACGGTCTCCTCGGCGCGGTCCATCGGGCGGTCGATGCGACAGAGAACTTCGTCGAGCCCGGCGGCGTCGACTCGCCCCTCCAGCGCCGCCACCAGTCCCTCGTCGGGTCGGTACTCGGCGGTCCGGTGGCGGACCGTCTCGATTCGGTCGGCGGCGACGCGGACCTCCCAGACGACGTGGCCGTTCGCGCCGGGGCGGACGATTGGCACGCCGTCGACCACGTCGTCGCGCTCGGCGTGGACGTGGCCGCCGAGGACGAGGTCCACGTCGCACCGCGCGACGAGTTCGTCGTCGCCGCTCCCGAGGTGCGAGAGCGCCACGACGAGGTCCGCGCCGTCGTCTCTGAGGGCGGCGGCCGCGTCGGCGGCGGCCTCGTAGGGGTCCGAGAAGTCGAGGTCGACCGCCTCGGGGTTGATTGAGCCGGTCGCGGGGTCGGTGACGCCGAAGAAGCCGAGCGTCAGCCCGTCGACCCCGCGGGTCGTCCGCGGGACGGTTCCCTCGGCGGCGGCGAACCGGACGCCGCCCTCGCCGCGGACGTTGCTCGTAACCCACGTCGGCCGGCTTGCGGCGACGAGTTCGCGGGTCCGGCTCGCCCCGTAGTCGAAGTCGTGGTTGCCGAACGTTTCGAGGTCGGCGTCCACGGCGTCGTAGAAGTCGAGCGCCTGCCCGCCGCGCTCGACGAGCGAGAGGACGCCCGGCGCGGTGTTGTCGCCGGTGCCGACCACGAGCGAGTCGTCGCCGGCGAGGGCGCTGACACAGCCCGCGAGGCGGCCGGCGCGCTCGGTGTCGTCGAAGACGTTCTCGATGTCGGAGTAGTGGAGGAGCCGAGGCATTCGCTTCTCGAATGTGGCGGTGCGGGCGGATAAGAAGCCGTCGGGACGGCCCGCGGGTCGGGCGAGACAGCGCAGAACCGGCGCGACTGCCCTCGCCTCGACGCGGGCGAGTTACGTCTCTACTCGTCGTCTTCTCCTTCGAGTTCGAACGCGACTTCGACCTCGGCTTGGTACTCCCGCGTCTCGACGGACGCGAGTTCGACGCCGAGCTCCTTTACTTCGACCCAGTGGACGCCCGCGAGCGTCTCCTCCGCGCGGTTAATCGCGTCGTCGACGGCGGCGTCGAAACTCTCTGCACTCCGACCGACGAGGGTGATTTTCTTGAACACCATCTCGTCGGACCCTTCGTCTTACTATCACAAATAATCGTCCCCAACTCGGCGGCCGGGGGCCGGGGCGAACGGAGCAACCCCCGACGCGTCGTCGCGGGACTCAGTCGTCGACCCGATACGGGCGCGCGGTCTCGGCCCGCGCCGCGACGAGCGTCCGCCCCCACGCCACGGCCGAGGGGTCGTAGCTCACGACCAGCGCCTCGGGTCCGCCCATGTGGTCGTAGACGACGAGCGTGACCGAGGCCGTCGTCGGCCGGTTCATCACTACGACGCCGAACGCCGGGTCGTCGTCGACCGCGCACACGCGGACGCCGGCGTCGACCATCGCGTCGAGACCGTCGGGATAGCGATTCGAGAGCCAGTCGAGCGACTCCGCGGAGAGAACGAGCGTGGCGCTGTCGCCGAGCCGCGCGAGCTGTTCGCTCCCCTCGGGCCAGAGGCTGAACAGAAACGGGCCGTTGAAGCCGGTGAGCGTCGTCACCTCGCCGAGGTCGAAATCGAGCGAGGTCCGCTGTTCCATCGCCGTGAGGTCGCCCGTACAGACGACCGCGTCGCGGAACAGCGAGGGCGGCGGGTTGACCGACTCGGGGAGGCGGTCGAGCACCGGCCCCGCGCCGAGCACGTTCGCCATCGCCCGTATCGCTTCGTCGTGTGTCTCCAGCGCGACGCGGCCCGCCGTCGTAGCGACGAACCCGCCGTCCGACCGTTCTACGAGGCCGAGGTCGACGAGTCGCTCGACGCCGCGGTCGACGGTGGACCGAGAGACTGAGAGCGTGCGGACCAGCTCGGCCTTCGCTAGCGGCTCCGACGAGAGCGCCTGCAGAATCTGACTGCGGCGACCGACCGTCTCGAACGCGGCGGCGGCGTCCTCGCCATCGTCCTCGTCTCCGTCTCCGACCCAGCTCGACATCGGTGTGAACGTCTCAGCCCGTGTACAAATGTATATCGGGACTCGGAGAGATTCTCCCCCAGTCGGCCGATTCCGACGTACTGGTGTCCGCCCCGTCGTGTCAACGGGCCGTCCCTTCGAGCCGGCTCTGTAACGCGCCGACCACGTCGGAGAGGTGTGCGGTCCCCCAGACGGCGACGATGACGCCGCCGACGGCGTCGAACACGAGGTCGAGGAGCGTGTCGTCGGGGCCGTACTGCGTCAGCACCGACCCGGTGCCGGCGAGCGAGGCCACCCCGGAGATGGCGAACTCGATGACCTCCCAGAAGACGCCGAACGCGAGGACGAAAAGCAGGATGAAGACGAACATGAACCGCGGCGGCAGGTAGATGTCCGTCGTGTGCTCGTCGACCGCGCGGACGGTCGCGTAGCCGGCCGCCGCGACGACCGACGACGACAGCGCGTGGGTGAGGTGGTCCCACCACCAGACGCCCGCGTAGAAACTGGTCTCCGAACCGGGGAGGCCGACCGTGCCGAGCGCGTGGAGGAACGCCGCGGAGGATATCCAGAGCGTCAGTCCGGCGTCCATCGGGATGCGGTAGTCGCGTTCGAGTAGCGCCGGGAGGTAGGTCACGCCGAGGCCGACGAGCGCGTTGACGACGATGCCGAAGTTCCCGCGGTCGAGGCCGATGAAGACGAGGCCGACGAGGACCACCTGCATCGCCCGAGAGAGCTGACGCTGGCGTCGCGCGTCGATGCGGAGGTAGGTGCGAAGATTCACGACGACTCACCGCCCTCCGACGCGGGGTGGTCGTCCGCCTCCGCCGCCTCCGTCGTCTCCGACACGTCGGCCATCTCCGCGACCTCCTCCGGAAGCCGCTCGCGCGAGGCGGCCCGGCGGCGGAAGTAGTACTCGAACAGCAACCCGGCGGCGAGACCGGCGACGGTGGCGGCGACGAAGTCCCACATCAGCCCCGCCTCGATAACGTCGTCGGGCCGGCCGTTCAAAAGCAGGCGCGTCCCGAGGTAGAGGTCGGAGAGCCACTGGACGACCGCCCAGACGCCGGCGGCGGCCATCGTGGCGATGACGACGAAGAAGACGGCGAAGGAGTGGTTCATGCGGACCGGCGTGAACACGTCGAGTTCGACGGCGACGATGAGCGCGATGGCGGCCACCGCGAGGTACGTCGAGACGCGGCCGGTGAACGCCACGCCGCCGATGGTCTGGCCCCGAACGAGGACGCGGGCGACGAGCGGGAGCGAGGCGAGCGCGACGACCTCCCACGGAAGCATCGCTCGCGGTTCGCGGAAGGCGACGGCCGGAACGACGGTGACCGCGGCCACGACGGCCGCGAAGCCGCCCCAGACGAGGTCGCCGCCGGTGACGACGCTCCCGACGGCGACGGCGACGAGGAAGCCGACGAACAGCCACGCGAGCGCCGCGTTGAGCCGTCTGCTCCGGACGAATCGCGCCAGCTCCGTCTCTGCGGCCTGCGACATGCTCGTCCGTTAGCGACGGGCTGAGAAAACGTTTGGGCGAAGACGCCCCGTTTCGATTACGTGTTCGTGCCGTGAACGACCTCGTAGTCGTTCCCACCACCGTTCGACACGCCGATGATTGCCCACTCGTATGGAAGGTCGATACCGCGAAGCCGCTCTCGAAGCGAGCTGATGTGGTCGTCCCACGTCACGAAGCAGCGGAACCGATACGGTGTCTCGGTTCCGCCGTCTGCGAGCACCGGACGGCATTCGGTCGCTTCGCGCGAACTCAGTGCGGTCACGTGGACCGTACGCCACTTGCGTTCGGCCAGCATATCGGGTCCGTCCCCCGAGACGGAGTAGCCGAGCCGGCCGAATATCGACCGAGCCTCCTGAACAGGAGGCATCGAAGCCTGGGCCATGCAGGTCAACGTACACCCGCACCCCTGATAAAGATTGTCACGGTATACCATACCAATAATCGGCGAGCGGCCGCGCCGGACGCTCGACTACTCGTGAGCGGCGTCCCACTCCTCGGGTTTGCGGACGTTCCCGCAGTTGTTGCACTCGATGCGGGCCATCGTGTCCATCGCGGTGTCGAACGAGTCGCAGTTCCCGCAGAGGTAGCCCCATCGGTTCTCGGCGTCCTCGGTCGAATAGACGACGTAGAACGGTCCCTTCGAGCCTCGCTCTGGCTCGTCGGTGGCGACGAAGACGGTCTTACCGCTCGATACGGTCTGGGTCTGAAGTTCGGCCATGCCACCGCTTCGCGCGGGGGCGGCTTAAGAAATTGGTCCCTACGTCCGGAACGACTCGCCGCACCCGCAACTGCTCTCGGCGTTCGGGTTGTCGACGTGGAAGCCCGCGCCCTGCAGGCCGCCTTCGAAGTCGAGGGTCGAACCGCCGATGTAGTTCATGCTCGCGGGGTCGACGAACACGCGGAGACCGTGCTGTTCGACGACCGTGTCGTCGTCTTCGGGTTCGTTGTCGAAGCGCATCCCGTAGGACAACCCGGCGCAACCGCCCTGCTGGACGAACAGCCGGAGTCCGGCCACGTCGGTGTCCATCGACTCGCCTTCGAGGAGGGAGACGGCCTCGTCCGCGGCCGCGGGCGTGACCGTGACCGCCACATCGCCGCCGCCACTCGCGGATTCCGTGCTCATACGCCCCATTATACTGTGGGAACGGTTAACTGTGGCGCAGGCGGAACTTCGCGCGCCGACCCGGTAGGCTGCGGCTACCGGGTGCGAGACGGACAGAAAACGGCTCGACTCGGCCGTTCGGCCTACTCTTTACTCTTCGAACCGCTCGCGGACGCTCTGGGCGTGCGCGTCGAGGCCTTCCGCCTCGGCGAGCGTCGTAATCGTCTCCGAGAGCTCCGACAGCCCGTCGCGGTCGAGGCGCTGGACCGTCGTCGAGCGGACGAAGTGGTCCACCGAGAGCCCGCCCTGCCGCTTCGCGCCGCCGCCGGTCGGGAGGACGTGGTTCGTCCCGGAGGCGTAGTCGCCGGCCGCGACGGGCGTGTACGGGCCGAGGAAGACGCTCCCCGCGGAGTCGATGCGGTCCAACAGCGCCTCGTCGTCGTCGGCCTGAATCGTCAGGTGCTCGGCGGCGTACTCCTCGGCGAACAGCACCGCCTCGGACATCGACCGCGCGAGGAGGACGCCCGACGCGTCGTTTTCGAGCGCCGCCTCGATGGTCTCGGCCCGGTCGCGCTCGCCCGCCTGTCGCTCGACCTCCGCGACGATGTCCGCGGCGAGGTCGGCGTCGTCGGTGACGGCGACGACAGACGCGTTCGGGTCGTGTTCGGCCTGCGCGACGAGGTCGGCGGCGACGAACCGCGCCTCGGCGGTCTCGTCGGCGACGACGAGTACTTCGGAGGGGCCGGCGAGGAAGTCGATGTCCACGTCGCCGCGGACCTCGGCCTTCGCCGCCGTGACCCACTTGTTGCCCGGCCCGACGACTTTCTGGACGGCCTTCACCGTCTCCGTGCCGTAGGCGAGCGCGGCGATGCCCTGCGCGCCGCCGACCGAGTACACCGCGTCCGCGCCCGCGACGTGCATCGCGGCGAGCGTGACGGGGTTCATCGGCTCCGCGGGCGGCGTGGCGACCGCGACGTGTTCGACGCCAGCGACCTTCGCGGGGATGACGCCCATGAGGACGCTCGACGGGTAGGCGGCGGTGCCGCCGGGGGCGTAGACGCCGACCCGGTCGAGCGGCCGGTAGCGACGACCCAGTTCGCGGGTGCCGTCGTCGCCGAACTCCTCGCGCCAGTCCTCGGGGACCTGCTTCTCGTGGAACTCGCGGACGTTCGCCGCGGCGTCCTCGATGGCCTCGCGCACGTCGTCGTCGATTTCGTCGTAGGCGCGCTCGGCGGCGTCGGTCACGTCGATGTTGCCGACCTGGACGCCGTCGAACTCCTTTGAGAACTCACGGACTGCGACGTCGCCCTCTCGGCTGACCCGCTCGACGATGTCGCGCACGTCGGAGCGAACCTCGCCGACGCCGGCGTCCCGCTCGAAGAAGGCGCGGCGGGCGTCGGTGCCGAGGTCGGCTAGTTCGAGAACCTCGATGTTCATACCCCGGCTTTGCGGCCGGCGCGAAAAGTCGTTGCGGATGCGGTGGGCGGGCGGTTGGCGGTCGTCCGGTTCGCGCCGACAGTCGCCGAGCGGGGGTCGACCACCCTCCTCCGTCACCCGAGGAGCGTCGAGTACAGGAGCCACCCGTTCAGCGCCACGATGACGGCGATAACGACGCCGAGGACGCCGGTCGTCGTCGCCCGGTTGCGGAAGGTCCCCATCAGCGACGCCTCGTGGGTGAACCAGAGGAGCGGAATCAGCACGAACGGCAGTTCGAAGCTCAGCGCGACCTGCGAGGCGACGAGCACCGACGTGGGGTCGAACCCCGCGGCGACGATGAGGAGACTCGGCACGAGCGTGACCGACCGCCGGAGCCAGACGTTGATGTTGAGGTCCAGAAAGCCGTCCATGACGGTCTGGCCGGCCATCGTCGCCACGAGCGACGACGAGAGCCCGGCGGCGATGAGCGCGACGCCGAACGCGAGGCTCGCGTTCGCGCCGAAGACGCCGCTGAGGGTGACGTACGCCTCTTCGAGCGTCTCGATGCCGGTTCCCTGAAGCGCCGCGGCGGCGACGATGAGCATCGCGGCGTTCACGAACATCGCGCCGAAGAGCGCGACGACGGTGTCGAGGCGCTCCAGCCGGAAGTGGCGGCGGTGGACGGATTCGGTGTCGCCGTCGGACTCGATGAGGCGGTCGCGGCGGTCCTGGACGATGTACGGGTGGAGGTAGACGCTGTGGGGCATCACGGTCGCGCCGAGGATGCCGATGGCGACGTACAGCGCCGAGGCGTTCGGCACGGTCGGGACGAGGCCGGACGCGACGGTCGAAGCGGTCGGCCTCGCCAGCGCCATCTCGAAGACGAACGAGAGCGCGATGACGCCGACGAGCGACATGACGGTGAGTTCGACCCAGCGGAACCCCCGTTTGTGGGCGGTCCGAACGCCGAGGAGGGCGAACGAGCTCACCGCCGCGAGGACGGCCCCCGCCCACAGCGGGAGCGAGAAGACGAGGCTGAAGCCGATTGCGGCCCCGATGATTTCGGCCATGTCGGTGGCGACCATCGCCAGCTCCGCGGCGGCCCACAGGACCACGACGACGGGTCCCGAGAACCGCTCGCGGCAGAGCTGTGCCACGCCCTTTCCGGTGGCGATGCCGAGTTTGGCGGCGAGCACCTGAATTCCCATCGCCATGACGCTGGCGAGGACGATGACCCACAGCAGGGCGGGGCCGAACTTCGCGCCGCCCGAGATGTTTGTCGCCCAGTTGCCGGGGTCCATGTACGCGACGCTGATGATAAAACCGGGGCCGAGATACGAGAGAAGTTCGCGGAGCGAGGGGCGCATCCCCTACCGCCACCCCGATTGTTCATTGAGACGAATGCATGAATTTGCCATGTCTAATAATAGTTTAGCTCAAAAACTAAAGTCACTGTCGCTCGTCTCAGACGCGAACCAGCGGGGGAGTAAAACGAGTCGGGCGCGGACGCGGGGTCGCCGCCGGGCCGGGCGTCACGCCGCGCCGCTGCGCCGGGTTATGCCACGTGGCGCTGTTCAGTGTACGTCAGCGTCCGGTCGTCGGTCTCGATTGTCGTCTGGACCGTAATCCAGCCGTCGGCCTGCCGGACCGCGAACGCCTCCGAGTACGAGAGTTTGACGCGCTTCGTCGTCGTGTACGACTCGCCCGCCGCGAGGTCGCCGACCGCTTGGGACCCGCGCCAGACCTCGTCGTCCGGGTCGGTGCTGTTGCCGACGAAGATGCGACTGTAGACGGTGACGCCGGAACTATCGGCGTCCTGTTGGTTCGTTATCGTGCTGGTCACGTCGCGACACGTCTGGCCGCAGTTCTCGATGTTGTCGACGACGACACCGAACGGCGGCACCGATTCGCTCTCGGCCGCGTCGCCGCCGCTGTCGCTGTCGCTGCTGCCGCTGTCGCTGCTGTCGCTGCTGTCGCTCCCGCCGCTGTCACCGCCGTCGTCATCGGGCGGTGCGGTCGTCTTCGTGGGGAACGGTTCGTCTGACTCGGCGTCGTCGTCGGAGAACGGTCCGACTCCGGTCACGAACGCGGCCGAGACGCCGGCCGTGAGGAGGACCAGAACTGTCGCGGCGACGAGGAGTGTTCGTCTCATATGAGTTGGTGATTCGGGTTGAACGGGTGGCGTTCAGCGCAGTTGTCGGCTACCTTCGGGTTGCACTTAGTTACGCACCCGAAAAGTCGTCGGCGCGGTCGCTTAGCGAGTCCCCAAGCGAGCCGTCGAGCGCCCCGCTCAGGAAGTCGCTAACGATGCGGTGGACGTCCGATACGAACTCCGGAACCGGGTCCGGGAGCTCGCCCGGCGGCCCCTGCTGTCCGGCCTCTGACGCGGGGGACGATTCGCGTGCGTTCTCGGACGGTGCGGCGGCGGCGACGCCCGCGGTCGCGACGAGGACCGCGAGCGCGACGCCGACGAGAGTGAGTCGGGTCATGGTGAATCGCTCCGGTCGCCACTCGCGGGGCGACGCTCATGAAAAGCGGACACCGTGGCGGGCGTTTTGCGTCGGTTTCGCCGAGTTTCGACGCGGTTCACACCGAATTGCCGCCGGTTCGGAGCCGTTACTGGTTCAACGCTTCGCGCATGGCGGCGAACCCGGCTTCGGGGTCCACGTCCGCGCCCTGCGCCTCCAGCGCCTCGCTGAGGGCGGTCAGGAGGAACGAGACGTTCTCCGGCCGCGCCGAGTGGCCCATACAGCCGACGCGGAAGATGTCGCCCGCGAGCGCGCCGAGGCCGCCGGCGATTTCGAGGTCGTAGTGTTCGAGGACGTAGTCGATTGCCGCGCCCGCGTCGACGCCGTCGGGGACGAGCACCGCGTTGAGGCTGGGGAGCCAGTAGTCGTCTTCGGGGTTGAGGCCGAGGCCCATCGCCTCGACGCCGGCTTTCAGCGCGCCCGCGACCCGGCGGTGGCGCGCCCACCGCGCTTCGATGCCCTCTTCGGCGACCAGCCGGAGCGCCTCGCGGATGGCGTAGACGTTGGTGATGGGCGCGGTGTGGTGGTACGAGCGGTCGTCGCCCCAGTAGCCCTCCAGCAGCGACAGGTCGAGGTACCACGAGCGGGTCGGCTCCTCGCGCGAGAGAACCTTGTCCATCGCGCGGTCGTTGAGCGTCAGCGGGCTCGCGCCCGGCGGGCACGACAGGCACTTCTGCGGGCCGGAGTAGGCTGCGTCGATGCCCCAGTCGTCGACTTCGAGTTCGACCCCGCCGAGCGAGGTGACGGTGTCGGCGACGACGAGCGCGTCGTGGTCGTGGGCGATGCTCGTCAGTTCGGGGACGCCCGGCTGTTTCACGCCCGTCGAGGTCTCGGCGTGGACGAACCCGAACACGTCCGGCTGGTGCTCGTCGAAGGCGTCCTGCACGTCCGCGGGGTCGAGCGGCTCGCCCCACGGCGCGTCCACGTGGACGACCTCGCCGCCGGCGCGCTCGGCCATCGACTCCATGCGGCCGCCGAAGTAGCCGTTCGTCGGGACGAGCATCGTGTCACCCGGTTCGACGAGGTTGCCGATGGCCGCCTCCATCGACGCCGACCCGGTACCCGAGACCGGAATCGTCCACTTGTTGTCGGTGCGGAACGTGTAACGCATGAGCTCCTGCACCTCGTTCATGATGTCGATAAACGACGGGTCGAGGTGACCGACCAGCGGCGTGGACATCGCGCGGAGGACGCGCGGGTGAACGTCGCTCGGGCCGGGGCCCATCAGCGTGCGATTCGGCGGGGTGAGTTCGCCGACATCGGGTGCATCGGACATGGTCTGATGTGACGTGCCACGCAAACCGGCAAAAACGATGTGATTGCGGAACGTCGTGAAACGGGCCAGATATCGACCGGCCCCCCAGCACGCTCACCCCGACAGCGCCTGCGCGACCTTCTCTATCGGGTGCGGCGGTCGCCGCGCCGCCTCGTCCCTGTCTTCGAGTTGCGTCCGACACGACGCGCCGGGGGCGACCACCTCGTCGCCCGGGCTGTCGTCGACCTGTTCGAACAGGATGTCTCCCATAGCCTTCGAGAGGTCGTAGTGTTCGGCTTCGTAGCCGAAACTCCCGGCCATGCCGCAGCAGCTCGAATCGAGCGGGTCGACCTCGTAGCCGACCCGCCGGAGGACGCCCACCGCGTGGTGGTCCTTGTTCAGCGCCTTCTGGTTGCAGTGGCCGTGATAGGTGAGCGAGCCGAACGCGCCGCCGTCGGCGACCGCGGATGCGACGGGTCCGGCCGCGTCGTCGCCGTCGGCCGAGCGTCCGCGAATCGGCAGGGACTCGTCCAGTCGGTGGGTGTCGAGGAACTCCATGACGCCGTAGGCGGCCGCGGCGACCGGGGCGACCGCGTCGTCCGGGAGGAGGTCGGCGTACTCGTCTTGGAACATCACCGCGTCCGAGGGCTCGACGAAGACGACCGACCAGCCGGTTTCGACCGACGGGCGAAGCGTCTCGACGTTGTGGCCGGCGCGCCGCCGCGCGAGGTCGAGGAAACCGCCGGAGTAGGCGGCGCGGCCGCTCGGTTCGACGCCCTCCGCGAGTCGGACGTGGACGCCGGCGGCCTCCAGCACGCGAACCGCCGCCTTCCCGATTTCGGGCGTGACGTAGTTCGTGTAGGTGTCGGGAAACAGGAGGACGCGGTGGTCGGCCTCGCTCGCCGGCACGCGGGGCCGCCGCGCGTCCATCCACGATTCGAGCGTGTCGCGGGTGAACGAGGGGAGCGACCGGTCGGGGGCGACGCCCGCGAGCCGCTCCATCGCGGCCCGCGCGCCCGGAATCTCGGCCGCCCAGTTCGAGACGGGCGCGAGGGCGCTCCCGACGCCGGCCAGCCGGTCGATGTTGGCGAACAGGCGCTCGCGGAGCGACGCGCCTTCCTCGGCGTGGTGGGCGTGTTTCACCTCGGCTTTGAGCTTCGCCAAATCGACGCCGGTCGGGCAGTCGTTCTGACAGCCCTTACAGCCGACACAGAGGCCGAGGACCTCCTCTTGGAACCGGTCGGAGTGAATCTCGTCCTCCGGGAGGTCGCCGCTGATGGCCGCGCGGAGCATGTTGGCCCGGCCGCGGGTCGTCTCGGCCTCGTCCTTCGAGGCGCGGTAGGTCGGACACATCGTCTCCGACCCGGTCTGCCGGCAGGTGCCGCAGCCGTTACAGAGTTCGACGAGGTGCGAGAAGCCGCCCTCGTCGTCGAAATCGAGGGTCGTCGCGGGTTCGAGAGACTGGTAGGCCGCGCCGTACCGGAGGTTCTCGCGCATGTCGGCGCCGACGCCGCGGTCGCCGTCCGGACCGAAGTCGTCGGCGTCGTCGCGGTAGACGACGTTGCCGGGGTTCATGCGCCAGTCGGGGTCGAACGCCGTCTTCAGCTCCTTGAACGCGCCCCAGAGTTCGGGGCCGTACATCTTCGGGTTCCACTCGGTCCGGGCCATCCCGTCGCCGTGCTCGCCCGAGAAGGCCCCGCGGTGGTCCAACACGAGGTCCGTCACGTCGTCGGTGATGGCGCGCATCGTTTCGATGCCCGCGCCGTCCTTCAGATTCAGAATGGGACGGATGTGGAGCGTCCCCGCGCCGGCGTGGGCGAAGTACGCGGCCGACGTGCCGTGGGCTTCCAGCACGTCCTCGAACGACTGGACGTACTCCGCCAACTCCTCGGGCGGGACGCTCGCGTCCTCGATGAACGGGTAGGGCTTCGGGTCGCCCGGCAGCGACATGAGAAGCGGTATCGCCGCCTTGCGGAGCTTCCAGAGGTCCGCCTGCGCCGCGGGCGTGTACGCCTCGATGGCCTCGAACGCGCCGCCGCCGCCGTCGTTGGCGTCACCAGCCGCCGACTCGGCGTCGCCGTCTCGCAGGAAGTGGTCGTTCGCCTCGCGAATCACCGCCTCGAAGTCGTCGTGCAGTTCGGAGTCGAACTCCAGCATCAGCGTCGCCGCCGTGCCGTCGGGAATCTCCTCGACGTACTGGGCGTACTCGCTCGACTCGGCGGCCATTCGCAACACCTCGTCGTCCATGAGTTCGACCGCGCTGGCGTCGAAGTCGAGCGCGTCGGGGACCGCGGCCATCGCCTCCACGAGGTCGTCGTAGGCGTAGAGGACGAGCGCCGTCTCCTCGGGGACCGTCACGAGCGACACGGTGGCCTCGACGACGACGCCGAGGGTGCCCTCCGCGCCGACGAACAGCTTCGAGAGGTTGACCACCGTCTCGCCGTCGTCGGTCTCGGAAACGACCTTGTGGAGGTTGTAGCCCGACACCGACCGCTTGAGGGTCGGATACCGCCGCTCGATTTCCTCCTCGTGGTCCTCGACGAGGCCGAGGACGGTCCGGTAGAGGTCGGCCTCGCGGTCGTCCTTCCCGACGATGCGGTCCCACTCGTCGCTCCCGACGACCACGTCGCGGGTGTGGACGACCGACCCGTCCGCGAGGACGACCCGCAGCTCCTCGGTGTAGGCGTCGGTGATGCCGTAGCGGACCGAGTGCGCGCCCGTGGAGTTGTTGCCGATGCCGCCGCCGACGGTCGCGCGGTTCGACGAGGCGGGGTCCGGCGCGAACTTCAGGCCGTGGTCGGCGAGGCGGTCGTCGAGGTCGTCCTGCACCACGCCGGGTTGGACCCGCGCCCGCCGCGCGTCGGGGTCCACGCAGACGATGTCGTCCATGTACTTCGAGCAGTCGATGACGACGCAGCCGGGGCCGACGGTCTGCCCCGCCAGCGACGACCCCGCCCCGCGCGGGAGCACCGGCACGTCGTGTTCGGCCGCCGTCCGCACCGCGGCGCGCACGTCGTCTTCGTCGCGAGGGATGACCACCCCCGCCGGGCGCGCCCGGTAAATCGACCCGTCGGTCGCGTACAGCACCTGCGCGTACTCGTCGAACCGGACCTCGCCGGAGACGACGTCCCGGAGGTCGGCGGCGAGGTCGGCGTGTTCGGCCACGTCGACCACGTCGTAGTCGCGCGACTCCTGAAATCGCTGGAAATCTCCCCGTCTCTCGCCGTTCGTTTCCGCCGTGATTCGCGTCGCCCGCGGAGGGCCGTCGCCAGACATTATCACATATAATCGTTCAGGATAGCAAAAACCTGTGTGTGACTCGCCACGTTTGCCCGAAGCGGTAGTCGTTCGCGGCGGGCCGGCTTCGTCGCACGGGGTCTGAGCGGGGGTTGTACGGGTTTTCACCCGGCTGAGACCTCGGCTACTGCGGCGGGTTCCGGGGGTAGTTCCCGACGCCGGTTCGGAGTTCGCCGTCGGCGACGACCCAGCCCTGTCGGTCCGCCGGGAGGTCGTAGGCGGCGACGTGGTCGACGTACTCGTTGTAGTTCCAGCCGCCGACCCACCACGAGTTCGCGCCGCGGAGTTCGACGCTCACCGAGACGTTCGTCGTCGCGGGGCCGTCGTACTGCACGAACAGCATCGACTCGTAGTCGTAACACCGGGTGTCGTCGCCCTCGCTCGGCCAGTCGCAGGGGACGAGCCGGGCGTTCTCGCGGGGTTCGAACAGCGGTTCGGTCCCCTCGGGCGCGAGCGTGTCGATGGACTGGTTCACCCGCACGTCGGCGGACAGGTCTATCGCGTCGTGTTCGACGCGGAGCGTGTCGGAGTCGTTCCGACTGTACTCGCTCGCCGGAATCCGCTCCCAGCGGACGAGTCGGTCGTTCTCGACGACGCTCCGGTAGTACGTCGGGTCGGCGGGAATCTCGTCGGCCCGGAGGCGGAGCATCGGACCGTACTCCGTCTCGGCCACGGCGTACCCCCAGCCCGCCGGAAGCAGGTACTCGCGGGACTCGACGGCGTCGCCGACGGCCGAGGAGCCGTCGCTGACGGGAAGCGGGACGAGGACCGTCACGTTCGAAACCGGTTCGTCCGCCGAGATGCGGACGCTGTAGTCGTACTGGCTCCCGTAGGAGTCGAGAAACGAGAGCCGGCCGAACGCCCAGAGCCCGCCGGCCGCGACCGCGACCACGACGAGCGCGGCGACGACGACGATACCGAGTGTGCGGAAATTCACGGAAATCACCGGGCCGGCCCGCCCGCTCAGACCGCCGCCCCTCCCGCGGCGGTGCCCGCGGTCGAGTCCACGAAGTCCGCGAAGTCGGCGGCGAACGTCTCGACTTCGTCCCAGTCGGTGTACTCGTAGTCCCGCGAGGCGTCCGTGTCGCCGGTCGCGCCCTTGGCGATGCGCTTCATCACCATCCGGGTGAGAAAGCCGTACTCGGAGTACCGAAGCGCGCCCCCGAACGCGGCCATCCGCTCGGGGTGCCAGCCGCTTTCCTCGACGAACTCGTCGATGTACGTCGCGACCTCGGCGCGGGCGTCCTCGTCGTCGAGCGCCGACGACAGCGACACCTGGAAGAAGCCGTTGGGCCGCGCCTCGATGTCCTCGCGGTACTCGCGGACGAACGCGTACACCTGCTTCGAGTGCGCGCCCATGTGAATCGACGACCCGACGAGCACCGCGTCGGCGTCGGCGACCGCCTCGCCGGCGGCGTCGTCGGTGACCGACTCGGTCCGCACGTCGTACCCGTGGGCCGCCAGCGCCATCGCGATGCGCCCGGCTATCTTCTCCGTCTGTCCCTCTTTGCTCCCGTACGCGACGAGTATCGTTCCCATACAGTTCACCGCGTTCCTGTTAGCTCGCTCACACCATAACGGCAGTCGGCACCTCTCAGTCGTCGGGAATCCGGCCGGACGACGCTCGGAGGAGGAACTGTTTTGCCCGTCGCCGCATCACTCTTGAATACAACTCATGAATATCCCGATGGGAACCTATCTGGTCACGCAGTCGGACCGCTCCGCCGGGCGGTCGACGCCCGACGTGGTGCGGGCCGCCGTCGACGGCGGCGTCGACGTCGTTCAACTCCGGGAGAAGCACGCGAGCGCCCGCGAGCGCTACGAGATCGGCCACGAGGTTCGCGCCGTGACGGCCGACGCGGGCGTCCCGCTCGTCGTCAACGACCGGGTCGACATCGCGGCCGCCATCGACGCCGACGGCGTCCACCTCGGCGACGACGACGTGCCCGTCTCGGTCGCGCGCGAGCAACTCGGCGACGACGCCATCGTCGGCCGGTCGGTCTCGACCGTCGCGGGCGCGAGAGCCGCCGCGGAGGCCGGCGCGGACTACCTCGGCGTCGGCGCGGTGTTCGCCACCGACACGAAAGACACCGACCCCGAGCAGTCCGAAATCGGGACCGAGCGCGTGTCTGCCATCGCGGACGCCGTCTCCATTCCGTTCGTCGGCATCGGCGGCGTCACGCCCGACAACGCCGCCGACGTGGTCGCCGCCGGGGCCGACGGCGTCGCGGTCGTCTCGGCCATCACCGCCGCGGACGACCCCGCCGACGCGACCCGCCACCTCGCCGATTCGGTCGCCGCCGGGAGGGACAGCCGATGAGCGGACACGACGACGCTGACGGCGCGGGTGGACCGGGCGGTTCGGACGACGCGCCCGGTACGGGCGGCGTGCCCGACGTGGCGCTGGACGAGGCGCTCGCCGCGGTCGCGGGCGAGCAACCGCTCATCAACTCGGTCACGAACGACGTGACGGTCAACGACGTGGCGAACGTCACGCTCTACTGGGGCGGCCTGCCGGTCATGTCCGACGACGAGCGCGAGGTCGGCGACATGGTCGGTATCGCCGACGGCTGTCTGCTCAACATGGGGACCGTGAGCGAGTCCGGCGAGGAGACGATGCTGACCGCCGGGCGGGCCGCCAACGAGCGCGGCGTGCCCCTCGTCGTCGACCCCGTCGGCGTCGGCGCGACCCCGACGAGAGACCGGGTCGCGGACCGCCTCGTCACCGACCTCGACGTGGACGTGCTCAACGGCAACTACGGGGAGATATCCGCGCTCGTCGGCGACGACGCCGAGGTCCGCGGGGTCGAGTCGGTCGGCGAGTACGCCGAAATCGCCGCGGCGGCCGTCGAGTGCGCCCGGAAGACCGGCGCGGTCGTCGTCGCCTCCGGCGAGACCGACATCGTCGCCACCGAGGAGACCGCCTTCGAGGTCGACGCCGGCCACTCGATGATGGGCGCGGTCGTCGGCACCGGCTGTATGCTCGGCGTGACCCTCGCGGTGTTCGCGGCCGCCGTGGACGACCCGCTCGACGCGGCGCTCGCCGGAACCGCGGCGTACGGGCTCGCGGGCGAACTCGCCGCCGAGGGCGCGTTCGGCGACTACCGCGGCCCGGCGAGCTACAAAATCGCCTTCCTCGACGCGGTCGCGGGGCTCGCGGACGCCTCGACACCGGACATCGCCGACCGAATCGACCGCATCGAGGTGCGATAGATGCCGGGGACCCCGCCCGACCCGCGGACGCCGCCGTACGCCCTCACCATCGCCTCCAGCGACTCCGGCGGCGGCGCGGGCATCCAGGCCGACCTGAAGGCGATGACCCGACTCGGCGTCTACGGCGGGTCGGTCATCGTGGCCGCGACGGCCCAGAACACCCGCGGCGTCGAGGGGTCGCACGTCCTCCCCACCGAGTCGATTCGCGCCCAGTTCGAGGCCGTCGCTGACGACTTCGACATCGCGGCCGTGAAACTCGGGATGCTGGCGACGGCCGAGGCCGTCGAGACGGTCGCCGACTGCCTCGCCGACTGCGACGCTCCGGTCGTCCTCGACCCCGTGATGGTCGCCACCTCCGGCGACAGACTGCTGGCCGAGGACGCCGTCGACGCCTACGACGCGCTGTTCGCGCGGGCGACGCTCGCCACGCCGAACGCCGACGAGGCCGAGGCGCTGACGGGCGTGTTCCCCGACTCACCGACGGCCGTCTCCGAGGCCGCCGACTGGTTCTTCGACCGCGGCGCTGACGCCGTGCTCCTGAAGGGCGGCCACGTCGCGCCCGACGGCGACACCGTGGTCGACACGCTCGTCACGCCGACCGAGACGACGACGTTCGTCAACCCCCGCATCGACGCGACGGCGACTCACGGCTCGGGCTGTACGCTTTCGAGCGCCGTCGCCGCTCGCCTCGCCCGCGGCGACGACCTCGCCGACGCGGTCCGGCACGGCATCGAATTCACGCGCGCGACCCTCGCCGAACCCGCCGACGTGGGCGAGGGCGCGGGGAGCGTGAACCACCTCGTCGGCGTCGGCGACGGCTGGACGCCCGACGAGTCGTAAGCGACGACCGGCGACCGGCGACGCGGCTCTCCGACGGCCGCCACGCCCCTTTTTCCGGCTACGTGTCGTATCGCGAACATGGTCGACACACCAGCATCGAACGCGCTCCGCGCCCGAATCGAGGCCGGCGGCGTCGCGCTCGGCGTCCTCGACAACACCTACAGCCCGACGCTCGTGGAGTTCTACGGCGAACTCGGTCTCGACTTCGTCTGGCTCGACCTCGAACACGGCGGCCCCAGCCCGCTCGACTCGGGCGCGATGGAGGACCTCCTCCGCGCGGCGGAACGAACCGGCATCGAGCCGCTGGTTCGGCTCCCGACGGCGGACCCCGAGTTCGTCCGGAAGGCCCTCGACCTCGGCGTCAGGAACGTCTTCCTCCCGCGCGTGGAGTCGGCCGACGAGGTCCGCGCGGCGGTTCGGTCGGCCCGCTTCACCTACGGCGACGGCCCCGGCGACCGCGGCCTCGCGTCGCCCCGCGCCCGCCGGTGGGGCCTCGCCGACGACTACGTCGCGCGCGAGGACCGCGAGACGCTCGTCGGCGTGACCATCGAGACCGCCGAGTCGCTCGCGGACCTCGACGCGATTCTCGACGTGCCCGAACTGGGCTTCGTCTTCATCGGGCCGTTCGACCTCTCGGTGGCGCTCGGCCACCCCGGCGAGATAGACCACCCCGACGTGCGGGACGCGGTCGAGCGCATCCGCTCGGCCGCCGTCGATGCGGGCGTCCCCGTCGGCGGCCTCGGCTTCGGCATGGACGACGCGAACCGGAAGGCGGAACACGGCTATCAGCTCATCAATCTCGGCAGTACCACCGGCGCGCTCAAGGGCGTCGTCGACGGCTGGCTCGACGACGCGGCGGTCGACCGCGGGGAGTAGCGCCCGCGGCTATCGAGTCGCGTCCGCCCCCGAGTCGGACAGCCGCATCGCCACGCTGTACATCTCGCCCGCGGACTCCGATTCGACCGCGTCGGCGACGCGCTCGACCTCGGCCGCGAGCCACCCGCCCATCGGGTCGGGAACCTCGGCCGCCAGCGACCTCGCCAGCGACGCGTGCGCCTCGACGTGGCTTTCGGACCACGGCACCGGGTCCAGTAGGGTCAGTTCGCGGTCGAAGCGCCAGTCGTACCCCGAAAACAGCGCCCCGAGCGCGTCGCCCGGATAGAACGTCAGCGCGGGTCGCCCGCGGGCCAACTGGCTCGCCGCGTTTTCGAGCGCGAACAGCTCCCGAATCGCGGCGTCGTCGGGGAGCGGTTCGTAGTCGTCGACGACGAGGTGACAGCCGGGCGCGGCGACCCGCGTTAGCTCCCGTGCGACGGCGGCGAGCGACTCGGGACCGATGAGGTTGAACAGCCCGTGGGCGGTGACGATACCGACCGAGTCGTCGGCGAGCGGGAGGCTCCGAACGTCGGCCTGAAGCACCGCGGTCCGCGCTCGGTCCGCCGGCTCGGGTGCCACCCGGTCGCGGACGAGGGCGGCGTGTTCCGGGTCGTTCGTGACGGCGTAGACCCGTTTCGCGCCCGCGTCGAGGAGTCCGGCGGTGGCGTTGCCGGTCCCCGCGCCGGCCTCCAGACAGACCGCGTCGCGGACCGGCCGGTCGTCGAGGGCGGCCGTGACGGTCGTTGGAACGTCCATTGGCGGCGGGTGGAATCGAGGCGGGAGTCGTCTCGCCTCGCTAGTGGTGGAGTTGCTCGGGCACGGGGCTCTCGTCGTGGCGGAGGCGCTCGATGAGCGACCGCTGGGCCGTCTCGTCCATGCCGTTGTACCGCGTCGCGGCGTCGAGGACCATCGCCACGAGCTTCGGGTCGCCCGGCGTGACGACGCTCGTGAGGCCCTGGGCGGCCGCGAAGTCGAACCGCTCGGCGATTTCGTCCGGGGCGTCGACCGGCTCGTACCAGTTGGCGAACGGCCGGTCCGCCTCGGGGAGGTCGTCGGTGTCGGGCCACGGGCCGCGAGCGAACGCCTTGATGCCGAGCGTCCCGATACCCGCCTTCTCGGCCGCCTCGAAGACGCCCGCGTAGTCGTGTTCGTCGTCGCCCTTGCCGACGACGACGGGGTTCAGCGGGAACATCAGCGTTTCGAGGTCGTCGATGCGGTCGATGGCGTCGCGGATGAGCCCCGGATTCCCGTGGCTCGTCAGCCCGATGTGGCCGATTTTCCCCTCGTCTTTCGCCTCGCGGAAGGCCGCGAGCGCGCCGTCGTCGGCCGTGATTTCGTCCAGTTCGGACTCGTATTCGAGGCCGTGGACCTGATAGAGGTCGATGTAGTCGACGCCGAGGCGGTCAAAGGAGCGGTCGAGCTTCCGCTTCGCGCCCTCGTAGCCCCGCTCTTGGGTCTTACAGCCGAGGAAGATGTCCTCGCGGTGCTGGCGGAGCTTCGGGCCCAGTTTGAGCTCCGCGTCGCCGTAGGTCGGGGCCACGTCGAAGTGGTTGACGCCCTTCGAGAGGACGTGTTCGACCATCTGGTTCGCGCCCTCCTGTTCGAGCCAGTTGAGCGCGATAGCGCCGAACGTTGCGATGGTACTCTCGTGGCCGGTGTCGCCGAGTGCGCGGGTCTGCATACGTCGAACGTCATCGCCGACGGACAAAAACGTGCGTCTCCCCCGGTCCGTTTTCCGTGACGCGCTCACCGGGAGGCCGACGGCGCGACGTTCTGATTCAGCCGGAACAGGTTCGTCGGGTCGTACTCGTCTTTCAGGGCGACGAGTCGCTCGTAGGCGGGGCCGAACGTCGTCCGCACCAGCTCGTCACCGCCTTCGAGGAAGCCGGGGAAGTTCAGGTAGACGGTGCCGTCGGAGAACCGCCGCATGTCGTCGATGCAGTCGCGGACCCACGCGACGTTCTCCGCGTCGGCGTCGGGGTCCTCCCAGTTACCCTCCACGCCGAGGAGGTACGGCGCGCCCCGACCGGCGAACGCGCTCTCGTCCGCGCCGACGTCGGCGATTGCGCCGCCGAGGTGCCACACGTCGACGGTCGAAAGCGGCGACGGAGCCGCGTCGGTCCAGTAGCCGAGTCGTTCGATGACGTCGTCCGAAAGCCCGTCGAGGTAGAGCGACTTCCAGTAGTAGCGCATGCCGTCGGGGTAGTCCTCGTCGAGGAGGCGCTGGAGTTCGACGTAGGGCATCACGCCGCTGAAGTCGGCGATTGGGTCGGCGAACTCGCGGAGCGGTGCGAGCGCCTCGGTTCCCTCCTCGGGCGGACCGGCGTAGCAGCCGAGAACGCCGAGTTTCGGAGTCGCCGCCGCCTCGCCGAACAGTTCCTCGTCGGGAAGCACGCCCGAGAAGGTGAGCGCGCTCACCTCGTCGGGGGCGGACCGCGCGTACTCGCGGAAGTCCCGCAGGCGGTCCGGGATGTCGGCCGCGGGGTAGAACACCAGACACATCGCGACCTCCGGGCCGACGGGGTGGAGTTCGAACTCGAAGCCGGTGACGACGCCGAAGTTTCCACCCCCGCCGCGGAGCCCCCAGAACAGGTCGGCGTTCTCGTCCCGGCTCGCGGTCACGACTTCGCCGGCGGCGGTGACGAGTTCCACCGACCGGAGGTTGTCGCAACTGAGGCCGTGCTTCCGGCGGAGGTGTCCGAGGCCGCCGCCGAGCGTGAGTCCGGCGACGCCCGTGTCGGAGACGACGCCGCCCGGCGCGGCAAGACCGAACAGTTGCGTCTCGTGGTCGACGTCGGCCCACCGCGCGCCCCCCTCGACCCACGCGGTTCGCTCGTCGGGGTCGACCCGGACGCCCGTCATCTCCGAGAGGTCGATGACGATGCCGTCGTCGCAGACGGCCGTTCCCGCGACGTTGTGGCCGCCGCCGCGAACCGCGACGACGAGGCCGCTCTCCCGCGCGTAGTCCACCGACCGGACCACGTCGGCGACACCCGCACAGCGGACGATGAGCGACGGTCGCCTGTCTATCATCCCGTTCCACACCGCGCGGGCCTCGTCGTACTCGGCGTCTCCCGGGCGAAGGACTGTTCCGCGAAGGCTCGCGTCGAAGCTGTCGCGTTGCTGGTCGTTGGACATGCGTTGCCATTGGTTCGCACGGCCGTTAGCCTCAACTCCCGAGAGGTGTGTTCCGGCGTGAGTCGCGTTTCACTCCGTGAGACAAGTGGGTCCGATGACGCTATCGAGAGTGTTCGTTTCAGACACCGCGTCGAAGTCGTGCTGAACACAGCGCGCGTATCGGTCGGCTCAACCCCCACGATTATGTCAGCTCTGTATTACTACTATCCATGGAGCGATTTTACGTATTTTACGCGTGCTTGGCGGTCTATGGTGCGGCCTTCGCAATCGGGCCAGTCCTCGCTCTCACCGAGGGGAGCGCGGGCCTACCCATCATCTTGGGTAGCATCGCTGGAGTGGGGCTGATACTCGCATCAGTATACGAGATGTCCACCGGGTCTCCATCCGACTTCGAGATCGGCGATTTAGGATTCTGGGCCGTAGTCTTGGGCGCTGTGGGAGTTCTCTCAGTTCAGGTGTCTACGTCACTCTGAGTGTGGATTCGCGACCTCTCTAGATCGATGACGAATACGCACGCTTTTTCAATCGGTTCGTTTGGCTCGCCCAGTGGAAACAGAGAGCGGCGGTTTGCCGAATACAACGCGCGAGTCGGTCACTGGCGCTGACGAAATATATTAGACGTCCGACCAGTACTCGTTCACAGATGCGTTGCAACCGACATCTGACCGCTATCGATGACTGACAGTGACGACGAGTTCGGTGGTGTGTGGTCCGGCGTGAGTACGGTGCTGGTCGCACTGCTCGCTATCGGCGTTCTCGTCTTCACGACAGACCCCATCGATACTGCTGGCGTTGTCGCCGGAATCGCTCTCGCGCTCATCGGTCTTGTACGGGTTCTCGCCCCCCCGAATCTCGCCGTGGTTCGAGCGCCTCAGCCATCGCTGGACTGGCCTGTGTTGGATAGTCGTCGGTGGCGGGATAGCGACGCTTGGGCTCGTTGTCTCGTCGACAGCCGGAACGCTCGTTGGAGGGGTCGTCCTCGGGGCACTGTTCGTGTTCTATGGAAGCCTCGGTATGCTCGGTCGATAGTCTCACCGCAATACGTATCACGCCGCACCTGTCAGCAGCCGCGTTACAGCCGTGTCTCGTGATTATGGTTCATAACGTCTCCATGCCAACACTGTCAGGCCACAGACGAACCCGCCGAACGCGCCCCGACTCACCGCACTCACCCACTGTCCGCCGAAGAGCACCGATTCGAGGAGAACGTAGAGGAGAACCCACAGAACCACCGTTACGAGAACGAAGACCCACGGAGTTTCCAGACTAAATTGTCTGACAGTCTTCACGTTTGACATTGAGACCCCGCCACGAAGTATGTGTTTTGTCTGCACCGCGTCCACTAATCTACCAAAGAGGGGTCCACCACGCCATTCCAACGAGACGCTGCAGTGAGCCGGTGGAACCCAACCGAGGTGGAACCCGTTGCTGAAGGGGCGCGCCACCGACCACTGAGCGCCGAGGGATGAAGTTACTACTCGGGCCGACCAACTAGCCAGTGATTCACATGCACAGTTCCGACGGCGGTTCCGGCGGTGGCGACGGTTCGCCGCCGGAGCCGTCGGTTCTGGACGCGATTCTCGAAAACGCGCGGAACCGCCGACGTCTCGGACGGCAGTTGTCGACCGCGGGTGAGCGCATCAAGACGGACGACCTCGTGGACGTCGTCCGGCACGGTCCGCTACTGGAGGCGCTCCTCGACGAACCGCTGGACAGGCGGGGAATCGAGGACCGACTCGGGGTCTCGAAGGCGACGAGCCACCGCTTCACGCGCTGGCTGGACGAGCGGGGACTCGGCGAGCGAACCGACCGCCGGTTCCGGTTGACCGGCCTCGGAGAAGTCGTCGCCGAGGAAGTCCTGCGATTCGAGGCGAACGTCCGAACCGCCCGGCGGTTGACGCCGCTCCTCGACGCCATCTGCGACGACCACGACGAGTTCGTCGTCGAACCGTTCGCGGACGCGACGGTGACCGTCGCCGAGTCGGAAGACCCGTACCGCCCCGTCGAGCGGTTCGTCGAACTCGTCCGCGGGTCGGAGACGTTCCGCGGGTTCAACACCACGCACATGGCCCCGCTCGTCTTCGGCGAGTTCCACCGGCACGTCTTCGACGAGACGGAGACGGAGATTATCTACCGCCCCGAAATCGCGGAGAAACTGTTCGAGACCTATCCGGAGCGCGCACGGGAGGCCATCGAGTGCGGCCACCTCCGGCTTCGGACCCGCGGCGAACTCCCGTACGGACTCGCCATCTTCGACGACCGCGTCGGCATCGGCGGCTACGACGAAACGACGGGGCTGATGGAGGTGTTCGTCGACACCGACGCGCCGATTGCCCGCCAGTGGGCCGAGCGCGTCTACGCGTCGGTCAGGGCGGACTCCGTGTCGCTGGATGCGGAGGCGTGACCGGCGAGGGGGGACGGACGCTCGACCTGCTGACGCCGCCGCGACCCGGTAACACTCGCGTCAGCGGATACTCAAGTCCTTCCGGCCCGTAGCGCTTCCCATGGCAGAACCCACGCCGACACCCGGCATCCACCACGTCACCTGCATCGCGGGCGACCCCCAGCAGAACCTCGACTTCTGGGTCGAGACGCTCGGCCTCCGCCTCGCCAAGCGCTCCATCAATCAGGACGACCCCAGCACGTACCACTTCTTCTTCACGGACGCGGAGGGGACGCCCGGCACGAGCATGACGTTCTTCCCGTGGGAGAACCTCTCGCGGGGGAAGGTCGGCACCGGACAGGTCTCCCGCACCGCGTTCCGCGTGCCCGAGGGGAGCCTCGACTACTGGGAGGACCGATTCGACGAGTACGGCGTCGACTACGACGACCGAGTCGAGCGGTTCGGCGAGACCGTCCTCCCCTTCAGCGACCCCGACGGCCTCCCGGTCGAACTGGTCGAAGTCGAGGTTCCCGACGACGACCCGACCGTCCCGTGGACCGAGTTCGTCCCCGAAGACGTCGCGATTCGCGGCTTCCACTCCGTGACGCTCTGGCTGGCCGACCCCCAGCCCACCGAAGACCTCCTCGAAACGATGGGCTTCGAGCGCGTCGGCACCGAGGAAGCGCAGGGCGACACCCCCGGCGACGAGCGGACGCGGTTCGCCGCGACCGGGAGCGTCGGGAAGTACGTGGACGTGTTGCCGACAATCGAGAGCGGTCGACAGGGCCTCGGCACGGTCCACCACGTCGCCTTCCAGACGCCGACCGACGAGGACCAACAGGCGATGCGCAAGGCCGTCCAGTCGAAGGGCCTGCGCCCGACGGCCCAAATCAACCGCCACTGGTTCCGGTCGGTCTACTTCCGCGAGTTCGGCGGCGTGCTGTTCGAACTCGCCACGAGCGACCCGGGCTACACCGCCGACGAACCCCTCGACGACCTCGGCGGCCGCCTCGTTCTCCCCGGCGAGTTCGAAGGTCGGCGCGAACAGATAGAGGCCGGACTGACCGACGTGACGGTCCCGCGGGCCGAGTCGGCCGAAGCCGACGACTGACTCCCGACCCCGAACCGGTCCGGAACCGTTCCCGCCCGGTGGACGCCCCGTTTTGTCCCGTGTTAACACCGCCTGAGCGACTGCGACGAGTGTCGCAATCACAAGTACCATCATCGCCCGCGACGCAGTGGTCCGTATTCAGGTGGATGACGTGACGGAAAAACGCGAATACACGGACGACTATCAGGACAAGACGCTGTACATCCCCGGTCCGACCGAGGTGCGCGAGGACGTCATCGCGGAGATGTGCCAGCCGATGTTCGGCCACCGCATGGACCGCATGACCGACCTCTATACCACCATCGTCGAGGACACGAAGGAGTTCCTCGGCACGGACAACGACGTGATGATTCTCACGGGGTCGGGCACCGAAATCTGGGAGTCCTCGACGCTCAACCTCGTCGACGAGAACATCCTCGTGCCGACCTGCGGGAGCTTCAGCGAGCGCCACGCGAACGTCGCGGAGCGACTCGGCAAGAACGTCGACCGCATCGAGTACGAGTGGGGCCAGGCCATCAAGCCCGAGGACATCCGCGAGGCGCTGGAGTCCAGCGACAAGCAGTACGACGTGGTCGCCACGGTGATGAACGAGAGTTCGACCGGCGTCCGCAACCCCATCGAGGAGATCGGCGACGTGGTCGCCGAGTACCCCGACACCTACTTCGTCGTCGACGCGGTGTCCGCCCTCGGCGGCGACTACGTCGACATCGACGAGCACAACATCGACGTCATCTTCGCCTCGTCGCAGAAGGCGTTCGCCATGCCGCCGGGGCTCGCCGTCTGCACCGTCAGCGAGGACGCCTACGAGCGCGAACTGTCGAAGGACTCGGCGTCGTGGTACGGCGGCTTCCAGCGCGCCCTCGACTACTACGACCGCAAGGGCCAGACCCACTCCACGCCCGCGATTCCCATCATGCTCGCGTACCGAAAGCAGATGAAGTACATGCTCGAAGAGGGCCACGAGGGGCGCGACCAGCGCCACCGCGAGATGGCCGAGTACACCCGCGAGTGGGCCTACGAGCACTTCGACATGTTCCCCGAGGAGGGCTACGAGTCCCAGACCGTCGCCTGCATCGAGAACACGCAGGGCATCGACGTCGCCGCCACCATCGAGGAGGTCAACGAGAAGTACGACATGGCGTTCTCGAACGGCTACGGCTCCGCGCTCGGCGAGAAGACGTTCCGCATCGGCCACATGGGCGAACACGACGTCGAGTCCATCAAGGCGCTGACCGACGCCATCGAAGACGTGGCGGACCTGTAGGGAAGCCCCGTCGCAGATGCCGCATCTCCAGTTCGACCTCGACTTCGAGGTCACGGCGCGCGAGGCGGACCAGTTCGCCACCGAGATGGCCGAGCTGTACGCCGAGCGGATGGACGCCGACACCGACTACGCCGCCGTCACCGTCCGCGAGGTCGAGGCGATTCATCTCGGTCGGGCGACCGGGGACAAGACCGTCGTGTTGCAGGCCGACATCCGGGCGGGTCGGTCGGCGGACCGGAAACGGGACCTCGCTCTCGCGGTCATCGAGGCCGTCGCCGAGCGGTTCGGCGTGCCGGAGTCGAACCAGAAGGTCGTCTTCACCGAACACGAGGGGAGCCAGATGATGGGCTACGACCGCGTCGGCGACGACTGGTCCGAGTCGGCCTGACCGGGGGCGGTCCGGAGTTCGACCGCGAAGACGGAACCGCAGGGGTCGTTGTCCTCGACCCACACGTCGCCGCCGTACTTCTCGACGAGCGACTGCACGAGGTACAACCCGAGGCCGGTTCCCCGACTCTCCAGTCCCTTCTCGTCCTTCGCGAAAATCGACTCTTTCCGCTCGTCGGGCACGCCGCGCCCGTCGTCGGCGATTCGGACGACGACGCGGTCGCCCCCCTCGGTCTCGGAGACGGAGACCTCGATAGTCGGCTCGTCCCCGTCGGTGTGCTGGACGGCGTTCGTCAGGAGGTTCCGGAAGACGGACCCGAGCATGTCGTCGGCGAGCACCGCGACCGTCGGCAACTCGGCGTCGACCGTCACGCTCGCGTTGGGTGCCATCTCTCGCAGCGACGCGAGTTCGCCTCGCAGCACCGGGACCAGCGGGACCGGTTCGGTCTCGACGCCCCGACTGCGCATCATCTCGGCCATGTCCCGCGCCGTCTCCGTCAGTTCGACCGCGTGATTGGCGCGCTTCCGGACGATTTCGACGTACTCCCGCGCCTCGTCGTCGGCGACGCGCTCTCCGAGCAGTTCCGCGTAGGCGGTCACCAACTGCAGGTCGTTGCGCACGTCGTGACGGACGACCTGATTCAGCACCGATAGCTCGTCGCGTTGTGTTTCGAGGAGGCGGTTCTGCTCGCGGAGTTCCGCCTCGTAGCGCTTCCGCGTCGTGATGTCGCGGGCGACGCTCAGGACGACCGTCCTCTCGCGGTAGGTCACGAGGCTCGAACTGATTTCGACGGGAATCTCCCGGCCGTCTTTCGCCCGGTGGACCGTCTCGAACACCTGCGTGCCGTCCGACGGCATCTGCGTGATGAGCGCCGATGCCTCGTCGTCGCTGAGTCCCGCGTCGATGTCGTGGACCGTCATCGAGAGGAGTTCGTCCCGCGAGTAGCCGAGCAGTTCCACCGCGGTCTCGTTCACCGCGAGGATGTGGCTGTCGATATCGATGACCCAGACGGTGTCGTTCATCCCGTCGATGAGCTCTTGGTACTCCTCGCGGGCGCGCCTCAGTTTCCGCTCTCGCTCTCGTCGGTCGGTGATGTCCCTCGATACGCCGATGACGCCGACGACTTCGCCGGCCACCTGAAACGGCGCGAAGCGGTAGCTCAGCGTCCGCGACTCGCCGTCCGGCGTGACGAGTTCGGTCTCGCCTTCGAGCGAGTCGACCTCCTCGTCCAAGAGCCGCTGATACGGGTCGCCCGGGCGTTCCTCGCGGACCGTCTCGACGAGCAGGCTCCGCTCGCCTTCGAGTTCGGCGGGCGTCATCCCGTAGAAGTCGGCCAGGTAGTCGCTCGCGAGGAGGAATCGCCCTTCGCGGTCGTACAGGCACGCGCCCTCCAGCATCTGTTCGAAGACGCGCTCGTAGACGAGCGACTGGGCGACCCGCCCCGGAGCGGGCGGTGCGACCACCCGCTCGACCCGGGCGGCCACCTCGTCGTACCCCTCGCGGTCCCGCACTCGAACGTAGTCGGTGACGCCGGCGTCGAGGGCGTCGCTCGCCGTCAGCCCGCGTTCCCCGTCGGCGACGACGAAAAACGGCAGGTCGAGAGCGCGTCTCCGAACCGCGGCGAGGAAGTCGAGCGTGTCCATCTCCCCCGCGTCGGTCGACGCGAGGACACAGTCGAAGTCGGAGTCCGAACCGGCGTCGGCGCCCCCGAGTCGTTCCAGCGCCGCGGTGGCGGTGCGAACCTCCTCGACGTCGACCCGCGCCACTCGCCGACGGGCGGCTTCGACGATCGCCGCCGCGACGCTCGAATCGGCGACGACGAGGAGCCGGACCGTTCCACCACCATCATGCATTACCTAGGACACTCACGACCGTCAGATAAAAGGTCGCGCGCCGACTCCCGCGACGCGAGATATTATCCGGTTGTATTACTCAGTAACAACACTTTTGTGACGACCGCCGAGACCACGACGGCATGAACGAACCGAGACTCGACGTATCGGCGGTGATGAGCGGCGACTGGCGGGGATATCTCTCGGAGATGGGGCCGTCGTGGGTCGCGGGCGCGGTCGCGGCGGGACCGGCGACGATGGCGACCGTGCTCACGGCGGGGGCGACGTTCGGCTACGCGATGCTGTGGGTCGTGCTGCTCTCGGCGGTGCTCGGGGCGTCGGCGCAGTACCTCTCGATGCGGCTCGGCCTGCTCACGGAGGACGGCATCGTCTCCGTCGTGGAACGCGAGTTGGGCGACGGCTGGGCGTGGGTGCTCGTCGCCGACGGCGTGCTGGCGGCGGGGCTGGCCCAGTTGGTCATCATGCAGGGTCTCGCGAACGTGAGCGCGACGATAACCGGCGTCGACGCCCGCGTCTGGGGCGTCGTGTGGGCCGTCGTCCTCGCCGCCGGCCTCGCCGGGCGCGGCTACCGCTTCGTCGAACTCCTCGCGAAGGGACTCGTCGCGGCCGTCGTCGCCGCGTTCCTCGCGTCGCTGGTTTTGGTTCCCATCGACCCGGCGGCCGCGGCCGGCGGGCTCGTCCCGCGAATCCCCGCCGGCGTCGACGGCGCGCTCGTCGCGGCCGGCATCCTCGGCGGCGCGGTCCACATCACGCTCATCACGATGCACTCGTACACGATGCGCGCTCGCGGCTGGACGACCCGCGACTACGGGCTGGCGACGTTCGACGTGGGCGCGTCCATGCTCGTCGCCTTCGGCGTCTACAGCCTCGCCATCTTCCTCGTCGCCGCGAGCGTCCTCCACAGCCCCGAGGTGGCCGCGAGCGACCTCTCGGCGGTGGCGGCCGCGCAGGCGCTCGGCCCGATAGCGGGCGCGAACGCGAAGTGGCTGTTCCTGCTCGGCCTCCTCGGCGCGGCCGTCTCCACGCTCGGCGGCAACACCGTCGTCCCGCCGTTCCTCGTCGCCGACAAACTCGGCTGGGGAACGGACCTCTCGGACGGCCGATACCGCGCGCTCCTCGCCGGCGTGGCGCTGTTCTCCGGCGTCGGCGCGTTCCTCGGCGGGGCCTTTTTCCCGCTTCTCGTGTTGGTGCTTGCGTTCGGCCTCGTCGGCACGCCCTTCGCAATCGCCGTCGTGCTCGTCTTACTCAACGGCGACGCGGTCGCGGAGCCGAACTCGACGCCGGCGAACCTCGGCGGCGTCGTCCTGTTCGCGGTCACGACGGTCCTCGCCGCGAACTTCGTCCGCTCGCGGGCGCTTTCGGACCTCGGCGACCCGCTTTCGGTCTTCGTCGTCGTCTTCGCCGCGGCCATGGCGGCGGCGACGCTCGGCCTGCTCGGCAAGTTCGTCCGCGAGACGGTCGCGCGACCGACCGCGGCCTGACGGGGGGGTCGTCGCGGCCCTACTCGCTGTAGCGGCCCGACGCCCGGTCGTACTTGGAGACCATCGCGACGACAGCGGTCCCGAGACCGCCCATTGCGGCCCAGAACTGCCACGGGAGCGACCCCGAGGACCCGCCGCTCGGCACGTAGGGGTACGACAGCGACCCCGCCTCGACGATGTCCGCCGACCCGGGCATGAGACCTGACCCCGGTTCGTTCGGAATCGCGCCCTCCTCGGCCGGGCCGCCGGGCTCGCCGCAGACGACCCGACCGACCATCCCGAGCTGTTTGTGCGGGCTACAGAAGTAGTCGTAGGTGCCCTCAACCTCGAAGGTGTACGAAAAGCTCGCACCAGATTCCTCAAGGAGGCCGCTGTCGAAACCGGACGCGTCCGCCGGGATGCGCCCCTCGGCCTGATTCGACTCGGCGTAGGCCGTCGCGGAGTGGTCCCCGCTTTCGATGACCCACTCGACGGTGTCGCCGGGGTCGACGTGCAGTCCGACGGGGTCGAAATAGTACTCCCCGTCTTCTGTCACCATCTGGATAGTATGGGTGGCCGAGCCGCCGCCGCCCGAACCGCCGCCGGCGTCTGTACCCCCGTCGGAACCGGCGGTCGAATTCCCGCCCGACGCCCCGGTGACGCCCGTCGACGCCCCGAGAACGGCGATTCCACCCGCAATATTTTTCATGAACGTTCGTCTGTTCATAATGGATTTCAAGTTTGAATTACCGCTGATACGGCCGACTACGTGACCGTTCGTCTACTATCTTGTAGTTCTGTTGATTCCCGAACATCCCGAAACAGAAAAACAGATAACCGCTCGTCTGAACGCTTACGTGGCATCGTCGCTCCCGCGAACCCACGGTCGCCGCCGCGGCCGCGGGAGCGCTAATCCGGCATCAACAATTACGTAAAACTATTGGTACATTCATGAAATTCGTGGTGAACCCGACCCGACGTTCGGCGGTGAGAACCGATGCGACGTGAGACCGCAGTCATCCTGCTCCTCATCGCGGTCGTACTGCTCCCGATGTGGTACGTCGCGCTGACGAGCGGGACCGAAGGCGGGGGTATCGGCGTCGGCACCGGCGCGGAGCCGGTCGCCGTCAACACCTCGTCCGACCTCCAGCCCGCGAGCGGCTACCTCCCCGGGCCGGTCGAAGTCGGCGTCAATCAGGCCGGCGTCGTCGCGTGGGTCGCGCTCCTCGGGATGGTCGGCGTGATGGTCGGGACGAAACGGTTCCTCGACCGCATCAGCCACCTCGACGACTCCGTCGTCGCCGACGGCGGCCGCGCGACCGTCTCCGTCCCGCCGTACATGGAGACGGAGTCCCGGCGCATCCTCGACTACGTCCCGGCCGTGTCGTCGCGGACCGGACTGCTCGTCGTGGCGCTCCTCTCGTGGGTGGACGTGTCGTTCGCCGCCCTCCTCACGCTGGAGGGGCTCGGCCCGGCGCGGACGCAGTTCCTCGGCACCTACGCCGGGATGCTGTTCCTCTCGCTCGCGCTGACCGTCCTCGCGTACACGGCGTACTTCGTCCCGAGCATCACCGTCGCAGAGACCAGAGACCACTGACCAACCGCACAGACCATGCGCAAACGCACCAACGACACCGACACAGACCGCTCGGACATCCCGCAGACAGACGACGAACTGACGCGGCGAAACATGGCGAAGCTCCTCGCCGGCATCGGCGGCGCGGCCGCCATCGGAAGCTTCGGTATCGGCTACGCCGCGGGCCTCCCCGGCAGTCTCGACACCGGAAGCGAGACGCTCTACGTCGAGGGCACGCGCCTCGTCGACAGGGACGGCAACCCCCTGACCGCCGCCGACGCGCTCTCGACCGACGAGTTCGACAAGATGGACGTCTTCCCGGAGAAGGAAGGCGGCGGGGCGCTCGTCACGAAGCGCGCGACCACGCTCCTGCTTCGGTTCCCCGAAGACGAGTACGAGTCGCCGACGAACATCGAGGGGACGGCCAAGGGCTACGTGGCCTACTCGAAGGTCTGCACCCACGAGGGCTGTCTCGTCGCGGGCGAACAGGACTCGGAGCTCCGGTGTCCCTGTCACGGAAGCCTCTACGACCCCACGAAGGGCGCGTCCGTGACCGGCGGCCCGGCCTCGCGGGCGCTCCCGCAGCTCCCCCTCGGCATCGCCGACGACGAGGACGGGACGCTCCTCCTCGCGACGGGGCCGTTCGAGGGACCGATCGGGACGGAGGAGTGAGATGACGGGGACAGCACCTGACGACGGCTCCGGCGACGACCGACCCGACGCGCGGCCGGACGGCGGCGAGGCGGGCGGCGACCTGCCGGGGACCGACCTGACGGTCCGGACCCACGAGGCGTACCCGAGAAACGCCCTGTTCGACTGGCTGGACCAGCGGCTCGAACTGGACCACACGCTCCTCGGCAAGGCGTTCCCGGAGGACAACTACGGCTCGTTCCTCCTCGGCGAAATCGCGCTTTTCACCTTCGTCATCCTCGGCCTGACGGGGACGTTCCTCGGCCTCCTGTACAATCCGGCGGTCAACGCCGTCACCTACGAGGGCAACGCGCTCCAGTACGCCGGCACGGAGGTCCCCGCGGCGTTCGCGAGCGTCCTGCACATCACCTACGACACCACCTTCGGGATGTTCGCGCGCATGATGCACCACTGGGCGGCGTACATCTTCATCGCCGCCATCGCCCTGCACATGTTCCGCGTCTTCTTCACGGGCGCGTACCGCAACCCCCACGAGCCGAACTGGTTCATCGGGAGCACGCTGCTGCTTTTCGCCCTCGTGGAGGGCTTTTTCGGCTACGCGCTCCCCTACGACAACTTCAGCAAGACCGCGACGACCATCGGCTTCCAGATGACCGGCACGATTCCGGTCGTCGGGTCGTTCCTGCAGTCGCTCGTCTTCGGCGGGGCGTTCCCGGCCGGGGCCGACCAGGTCATCCCGCGGATGTTCTTCCTCCACGTCTTTCTCATCCCGGCCGCGCTGGTCGGCGCTATCGCCCTCCACATGGCCGTGTTGATGCGGCAGAAACACACCGAACACGCGCCGAGCTCCCGCGGCGAGGGCCGCCCCGACGACGATGACGACAGCGTCGTCGTCGGAATGCCGCTTTTCCCCCAGCAGTTCCTCGTCTCGACCATCGTCTTCCTCCTGACGGCCGCGACCGTCGCCTTCCTCGCCGGCTTCTTCCCGGTCCAGCGCATCGCCGCCATCGGCCCGGCGACGCCCACGTCGACGCCCTCGCACGTCGGCCCGGACTGGTTCTTCATGTGGGTGTTCGGCTCGCTGAAGATGGTGCCCTCGTGGCTCGGCGAGTGGGGCCGGTTCGCCGGCGGCGTCGTCGTCCCCTCGCTCATCATCGGCGTGATGATGCTCTGGCCGCTCCTCGACAACCCCGAACACCCGGTCCACTTCACCGCCGACCCGCTCGACCGACCGCTCCAGACGGCCCTCGGCGTCGCGGCCGTCATGCTCATCATCGTCCTCTCTATCGACGGGATGCGGGCCACCGTCGCCGCCGTGCTCGGCGTCTCCGACGCCGTTCTCTACCCGTGGCTCGTCGCGCTGACCGTGGGGATGCCGGTTTTCGACTTCGCGGTCGTCTACTGGCTCCTCAAACGCCGCAAGCGCCGCCTCGGGACCGCCGGCTGACCGCACAGACCCCGACTCACCGAACTCGACTTCGACTATGAACGTTCCACTCTCCCCCCGCGCGTTCCGCCTCGTCGACGGCGGCTCGAAACTCGTCGGCCTCGTGGCGATAGCCGCCGCGCTCAACGGGGCCGCGGCCCCGCACTCGCTCGTCGTCGGACTCGTCGGCTTCGTCGTCGGCGTCGGGACCGCGTTCCTCTCGCCCCGCGAGGAGACGCCACCCGACGACCGCGGAGACGACTCCGCCCCGGCGGCCGACCCCGCCGACGGCCGTCCCCGACGGCCGCTCACGAGCCTCGCAACGCGCCTGTGGCGCAGTCGGCTGGCCCGACTGGGAGTGACCGCGCCGCCGAGTCCGACGGCGGCTCGCGGGCGAATCACGCGACTTATTTTCGACCCCGACAAGCGACAGAGACGCGACCGTGTCCTCCGATACACCCGACGGCGGCGGTCCCGACGACCGCGCTCCCGCACCCGTCCCCACACCCGACAGCGACACTCTCGACAGCGACATCCCCGACGACGAACGCGAGGCGCTGTTGACCATCGGTCACGGCGCGGTCGTCGCCTCCGGCGGGCAGTCGCTCCCGCGGGCGCTGACGACGGCGACCGAGTACGTCCTCGCACAGGGGTTCGGCCCGGTCGTCTACGGCGTCTACGCGTTCGCGTGGCGAATCGCCCAACTGCTGTTCCGCCTCGTCAACTTCGGGTCGGTCGGGACGCTCCAGCGGTACCTCTCCGCGTACGACGACGACCCCGCCCGGCAGGGCCGGGTCGTGGGGCTGGCGTATCTGACGACGCTCGCCGTCGGCCTCGGACTCGCAGGCGGATTGGTGCTCACGAGCGGGCGGCTCAACGACGCGACGGTGTCGCACCCCGAGTTCCCGCCGACGATTCACCTGTTCGCGGCGCTCGTCGTCCTCGTCGGACTGGTGCGGATTCACGCCGGCGTCCTCAGGGCGGTGCAGTCGGCCCGCGGCGAGGCGCTTTTCAATCGCGTCCTCCGGCCGGCGGTCAAGCTAGTGGGTGCCGTGGCCGCGATGGCGCTCGGCTACTCGCTGGTCGGCGTCGCCGCCGCGTTCGTCGCCGGCATGGCCGGACTCGTGGTGCTGGGCGCGCCGTTGGTCGTCTCGGCGAGCGGCATCCGCCCCTCCGTCGGCGGCCTCCGTTCCGAGGCCCGTCGGTTCTACAACCACTCGGCCCCCATCGCGCTGAGCAGCCTCGGCAAGGTGTTTCAGAACCGCGTCGACGTGATGCTCGTTGGGTTTCTCCTGACCGCGAAGGCGGCGGGCGTCTACAACGTCGTGCTCGTGTTGGTGACGCTGGCGTGGATACCGCTTCTCTCGTTCAACATGCTCCTGCCGCCGGTCGCGTCGGGGCTCTACGCCGACGACGAGATGGAGACGCTCAACGCGGTGTACTCGGCGGTGACGCGGCTCATCGTCACCTGCGTCGTTCCGATTCTCGCCGTGCTCGCGGTGTACGGGCGGTCGATTCTCTCCGCGTTCGGCCCGAACTTCGCGGCGGGATACGTCCCGCTCGTGGTCTACCTCGGCGGCGTGCTGGTCGGCAGCGCCGTCGGCGCGACGGGGTGGTTGCTCATGATGACCGACCACCAGTACGCCCGGATGGCGCTCGACTGGCTCTTGGCCGTCCTCAACACGCTCCTCACGTTCGCGTTCGTCCGGGCGTTCGGCCTCGCCGGCGCGGCGCTCGGGACGGCCGTCGCCATCGCCGTCCAGAACTCGGTTCAGGTCGTCCTCCTGCGGCGCTTCGAGGGGCTGTGGCCCTTCGACGCGACGTTTCTCAAACCCCTCGGCGCGGGCGTCGCCGCGGCCGGCGTCATGCTCCTCGTCCGCGAGGCGCTGGCCGGGGCCGGCGTCCTCGTCGCCGTCGCCGGTGCGATACTGGGTGCGGTGACCTACGTCGTCGCGCTCGTCGCACTCGGCGTCAACGACCGCGACAGACTCGTGGCGACGGCGCTGGCCGCGCGGTATCGCCGGGCGATACTCGCGGCCCTCGGCGAGCGGCGTCCCGGAACGCCCGGGGACCGATAGCGGTCGCTCTCGGGAGTTCGGATTCGTCTCGCTCGCGGGTCGAACCGTTCAGCAGGCACATCCAAAACCTTCTCCGCCGGGTCAACTGGTTCGTATCCGAACTACAGTCCTACAGAATAGACCACAAGAGACGCGCCCTCAGCCCTCCTGAAGCCGTTTATGTCGTCGTTTGGTGTCTTACAACCAAGAGGTTGAATAGGACAGGGAGCATAGTTAACAGGGCTCATGGTTGGGGGGAGGACGGTATACAAACTGGGGGTGCTCGCACTGATACTGTTTCTCGCGGCCGGGACTGTCTCGTCGCAAAGCGTGACGACGGGTCCGCGGTTGGAAGCCTCTGCGAGGGTTTCACAGAGCGTCGTCGAAGCAGGGGACACGGTTCGAATTAGCTTCAGTGTCGAAAACGTCGGGGATTCGGACGAGTCCACCACGTTTTATCTCTTGTTTCCCGAGTCGAACGGGGGGTTCCCGGATGAATGGGAGATGGTCGACCGATTCGATGACGGTGGGTCGTGGACCGGACCGGGTGCGTGGTTTCACAAGGTACACTGGGATTGGTCTGGCCTGGATGCCGGCGAGTCGGTCGACCCGTGGATGGAGTTCAAGGTTCCACCGAGCGCAAGCGGTGTCTACACGATAACGTGGGAGCTCGACTACTCGGGTGGCGGCGGGACGAAGACCGTCCAAATCGACGTCAGAGAACCCAACACGAAGCCGTCACCGGAGTTCTCTATCAGCCCACAAGACCCGAAGGCCACACAACCGATTACGTTCAACGGGTCCGCATCGTCAGACCGTGGCGGTCGCATCGTCCAATACCGCTGGGACCTGGACGACGACTCGGAGTTCGAGTCTTCGGGACCGGTGGCCCGACACTCGTTCGACGCCCCTGGTCGATACACAGTTCGTCTCACCGTCGTCGACGACCGCGGGGCGGACGCGACCCTCTCTCAGCAGGTCGTGGTACGAGAGAACGAAAACCCCACCGTGACGATGCCGTCTCTCTCGACGATACGTGAGAGCCAGCGTGTTCAAATCGCTCTCCCGACCGTCGAGGACCCCGACGGCATCCGGTCGATAGAGTGGGACGTCGACGGTGACGGGAGCGTCGACCGAACGGGCGAAGCGGTGTTTCTCAGTTATGACACGCCGGGGACGTACACCGTCTCAGTCACCGCCACGGACGCATTCGGCGCCACGACGACGAGGAGCCGAGAAATCGTCGTCGTTGCGAACGAACCGCCGACCGCCGAGTTCGAACCGAACGAAACGCGGGCGAAGGAACTCGACCCCATACGGTTCGACGCGAGCGCGACGACCGACGACGGCCGCATCGACGCCTATCGGTGGGACCTGAACTCCGACGGCGAGATAGACGCGGAGGGTGAATCGGTCACGCACGCGTTCGAGACGCCCGGGACGGTCACGGTCACGCTTCAGGTGGTCGACGACCTGGGGGAGACTGACTCGGCGCGGCGAGAGATTCGAATCGAACCGAACCCGACGCCAACGCCGCGGTACGACCAGTCACCGGCGAAGGTCGCGGTCGGGATGACGGTCACGCTGGACGCCTCCTCGTCGACCGACGACGGCTCTATCGAGCGCTACAGCTGGGACCTCGACGGCGATGGCGAGCCTGAGATGACCGGTCGGACGGTGACGACCCGTTTCAACCGCACCGGCAGGTTCCCCATCTCGCTGTCGGTGACCGACGACAAGGGGGCGACGGCGACCCACGAGGGAACCATCACCGTGCGGAGCCTGCCGCGAGCCGATGCCGAGGTCAGCCGGACCAGCGCGACTGTCGGCGATGAGCTGTTCTTCGACGGGCGGAGTTCGACCCACGAAGACGGCTCTATCGCCGAGTATCACTGGGATTTCGACGGCGACGGCTCGTTCGAAGCGACGGGCGCGACGACCAGACGCTCGTTCGAGGAACCGGGGACGCACGTCGTCCGACTGCAGGTCGTCGGCCCCGAGGGGTTCACCGACGAAGACACGGTGAGCATCTCCGTCACCCCGAGACCACTGTGTGGACAGAACTGCCGGATTGGACTCGTCACCGCGGTCGCGGTGGTGGCTGGTCTGTTCGTCCTCTGGAGAGTTGTCGAGCACTTCGGGTTCTGGTCCCGGCGAGGGTGAACCGTGCAGTCAGCGTTCCATCGTCTCGTCGCGGCCGCCTCGACAGAGGTCGTCGTGGGGCTGGCCGACAACTGGCTCAACGTCGTCATCGTGGGCGACGTGGTGTTCTTTGTCGGCTGTCTCGGCGCTGTGCTGTGGCTGACCTCCAGTCAGCAGACCTCGGCAGTTGAGACGGCCGTTCTCTTCGTTGCTCTCGGCGTGGCCGGAGCGGTCCTCATAACCGAGGTTCCGGTCGTCCGTGAAGCGGTGAGCGCGGTCGCGTTCGTCTTCGCCCTCGCGCTCCCCATCGGAATCGCGGTCAGTACCGTCGACCGGCTGATGAAGAGCGATATCAGGTCATGAGCGGGCTCCGAACCGTCCCCCTGATGGAGACCGCGCCGGCACAGATCGGCTACTTCTTCGACATCTATCCCCGCATCGCGGGACCGGTGATACTCGGAGCGGGTATCGTCGCTCTCATCTGGTGGTACGTGTACGACGTCGAACTCGCGCGCCGCCGGTGGAGACCGGGATACGGACAGCGATTACTCCTGGCGACGCTTCTCGTCACAGGTGGGTTCGTGGCGGGCGTGGGGTTCTTGGCTCGAGGCGAAATCGTCTGGCTCTACGCCGCGCTCGTGTTCGTTATCGGCCGCGTGCTTCAGGGGGCCGTCTTCGTCCAGTTCCTCCGGAAGCTCGGAGTTATCCTGGGGCGCGTCGTCGACGCGGTCTCCGGTGGGGGCGGTGGCGACGGTACCTCAGTCGTCCGTCGCTTCGTCGTGAGCCGGCTCCGACGGTGGGCGTACTTCGGTATCCTCACCCTCGTCGCGTTCGGTAGCGCCGCGGTCGCCTTACTGGGCGGGGTGGTCACCGATGCCCCGGCGTTCGAAACGGTCGCGCTCACGTGGACGGTGTTTCTCGCGATATCGACCCTCGGCACGCTACTGTGGGACCTCCGGTACGCGGCCCCCGACATCCAACGTCTCCCCCTGTTCGGACTCCTCCTCTGTATCGCCGGGACGGAGGTCTACGTCTTTGACCTCCCGCCGCAGGTCCGGTCGTTCGCGGCCCCGTACGTCACCGAGTATGCGCCCGTTGTACAGTTCCTCCAACCGATGGACTGGGTACTGCTCGCCGTCGGTCAGGTGGCACTCCTCGTCGGAGTCGCGTTCTCCACTGCCGTGCTCTTCTTCGGCCCCACGGACTCCGATGACGAACGGGAGACCGACGTGGCCCGTCCGGACGCGAAGTAGACTACACGTCACTGGTACAGCAGTACACTAATTTCAGAACATGCCTGTGAGTATCGACGACTTCGAGTCGGGGAACCTCCCACAGGGACCATCGGTCCCCGAGCAGGTGGTTACGTATCTGTACGCGCACCGCGACCAGGCGTTCACCCGGTCTGAGATTGCCAGTGCCATCGACGAGAACCCAAACGCAGTCGGAACCGCCCTCTCGCGGCTGAAGGCACGTAATCTGGTTCGGCACCGGGGAGAGTACTGGGCAATCACCCCCGACGAAAGCCGCCTCGCTGACGCATACGACCTCCACGTCGCAAGTGAGCGATTGGACGAGAACGATGGCGGCATCGACGCCGACGAGTGGGACTCGACGGCCCCGGATACCCCGCATCCGAGCGAACGGGACGTGAGTGAGGACGAGTCCTAGATGCAACCGGAGCGCGGCGACGTCGTACGGAGTTCGGATCCGTTCAAAATCGGGACTGGTAGACAGCGTCCGTGGCTAATTGTCGACAACGAGACGCACCCCTTCGACGGCGAACAGTACATCGCAGTCGCCATCTCGACGAAAGCGTACGACGACTCGCTTGCGCTCTCAGCCGACGTCTGGGAGACTGGCGGTGTCCCTCGGGCACCGTACGTCTCCCCATGGGCTGTACACTCTCCACGAAGTGAGGATTTCGTCGCCTGGCAAGGCCGCGTGACGGATGCGTTCGTCGAACAGGTCGTAGCCAAACTGGAGACGTATCTCCGCGGAGGTAGGATGTCGCCCAGAACACTAACGGCCGGTCTCATCCCGAGGCGGCGTGCCGCGTCGACCGGGAAACCCTCGTGCCGGGCGGTCCGTCTTTCGGGCGCGGACGTTCCGAAGTACGCCGGCGTCAGCCGGCCAGTAGCTGTTGCGCACCCGGGTTCGCCGTGCTGTCATCGCTCCCGAAGCGGGAACACTCGGCCGGGGACTTGAGGTACGCACCCGACCCTAGCGCGCCGGGGGTAAAACGAGTTCCGACCGGCGGGCGTCGTCGCCGGCGAAAAAGACGGCTCGAAGTCGGACGACCTGCCCGTCGACGCGGACGTAGTAGCGGCGGTCTTCCGACTTGTCGACCGACGGGAGCGCGTCGAGGTCCTCGCGGAGGGCGTCGTAGTCGCTCAGGCAGTCAGAGATGCTCGACTCGCGGGGGTGTCCTTCGGCGGCCGCTTCGACCACCTTCAGCACCCACGGGCTGTTTGCGACCCGCGGGTCGTCCACGTCGACGACGGTCGCCCCGTCGGGGGCCGACCCGACCAGTTCCGCCCGGAGCATGATTTCGGCCGACGAACAGCCTCGAAGCGACGAACAGCCCGCGACCCCGCCGGTCAGCCCGACGCCGACGGCCGCGGCTCCGCGGCGGAGCAGTTGACGGCGAGAGGGTCGACCGGCCATCGACTGACAGAGATTCGGAGAAACTGATAAGTCTTCCGTCGGCTACAGCGCGTACTCGTCTTCGCGCAGTTGGACGTACTTGCCCTTGCGGTACTTCACTTTCGTCCGCTGGTACTGCGTGGCGAGTTTGGCGGCGCTGAACCCGGCGCTGAGCTTCGAGGCGCCGAACGCCTTGTAGCCCTCGTCCTTTTCGAGGAGCTTCCGGGCCGCCTTGAACGTCTTGTCCCACTGGGCGGGGCCGTAGTCGTGGACGATTTCGGCCATGGCGACGTTGCGGAGAATCTCGTCGCCGATGGCGTCCTTCCAGCGGTCGTTGTAGTCGCTCAGGTCGCCCTCGGCGGCGAGTTCGCCGGCGATGGCACCCGTCCGGACGGCGACGTGGTCGCCGCCCTCGTGGAAGGCTGAGGTCGCGCCCATCGCGCCGCCGGTGACGGCGATACCGGCCGACGCGGGCGAGTCGATGGGTCGCGTCGAGGAGATGGCGTACGTCTCCGTTCCCTTCGTCTTCCCGCGGTCCTCGACGAGCGGGAAGTCCTCGTCGACGTCGTACTCGTCGCCGTACTCCTGTTCGAGGAGGCGGCGGACGTACTCGCGGCCCTGCGGGATGCGCTCGTCGTCCTCGCGGAGGAGTCTGTACGCATCGCGGTCGTCGACCTCGTCGATGTCGAGGCCGATGGGCATCGTGAGGCCGACCCGGCAGACGTTGTTGTCGTTCGGGAACACCCACGGGTACGCCGTGTGGCCGGGCATGTAGCCCCACCAGAACTTGATCGCGCCGTCGACCTCGTCGAACAGCTCCGGGGGGAACTCGCGGTGTTCCTGATAGGCGATGTGGTTCGCCTCGGTCGACGACAGGCGGTCAGTGACGGGGAACGGAAGCAGGTCGTCGAGCACCTTGTTCGTGACCGTCCGCTGGGGGCCGTCGGCGAGCACGACGAAGTCAGCGCCCACGTCCTCGCCGTTGGCGAGGCGGACGACGTGTCGGGGGTCGTCGCCGGTCGCGTCGAGGTCGGTCTCCACGTCGCGCACGGAGGCCTTCACGCGGTACTCCGCGCCGGCGTCCTCGGCGCGGCCGCGGAGCCAGTCGTCGAACTTCGCGCGGTGGAAGGTGTAGCCGAACTCGTCGTACGAGGAGTCGATGCCGGTACTGCGGAGCGTCAGCGACTCGTTCGGCCCGATGAACTCCGCGCGGTCGAGGATGTCGAGAACCACGTCGTCGGGGAACTCGTCGGGGTGGATGCCCATGATGTCCACCCAGTAGTCGAGGATACCGGCCGCGTCCGTCGAATCGGGCCCGAGGCCCGGTCTGTCTGCTCGGGGGACGCCCTTTTCGAGGACCAGGGCGGAGGCCCCGGCCGAGGCCGCGGCGTGTGCCGCCGACGTGCCGGCCGGACCGCCGCCGATGATGGCGACATCTACGCGTTCCATACCGCTACAGCACTTCGCTCGGCTATTAAACCCCCTGAAGCGCCGCGGCGTCCGACGGTTTCGAGGCCGCGCGCCTCAACTCCGCTCGGGGCGTTCTCCAGCGCGTGACGCGACTGTGACATCGACGCGCCGCCGCTCGCATCCTCCACGGAGCCGACGTTCCCGCGGATGAACTGATGCGGGACTCCCCACTCAATTTCGGGATTCGATAATTTGATTTTCGTCGGACACCGATTACGGCGCTCGCTTTCTCCCGATAATACCAACTAAATACAGTAGTTGATAACCAGAGACGGAGGTTTATAGCGGAGACCGCGGTAGCTCCGAGTCAATGACCGCAGACGAGTTGGACGAACCGAGAGAGCCCGTCGTGTTCCGCGACGAGACGGGCGACCTGGTCTTCGTCGACGGCGGCCCCGCCCCACAGGGGTACGCACCCGTAGCGTGGAAACTCGGCGAAGACGGCTCCCGGTTCGTCGTCGACCCGACGGTCGACGCGGTCGCGGTCACCCGGACGATTTCGAAACGTCGCCCGCGCCGGCGCGACCCCATCGAGTGAGCGGTCCTCCCCCGCCCGAATCGGACAGATTCATCACCGCCTTCGAGAATCATCGGGCATGTCCGACCCAGACATCGCGGTGCTTCGGCAGAAGATTCACGGCCTGTCTGCCGAGGCGTACGCCGAAACGCTTCGCGAGCGCCTCCCCGACCGCGAGGTCGCCCTCGCGACGACGCCCGAAGCGGAGCGAGACCTCCTCTCCCGCGCCCGAGTCGCGACCGGCTTCGACGTGGACGAAGCGGACCTCGACGCCGCCGAGAACCTCGACCTGTTCGCCTGCGTGTTCGCCGGCACGGGCCACCTCCCCATCGAGGCGTTCGAGGCGCGCGACGTGGCCGTCACCAACGCCTCCGGCGTCCACGGCCCGAACATCGCCGAGCAGGTCCTCGGGAGCCTCCTCTATTTCGCCCGCCGCTTCCACGTCGCGGAACGCCAGCAAGACGCCGCCGTCTGGCAGTCGTACCAGACGGTCGAACTGCAGGGCTCGACGGTCGCCGTCGTCGGCCTCGGCGCGCTCGGCGAGGCAATCGTGGACCGACTCGAACCGTTCGGCGTCGAGACCGTCGGCGTGCGCTACTCGCCGGCAAAGGGCGGCCCGACCGACGAGGTCGTCGGCTTCGACGACGAACGGGGCCTCCACGACGCCTTCGCCCGCGCCGACTACGTCGTCATCGCGTGCCCGCTGACCGACGCCACCCGCGGCCTCGTCGACGCCGACGCGTTCGCGTCGATGGCACCCGACACCGTGCTCGTCAACGTCGGCCGCGGCCCGGTCGTCGACACCGACGCGCTCGTCTCGCAACTCCGGAGCAACGGCATCCGCGGGGCGGCCCTCGACGTGACCGACCCCGAACCGCTCCCGTCGGACCACCCGCTGTGGGACTTCGAGAACGTCCTCATCACGCCCCACAACGCCGGTCACACCCCGAAGTACTGGGAGCGCATGGCCGACATCATCGCCGAGAACCTCGACAGACTGGACGCCGGCGACGACGACCTGCGGAACCGCGTGGTCTGAGCGCTCTAATCCGCCCGCTCTCCGCCGGCGTGTTTCCACTCGCTCGGCGGCGTTTCGTATCCGCTCGATTCGGCGGAGTCCGACTCGAACCGGCGCTCCATCGTTCTGAAGTAGTCGTCTCCGGTGAGATGATAGAGCACGCCTATCTGGTGGGTGTGGACCGCGTGATAGGTCTCGTTGCCGCGGTAGCCCGCCTCCTTGTCGAGGCCGTACCAACTGACTTCGCCGGGCACTCGGTACTCGCTGAGGTGGTCGTACACCGTCGTTATCGCGGCGTTCAGGAGCCGCTCGACCCAGTCCGGTTCGTCGAAGACGAGCCAGTATTCGTAGAGGCCCCACAATCCGACGAGAAAGCCGTTGAGGACGTGCGTCGGCGGGTCTGCGGGGTACTCCTCGATCCAGTAGTAGCCGTCGTCGACCATCACGGTCCACGGGCCGTCGGTCGCTCGGGGGATGCGCCCGAAGCTCTCGGCGACGGCGTCCGCAATCCACTTGTGCCGGACGTCGCCGGTGTGTTCGTACAGGCGGACGTACGCCGAGAGCGCCGTCCCCTGCGCCATCCCCGAGTACCACGGCGGCTCCATCTCGGCGCTCGACCCGCCTTTCGGCATCGTGTACGGGAAGTACGGCACGCCCTCGACCCGCGTCGCGTTGTCCAACGCGGCCTCGCCGATGGACATCGCCTTCGACAGAAACGGGTCGGCCCCGCGTTCACGGTAGCAGTGTGTCAGCCGCATCATCGCGCGGAAGGTGCGAATCGGCATCTGCCCGGTCTCGCCGTCGATGGTCGCGGTCTGTACCTCCTCGATTCCCGAGACGTCGCCGAGGTCGTAGAGACAGCGCGGCGCTTCGCGGCGACCGAGGATGAACTGCGGGTGGTGTTCGAACGACGTTCGGCGCAGGTCGAACGAGCGCCGCGTCGCTTCGACGTCGAACCGAGCGCCGTCGCGCTGGGCTCTCGATACTTCGGTCCCCAGTGGGCCGCCCCGGCCGACGCACCCCGAACTGCCGGCGACGAGGGCCGCGACGAACGACCGTCGAGTGGGTGCGTCCATCTACGGGTGAACTCGCGTGTGATCGTCGACGACGGTTCGACCGTCGTCAGTACGGGTGTGGACGCGTGCGCTGGAGCGGTGCCACTTCGCGGGGCGGGGCGACGTCACGGACGCCCCGCGGAGAAGTAACTCGGGGACACGACTCATGTAAACCCGCTTTCAGCACAGACAGTAATGAGTGTTGTCACATCGAACGGGCGGTGGACCCCCGGCGGAGGGGACGGTCGCCTATTCGTCGCGCGTGAGCGCCGGGTTCGTCACCGCGCCGTTCGCGGCGGAGCCGAAGTCGCGGGCGTACTTCGCCAGCACGCCGGAGGTGTACGCCGGCGGCTTGGGTTCCCAGTCTTCTTTCCGCGCTTCGAGTTCCTTGTTTGTGAGGTCCACGGAGAGTTCGCGGTTCGGGATGTCGACGGTCACCTCGTCGCCGTCTTCGAGGAGGCCGATGGGGCCGCCCTCGGCCGCCTCGGGGGCGACGTGGCCGACCATCGGGCCGCGCGTCGCGCCGGAGAACCGACCGTCGGTGAGAAGCGCCACGTCGTCCTCGTGGCCCTGTCCGACGACGGCGGCGGTGACGCCGAGCATCTCGCGCATGCCGGGGCCGCCGCGGGGGCCCTCGTTGCGGATGGCGATGACGTCGCCCTCCTCGATGTGGCCCTCCTGCACGTAGCGCATCGCGTCCTCCTCGTTCTCGAAGACGCGGGCGGGGCCGGTGTGGTGGAAGGCGTCGTCGCCGGTCACCTTCAGGACCGCGCCATCGGGCGCGAGGTTGCCGGTGAGAATCTTGATTGCGCCCTCGTCCTGATACGGCTCGTCGACCGTGTAGAGGAAGTCCGCTTCGAGGTCGTCGTCGTCCGGGAGGTCGAGGTGGTCGAGCTCCTCGGCGATGGTGCGGCCGGTGACGGTCATGGCGTCGCCGTGGAACAGGCCGGCCTCGACGAGGCGGCGGATGACGACCGGGATGCCGCCGATTTCGTGGAGGTCGTTCATGACGCGCGTGCCGCCGGGCTGGAGGTTGGCGATTTTCGGCGTGCGCCGGGAGATCTCGTTGAACTCCTCGATATCGAGGTCGACGCCGGCCTCGGCGGCCAGCGCGAGCAGGTGGAGCACGGCGTTGGTCGACCCGCCGGTGGCGACCTGCAGGGTGATGGCGTTCTCGAAGGACTTCTTCGTGAGGATGTCGGAGGGGCGGCGGTCGTTTTCGACGCAGTCGAGGACGACCTCGCCGGCGCGGCGGGCGTTCTCGTAGCGCTCGTCGGACTCGGCCGGCGCGGAGGCCGACCCGAGGGGGGCCATCCCAAGCGCCTCGGAGATGGAGGCCATCGTGTTGGCGGTGAACATCCCGCCGCAGGAGCCCGCGCCGGGGCAGGCGTGGCGTTCGAGGTCGTCGAGTTCGTCGGCGCTCATGTCGCCTTCGGCGTAGGTGCCGACGCCCTCGAAGACGTTCTGGACGGTCACCTCGCGGCCCTCGTGCTGGCCGGGCATGATGGAGCCGCCGTAGAGGAAGACGGAGGGGAGGTCCGTCCGGATGGAGGCCATCATCATCCCGGGGAGGTTCTTGTCGCAGCCGGCGACGGTGACGAGCGCGTCCATGCGCTCGCCGAAGGAGACGAGTTCGACGGAGTCGGCGATGACCTCGCGGGAGATGAGCGAGGCCTTCATGCCCTCGGTCCCCATCGAGATGGCGTCCGAGATGGTGACGGTCCCGAACTCGATGGGCATCCCGCCCGCGGCGTCGATGCCCTCGATGGCGGCGTCGGCGACGTCGTCGAGGTGGACGTTACACGGGGTGATGTCGGCGGCGGGGTTCGGCACGCCGACCATCGGCGACGAGAAGTCCTCGTCGTCGAAGCCCATGGCGCGGAACATCGCACGGTGCGGGGCCTTGTCTGGACCCTCAGTGACCTCCGTGCTGCGGAGGTTCGGGTCCTTGCCGCTGGAGAACACGTCGTCCGGGTCCTCCTCGCGGGGGGACTGCTGGCTCATACCTCATCGGAGCGTGTGCGCGAACTTAAATGGCCGCGACTGGGCAGACGTTGCAGTCGGATTCGTCCGACGACCCGCAGTTCTGAGGGCGTTTTCCTACTCCGCGTCGCGCCGCGCCAGTCCGGTGAGATGCGGCGCTTCCGGGACGATTATCTCCGCGGTCCCGAGTCGGGCGGCGTTCTCGCTCCCCGGCAGACAGAACGTCGGCATCCCGTCGACGATACCCGCGGTCGCGCGGGTGCCGACGACCTTGGTCCCGATCTCATCGTACGAGAGCCGCCGGAACAGCTCGCCGAACCCCGGAAGCGTCTTCCCGAACAACTGCGCCGTCGCCTCGACGGTGCGGTCGTCGGGCGTGACGCCCGTCCCGCCGGTCGTGACCGTCACGTCGACGTCGCCGCGGTCGGCCATCCGCGAGACCGCGGTCTGAATCTCGTCGTAGTCGTCGTCGACGACCCGGCGGACCGACACCGAGTGGCCCGCCTCGTGGAGCAGTTCGGCTATCGCGTCGCCCGCGGGGTCGTCGTCGACGTCGCGGGTCGACGAAATCGTCAGCACCGCCGCTTCGAGGTCGTCGACGTCGTGGTGGTGATGGTCGTCGCCTCCGTGGTCGTGGTCGTCGTGGCCGTGGTGGTGACCGCCGTCGCCGTCGTCGCGTCGATGGCCGTCGTCTCCGGCTCCGTGTCGCTCACCGTGGTCGTGGTCGCTCACGGCCGCGGCTTCGTCGGCGTGCGATAAAGTTCCCGCGTCGTCTCGGCGCTCGCGGCGGCCGGCCGACTCGCCGGCGACCAGTGGAGTTCACTCGCCCTCCGGAGCCCCGTCGAGCGAGTCGAGCGTCAGGCGTTCGGCGCGTTCGCGGAGCGTTTCGAACTGCTCTGTGGCCCACTCGACGGCGGCTTCGGTGTCGTTGCGCGCGACCCCGCCGACGCCGGTGTCGGTGTAGACGACGACGCCCGCCTCCGACTCGGTCGCCCAGAGGCCGAAGCGGAACGGGACTTCGCCCCGGTAGAGCGTCACCGACTCGTGTCGGAGCTGTTCGATGATGACCTCGCGCGAGTCCGGCGTGGCGGCGAGTCGGTCGAACAGCTCGTCGGCGATAATCATCTCGACGACCGTCCCGCCCTCGGTGGCGGTCTCGTAGAAGGGCCGAAGCTGACCGACGAGCGCGACCGGGGCGACGCCGTAGACGCGCTCCGCGCTCTCGACGCTCGAAAACAGCTCCCGAATCGCGCTGTCCGGGATGTCCGGCGTCGACGTGTGAACCGACGCGCCCGCCAAGAACGCCGGGTCGAGCGGCGCGTCGGTCGGGAGCATCGAAAGGAGGTCCTGCGCCGCCTTGACGCCGCGGAGCGAGTCGAGGCACTCGTCGTACGCGCCGAGCGCGCACCGACCGACACAGGTCAGCCGATACAGGCCGTCGGCGCGCTCGACGAGGCCGGCGTCGAGCAGGTCGCGGACGACGCGGTCGACCGTCGAACGCGAGGCGTCGAGGTCATCGGCGAGTCCGCGCTTGTCTCGCGGTCGCTCCGCGAGCGCCCGGACGAACGACGACCGCCTCACGAGGAGGCGCGAAAGCTGTGCTGAAGTCTCGTCTCGAATCACGTACCTGATATTCCTTCCAACGAGTCGGACGCCTGTCGACCGCCCCTGTACGGGCCGCCGGTAGATGTCGGCGACCGTGACTGTCGGGCTCGACTGTGTTGGGAACCCTGTGTCGTATATATCTTCGCACCGATATGATTTGAATCCACGAGGTTCGTCAGCTGTCGAACAAGAGGAAAGACGATTGGCGTAAACCCACACTTTAGTTCCTGCCCATCCTCGGTCGGGTCGAGATGAAAGCGGTCCAATTCACGGAACACGGCGACCGAGACGTCCTCGAATACGGCGACTTCCCGGACCCGGAAGTCGGTCCCGACGAGGTCCTCGTCGACGTGAAGGCGGCCTCGCTCAACCACCTCGACATCTGGACGCGGCGGGGGCTCCCGGGCGTCGAGTTGGAGATGCCGCACATCCCCGGAAGCGACATGGCCGGCGTCGTCACCGAGGTCGGCGAGCGCGTGAGCCGGTTCGAGGCGGGCGACCGCGTGGCGCTCATCGCGGGCGTCGCCGGCGGCGGCGACGAGTTCTCCCGGAAGGGCGACCCGACGCTCGCGCCGGACTTCCACATCATCGGCGAGCACGTCCGCGGCGTCCACGCCGAGTTCGCGGCGATTCCCGAGGAGAACCTCGTGCCCGTCCCCGAGGGCGTGCCGTGGGAGGTCGCCGGCTCCGCGTCGCTCGTCTTCCAGACCGCGTGGCGGATGCTCGTCGACCGCGGCGAACTCCGCCCCGGCGAGAAGGCGCTCGTCCTCGGCGCGTCCGGCGGCGTCGGCCACGCGGCCGTCCAAATCGCCGACTACGCGGGCGCTGAAGTGTACGCCACCGCCTCCACCGACGAGAAACTGGAGTACGCCAAGGAGTGCGGCGCGGACCACGTCATCAACTACGAGGAAGACGACTTCTCGAAGGAGATTCGCAAACTGACCGACGGCCGCGGCGTCGACATGGTCGTCGACCACATCGGCGAGGCCACCTACAAGCAGTCGCTCAAGAGCCTCGTCAAGGGCGGCCGCGTCGTCACCTGCGGGGCGACCACCGGCCCCGACCCGGGCGCGGGCCTCAACTACATCTTCTGGAACCAGCTCTCGGTCATCGGCTCGACGATGGCGACGCCCGGCGAGGCCGACGAGGTGCTCGACCTCGTCTGGGACGGCACCTTCGAACCCCGCATCCGCGAGACGCTCCCGATGAGCGAAATCGACCGCGCGCACGAGCTCATCGAGGAGCGACAGGGCTTTGGCAAGGTGGTCGTAATCCCCGATAGTGAGCTCTGACACCACGGCTCGGGACGGCGCGACCGCCGAGTCAGACACCTACGTCCACCGGCCGGACGGCCCCGCGGTCGGCGGCGACGGCTCGGAGCCGGAAGCGACCGGCTTCGGGAGCCGCGGCTGGGTGCTCGTCGGCGTCGTCGCGCTCTGTTTCCTCGTCGTCCCCGGCGCGGTGTACCTCGTGCCGTCGCTCCCGGCGATGGCCGGCCTGCCGTACCTCGCGGCCATGCTGGCCCTGCCGATGCTCCCGGCGCTCGCGCTCGGCCTCGTCGCCGTCTGGTCGATGACCGCGGCGACCCGCGGCGACGACTGAACCGTCCGTAACCGAACTTCGACCCGCCGAGACCGCTCCCTCGAAGCGAGCGAGACGCCCGCCCGTTTTCACGACCGATTCTCTCGCGCCCGAGCCGCGCTCTCGTCTGCCGGTCTCGACTCCCGTCCCCGGTTCTCGACGGTGGAATTGCGTGTCGATATAAATGGTTCCGACAAGGCTTATCTCCGTTCGTGGTTGACATTCACACGCACAGATGTTCGAACGCTTCTCCAGCAGTTACTTCCTCGGCCGGTTGTACGTCGAGCCGTACGACGGGACCGAGGCGGCGATTCACCGAACGGAACACGAGCGACTCAACGAGTGCGTCTACACGGACGGTAGCGGCGTCGAGCGAGTCGACTACCCGCTCGTGATGAAACTCGACACGGCCCATTTCCCGGTCGTCGGCGACGACGGCGTCCCCTCGGGGACGCTCGCGCTCCCCCGAGACGCCGTCGACTCCGACGCGCTTCCGGACGACCGGCCGGTGCTTCTCGCCGACGCCCCGCGGGCCGCCGAGTTGCTCCGGTACGCCGGCTACGACCCGGACGACCTCGCGCCCGGCGGACCCGGCGGCTCCGGCCCCGACCGACCCGACGACAGGCTGGCCTGAGTCGCGCCGCCGTCGCGCGGGCGGAACGCCCACCAATCGCCTCGTCCCCGCTCGCCGCGCCTCGCGTCCGAACGCTCAAGTGGTCGGCCCGCACGCGTCCGTGTATGCTGGACGAGTTGTTGGGTCGAGCCGAACTCAAAGCGCGCATCGCCGAGTTGGAAGACGAACGCGACGCGTTAGCCGGGCGTCTGGAGGGCGAGTCCGAGCGCCGGGCGGAGGCGGCCCGCGCGCGGCAGGAAGCCGAGAAGGAGGTCAACCGCCTCGAAGACCGCATCACCGAACTCGAAGACCGCGTCGAGCGCCTCTCGGGCGACGACGACTCCCTCGAGTTCCGCGGGACCGAGGACCTCCGCGGCGACCGCCTCCGCGAGGTGCTGTCCCGCCTCGATTCGTTTTCGACCGACGCGGAGGGCGCGCTCACCGCCGCCGTCTCCGACGACCGCTCGCTCCCCGCGGCCGCGCCCTGCGTCGCGCTCACCGACGACGCCGGACTGGTGAGCGTCGCGCTCTCGCCGCCGCGCCAACCCGACGACTTCGACCGCTGGAGCGACGGCTTCGACCTCGACCCGGCGTGGCTCCACCCGACCGAGACCACGGTGGTCGCGCTCGTCCGCGGCGACCTGTTCGCCCTCGGTCGCTACGAGGACGGCGACCTCGAATTCGTCGAGGGCTTCGAGAGCGACGTGAAGTCCGCCCACTCGAAAGGCGGGTTCTCGCAGGCGCGCTTCGAGCGCATCCGCGAGGGCCAAATCGACGACCACCTCGACCGCTGTCACGAGGCGCTCGACGAGTTCCTCGACGGCGACGCCGACGCAGGCTCGGGCGCGGAAACAGCCGGCGACGACGCCGACCTCGTCGTCCTCGGCGAGCGAACCGTCCTCGGCGAGTTCCGCGACCGCGCCGCGCTCACCGCCACCGTGGACGCCAGCGGCGACCCCGAGGCGGCGCTCGCCGAGGCGTCCAGAGAGTTCTGGACCACGCGGCTCTACCGGCTCTGAGCCGCCGGCGACGCCGCGGATGCGTTCCCGAGACGCCCCGGAGAGTCGCAGACGACTCGGCGGCGCGACCCGGCAGTCGCCGCCGAATCGTCCCACCTTTTAGGGTGGCACGTAGTGGCATCCAGTATGACCGACCCACAGCGAGTCGTCGTCCTCGCACACGAGAAGTTCCCCGACCGCGCGAAGACCGCCACGGGCGTCCTGAAGTACGCCGACTACGACGTGGTGGCCGTCCTCGACCGCGACAACCCCGGCACCTCCGCCGCCGACCACCGCCGCGACCTCCCCGACGTGCCCGTCGTCGCGTCGATGGCCGACGCGCCCGACGCCGACGCCCTCCTCGTCGGCATCTCGCCCATCGGCGGCGCGTTCGACGAGACGTGGCGCGACGACGTTCGCACCGCCCTCGAACGCGGCTGTGACCTCATCTCCGGGCTCCACTACTTCCTCGCCGAAGACGAGGAGTTCGCCCGCCTCGCCGACGAACACGGCTGTGACATCAACGACGTTCGCAAGCCCCGCGACGACCTCGGCGTCGCGCAGGGGAAGTCCGCCGACGTGGACGCCGAAGTCGTCCTCACCGTCGGCACCGACTGCTCGGTCGGCAAGATGACCGCGACGCTCGAACTCGTCGAGGCCGCCCGCGAGCGCGGCATCGACGCGGGCTTCATCCCGACCGGCCAGACCGGCATCATGATCGCCGGCTGGGGCAACCCCATAGACCGCGTCGTCAGCGACTTCACCGCCGGCGCGGTCGAGGAGATGATTCTGGAGAAGGGCGACGAACACGACGTGCTGTTCGTCGAGGGCCAGGGGAGCATCGTCCACCCTGCGTACTCCGCGGTCACCTGCGGCATCCTCCACGGGTCGATGGCCGACAAGCTCGTGCTCTGTCACGAGGCCACCCGCGAGGCGATTCACGGCTACGAGGAGTTCGCGCTCCCCGACCTCTCGGAGTACGTCTCGCTGTACGAGAACCTCGCCGACCCGGTCCACGAGGCCGACGTGGTCGCCGGGATGCTCAACACCTCCCACGTCGACGACGACGTGGAGGCCGCGGAGGCCGTCGACGCCTTCGCCGACGAACTCGGCGTCCCCGCGGTCGACCCCGTCCGCTTCGGCGCGGCCGACCTCGTCGACGAGGTGTTCTAGATGCTCGCGACCGAGTTCGAGCGCGTCTCGATGCCGCTCGCCGAGCCGTTCGGCATCGCCCGCGGCGTCCAGACCGAAGCCGAGAACGTCGTCGTCCGCGTCGAGGACGAAGGCGGCATGACGGGCGTCGGCGCGGCCGCCCCGTCGTCGCACTACGGCGAGACCGCCGACACCGTCGAGGCCGTGCTTCCCGACCTGCTCTCGGTGGTCGAGGAGGTCGGCGACGCCCACGCCATCGACCGCATCGAGCGCGAGATGGCCGAGACGGTCCGCCGCAACCCGGCCGCCCGAACCGCCGTGAGCATCGCGCTGCACGACCTCGCGGCCAAGCGCCTCGGCGTCCCGCTGTACCGCCTCTGGGGACTCGACCCCTCGCGGACGCCCACCTCGTCGTACACCGTCGGCCTCGCCGACCTCGACACGATGCGCGAGAAAACCAGAGAGGCCTACGAGGCCGGTTACGACGTGCTCAAGGTCAAACTCGGCACCGACCGCGACCGCGCCATCATCGAGGCCGTCCGCGACGAGGCCCCCGGCGCGACCGTCCGAGTCGACGCAAACGAGGCGTGGACGCCCCGCGAGGCCGTCGAGATGACCGAGTTCCTCGCCGACTTCGGCGTCGAGTTCGTCGAACAGCCGGTCCCCGCCGAGGACCGCGAGGGCCTGAAGTTCGTCTACGACCGCGGCGCGCTCCCCATCGCGGCCGACGAGTCCTGCGTCACGGCCGACGACATCCCGCACATCGCCGACCGCGTCGACATCGCGAACCTCAAGCTGATGAAGTGCGGCGGCCTCACCGAGGCGAAACGCGCCATCCACGCCGCCCGCGCCCACGGGCTGGAGGTCATGCTCGGCTGTATGATAGAGACGAACGCCGCCATCGCGGCGGGCTGTCACCTCGCGCCGCTCCTCGACTACGCCGACCTCGACGGCTCGCTCCTCCTCGCCGACGACCCCTACGAGGGCGTTCCGATGCCGAACGGCGGGATCGACCTCGACGCGCTCGACCGGCCCGGAACCGGCGCGGTCGAGACCTGAGACGCGTCGACCGTCGGCCGCGCGGCCGTCGGGTCACTCCCAGTCTAAGTCGTCTTCTCGCGTCTCGGAGCGCAGGACGAACGGGCCGATAGAGAGCGTCCGCTTGGCCACCGTGGCGATTCGGAGGACGTACGACCCGAGGACCGCGAAGGGCGTCAACGAGACGACGGTGATGAGCGCCACGACCCACAGGAGGTTGGCGACGCCGAGGGTGACACCGGGGACGCTCCCCGGGTTGTCGAGAAAGAGGACGGCGCAGAGGCTCGCCACGAGCGCCGGGATGGCGGTGTAGAACATCGCCCGCGAGAGGTCGACGAGCTCCCACCGGAAGTACAGCGTCTTGATGTGCTCGCGGGCGGGGCCGAATCGCTCCAGCGAGTCGACGAGGTCGGCGAGAGCGCGTTGCGTCTCGTCGGAGAGTTCGTCGCCCCCGGACTCCATGAGGCGTCGCGCCTGGTAAATCTTCCACGAGTAGTTGAGGTCGAGCGCCGCCGACAGCACCTCGAACGTCCCGAACTGCCGGCCGTCGAGTCTGTCGGCGACGCCGTCGGCGTTCTGTGCGACCTCGCCCGCGAACTCGCTGACGCGCGTCTGTGTGTCGTCGTTCGACACGTCGGCCTCCTCGGCCGAGTTCCCGTCGGTGGACGCGTCCACGGCGTCGGAGACGGCTCGGGCGCGGTTGCCGATACCGGAGGCGAGCGCCCGGAGGAACGCCGACGGCTCGGGCGGGGCCACCGGCGCGTCGAGCAGTTCTGCCACGTCGTCTCGGAACGCCAGTGCGCCCTCCATCCGGTCGCGCTGGTCGCCGAGCGGCCCGAGTTCGCGCGAGAGGACGAGTTGGTTGATGGTGACGACGAGCGTGACCCCCGTGACGATGGCCGTGAGGAGCCCCTGTCCGAGCGTCTCGACGGGGTCTTTGGAGGAGACGGACTCGGCGAGGGGGTTCGGGTCGAGAACGCCGAACACGACGATACTGACGAACAGGAGGGCGAGTGGGATGGTGGCGACGAGTCGTCGGTCCGCACGCAGATAGAGGTAGAGTTTCAGGCGGCTCGCCCGCCCGCGTTCCCTCATCGTGTCGCTCGGCTCGCCCGACGACCCACCGCTCTCGTTCCGCATGCGATTCGGTTCGGCGTCGACGCGGAAGGATGTGGCGGCCGGCGACGGTGACGGCTTACGACGACGACGACGACGATTCCTCTTCGTTCTTCAGCTCCTCCAGTTCGGCCTCGACCTCCTCGTCTGCGACCTCGGTCTCGACGTCCACGTCGGCGTCGGCCGCGCTCTCGCCTTCGGCGTCCGACGACCCGGACGACTTGCCCATCTCGGCTTTGAGCGTCTCCAGTTCGGTGTCGACCTCGGCGCTGGAGCGACCGGCTTCGAGCTCGCGCTCGATGGAGTCCTTGTCCGACAGCGCGTCGTCGAACGCGCCGGAGTCCATGAGCTCGTCCATCGCGGCCGAGCGGGCCTCCATCTCGTCGGTCTGCTCCTCGGCGCGTTCGAGCGCGCGCCCCACGTCGGCCATCTCGTCGCCGACGCCGGTCATCGCCTCGGAGACGCGGCTCGACGCCTCGGCGGCCTCGTAGCGGGCCTTCATCGTCTCCTTTTTCGTGCGGAACTCCTCGATGCGGCTCTGGAGTTCGTCCTTCTTGTTGACGAGTTGGTCCTGCGTCTCCTGCAGGCTGGCGATCTGCGTCTCCAACTCCTCGATTTGGCTCATCTTGGCCTGCTTCTTTTCGAGCGCCTTGCGGGCGAGGTCCTCGCGGTCCTGCTGGACCGCCTCGCGGGCCTGGTCGTTGTGCTTTTCGACGTTCTCTTCGAGGCGGCGCTTCTGTATCTCCAGTCGCTTCTTCTGGGTGGTCAGGTCGGCGATGCCCTGCTTGACCTGCTGTAGCTCGTCGCGCATCTTCTCGTAGGAGTAGTCGAGCGTCTCCGTCGGGTCCTCCGCACGGTTGAGGAGGGCGTTTATCTTCGACCGGATGACGTACGACGTGCGAGAGAGAATTCCCATACCCAATTACTACGCGACGTTCGGCTTAAAACCTCACCAGCGCAACCTGTCTCTATGACCGAGACGATTCTCGTCCCCGGGGGGCGCGACGTGCGAGCGACCCTCGACCGCGCCCGCGGGGACGCCAGCGACGACGCGGCGGCCCGACCCGATGCGGTCGTCGTCGCCTGTCCGCCCCATCCGCAACACCAAGGCCACCGCGGCGACGCCCGTCTCGTCGCCGTCAGCGACGCGCTCACCGCCCGCGGCGTCGACTGTCTCCGATTCGATTACGGCCCGTGGGACGACGGCTACGGCGAGCGCGCCGACACCCTCCGGGCGGTCGAGTGGGCCGCGGAACGCTACGACCGCGTGGGCCTGTTCGGCTTCTCGTTCGGCGGCGCGATGGCGCTCCTCGCGGCCGCCGAGGGCGCGGACGTCGACGCCGTCTCCGCGCCCGGCCGCGCCGCGCGACTCGCCGCCGACCTCGACGCGGCCGCCGCCTTCGACCGCGTCCCCGTGCCCGTGCAGGTCGTCTACGGCACCCGCGACGACGTCGCCGACTGGGAACCCGTCGTCGAGCGCGCCCGCGAGTACCGCCAACCCGTCGTCGAGTTCGCGGCCGACCACTTCTTCATCGGCCAAGAGGAGAAGGTCGCGGCCGCCGTCGCCGACTTCCTCCTCGCGAACCTCGGCGTCGAGTGAGAGCGGAGACGAGCGACGGGGTCGCCTCCGACGCCATCGACCCGCGCCGAAATGACGCGAGACGCACCGACCGCGACCGTTCGACCGAACGACACTTTTGGCTCGGCTCCGAAACCGGGCGTATGGTCCCCCGCAAACGACTCGCCGCCGTCGTCGCCCTCCTCCTCGTCGGCGTCGCGTTGAGCCAGTCGTTCGCCGTCGCAACCTCCACCTCGTCGCTCGAATCGACGTACGAAGCCGACCCGGTGACCGCCGACTCGCCGCCCGGCCTCGTCGCCCACTACGACCCCGACGTGGTCAACCTCGACGAGACGGTAAACGAGACGCCGCAACTCCGCGAACCGGTCGCCACCGCCGCCCGCACCGGCCGGTACGACGGCGACATCGAACCCGAGGCGTACATGACCCTCTCGGACGTGAACGAAGACGCCGAGTTCGCCGCTTACGACGGCCGGTACTACCGCCTCTCGCTGAACGTCTCTGGCGACCCGGTTCACGCGACCATCGAACTCGACCCGACCGACTGGGAGACCGTTTCCGCCGCGGTTTCGACGCCCGCCTCGAACGCCAGCGCCGACGTCCGCGAGGCCATCGACGGCGGCACCGTCACCAACAGTACGTTCGTCATGCCGGGGCTCTACGAGCGCGACGACGCGCACTACCTCGTCCACCCGGCGAACGAGGGCGAGATTCTGGGGAGCTTCCTCGCCATTATCGGCGGGTTCCTGTTCAACCCCATCGGCTGGGCGTACACCGTCGCGGGTCTCGGCCTCCTCGGTGCGTTCCGGATTCACCGACGCGCCCGCCCGCTGGACCGCCGAACCGCCGTACTGGTCGTTCCCGGCACGCTCGTCGCCATGTGGCTGGCGACGACGCTCACCAACACCGGGTCGCTCGGCATGCGCTACGTCCTCATCCCCGGTATCGGCGTCGTGACCGCCTTCGGCCTGTTCGCCGGCTTCTGCATCCGCCGCGGGTCGTGGAAGTCGCTCGTCGGCTGGAGCGTCGCGCTCGTCGCGGTCGTCGTCGCGGCCGACGCCGTCGCAATCGGCCTCGTCGGGACGATTTTCGGCGCGCTCGGCCTCGTCGTCGGCTGGTTCGGGAGCCTGTTGCTCGTTCCCTACGGCTACGCGCTCGCGAGCGATGCCGAAGAGGAAGTTGAGGACGGGCCGGGGGCGGTGACGGCCGCGGAGTTGGGTGAGGGGTGATTCGGCTCTCGGGACTTGGTGCGTGAGCGTTAAGACAGAGGGACAGTCAGTCTTTCAGTTGTACTCTCGCCACCGATACCCACATTCCTGACATTTAAAGAACCGCGTCGGTGGTTCGTCGGCCGACCCGGTCTGCTTGATGGTGTACCACGCTTTCGTGTGGCCGCAGTCGTCGCAGTGAACGTCCTTCGCGGTCGGCTTGCCCTCGAACTCCGCGCCCTCTTCGGTCTCGATGAGTTCGTCGCCCGACTGCGCCTCGGTGGAGACGAACTCCGCCGCGAGCTCCTCGTCGCGCTCGGCGGTCCCCCCGCAGTCGTCGTTCGTGCAGGTCATCGCGCCGTTCTGGCTCACCATCATCGAACCGCACTCGTCGCAGAACTGCATACCCGCCGGTAGCGGACCGAGGGCAAAGAAGCTGTCACTCCGCGGCGTCAGTCGTCTCGCTCGACCATCGGGCAGTTCCGCACCCGGAAGCGGTCGCTGTCTTCGAGTTCGACGATGGCCGTCCCCTCGTGGTGGCACGCGAGTTCCGGGGGTTCGCCGAAGTGCTCGCAGCGCTGGCAGAACTCGGCTTTGGGGACGACGTGGTCCGAAACGCTCTCGGTGGCGTCGACCGGGGTGGCCTCGGCACCGACGCCGACGGTCTCGGCCTCCGCGTCGTCGCCGCCCTCGACGAGCGAGGTCCACACGTCGTCGCGGTCGAGGTCGCCGACCTCGACCGACTCGAAGAGTTCGGTCACGTCGTCGCGCTGGTCGGTGACGCGCGAGCGGTTGCGGCGCTCGGCCACGCGCCCCGCGAGGTCCGAAAGCGGGGCCGAATCGGCGTCGCCGTTGCGTCCGCCGCGGTCCGCTTCCGGGGTGTTTTCGGCGTCGGACGCGCCGTCCGTCGGGTCGTCGCGCTCGGGCCGTTCACCGCGGTCGCCGAAGGTATACGGGTCGTCTCTCGCCGCGTCGTCCGTGGGGTCGTTGTCGTCGGTCATCGTCTTCGTGGGCTCTCAGTCGCCGCCGTGTTCGCTCCCCGCCGCGGTACCGGCACCCCGCTGGGTCGACTCCTCCTCCCGGGCGGCGGGGGGCTGGTCGCGCTCGTCGCTGGAATCGTCGTCCGCGTCCGAATCGGCGTCGGCGTCCCGCTCGTCGGCGATGGCCTCGTCGAGCAGGTCTTCGACCTCGTCGGTCGCGCCGGACGAGTCGGCCGCCTCCAGCGCGGGGAGCCGGCCGGTGTGGAGCGTCGCCGACCCGAAGAACCCGGGCGACGACGACAGTTCGCGGAAGGGAGTCCGACACGACGGACAGCGAGGCTCGGCGAGCAGGTCGAGGTGGACGGTCGCGTCGCACTCCTCACATCGCGCTTTCTTCTCGCCGGCCGCGTTCGCCGAACGGAGGAGTTCGGCGAGCGCCGTCCGTTCGAGGTCGGCGGCTTCGAGGTCCGCCACCCGCCCGCGGAGGTGGAGGAGCGTCCGCGCGACCGTCCGGAGGTTCTCGTCGAGCGTCGCCGTCGTCTCGTCGAGGTAGCTGAGAATCTCCTCGAAGTTCTCGAAGCCGGCGTCGAGTCGGTCGTCGAGGTCGGCCACGCGGTTGCGAACCGCGTGCACGTCGTCGGCCAGCCGGTCGAGTTCGCCGTCCAACTCGGGGTGTGCGTGGTCGCGCGGCGCTTTCTCGTCGGCCTCGCGTTTGACCTGGACGACGCGCGTCCGCACGTCGGCTAACTTCTCGTCCAGTTCGCCTTCGAGTTCCACGACGCGTTCTTCGACGCCGTCGAGCCGGCCCGGTACCGCGTCCGCGTCGTCGAGCGATTCGCCCGCGTCGCTCACGGCGAGCCTGTAGGTCCCGAGCGCCCGCGCGAGCACCGTCTCCGGGTCGACGCCCTCCTCGTCGGCGCGCGCCTCGACCCACGTTCGGAGGTCGTCTGGGAGCGACGCCCCGTCTTCCCCTTGCATCTTCGTGCCAGTTTGTCCGCGTGGCCTTAAGAACTATCCCCGAGTCCGACGCGCCGTCGCACGACCGCCGAGCCGGTTCGCTCAGCGAATCTTCCGCACGTCGCTCACGTCGAGGCCGCTCTCGTTGATTTCGGTCTCGAACTGCACGATGTTCTCGCTCTCCAGTCGGGCGAGCACGCCGCGGAACTCCTGGACGACCATCGTCCGCGCGCGCTTCGACCCGCCGGACTCCCACTCGAAAAGCAGCGTTCCGCCGGTCGCGCCCTTGAGGACGCCGAGTTCGGTCTTCGAGAGCGCCTCGGTGCTCGCGAGCACGAGGATGAGCCCGCCCCACTGGTAGGAGGCCTTCTCCAGCCCCTTGATGACCATCGCGATGTCCGACCACGTCACCTCGTCGGACTGGCTGGCCACGAGGTCGGTCAGGGAGTCGATGAGGACGAGGTTACCGGAGGCGTGTTCGCTCAGGGTGCTTCCCAGCGCGCCCAACACGGAGTCGCGGTTGTGTCGGTGGCCGAGGTCCTCTAACCTCGTCGGCTGGCCGAGGTACCACTCGCGCGGAATCGGGCTGAGCTGGAAGTACTCCGGCGAGAGGTCGTGGAACTCGATGTGTTCGACCGCGGACTCGACGACCTCGTCGTCCATCGTGTAGCCCATCTCGCGGCGCAGGTACTCCTCGCCGCCGGTAAACGAGACGTAGTGAATCTCCGGCGGCGGCGTCGCGGTGTCCGCGAGCGAGCCGTAGTGGAGGTCGAACAGCTCCTCGTCGGTGTGCGAGAGGGCGTTCATCGTCGCGCTCGTGTAGAGGAACTCCCGAGCGCCCGCGCCGGACTCGCCCGCGAGGAGCACGACGTTCCCCGGGGGTGCGCCGCCGCCGATGATGCTGTCGAGGCGGGGGACGCCGAAGGGGATCTGAGACATACCGCATCCGACTCGGCCGCGTCGGTTAGGCGTTTCGGGGAGCGCGGTGGGGCCGTCGCGGTCGCCATCTCCCACCCGCCCCGCGACGCTCACACCCGTTCGCTCACACCCGCATTCACTCGACGCGCGCGCCGCGGTTCCGCCCGCGGGCGACGGAGACGGTGCCGTCGATATCGGCGGCGGCCAGCGCCGCCCGGCCCGCCTCGACCGCTTCGTCGACGTGGTCGGCGTCGGTCACGCCGTAGACGGTCGGCCCCCACGACGACTGGCCCGCGCCGTAGACGACGGGCGACTCCGACAGCGACGAGACGAGCGCGCCGACCGGCGGCCGGTAGACGCCGCCCTGCTCGTCGGCGTACCACGTCCCGTTGAGCCGGCCGACGGACTCGACGGCCTCGCCGAAGCGCTCGGCGGACCCCTCGGCGAGCGCCGGGAGGAGCCGGCGCGTGACGATACCGGCGATTCGGTCGCCGGTCTGCGCGTCCGCGCGCTCGACGACGGAGCGCATGCTCGACTCCTCGGCCGCGCCGTTGCGGCCGGGGTCGGCGTCGGGCACGACGAGCAGGAACCGCCAGCGGTCGGGTATCTCGTGTCGGGCGGCGACCGCCGGCACCGACCACGAGCCGTCTTCCGGGCGGTCGGTGGTGAAGCGCGCGGTCGGGTGGCCCGCGTCGAGGACGGCCCCGCCGGCTTCGAACGTGGCGACCCCGACGCCGGAGCGGCCGCCGCGACCCATCTCGGGGGCGAGGCGGCGCACGTCGGCCTCGCGGTCGGTGGCGGCCGCGACCGCCCGCAACACCGCGAGCGCGAGCTGTGTCCCGCTCCCGAGGCCGGCGTGTCGCGGCAGGGAGCGCTCGACCGACACGTCGACGCCCTCGACGCCGAGGAGTTCGACCGCGCGCTCGGCGTACTCGCGGGCGGCGGGATGCCGACACCGAACGTCGGCCGCGGGCTCGGCGGCGACGACCACCCGCGGCTCGTCGAGCGCGACGCCGACGCCGCCGTAGAGGCGGTCGCGGGCGAGGCTCAGATTGAGGAAGCCGAAGTGGATGCGCGCGCCGGTCGAGACCCGAACCATGTCACCGGCTATCGGCGGGGACGCCAAAAGGGGGTTTCGACCATGGCAACGCGGGCCGGAGTCACCCGCCGCTGTCGGGCGGTTTCGACTCTCGCGGCGGGCGGTATCGACTCAGCGCACGCGACAGACATCCCCGTTGGTCGGCGGGTCGCGGGCGGGCGAGACGGCGTCGACGACGGGGAGGACGCTGAATCCGGGCGACCCGCCGGTGGCGAAGCCGATTGCGAACACCGAGTAGGTTCGGCCGCCGGCGAGCGTCGTTCCGGGGAGGTCGAGCACGACCGTCCCGTCAGACGAGAGGACGACCTGCAGGTCGTACGTCCCGGCGGTGACCGTCTCGTAGTCCGAGACGTCGCCGAACGCCAGTCCCGGAAACAGCGTCGGGCCGCCCGCGACGACGATATCGACCTCCGGCGCGTCGGGCGAGAAGTGCGCGACGCGGACGCTGGCCTTGCCGTACGGGGCCGGGCGGTTCGTGTCCGTGAGCGCGACGGCCGCAATGTCGTCGAGCACGCCCGTCGCCGCGACGGTGTAATCGCGGTTGCGACGGAGCGTGACCTCGGTGTCGATGACGACCGTCGAGGCGTCGCCCGCGGGCGTGACCTCGACCTGATACGTCCCCGCCGGGACGGTGAAGTAGTCGGAGAGAACGCCGAACGGGACGCCCTGCAGGCCGGGGAACGGGTCGCCGTTCACGTACACGTCTACGGGGGGCGCGTCGGGCGAGAAGTGGCCGACTCGGAACCGCGCGTCACCCGCGGCGACGCCGCCGGGGCGTGCCGCCGCGGTGGTCGCGCCGCCTGCGAGCAGGAGACCGGTCGCGCCGAGGCTCTTCAGCATCGTTCGTCGGGAGAAGGACGACATCTGCAACCGTCATGAAGGACCGTGATGATATCAATATTTGCACAACTAAAATATTGCAAGAAAGTCGGCGTATCGAGACGGTCGGGGTTTCCTGACCGTCTCAGACGAGTTCTTCGGCGACCACGTCGACCGCGAGCAGGTTCGGGTCGATTGCGAGGTCGGCCTGCCCCTTGGCGAACTCCGGAAGGGTGTCGTAGGCGTAGGTCACGACGCGCACGTCGGGGTTCAGCTCTTTCGCCACCGCGATGGCCGTCGCGTCGTCCATGTCGGTGAGCACGAGCAGGTCGGCGTCCTCGATGCCGGCCTCGCCGAGCGAGTCGGCGGAGGCGATGCCCGTGACGCGGACGACCGTCGCGCCCTCGTCTTCTAACGCTTCTCCGAGTCCGTCGGGGTCGGTCCCCGCGACGACTGCAGTCGTCATTCGTACTCGATGGTCGCCGGCGGTTTGTGGGTCACGTCGTAGACGACGCGGGCGACGTTCTCGTTCGTCCCGGTGATGCGCGACTGGATGCGCTGGAGGGTGTCCCACGGCAGTTCCTGCGCGCGGGCGGTCATGCCGTCGCGCGACTCCACGGAGCGCACGGAGACGATCCAGCCGTGGACGCGGTTGTCACCCTTGACGCCGGTGCCCTTGCCGATGACGGCGGCGAACGCCTGCCACGGGTCGTGCTTTTCGGTCTCGTCTTCGACGACGTGACACGCGTCGCGGGCGACCTGCACCTTCTCGGGCGTGACTTCGCCGAGGACGCGGACCGCGAGGCCCGGCCCCGGGAACGGCATCCGCTCGGCGATGATGGATTCGAGGCCGAGCGCGCGGGCGACCTCGCGGACCTCGTCCTTGTAGAGGTCGCGGACGGGTTCGACGATGCCCTCGAAGTCCACCACGTCCGGCAGGCCGCCGACGTTGTGGTGGGACTTGATGTTGCCCTCGGACTCGATGCGGTCGGGGTAGATGGTCCCCTGCACGAGGTACTGGGCGTCGGTCTCCTTGGCCTCGCGCTCGAACTCGCGGATGAACTGCTCGCCGATGACCTTGCGCTTTTCCTCGGGGTCGACGACGCCTTCGAGGGCGTCGAAAAAGCGGTCGCGGGCGTCGACGACGCGGAGGCTCTCCATGAAGGAGAAGGTGTCCGCAATCTGCTCGGTCTCGCCTTTGCGCATCAGGCCGGTGTCGACGTAGACCGGGGTGAGCTGCTCGCCGACGGCCTCGTAGGCGAGCGTCGCGGCGACGGAGGAGTCCACGCCGCCCGAGAGGGCGATGATGGCGTGTTCGTCGCCGATTTGGTCGCGAATCGATTCGGTCGCGTCTTCGATGAATTCGTCTACGTTTACCATTATGCTGTCACCTCTTCGTTGCCGAGTTCGCGCGCGTCGAGTTCGCCGAGGACCGCGCGGAGGAAGCCGAGGAACGGCGGGCTCGCGCGGTCGGGTCGGGAGCGGAACTCGGGGTGGAACTGCGTCCCGAAGAAGAACGGGTGGTCGGTCAGTTCGAGAATCTCCATGCGGTTTTCGGCGCGGCCGGAGAAGCGGAGCCCCTCGGATTCGAGCTCGTCGATGAGTTCGGGGTTCACCTCGTAGCGGTGGCGGTGGCGCTCCGTACAGGAGGTGTCGCCGTACACCGCCTCCGCGAGCGTGCCGGCGTCGATGTCGGTGTCGTGCGCGCCGAGGCGCATCGTGCCGCCCATCTCGTCGACCTCGTACTGCTCGGGCAGGAGGTCGATGACCGGGTAGGGCGTGTCGGGGTCGAGTTCGGCCGAGTGGGCCTCGTCGTGGCCGAGGACGTTCCGGGCCTGCTCGACGACGGCCATCTGGAAGCCCAGACAGAGACCGAGGAAGGGGACGTCGTTCTCTCGGGCGTAGCGGATGGCCTCGATTTTGCCCCCGGTTCCGCGGGAGCCGAAGCCGCCGGGGACGACGACGCCGTCGGCGTCCTTCAGGCGCTCTTCGTGCTTGTCGAGCATCTCGTCGGAGTCGACCCAGAGGATGTTCACGTCGACGCCGCACTCGATGCCCGCGTGCTTGAGCGCCTCGTGGATGGACATGTAGGCGTCTTCGAGGGCGTACTTGCCGACGAGCGCGATGTCGACCGAGCCGGTTCGGTCGGCCGTGACGAGCTCGCGCCAGCGGTTGTCGCGCTCTGCCTTCGGCAGCGCCTCGTCGGCGATGCCGAGGCGCTCCATGACGTACTCGTCGAGGCCCTCCTCTTCGACCATCAGCGGGACGTGGTAGATGTCCGGCACGTCGGGGTTGGAGAACACGGCGGCGTCCGGCACGTCGCAGAACTGCGCGATTTTGGTCTTCGTCGCCGGTTCGAGCTTGTCGTCGGCGCGGCCGACGAGGATGTCGGGCTGGAGGCCGATGCTCCGAAGCTCCTTGACGGAGTGCTGGGTGGGCTTCGTCTTCTGCTCGCCGTTCTTCGAGTAGGGGACGAGCGTGACGTGCGTAAAGAGCACGTCGCCTTCCTCCTCCTCGGAGGCGAACTGGCGGAGCGATTCGAGGAACGGCATCGACTCGATGTCGCCGACGGTGCCGCCGACCTCGACGATACACACGTCGGTTCCCTCGGCCGCCTCGCGGATGCGGCGCTTGATGTCCTCCGTGACGTGCGGGATGATCTGGACCGTCTTCCCGAGGTAGTCGCCGTCGCGCTCCTTCTGGATGACGTGCTGGTAGGTCTTACCCGTCGTGATGTTGTGGTCGGCGGTCATATCGACGCCGAGGAACCGCTCGTAGTTCCCGAGGTCGAGGTCGACTTCCGCGCCGTCTTTCAGGACGTACACCTCCCCGTGCTCGTAGGGGTTCATCGTCCCGGCGTCGACGTTCAGGTACGGGTCTATCTTGACCGCGGTGACGTCGAACCCGGCGTTCTTCAGGAGTCGGCCGGTGCTCGCGGCCGTGATACCCTTCCCGAGGCCGGACATGACACCCCCGGTTACGAAAATGAACTTGCGCCCCATCTCTGGGTCGTATTCGTCCGTCGGCATACTGACCGTGTGCGAGCGTACTTCAAAACCATTTCGGAGGGAACATCGTGTGCCAGAGCACCGCACGCTCCCGAATCCGCGAGAATCGCGCGACGGCGACGCGGCGACGACGCCGACTCGACGGCGCGTGCCCGGTCAGTCCAGCCTTTTAATGACTCGCGCCGGGTTGCCGCCGACGACCACCGAGTCGGGAACGTCCCTCGTGACGACCGCGCCCGAGGCGACCACCGCGTCGTCGCCGATGGTGACGCCGGGGTTGACGACCGCCCGCCCGCCGAGCCACGCGTTGTCGCCGATTGTCACCGGCTCGCCCGACTCGGGGCCTTTGATTCGCTCCGCGGCGTCGAGCGGGTGGGTCGCCGTGTAGACGTGCACCCCCGGCCCGAGCTGGCAGTTGTCGCCGATAGTGATGGGACAGACGTCGAGGAAGACGCAGTCGAAGTTGGCGAAGAAGTTCTCGCCGACGCGGACGTTGTAGCCGTAGTCACAGCGGAACGGCGGTTCGATTCCGAACGACTCGCCGACCTCCCCGAACAGCTCACGAATCAGTTCCTCGCGGCGCTCGGTCTGCGTCTCGTCGGTCTCGTTGAACTGGCGCGTGAGTCGACGCGCGCGCTCGCGCTCGGCGACGAGTTCCGGGTCGCTCGCGTCGTACGGGTCGCCGGCGAGCATCTTCTCCTTCTCGGAGGGCATACCGGCGATAACTGGCGGGTGGGTGGTAAGTGTATCCACGGCTTCCGCAACCGCAGGGTTTGACTCGCCCGGTCGCAACCGTCCGTGTATGAAGGACTTCCCGCGACTCGGCTTCGGGACGTACAAACTCGAAGACCGCGACGAGTGCGTCGAGGCCGTGAAGACCGCCCTCGACGCCGGCTACCGCCACGTCGACACGGCCCAGATGTACCACAACGAGGAGTTCGTCGGCGAGGGGCTCGCCGAGTCCGACGTGGACGTCGACGACGTGTTCGTGGCGACGAAGCTCGACACCGACAACCTCGGCTACGACGACGTGCTGGAGACGGCCCGCGAGTCCGCCGAGAAACTCGGCGTCGACACCATCGACCTGCTGTACGTCCACTGGCCGCTCGACAGCTACGACGAGGACGAGACGCTCGCGGCCCTCGACGAACTCGTCGAGGCGGGCGTCATCGGCCGCGTCGGCCTGAGCAACTTCCGACCCGACCAGCTCGAATCGGCCATCGAGACGCTCGACGCGCCGGTGTTCGCCCACCAGGTCGAGATGCACCCGATGCTCCAGCAGACCGAACTCCGCGAGTTCGCCGCGGACCGCGACCACCGACTGGTCGCCTACTCGCCCATCGCGCGCAATCGGGTCGCCGACGAGGAGGTCATCGTCGATATCGCCGAGAAGCACGACGCGTCGCCCGCGCAGGTCGCCCTCGCGTGGCTGATGGAAAAGGGCGCGACGCCCATCCCGAAGGCCGCCTCGCCCGACCACATCCGCGACAACTTCGCCGCGCTCGACCTCGACCTCGACGACGAGGACGTGGCCGCCATCGACGGCCTCGATTCGACCCACCGCATCGTCGACTTCGACGAAGCGCCGTGGAACCGCGCCTGAGTTGAGCCGACCTGTCCCCGGCCGTCGGCGGCGACGCTGAAACGCTCATTTTCGTCGCGTACGACCGGCCTGTGTCTCGTATTCGTCGTCACCGACGCCCCGACAGAGTGAGACGTGCGACCCCGCCGCAAACGGGGTGAACATATATGATGGACTCGCCCGTACCGTCGAACATGGCAACGGTGGTGGTGGTGTGCCCACACTGCGGACAGCACGTGGAATCGAGATACGAGGGCGACGCCGACTTCGACGGCGTCAGACAGCGGCTGAAAAGCGAGTACCGCGTCGCGCGGCAGACCTGTCCGGTCTGCTCGAACCCGTACGACCTCCGTCGGGCCTGAGCGGTCCCGGCGGCGCGGCGACGGCATCCTCGGCGGGTGGCCGAGGGCGTCGGCGTCGCGTTCGCGTTACCCCGTGTTCTTCATCCCGGCGGCGATGCCTTTGACGGTGAGCCGCAGGGTCTGTTCTTCCTCGTCGGTCCGGTGGGTCTGCGACAGCAGGTGCGTCTGCAGCAGGTTCAGCGGGTCGACGTAGGGGTTGCGGCGGCGGAGGCTCTCTTCGAGCCACTCGCGCTTCAGGAGGCTGCTGCGCTCGCTGATGTCGAGCATGAGGTCCGCGGCGTCCTCGTACTCGTCGGTGAGGCGGGTGAAGAACTCCTCGCGGAGCTCCTCGTCGGCGAGGTTCGCGTACTCCGTGGCGATTTCGAGGTCGGTGCGCGCCAGCGCCATCGCGGCGTTGTCGAACGTGCTCCGGAAGAACGCCCACTCGTCGTACATCTCGCGGAGGTCGTCCATGTCGCCGCCGTCTTCGAGGAAGGCGTTGACGCCGGCGGCAAGCGAGTACCAGCCGGGGAGGATACACCGCGACTGGGTCCACGAGAACACCCACGGGATGGCGCGGAGGTCCTCGACGCTCCGCTCGTCGGACCGGGAGGCCGGACGAGAGCCGAGGTTGAGTTCCTCGATGACGGTGATGGGCGTCGCCTGCTCGAAGTAGGAGACGAAGCCGTCCGATTCGAGGAGGTTCCGGTACTCCTCGCGCGCGGCGGCCGCCATGGTGTCCATGGCGTCGACCCAGCGGTCGGGGACCTCCTCCTCGGGCGTCCGAATCGCCTGCAGGCGGGCGCGAATCTGGGCGTTGAGCATCTGTTCGAGGTTCCGCTCCGCGATGCGCGGGTTGGCGTACTTCTCGGCGATGGCCTCGCCCTGCTCGGTGAACTTAATCTGCCCGGTGACGGTCTCGTTCGGGAGCGCGAGCATGGCCTCGTTCATCGGGCCGCCGCCGCGGGAGATGGAGCCGCCGCGGCCGTGGAACAGCCGCATCGTCACGTCGAAGTCGTCGCAGATGTCGGCGAGGCGGCGCTGGTTCTTGTAGAGGTCCCAGTTGGCCGCGAGGAAGCCGTTTTCCTTGTTGGAGTCGGAGTAGCCCAGCATGATCTCCTGCACGTCGTTCCGGGCGGCGAGCGCCGTCCCGTAGGCCTCGTTTTCGAACAGCGTGCCCATGATGCGGCGCGCGCCGTTGAGCGCCGACTCGGTTTCGAGGAGCGGGACCACGTCGATGCCGCAGTGGTCGGGCAGGGAGACGACGCCCGCCTGGTCGGCGAGGAACAGCACTTCGAGGACGTGCGACGGCTCCTCGGTCATCGAGATGCAGTAGGTGTCGATAGCGCCGACGCCGTACTCGCGCTGCCACTCGCCGAGCCTGCGGAAGCGGCGGAGGACGCGCTGGGCCGTCTCGGACACGTCGCCGGGTTCTTCGAGGTCGACGACCGGCTCCTCCTGCAGAATCGCGTCGGTGAGGAGTTCGACGCGCTCCTCTTCGGAGCTGCCGTAGTAGTCGAGACCCTCGTGGGCCAGCGCCTCGTGGACGGCCTCGGTGTGGTTCTCCTGGTGGTCGCGGAGGTCGAGGCTGGCGAGGGTGAAGCCGAACGTGTCGACCTGTCGCATCAGGGGCTCGACGTACACGTCGGCGACCTGCGCCGCGCCGGTCCGGCGGAGGCTGGTGTCGATGACTTCGAGGTCGGCCATGAGTTCGCTCGCGTCGGCGTAGCCGTTCGGGCGGACGTCCTCGACGCGGCGGAGCCGCTCGCGCATCAGCTTGAGCTTCTGGCGGTACGGCTCGTTGGGGTAGCGCTCGTCGGCCTCCTCGGCGACGACGGGGAGGAGCTCGCGGTCCGCCTTCAGGGAGCGTTCGAGCTCGTGGCCCGGGTCGATTCGCGTCGCGTCCTGACTCAGCACACCGGAGAGACGCTTGAGCGAGTCGCTGTACTTTTCGAGGGCGACGCTACGCTGGCGTTCGAGCGTGTCCTCCGTCACCTCGGGCGTGACGAAGGGGTTGCCGTCGCGGTCGGAGCCGGCCCACGAGCGGAACTCGAACAGCTTCGGCACGTCGAGGCCGGGGTACTCGGCGCGGAGCTCCTCTTCGAGCTCCTCGTACACCTCGCCGACCACGTCGAACAGCGTGTTTTCGAGGTACCACTGGACGTTTCGGGCCTCGTCGGTCGGCTCCGGGCGGCGGTCGCGGACCTGCGAGGTCTGCCAGAGGCTCGTCACCTCGGCGACGACGTGCCGCCACTCCTGGTCGTGTTCGAGGTCGGTGAGGCGGCGCTCGTCGAGCGTCTCCAGCCGGTTGGCGATGGAGCGGAGCTTCGATTTCACCGTCTTCCGGCGGGCCTCGGTCGGGTGGGCCGTAAAGGTCGGCTCGATGAGCACGTCTTCGAGGACCCGCCCCAGAAGCTCCTCGTCGACCTCCTCGTCGTCCAGCGCGTCGAGCGTGTCGAGGATGCCGTCTTCGAGCGTCCCCTCTTGGGACGCCTCGCGGATGACGCGAACGCGCTCGCGCTCCTCGGCGAGGTTGATGAGTTCGAAGTAGGTCGTGAACGCGCGGGCGACGACGCTCTCGCGCTCCGGTTCGAGGTCGCCGACCACGTCGTAGAGCCGCTCGCGCGACCCCGACTCGCCTTTCCGGTAGGCGATGGCCGCCTGTCGAAGCTCTTCGACCGTCTCGAACGACGCCGTCGACGTCTGCGCTTCGAGCACGTCCCCGAGCAGCGCCCCCAGCTCGCGGACATCTTGCCGCACGTCTCTGGTGTGCAATCGCATCCTACTCGAATACGAGTACCACATTCTAAAAGGCCACGAGTAACGCCGAAAATTTGCCCGGAGATGAGACCTAAACGAACGTTTCTAATGATTCGTCCAGTTTCTCCGGCCGCGGGGTCGGCGGGTCGAACCCCCCGCGGGCGGCCGTTTCGTGGGTCGTACTAACACGGCTGATTCGTCACGCTTTTACTGACCGGGTCGAAGGTGGAAGTATGAGCGATAGCGACAAGTACCCCGCCGATTCGGGTCGCCGTCGGTTCGTCAAGGGCGTCGTCGGGGGAGCGGCGCTCGCGGGCGTGGGAACGACAGGCGCGGCCGCCATCAACACGACGACGTCGTCCACCGGTTCCGGCGGCGGTCCGACGCAGGCGTACGCCATCGAGAACACCGGCGGACCCGCACCGCGCGGCATGCCGCAGATTCCGATCGAGATCGACGACGAGGGCTACATCAGAGGCGTCTGGCCCGAGGTCCAGACCGTCACCCAGAACGGTGTGGACGTCGAACTCGCCATCACCGAGGACTACAAGGGCACGGGCGTCACCTACTCGCAGGACTGGTTCCAGTACTGCGGCGTCCAGACCTACGACGGGCTGAACCCGACGTTCGAGTCGGACAACTACTTCCGCTCCGACAACGGGGCCTACGACTGGCAGTCCGAGACCTACAGCGCCGGCGACCGCCTGAACGTCAACGACTTCGACGAGTACGAGACGTGGGGCAACGGCATCGGACAGGCCGGTCTCGGGATGCCCGCGACCGGCACGTGGCGCTCGCAGGACACCGAGGACACGATGCCGATTCAGGTGGTCCGCTCGACGCGCATCGAGGAGGCGGCACAGGACAACGAGTGGCTCGCCGCCTCGACGGATCAGGGCGTCATCGCGTGGCTCAACAAGTGTACGCACTTCTGCTGTGTCCCCGGCTACAAGCAGTCGGCCAGCTCCGCCACGTTCGGCGGCGAAGACGGCGTCTACTGCCAGTGCCACCAGTCCACCTACGACCCCTTCACCATCGTCGAGACGCTCTTTACGGCGCTGCCGCGCCCGAGCGAGTAACGACCCTCGAAGCCGCCCTCCCGCTTCGAGTCCGACCGCGACGCGTTCCCGCTCTCCGTTTTCTCTCACCTCAGAACGGGCCGTTTTCGCCTGCGACGGACGTCCCGTTTCGGGCCCGCCAACGTTGCCGCGCGCCGCCAGCGCCGCCGCTCGCGGGTGCCGGATTCGGTCGTGAGAATCGGCCTCTCGCCGTGCCGACGCGCTAGCCCCCGCTGACCGGCGGGAAGAGCGCGAGTTCGTCGCCGGCGGCCGCCGCCTCGCCGAGCGCGGCCGCCTCGCCGTTCCGGAGGACGTTGATGTGGTCGTACAGTTCGCCGTCGTCGCCGAACACCCGCGATTCGAGCGCCGGGTGCGCCCCGACGAGGGCGTCGAGCGCGTCGCCGACGGTCGCGTCGTCGCCGTCGACGTCGACTCGGACGGTTCGCGCGCCCGTGACTTCCGCGAGGTCGGCGAACAGCTTCCACTCCATACTCCCGTCTCGTCGCCCGGCGCTCATGAGGATTGCGCCCCGGACGACCGCGAGCCGTCGCCGTCTGAACCGCCGGTGTCGGCTCCGTCGTCGTCGCCGCCGTCCGTTCGGCCCGTGTCGGTCGTCGCCCGGCGTTCGACCTTCCGGAGCACCTCCGGCCGACCGACGACGTAGAGCGTATCGCCGGCCGCCAGTTCGCGTCCCCGGCCGGGAATCGCGTCCACGGGACGGTTCGAAGACCGGATGGCGACGACAGTCGTATCCACGTCCGAGACCGGCACGCCGTCGAGGTCGGCACCGGCCGCGACGGTCGTGACCGCCATCGTCTCGTCGGCGTTCCGGAGGAGCGACGCGAACTCGCGGTCGACGTGGGGGTCCGCGGGGAGCGTCACGAGCCGGTACTCTTCGCCGCTCGTCAGGCGGTCGGCGTCCTCCTCGTCGAGGGCGACGGTCGCCACGTCGTCGGCGACGCCGCGGAGTTCGCCGAAGGCGACGCGGGTCGGTTCGGTCGGCGCGGTCGGCGCAGTCGGCGCGTCGGTGCCGCCGTCGGACAGCGAGCCGGTTTCGGGGCCGCCGGCGGGCGTCTGGGTCGAGTCGGCGGACTCGCTCACCTCGGTCGGGTCAGACTCGCCCGCGGAGCCTCCGTCCGACGGCCCGCCCGCCTCGTCCTCCTCGTCTCCCGCGTCCGGCTTCGGAACCGACCAGACCTGCACGGGGTCGCCGGCGGCCGCGCCGGAGCCGGGGTCGCCGCGAATCGCGACCGCGACGGTGCCGGGCGCGAGCGTCGGCCCGAGGCCGGCCGCCCGACTGCCGAGCGCGAGGTACGACACCTCGCTCCCGCCGTCGAACTCCACGTCGACGTGGCCGACGCCGTGGTCGTCTTTGATGCGCGTGGCGAGTCGGTCGCGGAGTTCGGCCTCGCCGAGCCGCCGGGGGAAAAGCAGCGTCTTCCCGCTCAGCTGAGTCTTGACGCTCTCTGCGACCGGGTCGTAGCCCTCGATGTCGCCGATGTCCTCGGGGAGCGTCACCGACGCGACGCGGCCGACGGTCCGGACGAGTCGGCTCACGTCGGCGTCGAGTTCCTTCGCGCCCGCGACGGCGAACACGTCGGTCGCCAGTCGGTCGCCGGCGAGCCGGCCGACCGGCGCGATGAGCGCCCCGCCGAGGAGCGACGCGACGTTGAAAAGCACGGTGTCGAACTGGAACACCTCGGTCTCGGTGCCGGTGGTGAACGCGCCGAACAGGCCGATAGTGTTCAGATAGAGCGCGACGACCGCGCCGCCGAACAGCACCGCCAGCGCCCGCGGGATTATCTCGCGGGTGTACCAGCGGTAGAGCAGCGCGGCGACCGCCGAGACGACGAACGCGCCGACGACGAGGCCGACGAGCCGGAGCGCCTGCAGGACGAGCGAGTCGTCGGCCGGCGGAATCGACACCTGCCCGGCGGCGGCCGCCGACCCCCCGACCGCCGCGAACAGGTCGGCGGCGGGGGCGGCGGAGGTGAGCGCGACCGACATCACGCCACCGCCTCCTCGAAGCGGGTCAGGTCGCTTCTCGACCCGACCGCGTAGAGCGTGTCGCCGGCGGAGACCGCTTGGTCGCCTCGCGGCGCAATCGTCCAGTTCCCGCCGTGGCGGACCGCGAGGACGGCAACGCCGTAGGCGTCGCGGACGCCGGCCTTCCCGAGCGTCACGCCGTCGAGCGGGCTCTCGGACCGAACCGAGAGCCGCGAGAAGCGCTTGCCGGCGCGGCGGAGCAGGGAGACGAGTTCGAACTCCCGGCGGACGCCGCGGGAGGTGACGACGAAGCGCTCCACGTCGCTCCCGAGGAGCGGTTCGACCTTGCTCCGGTCGACCGCGAGCGTGACGCGGCCCTCGCCGCCGACGGCCGTGGGGGCGCGCGGCGCGGCCTTCGGGGCGTCCGCGTCGTCGTCATCGTCGTCGGGTTCGTTCGGCACCTCGGCGACGGAGTCCACCCCGGCGACGGTCGCCGAGACGGTCCCGCCGTCGGCGACGACGACCACGTCGTCGCCCTGCGCGAGCCCCGTCGGCACGAGCGCCGTCACCGACACCGCGCGTTTCCCCGCCGGGAGGCGCTTCGAGAGGCCGCCGACCGGGGCCGCGGCGGTGACGGTGGCGCGGGCCCGCTCGTCGAGTCTGACCTCGACGGCGGCGAGGTCGAACTCGTTTTGCAGGCGGTCGGCGAACCGGGATTCGAGTTCCACGAGCGGGATGTCGGCGGGGAACGTCCACTCCCCGTTTCGGATTCCGGTGCGGATGTCCAGCGGGACCGGCGGGTAGCCCTCGATGTCGCCGACCTCGCCGGTGACGGTGACGCTGACCTGCCCGCGGCCGCCGACGAGTTCGACCACGTCGGTCGACAGCGACCGCTCGGTGAGCTTTCGCAGCGACATCTTCCGCGGGATGTCGTTGGCGAAGGCGTCGCCGCGGTTGTGCGCGTACAGCGAGCCCATCAGCACGACCAACAGCGCGACCGTCAGCCTGACCTGGTTGTCCGACTGCGTAATCGTCGGGTCGGCAAGGGCCATGAGGCCGCCGCTCGCGCCCGCGATGGCGACGCTGAGGACGACGACGGCGAGCCCCGGAACGGTGACGCCGGTGACGTAGCGGAACCCGAAGCCGAGGAGCCACGCGACGGCGGCCGGCACGAGCCCCGTGAGGATGCCGAAGTACAGCCCGTAGACGACTTCGACGGGGAGTGAAGCCATGGACCGGTACACTCGCCCGCGAGATAAAGGCGTGACGGCGCGCCCGCAACGAGCCGATACCCGACCGCTTTTTGCCCCCCGAACGCCACAACTGCGAGAGACATGGCTTCGGTACGAGAGTGGGTCGGTGCCCGCGCGACCATCGTGACGGTGTTCGTCGCCGCCGTTCTGTCGGTCGCCATCGGCGTCCTCAACATCAGCTCCCCGGTCACCGGCGGCGTGCTGGCACCGTACATCCCGGAGGCGGTCCGCATCACAGCCGGCTTCACCGGGACGCTGACGGGCTTTCTGCTCCTCGCGAGCGTCTTCGGCCTCCGCCGCCGCTACCGCGCCGCATGGTACTCGACCGCGGTGCTGCTGCCGGTGACCGCCGCGCAGGGGCTCGTGCAGTCGCCCGAGCGGGCGGCCCCGCTCGTCGGCCTCTCGTTTATCAGCCTCGCGCTCTTGGTTTTCAACTACAGGGCGTTCGACCGGGACCTCGACCTGACGGCGACGCAGCTGTCGGCGCTCCTCGCCATCGCGGGGGCACAGACGTACACGACCGCCGGCGCGTGGGCGCTCAGAGAGCAGTTCAACGGCGTCGACACGCTGTTCGACGCCTTCTACTTCGGCGTCGTCACCGGCAGCACGGTCGGCTACGGCGACATCTACCCGCAGACCGCCATCGCCAGACTGTTCGGGATATCGGCGCTCCTCATCACGGTGGCGACGTTCGCCGTGGCGCTCGGTGTCCTGCTCACCCCCGCAATCGAAGCGCGACTCACCAAGGCACTCGGACGCATGACCGAATCACAACTCGACATCCTGGAGAACCACGTCCTCGTTCTCGGCTACGGGGAACTGACCGAACCGATTCTCGAAGAGCTCGGCGACCGCGCCCGCGTCGTCATCGTCACGCCCGACGAGGGCCGCGCCAAGCGCCTCACCGACCGCGGCTACGACGTGGTCACGGACGACCCCAGCGACGAGGAGGCGCTCCAGCGGACCCGCGTCGACAGCGCCCGCTCTGTCGTCGTCGCCACCAACAACGACGCCGAGGACGCGCTGGCCATCCTGACGGCGCGACAGCTCAACCCGGACGTACACATCGTCGCGTCGGCGACCCAGCGGGAAAACGAGCGGAAACTGCGCCGCGCCGGGGCCAACACCGTCATCAGCCCGGCGGCGCTCGGCGGCCACTTCCTCGCCGAGTCCGCCGTCGGCGGGAGCGGCCTCGAAACCATCGAGGAGCGACTGCTCGACGAACGTCCCACCGACCCGCCGGCCGACGAGACGACCGAGGCCGACGGGGCGGGCGAACGGGGTCCGGACGGGCAAGACTGACGGGGCGAACCGGCCGCGAGCGCGGGTTCGCCTCCCGTCCCCGCGACCCTGTTCAGTGCCCGCGGTCGAACACCGCCACGTCGCAGTCTATCTCGCGGATGCGCTCGAACGTCGGCGGCGAGATGAACCGCGAGGCGGGCGAGCGGTCGCCGCTGGAGCCGAGGACCACGAGGTCGTAGGTGGCGGCGTTGGAGGCGATGAAGCCGGTCACGTCGGCGCGGGCGACCCGCGTCTCGATGTTCCCGTCGGCCGTCTCGACGAGGTTGGCGAGTTTCGACTCCGCGGGGCGGCGTTCGACCTCCGAGGCGATGCAGGTCGTGACGCTCACGCTCCCCGTTTTCCCGGCGAGGCGGGTCGCGAAGTCTATCATCGCGTGGGCGGCGTCGCCCGGCCGCGAGACGAGCACGAGGATGCGCCGCCAGCGGTAGGTCTCGCCGGTCGAGCGGAACGCCACGGTGTCGTACGAGCCGCCGAACAGGCCGCGGATGTAGTCCGAAAGCAGGCCGCGGTCCTCCTCGTAGGGCGTCACCACGAGGTCTGAGTTGGTGTTCGCCGCGGCCTCGGTGGTCGCCGTCAGCGGGTCGCCGCGCGCGACGGCGATTTCGACCGGCACGCCCAACTGGGTCCGCAGTTTGTGAGCGCAGGATTCGAGGCGGTCGACCGACGCGTCGGTGTCGGCGTCGAGTTCGCCGTCCGCGTCGGCGTCCGAGTCCGCGTCGCTCTCGTCGGTCGCCTCCGGCGGGAGCACGTCGAGGAGGACGACTTTCCCGGCGCTGTGGGCGGCGGCGAGTCGGGCGGCGAAGAAGGCCGTCTGGGTCGCCGTCTCGCCGCGCATCGGGACGAGCACGTGGTCGTCGCCGCGGACGGTCCCGTAGAGGTACTCCGCCCGGCGCTCGTAGAACTGCTCGCGCCAGACGGTGAAGGCGATGGCGATGACGACGCTGGCGAAGAAGATGCTCACCACGTACTCCTCGGGGTTCACGTCGCCGGTCACGAGCGTCAAAAGCGCCGTCGAAAACGCGGAGGGGACCTCCACGTCCAGCGCCCACGTCGTGACGCCGGCGAGGAAGATGGCGAGCGCCGCCGCCGACGGGTGGACGAGCGCGGTCCCGGTCGGGCCGTAGGCCCACCCGGTGAAGCCGACCGCGACGAGGCCGCAGAGCGCGCCGACCGTGAGGGCGACGACGAACTTCACGGGCGAGGCGTACCGCCCCTCGGGGTCCGAAAACAGCGTGTACGACCCCGACGCGAGCGGCGGGAAAAGCAGGAACGACAGCGTGCTGACCGAGTTGGAGATGAGCGTCACCCCGGCGATGAGCACGGGGATAATGAGGAGAATCGAGAGGTGAAGCAGGTTGTTCGTGTTCTCTATCCAGCGACCGAACGCCACCTTCTCGCGCCGCTCTATCCGGCGGATTCGGGCGCGGAGCGCCCCGACGCGTGCGACCGCGCGGGCCGCGAGGTGGCGTAAGTCCACGGTGTTCGTCTACGCGAGTTCGGCGACCGCGTCGAGCGTGATGGAGATGGCGCGCTCGACGTTGTTCTTCGCCTTCTCGGGGAGTTCCTCGTCCGAGTCGGCACCCTTCTGGGTGCCGGCGACGAGGTTGCCGTCGACCGTGCAGATAGCGCCGGCGCGGAGGCTCTTCCGGCGGGCGAGCGAGAACACCGTCGCGGCCTCCATCTCGATGGCGAGCAGGCCGGCGGCGTTCCAGTCGTCGACGAACTCGTCGGACTCGTTGTAGAACGCGTCGTCGGAGACGATGGGGCCGACGTGGACGTCCTCGTCGTTGGCCTCGGCCGAGTCGACGAGCGAGGTGAGCACGTCGTAGTCGGGGACCGCCGGGTAGACCTCGGACTCGTAGCGCTTCGAGGTCCCCTCCTCCTTGGCCGCGCCCGTGGCGACGATCATGTCGCCGACTTCGATGTCTTCCTGCAGCGCGCCGATGGTGCCGACGCGGATGAACGTCTCCACGCCGACGCGGGCGAGTTCCTCGATGGCGATGGCGGCCGAGGGACAGCCGATGCCGGTCGAGGAGATGGTGAGCGGGACGCCCTCGTACTCGGCGTTGACGACCTTGTACTCGCGGTTCTGCGCGACTTCCTCGACGTTGTCGCACTGCGTTGCGATGCGGTCGACGCGCCCGGGGTCCCCCGGGATGAGCGCGATGTCGTTCACGTCGCCTTCTTCGACGAGGAGGTGGGGCTGTTTCGCCATGTACCGACCCACTCGGGTCGCGGGCAAAAACGACGCGGTTCGACCGGGGGCGGGTGCGACTCGACCGAGCGGCCGACTGCCCAGCCGACCGACCGCGCCGGCGTCACGCGACCCCGGTGAAGACCACCGGCGCGAGGACCAACAGCGTCGCGCCGAAGACGAGCGAGGAGCGGAGCCACTGCCCGCGGACCGCCGTCGCGCGCTCCTCGTAGATGCGCCGGCCGGCGCGCGGGAGGACGAAGCGGGCGAACGCGACGTAGATGAACGCCACGACGACCGCGGTCGCGACGAGGTGCGAGGGGAGGTCGACGCCGGCGACCCCGAGGTTCGGCGCGACGGCGTCGGTCGCGAGGTAGGCGACCGCGTAGAGGACGCCCGCGAGCGCGCCGGCGGCGTGGTGGACGGCGTTGGCGTCGCCGAAACTCACCTCGTCGGGCGAGGTCCGGCGGACGACCGCCGCGGCGACGTACGCCGGGGTGAAGCCCTCGTCCTGTCGCCACATCGGGATGGCCATCACGACCGCGGCCGCGACGCCGACGACCGCGCCGAGGAGCAGTCGCCCGGCGACCGCGCCGAGACCTGACGCGGCGTCGAAGGCGGCGACGGCGGCCGGGAGCTGGTCGAACATCGTCCCGACGAATGGCTGGTGAGGATAAAACTGGTCGGGTCGTCGCCGAGCGGCGTGGCGGGCGGCGGCTCAGCCCTCGACGAGGTCGTCGAGCCGCCGCCAACTGAGTTGCGTCCGCGCGCCCGGCTCGGCCGCGGTGAGCGCGCCGCAGGCGTTGGCGACCGCCAGCGCCCGCTCGTAGGTCGCCCCGTCGAGGCGGGCCGCGATGAAGCCCGAGGCGAAGGCGTCGCCCGCGCCGGTCGTGTCCACCGCGTCGATTGGATAGCCGGGGTGGACGTGTCGCTCGTCGCCGTCTCTGACCTCCGCGCCGCGCGGGCCGTGTTTGAGGACGAGCGTCGTCCGCGCGAGCGCCGCGGCCACGTCGGAGGCGGGTTCCGGGCCGGCGCTCCGGCCGCGTTCGACCGCCGCCTCGCCGAGCGCGGTGGCGGCCTCGCGGTCGTTGAGAAAGACGTAGTCCACCTCGCCGAGCGCGTCGGCGTAGCCCCGGTCGCCGACGCGCCGGCCGGGGTCGAAACTGACCGTCGTGTCGACCTCGTGGGCCCGTCCGGCGAGCGTCGCGGCCGTCTCGGGCGACTGGCTCGTCAGGTGGAGGTGGTCGGCCGCCGCGAGCGGGTCGGCCGGGAGGTCGGTCGCCTCGAACGCCTCGTTGACGCCGGGCGACCCGAGGACGAACACCTCGCCCGCGGCGTCGACGACGATGTACTTGACCGTGGTCGGGCCGCGCTCGACGCTGACGACGTGGCGGCAGTCGACGCCCTTCGAGGCGAGTTCGGCGACGGCGGCGTGGCCGTGTTCGTCGTCGCCGACGCTCCCGAGGAG
>NZ_CSTE01000002.1:0-29574 GCF_001368915.1 Haloferax massiliensis | reverse complement strand
GCGCTCCCGCCGCCCGCGCCGACCCGCGACTCGACGGTCGCCTCGCCGTCCGGTTCCGGCAGGGCGTCCACGCGGAGGGTGACGTCCCAGTTCACGTGACCGGCGCAGATGACTCGGGACATGCGTCCGCGTAGGTCGGGCCGCCGGTGGCATAACTCCCTCGGGTCGGGCGACTACGGTGCCGAAAAATGGAGTGTTGGCGCGTCCGAGCAGAACCGCGGCCTCAGCCGGCGATGGCGAACAACAGGAGGTTGTGGACGCCGGGGCCGAGGCCGACGGCGGCGACGAGGCCCAAGAGGAGCGACCCCTCGGTCGGGTCCTCGCGGACGTAGTCGGCGAGGAGTGCGACCACGAAGCCGGCCACGGCGAGTTTCACGAGGACGAACAGCCAGCCGACGCCGACGGCCTCCGCGGTCGGGAGCGCCGCGGCGGCGTCGAGGATGATTCGCGACAGCGGCGTCCGCTCGCCGAAGCCGAGCACGTCGACGCCGACGGCGGTCGAGAGCGCGTCGAGGGCGTGCCCGAAGATGGCGAGGAGCCCGAGCGACCCCGCGGCGGCCGCCTCGGGCGCGAGTCGCGTCACGACCCGCCACGTCAGGGGGGTGACGACGAGCGCGGCGACGAGGGCGAAACCGGGCCAGACGACCGAGAGCGTCCCGGCGGCGAGCCCGATGAACAGCGCGAAGCCCGAGAGTCCGGCGGCGACGAGCGCACCGGGAGCCGCGAGCGCCGTCGGCGAGGCGAGGTCGGTCGCGTCGAGCGCGAGCCACGTCGCGCCGGCGACGACGGCCACGGTGAGGTAGACGGAGGGCGTGCCGGCGAGCGGTTCGACCGCGGGCGGGAGCGCGTCGACGACGTAGAGCACGTGGAGCGCCGACCCCGACACCATCCACGGGACGAGCGCGAGGACGTGCGCGGGGGTGACCGTCGGGCGCGTGCGAGTCAGTCCGACGCCGACGCCGACGAGCCCCGCGGCGAGGGCGACGAGGTAGGGAAGCGGCGGGAGCGCGAACCCCTCGGGGAGGATGGCCATGCAGGAGGCGCGGCGGGGCGGCGTGAAAGCCTTACGTTCTTTAGCCTCGGGTCGCCTCCACCGGGTATGAACCGAGCCGACCTCGCCGCCCGAATCGACCACACGGTCCTCGGACCCGAGACGACGATGGCCGACGTGGAGGCCGTCCTCGACGACGCCGACGAGTGGGGGATGAACGCCTGTATCCCGCCGTGCTACGTCGCCGAGGCGAGCGAGTACGCCCCGGACGTGTTGCTGGCGACGGTCGTCGGTTTCCCCCACGGCCAACACACGACGACGGCCAAGCGCGAGGAGGCCGTCGACGCGTGGCAGGCCGGCGCGGACGAACTGGACATGGTCATCAACGTCGGTCGGCTCAAGGCCGGCGAGGACGACCTCGTGACCGAGGACATCTCCGAGGTCGTCGCGGCCGTCCCCGTCCCGGTGAAAGTCATCATCGAGACGGCGCTTCTCACCGAAGAAGAGAAACACCGCGCCTGCGAGGCGGCCGTCGAGGCCGACGCCGCCTTCGTCAAGACCTCCACGGGCTTCGCAGACGGCGGCGCGACCGTCGAAGACGTGGCGCTCATGGCCGAGTACCTGCCCGTCAAGGCCTCCGGCGGCGTCGGCTCCTACGACGAGGCGGTCGCCATGTTCGAAGCCGGCGCGGAGCGCATCGGCGCGTCGTCCGGCGTCGACATCGTCTCGGGCGCGCCAGAGGAATAGGTCCGCAGTCAAGCGGTCAGTATCACGCGGGCCGCGTCCGGTGTCGTTCGCTCGCTCGTTCGCTCGCTCTCTCGCTCTCTCGCTCTCGCGACCGTCGCGGGCCCAACATTGATTGTTCGACTCGCGAGAACCCAGTACCATGCTCCGAGGCGGACCCGCCGTTCAAATCGGCGTCATTCTCGTGTCAGTACTGGGGCTCTGGATCGGGGCGCGGCTGTTGGTCGACGCCGCCGTCCGGGGGGCTCGGAGATTCGGGCTCTCGGAGCTCACCATCGGGCTGACAATCGTCGCAATCGGGACGTCGACGCCGGAACTCTCGGTCGCGGTCGACGCCGCGTACAAGGGGCTGGGCGACATCGCGGTCGCCAACGTCCTCGGCTCGAACATCTACAACCTGGCGTTCGTGCTGGGCGTCATCTCGCTGGTCCGGGTGATTCCGGTCGCGGAGTCGCTCGTCTCCCGCGACGGCGTCGCGCTGCTGGCGAGTACGCTCCTCGGCGGCGTCGTCCTGTTCGACCTCCGGGTCACGAGGCTCGAAGGCGCGGTCTTAGTCGGGGCGTTCGTCGCCTACACGACGTTCCTGCTCCGGGGGACCCAGACTGAGGTCGACGGAGCGACCGAGCAACCGACTGCGCAACCGACCGACCAGTCGCTCGGCGACGGCGGGGTGACCCGCCCGATAACCGACCGAATCGAGTTCCCCGGACGGGACGCCGTGTTCCTCTTGGGCGGGTTGGGGCTGGTGTTGGTGAGCGGCGACTACATGGTGCTCGCCGCCTCGGAGTTGGCCCGCGGTGCCGGCGTCTCCGAGTGGGTCATCGGCGGGACAATCGTCGCGGCGGGAACGTCGACGCCGGAGTTCGCCGTCTCGCTCGTCGCGCTCCGACAGCGGAGTCTCGGGGTCTCGGTGGGCAACGTCGTCGGGAGCAACATCCTCAACATCACGGGCATCGTCGGCGTCGCGGCCGTCGCCAGCCCGCTCGCGGTGAGCGCCTCGGCGCTCGGGACGCTCGCGTGGCTGGTCGCGGTCACCCTCCTGCTAGTCGCCGCGCTCTGGACCGGGAGAGCCCTCTCCCGCTTGGAGGGGGCCTTCTTCGCGACCTCCGAGGTCACGCGGTGGATACTGGGCCTTCTCTGAGGGTCGCAGTCTCCCGAGGCGGCCCTGTCGAACCTCCGAAACCGCTCTCTTACTCGGCCCGCAGCGCGACGAGCCGTCGCGGCCCGTCGTCGCCGCCGGATTCGACGACGAACAGCGCGTCGCCCGCCGGCGTCGGGCCAGTTAGCGCGCGCCCCGCGAGGTCGTATCGCCAGCGCACCGCACCGATGCGGGTGTCGTCGAGGCCGACGCCGCCCCCCGCGTCGTAGGCGACGACGCCGCCGTCGTCGCTCGTGTCCGAGACGAAGACGGTGTCGCCGGCCCCGGCGGGCGGCGCGAAGAAGTCGTCACCGGCCGCCCACGAGGGGGTGCCGGTACGCTTGTCGAAGGCGTCGAGGCCGGTCCCGTCGGTCGAAAAGACGCGACGGGGACCGACGACGAGCGAGCCGTGCGGCGAGGGCTCCTCGCGGTGCCAGCCCACGGCACCGGCGCGGAGGTCGCCTCTGAGTCGGGCGACGCCCGCGCCGAAGAAGCCCGCGAACACGTCGCCCGACTGGGCGACTGCGAGCGACTGCACGCCGCCGGGGTGTTTGGTTCGCCACTCCCCGGTCGCGCCGCGCTCGCCGCCCTCGTCGCGGAGCGTGACCACTTCGCCGCCCTCCGTGCCCGCGACGACGGTGTCGTACCGGGCCGCGAGGGAACGCACCGGACCGAACACCTCCTCGCGCCATTCGACGGTCCCGTCGCTGGCGCGGACGCGGTAGAGGTTCCCCGCGGTGTCGGAGACGTAGAGTCGGTCGCGGTCCGGTTCGGGTCGGACGACGGGTGCCCAGACGCTCGATTCGCTCGGCGCGTGCCACGCTTCCTCGCCGCCGTGGGTGAACGCGAGCACGCCGGTTCTGGCCCCGACGTGGCCGACGTAGACGCGCTCCGAGTCGACCGTCACCGACGAGCGGAATCCGCTCTGGGAGTCGCTTTCGACCGACCATCGCTCGGTCCCGTCGGCGACGGAAAACGCTCTGAGGCGCTCGCTGGTCGCGAGGTACACCGTCTCCCCGAACACGACCGGGCGGGCCAGTTCGAGACCGTCCACCTCAACGCCCCACGACTCGCTCGGCATCGACGCCGGCCCGGTCGCGCGGGGGTTGTAGCCGGTCCCCTCGGGCGAGAAGTACGGGTGCGGCCAGTCGGCGCGGCCGTCGCCCGTCGAACCCTCGTCGCCGCCGAGACAGCCCGCGAGACCGACTGCCGCGCCGGTTCCGAGGGCACCGACGAAGCTCCGTCTCGACAGCCCCGCGTCGGGGCCGGACCGCGTCACGACTCCGACCCCCCCGCGGTCGCGGTCGTGCCCGCACCGGATGCGTCGGCGTCGCCGACGACGACCAGTTGGGCCTGACCGTCGTCGCGGACGACCGGGCAGTACACCCGCCGGTCGGTCGCGGCGAGCGAGTGTCCGACGTAGCGTCCGAGCGGGAGCGACCAGCGCTCGCGGTCGCCGAGGGGGCCGCCGCCGTCGGTCCGGTTCAGGGCGACCAGTTCGCCCTGTCCGGTGCCGACGTAGACCGTGTCGGCGACGAGGCTCGCCGCGGAGACGTTCTCGCGGGGGTCGTAGCGCCACCGCTCCTCGCCGGTCGCGCTGTCGAGCGCCCGGAGCGACCCGCGCGCGGCGTAGAGGCGCTCGCCGTCGAACGCGAGCCGCCTGTGGACGCCGCCGTCGTCCTCCCAGACCACGTCGCCGTTCTGTCGTTCGAGCGCGGCGATTCGGTCCCAACCGGCGATGTACACCCGCTCCTCGCCGACGACGGGAGCGACGGCCTCGACCGTCTCGGTCGGGGCCTGCCAGTAGGCGCTGCCGTCCGCGCCGAGGCAGTAGAGCCGCTGGCCCTCGGTGACGACGAAGACCGAGCCGAGGTTGACCGCGAGGGGGAGCCGGACCGCGCCGAACAGCGACCGCGTCCACCTGACCTCGCCGGCGTCGATGTCGACGGCGCAGACGCGCTCGCCACCGAGGCCGAGAAACAGCGTCTCGCGGTCGTTGGAGAGCGCCGGCGGCGTCCGCGGGCGACCGGGGAGTTCGATAGTTCGGAACTCCCGGCCGGTCCGCGCGCGGTAGAGTACGAGCCGGTTCGGCCCGTGGGCCGTCACGCCGAGCGAGTAGACGACGCCGTCGAGGACGACCGGCGCGGTCCAGTTCTTTCCCTGTGCGGACCACAACACCTCGCCGGCGGCCGAGTCGAACGCCCGCATCGGGTCACCGGACGTGTAGCCCACCCCGTCGACCGCGACGGGTTCCATGGAGTCCATCCCGAAGTCGGATTCGTACTCGACGGTCGGTTCGGCGACGGCGACCCCCTCGGGGAGGAACGCGGTGTTGGCGTCGTCGTGCGCGTAGGTCCGCCAGCCGCGGTCGAAGCGGACACCCTCGGGGAAGTCGTCGTCCATCTGTCCGTCGCCGCCGAGACAGCCCGCGAGGCCCGCGACCGCCCCCGCCCCGAGCAGGCGAAGCGCGTCGCGGCGGCTGCTCAAAGCGACGGCGGAGGAACTGCGGACGGCCGACGAAGCGGCGCTGTCGGTCGCGGCCGAGTCGCGGGCGGAGGACGAGTCCGGTGGTGTCCTGCGAGAACGCATCGACCACAACTGCACAACACCGTAATAAGTACCTTTTCGCCGGTGCGGTAGCGAGGCGCGAACGCGGGACGGCTGAAAAACGGACGACGAGAACGGCAATCGGGGCCGAACTCGCCGGCTCAGGCCGCGGGTCTGGTGCGGCGGGCGGCCGAGCGGTCGTGCAGCATGCTTCCGAGCGCGCCGCCGATAGCGCCGGGGATGCCCGCGAGGGCGATGATGACGACGGCCGCCGAGAACACGGTCAGGCCGAAGAACACGCCCGCGAACAGGACGTTCATGATGACGAGGCCGATGGCGACGATAATCGCGCCGAGCGTCGTGCCGACGAGGCCGTTGAGCGCCCCGTCGACCATGCCGGTCGTGACGAGGTAGCCGGCGACGAGGCCGCCGATGATACCCGTGAGGACGTAGCCGACCGTGGGGAGGGTGACGTTCGTGAATGGGACCGCGAAACCGCTGAGGATGCCGACGACTACGGTCGCGATGAACCCGTAGGCGATAGCGCGCATGTTGAACTTCATAGCGAGTCTAAATACAACCCACGAGATAATGAATTATATTCGCATTTCGGCGGATAATACGGAGGATGCGAGACTCCTCGGGGGCGGAGCGTCCGTCCGGCGCGATGCTCCGTCGGCCGTGTTCGTCGGCATCCACGTCGAGTGGGCGGTGGCGTTCGTGAGACGATAGCACGGACCGCAGACGCCGGCAGGCTCGGGGGAGACCGCGGCGTTTTTGCCCGCTGACCCGGTACGTGGGGTAACCGAATGGCCCGATACCACATCGAGACATACGGCTGCACCTCGAACCGCGGCGAGAGCCGCGCCATCGAGAGCGCGCTCCGCGACGCCGGACATTACCGCGTCGACGGGCCCGAGGAGGCCGATGTCGCCATCATGAACACCTGTACGGTCGTGGAGAAGACGGAGCGGAACATGCTCCGTCGGGCCAAAGAGCTGGAGGCGGAGACGGCGGACCTCATCATCACGGGCTGTATGGCGCTCGCGCAGGGCAACGACTTCCGCGAGGAGGGTATCGACGCCCAGATTCTCCACTGGGACGACGTGCCGACCGCCGTCACCAACGGCGAGTGTCCGACCCCCGGTCCCGGCGTCGAACCCGTCTTGGACGGCGTCGTCGGCATCCTGCCCATCGCCCGCGGCTGTATGTCGAACTGCTCGTACTGCATCACGAAGTTCGCCACCGGCCGGGTCGATTCGCCCTCGGTCGACGAGAACGTCGAGAAGGCGCGGGCGCTCGTCCACGCCGGCGCGAAGGAGCTCCGCATCACGGGACAGGACACCGGCGTCTACGGCTGGGACAAGGGCGACCGGAAGCTCCCCGAGCTACTGGACCGCATCTGCACCGAAATCGACGGCGAGTTCCGCGTCCGCGTCGGCATGGCCAACCCCGGCGGCGTCCACGGCATCCGCGAGGAACTCGCCGACGTGTTCGCCCGACACGACAAGCTCTACAACTTCATCCACGCGCCGGTGCAGTCCGGCTCCGACGAGGTGCTCGAACACATGCGCCGCCAGCACCGCGTCGACAAGTTCCGCGACATCGTCGAGACGTTCGACCGGGAGCTGGCGTACTGGACGCTCTCGACGGATTTCATCGTCGGCTACCCGACCGAGACCGACGAGGACCACGAGCGGTCGATGGAACTGCTCCGCGAGATTCGCCCCGAGAAGGTCAACGTCACGCGCTTCTCGAAGCGCCCCGGCACCGACGCCGCGGACCTGAAGGGCCTCGGCGGGACGCTCAAAAAGGAGCGCTCCAAGGAGATGTCCGAGGCGAAGATGGACATCGTCGCCGCCGCCTACGACGAGATGGTCGGCACGGAGCGCGAGGTGCTCGTCGTCGAGGAGGGAACCGGCGACTCCGTGAAGTGCCGCGACGAGGCCTACCGCCAGATTATCGTCCAGAACGCCACCGACCACGGCCTCGAACCCGGCGACTTCGCCCGCGTGAAGGTGACCGCCCACCAGACCGTCTACGCCTTCGCCGAACCCGTCGACGCACAGCCCGAACCGCGGGAGCCGACCGTCGCCTGACTGGCCGGCTCAGCGCCGGTTCACCCGGTTTGCGTCCCTGTTTTTTCGCCGACGCCGGCAACAAGATTGATAGCGACTCGACGGCTGACAGCACCCGTGTCCGACGACAGTCAATCGGAGGCCCGAACGCTCGCCAGAGACGCGCTGGAGACGGTCGCCGTCGTCATCGCGGTCGGCGCGGTGCTGTTCGCGGTGAGCGGCGTGTGGCCCCCGATGGTCGCCGTCGAGAGCGGGAGCATGCAACCGACCCTCGAACGCGGCGACCTCGTCGTCGTGACCGCCGAGGGTCGCTACGGCGGCCCCGCGGCCGACGAGCACGGCGTCGTCACGGCGAACGCGAGCGAGGGCTACGGGCGACTCGGCGGCCCGGGCGACGTCGTCGTCTACGACGCGCCGTCGCGCGACGGCTCACCCATCATCCACCGCGCGGTCTTCCGGGTCGAGGACGGCGAGAACTGGTACGAGCGGGCCGACGACTCGTACGTGGACGGCGCGGACTCCTGTGCCGAACTCCTGAACTGCCCCGCGCCGCACGCCGGCTACGTCACCCGCGGCGACAACAACGACTACTACGACCAAGCGCGGGGTATCGCCTCGCCCGTCCGCCCCGACTGGGTGCGTTCGAAAGGCCAGTTCCACGTGCCGTACCTCGGTGAACTGCGGTTAGAGGCGCAGAAACTGCTTTGACCCCCTCCCGGCGCGTCAGCGACCGTCGCCGCCGTCGGGCGAGAACATGGTGTAGCGCTCGGTCTCGTCGTCTTCCTTCCACTCGCCGAGCTCCCGCGGGTCGATGTGGACGAACACGTCGTCGACCTCGTCGATGTTCCGAATCGCCTGCACGACCCACGTCTCGATGTCGTGGGCCTCGGTAATCGTCATGTCGCCTTCGACCTCGATGTGGAGGCTCACGTCGATTTCGGGGCCGACGTAGTGGGCGACCACGTCGTGCGCGCCGTGAACGTCGGGGTGTGACAGCGCCGTCTGGACGATGAGCGCCCGGAGGTACTCCGGCGGGGCGGCCCCGACGAGGTAGTTCACGTTGTCGCGGACGATTTCGTAGCCGGTGTAGACGATGCCGATGGAGACGACCATCGCGGCCAGCGGGTCCAAGATGGGGTAGCCGAACTGGCCGCCGACCACGCCGACGAGCGCCGCGCCCGCGGTGAGGATGTCGTTTCGGTTGTCGACGCCGGCGGCGACGAGCGCGGGCGAGTTCTGCTCGCGGCCGACCGAGTAGCAGTAGCGGTAGAGGACGTACTTGAACACCGCCGCGACGACGAGGACGACGACGCCGAGCGTCCCCGCGGACCCGCCGTAGGTCCCCGCGAGGATACTGGACGTGCTCCGCCAGAGAATCGCCCCGCCGGCGGCGAAGATGCCGACCGCGACGAAAAGCGAGATGAACGGCTCGATGCGCTCGTGGCCGTGGGGGTGTTCCCAGTCCGGCGGCTTCGTCGTCAGGTAGAGGCCGCCGAGGATGATGGTGCTGTAGACCGCGTCCGCGAGGCTGTTGACCGCCTCGGACCCGAGGGCCAGGCTCCCGCTCGTCCACCACACGCCGCCCTTCCCGACGACGAGAAGCACGTTCGCCGCGAGGACGACGAATCCGACTCGACGGATGGCCCGCTTTCGCTCCATTACCGTGGCTTTCGGGAGTGGGGTTCAAATGCGCTTCGGGCCGGAGCGGGCTATTAGACGCACTTCACGTGAGTTTTAGAGTCAGTCTAATTCGAAGTAAACAGCGTCGTCGGAGCCGTCGACGGCCGCCCCGCCGAGTCCGGCGAACGCCTCGTGAAGTTGGTCGTAGGAGTCGTCGAGCGCCTGCACGAGCACCTTCGTGTCGGAGATGACCGGCATGAAGTTCGTGTCGCCGTTCCACCGCGGGACGACGTGGGTGTGGAGGTGGTCGTCGATGGAGCCGCCGGCGGCCGACCCGCCGAGGTTCTCGCCCGCGTTGCAGCCGTCGGGGTCGAAGGCGGCGTCCAACGCGGCGAGCGTCTTCGATTTGAGCCGCGCGTGGTCGAGGAGTTCCGCGTCCGAGAGGGCGGCGAACTCGCCGGTGTGGCGGTACGGGATGACCATGACGTGGCCCGGCGCGTAGGGGTAGTTGTTCAGGATGACGAACGAGTGCGGCGACCGGGCGACGATTTTGCTCTCCCTGTCGTCGTCGCGGTCGGGGAGCGCACAGAAGGGACAGCGGTCGTCATCCGGGTCGTCGGCGTCTTGGTCGTCGTCGCGGGCGACCCACTCGATGCGCCACGGGGCGAACAGTTGGTCCATGACGGCTCAATGGAACCGGACGGGCAAGCCGTTTCGGTCTCGGGGCGGTCGGTATCGCTCCACCCGAACCCGATTTCGTCCGATTACCGCGTCAGGTTCTCGTAGCCGTCTTCGGTGACGATGATGGTGTCTTCGGCCTGTCCGACCAGCGCGCCGTCTTCCTCTTTCAGGACGGGGTAGCCGCGGAGGATGCCCTGCTGTTCGAGCCGGCGGATGGCCATCTCGGAGCGGCCGCCCTCGAACCAGCGGGCCGCGAAGGGGAGCAGTTTGTACTTCTCGCGCACCTCGTCGAGCAGTTTTCGCGACATCCGGTCGCGGACCGAGCGGTCGTTGACGAGGCTGTAAATCTCGTTTTTCGACCCCTCGCTGACCTTGCCGGTGCCGTCGGTGGCGAACGGTTCGATGGCGACCACGTCGCCGACTTCGAGTTCGACGCCGCGGTCCGCGCCGCGGTTCGGGATGGTCGGGTCGGTGTGGGCGTCCCACTGTTCGACGCCGTGGCCCGAGAGGTTGAGGACGGGCGTGTAGCCGTAGCCGCGAATCACGTCCTCGATTTCCGCGCCGATTTTCCCGGTGTGCGCGCCCGCTTCGACCATGTCGAGGGCGGCGTCGAGCGCCTCCTCGGCGGACTCGACGAGTTCGTCGTTGCCCGAGAGGTCGACGGTCACGGCGGAGTCGGCGATGTAGCCGTCGACGTGGACGCCGACGTCGAGACACACCATGTCCTCGCCGAACACGGTGTCGTCGTCGCGGCCGGGGCTGGCGTGCGATGCCTCCTCGTTGACGCTGATGTTGACCGGGAAGGCACAGCCGTCGGCGAGCTCGCGGATGCGCGCTTCGGCGTGTTCGGCGACTTCGAGGTGGGTGACGCCGGGTTCGACCATCTCGGCCGACTCGTCCAACACCGTTCGGAGGACCTCCCCCGCCTCTCGATACTTCTCGACCGTCTCGTCGTCGAGGGGTCCGATGCTCATGGCCGCGACTTCGCGGCCGCGCCGGAAAGCGATTGCGGGATGGCCGGCGGTCGGAGGCGGGCCGCCGCCGTCGACTGCCCTCGCGTGCGTGCTATTCTCTCTCGTGTCTATATAGCACAACAGTCCGAAACTAGCAACCCTTTCTTAGGTAGACGTGCTCAGAGAGAGGAGAGAACGTTTCCAATGAGTGTCCCATCCTTCCACCCCGACGTCGCCGAGCAACACCTTCGAGTCGACATCGACGACTGGGACGACGTGTACGTCGTCGGCGACGTACACGGCTGTCTACCGGCGCTCGAACGCCTCGTCGACCGGCTCGACCCCTCCGAGGACGACCTCGTCGTCTTCGTCGGCGACCTCGTGCGGAAGGGCCCCGACAGCAAGGGCGTCGTGGACTTCGTCCGCGAGCGCGACAACTTCCTGACCGTCCGCGGCAACAACGAAGAAAAGCTCATCCGCGGCACGAAGGAGATAGACGCGCTGACCGACGACGACCTCGACTGGATGTCGAACCTCCCGGTCGCCATCACGTGGGACGGGGCCATCGTCGTCCACGGCGGCGTCCACCCCGAAAAGCCGCTTTCCGAACACGACGTGGACGAACTCGAAAACACCCGGGCGATGAACCCCGGCGACAGCTACGACGGCCCCTTCTGGTTCGAGTACTACGAGGGTCCCGAGCGCGTCTTCTTCGGCCACACCGTCATGGCCCACCCCGCCGTGTTCGAGCACGCGATGGGCCTCGACACGGGCGCGGTCTACGGCGGCGCGCTCACGGCCTACGACCTCCACGCCGACGAACTCGTCGCCGTCGAGGCCGAGGTCACCCACGAGTCCCGCAAGGACTCGAAGATTCTCGAACCCCGCCAGCCCGCGCTGGTCTGACCGCCGCCGTGGCGAAGGTGGGAGCGACGGCCGAGGCGGCGAACTAAAGGTCGCCGCCGAACCATCTTCTCTCAGCATATGTCCGACGACGAGCCTCGCGGCGGCGACTCGCGGGGCCGGCGCGCCGGTCAGTCGACCGCGCCGGTCCGCGCCCGCGAGCGCGACGGAGACGCGACGGAGCCGGCCGACGCCGACCTCGCAGACCCCGCGCTGTATCTCAACCGCGAACTCAGCGAACTCGCCTTCCACGAGCGCGTCCTCCACGAGGCGAGAGACGACCGCAACCCGCTTTTCGAGCGCGTCAACTTCCTCTCGATTCTCACCTCGAACCTCGACGAGTTCTTCATGAAGCGCGTCGGCGGCCTGAAACAGCAGATGGCCGCGGGCGTGAGCGAACTCTCACCCGACGGTCGGACCCCGAACCAGCAGTGGTCGCTCGTTCTCGACCGCGCCCGCGACCTGCTCGACCGGCAGTCCGACTGCTTTCACGACCTCGTTCGGCCCGCGCTCGCCGACGCCGGCATCGAAATCGTCGGCTACGACGACCTCGCGCCCGACGAGCGGGCGGCCCTCCGCGACTACTTCGAGGCGTCGGTCCTGCCGACGCTCACGCCCCTGACGTTCGAGCCGGCCCATCCGTTCCCGTTCATCTCGAACCTCTCGCTGTCGCTCGCGGTCCGCACGACCGAGGGCGCAGAGGAGCCGACGAAGTTCTCGCGGGTCAAAGTCCCCGGCAACCGCCCGCGACTCGTCAACGTGGACGAGCGCGTCGGCGACGCGGACGGACCGACCGACGCCGCCCCCGTCAGATTCGTCCCGCTCGTGGCCGTCATCGAGCGCAACATCGACCTGCTGTTCCCGAACGTCGAGGTCGTCGACACCTCGGCGTTCAGGGTGACGCGGAACGCCGAGGTCCGCCGCAACGAGGAGGTCGCAGAGGGCCTCATCGCCACGATAGAGGACGTGCTCCGCCAGCGTCGGTTCGCCACGGTGGTCCGCTTGGAGGTCGAGTCGGGCACGCCCGAGGCGGTCCGCGACCTGCTCGCGGAACAGCTCGACGTGGACGACCCCGAGGTGTTCGAGCGCGACCTACCGCTGGACTACGGGGCGCTCGCGTCGCTTTTCGACCTCGACCGCCCGGAACTCGAAATCGCGCCGTGGACGCCCCAGCCCCACCCGCGGTTCGCCGGCCGCTCCGCCGACGACCCCGAGTCGGTGTTCGCCGAAATCGCCCGGAAAGACGTGCTCGTCCACCATCCGTACCACTCGTTTACGGGCACCGTCGGCACGTTCCTCGCGGCCGCCGCGGCCGACCCCGACGTGCTGGCAATCAAGGCCACCATCTACCGCACCGCCCCCGACTCCGAGGTCATCGAGACGCTCATCGAGGCCGCCAACAACGGCAAACAGGTCGCGGTGATGGTCGAGCTCAAAGCGCGGTTCGACGAGGAGAACAACCTCCGGTGGGTCCGCCGGCTCGAAGAGGAGGGCATCCACGTCGCCTACGGCACCATCGGCCTCAAGACCCACTCGAAGACGGCGCTCGTCGTCCGCGAGGAGGGCAACGAGGTGCGGCTGTACTCCCACGTCGCCACCGGCAACTACCACTCCCAGACCGCGAAGCTCTACACCGACCTCGGGCTGTTCACCGCCGACCCGGACATCGGCCACGACCTCGTGCGCCTGTTCAACTTCTTCACCGGCCACTCGCGGGCCGAGACGTACCGGAAACTGCTGGTCGCGCCGACGAACCTCCGCGAGGAGATGACGCGATTCGTCCGCCGAGAGGCCGACCACGCCCGCGCCGGCCGCGAGGCCCGCATCGTCGCCAAGATGAACGCGCTCGAAGACCCCGCGATGGTCCGCGAACTGTACGAGGCGTCGGTGGCCGGCGTCGACATCGACCTCGTGGTCCGCGGCATCTGTCGGCTCCGACCCGGTATCGAGGGGCTGTCGGAGAACATCTCCGTATCGAGCGTCGTCGGTCGGTTCCTCGAACACTCGCGTATCTTCTACTTCGAGAACGCGGGCGACCCCGACTACTACGTCGGCTCCGCCGACTGGATGACCCGCAACCTCGACCGCCGGGTCGAGGCCGTCGCGCCCGTCGAGGACCCCGAACACCGCGCCGAACTCGACGCCGTGCTCGACGCGCTCCTGTCGGATAACCGCCGGCGCTGGGTGATGGACGCCGACGGTCGGTACGAACAGCGTCGCCCCGGCGACGACGAGCGGGTCCGAGAGGCCCACCGAGAGCTGATGGACCGAGCGCTCGGCGCGGCGTACCGGGCGGGCGACGACTGAAGAAAAAGACCGGTTCAGGCGCTCGGTTGCACCCGCGCGAGCACGTCGCCGCGAGCGAAGTCGTCGCCCTCGGCGACGAGTATCTCCGCGACCGTCCCCGTCGTCGGCGCGGCCACGTCGATGCTCACCTTTTCGACCTGTATCTCGCAGAGCGTCTCGCCCTCGTCGACCGCCGACCCCTCGCGGACGAACCAGTTGGCGAGGTAGCCCTCGGTCACGTCGTCGGCGTCGTCGGGCCACGAGTCGGCCGAGTTCACGTCGACGGCGTCGCTCATCGTCCGGCCTCGCTTCCGTCTCCGTCTGTTTCGGGCGCTCGTCTCATTCGTGGAGTTCGCGGACGGCCGCCGCGATGTCGTCGGTGCCGGGGTTGACTTCGTCTTCCAGCGAGCGGGCGTAGGGAATCGGCACGTCCGGGATGGCGAGGCGCTTGACGGCCGAGAGGTCGTCCAGCGCGCCTTCCGCCGCCCGGGCGATGATTTCGCCCGTCACGCCGAACGACTGGTAGTCCTCGTCGACGACGAGGAGTTTGCCGGTCTTCCGAACCGAATCGAGCACCGTCTCGGTGTCGAGCGGCACGAGCGTCCGGAGGTCGATGACCTCGGCGTCGATGCCGTCGTCGTCGAGCTGTTCCGCGGCCTCCATCGCCCGGTGGACGTGCAGGCCGAGGGTGACGACGGTCACGTCGTCGCCGGGGCGCTTCACGTCGGCCTCGCCGAACGGAATCGTGTAGTCCTCTTTGGGGACGCCGGTCTTCGGCCCCGATGGCGACGGCATCCAGCCGAGACCCATGAGGCGCTTGTGGAACATGTAGACGACCGGGTCGTCGTCGCGGATGGCGCTGTGCATCAGGCCCTTGGCGTCGTAGGCCGTCGAGGGGACGACGACCTTCATCCCCGGCAGGTGGGCGAAGGTCCCGTAGAGCGTCTGGGAGTGCTGGCCGGCGTCGTTGTAAGTGCCGCCGACGGCCGTGGTCAGCACCATCGGCACCGAAACGGCCCCGCCGCTCATGTAGGTGTTCTTCGCCATGTTGTTGTAGATCTGGTCCATGGCGACGCCGAAGAAGTCGACGAACATCAGCTCGGCAATCGGGCGCATTCCGGCCTGTGCGGCCCCGACCGCCGCGCCGAGGTAGGCCGTCTCGCTGATGGGAACGTCCATCACGCGGTCGCGGCCGAACTCGTCCAAGAGGCCGGTCGTACTGGAGAAGATGCCGCCGTAGTCGGCGACGTCCTCGCCCATGTAGAACACCTCCTCGTTCTCGCGCATCTCCCACGCGATGGCCTCGACCATCGCCCGGCTCATGGTCAGTTCGCGGTCCGTCTCGGTCGCTTCGGTGTAGTCTCGTGATTCGGTCGCCATCAGTTGTCACCTCCCGTCTCGCCGGCGTCGCCCGGCGCGTCTGCCGCGGCCCCGCCGTCCGTCGCCGCCTGCGCCGGCGGGTTCGTGAACACGTTCTCGTACGCCTCCTCCGGGTCGGGCTCGGGCTGTTCTTTCGCCCACGAAATCGCCTCCTCGACCCGCTCGTGGGCGCGCTCTCGAATCTCGTCGATGTCGTCGTCGGTCACGCCGTGCGAGCGGAGGTCCTCGGCGAGTCGCTCGATGGAGTCGCGCTGTTCCGCGCGGTCGATGTCGGCCTCGGGGCGATACCCCTCCGCGTCGCCCATGAAGTGACCCATCCGGCGGTGGACCTGCACCTCGATGAGCGTCGGCCCGTTGCCGTCGCGGGCGCGCATCACGGCCTCGTCCGCGGCCTCGTAGACCGCCACCGCGTCGTCGGAGTCGATACGGACGCCCGGCATGTCGAAGCCGTCGGCGCGCTGTGCGCCGTTCTGTACGTCCGTCACGCGGTCTTTGGGCATGCTGATGGCCCAGTCGTTGTCCTCGACGACGAAGACGACCGGGAGGTCGTGGACCGCCGCGAGGTTCAGCGATTCGAGGAAGCCGCCCTGGTCGATAGCGCCCTCGCCGAGGAAGGCGACGGCGACGGCGTCGGTGTTCCGCTTTTTCGCGGCCATCGCCGCGCCGACCGCCGGCGGACAGCCCTGCGCGATGATGCCCGAACACGCGAAGTTCACGTCGGGGTCGAACAGGTGCATGTGGCCGCCCTTCCCGCGGCACAGCCCCGTCTTCCGCCCGAAAATCTCGGCCGTCATGCGCTTGAGGTCGACGCCCTTCGCGATGGCGATGTGGTGCGGTCGGTGCGGCGCGGTCACCGTGTCGTCGTCGCGGAGGTGGATGCAGACGCCCGCGCCGGACGCCTCGTGCCCCGCCGCGAGGTGCAGTTCGCCGGGAATCGGTCCCGCCGAGATGTCGAACGCCGGCTGTTTCCCCACGAGGTACTCGTCTACCAGCCGCTCCTCGTAGTGCCGAGCGGTCACCATCTGCTCGTACATCGTCCGCAGGTCGGTAACACTCACCATGGTTGGCGTTCGGGTGTACTCTCGATTGTATATTAACATTAATTGTGTAAGTCATGACCATCAGAACGAGCGGACTCCGCGTTCACGGGAGCCGACGGGTCGAGACAGACCTAAGCCGCAGTCCGTCGTATCGTCTCGTATGAGCGACACGACGCCGAATCTCGTTTCGATACCCGTCGGCGACGCGGTGCTGGAGGGCGACCTTCGGATTCCGGCGGGCGCGGCGGGGCTCGTGGTGTTCGCCCACGGAAGCGGGAGCAGTCGAAAGAGCCCGCGGAACAACTCCGTCGCCGAGGTCATCCGCGACCGCGGGGTCGGGACGCTCCTTTTCGACCTGCTCACGGAGGCGGAAGACGAGGAGTACGGGACGCGGTTCGACATCCCGCTTCTGAGGGAGCGACTGCTCGGCGCGACGGAGTGGCTCCGCGGCCGCGACGACACCGCCGGGCTCGACTACGGCTACTTCGGGTCGAGCACCGGCGCGGCGGCGGCGGTCCTCGCGGCGGCCGACCTCGGTGACGACGCCGGCGCGGTCGTCTCTCGGGGCGGCCGCGTCGACCTCGCGGAGTCGCGGCTCGGCGACGTGACGGCTCCGACGCTGTTCGTCGTCGGCGGTGCCGACGAGCCGGTGTTGAGTCTGAACCGCGACGCGTTCGCGGAACTCGACTGCGAGAAGTCGCTGGAGGTCGTCGAGGGCGCAGGCCACCTGTTCGAGGGGCCGGGCGAGCTGGACGCGGTGGCCGACCTCGCCGCCGACTGGTTCGAGACGCACCTCGGCTGAGGGCGTCGCTCGCGGAGCCGACCGCGGGGCGACTGCGGGGCGACCGCGAGGCGACCGCGGAGTCAAGTGCGGGGCGACCGGGATGGGTCGGGACGCTCAGCGCGAGAACTTGAGGTCTTTCGCGGGGTCTTCGACGACGACCCACCAGCGAACGTCCTCCTTGGGGTGGCGGCGCTCGACGTGCTCGTCGAGTCGCTCGCCGCTGTCGAAATCGCGGCCGCAGAGGTTGCAACGGTGGTGTCTGTTGGCCATGTACATAGCTACGGCCGCTTACAAAATGAAGGTACCTCGCGCGGGCTTCGCCCGGCGAACGCGGGTTCAGACCCCGTCGACGAGGCGTTCGAGCTGTTCCGGCGGGACCGCGCCGCGGGCCGCGTAGCCGTCGTAGGCGAAGGTGGGCACGCCGGTCACGCCGTGGCGCTGGGCCTCGGCGAACTGCTCGCGCACCTCCGCGAACAGCGCGTCGTCCGACAGCGCAGAGCGGACTTCGTCGCCCTCGACGCCCGCGTCCTCGGCGAGTTCGACGAGAAGGTCCTCGTTGCCGATGTCCTCGCCCCCCTGCCAGAGCGCGTCGAAGATTGCCACGTCGAATTCGAGCCACGTGTCGTTGTCGTAGTGCTGTTTCACGTGAAACGAGGCGACCTGCGCCGGCAGGGAGTCGATGTCGGTCGCGATGTCGAGGTCCATCTCGACGCCGTACTTGTCCTGCAGGCGGCGGACGCCCTCCTTGGCCTGCTCGTAGTAGTCGTCGTCTTTCCCGTCGTCGACGGAGAAGTCGATGCTCCCGTCGGGGCGGCGCTTGTGGCTCCGGAGGTCGAAGGGGTGCCAGTCGATGTCGAGTTCCTCGTCGCGGGTCGCCTGATACTGCCGCAGGGACTCGCGGCCGAGGTAACAGAACGGACAGACGTAGTCCGAGTAGACGGTGATGTGCTCCGGGTCCGCGTCGGGTTCGCTCATACACACTCGTATCCCTCCCGATTACAAAAGCGGATTGCTCTGTCGTGTGCGGTCGACGCGACGACGCGGCGACGGCTCGGACCGGGACTCACACGCCGGGGGTCGATTCGAGCATCCGGCGGAGCGCGACTTCCATCTCCTCGAACTCCGAGAGTTCGAGTTCGTCGGTGGTGACGATGACGCCGCGGTCGCCGCCCACGACGCGGCCGACGAAGCCGTCTGAGAAGACGCGGAGGGTGAACTCGTACTCGCCGAAGTCGGGGGTCGCGCCGGTCGTGCCGGCGCTGTAGGTCTCTCGCGGGCCGAACCCGGTGCGCTCGTTCTCGACGAGTTCTGACTTGGCGGCGCGCGCCGCGGCCTCGTCGCCGTCGTAGAGGTCCCGTCGGACGTACAGCACGTCGAAGTCGTCGCGGGTGAAGTGGACGACGCTCCGTAGGGAGTCCCCGAGCGTCGTTCGGCAGGTGGAGACGATGGCGTCGGCGACGCTCTGAGTGATTGTCGGCGTTGATTCGGTCACGGGGGTAGATAGCACGCCGCAGTATTTGGCCGTCTCGCCTCCCGGCGCTCGTCCGAGACAGGTGGTGAATCAGGCCAGTCGGAACCGCGTGTCGGTGAGTTCCTCCGACACGTCCCAGAGCCGCGCGGCGGTCTCGGGGTCTCTGGCGCGGTCGCTCGGCTCCGCGATGCCGGGATGGCCGCGCATGCCGAACAGCCCCTGCGGGCCGACGTACTCCCCGCTTTCGACGGCCGGCGAGGTCACGGCGTACAGGAGGGGGAGCGCGCCCATCTCGGCGGACTGGGCGAATATCGCGTTGCCGAGCTTGCTCATCCAGTACCGGAGCGTCGACCCGGACGCCTCGGGGCCGCGGAACTGGAGGTTGGTGGCGGCGTAACCGGGGTGTGCGCCCACGCTCAGCACGTCGTCGATGCCCGCGGCGGTCAGCCGGCGGTCGAGTTCGAACGCGAAAAGCAGGTTCGAGAGCTTGCTCTGGGCGTAGGCGTCCCACTCGTCGTAGTCGCGTTCGCCCTGCAGGTCGTCGAAGTCCATCCGGCCGCGCTCGTGGAGGCCGCTCGACATCGTGACGAGTCGCGTCTCGCCGGGCGTGTCGCGGAGCGTCGGGAACAGGCGGGCGCTCAGGGCGAAGTGGCCGAGGTGGTTCACGCCGAACTGCGTCTCGAAGCCCTGTGCGGTCTCCCGCCGGGGAATCGCCATCACGCCGGCGTTGTTGCAGAGGACGTGCAGCGACCCGTGTTCGGCGGCGAACTCGTCGGCAAAGTGCCGAACCGAGTCGAGGTCGGCGAGGTCGAGCTCCGAGAGCGTCAGCGAGGCCGCCGGCACCGCGTCGCGGACGTCGGCCATCGCGTCCGCGCCGCGGTCGAGGCTCCGGCAGGCCATGACGACGTGCGCGCCCTTCTCGGCGAACATGCGCGTCGCTTCGAAGCCGAGGCCGCTGTTCGCGCCGGTGACGACGACAGTCTTCCCCGAGAGGTCGGGAACGTCGGCCGCGGTCCAGTCGCTCATGGGGGATTCAACGGCCCGAACCGAGTAAACCGTGGCGGCGAGGTCGGCGCGACCGAAACGCGCTCTCCGCCGGCCGCGACGACCTCAGTTCGATGCGGTGCTGGTCTGCATCCCGTCGGAGTTGTACGCCGAGCCGAAGCCGTCGTCGTCGAGGAGGATGATGCCCGCCGACGACCCGGTGAGTTCGCCGAACTCCTCGATGGCGAGGTCGGCCGCGGTCTGGGCGTCGCAGCCGCGTTCGAGGTGGCCGACGGCGCGTCGGGCGAGCGTCACGCGGGCGATGTCTTCGCCCGCTCCCGTGGTTGACGCGCCGCCCGCGGGGGAGGCGTAGAAGCCCGACCCGATCTGCGGCACGTCGCCGACGCGGCCGGCGAGGGCGAACCAGCGGCCGCCGGTCGATGTCGCGGAGGCGAACGTCTCGCCGTCGGTGGCGACCGCCCCGACCGTGTCGTGACCGGGAAGGCGAACGTCGTGAGCCGAGCGGTCACTGCCTGCTGAGGTTCCCTCAGAATTGTCGTTCGCCGGCAGGTAGCCGTCTCCCGCCTCGGCCGTCGGGTCGCTCGTGCTCTCGCCGAAGCGGTCGGCGAGCCACGCGAGGTGTTCCGTCGGCGACCCCTCGGGAGCGTCCGCGTTCGCCCAGCGCTCGCGGGTCTCGTCGGTGAAGAGGTCGACGCCGGTCTCGACGCCCGCGTCGGCGGCGAACTCGACCGCCGGCTCGCCCGTCAGGAGGACGTGCGGGGTGTCTTCGAGGACAGCGCGCGCGACGGAGACGGCGTGTTCGACGCCCGCCATGCCCGAGGCCGCGCCGGCGCGTCGGTCGCTCAGCATGACGCCCGCGTCGGTGCGGACGACGCCGTCAGACTGGACCGCGCCGCCGACGCCGGCGTTGAACCGCCGGTCCGATTCGAGGACGCGAACCGCGGTCTCGACCGCCGAAAGCGGGTCCGACTCGCTCGCGCCCGCGTCGGCCGCGTCGTCCATGACGGCCTGTCTGGGCTCCGGTTCGCCGGGGATGCCGCCCGCACCGCCGTGGAGGATAACTCGCATACGCGGGTTGTCCTCCGAGCGCGGGTGTAAACGTATCGACCGCGGAATGGCGCGGGATTTGCACCTCTCCGTCGATAACGGCAGGACTTTTACACCGCACTAGAAAGCTCTGAATGTTCATGAGTTACGACCAGATTGAGGTTCCGGACGACGGCGAGAAAATCACGGTCGACGAGGAGACGGGCGAGCTTTCCGTCCCCGACAACCCGATTATTCCGATCATCCACGGCGACGGAATCGGAACGGACGTCGGCCCCGCCGCGCAGAAGGTCCTCAACGCCGCCGCCGAGGCGACCGGCCGCTCTGTCTCTTGGATGCGCGTCTACGCCGGCGCGTCCGCCCGCGACAAGTACGACGAGAACCTGCCGGAGGACACGGTAAGCGCCATCCGCAACCACCGCGTCGCGATCAAGGGCCCGCTCACAACGCCCGTCGGTGCCGGCTTCCGCTCGCTCAACGTCGCGCTCCGCAAGAAGCTCGACCTCTACGCGAACGTCCGCCCGACCTACCACCTCGACGGCGTCCCGTCGCCCGTCAAGAACCCCTCGGCGATGGACATGGTCACGTTCCGCGAGAACACCGAAGACGTGTACGCCGGCATCGAGTGGGAAGCCGGCACCGACGAGGTCCAGAAGGTCAAGGAGTTCGTCGAAGACGAGATGGGCGCCACGGGCGTCATCCACGACGGCCCCGTCGGCATCGGCATCAAGCCCATCACCGAGTTCGGGACGAAGCGCCTCGTCCGCGAGGCCATCGAGTACGCCCTCGAAAACGACCGCGACTCCGTCACCCTCGTCCACAAGGGTAACATCATGAAGTTCACCGAGGGCGCGTTCCGCGACTGGGGCTACGAACTCGCAGAAGAGGAGTTCGGCGACGTCACCATCACGGAAGACGAGCTCTGGGAGGAGTACGACGGCGAGAAGCCCGAGGACAAGGTCGTCGTCAAGGACCGCATCGCCGACAACATGCTCCAGCAGCTTCTCACCCGCACCGCCGACTACGACGTCATCGCCACGATGAACCTCAACGGCGACTACATGTCCGACGCCGCCGGCGCGCAGATCGGCGGTCTCGGCATCGCCCCCGGCGCGAACTTCGGTGAGGGCCTCTGTCTCGCAGAGCCCGTCCACGGCTCCGCGCCCAAGTACGCCGGCGAGGACAAGGTCAACCCGACCGCGATGATTCTCTCCGGCCGCCTCATGTTCGAGTACATGGGCTGGAAGGACGCCGGTAAGCTCATCCGCGACGCCGTCGAGAAGACCATCTCGGACGGCGACGTCACCTACGACCTCGAACGCCAGATCGAGGGCGGCAACAAGCTCGCGACGAGCGAGTACGCCGACAAGGTCGTCGAGAACATTCAGGAACTCGCGTAAGCGAACACACCACTTCTCTCGCGGCACCGACGCCGCATCTCTTTCGCGCCGACTACAGTCGATTCGGGTCTCGCCAGCGCCGAATCCGGTTCCACAGCGGTCTGACGACGCCGAAGACGACCGCGCCGGCGGTGTCGGCGACGATGTCGACGCCGGTGTCTTCCAAGTAGACCGAACGCGGCCACTCGACCCAGAAGCCGGTGAACAGGCGCTCGTACACCTCGAACCACGTGCCGATTGCGGCGACGGCCATCGGGAGGACGACGAGGAGCGCGACCCGCGAGTGGAGCAGGCGGGGGTTGAGGACGTAGAGAATCGCCGCGACGCCGAACCCGGAGGCGGCGTGGACGAGGATGTCCCACCACCAGATGCGCGTGTAGAGAAACAGCGCCATGCTCGTGAAGTGCGTCGCGGTGACGACGCTCCCGAACACGGCGACGACGGCCATCTCTCGGGGTCGCTCTTCCCACCCGGCCAACACCGTCTCGTTCCAGGTTCGTCTCAGCATGCGCGGGTCGGTGGCCGGAACGCGTCGACTCGGGTGGCGGGGCGCGGTGTGTGATCTCCTGCGAGCGGAAGCATGGACGAGAGATCGATCATCATCGATATGTATCTTTTCTCCGACGAAACAACACGTTTGGGGTGAACTCCCCCTTGGGGTGAAATCGCCCTCGTCGCGGGCGCACCGACGTCGACGTTACCGGTCCGCCGGGCGGTCGTCGTCCGTTTTCTCGCCGCCGTCCGAGCGGAGGTGACCAACGCGGGGCGACGACCCGCCGGACGTCGCGTCGGTCGGCGTCCGAGACCGGACGAGACCCTCGACGAAGGCGAAAAAGCCGAGGCCACCCGCCACGTCGACCACGAGGTCTATCGCGGTGTCCTCGGCGTAGTAGGCCATCGACCAGCCCCACCAGAAGTCCTTGAACAGGTACTCGTACACCTCGAAGCCCGCGCCGATGGCGAGGACGATGCCGGCGACGACCACGGGGGCGCGAGCGCCCCGGAACGTCCGCGGGAACACGAGGAACAGCACGCCAGCGACGCCGAAGCCCGAAAGCGAGTGGGTGAGCACGTCCCACCACCAGATGCGCGTGTAGACGTCGTACGCGAGCCCGCCGAAGTGGAGCGCGGTGACGACCGCCGACCAGACGCCGACGAACGCCCACAGCCACGGCTCGCGCGCGAGCTTCGAGTGACTCATCGTCGCCCGTCGCTCGTCGCGGTGACCGGGGTGTTCGGCGCGCCGGGCGTTGTCCATGGAGGAAGTACGCGGGGGGAGGGCATAGTTAGGGACTACCGTCTATCGGATTGTGACACCGGGTTGATAAATGCTTTCTCCTCATATGTTTCGACTGAAACGTATCACGGCCTCGTTCGAGAGGGGCCCCAACCCGCCGGAACCGCCGTAACGGTGGCTCTAACGCACGGCGGTTCGCGCCCGACGGCGGTCCAGCCACGCCGAGTTGCGGGGGCCCGCGGTCCCGCGGCGGCTCGCGCTCCCGAACGTTCAAATCCGACGCCGCGGAACAACGGCGTATGTACGCGGTCGTGGGGTGTACGGACTGCGCGAACATGTGGTTGCTTTCGGACCCCGACGGGTCGAAGACGGCGACGTGTCCGCGGTGCGGCAGGCGACACCAGACGAAGAAGCTCCGGCGCTTCTTCGAGTCCGACGACAGGGACGCCGCGCGGCAGGCGCGCTCGGCGCTGTTGGCGAAGAAACACGGCGACAGCGAGGCGTTCGCGCAGGTCGAACACGTCTCGGAACTCGACCGGCGGGTCGAGGAGTCGGGCGTCGACGACCGCGAGTACCTCGAAGGCTCGGGGCTCGACGCCGACGAGGTGTTCGAGGCGGGCGAGGCCGCCTCTCGCGGTCGGAACTCGTCGTCGGGGTCGCCCGACCGCCTGACGGTCGTCCGCGAGGCGGTTCGGGACGGTGACCGGCCGACCGAGGCGGAAATCGTCGCGGCGGCGGTCGAGCGGGGCGTTCCCGAGGACCGCGCCCGCGACCTGCTCGATAAGCTCCGGCGGCGCGGCGAGGTGTCGGAGTCCCGGGGTCGACACCGGCTGGTCTGAGCGCCGGGGTCGCCCTCGCGGGCGCGGTTCAGAGCGCGCCGAGCAACTTCGCCACCGTCAGCGCGGAGGCGACGACGCCGAGGGCTAACTTCACCAGCCTGAGCGCGAGCGCCACCCGCCGCGCGTCGTCGTACTCGTCGGGCGATTCGGGGTCGGTACCGCGTGTGAGGAGTGGCATGGGAGGGGATGGGTTGTGGACACGCCCGCGGGTGCTCCCCGACGGACGCATTTTCATCGTTTCCGCGGAAACGGAATAAACGCGAGCCACGGGTGCGGAGTGAAAGTGAAAGTGGACGGGTGGTGGTGATTTCGGAGGTACAAGCCGAAGGGACGCGAAGAAAAGCCGATGAGTCGTCCCCGACGGCGGTGAAACTGAAACCCGGTTCGCGTTATCGACCGAGTTCGGCGTGGGCGCTGGAGAGGTGCCGCGAGGCGAGCGCGGAGAGAAGCGAGAGTTCGCCCGCGAGGGAGCCGACGGCGATGCACTCGGCGAGGGCGTCGGCGTTGGAGCCGGCGGGGTCGCCGCCGCCGCTGACGCCGAGGACGTCGAGGCCCTCGGACTGCGTCGGGAGCTTCGTGCCGCCGCCGACGGTGCCGACTTCGAGGGAGGCGATGGAGACCGAGACGTAGAGGTCGCCGTCCTGCACCTCGGCGGTCGTGATGGCGTTCGACCCCTCGACGACCTGCGCCTCGTCCTGCCCGGTGGCGAGGAACATCGCGGCGACGACGTTGGCGACGTGGGCGTTGAAGCCGAGGCTCGCGGCCTTCGCGGAGCCGACGAGGTTCTTGCGGGTGTTGAGTTCGGCGACCGCTTCGGGCGTGGTGTGCAGGCGCTCTTCGACCACCTCGCGCGGGATTCGAACGTCGGCGGTGACGCTCCGGCCGCGGCCCTCGACGGCGTTGATGGCGGCGGGCTTCTTGTCGGAACAGAGGTTGCCCGAGAGGGCGACGAGCGAGGCGGTCGTCTCCTCTTCGACGACGCCGCAGGCCGCCTCGGTGGCGATGGTCGCCATGTTCATCCCCATCGCGTCCTTGGTGTCGTAGCGGAACCGCAGGTACACGGAGTTGCCGACGACGTACGGCGTCACGTCGAGGAGTTCGCCGTGGTTCGTCGTCTCCTCCGCGGCCTCCTTCAGCGCCGCGAAGTTGTCGCGGGTCCACGAGACGAGCGCCTCGGCCTCGGCCACGTCGGCGACGCGGAACACCGGCGCGCGGGTCATCCCGGACTTGAGGACCCGAGCGGTCGCGCCGCCGGCGCTGTTGATGACCGAGCAGCCGCGGTTGACCGACGCGAGGAGCGCGCCCTCGGTGGTCGCGAGCGGGAGGTACTTCTCGCCGGAGACGGAGCCGCCGTCGACGCTGACGGGGCCGGCGACGCCCATCGGCACCTGAATCGCGCCGACCATGTTCTCGATTGCCGACTCGGCGGCCTCGGCGGGGAAGCCGTAGTTCCCGACCGCGTCGAGCGACGCGCCGGACTGCTCTTCGACGAGCGAGCGGCGCGCCTCGGCGGCGGTGTCGGCGTCGGCGTGCGCTTCGAGTTCGTGGAGGCGGAGTTCGCCCTCCCGAACGCGGTCTGCGAGGGACGCGGCGTCTGTCATGCCCCGACGTTTCCCGCGCCGGCCCTAACGCGTTCCGGTTCTTCCAACGACCGCGGTCCGTCCCCGTTCAAGGCCGCCCCGTCGTCCGACCACCGCCCGACCGCTCCGCCGCCTCCCGAACCGTTTTGCCCTCCCGCGTCGGGGTCGAACGTATGACCGCGTCAGCGGACCTCGTACTGACGAACGCGGAGGTACACACGCTCGGCTCGCCCGACGAGACGCACGAAGCCGTCGCCGTCCGCGACGGCGAGGTCGTCCGCGTCGGCCGCGCGTTCGACGTGGAACTGCTCGCCGGCGTCGAGACGCGGGTCGTCGACTGCGAGGGGCGAGTCGTCCTTCCCGGCTTCATCGACGCCCACACGCACCTCCCGATGGTCGGGCGGTCGCTCGTCCACGCAGACCTCTCTGCCGCCGACTCCCCGGCGGAGGCGGTCGAACTGCTCCGCGAGCGGGCCGCCGAGGTCGAACGCGAAAACGGGGCTGATGGCGACGGGGCCGACGACAACGAGACCGGCGGCGACGGCGGGACCGACTGGGTGTTCGGCTACGGCTACGACGAGAGCACGTGGGACGACTCTCGATACCTCACCCGCGACGACCTCGACGCCGTCTCCGAGTCGCTCCCCGTGGTCGCCTTCCGCGAGGACCTCCACACCGCCGGCGTCAACTCGGTCGTCCTCGACCGCTACGCCGACGAGATGCCCGACGAGGGCGTGCAGACCGCCGGAGACGACGGTCCCTCCGAGGGCGACGGCGATGGTGACGTCGCCGTCGAGCCGACCGGCGTCGTGGTCGAGGGCGCGGTCGACGTGCTCCGGGAGGCGACCGAGCCGGGCCGCGAGGAGATGACCGAACTCGTCCGCGCGGCGCAGTCGTACGCGACCGCCCGCGGCGTCACCGGCGTCCACGACATGGTCCGCGGCTCCCGCGCGCCCGAGGTCTACCGCGACCTCGCCGAGGCCGGCGAGCTGGCCCTCCGCGTCCGAATCAACTACTGGTCGGACCACCTCGACGCGCTCCGCGAGGTCGGCCTGCGGACGAACCACGGGGGCGGGAGCCGCGGCGGCCTCGTCACCGTCGGCGCGATAAAGACGTTCACCGACGGGAGCTTCGGCGGGCGGACCGCGAAACTCACAGAACCCTACGCCGACGCCGCGGCGGACCCCGACGCGGCCGACGACGAGACGGGCCAGTGGGTCGTCGACCCCGAGGAACTCCGCGGCCTCGTCGCCGACGCCGACGAGTCGGGCTATCAGTTCACCGCGCACGCCATCGGCGACGCGGCCGTCGACGCGGTGCTCGACGCGTACGAGGAGACCGACGACCCCGGCGCGGCCCGCCACCGGGTCGAACACGTCGAACTCGCCTCCGACGAGGCCATCGAGCGGTTCGCCGAGTCGGGCGTCGTCGCCTCGGTCCAGCCGAACTTCCTGAAGTGGGCCGACGAGGGCGGCCTCTACGACGCCCGCCTCGGCGAGCGACGCCTGCGGACCAACCGCTACCGCGACCTGCTCGACGCCGGGGTCGACCTCGCGTTCGGGAGCGACTGCATGCCCCTCGGGCCGCTTCTCGGCGTCGACCTCGCCACCGACCACCCGAACCCCGACCAGTCGCTCACCGTCACCGAGGCGCTCCGGGCGTACACGTCGGGTGCGGCCCACGCCGGCTTCGACGAGGACCGACTGGGAACCGTGGCGGTCGGCACCGCCGCGGACCTCGTCGTCCTCGACGAGTCGCCGTGGGAAGCCGACTCGATTCGCGATATCGCCGTCTCGATGACCGTCGTGGACGGTCGCGTCGTCTTCGAACGCGACTGAACGAGTTATCGTCTCCGACGAGGCCACTCTTTTGAATGAGATTATTCTCTAACCGAGTAGTGACTTCTATCGACTTCTAACAGCCAATCGAACGCAGATACCACTGGCTAATCAATCGTGAAGAGAATATATACGGGTGAGTGCCGAGTATTGAAGAAAAATATTTTTCAATAAGGCCCGATGATTGGACTTCCACCGTGGTGACCAATCGTGGTTGAATTACAGTCGGTCGGGTTCGAGTCGGAGCTCAGCCTGTTCAAATACGACACGCTCGAACAGCTTCCGGAGAGCCACCGCGACCTCGACGAGGCCGCCCGCTCCCGGCGAATCGCCGCCGCCCGCGACGCGCTCGGCGACCGCGTCGTCGTCCTCGGACACAACTACCAGCGACGCGAAATCGTCGAGCACGCGGACTTCATCGGCGACTCCTACGAACTCTCGAAGCGCGCCGCCGAGTCGGACGCCGACTACGTCGTCTTCGCCGGCGTGACGTTCATGGCCGAGAGCGCGGACATCATCACCGACGACGACCAGACGGTGATTCTCCCGTCGATGGAGGCGTCGTGTCCGATGGCCGGGATGGCCGAGGCCGTGCAGGTCGACTCCGCGTGGGAGACGCTCGTCGAAGAGAGCGGCGGCAAGGACATCGTCCCCGTGACGTACATGAACTCCTACGCCGACCTGAAGGCCTTTTGCGCCTCCCACGGCGGGCTCATCTGCACCTCCTCGAACGCCGCCGACGCCTTCGAGTGGGCGTTCGAGCGCGGCGACGCCGTGCTGTTCCTGCCCGACAAGCACCTCGGGCGCAACACGGCCGACGAACTCGGCATCGACGGCGTGGTCGAGTGGGACCCGTGGGCCGGCGACGTGGCCGAAGCCGCGGGCGCTGACGCCGACGCGGAACCCGACATTCCGGACCTCGGCGACGCAGAAGTCATCCTCTGGGACGGCTACTGTCAGGTTCACGAGCGCTTCCGCGTCGACCACGTCGAGGAGGCGCAGGCCGACGGCGCGAAGGTCGTCGCCCACCCCGAGTGCCGCCCGAGCGTCGTCGCGGCCGCCGACGAGGTCGGCTCCACGAGCCACATCTGCGACGTCGTCGAGAACGCCGACCCCGGCGAGACGTGGGCCATCGGCACCGAGGTCCACCTCGCGCGACACCTCGCGCGCTGGCACCCCGAGGTCGACGTTCGGCCCCTCTGCGGCGACGCCTGCATGGACTGCAACGCCATGCGGCAGGTCGACCCCAACTACCTGACGTGGGTGCTCGAAGAACTCGCCGCGGGCCGCGAACCCAACGTCGTCGAGGTCGCGCCCGAGGAGAAGGAACTCGCCGCGGTCGCGCTCGACCGCATGCTCGAACTATGAAGGCCGACGTACTCGTCGTCGGCTCCGGCATCGCCGGCTGCGCCGCGGCCCTCGCCGCCGCCCGCGAGGGGGCCGACGTGCTCGTCGTCACGAAGGCGACCGAACCCGAGGACGCCGCGTCCGACTGGGCGCAGGGCGGCATCGCCGTCACCCAGTCCGCGCCCGCGGAGTTCGCCGCCGACATCCGCCGGGCGAGCGACGGCACCGCCGACCCCGAGGCGGTCGACACGCTCGTCTCCGAGTCCCGCGCCGTCGTCGAGGACGTGCTGTTGGACACGCTCGGAGTCGAGTTCGACGCGGTGGGTGACAGTCCGAGCGTCGGCGACCCCGACGCCGGCGACGCCGCCGACTTCGACCTCGCCCGCGAGGCGGGCCACTCCAGCCGCCGCATCCTCCACGTCGACGCCAGCACCGGCGCGCACGTCCTCCGGCCGTTCCTGAAGCACCTCTCGGCCCGCGACGGCGTGCGCATAATCGACGACGCGATGGCCCTCGACCTCCTGACTGAGGAGGGGACCGTCCGCGGCGCGACCGTCCTCGCCGACGGCGAGGTCGAACCGGTGTTCGCCGGGGCGACTATCCTCGCCACCGGCGGCATCGGCGACTGCTACGCCCGCTCGACCAACCCGGCGGGCGCGACCGGC
>NZ_CSTE01000001.1:693883-835470 GCF_001368915.1 Haloferax massiliensis | reverse complement strand
GCGGCCTCGACCCCGACGTGCGCGACGGCCCGGGACGGCAGGCCTCGCGCGCCGCCCGCTACGTCGAGTGGTACCTCTCGACCGACGAGACGAGCGTGACGCGCGTAGAGAGCGTGACCGACGCGACCGCCGAAAGCGGGACCGCGCTGTACCGAGTTCGGGGCCGCGGCACCGACTTCCCGCGGTCGCGCGACTATCGGGTCGAAGCGATCGTCGAAGAAGGCGGCTTCGTCCGCTCGATGCGCGTCACCTACGAGACCCGCGACGGCCTCGGCGTCGAGGTCTGGTTCGCGTACGACGCGGTCGGCGAGACGACGGTCACGCGACCGGCGTGGCTCGACCGCGCCGACGGGTCGACCGGCGGCCGGACCGTCGCCCCCGCGACGAACGCGAGCGGGTAGCGTCCGGCGCGCTCGGTCGCGTCTCGGTGCTCGCGGCGCTTACTGCTCGACGTCGACCGATTCGAGGACCACGTCGGACACCGGCTTGTCGTTGCGGTCGGTCGGGACCGAGCCGATGTCCTCGACGACGTCCATGCCGTCCGTGACCTTCCCGAAGACGGCGTGCTTGCCGTCGAGGTGGGGCTGGGCGTCGAGCGTGATGAAGAACTGCGAGCCGTTCGTGTTGGGGCCGCGGTTCGCCATCGAGAGCACGCCGGGGCCGTCGTGGCTGAGGTCCGAGTGGAACTCGTCGTCGAAGGTGTAGCCGGGGCCGCCGCGACCGGTTCCGGTCGGGTCGCCGCCCTGAATCATGAAGTCCGAGATGATGCGGTGGAAGAGGATGTCCTCGTAGAGGGGCTCGCCCTCCATCGTCTCGTCGGTCTCGGGATGGACCCACGTCTTTTCGCCCGTGGCGAGGCCGACGAAGTTCTCGACCGTGTTCGGGACCTTGTCCTCGAAGAGTTCGACCGTGATGTCGCCCTTGTTCGTGTGGAGCGTGGCCGTTGGGTTGTCGCTCATACTCGCCCCGTCGGGCGGCCGAGTAAAAACCGTGCCGCCTCGGGTTCGGGCCGGTTCCCGCGGCGCTCGGTGTCGCGTTCGTCGCCGCCGTCGGCGTCGTCCTGCTCGTGACCGGGTTCCGGCGAACGTGCCCGCTGTATCTCCCGTTCGGCATCGACACCTCGGACGACCGGAACTGACGGCCGCCCCACGCCGTCTGTCTTTCTCGCTCCCCTAACTACAAGACACCCCACCGCGATGCGTCGGATATGCACACCGCGGAGACCGTGACGCTCACCCGCCTCCCCTCCGGCGTCCCGGTACAGACGACAGTTCACACCTACGAACCAGCAGACGGGACCGACGGCCCGACGCTCTACGTGCAGGCCGCCCAACACGGGCGCGAAATCAACGGTACCGAAGTGCTCCGCCGACTGCACGGCCGCCTCGAACGCGCGGAGCTCTCGGGGCGCGTCGTCGCCGTCCCCGTCGCCGACCCGCTGACGTTCGACCGCGTCTCCTACGTCACCCCCGAGGTGCTCGACTCCGTCAACTCCAACATGAACCGCGTCTGGCCGGGCGACGCCGAGGGCTCGCTCCACCAGCGCATGGCCGCGAAGCTCTGGGAGTACATCAGCGATTCCGACGCCATCGTCGACCTCCACACCGGGAGCCCGGACATGCTCACCCACACCGTCTACCTCCGGGGCGACGAGTCCTCCCGCGACCTCGCGCGGGCGTTCGGCGTCGACATCCTCCTCGCGGAGGCCGCGGGCGACGAGGCCGACGACGAGTGGACCGAACGGAGCTTCGACGGCAAACTCCGCGTCGCGGCCACGAACGCGGGCATCCCCTCCATCACGCCCGAACTCGCCCACAACAAACAGCTCGTCGAGCCGGCCGTCGTCGCCGGCGTCGAGGGCGTCCTCAACGTCTGCCGCGACATGGGCATCCTCTCGGGCGCGGTCGAGCCGTGGGACGGCCGCACCTACCGCAACCACCTCGGCCGCGTGAAAGCCGACGCCTCGGGGCTGTTCGTCGCCCGCGAGGACGTCGAACTCGCCCGCGAGGTCCGCCCCGGCGACCACCTCGGCTGGGTGTACGACCCGACCACCTACGAGGTGTTGCAGGAGGTCGAAGCCGAGCGCGCGGGCATCGTCTACTCCATCGCCCGCGAGGCCACCGTCACGGCCGGCGAGACGCTCGTCGGCATCGCGCTCCCGCTGGACGACGGCGAGGCCGACGCCGACGGTGACGACCCGTTCGACGAGACCGACGGCGACCTCGACATATAGAGAACGGCGGTTCAGTCGAACAAGAGGGACCGACGTGTTGAACAGAAAGCGTTCGAGTCGGCCGCGAGTTCAGAACGCGCGCAGGTCTTCGAGCACCGCTTCCGCGTCGCCGGAGGCGATGGCGTCGCGGGCCATCTCCAGTCCCTCGTCGATGGTTTCGGCGTCCTCGCGGGCGTAGATGCGGAGCGCCGCGTTGAGGGCGACGGCGTCGGCGAAGCGGTCCTCGCGGTCGCCGGCGAGCACGGCTTCGGTGATGTCGGCGGAGTCGCCGGCCACGTCGTCCTCGTCGACGCCGAGGTCGTCGTACTCGAAGTCCATGCCGTACTCGGCGGTCTCGATGTCGAAGTCGTCGAAGGTGGCCTCGCCGTCGTCGCCGGCGGTCCACTCGGCGACCTTCGTGTAGCCGGGGCGGATGTCGTCGTAGCCCTCCATCCCCTGGAACATGAGCACGCGGTCGAGGTCGTGGTGCTCGCTTTCCTCGAAGGTGTCGACCATCTTCTTGGCGAACGCGAGGTGATAGAACGACCCGAGGTGGACCGAGGCGTTCGCGGGGTTGGCGATGGTCTCGATGGTGTTGACGAACGTCCGGACGCCCATGTTGTCGCGGCGCTCCCAGAGGGCGTGGATGGCGGGGTTAAATCGCGGCTGGTAGTAGAAGCCGAAGCCGGTGTCGTCGACCATGTCGGCGGACTCCTCGGGGTCGAGTTCCGTGCGGACGCCGAGTTCGTCGAGGACGTGCTTGTAGGCGTCCTGTTTCTGCGTCGGGACGCGGTCGCCGGAGTGGACGACGACGGGCGTGCCGTCGATGTCGATTTCGTCCGCGCCGGCCGCGGCGCGCGCCTCGGCGAGCTCCGTCTTCAGGCGGTCGATGGTCTTGCCGCGCTCCTTCCACTCGGTGAAGAAGCGCTCGGCCGTCTCGGGCACGTCCGCGGGGTTCACGTCGAGCACGTCGGCCGCGCCGTACAGCGCGTCCTCGGTGCGCTGGGTGGCCTCGATGGCCGCGTCGCCCGCCGCGAAGGCGACGCGCTCGACGCCGTCTTGGACGGGCTCCGTCGTCAGCACCTTGATGGCCCCGATGTCGCCGGTGCGCTTGACGTGGGTACCGCCGCAGGCCTGCACGTCGGTGCCGACGTGGATGAGGCGAATCTGCTCGCCCGGCGGGATGCCGCCCTGATAGAGGTCGAAGCCGTACTTCTTCTCGGCGTCGCGGCGGTCCGGCCACTCCTGTTTGACCGGGATGTTCTGCATCACGATTTCGTTGGCGACGCGCTCTATCTGCTTTACCTCTTCGCGGGTGATGCGCTCGTAGTGGGTCACGTCGAGCCGCGAGCGGTCGACGCCCTTCGACGCGCCGGCCTGCCGGATGTGGTCGCCGAGGACCGTCCGGATGGCGTGGCCGATAACGTGGGTCGCCGTGTGGTGGCGCATGAGCCGACGGCGGCGCTCGGCGTCGAGCTGGCCGCGGACGAACTCGCCCTTACCGGGGTCCTCGTCGGTGCGGTGGAGCACCACGTCGCCCACGATCTGCACGTCGGTCACCTCGACGGTCGTGTCGTCGGTGGCGAGCGAGCCGTGGTCGGCGGGCTGTCCGCCGCCTTCGGGGTAGAACATCGTCTGGTCGAGGACCACGTCGTAGCCCTCCTCGCGCTCGAACACGTCGAGGACGACGGCCTCGAACTCGGTGCGCTCCTGGTCGTCGTAGTAGAGCTTGTCCGTCGCCGGGAGGTCCCCGAGGCGGTCGTCGCGCTCCTCGGCGTCCTCCTCGCCGTCGACCTGCTCGTGGCGGTCGGCGACGAGCGAGTAGAAGTCGTCGGGGATGTCGACGGTCGCGCCGCGCTCCTCGGCGATTTCCTGCACCATGTCGGGCTGGATGCCGTGGGAGTCGTACAGCTCGATGAGTTCGTCGACCGGGATGGGTTCGTCCTTGTCGGCGTAGTCGTCGGCGAGCTGTTGGACCTTGCGGGAGCCGCGTTCGAGCGTCTTTCTGTACTTGCGCTCCTCACTGCGGACGATGTCGCGGATGGTGTCGCGGTTCTGGTAGTCCAGCCGCTCGGCCTGCATGTCCACGAGCTCGTCGAGCGGGGCGTCGACGCCGAGGTTGTCCACGAGGCGCTTCGTGCGTCGGAGGACCATGCGGGCGAGGTAGCCCGTCCCGACGTTCGAGGGGACGATGCCGTCGCCGAACATGTACGCGAGCGTGCGGCAGTGGTCCGCGATGGCGTAGATGTCTTCGAGCGGGCGGAGCAACGCGGTGAGTTCGGCCTCGTCGACGCCGAGTTCGCCCGCGACGCCGGCGCGCGCGGTGGCGAGGTCGTCGATTTCGTCGATGTCGAGGTGGCCAGAGAGCTTCGCCGCGCGGTGGATGAGTTCCTCCTCCTCTTCGGTGTGCTCGATGCCGACGTTGTCCTTCAGGAACTCTATCATGTCGGGGTAGACGGCCTCGTACACCGTCGGCGTCCCCTGTGACACCCACGTCCACCGTTCGAGCCCGTAGCCGGTGTCGACGATGTAGGTGTCCATCGGCGAGTAGGTGTTGCCGTCCTTGAGTTCGTACTCGCCTTCGGGGTCCTGCTTCATCGACATGAAAACGAGGGTGGCGAGTTCCGCGCCGCGGTAGAGGACTTCGAAGGCGGGACCGGCGTTGCCGCCGCCGACCCACGGGTCCTCGATGTAGGTGATTTCGGAGATGTCCGCGCCGAGCGACTCGAAGAACTCGTCGCAGAGGCGGACCGTCTCGTCCTTCCAGTAGACTTCGCCCGAGTAGGCGTACTTGTCACCCGCCTCTTCGCGGGCGTTGAACGCGTGGTGCGCCATCATCTCGAAGGCCATCGTGTGGCGACCGGTCTTGCCCACGTTGTCGATGTCCTGCATCCGGATGCAAGGCTGGGAGACAGTCAGCGGGTTGGCCGGCGGCGGCGTCTCGCCGGACGTGACGAGCGGCTGGAAGTCGTAGATAGATGCCTGCGTCAAGAGCACGTCGTCGCGCCAGCGGTTCGCGGCGACCGGGTAGGGGTCGATGCGCTCGTGGTCGTGTTCCTCGAAGAAAGAGAGGAACTTCTCGCGCATCTCTTCGAGAGTGTACTCCTCGTCGAAGCCGGGGTTGTCGATGAAGGTGTAGTCGTCGGCGGGCGGTTCACCGCAGGTCTCGCGGTCGGGGTCTCGTGTCCAGAAGTGGACGCCCGTCACGGGGCACTGCTTCCGGTAGAAGCCCTCCTCCTCGAAGTAGTCGAGGCGGTACTCCGCTTCGAGTTCGCTCATTGCCAAACTCTGGTCTACCGTCGGGTAAAACAGTTCCGGGAAATGGACGCAGACGCCCGATTCCCCACAATTTCGCCCGCACGGGCCGCGTCGTTCTTTTCCCTCCCGAGCGTACGAGGGGTATGGAACTCGCTTCACTCCGGCGGCGGCCCGCGGTCGAACTGCTCGCGTGGGTCGTCCTCGCGCAACTCGCCGGCGCGCTCGGGAGCGTCTTCACCGTCACCGCCGTGGGGTCGTGGTACGCGACGCTCGCTCGCCCGTGGTTCGCCCCCCCGAACTGGGTGTTCGGCCCGGTCTGGGTGACGCTTTTCACCCTGATGGGCGTCGCCGCGTGGCTCGTCTCCCGGCGCGACCACCCCCGCCGCGAGCGCGCGCTCGCCGTCTTCGTCGGTCACCTCGTCGTCAATGTCGCGTGGTCCGCGGCGTTCTTCGGCCTGCAGTCGCCCGCGGCGGGTCTCGCCGTCATCGTCGTCCTCCTCGCGGCGATTCTGGCGACGATGCGCGAGTTCGTCGCCGTCGACCGACGGGCCGCCGCCCTCCTCGTCCCCTATCTCCTGTGGACGTGCTTTGCCGCCGCGCTCAACTACGGTTTCTGGTCGCTAAACTGAGTAATCAGACGGCAGGGTCGTGTCTCACGGCCGATTCAAACGGCTCGCGGCGTGTTCTTGCTTATTGGGAACATGCCGCAACGATTATAGTTCTCGTTGCCGTTCGATAGGAGGACTGCTGTGCACGCGAGGGACCCAACGGTTTTCGTGGACGACGACTCCGACGATATCGACCTCGGCGACGGGGTCACGGTGGCGTCACCGAGTGACGAGAGCGCCCCGAGCGACGCGGCGTGCGTCGTCGTCACGGGCCCGGACGCGGAGGTTCCCTGCGACGTGCCGACGGTGCTGTACACCGACGCGCCGCCCGAGGACGTCGAGCGGCCCGAGCGATTCGACGCCTACGTCAGCCGCGGCGACCGCGCGGCGCTCGAATCGCAGGTCCGCTGGCTGCTCGCGTCCGCCGACGACGCGGGCTCGGGGCGGGACGCCGAGCGGGCGGTGGAGCCGAGGAACGACCCCGAGTGGGACCGCCTCAAACGGCTCTACGAGGGGACGACGGAGCTCATCGCCGCCGAGACGGTCGAGGAACTGTACGAACGCGCCATCGGACTCACCGAGGACATCCTCGAATTCGACAACACCTCGTTTTTCCGCCACGACGGCGAGGGGTTCTACGTCGTCGCCAACAACGACGACATGGCCGGACTGGGCCCGATACCCAGCGACATGGGCCTGCTCGGGGAGACGCACCGAACCAAACGCTCGTTTCTCGTGGACGACGTGCGCGACCACCCGGAAGCCGACCCCAACGACTCCGCCTATCGCTCGGCGGTGAGCGTCCCCGCGGGCGACGACGGGGTGTTCCAAGCCATCTCCAACGAGGTCGGCGCGTACGACGAGACCGACCTCACGCTGGCCGAACTCCTCGTATCCTACGTCTCCGAGACGAGGAGCCGCATCGAGTCCGAAGCCGCCCTCAGAAAGAGCCGCGAGCAGATAGAGCGACTCCACCGAGGGGCCACCGAACTGGCCGCGGCGACGAGCCTCGACGAACTGTTCGAGCAGACCGTCGAAATCACCGACGACATCCTTGAGTTCGACATCAGCTACGTGGGCGTCGTCGAGGACGGCTACATCGTCCCGGCGGCCATCTCGTCGGACGCGCCGGCCGACGGCGCGGAGCGCGTCCCGCTCGACGACGGCGGCATCGCGGCCGAGGTGTTCCTGTCTGGGACCACGGACATCACGGACGACGTGCGCGACCACCCCGAGGCGCGGCCGGTCAAGCGGATGTACCGCGCCGTCCTGAGCGTTCCAATCGGCGACATCGGCGTCTTTCAGGCGACCGCGTTCACGCCCGCCGCGTTCGACGAGCGGGACGCCGAACTGACCGAACTCCTCATGGCGCACGTCGTGGTCACCGCCGAGCGCATCCGCGCCGAGTCGCGGCTCAGAGACGAGCGCGACCGCTCGACGGCGCTGTTCGAACACGTCTCCGACGCCGCCGTCGCCTACGACGTGGAAGCCGGCGCGGTCACCGTTCGCGACGTGAACCGGGCGTTCCAGTCGGCGTTCGGCTACGACGCCGCCGACGTGGTCGGAAGCGACCTCCTCGGGCGAATCGTCCCGCCGGAGCCGGACCCGGACCCGGTGCCGGAGCCGGGGGCCGACGAGACCATCCCCGAACTCCTCGTCGCCGCCGGCGAGAGCTACCGCGGCGAGGTCCGCCGCCGAACCGACGACGGCGTCCGCGAGTTCATCCTGAACGTCGTCCCGCTGTCGCCCGGCGAGGAGCGCGGGGCGGGGTACGCCATCTACACCGACATCACGGAGCGGAAGACCCGCGAAAGCGAGCTAGAGCGACAGAACGAACGGCTCGAAGAGTTCGCGAACATCGTGAGCCACGACCTGCGGAACCCGCTTTCGGTCGCCCGCGGAAACCTCGACCTCGCCCGCGAGACCGGCGAGGAGACGCGGTTCGACACCGCCGAGCGGGCGCTCGAACAGATGGAACAGCTCATCGACGACCTGCTGTCGCTCGCCCGCCGCGGCCAACTGGTCGACGAGACCGAGCGGGTCGACCTCGGGGCGGTCGCCCGGCAGGCGTGGGCGACGACCGAGACCGCCGACGCCGAGTTGGTCACCTGCCAGTCGGTCGTCGTCGACGCCGACGAGGACCGCCTCGTCGAACTGCTGGCGAACCTGTTTCGGAACGCCGTGGAACATGGTTCCACGGGCAACCAGACTGCGTCTGGTGACGCCGTCGAACACGGCGGTCGCGACGTGCGCGTCGAGGTCGGCGGCGTCGACGGCGGCTTCTACGTCGAAGACGACGGCCCGGGCATCGAGCCCGAGCGCCGCGACGAGGTGTTCGAACCGGGCGAGACGACCGGCGACGACGGCATCGGCTACGGCCTCGCCATCGTCGAATCCATCGCCGAGGCCCACGGCTGGTCGGCTGTCGTGACCTCCGGGACCGCGGGCGGCGCGCGCTTCGAGTTCCGGGCGTGACGGGCGAGTGAAAACGAGCGGAGAGACCGGAGACGACCGGGGACCGCGGCGGTCGGCGCGGCCGGTTCAGTGTACCGAGTTCAGTTCTGCGAGAGCGCGAGCGACGCGAGGAGCGCTTCGAGTTGGACCTGCTCGTTCGCCCCCTCGGAGATGCGGTAGTCGGCCTCGCCGATGCGCTCCATGAGGCGGACGGCCTCGCGCTCGTCGAGGTCGAACTCCCAGACCGAGCGGTGGAGCTGGTCGATGATGTCGCCGCCGGCCATCCCGGTGTCGACGATGAGCGTCTCCAACTGCTTGCGCGCGGCCGTGAACTCGCCGTCGATGGCGTCCCGGACCATCTTCTCGATGTCCTCGGGGCGGGCGGTCGAGGTAATCATGTAGACGGCCTCCTCGTCGACGACCTCGCCGGTCGTCGCGGCGGCCTGCAGGGAGTTGATGGCGCGTCGCATGTCGCCGCCGGCGGCGTAGACGAGCGCGTCGAGACCGTCCTCGGTGACCTCGATGTCCTCGGCCGCGGCGATGTCGCGGACCTGTTCGGCGACGGCGTCGTCGCCGAGCGGGGAAAATCGGAACACCGCGCAGCGCGACTGGATGGGGTCGATAATCTTCGAGGAGTAGTTACACGAGAGGATGAAGCGCGTGTTGTCGGAGAACTGCTCCATCGTCCGGCGGAGCGCCGACTGCGCGTCGTTCGTCAGCGAGTCGGCCTCGTCGAGGAAGATGACGCGGTAGTCGTGGCCGCCGAACGACGAGCGCGCGAAGTTCTTGATGCGGTCGCGGACCACGTCGATGCCGCGCTCGTCGGAGGCGTTGAGTTCGAGGAAGTTGCCGCGCCAGTCGTCGCCGTAGATGGCGCGGGCGATGGCCGTCGCGGAGGTGGTCTTGCCGACGCCCGCCGGCCCCGCGAACAGGAGGTGCGGCAGATCGTCGCGCTCGATGTAGCTGCGCAGGCGCTCGACGATGTCGTCCTGTCCGTAGACGTCGTCGAACGTCTGCGGTCGGTACTTCTCGATCCAGATTTCACGACCCGCCGGGGCGTCGCCCGACTCCGCGGCCTCGCTCATATCCGTTCTACCGACCGCCCCGCACATAAACCGTGCGAGACGGAGAGCGCCCTCGGCCGACGCCGAGCCGACGGACTGAAACCCGCGCCCGACCCACGAGCGACCATGAACGTGACCGTCGAGGTCGTCGGCGAGGAGACCAGCGAGGTCGCCGTCGGCGACGGCGGGACCTACGCGGACCTCGTGCGGGCGGTGGACCTCAGCCCCCACGAGGTGACCGTCCTCGTCGACGGCCGCCCCGTCCCCGAAGACCAGCCCGTCGAGGTCGACCGCGTGAAGGTGCTCCGCCTCATCAAAGGCGGGTAGTCGGCGCATGGACGACACCGAGAGAGACCGTGCGGCCGACGGAGTCGACGACGCCACCACAGTCCGCGAGGGCGACCCCGACGAACTGGTGGCCGTGATGCGCGTGTTCGACGCCGGGCTTTTGGAAGCCGACGCGGGCAAGGTCCGCGACCGACTGGCCGCCGGCGACTGCCTCGTCGCCGAGGCGTCAGGTCGGGTCGTCGGCGCGCTGGTGCTCGACGGCGACTACGTCGACGCCGTGGCCGCCTCGCCGAGTCGTCGCGGTCGGGGCGTCGGAACCGAACTCGTCCGGGCGGCGCTCGACCGTCGGGGCCGACTCGTCGCCGACTTCGACGGGGGCGTCAGGCCGTTCTACGAGTCGTTCGGATTCGATATCGAGGAGCGGGACGGCGGGGAAGGACGGTTTCGCGGCGTCCTGCGCGACGAGTGACGGCCGCGCCGCCGACTCCGGAAGATGATAATAGTTAACAACCGACACAGATTTACCCGCCGGTCGTCAAGGGCTAGGGAGTCAAGCCCATGGCAAAGCGAGACCGGAGCGACCGTATCCTGACCGATTGGGACCGCGTTTTCGATGCGCTCGCGGACCCGTCGCGCCGCTACGTGCTGGAGTATCTCAACGACCGGTCGGAGCCGGCGACGGTCTGGGACCTCGCGGTCGCCCTCGCGGTGCGGACGACCGACCTCCCGCCCGACGAGGTGGACATGCAGGTCGTCCAGCAGGCCGAGGTCGGCATCGTCCACATCCACCTGCCGAAGCTTCGGGCCGCGGACCTCGTCGAGTCGGCGGGCGACGGCGTCTCGCTGACCGAGCACGCGGAGACGCTCCCGCTTTTCACGCCGGCGTACCGCGGGGTCGTCAGGCCGGTCGGCGACGAAGAAGAGAGACGAGAGCTCTGAGGGCGGTCCGCTCAGACGAGCGGTTCGACGAGTTCGCGGCCGGCGTCGAGGAGCGACGACACCGCGTCTTCGCTCCCGGCTTCCGCGTAGACGCGCATCTTCGGCTCCGTCCCCGAGGGGCGGACGAGGAGCCACGAGCCGTCTTCTAAGAGGAGTTTGAAGCCGTCGAGCGTGACGACCTTGGCGATGTCGCGGCCGGCGACCGTCTCGGGGAGCACGTCCTCAAGGTCGTCGATGACGCGCGCCTTCTCGGAGTCGGGGCAGGCGACGCTTATCTTGTCGGCGACGATTTCGCCGTGTTCGGCCTCGATGCGGTCGAGGCGGGCGTCGAAGTCCTCCTCGGCGGTCGCGGCGGCCGCGAGCAGGCCCATGAGGACGCCGTCCTTCTCGCGGACGTGCCCGCGGACGGAGAAGCCGCCGGACTCCTCGCCGCCCATGAGCGCGTCGTGCTCGCGCATGCCGTCGGCGACCCACTTGAAGCCGACCGCGGTCTCGAACACCTCCTCGCCGTGGGCTTCGGCGATGCGGTCGATGAGGAACGTGGTCGAGACGGTCCGGATGGCCGGCCCGGAGTCGGATTCGAGCAGGTAGTCGTAGACGGCGGCGAAAAAGAGGTTCTCGTCGAGGACGCCCCGGTCGGGCGTGGCGATGGCGATTCGGTCGGCGTCGCCGTCGTTGGCGACCCCGAGGTCCGCGTCGTGTTCGGCCATCGCCTCGGCGAGGCCTTCGAGGTTATCCGCGGAGGGCTCCGGCGAGATGCCGCCGAAGTCGGCGTCGCGTTCACAGCGCAGGCGGACGACCTCCGCGCCGGCGGCTTCGAGGAGCGCGTCGGTGACGCCGCGACCGCTGCCGTGCATGGCGTCGTAGACGACCGTGAGACCCGAGAGGTCGTCGCCGACGAGGTCCATCGCGTGGTCGGCGTGCGGGGAGACCACGTCCACGCGCTCGACGGTGCCGCGCTCGGACTCGGGCAGGAGGTCCGGTTCGGCGAGTCGCTCGGCGACCGCGTCGGTCACGTCGGGGAGCGCCGGCGCGCCGTCCGAGGGGATGAACTTCACGCCGTTGTACTCCGGCGGGTTGTGCGAGGCCGTGACCATGAGCGCCCCCGAGAGGCCGCGCTCGGCGATGGCGTAGGCGACGAGCGGGGTCGGACAGTCCCGCTCCGGCAGGAGCACGTCGAAGCCGTTGCCGGCGACGACCTCCGCGAGCGACTCCGCGAAGCCGGGGGAGGTCTCGCGGGCGTCGTAGCCGACGAGCACCGGCGCGGTGAACCCCTCGTCGGCGAGGTAGTCCGCGACCGCCTGTCCGACGACGCGGACCCGGTCGTCGGTGAAGGTGTCCAGCGTGGCGCGCCACCCGTCGGTCCCGAATGAGATTTCGTCCATACGCGAACCACTCCGCGGCGGGGCAAAAAACTACGTTACGAACCAAATAGAGTCGGGCCGTGCGGCGGCGGCGACCCGGTGGGAACACGCCGACCGCGACGCGACCGCGACGCGACTCCGACGCGGTCCCGACTCGCTCACGACTCGACGAGTCGCAGTTTCTCCCGGCGACGGAGCTGTTTGATCTCGTACTCGCGGGACATCGCCGCCGACTTCGAGTCGAACTCCTCGACGTGGACGAGTTCGACCGGGGTCCGGCCGCGGGTGTACTTCGCTCCCTCGCCGGCGTCGTGTTCGGCGACGCGTCGCTCCACGTCGGTCGTGTATCCGGTGTACAGCGAGCCGTCGCTACACTCGATGACGTAGACGAAGTGCACGAGAGAATGGTTCAGGGGCGCGGGTATGAACCCTGCGCCCGACCTCGCGCACGGGGAGTTGGCTTCGCGTGGTGGTCTTTTGTCGCTTCAGTGGTCATGCGGTGCGGGCACGCTGTCGAGCGACCTCCGCGATACCCGCGTTCGCCGAGCAGTTGGGACAGGCGAGAACCTGACCGTCCTTGTCGGCGAACACGCGTGCGAAGCGCTCGGAGACGTGTGACCCGCAGTGGTCACAGACTGGCATTGTTGCGGTCCGGCAGCCACCAAGCCGGTGTATGCCACACGGTACCCCACCCATATGAGGGCTTCGCGCGTGTGCGTACGCACGCGAAATCGCGCACGACCACGAGGGGCACAAGTAGTCGACGACGAGGGAACAGACAGCGCCCGGTCAGGCGTCGTCGCCGCGGGCGTCGGCGACCGCGCGGGCGATGAGTCCGGCCTGCGCGCCGGCGATGTAGCCGGCGTCGACGTTCACCGCGGAGAGGACGGTACACGACTGGAGCATCCCGAGGACGGCCGCCTCGCCGTCGCCGCCGTGGCCGTAGCCCGTCGAGACGGGCAGGCCGATGACCGGCGTGTCGACGAGGCCGGCGACGACCGTGGGGAGCGCGCCCTCGCGGCCGGCGGCGACGACGACCACGTCGGCCTCGCGGAGCGTGTCGAGGTTGTCGAGCACGCGGCCGAGGTGGGCGACGCCCACGTCCTCGATTCGCTCGACGGCCGCGCCCATCTCGCGGAGGACGGCGGCCGCCTCGCCCGCGGCCTCGGCGTCGGAGGTGCCGCCGGTGGCGATGGCGACGGTCGCGTCGAGGTCGGGGCGCTCGAACTCCGGGGCGGCCGCGACGACCGTCTTCGCCCGGGCGTCGCGGTCGATGTCGGCGTCCGGGAGGGCGTCGGCGACGGCCTCGGCGTGGGCGGTGTCGGCCCGAGTGACGAGCGCCCGGCCGCTGGTCTCGACCGCCGCGACGGCAAGCGTGGCCGTCTCGTCCGGCGTTTTTCCCTCCGCGAGAATCGCTTCGGGGACGCCGCGCCGGGTCTCTCTGGCGGCGTCGAACCGTCCGGCGTCTGTCGTCGCGTACCCGGAGAGTCGTACCTCGGCCTCGGCGGGCGAGAGCGAACCGTCCGCGACCGCCTCCAAGATGTCGCGCATGCCCGCACGTTGGCCCGAGGCGTACTCATACCCGTCGTTCCGCCCTCGCGGGGGCAAAGCATATATAAGTGGAGATTGTTCCCGAGAAATCCGTCCTCATAGAAGCGCCATAACCCCCAAATCCGGCGGTATTAACGTCCAATATAGGAAAGTTTATTAAAGGAGAATCGGTAGAACATTCTGTATGGCAGACCTCATTGTCAAGGCAGCCGTCAAGGAAGCGCTCAAGGACAAGAACGTGGCCTCGGACTTCTACGACGCTCTCGACGAGGAAGTCAAGGAGCTTCTCGAAGACGCTGCTCGCCGCGCTGAGCAGAACGACCGTAAGACGGTCCAGCCCCGCGACCTGTAAACTCGGTCTTTAGACCTCTCGTTCTTTTATCGCCGCCCGACGAGCGCCGGCTGTGCCCCCCGAAGGAAGTCGACTCGCCCCGCGAGTCGAGCCGGTCGAAGGCGTCCGTTCGAGCGCCGGACCACTCGGTCAGTCCCAGACCCGTTCGAGCGCCGGACCAACCGAGTCAGAACTCGGTCACGTCGACGCCGTCGTCGGTGCCGACGTAGACCGCGTCCGCGAGGCCGACGAAGATGCCGTGTTCGACCGCACCGGGGAGCGACGCGAGGGCGGCCGCGAGCGACTCGGGGTCCGAAATCGTCCCGAACTCGCAGTCGAGAACGAGGTTCCCGTTGTCGGTGACGACGGGGCCGTCCTTGCGCTCTGCTCGGCGGAGCGCCGCCTCGCCGCCGAGGTCCGAGACGCCCGCCGCGACGGTCGTCCGCGCCGACGGAAGCACCTCGATGGGCACGGCGTGTGAGAGCGTCTCAGCGGTCTTCGAGGGGTCCGCGATGACGAGGAATCGGTCGGCGAAGGCGTCGACCACCTTCTCGCGGGCGTGGGCCGCGCCGCCGCCCTTGACGAGCGCGCCGTCGGTCGTCGCCACCTGGTCGGCCCCGTCGATAGCGAGGTCGATGGCGTCCACCTCGTCGAGGTCGGCGACGGGGATGCCGCACTCGCGGGCGAGTTCGCGGGCCGCGAAGGAGGTCGGGACGCCCCGAACGTCAAGGCCGTCGGCGACGCGGTCGCCGATGGCGCGGATGGCGAAGGCGGTGGTGCTGCCGGTGCCGAGGCCGACGACGGTCCCGTCTTCGACCGCTTCGACCGCCGCCGCCGCGGCGCGGCGCTTCTGCGCGTCGGTTCCGCCGGTAGTCTTCATGGCTCAGTCGACTCGGTCGGCGAGTAAAAATGGTCCTGAACGCGGCGCGTCAGAGCCGGTCTAAGACCGCGTCCGCGTCGTAGGCGAGCGAGATGGCGCGGGTGCGGCCGCGTCCCTCGATTTCGGTGTAGCGCGCCTCGATGACGCCCAGTTGGTCCAGTTTGTTCACGAGCTCGGAGTAGCGCGTGTAGCCGAGGTCGGTCTCCTCGTTGAACGCGTCGTACACCGCGCCGGCGCGCTCGCCGTCGTACTCGGCGACGACCCGGACGAGTTCGCGCTCGGGGTCCGAAAGCCCTTGCAGACACCGCGAGAGGTGGACGTACTTCGACTTGTCGTAGGCCGCTTCCACGTCCTCCATGTCGACCGTGCGGGAGGCGCGCATCTCGGCGTGGAGCCCGGCGCGACGGAGCAGGTCGATGCCGACCCGGAGGTCGCCGCTGTCGGCGGTGAACTCCGCGACCTGGTCGAGTTCGGGCGCGCCGATGACGTCCTCGTGGAAACCGCGTTTCGACCGGCCGCGGAGGATATCGACGATTTCGTCCACGTCGTAGCGGGGGAAAAACACCTCCTCGGGCCGGAAGACGCTCTGGACGCGCCCGTCGAGTTCGTCGATGACGTCGAGCGAGAGGTCCGACGAGATGATGATGACGCCGATGCGCGCGCCGGAGTGCGCCTCGTGGGCGCGTAACAGCGAGTAGAGCGTGTCGGACGCCTCGTTCTCGTAGAACAGGTAGTTCACGTCGTCGAGCGCGACGACGAGCACCTCGTCGTCCTCGACGAGGCGGTCGGTTATCTGGCCGAACAGCTTCTTGAACGAGATGCCCGACGACGGGGGTTCGTACTCGAAGATGTGCTCGAAGACGCGCGAGAACACCGCGTAGCGGGTCGAGTCGACCTGGCAGTTCACCCGGACGGTCCGGACGCCCGACTGCGTGCCCAACTCGCCGAACAGTTTCTGGACCGCGGTGGTCTTGCCCGTCCCCGGCGGCCCGCGCACCATCGTGTTCAGGGGGCGAGAGCCGCGGACCGCGGGCCGAAGCGCGTACTTCAGGCTCCGCAGTTGGCTCTCGCGGTGGTTGAACGTCTCCGGAACGTGGTCGATTTCGAAGACGTGTTCGTCGCGGAACACCGTCTCGTCCCACGACAGCATCCCCTCTTCGGGGTCCTCCCTCATCGAGTAAAGTACCACGCGCGGGGGACTTAATCGTTTACCGCGGCGGCGTCCGACGGGGGGCGGACGGACGCGTTGTCTCGACGCGTCCCGGACGCGTTCAACCGCCAACCACCGGAACCGAGCCACAATAGTTAATTTTCCAACAATGGATGCGCAGTCATGGCAACTCGCATACAACTCGCCGCGCTGCTCGTCTCGCTTGCGCTCGTCGGGGGCGGCGTGCTCGGGTTCGGTTTCGTCGCTGACGAAGACTACAGCTATCGATACGAGGGGCAACTGTCGGAGACGCCGGAGACGGTTCCCCCGCTGTACAGCGAACTCTCGCAGTCGGAACAGCGGGCCGTGGACCGCGCCCTCGCCGGCGAGGTGCTTCGGTTCGAAGACGACCCCGGGAACCTCCCGGGACTCGTCGAGCGCGACGGCACCTACCACGCGTTCGAGTTCGACGCGACCATCGACTACACCGCCCCGACGACAGTCGGTTCATTCGTCGCCGTACTGTTCGGCGCGGTCGGCGTCGTCGCCACGGTCCGGTGGGAGGTCGCGAGCCGGTACGTCACTTACTGAAGGAGCCGAACGATTCGGTAGCCGATGGCGACGAGCAGAATCAGCCCGACCGCGCCGATACCGAGCACGACCGGCGAATCGGCGGTCTGCGAGAACGCACCCAGCGCCGGGAGCACGAAGGCGGACAGCACGAGGAACCCGCCGAACACCAGAAACAGCAGGTACACCGCGGTCCCGAGCACGTCCCAGATGGCGTTTTTCGTGGCGTGGTAGACGAGGTCGTACTGCTGTCGTTCCTCGGGGGAGAGCGAATCGGAGGGCACGGGCGGAGTTGTCGGCGAGTCAAGATAAATCGTGCGTCGCCGCGGGCGAGGGCGTCAGTCGAACTTCTCCAGCAGTCGTCCGTAGAAACTCGTCTCGTTCTCGCCGGCCAGTTTCTCCACGATGAGCTCCGGGGTCGAACGCGCGAGGTGGTCCTTCACGGGCGAGCGGTTGACGACGAGTTCGCCGTCTTCCAGCCCGACCGCCTCGATGCCGTCGACCGCGACCGACACGTCCGCCGCCTCTCGGATGCCGCCGGCGAGGTGCGAGACGAACACCGCGGCCGCGCCCTGTTCGGCGAGTTCTTCGAGGATGCCGGCGATGATTTTGGCCGACGCGCCGGGTTCGGTGATGCTCTCCAGTTCGTCCACGAGGACGAATCGGTCGGCCGCGCCGTCGGTGAGCGCGGCGAAGTCGCGGAGCGTGCTCTCGAACGCGCCGGCGTCGAGCGTTCCCTGCGACTTGGCGTAGTAGTGGAGTTCGGAAAACCGCGAGAGCCGGACCGACTCGGCGGGCACGGGAAGCCCCATGTGCGCGAGGACGACGACGAGCCCCACGAGGTCGAGCGTCGAGGTCTTGCCCCCGCTGTTGACGCCCGACAGGAGCGTGACGCCCGACACCTCGTAGTCCACCGGGTCGACGTCCGCGAAGTCCACGTCGAGGAGGGGCGAGCGGCCGGCCTCGATGGCGAACGACCCGGCTCCGTCGTTTCCGGCCGCGCCGGTGAACTCGGGGAAGACGCAGTCGAAGTCGCGGGCGAACCGCGAGACGGCGAGGCGCACGTCGAGTTCGAGCGCGTCGCGGACCAGCGTCTCGACGGGGTCGCGCAGGTCGCCGAGGTCGGCGGCGAGGTCGGCTTTCAGCTTCGCGGCGCGGCGGTCGCGGGCAGCCTTCAGTTCGGTTCGGAGGCGGCCGACCGCCTCCTCGTCGTGGCCGAGCGGGAACGACGGGTCCTCGGGGAAGACGCGCTCCGTGAGGTCGGCCTCGCCGGGGCGGAGCGACAGCGACTCGACGAGGTGGTCGCGGGCGGCGGCCAGCGCCTCGTCGAACTCGTCTTCGAGTTCGCGCGACAGCAGGGAGTCGACGCGCGCGCCCTGCTCGACGAGAGACAGGAAATCTGTCCCTTCGATGGTCACGTCGCGCTCTCGAATCGCGTCGCGGAGGCGGTCGTTGGCGACCGATTCGGCGGTCGAGACGGCGGTGTCGAGGTCGTCGACCGCGTTCGAGAGGCGTTCGAGTTCGTCGTCGCCGAGGACGGTCCCGTCTTCGGCCAGTCGGGAGAGCGCGTCGCGGAGGGCGGCGAGGTCACAGGGCGGGTCGAGACCGGCGGTTTCGTGGACCGCGGCGGCCGCCTCCAGGGCCTCGCGGTTCGCGGCGAAGAAGGCGAGCAGTCGCTCGGGGACGACCTCGTCGGTCCGCTCGGCGGCGTCGGGGAGCACGCGCACGTCGCCGTCGACGTCGATGCCGGCGAACGACTCGTCCAGCACGACCACCGTCGAGTACGACCGCGCGAGTTCGGCGATGTCGCGGCCGTTCTCGACGACCTCGATGGAGAGTTCGGGGAACGCCTCCTTGGCGGCGGCGTAGCGCTCCGCGTCGGCGGTGGCGAGACAGCGCTCGCGGACGCGACGCGGTTTCGGGTCCGCGAGGGGTTCGACGCCCGACAGCGCCGCGAGCACGTCGGGGTCGGGGTCGAGGTCGGTCGCGTCGGCGGCGAACGCCCGGACCTCCTCGATGCGCGAGGCCGACCCGGTGGGAAACAGCGTCTCCAGTCGCTTCTCGGCGTACGTCGTGACTGTCCGCGCCTGCAGGAGACCGAGCGCGTCGCGGTAGAGTTCCGAGGCGCGGTCGGTGGCGAGGAAGCCGCCGGGGTCGCCGTGGTCGCGGCGAATCGCCCCGCGGGCGATGGCCGCCGCCCGGCCCTCCGTGAGCCCCGGTGCCCGCGCGAGCGCCGCCACGTCGCCGTCGGTGAGCGCTCGCTCGGCGTCGTCGAGTTCCGCGAGCGCGGCGGCGGTCTTCTCGCCGACGCCCGGGATGGTCTCGAAGTCCATTCGGCCGGACCTATCGCGGCATAGGACAAAAAGTCGCGGGGTGGTGACCGCGGGACGTCGCGCGGGTCGCGCCCGCAGAGAGAGCGTCTGTCGCGGCCGGTTCGCCGACTCGTGGGGCCTTCGCGGTCGTTCGCGCCGGGGGCGAGGGGCTTTTGCCCGTCGGCCGGGAAGGGAGGCCATGAGCGAGCGAGACGTCGCGGCGAAGGCCGACGCAGTACGCGAGGCGCTCGCGGAGCGCGAGAGCGTCCTCATCGCCTTTTCGGGCGGCGTGGATTCCAGCGTGGTCGCGGCACTCGCCCACGACGCGCTCGGCGAGAACGCGATCGCCTGCACCGCGAAGAGCGAGACCCTGCCGGACGCCGAGTTGGACGACGCGAAGCGCGTCGCCGAGGAGATCGGCATCGAACACCTGACCGTCGAGTTCTCCGAACTGGACAACCCCGACTTCGTCGCCAACGACGACGACCGGTGTTACCACTGCCGGACGATGCGCCTCGGCCGGATGTACGAGGCCGCCCGCGACCGCGGCATCGAGGCCGTCTGCGACGGGACGAACGCCTCGGACCCCGGCGAGGGCCACCGCCCCGGCCTCCGCGCCGTCGAGGAGTTGGAGGTGCTGTCGCCGCTTCTCGCCCACGACATCACGAAAGAGGAGGTCCGCGCCATCGCCGACGACTACGACCTGTCGGTCGCCGACAAGCCCTCGATGGCCTGTCTCTCCTCGCGGATTCCGACCGGGCTCGAAGTCACCGAGGAACGGCTCTCGCGGGTCGAGCGCGCCGAGACGATTCTCCGGACGTGGGGCTTCGAGCAGTTCCGCGTCCGCGACCACGACGGCCTCGCCCGCATCGAAGTCGCGCCGGAGGAACTCGACCGCGCCCTCGACGCCGACTTCGTCCGCGCCGCCCGCGACCACCTGAAGGACGCCGGCTTCGACCACGTCACGCTCGACCTCCACGGCTACCGGACCGGGAGCGTCAGCCCCGCCGCCGAGGGGAACGCCGACGACGACCTCCTCGTGGACGACGTGTTCGCGCAGGACTACCCGATGCGGAAGTAAGCGGAACGCGAGGGAGCGAGAAAGCGCGAGCGCCGCGACCGCCCCGAAAACCGACCGCAGAACGCTTACGTCGTCAGAAATCGCGTCTCGTTCTCGGCGACGACGTGGACGAGCGGTTCGTCGCCGTCGTCGCTCAGTTCGACTTCGAACTCGCAGATACCGCCGTTGTCGAGCGGTTGCGACAGCATCGACTCGACGATGTCGAGTCCCTTCACCTCGCCGAGCGACAGCCGAATCGGCGCGCCGTGGCTGACGACGAGCACCGTCTCGTCGGGGGCGAGCGAGTCGGCGAGGCCCTCGCGGGCGTTGAGGACGCGCCGGCGGACCTCGACGAGGCTCTCGCCGCTCGGGGGGCGTTCGCGGGCGGCGGGCGTCCCGACCGCCGAGAGGGAGTACTGCGGGTACCGGTCCGTGAGTTCGTCGAATTCGAGCCCCTGAAACGACCCCACGTCGCGCTCGCGCCACGCCGAGTCGAGGACGGGTTCGACGCCGAGTTCGCGGGCGACGGGGCGGGCGGTCTCTTGGGCGCGTTCGATGTCGGAGGAGACGAGGCGGTCGACCTCGTAGGTGTCCGCGACGTGGCGCGCGAGGGCGTCGGCCTGCGCGCGGCCGCGCTCGGTGAGCGACACAGGGGCCCACCCCTGTACGCGCCCGGCGCGGTTCCACGTCGTCTCGCCGTGTCTGGCGAGAAGGAGGGTTGCCATACGTCCGTCTCTCTCCTCACCGGCAATGAACGTTCCGCGCGAGATTCACGGTCTCGGCGCGCCAACTGTTAGGTATGGCACACGAACTCGCCACGAGTATCGAGATAGACGCGCCGCCCGAACGGGTGTGGGAGACCCTCGTCGATTTCGACCGCTACCCCGAGTGGAACCCGTTCATGCGAATCGCCGGGCGGCCGAACGAGGGCGCGACGCTCACCGTCCACCTGCGACCGCCGGGCGGCCGCGAGTCGGTGTTCGAACCCGACGTGGTCCACTGTGAGAAGTACCGCGAACTGCGCTGGCTGGGCCACCTCGTCTCTCCGGGGCTGTTCGACGGCGAACACCGGTTCCGCCTCGAACCGCTCGACGGCGGCGAGCGCACGCGCTTCGAGCAGTCCGAGACGTTCTCGGGCGTCCTCGCCGGACTCCTGTTGCGGTTCGTCGGCGAGCGGACCCGGGCGGGGTTCGTCGCCATGAACGAGGGACTGAAGACGCGCGTCGAGGGCATGGTCGCGGCCGAGAAGCGGGAGGCGACGGAGTCGACGGACACGGCGTGATTCCCCGCAGTCTCGGGGATTCGGCGCGTTACAGCGACTCGCCGCAGAAACGGCAGGTGTCCCTCCCTGACTCCTCCAACGAGTGGCAGTTCGGACAGGTGACGGTCTCGGTGCGGACGGAAGGGACGCCGTTCGGCGACGCCGACTGACCGGCCGCGCGGCGACCAACCCCGGGTTCGTCGCGCCCGAGGTTGAGGTACAGCGCCAAGCCGAGAACCCCGCCGACGAACACCGAGAAACCCCAGAGGAAGGCGTTGTGCGAACTGTGCCTGGTCGCGTCGATGCCGGCCCAGACGCTCACGACGAACCAGAGCGGGAGGGCGACCACCGACAGGGCGGCGAGGTCGGCCATCATATAGATATTCTAACCATTCTAAGATAGGTCTTCTGAACGGTCGGCGGTCGGCGGAAACGAGGAGGAGCGAACCGGCCGGGAGAGAAACGAGAGAAACGAGAAGCCGGTCAGTTCCCGGTCCAGCGCAGGGCCGCGAGCGTCCCCTCGAACAGGACGATCATCGTCGCGCCGATGATGATGGGGGCCATCCCGGTCGGATCGGGGCTGACGAGGAACGCGAGGCCGAGGAACGCGCCCCAGAACAGCAGGCGGCGGTCTTCGAGCCACCGCCGGGTGACGAGGTTCATCATGATGGCCAGTTCCACGAACAGCGGAATCTGGAAGACGACCGCCATGTAGCCCATCAGAATGAGGATGAGGTTGAACGTCTCTTTGAGACCGAACGCGACGACCGCGGTCCCCTCGGTGTAGGAGGTGAAGTACGCGAAGATGGCCGGGAGCACCACGAAGTGCGCGAAGAGGACGCCGACGAGCGCGAGGATGAGGCTCGTCGGGACGGCCGCGAGGTAGTATCTGCGCTCTTTCGGATAGAGGCCGGGGCGCATGAACAGGTACGTCTCGTAGACGAACACGGGGAGGCCGATGACGGTCCCGGCGAGGCCGGCGACCTTCAGTTTGGTGAGGATGAGTTCGAGCGGGCCGTAGAGTCGCGGCCGGCGGTCGACGATGGTCTCCGCGCCGGGGATGTGGGAGTTCCAGAGGAAGTTGATAACGTCGGTCGCGCTCGGGATGTGGACGCCGAAGGCGGCCTGCGTGTCGACCAGCGCGTTGAGGATGTCCGCGCCGGGGAACAGCACGAGCGTAATCGCGCCCGCGACGCCGAGGACGACCGCCAACCGGCGAATCATCTCCTCGATGTGCGCGGTCAGCGGCATCTCCTGGTCGCTTTCGGGGGCCTCGCCGACGAGCCCGCCGACGTCCTCGTCGTCGAAGTCGTCCTCGGCGGGCGCGGGCGACGGGGCCACGCCGCTCACCTCGTCCTCGCCCGAGAGAGCGGGACTCGCACCGTCGGGCGCGGGGTCCGGGCCGGCGGCGTCGGCCGGCCCCTCGCGCGAATCGTCGTACGTCCCCTCGGGGACGTGCGAGGTGTGTTCATCGTCGGCGAGGAGACGAGGCTCGTCGGTGTCGTCAGTGTCGTCGGCGTCGTCGCTGTCGTCCGAGTCGTCAGTGTCGTCGGCGTCGTCGCTGTCGTCAGTGTCGTCCGAGTCGTCGGCGTCGTCCGAGTCGTCGGCGTCGTCCGAGTCGTCGGCGTCGTCAGTGTCGTCCGAGTCGTCAGCGTCGTCGCTGTCGTCGGTTCCGTCGGTATCGCCGTCCGTCTCGTCGGGAGCGTCGTCGCCCTCGCCGTCGTCGGACCCGTCGGTAACGGTCTCGTCTCGCGGGGTGACTCGACCGTAAACCGGACCGTCGGACGACGAAGACGCGTCGTCGGCGTCGTCGGCGTCGTCCGAGGCGTCCGTCTCGTCGTCGGCCGCAGAGAGCCCTGCGTCGCGCTCCTCGTCCGCCATTCAGGTGTCCTACGCTTCCGGCCAGTTATAGGTCTTTTCGCATCGCGCCGAGGAGGTGCGTCGAGAGGGTCGAACTCACGCCCGCGGTGAAAAAGATTGATAACCGCCAGACTGCTTTCGCCACGTACGTATGTCCAGCGCCCTCGACGAGGACACCCAACAGACCATCGCGGCGGGCCGCGAGACCGCCGGTGCGATGCTCCGCGCGGCGCAAAAAGACCTCCAGAAGGTCTTCATCGTCTTCCTCGTCGGGTTCCTCGGCACGTTCTACGCGCTCCGACTCTACGTCTGGGGGTTCTTCCGGGGCGTGACCAAAGCGCAGATGGACGCCAGCGTCGCCGGCGACGTCAGCATCATCGCCCAGACCCCCTTCGACGTGATTCTCTTGCAGGCCAAAATCGGCCTCGTCGTGGGGGTGCTCTTCGCGGTCCCGCCGTTCATCTACGTCTCTCGGGACGCGCTGAAAGCCCGAGGCGCGTGGCCCAAATCGCCCGTCGCGCCGTGGAAACTCGCGCTCATCGGACTGACGATGGTCGTGCTGTTCGCCGCGGGCGTCGCCTACGGCTACTTCGTCTTCTTCCCGTTCACGTTCGCGTTCCTCGCCCAGAACGCGATTTCCGCCGGCTTCACCCCGAGCTACTCCATCGTGAAGTGGGCGCAGTTCATCTTCCTGCTCACGCTCTCGTTCGGCCTCGCGAGCCAGCTCCCGCTCGCGATGACCGGCCTCTCGTACGCCGAAATCGTCCCCTACGAACTGTTCCGCGACAAGTGGCGGCACGCCGTCGTCGGCATCTTCGCCTTCGGCGCGCTGTTCACGCCGCCGGACCCGTTCACCCAAATCATGTGGGCGGTGCCCGTCATCTCGCTGTACGCGTTCAGCCTCTATCTCGCCCGCGTGGTCGTCACGGCCAAGCGGGGGAGCGAGAAGATGGACGTCAAGGCGACGGCGGCCCACCACTGGAACCTCCTCGCGGGCGTCGGCGTCGTCGGCGGCCTCCTCGTCTACGCCTTCTACGAGTACGGCGGCGTCGAACTCGCGAACGCCGGCCTCGCCGCGGTCGGCAGCGACTACGTGTTCCTCGTCCCCGGGTCGCAACTCTCGCTAGGCGCGTTCGTCGCCGCCGGCGTCGTCGTCGGCCTCGTGTTCGGGCTCGCGTACCTCGTCTACCGCGACATCGAACGACTCGAACGGACCGAAGTCGGCGTCGGCGACCCATCGAAGCTCGACCTCTCGGCGCTCGACGTGGCTGGCGTCCGCGCCGCGCCGCCGGAGGTCTTCGCCGACCGCGACGAAGACGAGATTATGAGCCTCGCGTCGGCCGCCATCGACGACGGCGACAAGGCCAAAGCGCAGGCCCTCATCGACCGATTCGACGAGGCCGAAGCGGACCGCGAGGCCGAGGCGGCCGACGCCGAAGACGAGCCGGGCGCACTCGAAGACCGGACGACCCGCGCGGGCGGCGCGTTCTTCTCCGAACTGACCGAGGGCGAGACCGACGAGGACGACATCGGCGGCTACTACACCGACATCGCGTTCATCGTCGATTCGCTCACCTCGCGGGCGTTCTGGGTCGTCGGCTGGTTCATGCTCGTCCTCGCGGTGACGTTCGGCTGGCTCTACACCGGCGGTATCAGGGACGTCTACGACGACTTCCTCGGGCGACTGCCCGCGGCCGTGCGGCCCGAGGAAGTGCTCAACGTCGTCGCGCTCCACCCGATGGAGGCGCTCATCTTCGAGGTGAAGTTCTCGACGATTCTGGCCGTGCTGGCGACGCTCCCGCTCGTCGCGTACTTCGCGTGGCCCGCGCTCCGCGAGCGCAACATCATCCGCCAGCGCCGCCGGACCGTCTTCCTGTGGACCGGCGCGCTCGCCGGCGGCCTCCTCGGCGGCTTCGCCCTCGGCTACAGCTACGTCGCGCCGACGGTCATCACGTTCCTCGTCGAGGACGCGCTCGCGGCGAACATGATAATCTCCTACCGCATCACCAACTTCTTCTGGCTCATCTTCTTCACCACCGCGGGCATCGGCCTCCTCGCCGACGTGCCCATCCTGATGGTGCTTCTCAACACCGCCGGCGTCAGCTACCGGATGATGCGGAAGCGCTGGCGCGAGGTCACGGTGTTCATACTCGCCATCTCGGCGGTGTTCACCCCCGCGAGCATCACGACGATGTTCATGGTGACGCTCCCGCTGATGGCCGCCTACGGCGTCGGCCTCGGCGTCCTGTTCGTGCTGACCGTCGGCGGCCGGCGCGACCTCTCGCCCGCCCGCGGCGCGGCGGAGTGAGCGCGGGCCGACCGCGACCGACTCGTCAATTCGCCAACCCGAAGACGCGCCGAACACCGCCGTTACGGCCGTTGAAAAGGCGTTAAGTATTCTCACGAGAATCGCGGAGTATGGCCAAGATAAGCGTCGAGATACCCGACGAACTGCTCGCTGACCTAGACGAGCACGTCGGCGACGACGGGAAGTTCGTGAACCGGAGCGATGCGGTTCGGGCGTCCATCCGGAAGACGCTCGACATCCTCGACGAAATCGACGACCGACACAACCGCCTCGTCGAAGATGAGTGAGGGGCGCTCGGCCGTCGGACAGGTCGCCCTCGTCGGGCTGTTCGTCACCGCGCTGACGACGGCGCAGTTGACGGCGTCGAAACTGCTCTCGATTCCCCTGCCGTCGGCGGTGGGCGAACTCCCGTTCGTCGGCGCGGCCATCCTCATGCCGGGGGCGGCGCTGGCGTACGCGCTCACCTTCTTCGCGTCCGACTGCTACTCCGAACTGTACGGCCGCCGGGCGGCGCAAATCATGGTGAACGTCGGCTTCGCCATGAACTTCGTCCTCCTCGGCCTCGTCTGGAGCACCATCGCCGCGCCCGCCGCCAACCCCGAGTTCGCCGCGCAGTTCGCCACGGTGCTGTCGTCGGGGACGAACATCGTCGCCGGGAGCCTGCTCGCGTACCTCGTGAGTCAGAACTGGGACGTCATCGTCTTCCACGGCATCCGCGACCTGACCGACGGCTCGTTCCTCTGGCTCCGCAACATCGTCTCGACGGCGACGAGTCAGGCCATCGACACGGTCATCTTCGTCGGCGTCGGGTTCTACGCCGCGCCGACGGTCCTCGGCATCGGAGACGTGCTCCCGTGGAACGTCCTTATCGGCCTCGCCGTCGGCCAGTACCTCCTGAAACTCCTCATCGCAATCGTGGACACGCCGTTCGTCTACGGGACCGTCGCGCTCCTCCGCGACGACGAGTCCTCGACCGACGGCTGGGTCGCGGACTGAGACGCCGCTCGAACCGACGGACGGCTTATCTCTTTTGGTAACATACCACACGATGTATGGTCGACGAGCACCGCCACAGGCTCACCGAACGGGACGGGATGGAGATGGGAGTCCGCTGTCCGAACTGCGGGACCTACACGTCGTTCGGTGACATCCTCGCCACCGGGGCCTGTCGCGGCGGGTGGAAGGGGTGTCGTACGGGGCTTCGACTCGAACTCGTGGTCGTTGAGTGAAGCGGGGTGACGGGACGGCGGACCGTCAGAACGTCGAGACAGCGGGGCGACGGGTCGAACGGGGGACCTGACTCAGGCGGCCCCGTCGGCGTCCGGCGACTCGTTCAGGTAGAGGTACGCCGCCGCGACGCTGAACACGGCCTCGCCGCCCTTCGAGAGCATCGCCATCTCGCTGACTCGCCCGCTCATGACGACCCACGCCACGATTTGGGCGAGCGCGAACGCGATGGCGACGAGGTAGAACTCGCGCCGCCAGAACTTGCTCAGGTAGACGGCGATGCCCGCGAGGAAGCCGACGCCGGCGAGGACGAACAGTATCGCCTGCGTCTGGTTGAGCTGGAGCAACATGGGAGCCATCGACAGGTGAACGTACGTCGAGGCCAGCGCCCCGAGGATGGCGACGTACGGGACGATTCCCGACGGGAGGCCGGTGAACAACGGTTGGGACTCGGCGGTCGTCGTGTCTGCTGACATGGGTGACTCACGAACAGAGTCGTGTCAACCGATAATAATGGTTGCCCGAAGTTAGACACAAATTGCGCGGAGAACGGGTCGGCGGCGGGGTGGCGCGCGGGCGCGAGAGACGCGCGACGTCGGCGCGCTCAGTCGTCTATCGGTTCGGCGAAGGCGAACCGCGGCTTCACGTCGGTGACGCGGACCGTCGGGGTGTCGCCCGCCTCGGTACCGGAGACGAACAGCGTGAAGTCCTCGACCTTGGCGATGCCGTCGCCCTCGCTTCCCACGTCGACGATTTCCACGTCGAGTTCGTCGCCCTTCCGGACCGGGGCGGTGAGGAAGTGCTTGCCGACGAGGTACTGCTCGGAGGAGCTATCGCGGGAGGCGTCGGGGCGCATCGACCGGACGTACTGGAACTCCCGCTCCATGTCGGCGCGGAGGTCCGCGACGTCCGGGCCGTCGAACACCTTCACGGCGAAGTCGCCGCCGGTCGCCAACAGCTCCTGTGCGACCTCGAACGCCTGCCGGGCGAGGTAGACCGAGCGGGCGTGGTCCAGCGAGTACTCGCCGGTCATGTTCGGTGCCATGTCGGAGACGACGGCGTCGGCCCCGCGCTCGCCGATGACGGCCGTCAGTTCCTCCTTCGTCTCGTCTTCGGTCATGTCGCCGCGAATCGTCTGGACGTTGTCGCGGTCGATACCGCGGATTCGCTGGAGGTCGACGCCGACGACCTTGCCGTGGTCGCCGACCTTCTCGGAGGCGACCTGCAGCCAGCCGCCGGGGGCGGCACCGAGGTCGACGACGGTGTTGCCGGGGCCGAACAGGCCCGCGTCCCCGTCGAGTTGTTTCAGCTTGTAGGCCGAGCGGGCGCGGTAGCCCTCCTGTTTGGCCTTGTTGTAGTAGTGGTCCTTGCGCGCCATAGTCTTGCCACCAGTAGCGTATCAGGCCGTATACCGGCTTCGGCTTGCGCCGTGGAGCGTGCGGAACAGTCTCACATCCCGTGGCGTCGGCGTCGAGGCGGCCGGGTTCAGTCGTCGCCCGCGAGTTCGTCGAACAGCGCCGAGACGCGCTCCTCGATGTCGTCGCGAATCGCCCGGACCGCATCGAGGTCCTTCCCGTCAGGGTCGTCGAGGTTCCAGTCGCGGGCGTCGCCGCGCCACGTCATGGGACAGATGCCCTCGGCCGAACAGCCCATCGTGACGACGATATCCACGCCCAGAATCTCCTCTTGGTCGATTGCGCGGGGCGTCTCGTCGGCGAGGTCGAACCCCTGTTCGCCCATGACCGCGACGACCTCGTCGTGGACGCGGTCGGCGGGGTCGGTGCCGCCGGTGACGACCTCGATTCGGTCGCCGACGCCGCGCTCGTCGCGCTCCCGGCGGGCGAAGGCCGTCGCCATCTGGCTCCGGCCGGCGTTCTGGACGCAGACGAACGCGACGCGGGTGGGCGTCGCGTCGGCGGCGTCGACATCAGCGGCGTCGGTCATCGCTCGGCACCTCGTCGGCGGGCGGCTGTCTTCCCCTCGGTGTTCGCCATATCCGAGAGTTACACAATCAGCTATTTGAGTGCTTTGAAGCCCGAAACCGCCGAAATCGTCGAATTAGCTATGTTCGGAGACAGTGACGACAACACACATAGGGAGCCGAGGGGAACGGTGGGGTGCTCGCGGGAGCGCGCACGCGGGAGAGCGTGCGAACATCATATTGCGGTGAGTCCAAATCAGGAGTATTTTTAAGACCGCTGTCGTACGACGGCACATATGTTCAAGGCCATCGTGAGCGCCGCGACGCTCCGGGACGCGCTCGACTCCGTGAGCGTCCTCGTCGACGAGTGTAAGATTCGACTCAACGAGGAGAGTCTCTCCATCCGCGCCGTCGACCCCGCGAACGTCGGCATGGTGGACCTCACGCTCGACGCGGCGGCGTTCGAATCCTACGAAGCCGACGGCGGCGTCATCGGCGTCAACCTCTCGCGCCTCGAAGAGGTCGCCGGTATGGCGGGCTCGGGCGACCTCATCCACCTCACGCTCGACGAGGAGACGCGCAAGCTCAACATCCGCATCGACGGGCTGTCGTACACGCTCGCGCTCATCGACCCCGACTCGATTCGCCAGGAACCCGATATCCCGGACCTCGACCTCGCGGCGAACATCGTCCTCGAAGGGACGCACCTCGACCGCGGTATCAAGGCGGCCGACATGGTTTCGGACCACATCCGCCTCCGCGTCGACGGCGCGGAAGAGACGTTCCACATCGAGGCCGAAGGCGACACCGACGACGTGGACCTGTCGCTTCCCCCGGCGGACCTCATCAGCATCGAGGCCGGCGCGGCCGACTCGCTGTTCTCGCTCGACTACCTGAAGGACATGAACAAGGCGATTCCGACCGACGCCGAGGTCACCGTCGAACTCGGCGAGGAGTTCCCGGTCAAGCTTCACTACCAGATCGCAGAGGGGATGGGCACCATCACGTACATGCTCGCCCCGCGCATCCAGAGCGACTGAGCGGACGTTTCGGCGGCCGCGTCGTTTTCCGACCATCCGAGCCGTCCCACTCGCTTCTCTCGATTCTCGCCGGCCAGCGACCGCGTCGGCGCGACGCGGCCGCGAACCGACCCTCAGGGCGCTTCCGCCCGCGGACGGCGCGCGACCGACGCGAGAACGAATATCACGGGCACGATGAGCACGGCCCCGACGACGAACGGCGACCAGTACGCGAAGACGTACAGCGCCGCCATCGACGGCGGACCGAGCGTCCGGCCGAGGCTCCCCGCGCCCTGCGTGACGCCGAAGGCGTTGCCCTGCTGGTCCGCCGACGCCGACGTGGAGACGAGCGTCGAAAGCGAGACGTTCAACATCCCGTTGCCGAACGACAGGAGCGCCCCGACGAGGAGGAGCGCCGCGAGTTCGCGGGTGAGCCACGGCGGCCCGCCGACAGCGGGGAGAAACGCCCCGATGTCGGGCGAAAACGGGAGCAACGCGAGCGAGGCCAGGAGCCCGACCGCGCCGACGACCGCCAGTTTCGCCTCCGAGTACCGCCGCGCGAGGCGGCCGACGACGACCCCCTGATTCAGCGTGCCGAGCAGGCCGATGTAGGTCAGAAACAGCGCCGTCTCCGTCTCGCCGTAGCCGTACACGTCGGCCGCGAAGGGGATGAACATGACCTGAATCCCGGAGAAGGCGACCGAGACGACGAAAAAGGAGACGACGAGTCCCCGGAGGTCGTCGTCGGCGAGGGCGGCGCGGAACTGCGAGACGAGCGTCGTCGCGGGCGTGCCGGCGGGCGCGCGGGTCCGCTCGGGTTCGCGCAGGAAGACGAACGCGAAGCCGAGGCTCACGAGGCTCAGCGCCGCCGCGGTGAAACTCGGCAGCGAGAAGCGCGTCGCGGGCACGAACGGCGGGAACAGGTCGCGGGCGAGCGCGACCACCGGGTCGGAGGCCATCAGGCCGCCGATGGCCGGCCCGAAGATGAACCCGAGGCTGAACGACGCGCCGACGAGGCCGATCGCGTGGTACGAGATGGTCGGCGGCGTGATGTCGGCGATGTACGCCTGCGCCGTGGCGATGTTGCCGCCCATCGCGCCCGCGAGCATCCGCGAGGCGAACAGCGTCGCCACCGCGAGCGCCGTCCCGAACAGCAGGTCGATTTCGCCGGCGACGCCGAAGACGGTCCACGCGAGGACGCTCCCGACGAGCGACAGCATGATGACCGGCCGGCGGCCCCGCCGGTCGGAGATGCGACCGAGGACGGGCGCGAAGAGGAACTGCATGAGCGAGTACGACGCCGCGAGGAGCCCGATGTACACGTCGCTGACGCCGAAGCTCCGGACGTAGAACGGCAGGATGGGGATGACGACGCCGAACCCGAGGAGGTCGATGAAGACGACGGCGACGACGACCGCGAGGGCGCGGCGCGTCCCCCGCGACTCCTCGGGGACCTCGGCGTCGGCAGAGACGGCGGACTCGGGTGCACTCACGACACCACAGACGTTCGAGAAGCGCCTAACGGTTGCGCCGATTGCGCCGAGTCGACGCGGGACTGAGGCCGGCGCTCAGGAGCGGTATCTGTCGATGACGCGCTTGGCCGAGACGGCTTTCTCCTTCCAGCCGTAGCCCGCGTCGTAGACGTGGCGCTTCTTCTCGACGAGTTCGGCGGGCGTCGCCTCCTCGAAGCCGCCGCGGTCCCACGCGCCGGTGTCGCGGAGCCAGTTGACGACGTTCTCGCGCGTCTCGGGCCACGACAGGCCGACCATCTCGTACCACGCGATCATGGCGAAGACGGCGTTGTCGTGACAGCCGGGGACGCTCCCGTACTGGTGGAGCGTCCGCATCGGCTCCCGGGTCGGCTCCGAGACCTCCTCTCGGAACTCCTCGGCGGTGAGGAGCCGAAGGACGCCCGAGTTCGCTTCCGACACCCGCTCGTCGCGCTTGAGTCGGCGGAGCGCGGCCTGCCGGAGCGGTCCCCACTCGCCCGGCGCTTCGCGGCGGAGCGTCTCCTCGTCGCACGGGCCGCCCGCGAGGACGGAGACGATGTCGACGTAGGCCCGCTCGACTTCGACCCACGGCGTCCCCTCGAAGCGACAGTCGGCGTCGTGGAGACTGGTCGTGGCGCGGCAGTCCGGACACGGGTAGTCGAAGTGCGGCACGTGAGAGCCTGAGGAAGTGGTCGGTAATAGGTTGTGTGATGCGCCGTCGCCGGCGTCCCGCCGCGAGAACCGACCGCGGTGGCGGCCGCGTGGCCCGCGCCCGCCACCGCCGAATCCGTCGCGTTTATCGGTGGGCACCCGGAACGTGGCGGTATGCGGATGCGCCCGCTCCACGCCCGATACCCGTTTTTCGCCGCGGCCAGAGAGGCGGTCGAATCGGCCGACGTCGCCATCGCGACGCTCGTCGCCGAGGACGCCCCGGCCGTCGAGCGCGGCGTCGAGCGCGTCGAACGCGCCCTCATGGAGGGCACCGTCGAACCCGACCCCGACGAGGCTTACGGGCGGGACACCCAGACGGAACTGCTTTCGTACCCCATCTCGCGCATCATCGTCTCGCTCGTCGAGACGCCCGCGGCGGTGGACAAGTACGCCCGCGCCGAGGCCGACACGGCCTACGAGCGCATGCTCGCCGACTTCGACGCCGGCGACGACGACGTCCACGGCGACGCCCGCGCGAGCCTCGACGACTTCCTCCGCGAGTTCGACCTCGACGGCGCGGTGCGGGCCGAATCGACCCGGAGCCGCAACAGCCGCCGCGCGCCCGACCACTACTGGGTCGACGTGGGACCGTACCTCACCTACTCCGACACCGACTGGGGTGCGGAGTGGCGGCTCGTCAACCGCTCGCTGGCCGGCGGCGCGGTCCGCGTCACCCGCGAGGAGCTCTCGGAACTGCTCCGCGAGGCGGTCCGCCGCCGGGTCGCAGAGGGGCTTCCCTTCGCCGTCCGCGGGAGCGACGCCGGCGACCGCCTCGCCGACGCGCTCAAACCCCACGTCGAGCGCCTGCGAAACCTGCTTTCGGACCGCGGCGCGGTCAACGTCGTCTACGTCGACTCGGTCGACCCCGACCACTTCCCGCCCTGCGTCGAGGCGCTGTTGGCGCGGGCGCAGGACGGCGAGTCGCTCCCGAACGAGGCGGCGTTCGCGCTCGCGGCGTTCCTCGTCGGCGTCGGCCTCGAACCCGAGGCGGTCGGGGGCGTCGTCGGCGACGCGAACGCCGAGGAACTCGAAAAGCGGGCGACCGTCCTCGCGGACTCAAGCGGGTCGCAGTACGCGCCGCCGACCTGCGAGACGATGCAGGCGTACGACCTCTGTGTGAACCGCGACGACCGCTGTGACACAATCAAGCATCCGATGAAGTACTTCGAGACGGCGACGAACGACGCGGACGCGGACGCGGCCGCCGCGGACGAAGTCGCCGACTGACGGGGAGACGGGAGGCGTTTCTACGAGCCGTCAGCCGACTGACGAGCGCCGCCGCTGCGCGTCGAACGCCGTTTCGCGGCGACCGCATCGCCGAAACCGACCGACAGGATTAGGAAGAACGCGACAGCCAAACGCCGATACCAGCCATCACGAGGACGAACGCCGTGATGGCGCCGACGAGTGCGAGCCCGCCGGTGGAGACGAGTCCACTCTGGTTGTAGGTCGCACCGATGCCGACGATGAGGGCGATAAACACCCCGACCGCGACGATGGAGACGGCAATCTTCCGCCGCATCTCCGCTTCGATAGCCATGCGACGACGTATCCGCGGCCGTTCTAAAAGGTCTTCGATGGGCGGATGCCCGACGAGAGCCACTCACGCGCCCGATTTTCCACGCGAAACGAGGGTTTAGGTCGTTCGAGAACCTACTTGCAGGTGACGGAAACCGACCTCGAACAGCCGCTGGTAAGGTCGGACTCCCGCACCACCATGACGCACATCGCACACACACCCGCGTCGACTCGCCGCCCGGTGCGCCGCAAGACCACGCTCCCGTCCGACGGGTTGGCCGGGCGCGCCCGCCGCGCCCGCGTCGAACCGATGGCCGTCCGGCCGCTCCGCGACGGGCGCTACGTCGTCGAGACCGACGGCGGCACCTACGTCGTCGACGTGGAGGCACGCACCTGCACCTGCCCCGACAACGCCATCCGGCGCGCCCGCTGTAAGCACCTCCGGCGGGTCGCCATCGAAATCACCCGCGGCGAGGTCCCGCCGCCGGGCCGCCGGAGCGCCACCTGCGCCGTCTGCGGCGACGAGACGTTCGTCCCGATGGACGCGGCGGGGCCGCAGCTCTGTCCCGACCACGAACACCGCGCCGGCGACCTCGTCCACGACCGCGAGAGCGGGAGCCTCCTCGTCGTCACGCGGGCGCTCGGCACCCGCGCCGACGAGACGCCGACCGAGACGGGGAAACTCGTCTCGGCGTACGAGAGCAACCGCGACTACGGCGACCACGAACCGGCCTTCGAGGCCGTGTATCTGGACTCGCTGCCGGTGAACGCCGGCCTCGCCGACCTCGGCGAACTGCACGCCTACCGGTTCCCCGCCTCGCGACTCAGCCGCGTCGAACGCGGCTTCGTCGGCGCTCGAACGCTCGGCGAGCGACTCGCTCGGGCGTGAGGAGAGAAGAACGAAGTGGAAAACGAGACGCCGCGCCGCGGCCTCAGTCGCCGCCGAGTTTCGTCTGGGTCGGGCCGCCGGTGAAGGACTCGAAGTCTTCACCGTCCGCCAACGCCGTCTCCTTTTTCACGCGGTAGTTCCCGCCGTCGGTCACGTAGAGTTCGCTGGGATGAAAGAAGTACCAGTCCTCGCGGTCGAATCGGACGGCGATGCGGGCTTTCGCGCCGAAGTTCCGCGAGAAGTAGACGAGCGCTTCGACCTCCTCGCCGCTCAGGTAGATAGGGCGACCGCTGGAGGCCTTCGCCTCGATGGCGTAGAACACCTCGCCGTTGCCCGCGAGCACGTCTGGGAGTTCGCGCGTCGTCGCGCTCCCGGAGGCGGGCGCGCGCATGACCGCGAAGCCGGCCTCGTCGAGAGCGTTAACGAGTTCGCGCTCGCGTCGGTCTCCCTTTCTGTTCGAAGACATGGTCGGGAGTCGGCCGCGGGCGGTGATAAATGGGACGAACGGCGTCCGGGAGCGCGGTTAACCCGGCACGCCACGGCTCGGCGTCACTCGAAAAGCGGGACGGCGTCTCCCCACAGCCCCCCGAACTGGCGGTCGAACTCGGCGACGACGCCCGCGTCCGTCACCACGACGACGCCGAAGCGGTCGGCGGCTGACTGTGGATGCGGAATGTCCACCGACGCGACCGTCCCGTCGACGACGTCGAACGAGACAGGTAGGCTCGGCAGGCACCGGACTCGAACCGTCTGCGGCTTCGACGCCACGAGTTCCCGAAACTCGTCGGGGAGCGAGTCGAGCACGGGGTCGCTGAGGAGCAACGATACGTCGAGGTCGTCGCGAGCGCCCTCGAAGAACGCGTCGAACTCCGTGCGGAGCGTCTCCCACGAGGCCCGCTCGTACGGCGGACCGACCGCGGCCGAGACGGATTCCGTCGCCGACCGCACGTGTTCGTGCATCGCCGTCCGCATCTCGTCGCCGCCGAGGCGGCCGAGCCAGACGCTCCCGTCGGCCGGCGGCGTCGGCAGGAGGTTCGACCGGACCGCGTCGGCAACGTCGCGGTATCGCGTCCACTCCTCGCGCAGTTCCGCGGCGCGCTCGGCCAGCAGTCGCTCGACCGCCGCGGCCGGAGTGACGGCGACGTACCGCGTCGGCTGGGCCGACTGCGCGCGGACCAACCGGCGCGCCCGAAGCCCGTTGAGCACGTCGTAAACCCGACCGTTCGGGACGCCGCTCGCGTCCGAGATGGTCGCGGCCGTCGCGGCACCCGTGACGAGGAGCGTCCGGTACGCCTTCTCCTCGTAGTTCGACAGGCCGAGTTCCCCGAGTTCGGTCATAGGCGGGACTCCCTCGCCCACAAGTTAGTATTTTGATGTTTCTTGGGCGGCGGCGAGCAACGGACCGCAAGTGGCGGGGGATTGCAGAACGCTCATCCGGGTCGTGGCGGGACCGACGGGCATGAACCCGTACGTGTTACTCGCCGGCGCAATCGCGTCGGAGCTGGTCGGAACGACCGCGCTCAAACTGTCCGCGGGCTTTTCGAAGCCCGTGCCGAGCCTCGGCGTGGTGGCCGGCTACGGCCTCGCGTTCTACCTCGTCTCGCTGACGTTGGAAGAACTCCCCATCGGCGTGGTGTACGGGACGTGGGCCGCGCTGGGCATCGTCGGCGTCGCGGCCATCGGCGTCGTCGTGTTCGACGAACCGGTCGACCTGACGGGCGTCGTCGGCCTGCTTCTCATCCTCGCCGGAATCTACTGCGTCAACGTCCTCTCGGAGATGGCCGCGCACTGACGCCGGCGTCGAAGCGAACGCGCCACCAGAGCTATCTATCGGCTGACGGATACTGCCCGTATGAACCGGGAGAACCGCATCGCCGTCGTCCTCCTCGTCCTCGGGGTCGCCCTCCTCGCGAACCCGCTGTATCTCTATCCCGACGGCGTCTCCTACGAGAAGACGTACACCTACGAGGCGTCCGCGGTGGACTACCTGCCGCACACTTCGGACACGTTCTACCGGGTCAAATCGTGTGGGTGGAACCCCCTCCAGTCGGCGGAGTGCGTCCCCATCATCGACATGGCCCGCGGCGACCCGGTCGAAGTCGAGTTGGACCCGGACCGCGACGTCTACTCGGAGTTCTGGTCGTTCGACTACGTCCGGACCGACGGTCGATACTTCGAACCGAACGCGACGCTCGACGGGCGCACGCTCACGCTCTCGGTCGACCCGGTACCGACCGAGACGGTGAAGCGAAACCTCTCGGAGGACCTCGACGAGTCGCCGCGATACGTCCGCGAGGCCGTCCGAAACGGCACCAGCACCGTGACCGAAGAAGACGCGTACGAGGCGCGGTCGCACTACGTCGAGTCCGACGGCCGGTACTACGTCGTCGAGCCGGTCGAAAGCGAGCGCGCCCCGACCGGTTGGGGCTGGAAAGCGCCGTCCGACGCGGCCATCGACGCGATGCGACTCGCGGCGTGGATAGGCGGCGTCGCGTGCATCTGGCGAGCGGGTGAGTGGACCGAACGCGGTCGCTGACGGGTGTGAGAAACGAGAGAGTGTGTGAGACCGCTTACGTCCCGTGGGCCCAGCTACCCATGTACTTGCGCTGTTCGTCGGTCATCGAGTCGAACTCGATGCCCTCGGCTTCGAGCTTAATTTCGGCGACCTCGCGGTCCAGTTCGTCGGGCACGTCGTGGACGCCGGCGTCGTAGGCGTCGCCGTTCTCGACGAGTTCGCGGACGACGACGGCCTGCACGCCGAACGACTGGTCCATGACCTCGACCGGGTGGCCGAGCGCGATGGGCGACGCGAGGTTGACGAGGCGGCCCTCGGCGAGGACGTTCAGGCGGCGGCCGTCTTCGAGTTCGTAGGCGTCGACGCCGTCGCGGGCCTCGTACTCGTCGACCGCGAGGTCCGACAGCGCGTCGAGGTCGATTTCGATGTCGAAGTGCCCGGCGTTGGCGAGCAGGACGCCGTCTTTCATGTTCTCGAAGTCCTCGCGGGTGATGACGTCGCGGTTGCCGGTGGTCGTGATGAACACGTCGCCGACCTTCGCGGCCTCCTCCATCGGCATCACATCGTAGCCCTCCATGTGGGCTTCGAGCGCGCGGCGGGGGTCGACCTCGGTGACGATGACGTTCGCGTTCTGGCCGGACGCCTTCTTGGCGACGCCCTTGCCGCAGTAGCCGTAGCCGCCGACGACGACGTTCTTGCCGGCGTACGAGAGGTTCGTCGTCATGGCGATGGTCGCCAGAGACGACTCGCCCGTGCCGTGGACGTTGTCGAACAGGCGCTTCATCGGCGTGTCGTTGACGGCGAAGACGGGGTAGTTCAGTTCGCCGTCCTCGTCCATCGCGCGGAGGCGGTGGACGCCGGTCGTGGTCTCTTCGGCCCCGCCGACGATGGTGTCGATGAGTTCGGGGTACTCCTCGTGGATGGTAAAGACCATGTCCATGCCGTCGTCGACCGTGACGGTCGGCTCGTGGGCGATGACGGCGTCGATGGCCGCGTAGTAGCCCTCGTCGTCGACGCCGCGGACGGCGTAGGAGGTGATGTCGTCGTTGGCGTCGAGCGCCGCCGACACGTCGTCGTGGGTCGAAAGCGGGTTACAGCCGGTGATGGCGACTTCCGCGCCGCCGAGCGCCAGCAGTTCGACGAGGTTCGCCGTCTTCGCCTCGACGTGCATCGCCATGCCGACGACCTCGCCGGCGAGCGGCTGTTCCGACTCGAACTGCTCGCGGAGCTCCTGCAGGATGGGCATGTGCTGGAGCGCCCAGTCCATCTTGCGTCGTCCCTCGGTCCGGGCGGCCTCGACGTCGTCGAGGTGCTCGGAGACGGGAGCGTAGTGTTCGCTCATACCCGTGGGTTCGGAGAGGGGTCCGAAAACCCTACCGAAGGCGGTCGCGCCCCCGAATCTACAAGTGTCAACCGGGAGATTGTATCGCCGAGGGCCGATGCTCGTCATAGAAAACGGCAAGACGCTCGCCGAGCAGGAGTTGTTCGCCCTGATGAGCGCCCCCGCAGTCCCGGACCTCTTGCGCGTCGCCGACGAACCGCTGACGGTCAAGGAGCTGAGCTGTCGGGCCGACGTGCCGCTGTCGACGGCCTACAGAGAGGTCAAGCGGCTCCACGAGGCGGCGCTGTTCGAGAAGTCCATCATGGTCGACCACAGCGACGGGCGACACGTCGCGCAGTACCACCGGACGTTCGAGCGCATGGAGGTCAGCGTGACCGACGACGGACTGCGCATCGAACTGGCCGGGTAGCGAGGTCGGAAGGCGGTGTGGGCGGACCAGACGGGGGGTTCAGACGGCGGCAGGCCGGCGCGGCGATTCAGACGCGCTCGCGGAGCGACGCGATTGCCTCGCGGGCGCGGGCCATCGCGGCGTCCTCGTCGAGCGTCAGCACCTCGCGGTCCCGCATCAGCACCCGGCCGTCGCAGACCGTGTGGCGAACGTCGGAGCCGCGGGCGGCGTACGCGAGGTGGCTCACGAGGTCGTTGGCGGGCGCGAGATGCGGCGCGTCGAGGTCGACGACGGCGAGGTCGGCCGCGCCGGCGGTCGCCATCCGCACCACGTCCGGGGCGGCGACGGCGCTGGCGTCGTCCGCGGCGAGCTTGCCGAGCATCGCGGCGTCGCGCATCTCGTCGAACATGTCGAGGTCGTTGTTCGAGGCCGCGCCGTCGGTGCCGAGGCCGACCGTGACGCCCGCGTCGAGCAGTTTCTGGACGGGAGCCATGCCGGAGGCGAGTTTCATGTTCGACGCCGGGCAGTGGACGACGCCGGTGCCCGCGTCGGCGAGCAGGTCGATTTCCGCGTCGTCGACGTGGACGCCGTGGGCGAGGAAGTCGTCGCCGGTGAGCATCCCGAGTTCCTTCGCGTACGCGAGCGGGCGTTCGCCGCGCTCGTCGACGATGGGGTCGACCTCGTCGGTCGTCTCGTTGGCGTGGTAGTGGACCGGGATGCCCTCGTCGTGGGCGTCGGCGACGAACTCGCGGAGGTACTCCTCCGCGACCGTCGTCAGCGAGTGCGGCATCGCGGCGGTCCGAATCCGGCCGTCGGCCGCGCCGTCGAACTCGCGGGCCACGTCGAGGCTCTCGTCGATGTCGGCCCGCGCGTCCGCGTCGTCCTTGCCGAGCGTGACGACGCCGTGGCCGAGGCGGGCGCGGAGGCCGGCCTCCTCGACCGCGGCGGCGATTTCGGGGACGTGGAAGTACATGTCCGCGAACGCGGTGGTCCCCGACTTAATCATCTCCACGAGGCCGAGTTCCGCGCCGGCGCGCACGTCCTCGGGCGTGAGCGCGCCCTCGGCGGGCCAGATGTCCTCGCGGAGCCACGCGTCGAGCGGCTTGTCGTCGGCGTAGCCGCGCAGGAGCGTCATCGCCACGTGGCAGTGGGCGTTCACCAGACCGGGCGTGACGAGACAGCCCGCGGCGTCGAGCGTCTCGTCGGCGTCGGCGTCGAGGTCCGCGCCGATGTCGAGGATAGTCCCCTCGTCTCGGTCCACGAGGACGTCCGCGTCCTCGACCGTCGCGTCGGGGCGAAGCACCTGTCCGCCCGCGATTCGGAGCGTGTTCATGTCGCTCGTTCGGGTCGGCGGGGTGGTGAATCCACCGTCTCGCGGCCGCGGGGACCGAGCGGCCGTTTCGCCTCCGAGCGGGCCGAATACCGGCGGTAGTCCGATTCCCGAAAATCGAGAACGAGCACGCCCCCTTAGGGTCGGACCCCCAGTATCGGGGGACATGGAGCCCCCGTCGAACCTCGCGCTCGTTCCGGGGCACGTCCAAGGCAGTCCGTGGATGACCGCGGTCGTCGTCCTCGCGGGAGTCTCGTCGGTGACGCTGGCCGCGCTCGGCGTCGCCGTCTTCCTCCGGCGGCGGACGCGGTCGCACCTGCTCGTCGCGCTGGCGCTGTTGGCGTTCGCGTCGCGGGCGGCCGTCGCCGCGCTGACGCTCGGCGGCGTCCTCTCCGAGTTCGACCACCACGTCGTCGAACACTTCTTGGACCTCGTGATGGCCGGCCTCGTCCTCGCGGCCATCTACTACGCCCGGAGCATCGAGCGCGAGGCGGGGGTCAACGACCCATGAGTGAGACACGAACCCGCGTCGCCGACCACATCAAGCACAACCCGGGAGTCCACTTCAACGAGCTCGTTCGCGCGCTCGACCTCGCTCCCGGCCAGGTACAACACCACGTCCGCAGACTGCTCTCCGACGAGACGGTCCGCCGCTCCGAGTTCTACGGGCGGACGCACTACTTCCCCCCGGAGTTCGACGCGTGGGAGCGCGGCGCGCTCGCGCTCGTCCGCCGGGAGACCGCCCGCGACATCCTCGGCCACCTCCTCGAACACGGCGACGCCCGCCCCGACGACGTCGCCGACGACATCGGCGTCGCCCGGAGCACGCTGGAGTGGCACCTCGACCACCTCGTCGAACGCGACGTGGTCCGCAAGGACCGCGACCTGCACAACCGCGTGACGCTCGTCCTCACCCACCCCGAGCGGACGACCAGACTGTTGGACGACGTGTCGCCGTCGCTCCCCGAGCGGTTCGTCGACCGGTTCGACCGCCTGCTCGACCACCTCGTCGAAGGGTAGTCGCGGGTCCGCAAAGCGACGTTTCTACGGTTCTACGCCTCGCCCGCGCCGGAGCCGTCTCGGAGCCGTTCGATGCGCGACGCCAGCGACGGCTCGAACGAGAGACGCGACCCCGCGCGGCCGGTGTCGACCTCGTCCGCGGTCGCGTCGAGCGCGTCGGCGACGGCCGCGCGTCCGACCCGCTGTGCCGCCGCCTCGTCGGCCCGATAGATGAGCCGCTTGCTCGCGTACTCGCCGGTCACGAGAACGATCACGCCGATTCCGGCGGAGACCAAGAACGACAGCGCGAACCCGAGCGGCGACCACGCGAAGCCCCCGAAGACGAGTCCAGCCGCCGCGCCCACGGTGAACAGGCGAAGCTCGTAGACGTACCGAGCGACCCGCCCGGCGTCGACCGCGAGGTGCGCCGAAACCGTCTCGTCGTCGTAGCGGTCGAGCAGCGAGTCGGTGAGAAACAGCGTCTTCCGACCGAGCGGGCCGCGGACGAGGTGGTCCGAGCGGTGGCCGCCGCCGTCGAGGAGGCGAATCCGAGCGACCGAGAGACCGGCGCGGTCGCACAGGCGGTCGAGTCGCTCGCGCGTCGCGTCGTCTGGGACCGCCGTCGTCTGCGAGACGCTGACGAACGGTGTCGAAAACACGTATGCGGCGGCTACGAACGCGAGGAGGGTGAGCAGGCCGCTGGTCTCCAAGACCCGGAATTCGACTTGTAGCGCGGTCACCACGCAGAGGACGAGCGCCGCGATGAAGAGCTGATAGCGGAACATCTTCGCGGCGGCCGTTCCCGCACCTATATCGGCGTCTCGAACGCGCCTCGCCACGGGGAACGCGCCCAAGTACGAGACGGTCGCCACGACCGCGGCACCGGCAGCCACGAGCGCCCAGCCGAAAATCGCCCACGGCCAGTCGGTCGGGAGACCGACGGCCGCGAGGACCGCCCAGTCCGCGTTCGTCCACCAGACGAGGCCGACGAACAGGACGGCGGCGGAGAGCCAGTTGCTTCGCACGCGCCTTCTGAACCGCTGGACCGACGAATCGCGGCGCTCGTGGAGGCCGGCGCTGACGCGCGACCAACCGGCCCCGAGGAGGGAGACGCCGACGAGCGCGCCGGCGAACGTAAGGGGAGCCATGAAGTGACATTTGGAATACGTGTCAAAAACCGTTCCGGCTTGCGAAAGTCAATTACCTCCGGGACGTGACGGAGAGGTATGCGAATCGCCGTGCCCAACAAGGGCCGCCTGCACGAACCGACGATAGAACTCCTGGAGCGTGCGGGACTGCACCTCGACAACGGTGCCGAGCGCAAACTCTACGCCGGGACCGTCGACCCCGACGTGACCGTGCTGTTCGCCCGCGCCGCCGACATCCCCGAGTACGTCCGCGACGGGGCCGCCGAGGTCGGCATCACGGGCCTCGACCAAGTCCGCGAGTCGGGCCACGAACTCGAAGACCTGCTCGATTTGGAGTACGGCAAGTGTCGGCTCGTCCTCGCCGCGCCCGAGGACGGCGACATCGAGACCGTCGCCGACGTCTCGGGCAAGGTCGTCGCCACCGAGTTCCCGCACATCGCGCGAACTTACTTCGAGGAGGAGGGCATCGACGCCGAGGTCGTCGAGGTCACGGGCGCGACCGAACTGACGCCGCACGTCGAGATGGCCGACGCCATCATCGACATCACCTCGACCGGGACGACCCTGCGGGTGAACCGCCTCGCCGTCGTTGACGAGGTGCTGTCGTCGTCGGTTCGGCTGTTCGCCCGCCCCGACGTGGTCGACGACCCGAAGGTCCAGCAGTTGCTCATGGCGCTCGAATCCGTCCGCTCGGCGGAGGGCAAGCGCTACCTGATGATGAACGCGCCGCGCGAGAAACTCGACGACGTGAAGGAGGTCATCCCCGGCCTCGGCGGACCGACCGTGATGGACGTCGCCGGCGACTCGACCGTGGCCGTCCACGCCGTCGTGAACGAACGCGACGTGTTCGAGGTCGTCAGCGACCTGAAGAACGTCGGCGCGAGCGGCATCCTCGTGACCGAAATCGAGCGGTTGGTCGAGTAAGCGACGCGCCGATTTTCACTGTTTCCAGCGCAGGTCCGGCACCGTGACCGACGGGTCGAACCCGAGGTCGCCGCGGCGCGCTCGGACGTACGCCGCGATACAGACCGCCCCGAGCACTATCGCGCCGACGCCGAGCAGGCCGGCCTCGGGGCCGAACGCGCCGCCGGTAATCACGTCGGGGCCGCGTTCCGTCGTCTCGACGAGCGACGTGCCGAAGTCGAGGCCGCTGACCGCGAAGCCGAAGACGCCGCCCTGCACGAAGTTCCACGAGATGTGGATTCCCGTCGGGATGGCGAGGTCGCCGGTGAGCGCGTAGCCGAGGCCGAGCATGACGCCCGCGAGCGTGATGCTCGTCGTGCTGGCGAACCCCGCGTTCGGGTTGGTGTAGTGGGCGACGCCGAACACCGCCGACGAGACTGCGAGGCCGCCGGCGACTGCCACGTCCGGGTCGAACCGCCAGCGGAGCCCCTCTGCGACGTCGGTGAGAACGATTCCCCGGAGCAGGAGTTCCTCGGCGATGCCGACGACGACGAAGAACGCCAGAAGCGAGCCGACGCCGAGCAGTCGGTCGACGCCGAGCGGGGCGGGAGAGACCGAAATCCAGTCGGCCGCGACGCCGACGACGAAGACGGCGGTCATCAGACCGGTTCCGAGTGCGAGGCCGAACGCGAGGTCGACCGCCCACTCGCGGTCGAACCCGAGGCCGAGGTCCGCGATGGTTCGTCTGTCGACGTACCGCGCGACGACGAGCGCGGCGAGGCCGCTCGCCCCGACCGAGACGAGGGAGACGACGAGCGACACGAGTCGGCTGGACTCGGCGAGGCCGCCGAGCGCGGTCGAAAGCGAGAGTCCGACCACCAGTGAGACGACGACGAAGACGACGGGCGTCGCGAGCAGGCGGAACGGGGCGCGCGGCCGGCGTTCCGTGTCGTTCCAGAGGAGGCGACGGGGAGACACGGCGAGGGGTTCGACGGCCTCGGTCAAGAAAGTACGGCGGGAGCCTCAGATGGGCGCGGTCGTGAGGATTGCGGCGAGGCCGAACAGCACGCTGCCGAGGAGCACCGAGACGACGAAGTGGATGGTCACCACGTACGCCGACAGGCGGTTCGACCGGCCGTAGAGATACTTGACGAAGCCGAAATCGAGACCGATTGCGAGCGCGAGCGCGACGAAGGAGTTCCAGCCGAAGGAGGTGAAGACGACGGCGACGGCCGCCGGAACCGGCCCGACGGCGAACGCCTTCTTGAGTTCCACGTCGCCGAGGACGTTCCGCGCGGCGATGTGGGCGGTGAGAGAGAGGAACAGCGCGAACAGCGCGAACGTTCCGGCGACGGCCGTGACCGGCGCACCGGCGGCCGTCTGCAAGGTGAGCGCGTCCATACCGGCCCGTGGGACGCGACTGACTTAGGTTCGGTCGATTCGGTCCCGGTCGCGCGGCGCGGCCGGGCGACCGGCGCGTTAGAACGACCCGTTCAGGAGACCGAGTTCGGAGAGGCGCGAGATGATGACGTCGACCGCCGCCTCGGCGTCTTTCGGCTGTTTGCCGCCCGTGATGACGAGTTTGCCCGACCCGAAGAGGAGGGCGACGACGCTCGGTTCGTCGAGGCGATAGACGAGACCGGGGAACTGCTCCGGCTCGTACTCGATGTTTTCGAGCCCGAGACCGATGGCGATGGCGTTGAGGTTCAGGTTCTCGCCGAGGTCCGCGCTCGTGACGATGTTCTGAACGGTGATTTCGGGGTCGTCGTCGACGGGAATCTGAAGCTCGCGGAGCTTGTCGAAGACGATTTCGAGGCTCTCGTGGACGTCGTCGGTCGACTTCGCGCCGGTACAGACGATTTTCCCGGACCGAAAGATGAGCGCCGCGGACTTCGGCTCCTGCGTCCGGTAGACGAGTCCCGGAAACTGCTCGGGGTCGTAGTCGGCACCCTCGAGGTCCATCGCCACGCTCTGGAGGTCGAGCTCTTGGCCGATTCCCGTGGAGGCGACGACGTTTTCGATGTTGATTGTGTCCTTGGGGTCGGTCATACAACGATTTAAGGCACGTATTTAAGGGTTAAAAAGATTGGTGCAAGAAGTTGACAGCTTACGTACGACGGCGAATAATCCGGACGTTTCGGACGGTGACGACCGCGCCGAGAACTGTCAGTGAGAATGGAACTGCGAGGCGAGCGACCGACGGTCTGAGCGCCCAGTAGGCGGCGAGGAACAGCGCGATTGAGACGAGTTTCAACGCCGCGAACGAGCCCGGACCGGGGTCGCCGCCGGAGATGCGTCGCACGATGGGGTTCCCTTCCTGCACGCCGGCCATCCTGACTCCGAGGACGGTCGTGACGTAGTCGCCGAGCCCGTAGGCCAGCGCCGCCGCGCCCCAGATGATGGCGTCGAGAGAGGCCATACGGGTGGATTCGGAGCGGTCGGTATAAGTCTCGCCGTCGTCGGGATGTCGCGGTCAGCGGCACGGCCGGTCGGTGGCCGGCGACGACCGATACCCTCATTTCCGCGGCCCGTCAGGTCCGAGCGTGTACGGACTGGAACTCGCCGGCGAGGAGGACGCCTTCGCCGCCCGCGAGGCCGAGGCGGCCGCGACGGGCGTGACGGTCGTCGCGGCCGCGAACGTCGACCGCGAGGGGACCGTCGCCGTCCGCGCCCGCGACGTCCGAGGGCTCACCGATATCAGCACGACCGACGCCGAGCGCGAACTCGGGTCGGCGCTCGTCGACCGCGGCTTCGGCGTCGACCTCGACGACCCCGACCACGAGCTTCGGGTCTACTTCTCCGAGGACGCCTGTCTCGTCGGCTGGACCGCCGTCGAGGCCGTCCGCGACTTCGCCGACCGGAAGCCGACCGACCGCCCGTTCTTCCAACCGGGGAGCATGGCCCCAGTGGACGCCCGCGCGTTCGTCAACATGGCCGGCGCGGAGCCCGGTGCCCGGATTTTGGACCCGATGTGTGGCACCGGCGGCGTCCTCCTCGAAGCCGGCCTCGTCGGTGCCGACGTGGTCGGCGTCGACGCCCAAGCGAAGATGGTCGGCGGCGCGCGGGAGAACCTGCGTCACTACGTTGGCTCCGGCGACGTGGTCCGCGGCGACGCCACCTCGCTCCCCTTCAACGACGACTCGATGGACGGCGCGGTGTTCGACGCCCCCTACGGCCGGCAGTCGAAAATCGCGCGACACTCGCTTTCGGACCTCGTCGGCGGCGCGCTGGCGGAGGTCCGCCGAGTCGCCCCCGAGTGCGTGATGGTCGCCGACCGGTCGTGGGCCGAGGAGGCCGAAGACGCCGGCTGGGAGGTCGAACGCGTGTTCGAGCGCCGCGTCCACCGGTCGCTGGTGCGGTACGTGCATCTGCTCCATCGGTAGTCGGAATCGGCGGCGACGTCGATAGGTTCGGCCGAGTCGGTGATTGTCCGGTCAATCGCTCGACAGGACTATCAGCCAGCGCGTCGAAGCGAATGCATGTTCCGGACAGTTCGAAAAGCGGTCTCCGAGGCGTACGACCCCGACCCGCGAGCGATGGTCATCGTCGCGATGGGGTCGTCGTTTCTGCTGTTTTCGCTCCTGTCGTATTCGGCCGGGTCGAGTCCGTACTACCTGTTCGCGCTCGTGGTGGCAGTCCTCTCGCTCGTCTGCTCGCTGGCGATGCTCGCGGTCGAGGCGCTCCGGTAGTCGTGGTGGACGAGGCCGCGACAGCTCTTCCTTCTGAAGCGTGAGGTCGCCGTCCGAGCCGACGCGCAACATCACGTACTCGTAGTCCTGAATCTGTCTATAGAATTTTGGTGTGATTTATTTCTAAGTCCAATTTTGGGACATAAAACCGATAAGGAGGCCGATGACTAATGCACCAAACCCGAGAGCGATAGTGCAACACCACGACGAATGTCGTAAAGTATTGCTTCAAGAGCACCAGCGAGTATCGCAAGGGGACCCAGAATAATTGGGAAGAAAAGGCTCTGTTGAAATCCTCAGTTATTGATAGTTTCTTGAGGTCGTGCTGAATAGAGCGCGCAAGTCGGTCACTCGACCTTGCTGGTCTTGATGTTAGGTATGGGGATTTTTATTATAACTCCCACAAGGGCTATCACCCAATAGAAGTCATATTGCTAACACATGAAATTCATCTACATCGCTATCGCCGGAGCGGTTCTTGCACTAATATCGCTCCCACTCGGCCTCATGCTAATCATTGTGGGATTGTCGTTGCATTTCTTTCAAAAGTACAACTCTCGCCGCCTTGATGAAGCGGGTGAACGCTAGAAAACCACGAGGATAACTATGCACACCTACCTAACGGCTGTTTCGTCACTGGTCGCGTGAAACGAACATCAGAGTCTTGCTGAACTCACCCTCTATATTCAGCACGCGACATCTGTCAGGCCCTGAGGATTTCAACAGAGCCGAAGAAAAGAAAACCGAGCCCACCAACAATGGTACCGCCAACTACCAATACACGTTCAATTGTTGTCGCAAACGATTCTTCTAGCTCCTCATCTCTCTGGACATCATCTTCAGATTCTTTTTCCGACTTACTGGGTACAAGCGTATCGAGAGTCATTGTCAAATAGAATGTGAATGTTTGCTATGATATTAAGTGCCAAATTCCAGTATGTCACTTACTCACCCTATTTAATATCTTCCCAGTATTAATTGGAAACAACCACACGCTACTATTGCATATTCAGTTTAATTCCGCCGCGCCAACACCGTCTCGCCCGCCCGCACCGACTCGCCCTTCTCGACGACCACGTCGTCGGAGCCGTACTCCGGCGGCAACAGCACGTCCGCCCGGGAGCCGAAGTCGATGTGGCCGAGTTTCTGCCCGCGGACGAGTTCGTCGCCGGGGGCGACGTACGAGTGAATCCGGCGGGCGAACGCGCCAGCGATGAGCGACACTTCGTGGTCGCCCGCGTCGGTGTCGAGTTCGATATCGACGCGCTCGTTGCGGTCCGAGTCCTTCGAGAACGCCGGTTTGTGCGCGCCGGGGCGGTGGGTGACGGTTCGGACCGAACCGGAGACGGGCGCGCGGTTGACGTGCACGTCGGTGACGTTCATGAACACGCCCACGCGGACGCGGCCGTCCTCGACGCGAATCACTGAGACGCGCCCGTCGGCGGGGGCGACGACGCCCGGTTCGTCCGGTGGCGAGCGCTCGGGGTCGCGGAAGAACCAGAGGACGAACGCGCCCACAGCGAGGAGCGCGGCCCCGAGGGGCGGGAAGACGACCGCCGCGACCGCCGCGCCGACGAAGGCGGGGAGCGCGAACCGTCGGTAGCCGGGTGCGAACCGCATCTATGCCTCGCCGCGGACGTCCGCGCCCCAACTCGTGAGGAGGTGGGTGATGTGCAGGCGGTCGTCGATGCCCGTCGAGATGTCGAGGTCGACCTGCCCGGCGAGTTCGTGCAGGCGGGCGAGTTCGCCGTCGGCGAACCGTTCGGGGGTCGAGTCGGCGACGCGGAGGACGTCGCGGAGGAGCTCCTGTCCCTCGTAGCCCTCGTCGTCGAGAAGCGTCGTGAGCGTCTTGCGGGCGTCCTTGATATCGCCCTCGCGGGCGTTGATGAGGAGCGTCTTCAGCTCGTCGTCGAAGCCCACGTCGCCGAGGGCGGCGTGGACCGTGGACATGGTGACCTCGTCGGCCTCGGTGGCCGTCCGCTGGGCCGAGAGCACGGCCTTCCGGACGTTCCCGTTGGAGGCGTCGGCGAGGAACTGGAGGCCGCCGTCGTCGTAGTCGACGCCCTCCGCGTCGAGGATGGCCGCGAGGAGGGATTCGAGCGCCGCGTCGTCGGGTGCGGGCATGGGGACGGGGAAACACCGCGAGCGAATCGGCGGGATGAGCTTCGAGGGCTGGCGCGTGGTGATGACGAACTGCGTGGTCCGGTGGTGCTGTTCCATCACGCGGCGGAGCGCCTGCTGGAAGTCCTCGCGGATGGACTCGGCGTTGTCGAGGACGATGGTCTTGTACTCGCCGGACATCGGGGCGTAGCTGGCGGACTCCTTCAGCACGCGGTTTATCATGTCGCGTTTCGCCATGCGACTGCGGCCGTCGAGGAACTGCTCGAACCGCGGGTCGGCGCGAATCTGCTTTTTCGTCCGGTTGAAGAAGTCCGCGACGTTGAGTTCGATGAGGTCGTTTTCGGGGTCCGAATGCGCCTCACGGGCCAGCGCGCGGACGGCGGCGGTCTTGCCGACGCCCGGCGGGCCCTGCACGACGAGGTTCATCGGTTCGTCCACGGCGCGTCGGAGGCGGTCGCGGACCTCCGGCTGTGGGAGGTCGTCGAGCCCCGGCGCGTGCGTCTCGGTCCACAGCGGCGCGTCCATTGGACTCCGGTAGCAGACGGTCGGGTAAGAATCGGTCGGTCCGGGGCGTCGGGCGGGGGCGGCGTCCCGGGACGGTGAGTCCCGGGGCCGCGACGGATTCGACGCACGTTTAGTCCCGCCGCTATCATTGTGGTGCATGTCCATGCGCGCGACCTTCCTCGGGACCGGCGGGGCCGTCCCCACCACGGCGCGTGCGCCGAGCGCGTTCCTCGTGAACCGCGACGGCGAGCGCCTGTTGTTCGATTGCGGGGAGGGCACCCAACGCCAGATGATGCGCTACGGGACCGGGTTCGGCGTCAGCCACCTGTTCGTCACCCACCTCCACGGCGACCACATCCTCGGCATCCCCGGCCTGATTCAGACGCTCGACTTCAACGACCGCGACGCCTCGCTGGCCATCCACGGCCCGCCGGGGAGCAAACGCCACCTCGAAACGCTCGTCCACGCCGGCGGCTACCAGCCCGGCTTTCACGTCTCCGTCCACGAGGTCCGCCCCGGCAACGTCGCCTACCGCGCCGACGACTACGAGGTCCGCGCGTTCGACACCGAACACCGGACCGCCTCGGTCGGCTACGCCCTCGTCGAGGACGACCGCCCCGGCCGGTTCGACCGCGAGAAGGCCGAGGAACTCGGCGTCCCCGTCGGCCCGGCGTTCGGCCGCCTCCACGCCGGCGAGGACGTCGAACTCGAAGACGGAACCGTCGTGCGCTCCGAGCAGGTCGTCGGCGACCCCCGACCCGGTCGAACCGTCGTCTACACCGGCGACACCCGCCCGCTCGACTCGACCGTCGAGGTCGCCCGCGACGCCGACCTGCTCGTCCACGACGCGACGTTCACCGACGAGGAGGCCGAGCGGGCGAAACAGACCGCGCACTCGACCGCGCGCGAGGCCGCTCGCGTCGCCCGCGACGCCGACGTTCGGCGGTTCGCGCTGACGCATATCTCCGCCCGGTACGCCGCCGACCCGGGCCCGCTTCTCGAACAGGCCCGCGAGGTGTACGACGGCGAGGCGTTCGTCGCCGAAGACGGTCAGAAACTTGAGGTCCCGTACGCCGACAGCGACGGCGGCGGGGCCGAGACCGGCGAGTAGTCCGCGGGCCGCGGTACGCTTTTCTCCCGCCCGCGCGCACCCGTCGATGTGCCGCAGAACGCCTTCCACACCGTCGACGTGTTCGCCACGGCGAAGTACGCCGGGAACCAACTGGCTGTCTTCGAGGACGCGGACGCGCTCAGTTCCGACCAGATGGCCGCGCTCGCCAACGAGACGAACTACTCGGAGACGACGTTCATCGAGGGCGGGTCGCCCGACGACGGCTACGACGTTCGCATCTTCACGCCGGACGGCGAGATTCCGTTCGCCGGACACCCGACGCTCGGGACGGCCGCCGTCCTCCGCGAGCACTTCGGCGCGGGCGACGAGGTGACGCTGAACCTCGGCGTCGGTCCGATTTCGGTCGAGGTCCGGTCCGACGGAAGCGACAGCGAGCAGTACTGGATGACGCAGAACGCGCCGGCGTTCGGCGAAGAACTCGACCCCGAGACGCTCGCGGAGGTGCTGTCGCTCGACGCGACCGACTTCAACTCGGACTGGCCGATACAGGTCGTCTCGACCGGTCTCCCGGCGGTGATGGTGCCGCTCCGCGACCGCGACGCGCTCGCCCGGAGCGAGGTGTTTACCCCCGCGTACCGGTCGTTCTTCGACGACGTGGGCGTCGAGAACCTCTTTCTGTTCTGCCCGGACCCCCGCGACGACGCGAACGACTTCGCGGCGCGGATGTACGCGCCCGGCCACGGCGTCGCCGAGGACCCCGCGACCGGGAGCGCAAACGGCTGTTTCGCCGGCTACCTCGCCCGCCATCGCTACTTCGGCGACGACGAAATCGAGGTCGCGGTCGAGCAGGGCTACGAGATGGGTCGGCCGTCGCACCTCCACCTCGAAGCCGAGGACCGGGGCGACGAGGTGGCGGTCCGCGTCGGCGGGCGCGTCGAGTTCGTCTCGGAGGGGAGACTCGTCTGACCGGCCGCTGAACGGGCCGTCGTGCCAAAAAACGAGGGCGGGTCAGTCGCGGTGGGCGTCGCAGACCGGGTTCTCGCCGTCGTCGAGGAGGACGACGGGGACTCCGAGGACGACCCACTCGCGGACGTAGCGCCGGCGCGTCGTCGCGGGCGACCCGCACTCGACGCAGGCGGCGTCGGCCGACTCGACGGCCGACTCGATGATTCTCGTCCGCGGACCGACCGCCGTCCGCGAGTACGCCGGCCGTTTGGACAGGAGCGCCACGAGCGCCGCGGCGACCGCGAGCCCGACGACCGGTAGGACGAACCGACCGACGCCGGAGCGCGCGAGGACGCCGACGATGACGAGTAACACGACCGCGGCGGCCAGTTCACGGAGGAGACGCATCGACGGCGTCAGTTGCTCGTCTCGTTTTCGGAGCCGGACGAGGACGACGACCCCGACGAACTGGACGACGCCGAGCGAGCGTCCGACGACGAGCCGGTGGACGACGAGGACGAATCCGACGACGAACCGTCGTTATCGAGCGACCGGACGAACTGCGGGTAGCCGCCGTCGCCGACCGGGATGTAGACGGTGTCCGTCTCGTCGAGTTTCTCGATGTACTTCTGGGCCAGCACCTCGTCGGACAGCGACTCGGCGATGATGCGGTTGGCGTCGGCCTGCCCCTGCGCCTCGATGCGCTTGCGCTCGGCTTCGAGTTCCTCGACGGCGAGTTCGTCCTGCTTCTGCTGGCGGCGCTGTTCGGTGATTTCCTTCTGTTCGACTGCCTGGGCGTACTCGGCGGGGAGTTCGACGTTGCGGACCTGCACCGCTTCGAGGATGAGACCGTCGTCGGCGAACTCCTCGGCGAGTTCCTTCTCGGCGGCGGCCTTCAGCTGGGTCTGCCCCTCGCCGGTGTAGATGACGGTGACGGGCAGTCGACCGGCCTCGGTCCGGAGCACGGACCGAATCGACGGGCGAATCAGGCGCTCCTCGGCGGTGGCGAGCGTCCGGTAGTTACGGTAGAACTCGACCGCCTGCCCGGCGTCGATGCGGTAGCGGACGGTCACGTCGATGTCCGTTCGAAGTCCGTCTTCGGTCAGGACGGTGATGGCGTCGTCGCCGCGCCTGTCGCCTTCGCTCGTCGACGACGACATCGTGTACGACTGCGGTCGCACCGACAGCGACGAGGTCGACTGCGAGACGGGGTTGACGAAGTGCGCGCCGGGTTCGAAGACGGTGCCGGTGGTCGCGCCCCACTTCTTGACGACCTTGACGTTCCCCTCTTCGACGGGTTCCCACGCGAGGAGCCCGGCGATGGGGGCGGCGATAAGGAGGAGGGCGACGACACCGATGAGGGCGATGCGCGTCAGCGACCGGGAGGTCACCGACGGCGGGTCGGGGATATCAGAACTCATCACTCTACTTTCAAATAGCCGAGACTTGTTTGTTTCGTGTAAGTCGGGGGTTCTCTGGACTCGACGGACGGGCGTCGCGCAAACGCGACACCCGACCGAGTCGAGACCGGTCACCGGCGTGGAGTATATATCCGGCGCGGCCCTAGTCGCCGTCGTGAACGACCGGACGAGTGCGCTCGACTCGGTCGTCTTCGGCGTCGACATCCAGAGCGGCGATATCCGCGGCGACTCGCCGTCGTACGCGCTGGTCGTGTTGGACACCCGAGACACCGAGTCAGACGAGGTCCGAATCGAACGAGACGTGGTCTCCTTCCGCAAGTTACGCCGACTCATCGAGCGCGACGAACCGCGCGTCGTCGCCACGGACAACATGTACGAGTTGGCGACCGACAAGGACGATTTGGTCCGCTTCCTGCGGTGGCTTCCCCACGGGACGCAGTTGGTGCAAGTGACCGGCGCAGAACGCCCGGAACCCCTGTCTCGGGTCGCCTCGCGCCACGGCGTCCCCTACGGCAAAGACCCGATGAAGGAGGCCGAGGCCGCGGCGCGCCTCGCCCTCGGCAACGTCGGCTACGAGGTCGCCGCCTTCGAGAACACGACGACCGTGAAGGTCTCTCGCGGGCGCTCGACCGGCAAGGGCGGGTGGAGTCAGGACCGCTACACGCGCCGCATCCACGGGTCGGTCAAACAGCAGGCCCGCGAGGTCGAGTCCGCGCTGAAGGAGGCCAACCTCGACTACGAGCGGGACGTGACCGAGAAGTACGGCGGCTACTCGCAGGCGCTTTTCACCGTCGAGGCGCGGCCCGAGGACATCCCCGTGTCCACCCACCGCTCGGGCGACACCCGCGTCGAAATCGAGCGCGAGCGCCGCGACGGCATCGAGTTCGAACCGCTCGTGAAGCGCCGCGACCGCGTCATCGTCGGCATCGACCCCGGCACGACCACCGCCGTCGCCGTCGTCGGCTTCGACGGGCGCGTCCTCGACGTGCACTCGACGCGCACCGCCGACACCGCCGCGGTCATCGAGTGGCTCATCGAGCGCGGGCGACCGAGTCTCGTCGCCGCCGACGTCCAGCCGATGCCCGAGACGGTCGAGAAGTTCCGACGGAGCTTCGACGCCGCCGGCTGGGCCCCCGCGAGCGACATCCCGGTGGACGAGAAGCTCCACCGGACCCGCGAGGTCGACTACGACAACGACCACGAGCGCGACGCCCTCGCGGCGGCGCTATTCGCCTTCGACGACCACGAAGACCAGTTCGAGCGCATCTCCCGGAAGGTGCCCGCCGACGTGGACCGAGAGGAGGTCATCGCCCGCGTCCTCGCCAGCGAGGAGTCGGTCGAGGCCGTCCTCCGCGAGATGGACGACGACGGGGGCGAATCCGGCGGCGACGACGCCGACGAGGAGGCCCACGAGGAACCCGAACTCACGCCCGAAGAACGCGAGATTCGGGAGTTGCGGTCGCGGGTCGAGCGCCTCGAATCGCACGTCGAGGACCTGAAGTCGACCATCGAGGAGAAAGACGAGACCATCGAGGAGTACAAGGAGGAACTCTCCGACGCCCGCCGCGAGGAGCGCCGCGAGGCCCGCGAGCGCCGGGAGGTCACCCGGCTCGAACGCGAGAACGGCCGGTTAGAGCGGAAGGTCGAGTCGCTCGAATCCGAGAAGGCGGAGCTCGCCGACAAGCTCGACCAACTGAAGTCGCTGTGGAAGCTCGACCACTCGAACTTCGCGGACGTGAACGCGAACGGGAATTTGGTGCCCGTCAAAATCGTCGAGCAGTTCACCAACGGCGCGCTCGACCACACCGTCGAGGAGTACGGCATCGCCGCGGGCGACGTGGTCTACCTCCGCGACGCCAGCGGCGCGGGGCGGACGACCGCCGAGCGACTCGCCGAGTTCGACCCGCGGGTCGTCCTCCGGTCGGGCAACCTCTCGGAGGTCGCAGACGAGGTGCTGTTCGACGCCGATATTCCGGTCGCACCCGCCGACGGCGTGACGATACGGGAGATAGACGAACTCGCCGTGGCGAAGGAGTCCGAGGTCGAATCCGCCATCGCCGATTGGGAGTCGCGGGCGGAAGAACGACAGAAAGAACAGCAAAAAGAGATGGTCGACCAGATAATCTCCGAACACCGCGCCGAGAACCGGCGCGGATAGCGTCGAGTCGGACTTTCAGTCTGTCGTGTCGCCGACGACGACGACGGCGACGACAAAGTACAGCGCCGCCCCGACGAGCGGGACCAGGAAGGCGAGCACGGCCCAGAACGTCGCGTTTCGCCCCTTGAGCGTCGCGTCTTTGTGGACCCGGTACGGCAGGTAGACGTGAACGGCGAGGAAGTAGACGGCGAAGCCGAGGATGTACGGGAGGAGGTCGCCGCCGCGGACCGACGCCCACATGGCCGCGAGCAGGCCGAAGACGACGAGGATGAGCGCGGCGAAGATGATGGCGGGCGCACGCGTCGTGGTTCCTGAGTCGGACATCACCCGGAGTTGGGACCGGTGGGTGTTGTCCGTTTCGCCCGCGAGCGGCTTCCAGAAGTCATATCCCACGTCCCCGACTCCGAACAGATATGGACGCATACGACCTGATCACTCGGAACGCCTCCGAAGTGGTCACGGAGGACGAAGTGCGCGCGCTGGCCGACGACCCCGAGGGCAAGCGAGCGTACGTGGGCTACGAGCCCTCCGGCGTCCTCCACATCGGTCACATGCTCACCGCCAACAAGCTCATCGACCTCCAGGCGGCGGGCTTCGAGGTAGTCGTGCTCCTCGCGGACGTACACGCCTACCTCAACGGCAAGGGCACCTTCGAGGAGATTCGGCAGACGGCCGAGCGGATGAAAGAACAGTTCATCGCCTACGGTCTCGACGAGAGCCAGACGGAGTTCGTCCTCGGCTCGGAGTACCAGCTCGACGAGAGCTACGTCCTCGACCTGCACGCGCTCGAACTGGAGACGACGCTCTCGCGCGCCGAGCGCGCCATGGCCGAAATCAAAAGCGGCGAGGGCGTCACCGTCGCGCAGGCGGTCTACCCCATCATGCAGGCGCTCGACATCGTCTACCTCGACGTGGACCTCGCCATCGGCGGGATGGAACAGCGCAAGGTCCACATGCTCGCCCGCGACATGCTCCCGAGCATCGGCGAGGAGTCGCCGACCTGCATGCACACGCCGCTCATCGCGGACCTCGGGACGGGCATCGGCAAGATGTCCTCCTCGGCCGGCGTCACCATCTCGATGGAGGACACCACCGAGGACATCGAAGACAAGGTCAACGGCGCGTTCTGCCCGCCGACGGCCGACCCCGACCCGACCGACGAGGGCGAGGAACGCGAGAACCCCGTCCTCCAGATTTTCGAGTACCACGTCTTCCCGCGCTTCGAGCGCGTCGTCGTCGAGCGCCCCGAGCAGTACGGCGGGAACCTCGACTACGACGACTACGAGTCGCTGGCGGCCGACCTCGAATCCGGCGAACTCCACCCGGCCGACGCGAAGGGCGCGCTCGCCGACTACCTCGACGAACTCATCGAACCGGGTCGCGCGAAGATAGCGGAGTGAGCCAACGCGGGAATCGGCGGCCCGTCAGGCCATCCCGAACATCTTCATGACGCCCTCGGCGAGGCCGCTGGCGACGAGGCCGAGGCCGGCGACGACGAACGCGAGCCCCGCCGCGACGACGGGAGCCTGATAGGCGACGATACCGATACCCAAGAGCAGCGAGACGACGCCGGCGATGCCTTTCGTACCGAGTTTGTCGAGCATATCACGACGGCGTTTCGGGACCGCCCTAAACGCGTCGTTCCGTTGGACGCTTCCTACCGGCCGAACGTCGGCGGATTTAACCATGCCCACGTCGAACGCTCGCGCATGAGCGACGACGAGAACGAGAGCCGCCGAGACCTTCGAATGCCGAACGACGACGAAGTGTTCGCCGTCGTGACGAACATGCTCGGGGCCAATCGTATTCGCGTCCGCTGTGCCGACGGCGTCGAGCGGACCGCTCGCATTCCCGGACGGATGCAGAAGCGTATCTGGATTCGAGAGGACGACGTGGTGCTCGTCGAGCCGTGGGACTGGCAGGACGAGAAGGCCGACGTGAGCTGGCGCTACGAGAAGTCCGAGGCCGACCAGCTCCGCCGCGAAGGCCACATCCAGTAACGCGCCCGAGACAGCGCCTGATTGTCCCCCGAACGACGCCGAACCCGGAGCCTGTGCCCTTTTCATCTCGCCTCTCGTAGCCCTAGTCCAATGACTGACGAGTTCGGCATGGTCGAACCCCAGGAGGGCGAGGCGTTCGGCGACGAGTGGGAGGAGATAGACGTCTCCGACGACGAGGCGGACCGCATCGCGCGCCGCAAGGACCGCGACTTCGACGAGTTCCGGATGCGGTTGAAGGACGCCGACCAGTTCAAAGTCGAGCAGTCGGTGTTCGACGACGCGACCTTCGCCGCCATCTACAAACTCGTCCAAGACGGGCATATCGACGCGTTCGGCGGCCCGATTTCGACGGGCAAGGAGGCCAACGTCTTCGAGGCGCTCGGCGGCGACGACACCGACGTGGCGGTCAAGATATACCGCATCAACGCCTCCGACTTCCGGCACATGCGCGACTACCTCGAAGGCGACCCGCGCTTCGAGAACATCGGCCACGACAAGGGGCAGGTCGTCCGCGCGTGGGTCAGAAAGGAGTTCGCCAACCTCCAACGTGCCCAGCGCGCCGGCGTTCGCGTGCCGAAGCCCATCGCGGTCCAGCGGAACGTCCTCGTGATGGAACTCGTCGGCGTCGTCGACGACCGGGCGCGACGGCTCTCGGAAGTGCGCGTCGAGAACCCACAGACCGCCTACGAGGTCGTCCGCGAGTACATGCGCCGACTCCACCGCGCCGGCCTCGTCCACGGCGACCTCTCGGAGTACAACCTCATCATCCACGACGGCGAACTCGTCGTCATCGACCTCGGACAGGCCGTCACGGTCCACCACCCCAACGCCGAGGAGTTCCTCCGGCGGGACTGCCGCAACGTGGCCAACTTCTTCCGGCGGCAGGGGGCCGACGCCGACGGCGACTCGCTGTACGAGTTCGTCACGGCCGACGAGGACGACGAAGACGAGTAGCGACACAGACCCGCCGCGAGACGGGTGTGAGACCGAGACACGCGGCGACCCGCCGAGCGAACGCTTAAACCACTCCGACGGGTATCGGGTGATATGCAGCACGTCAAGGTGCCGCAGGACCGTATCGGTGTTCTCATCGGCGAAGGTGGCTCGACGCTCCGAGAGATAGAGAGTCGCGCGGAAGTCCGACTCGACGTGGACTCGGAGAACGGCAGCGTCGCCATCGACAGCGTCGGCGACCCCGTGCTCGGCATGGTCGCCCCCGACGTGGTCCGAGCGGTCGGCCGCGGCTTCGCCCCGGAGGACGCGATGGCGCTCCTCGACGACGACATGATGATGTTCGAACTCATCGATATCGACCGGCACACCCGAAACAAAAACGACATGCGGCGGCAGAAGGGCCGCCTCATCGGCGAGAACGGCCGCACCCGCGAACTCATGGAGGAGCTGACGGGTGCCGACGTGGTCATCTACGGCTCGACGCTCGGCATCATCGGCCAGTCCGAGGAGGTCGAGGCCGTCCGCCGGGCGGTCGAGATGATTCTCGACGGCGCGCCCCACGGCGCGGTGTACTCCTTCCTCGAACGGAAGCACAACGAACTGACCCAGGGCTTCAACGTCCGGCAGAACAACTGAGACGCCACCGCCGACGAGTCCACCGCCGACACGGCACTCGCCCGCATCGTCTTTTCATCGCACCGGCTTCGAGACTGGCGAGGCGACCCGCCGGAAACCGGGGATAAACCCGCAAAATCGACCGCCCTCGACGGGACACGACCACCCCACCGTGTTGCGTTTTGACATACCAATAAGCGAAGCTTTTTTATAGAATCACAAACAATCAGGCGATGACTATGAGCCAGCGAATGCAGCAGGGTCAGCCCATGATCATTCTGGGCGAAGACTCGCAGCGCACATCCGGACAGGATGCGCAGTCGATGAACATCACGGCCGGGAAGGCCGTCGCAGAGGCCGTACGCACGACGCTCGGCCCCAAGGGGATGGACAAGATGCTCGTCGACTCCGGCGGGCAGGTCGTCGTCACGAACGACGGCGTCACCATCCTCAAGGAGATGGACATCGACCACCCCGCGGCCAACATGATCGTCGAAGTCTCCGAGACCCAGGAGGACGAGGTCGGAGACGGCACGACGACGGCCGTCATCATCGCCGGCGAACTCCTCGACCAGGCCGAGGAGCTCCTCGAATCGGACGTCCACGCGACGACCGTCGCGCAGGGCTACCGCCAGGCCGCCGAGAAGGCCAAGGAAGTCCTCGAAGACAACGCCATCGAGGTCACGGAGGACGACCGCGAGACCCTCCAGAAGATCGCCGCGACGGCGATGACCGGCAAGGGCGCGGAGTCCGCGAAGGACCTGCTCGCCGAGCTCGTCGTCGACGCCGTGCTGGCCGTCAAGGACGAAGGCGGCATCGACACGGACAACGTCTCCATCGAGAAGGTCGTCGGCGGCACCATCGACAACTCCGAACTCGTCGAGGGCGTCATCGTCGACAAAGAGCGCGTCGACGAGAACATGCCCTACGCCGTCGAGGACGCGAACATCGCCATCCTCGACGACGCGCTGGAAGTCCGCGAGACCGAAATCGACGCGGAAGTCAACGTCACGGACCCCGACCAGCTTCAGCAGTTCCTCGACCAGGAAGAAAAGCAGCTGAAAGAGATGGTCGACAAGCTCGTCGAGGTCGGCGCCGACGCCGTCTTCGTCGGTGACGGTATCGACGACATGGCCCAGCACTACCTCGCCAAGGAGGGCATCCTCGCGGTTCGCCGCGCCAAGTCCTCCGACCTCAAGCGCCTCGCCCGCGCGACGGGCGGCCGCGTCGTCAGCAGCCTCGACGACATCGAGGCCGACGACCTCGGCTTCGCCGGCTCCGTCGGACAGAAGGACGTCGGCGGCGACGAGCGCATCTTCGTCGAGGACGTCGAGGACGCGAAGTCCGTCACGCTCATCCTCCGCGGCGGCACCGAGCACGTCGTCGACGAGCTCGAACGCGCCATCGAGGACTCCCTCGGCGTCGTCCGCACGACGCTCGAAGACGGGAAGGTCCTCCCCGGCGGCGGCGCTCCCGAGACGGAGCTCTCCCTGCAGCTTCGCGAGTTCGCCGACTCCGTCGGCGGCCGCGAGCAGCTCGCCGTCGAGGCGTTCGCCGAGGCGCTGGACATCGTCCCGCGCACCCTCGCCGAGAACGCCGGTCTCGACCCCATCGACTCCCTCGTCGACCTGCGCTCGCGCCACGACGGCGGCGAGTTCGCAGCCGGCCTCGACGCCTACACGGGCGAGGTCATCGACATGGAAGAAGAGGGCGTCGTGGAGCCCCTCCGCGTCAAGACCCAGGCTATCGAGTCCGCGACCGAAGCCGCTGTCATGATTCTCCGCATCGACGACGTCATCGCGGCTGGCGACCTCTCCGGTGGCCAGACCGGCGGCGACGACGACGAAGGCGGCGCGCCCGGCGGCATGGGCGGCGGCATGGGTGGCATGGGCGGCATGGGCGGCCTGGGCGGCGCAATGTGAGCGCCCCAGTAGGCCACCATACACCCACACCCTGACTTCGCATCGACTCGAATCGCTCGGCCGAATTCACGACGTTTTTTGCGGCTTCACGCCCGTTAGCATCCGCTTTCTCTACCCGCGCGCCGATTGGGACGTCGTTAATCAAGCGCCCGCGACGTGCCGTCGTCTGCCGCCCGAGACGGTGGGCGTATCGACAACCGAGTCGCCGCATAAGTTGACAAAACGCTATAAAATGTTCTGAGGAGTTCGTGAAACGCGGGTGACCAGCTCTATACTTATCTCCCGAGACAGCCAACTTCGCATCGTATGTCCCCACCCGAGACCCCGGCGTCCGACGCCGACTCGGACGCGACCACGCCCGCGACTCGACCGCCGTTTCTGGCCGTCGTCGCGCCCCGTCTCTCCGAGGCGGCGGGCTGTGTATAAGAGACAGGTCGCAGAGGCCGCCGTCCGCGACGCCGACCGCGTCCACGTCGCCGACGGGGGCGTCGTGGTCGAGTCCGGCGCGCCGAGCGACCTTCTGGCCGTCCCCGGCGTCTACGCTCGACGCTGCGGTTCCGAACTCGGTGCGAACTTCGCCGACCCGGGAAACGACGTCGCAGACGAATGAGTCGGTCGCCCGGTGCGCGACGCTTCGGGTCCGACCGTCCCCAAGGTTCACCACGGTCCCCGCGGTAGCCGTGGGTATGGGAGACGACGCGTGTTACCGCGAGTTCTGTCCGGACTGCGACGCGCCGGTGACTATCGTCGACGAGGAGTGTCCCGACTGCGGCCGGGAACTGGCGCTCGTCTGAGGACCGACCTCACTCGGACACCCGCGTGTCGATGTGGTGGACCGCGTGGGGCGAGAGATACCGGCCACCCGGAACCTCGACCCAGCCGTTGGCGAGCACGCGGACCGGTCCCTCGTGCAGCACGGACTCCATCTCGGCGTCGCCGTAGACGACGGCGTCGTCTATCGTCTGTTCGAACCGCCCGCTAAACGGGGAATCGGACGCGAAGACCACATAAGAGACAGCTGAGCGACACGTAATGAGAATAGTGGAAGGTCGCGGTGTTCACGACGACTCGGAGGCGTCTGCATCGGCGCGGCGAGCGAGGAAATCGACCAGCACCGTGACGAGGAGCAGAGCCGCGACGAGTTGGAGGCCGTGGGCGACGTCCACTCCGAGCACCCCCGCGAGTCCGAACTGCTCGACGATGTAGAGCGTCGCGGCGACGAGTCCCAGACTCCCGAACAGGACTCTCGCAAACCGACCGTCGAGACTCGTCACGAAATTGTAGGCGGCGACGCCGAAGACGACCGCCGCGGCGACGATGCCGAGAACGTCCATAGGAAGTGTATCGTACCTCCCGACCAAGAAAATGTTGTCTTTCTAACTTGGCTGGCCAACAACTACCCGGGAGCAGGCTCCGATAGTCGTCGAGAACAGAGACAGTTTAGGGCTGGAGAAGGCGAGACCGCCGACGCTGTCGCTCGGCGGACAGTCACAGCAACAGAGCGCGACGGAGCAGACATCAAAAGAGCGCGACGACCAACGAAAAGAGCGCGACGGGATTGAGCAAACGCGAAGCGTTTGCGATGTCCGTCGCGCGAGCGAGGAGCCGAAGGCGACGAGCGAGCGCGACGGGATTCGAACCCGCGACCATCGGATTAGAAGTCCGACGCTCTGTCCGACTGAGCTACGCGCCCTCGATGCCCACAAACCGGCCCTGCAAGAAAAACGAATCGGGTTCTACCCGTCGAACCGGTACATCAAAAGAGCGCGACGACCAACGAAAAGAGCGCGACGGGATTCGAACCCGCGACCATCGGATTAGAAGTCCGACGCTCTGTCCGACTGAGCTACGCGCCCTCGATGCCCACAAACCGGCCCTGCAAGAAAAACGAATCGGGTTCTACCCGTCGAACCGGTACAGCGACGTGACCGCCGGGAGCCTGTTGAGCATCCAGATGCCCACCGGGAGACCGACGATGGTGAGGGTGAACAGCACCGCGACGTTCGCCCAGACCCAGCTCAGCCACCAGCCGACGAACACGAAGTAGATGGCGCGGACGACGAGTGACCGCTGGCCGCGAGACGAGTCGGGGTCGAGCCGGGTTTTCGGCTCCTTCAACGAGAGCACCGTCGGGACGAGGTTGATGAGCGCGACGCCGAGCGGGATGCCGATGACGGTCGCGTTCAGGAACCACGCGACGTTGACGACGGCGGGCGTCGCCCACCAGCCGACGAACACGAACCAGAGCGCGCGGACGACGAACGAGCGCTGAGACATGGGCGTAGTACGCGGTCCGGGGCGAAAAGCGACGGGGTCGGGTCGGATGTGGGGGAAGGGAGGCGAAACCCGCCACCCGGAGCGACGTGAAGGGAGGCTTTAACAGCGCCAACGCGGTAACACCGGCTATGAGAGTCATCGGGACGGTCGGCCTGCCGGGAAGCGGCAAGGGCGAACTCGCCGAGGTGGCCCGCAACGCGGGCGTGCCCGTCGTAACGATGGGCGACGTCATCCGCGAGGAGTGTCGCGAGCGCGGCCTCGACCCCGCGACGGACCACGGGAAGATAGCGACCGCGCTCCGCGAGGAGGAGGGCGACGACGCCATCGCCGCGCGGTCCCTGCCGATGGTCGAAGACCACCTCGAATCGAACGACGTGGTGGTCGTCGACGGGCTTCGGTCGGGCGTCGAACTCGACCGCTTCCGCGAGGCGTTCGGCGACGACTTCGTCCTCGTGAGCGTCGAAGCGCCGTTCGAGACGCGCGCCGAGCGCCTGCTCGACCGCGACCGCGACGACAGCGACACCGACGTGGAGGCGCTCAAAAAGCGCGAGCGCCGCGAACTCGACTTCGGGATGGGCGACGCGATGGACCGCGCCGACGTGGTCATCCAGAACACCGGCACGCTGGCGGAATACCGCGAGACCATCGCGAAGCTGTTCGAAGAAGGGCCGGAAGCGGTCGCAGAGGCCGACGCGTGAGCATGATTTACAGCGTCGACGTCCGCATCGAGGTTCCCGTCCGCGACACCGAGGTCACCGACCGCGTCGGCGACGCCGTCGAGAACATCTTCCCCGGCGTCGAACTCGACCACGAACCCGGGAAACTCGTCGGTGAGACCCACGAGCTGGAGCGGTTCTCCGAGCGCCTCCACGAGCAGGCCATCCTCGACACCGCCCGCCGCGAGTTCGCCAAGCGCCGCGACGACGACGGATTTTCGTTCGCGCTGAAAAAGCAGGCCGCGTTCAAGGGCGTCGTCAACTTCTCCGTCGGCAACCCCGACGAACTCGGCGACATCGACGTCCGCGTGACCGTCCGCGACCCCTCCGTCGACGAGGTCATCGACTACATCGCGCCGCCGACCGAAGACGGGCGACCGGTCGACCCGAACGACCGCTAAACCGGGGACGAAACCGAGACTGAGACGCCGTTTTCTCGCTACTCAGGCGACCAACAGCGCCACCGCGACGGCGATGAAGACGATTTTCAGCCCCGTGTTGACGGCGATGACCTTCGACCCGAACTCGGGGCCCCAGATGCCGTACTGGAAGGGAATCGACCGCTTGAACGTCGAGACGGCGAAGGAGATGATGCCGCCGATGAGCATCGTCGCCACGGCCTGCTTCGGCGTGAACGTCTCGCCGATGGCCGGCGCGATGGTCGCCGCGCCGGTCGTCGTGTCGAACGCGAAGGCGACGACGACGGGGACGGCCGCGCCCGGCAGACCGACGAGGTTCGTCAGCGGACTGGCGAGCGCCGCGAACGATTCGAGGTCGGTCGTCCGCAGGAGGAGCGTGACGACCACGTAGACGACCGCCAGCCGCGGGACGATGCGTCGAAGCTTCGTCCACGTGCTCCGGGCGGCGTCTTCGACCGTCTCGCGGAGCGTGTCGTCGGTGTCGGCCGCGTCGCTGGAGTCGGCCGCGTCGCCACCGCCCGCACCGTCCGCGGCGGCCGCATCGACCGCGCCGCCCGAGCCGTCGGTCTCGGCGACCGCGACGGGGGTCGTGTTTCGGTCCGAGAGGAGGACCGCGCCGGCGACGACGCCGGTCGCGGTGATGGCGAGCGCGATGGCCGCCCGCGCGCCGACGTACATGAAGCCGACCTCGCGGCCGAGGATGGGGATGAGCACCGGCCAGTAGAACGTGAAGATGTGCTGGACGAAGCCGAAGAACGTGTTGATGGTGACGGCGACGAGGGTCGCCCGGTCGTCGAGGACGCCCGACTCGCGGAACTCCGCGAGCATCCCGTAGCCCGCCGTCGTCGAGGCGGCGGTGGTGACGATGGCCGTACCTACCTCGTCGGGGAGGTTCGCGGGACTCGTCAGATACCGCGAGAGGCCGGCGATGCGCTCGACGAGGCCGAAGGCGACGACGAGGTTCGCGGCGAAGACGCCCACGGCGATGTAGGCGGCGATGCGCGCGACTCGCGGGAGCACCTCGAACAGCACCGGGAGGACGGCCGACGACTGCACGACCGACGGTCGGTGCCGAGCGAACTAATCGGCGTCGGTCGGCGGGAGACGGTTCGAGCGTCGGGCTCAGACGAGCACCTGCGCCACCCCGAACAGGACGACGACGCCGAGCACGTCGCAGACGTTGGTGACGACGGGGATGACCACGTCGTCGGGGTCGAGACCGAACCGGTAGGCGACGTACGTCGCAGAGAACGTCACGACGACCGCGAGGACGGCGAGCGTAATCCCGCTCGACAGGGAGACGAGGACGACTTTCTGCGGGGCCAGCGACGTGTCGCCGGAGACGAGGAGCGTGGCGACCCACGCGCCCGCGCCGATGACGGGGAACACCGTCACCGCGAGGGCGACCGTGGCGACGGCGTTACCCGCGAGTTCGTCGTCGCGGGGCGAAAACGAGAGCGTCCCGAGGTGGAACGACGTGGAGAGCCGCGCCGCGAGGACGCTTCCGAGGTTCCCCGCGGTCCCGATGGTGACGGGGACGAGCACGAGAAGCGACGGGTAGCGGAACAGTTGCGCCTCGAAGCTCCCGAGGACGAGGCCGCTCCCGAGTTCGACGAGCGTGAGCACGAGCAACACCGGGAGCATCGCCCGCGTGATGGCGCGGACGGTCCACTCGGTCGGCACTCAGAACACCCCCGCGACGGCGAGGACGGTTCGGACCGCGATGAGCAGAAAGAGGACGCCGAACACGTCGCCGGTGGTCGTCACGACCGGGCCGACGATGGTGTCGGGGTTGCGCCCCCGTCGGTAGCCCGCGAAGACGACGCTGACGACGACGACGGTCAGGACGATACCGGACAGCAGGCCGGCGACGATGGCGACGCCGACGAGAATCGGGAGCGGCGCGACCCGACTGCCGAGGAACGTGAGGAGAAAGAACGCGACGACGGCGGCGAACGTGCTCGTGAGCACGCCGTTGGCGAGCGCGGCCGTCGCGGCGGCCCGGAGGCGTTCGTCGCCGCCGGTGACGCGGGGTTCGATGAGCCCCTGATGGAGCGCGGTGGCGATGCGAGCGCCGAGCGAGCCGTAGACGTTGCCCCGGGTCGCCAAGAGCGCGGGAACGAGGACGAGAAGCCCCGGCACGGCTCGGAGTTCGGCCCGCATGCCCCCGAGGACGACGCCGGCGACGAGGCCGCCGACGAGGCTGGCCGCGAGCGCGGGCAAGGCTTCCTTGTAGGCCTCGACCGCCACGTCTCGCACGGTCATTGTGGGGTGCGACGGACCCGAGCGTTAAAAGTCGGCGGTATCGCGGCGAGGCGAGAATCGCGCGGGCAAGCGCAGAAAGCGCGGCGAGAAGATCGCGCGGTGGTTCAGAACGGACCCATACCGCCGAGACCGCCCATACCGCCGCCGCCGTCCTGGTTCTGGAGCTTCTTCATCATGCGCTGCATGTCGCCGTCGCCCATGTTCTGGAACTGCTTGATGGTCTGTTCCATCATGCGGTGCTGTTCGAGCAGTTCCTGTATCGTCTCCTCGTCCTGTCCCGACCCCTGCGCGATACGCTTGACGCGGGACGCGCCGACCTTCCGCGGGTTCTCCAGTTCCTCTTCGGTCATCGAGTCCATGATGACCTCGAACGCGCGCATCCGGTCTTTCGTCACGTCCATCGCGTCGTCCGGAAGCTGGTCTTTGATGCCGCCGCCGAAGCCCGGAATCATGTCGAGCACCTGGTCGAGCGGCCCCATCTTGTCCATCGCCTCCATCTGCTTTTGCATGTCCTTGAGGGTGAAGTTCCCCTTCATCATCTCCTCGGGGTCCCAGTCCTCGTCTTCGGCCTGGGTCTCGGACATGGCGCGTTCGACGCGCTCGGAGAGCTGTTTCAGGTCGCCCATCCCGAGCAGCCGGGAGATGAAGCCGTTCGGCTCGAAGCGCTCGATGTCCTGGACCGTCTCGCCCATCCCGAGGAAGGCGATAGACGAGTCGGTCTCGTTGACGGCGGTCAGCGCGCCGCCGCCCTTCGCCGTCCCGTCGAGTTTGGTGATGACGACGCCGCCGATGCCGATGGATTCGTCGAACTGCTGGGCCTGTTCTTTCGCCCCTTGCCCGATTGCCGCGTCGAGGACGAGCAGGTTCAGGTCGGGCTGGACGACGCCCTCTATCTCCTCGATTTCGTCGATGAGGTCGTCTTCGAGCGCGTGACGACCGGCCGTGTCGACGATGTGGACGTCTGCGTCCTCGGTCGCTTCGAGGCCGTCGCGGGCGATTTGGACCGGGTCGTCGCAGTCGGGGTCGCCGTAGAAGTCCACCTCGGCGCGCTCGCACATCTGCTTGGCCTGGTCGTACGCGCCGGGGCGGAAGGTGTCGGTCTGGATGACCGCGGGGCGGAGCCCCTTCTTCGAGAACCACCACGCCATCTTGGCGGAGGTGGTCGTCTTCCCCGAGCCCTGGAGACCGGCGAGCATGATGGTCTGCGATTCGAGCGGAATCTCCGTCGACTCGCCGATGAGGTCGACGAGTTCCTCGTAGACGATTTTCAGGACGTGGTCGCGCGCGCTCGTGCCGCCCGGCGGCTCCTCTTCCAGCGCGCGGGTCTTGATAGAGTCCGAGAGGTCCATGACGAGGCTGACGTCGACGTCGGCGGAGAGCAGGGAGCGCTGAATCTCCTTGACGATCTCCTGAACGTCGTCCTCGTCGAGGCGGGACTTCCCGCGCAGCTTATCGAGACTGCCGCGGAGGGAACTCCCGAGATTGTCGAGTACCATTGTGCGTTCCTACGCCGTCGCGCCGGTAAAGGCTTTATCCGTCGCGTTCGGGGCCAACACCTATCGGCTCGGCCCCCGACAGCGCACTCGATGACCACGATTCTCGTCCTCGACCGCCCCACGCACGGACTGCCGGCGTCGGAGTACGCCGCGGCCCTCCGCGAGCGCCTGCCCGACGCGACGGTTCGCCACCCGAAGACGACCGCCGAAACGCTCGACGCCGCCCGCGACGCGACCATTATCACCGGCACGTCGCTCCCCGACGACGTGCTCGACGCCGCCGACGAACTCCGACTGTTCGCCGGCGCGACCGCCGGCTACGACCACCTCCCGCTGGCGGCGCTCCGCGAGCGCGGCGTCGTCGTCACCAACGCCTCCGGCGTCCACGGCCCCAACATCGCCGAACACGTCCTCGGCTGGCTCCTCATGATTACCCGCCGGCTGGACGAGGGGCTCCGCCGCCAGCGACGCCGCGAGTGGCGGCGCTTCCAGTCGTACGGCGAGTTGCAGGGGTCGACGGCCACCGTGGTCGGCCTCGGTGCCATCGGGCGGGCGGTCGTCGAGCGACTCGACGCGTTCGGCGTCGAGACCATCGGCGTCCGCTACACGCCCGAAAAGGGCGGCCCGACCGACGAAGTGCTCGGCTTCGACGACCTCGAATCGGCGCTCGTCCGCACCGACTTCCTCGTGGTCGCGTGCCCGCTGACCGACGAGACGCGCGGACTCATCGACAGCCGGGCGCTGGACGCGCTTCCCACGCACGCCGTCCTCGTCAACGTCGCGCGCGGCGGGGTCGTCGACACCGACGCGCTCGTTTCGAACCTCCGGAACAACCGCCTCCGCGCCGCCGCGCTCGACGTGACGGACCCCGAACCGCTTCCCGATGACCACCCGCTTTGGGGGTTCGAGAACGTCTACATCACCCCGCACGTCTCCGGCCACACGCCGCACTACTGGACGCGGGTCGCCGACATCCTCGCGGAGAACGTCGAGCGACTGGCGTCGGCGTCCGACGGCGGCGTGCCCGCGCTCCGCAATCAGGTGGTTCCGAGTCCGAACCCCTGAGCTACTTCCCGCGACGAATCGTAGGCTCGCGCGATGACGACGCTCGCGTTCGGACTCGACGCCGCGACCTATCTCGCGTTCTGCGGGGCGGCGGTCGCGCTCGTCCTCGCGCCCGGCCCCGACACGATGTACGTCCTCGCCCGCGGCCTCGACGGTCGCGGGCCGGGGGTCCGGTCGGCGCTCGGCATCGCCACGGGCGTCCTCTTTCACACGCTTCTCGCGGCACTCGGCGCGGCGGCGCTCTTTCGAACCGTCCCCGAGGCCGCCGCGGCGCTCCGATACGTCGGCGCGGCGTATCTGGGCTACCTCGGCGTCGCCGCCCTCCGAAACGACGAGTTCGACCCCTCGGTCGAGACCGAAAGCGGGGCGAGCTTTCGGCGCGGCGTCCTCGTCAACGCGCTCAACCCGAAGGTCGCGCTGTTCTTCCTCGCGTTCCTCCCCGGGTTCGCCGGACAGGGCGCGGGAGCCGGGATGCGGATGGCGAGTCTGGGCGCGACCTACGCCGCCCTCACGGCGCTGTACCTCTCGGGCGTCGCGCTCGGCGCGGACCGACTCGGGTCGCGGCTCGTGGAGACGCGGCTCGCGAGCGCGCTGAACTACGTCGGCGCGGGGACGATGCTGCTGCTCGGGGTCGCGCTCGTACTGGAGTGACGGGGAAGAGAAACGACGGAGCGGGTCCGATTACTCGTCTTCGCCGAGCAGGCGGTCGACCATCCGCTCGGGGTCGAACTTCTCGATGTGGTCGTAGCCCTGCCCCACGCCGAGGAACAAGATGGGCTTGCCCGTCACGTACGCGATGGAGATGGCCGCGCCGCCGTTGGAGTCGGCGTCGGCCTTCGTCAGAATCGCGCCGTCGATGGCGGCCGCGTCGTTGAACTGCCGGGCGCGTTCGACCGCGTCCTGTCCGGCGACCGCCTCGTCGACGAACAGGGTGAGGTCCGGACCGACGACGCGGTCTATCTTCTCCAACTGCGCCATCAGGTCGTTGGAGGTGTGGAGCCGACCGGCCGTGTCGCCGAGGACGATGTCGATGTCGTGGGCCTCGGCGTACTCGACGCCGTCGTAGATGACCGCCGCCGGGTCGCCGCCCTGCTCGTGGGCGATGAGCTTCTTGCCGAGCGCCTCCGCGTGCTCGCGGATCTGCTCGTTCGCGCCGGCGCGGTAGGTGTCGCCGTTGGCGAGCACCGTCGAGTAGCCCTGCTTTTCGAAGTACTTCGCGAGTTTGGCGATGGTCGTGGTCTTCCCGACGCCGTTGATGCCGGTGAAGATGAGCGTCACCGGCTTGTCGGCCTCGGCGATGCGCTGGTCGAAGTCGAACTGCCCGACGCTGATGACCTCGTACAGCGCGTCGTGGAGCGCCTCGGAGACGAGTTGGCCGGTGCTCTGGACCTGCTTTCGCGTCTCGCCGATGAGCTTCTCGCGGATGGTTTCGAGAATCTCCTCTGCGACCTGCATCTCGACGTCGCTCTGGAGGAGCGCCATCTCCAGCTCCCAGAGGGGTTCTTCGAGGTCTTCCTCCTCGATGACGACCTTCCCCGTGGCGAACGCGGCGGCGCGGCGGAGCCGACCCGGACCGGACGAATCGTCGCCGTCCTCCTCGGACAGCGCCGCCTTCGCGGCGTCGGAGGCGAGCGACTCGCGCGGTTCGGCCTCGTCGGCCGCCGGCTCGCCGGTCGGCTCGTCGACCGTGTCCGCGTCGGCGTCGGTCGCCGCGTCCCGTTCGGGTGCGGACTCCGGTTCGGCGTCCGCAGGAGCGTCGGCCGCGTCGACCGCGTCGGCTTCGGACCCGGCGTCCGCGTCGCCGACCGCGTCGGTGTCGGCGTCGGGGGCGGCAGCAGCGGGTTCGGACGCCTCGGGTTCGACCGCCGCGTCTGCTGGTGCTGATTCCGCTTCCGCGTCGGCGTCGGCTTCGGCCTCGGCCTTCTCTTCGGCGGTCTCTTCAACGTCGTTACGGAAGCGGTTGAGTTTCTTCTTCAGTCCGTCGAACATCTGAATAGTAGGAGGTTGGGGTTACCTTACTCGTCGTCGCCGTCGCCGCCCTCGCCCTGCATCTGCTGCATCTGCTGCATCTGCTGTTGCTGCATCTGCTGTTGGGCCTGCATCGCCTGCTCTTCGATCTCGTCGCTCTCCTCTTCGAGCTCCTCGATTTGGCCGCGAACGCTCGCGATCTCCTCGTCGAGCGCGTCCTGCTTGCGTCGCAGGGTCTCGATGGCCGTGCTCTGTTCCTGCTCGGCGGCGTAGTTCGCGCCGAGGGAGACGACGACCTCGTCGATGTCCTGGACTTCGGCGCGGAGATACGCGTCGCCGCCGAGGGGCACCTGCACCGTCGAGCCCGTTTCGAGCGTTTCGATGGCCTCGACGGCCTCGTCGATTTCGTCTTTCTCGTCGTTCAGGTCCGAGACCTCGCTTTCGAGGGATTCGATTTCCTCGTCGAGCGCCTGAAGCTCCTGAGAGAGCTGCTGAAGTTGCTGCTGACCGCCGCCCATCATGCCGCGGACACCTCGTTGAGCTCGACCTTCGTGCGCTTGATTCCGTGCTCGCTCCCGATGAGCGAAAAGGCGCGTTCCTGCGCGACGTTCTCGTTCGGCGCTTCGACAGTCTTCGTGAACTCGTGGACGACGCCACGGCTCGTGAAGCTGCCCGTGATAATGAACTGGCTCATGCACGTCGGTCGGGTGGCGAGCGGGAAAGGTCTTCCTACTCGGAGCGAAACTGAAGCGAGAAACGGGGGGACGCGAGACCCTCAGTCGATGTAATCGAGGGCGTCTTCGATGCGACCCAGTTCCGGGCCGGTCGTGTCCTCGCCGACGATGTAGCTCTCGTCGTTGGCGACGAGGCCAGAGCCGACGAGCGGGCCGCCGTAGTTGATGGTGCCGATGTCGGCGCGAACGTCGAGCAGCGCTTCGAGCGCTTCGAGTTCGGGCTCGCGCGACTTCGGGTGGCAGAGGACGCCGCGGTTGTTGGCGACGGCCGCCGTCCCGACGGTCCGAACGTCGGCGAGGTCGCCGCGTTCGACGGGGACCTCCAGCGCCTCCTCGACGGCCGAAACGGCCTCGTCGGAGAGCTCCGCGTGGACGTACGCGCCGTAGTCGTTCGCGAGAACGACGTTGCCGGCGGCGTTGATGCGACCGGGAAGCTCGTAGACCGGGAGGTCCACGGCGTCGGTGAGGGCCTCCTTCTCGCGGGACGTGGCGCGGCTCGACACGAGAAGTCCGTTCTCGTTACCCGTCGCTAACGCACCGACCGTTCCCGACCCGCCGACGGTCGTCTTGACCAGCGGCACGTCGAGTTCTTCGGCCATCTGCTCGGCGAGCGAGTCGTCGGCGTCCGGGCGGACCAACAGCGCGTCGTCGGTCGCGCGAGCGAAGACGCCGATGTAGGACGAACCGGCGAAGGAGGCGCGAAGCACCGTTTACTCGGCCGGTTCCGCTTCGACGACCGACTCGCCGTCCTCGTCGAACCGCGCGGCGCGGACGCGGAACTTGCTCGGCGGGCTCTGCCGACCGTGCGCCCAGATGTCCTCGTTGATCTGCGTGTCGAGACGCACGTTCTCGGCGTCGACCTTGAAGTGCTTGGCGAGGTGCTCGCGGATGAGCGTCATCGAGCGGCCCGCGCGTTCGTGTGCCGGGACCGCCTTCACGTCTCGGAGCGGGACGGTGACGACGCGCTCCTCGAAGTCGTTTGCGCTCATTGCTTACTCGTCCGTGTTGCTCCGCCGCCAGTTGCGACGCTTGGGGTTTCGCGTGACTTCCATGTCCGTCTTGAGCATGACCCACGCGGGGACGCGACTGTTCTGGCGTTCGAGCTTCGCCAGACGCTTCTTCTTGGACTTCGACTTCTTACCCATAGTGGGCTGTACTTTCCATCCTCCGCATAAAATCTTGTTCCTTCGCGTTTCAGGCGTGTGAGGGGCGTCCGCACGCCCGAATCGGCTGAAACGCGGCATTCTCCCGGGCCGGCGACGCGGGCGGGCGGGCGGGCGATCGAATCGACTCATTCAGTACCGTCGGCGCGAAAGCCGACGCGAATGAGTCGGGTCAAGACCGCCGTCGCCTTCCTCGCGCTCTCCGCCGTCTGGGGGAGCGCCTTCCTCGCCACCGACATCGCCCTCCGGACCGTCCCGCCGGCGTTCCTCGGCGCGGTCCGCTTCGACGTGGCGGCGCTCCTGTTGTTCGCCGTCGCCGTCGCCCGCGGCGACCGGATTCTCCCCGCCGCGCGCGACGAGTGGCGACCGATTCTCGCCGGCGGCGCGTTCAGTATCGGCGCGCACCACGCGCTCCTGTTTTCGGGGCAGGTGTACGTCCCCGGCTCCGTGGCGTCGGTCCTCCTCGGTATCATCCCGCTCGCGACGCCGACGCTCACCCGCCTGACGGCCACCCGCGAGCGGCTCTCGCCGCACCGGGTCGTCGGGCTCGTCCTCGGCTTTCTGGGCCTCGTCGTCATCGCCAACCCGGACCCGGGGAACCTGCTGTCGTCGAACCTCGTCGGCGCGGTTCTCGTGTTCGGCTCGGCCGTCGCCTTCGCCCTCGGCGCGGTGCTCACCCACGACAGCGAGACGGGGATGTCGCTGCTCTCCGTGCAGGCGTGGATGATGCTCGTCGGCGCGGTCACGCTCCACGTCACGAGCGCCGCCCTGCCGTGGGAGTCCGCCGCCGCCGCGGCGTGGACCCAGACGACGCTCGTCGCCGCCGGCTACCTCGCGGTCGTCGCCGGAGCGGGCGGCTTTCTGCTGTACTTCTGGCTCCTCGACCGGGTCGGCCCGATCGAGGTGAGCCTGCTCGAATACGTCATCCCGCTTTTCGCCGCGCTCGCCGAGTGGACCGTCCTCGGGCGCGTGCCGACGCGCGCCACCGTCGCCGGCTTCGCGCTCATCTTCGCGGGCTTCCTGCTGTTCAAGCGCGACGTGATTCGAGGCGAACTCCGGCGTATCGTGGACCGCCGTCGCGGGCGGCGACCGACCGACGACTGACGCGCCTCACAGCGAGAACCGCGTCACCGTCTCGTACTCGGGGCCGTCGGGTCCGAGTTCGCTCTTCTTCAGGCGCACCTCGCGCACCCGAAACGACCCGACCGTCGGCGACTCGCCCTCGACGACGCGCCGCACGAGGTCCTTCCCGCGGGCGTCGTCCATGCGGGCGAGCGTGGCGTGCGGCGTGAAGTCGTGGTCCTCGGGGTCGAAGCCGATGGCCGTCGTCTCGCGCTCGATAGCCTCGTGCAGTCGCGTCAACTCGGCCGTGCCGTCGCCGACGCCGAGCCAGACGACTCGAATGTAGTCCAGCGAGGGAAAGGCGCCCAGCCCGCCGACCGAGGCGTCGAAGGGGCCGACCCCCGCGTCTTCGACGGCCGACTCGACCGCGTCCTCCACCTCGGCGATTCGGTCCGGCGACACCTCGCCGAGGAACTTCACGGTGATGTGCGCCCCCTCGGGGTCGGTGAACCGAAGCCCGTCCGCGTCCGAAAGCCGGTCCTGTACCGCGGCGACGCCCGCCGCGAGCGAGTCGGGGAGGTCGACGGCGAGAAAACAACGCATGGCAGACAGTCGACCCGAATCGGACGTTATACACATCGAGAGGTGTATAAGAGACGGCCCGCGGCGCGAGAGGCCGCGGGCGCGCTCGGCGTCGGGAACGGACGGAGCGTGGGCGTGCCGGACGAACGACACGACCGTCGTCGGGGGCGCGGACATTCGGAGACGCTCGCCCGCGGGAGGCCAAAAAGCGGTCGGTGTCGTCCCGCTGACGTAGCGTTTAACCGCCGTGACGCCCAAGCGCGGCTATATGACCGACGACGGCAAGCGACCCCACCGCTTCTCAGAGGGGCAGGGGTTCGACGAGGACTACTCCGACTTCTCGCTCGACCCGCCCGAACTCTCGGTGGACCCGACGAAGGTCGACCCGGTCGACTCGCGCGTCCTGACCGACATCCTCGACCAGCGGAACATCGACCCCGAGGACGTCGACATCGAGAAACTGCTCGACGTGGCGCTCTCGTACATGCAGATAAACCGCTTCGAGGAGGCCACAGGAGCGTTCGAGCGCGTCGCCCGGTTCGCCGGCGACGACGACGACATCGCCCAGGAGGCGTGGGTCAACAAGGGCGCGGCCCACGGCCAACTCGAAGAGTGGGACGAGGCCATCGGCTCCTACCAGGAGGCGCTCAAGCTCGACGACGACAGCGAGCACGCCGCGACGGCCCACACCAACCTCGCGTACGCGCTCTGGGAGGCCGGCCAGACGGCCGACGCGCTCGACCACGCGGAGCGCGCCGTCGAACTCGACCCGCGCTTCCCGCAGGCGTGGTACAACCGCGGCTTCTTCCTCCACGAGCGCGGCCTCAACGAGGACGCCGTCAACGCCTTCGACAACGCCATCCGCCTCGGGATGCGCACCCCCGGCGTCCACGAGGAGAAGGCGCGCGCGCTCGAAGAACTCGGCCGCGACGAGGAAGCAGAGCAGGCCCAACAGCAGGCCGACGACCTCCGCGAGCAGGCCGAAGCGGAACTCGTCGAGGAGTACTAGATGCTCCTCCGCGAGCGGGAGACCCCCGAGGGGCTCCTCGTCTCGGTCTGCGACCCCGACTGCATCGGCGAGACCTACACCGACGACGGCGTCTCGCTGGACGTGACGGAGGACTTCTACGGCGGCGACGAGGCCGAGACCGCCGACGAAGACGCCGTCGTGGACAGCCTCACCCGCGCGACCGTCGCCAACATCGTCGGCGAGGAGTCCGTCTCGGTCGCCATCGACGCCGGCCTCGTGGACGAGGAGACCGTCCTCGAAGTCGGCGGCACGCTCCACGCGCAACTGCTCTGGCTCCGCTGAGCCACCGTCGAAAATCAGTTTCTCCGGGTCGCCACGCCGTTCCGTTACGCCGGGCGCTCGACGTCCGTTATCTCGAAGCGAGCGCCGCCGCGTTCGGCCTCGGTGACGGCGACGTCCCAGTCGTGGGCGCGGACGGCCTGCGCGACGATTGACAGGCCGAGGCCGGTCCCCTCCTCGCCCGTGGTGTAGCCGGCCTCGAACACCTCGTCGCGCGCCTCCGCGGCGATACCGACGCCGTCGTCCTCGACGTAGAAGCCCGTAGCGTCGCCGTCGCCGCCGAGCACGCCAACCGTGACGGTCAGGCCGCCATCGTTCGCGCCGTGTTCGACCGAATTCCGAAACAGGTTCTCGAAGACGTGCCCAAGCAGACTCGGGTCCGCGCGGAACTCGAACGAATCGGCGACGACGAGTTCGGCCGAGCCGGTGTCGACGTGCGCCCACGCGGTCGCCGCTCGCGTTTCGAGGTCGACGGTCGACAGCTCCCCGACCGTGTCGTGGCGGGCCAACACGAGCCCGTCGGTGATGATGTCGTCCATCCGGTCGAGCGCGCCGGCGACCTGTTCGAGCCCGTCGGCGTCGACCACCTCGTCGAGGAGCGAGTCGACGTAGCCCACGGCGACAGAAAGCGGGTTTCGGAGGTCGTGGGAGAGCATCCGGGCGAGGTTCTGGAGGCGTTCGGCCTTCTCTTCGGCCTCCAGTTCCGCGCGCTTTCGGTCGGTGATGTCGAGGTGCGCAATCTGGACGTAGGTGTCGCCGCCGTCGACGAATCGGGTCGCTCGCATCGTGAACCAGAGGCGCTCGTCGGGCGTTTCGCAGGGGTATTCGAACGAGAACGCCTCCCTGTCGCCGTCGATGACGGCCCGGATACCCTCGCTGGCCGTCGTCGCGTCAGTGGCGCCGCTGAGGTCGCAGACGCCGAGGTAGTTCATGCCGACGGAACTGCTGTCGCCCTGATAGCCGTGTTCGTTCCCGAACTCCCGCCACGCGCGGTTGGTGTAGACGATGACGCCCTCCTCGTCCAGAATCGCGAGTTGCGTCGGGAGCGCGTCGAGGCTCGAAAACGCGAGCGAGGACGAGGTGGCGTTCGACATTAGGTGATAAACGAGCGTGGGCTACTTGATTCGTTTGGGTGAGTGACCGACACGTCGCCGCCGCGTCGCGGTCACGGTCGCCGCCGCGTCACCGTCACCGGCCACAGTTACCGGCTGGCGAAACCGAAATCGGTTTCGAAGCCGCGTGCGGACCGAAGACGTGTTGTGCCTACGGGGGTAACTCACACCCAATGAGAGTGCAGGAGTCGTACCCCGTCGACGTCGACGCCATCCGCGCGGATTTCCCCATCCTCCAGCGGAAGGTCGGCGGCGACATCTCGACGCCGGGTGAACACGACGACGACGACACGCCGCTCGTCTACCTCGACAACGCCGCGACGAGCCACACGCCGGAGCAGGTCGTCGACGCCATCGTCGACTACTACCACGGCTACAACTCGAACGTCCACCGCGGTATCCACCATCTGAGCCAGGAGGCCTCCGTCGCCTACGAGAACGCCCACGACCGCGTCGCGGAGTTCATCGGCGCGTCCGGCGGCCGCGAGGAGGTCGTCTTCACGAAGAACACCACCGAGTCGATGAACCTCGTCGCCTACGCGTGGGGTCTCGACGAACTCGGGCCGGGCGACTCGGTCGTCATGACCGAGATGGAACACCACGCCTCGCTGGTCACGTGGCAACAGATCGCCAAGAAGACCGGTGCCGAAGTGCGCTACATCCGCGTCGACGACGACGGCCGCCTCGACATGGAGCACGCGAAGGAGCTCATCGACGACTCCACGAAGATGGTGTCGGTCGTCCACGTCTCGAACACCCTCGGGACCGTCAACCCGGTCTCCGAACTCGCCGAGATGGCCCACGAGGTCGGAGCCTACGCCTTCGTCGACGGCGCGCAGTCGGTCCCGACCCGCCCGGTCGACGTGGAGGCCATCGACGCCGACTTCTTCGCCTTCTCGGGCCACAAGATGTGCGGCCCGACCGGTATCGGCGCGCTCTACGGCAAACGCGACATCCTCGACGAGATGCAACCGTACCTCTACGGCGGCGAGATGATTCGGAGCGTCACCTACGAGGACTCCACGTGGGAGGACCTCCCGTGGAAGTTCGAGGCCGGCACGCCGCCCATCGCGCAGGGCGTCGGCTTCGCCGCGGCCGTGGACTACCTCGACGACATCGGCATGGAGAACGTCCAGGCCCACGAGGAACTGCTCGCGGAGTACGCCTACGACCGCCTCAGCGAGTTCGACGACATCGAGATTTACGGCCCGCCGGGCGACGACCGCGGCGGCCTCGTCGCGTTCAACCTCGACAGCGTCCACGCCCACGACCTCTCCAGCATCCTCAACGAACAGGGCGTCGCCATCCGCGCCGGCGACCACTGCACCCAGCCGCTCCACGACAAACTCGGCGTCGCGGCCTCGACGCGGGCGTCGTTCTACATCTACAACACGAGAGCGGAAATCGACGCGCTGGTCGACGGTATCGACGCGGCTCGCGAGCTGTTCGCCTGAGTAGTCCGTTTTTCGCGGCGTCTGGGGCGAGGTCGCCCCAATGCCTTTGTCCCGCTGACACGTCGTCGGAGCGTATGCTTCAGTCGCTGACCAGTTTTCTCGTCGAGACGCTCCGGGAGACCGTCGCGGAGTTCGGGACCGCGGTGCAGGACGCCGCGCCGAAGGTGCTCACGGCGGTCGTCTTCCTCGCACTCGCCTACGTCGGCATCAGGGCGTTGCTGTTCGTCGTCCGCGGCGTGCTCGACGGGCTGTACCCCGAAGAACAGGACCTCGTGGTCGAACTCGGCGTCGCCGTCGCGGGCGTGTTCCTCTGGTTCGGCGCGGCGCTCGCGCTGTTGAACATCGTCGGCATGACGGAAATCGCGGCGAGCCTCGGCACCGCGACCGGCTTCATCGCGCTGGGCGTCTCCTACGCGCTGTCGAACATGATAGCCGACACGGTGGCGGGCGTCTACCTGCTTCGGGACCCCGACTTCAACCCCGGCGACCGGGTGAAAGCCGACCCGGTGACGGGGACGGTCAGCTCCATCGAACTCCGAAAGACGCGCTTCGAGAACGACGAGGGCGACACCGTCGTCGTGGCCAACCGCGACGTCGAAAAGAAGTGGACGAAGTACGACGCGCCGGCGGCGGAAGACGCGTCGGCGTCGGACGCGACGTAAGCGACGAATTCGGCCGAATCGCCGGCCCCGGAATCCTTTTACGGCGCTCGGGCGTAGCCCCGACGAACACCAATGGGCATTGGCTCAGACATGTATCGTCAGCAGATAATGGACCACTACAAGAACCCCCGGAACCACGGTCGGCTGGAGTCGCCGACGTTCACCCACACCGGGGAGAACCCCTCCTGCGGCGATACGATTACGATGGACGTGCAGCTCGCCGACGACGGCGAGACCATAGAGCGCGTCGCGTTCTCCGGCGATGGCTGTGCCATCAGTCAGGCGTCCGCGAGCATGCTCACCCAGCGACTGCCGGGCACGACGCTCTCGGAGCTGGAAGCGATGGACACCGACGACATCACCGAGATGCTCGGCGTCGACATCTCGCCGATGCGCATCAAGTGCGCCGTGCTCGCGCGACAGGTCGCACAGGACGGCGCGAAGATTCACGACGGCGAGATAGAAATCGAGCGGACGAAGACCGAAGACGGCGACGACTGAGCCGACTTCGGCGCGGCGGTGACCCGGCGAACCGAACGCGGTTCGAGCTATTCCTCTGCCGTCCCCGCGCCGAGCGCCGCCGCCAGCGCGACGAGGTAGCCGAGTCCCGCCTTGACCTCGGGGTCGCGGGTGGCCCGCAGGAGGCCGACCGCGCCCACGGGCGTCGCCTCCGCCTCCTCAGCGTCGCCGACGGCGCGGAGCAGGCGCTTCATCCCGGCGACGGTGTCGGGGTCGGAGGCGTCGTCTGCGACTTCCGCGAGGGAGGTCCCGGTCCGCGCGAGCGACCGGACCATCTCGTCGTCGAGCGCGCCGACGCCGAGTTCGAGCACGTCGATGAGGTCGTTGACGAGACCCATTCGCTCGACGAGGAGCGCGACCTCCTCGGGGTTGTTCTCGATGGCCCGCACGAGTTCGTCGGGTACCTGCTGTTCGGTCGTCGTGGTAGGTTCGTGGTCCTGCATTTGTCTCACCTCAGAGCATCCCCCTGGCGGTCAGCCAGTACGATTCGTTGTACGCGTGTTTCGCCCAGTGGATGGGCTTCGACGGCTGGCGCATCGTCGCGGGCGTCTCGTAGTCGAACGAGACGAACGACGCCTCGTTGAGGCCGGTCTCGACGAAACAGACGGTCTTGCCGTCGTACCGCTTCGTCGGCGTGCGGCCGCGGACTTCCGCGGCGATTCGCTCCGCGACCGCGAAGGCCTGGAAGTGCGCCGCGCTCCCGGCTTTCGGGATGGGCAGCGCCGCCGTGTCGCCGATGGCGTACACGTCCTCGGCGGCGGTCGCGCGGAGGGTCCGCTGGTCGACGTCGACCCAGCCGGCGTCGCCGAGCCCGGAGTCGACGATGAGTTCGTCGCCGCGGTGCGGCGGGATGCCGACCAGCAGGTCGTAGTCCACCTCCGCGCCGCTTTTCGCCGAGACGACCCGTTCGTCGGGGTCGACGGCGTCGACGACGAAGTCGGTCTCGACGCGGACGCCGCGGTCGGCCAGAATCGGGTCGGCCCACTCGGCGACTTCGGGCTTCCCGTGGCTCCGCTCCATCGGGTACGTGTAGACGAGGTCGGTGTCCTCGCGCAGACCCTGATCCCGGAGCCAGTCGTCCACGATGAACGTGAATTCGAGCGGCGCGGCCGGGCACATGTGGGGCGTCCCGACGACGCTCAACACGAGGCGACCGCCGTCGAACTCCGCGAGCGCGTCGCGGAGCCGTTCGGCCCCCTCGGCGCTGTAGAAGTGGTGTGCGCCCTCCCGGAAGCCGGGGACCGCGTCGGGGTCGAGCTTCGCGCCGGTCGCGAGGACGAGCGTGTCGTAGTCGAGCACCTCGTGGCCGTCCTGACAGTAGAGGCGCTTTTCGTCGGTGTCGACGCGGCGGACGCGGTTGGTGACGATGGTCACCCGCTCGTCGACGAGGTCCCGCAGGTCGCGGACGCCGTCCTCCGGCTCCGCGACCCCGAACGGGACGTACAAGAACACCGGCTTGTAGACGTGCTTCGTGTCGTCCGAAACCAGCGTCACCTCCACGTCACCGGCGTCAATCTCCGATTCGAGTTCCTCCGCGAGACGGTTCGAAACGACCGTCCCACCCGTACCACCGCCAACGACTACGATTCGGTTCGTCATGGAGTTCACCTACCTGAACGGTGGGGCGGTGACGGGATAGTATTGTAAGACGTTTCCAAGATTATGGGAACCGAGAGACGGCGCGGTCGCTCGGGCGACGGGGGAAGGGGAGAATGTGGGGTGAGACGGAGGGCGTGTGGGGGAACGGGGACCGCGGAGTCGTGTGAAGTCGGCCGACCGACCGAGCGTCGGCTTACTCGGGCTTGAGACCGGCGTCCTGCACGCGCATGATGGCCTCGCCGTCGGCGAGGTTCGGCGCGTCAACGAGGCGGACGATACGCTTGTCGCCCTTGGACTTGCGGAGGTAGATGCGGAACGTCGAGGTGTGGCCGAGGATGTTACCGCCGATGGGCTGAGTCGGGTCGCCGAAGTAGGAGTCGGGGTTCGACGCGACCTGATTCGTCACGAGGATGCCCGTGTTGAACAGGTCGCCGATGCGCATCAGGTCGTGGAGGTGCTTGTTGAGCTTCTGCTGGCGCTCCGCGAGTTCGCCGCGGCCGACGTACTCGGCGCGGAAGTGGGCGGTGAGCGAGTCCACACAGAGGAGACGGACCGGCCACTCGGTGTCCTCGTGTTCGCCGGCGAGCTCCTTGGCCTTCTCGGCGAGGAGAATCTGGTGGTTGGAGTTGAACGCCTTGGCGACGTGAATCTTGTCGAGGAAGTCGTCGACGAGCGCCTTCATCGTCTCCTCGTCGTCGATGGAGCCCTCCATGTCGCGGTCTTCGAGCGTCGCTTCGAGCGCCTCGTCTTCGAGGCCGCGGACCATGTCGTCGATACGCTCGGGGCGGAACGTGTCCTCGGAGTCGATGAAGATACAGCCGCCGCCGAGGCCGCCGAGTTCCGGCGGGAGCTGGACGTTGACCGCGAGCTGGTGGGTGATCTGGGACTTCCCGGCACCGAACTCGCCGTACACCTCGGTGATGGACTGCGTTTCGAGGCCGCCGCCGAGGAGTTCGTCCACTTCGTCGATCTGCCAGCTCAGCTTGCCGATCTGCTGGCGTCGTTCGAGGACCATCGAGCCGGTCTCGAAGCCGCCCACGTCGGCCGCGTCGCGGGCCGCGTTGATGATGTCGGAGGCCGTGCTGGAGCCGATGTCGGCCTTGTTCGACAGCTCGCCGGGGCTGGCGACCGCGATGGACTGATAGCTGTCGTAGCCGGTGTCGGTGAGCTTGTCGGCCGTCGCCGGGCCGACGCCGGGGAGACTTTCGAGGTCGTCTTCTGCCATACCCAGTCGTTCCGCCTATACCCTCATAAACCCTCGTTAACAGCGAAGTGAAAGTGAAAACGGGCGACGCGGTGGGGTCGGAAATCAGGTCGGTGCGGAGGTTCAAGCGCGATGTCGCGGGAACTGGGACGGACGGAGGAGAGACTGAGCGGGTTCCGAACTCGGCTGAGAGCGCGGGCCGGCGCGAAAGTAGAACCGAACAGAACGGGAGGGGAACGGGGACCGACTACGAGGGAGTCAGGAACGCCGGAGGCGCGCGGTCACTCCCACGGGTGGCCGTTCGGCGTCGAGGGCCACAGCGGGTACCAGTAGCTCTCGTCGTCCTCTATCTCCAGTTCGCCGTCGAGGACGGATTCGAGTTTGAACTCCAGGCTCTGGTTCCGCGACGAGGTGCCCTGCGGGGCGAAGGGGTAGTACGCACCGCGGCGGAACGAGTAAATCCAGTAGGCGCGGTCGCCGTCGCGCTCGAAGCCGAACAGGGCGGCGAGCAGGCGCGACCCGTAGCCGCGCTCGATGAACTCGTCGGCGGCGAAGTGGACGCTCGTCACGAGGTCCTCGGGGTCGTCGTCGGCGAGGACGACCCAGTTGTAGCCGTGGCCGTCGGTGTGCCGGCGGAACTCGGTGCCCGTCTCCTCGCTTCCGGCGGTGAGGATGTCCTCCACGGCGTCGACGGTGTCGGCGAAGTCGGTGCTGTCGACGGAGGAGAAACACAGCGCCGCCTCGTCGGCCGAGTCGAATCGGAGGTCCGCCTCCATCGTGAGGTACGCCGTGCTCATCCCGAAGAGGTCCTCGGGGTCCGCTTTCGTGGTCGCGTCGGACTCGGCGCTGATGCCGAGCACGGCGCGGAATGAATCGAACAGCCCCATCGGCGCTTAGACGGTCTCCATCTCGCGCTCCATGTCGCGGAGGCGCTCGACGCGGTTCTCGGTGGAGGGGTGAGTGCTGAACAGGCGACCGATGAAGTCGGACTTGATGGGGATGATGAAGAACGCGTTCATCTCCGAGGAGTCGCGCATGTCGCGCTTCGGGACGTTGTCCATCCGGCCCGAAATCTTGAGGAGCGCGGACGCCAGCGCCGAGGGACGGCCGGTGATGACGGCGGCCCCGCGGTCGGCGGCGTACTCGCGGTACCGCGAGAGCGCCCGAATCAGGAGGTACGAGATGATCCAGACGACGAGCGACGCGATGATGGCGACGATGACCGGCACGTTCTGTCGGTTGTCGTCGCCGCCGAAGAGCCAGCCCCAGCGGACGATGAGGAAGGCGATACTGGAGAGGAACGACGCGATGGTCATGACCATCACGTCGCGGTTCTTCACGTGCGCGAGTTCGTGGGCGATGACGCCCTCCAACTCGTCGTCGTCGAGAGTGTCCATCAGGCCGGTCGTGACGCAGACGGCCGAACTCTTCTGGGAGCGGCCCGTCGCGAAGGCGTTCGGGACGCGCGTGTCGGCGATGGCGACCTTCGGCTTCGGGAGGTCAGCCTGCTGAGAGAGGCGACCGACCATCGCGTGGAGCTTGCGCGCCTGCGGGCCGTCGTCCTCGTCGACGACGCTCGCACCCATGCTGTACAGCGCGATTTTGTCGCTGAAGAAGAACTGCGCGAAGAGGAAGATGGCCATGAACCCGACAACTACGCTCAGGTTCGTGAAGTACCACGCCAACACCCCCGCGAAGACGATGTAGAGGGCGAACAGGAGGAACATCGTGAGCGCCATCCGCCCGCGAAGTCCCCAGTCCGGTTTCCAGTTCATACCACCTGATTAGTAATCCGGCTAATAAACGCTGTTGGAGTGCGAAGGAGTCGCACGCGACCGTCCGACTCGTGAAGAATCGGGACACACCGTTTTGCCGCGGGAGCGCGTAGTTCCGGGTGACATGTTCGCCGATAGGGAAGACGCGGGCCGCCGGCTGGCGGACCTGCTCGACGGGAGAGAAGAGACGGCGGACCTCGTGTTGGCCATCCCGCGGGGCGGCCTCCCCGTCGGCAGGGAGGTCGCGGACCGCCTCAGAGCCCCGCTCGACGTGGTTGTCGCGTCCAAGGTCGGCGCGCCGGGCAACCCCGAACTAGCCGTGGGGGCGGTCGCCGGCGACGGGAGCGCCTGGTGGAACGAGGACCTCCTTTCGTATCTCGACGTGGGCGACGACTACCTCGACCGCGAGCGCGAGCGCGAGGCCGAGGCGGCCAGAGAGAAGGTGTCGCTGTACCGCGGCGGCGACCCGCTTCCCGACGTGGCCGGAAAGCGCGTGGTCGTCGTCGACGACGGCGTCGCCACGGGCGCGACCGCCCGCGCGTGCCTGCGGCAGGTCGTCGCGGGAGGCGCAGACCGCGTCGTTCTCGCGGTGCCGGTCGGGCCGCCGAACACCCTCTCGGACCTCGAAGCCGAGTGCGACGCGGTCGTCGCGGTCGAGTCGCCGGAGGCGTTCGGGGCCGTCGGCGCGTTCTACCGCGACTTCGCGCAGGTGTCCGACGAGGAGGCCGCGTCGTACCTGCGCGACGGGGGCGACGGCGAGCCGTGACGCCGAACTTAAGCGGTCGAACGGACTAGAGCCGCCAATGAGCGAATCCCGCGACTTCTGCCCTCGGTGCGGCGACCCGGTTCCGGAGCGGCCGGAACCGCTCCCCGGGATGCCGCGCGAGCGAGACGACGTGCTCTGTGACTCGTGTTACTTCGAGGACTTCGACCTCGTGGACGCGCCCGACGAGGTGCAGGTCCGCGTCTGCGCGCAGTGCGGCGCGATTCACCGGGGCAACCGGTGGGTCGACGTCGGCGCGCGCGACTACACCGACATCGCCATCGAGGAGGTTTCGAACTCCCTCGGCGTCCACCTCAACGCGGAGGAGGTCCGCTGGGGCGTCGAACCCGAGCAGGTCGACCAGAACAACATCCGGATGCACTGCCACTTCTCGGGCGTCGTCCGCGGCACGCCGCTGGAGGAGTCCGTCGTCGTCCCGGTGAGCATCGCCCGCGAGACCTGCCAGCGCTGCGGCCGCATCGCCGGCGGCTACTTCGCCAGCCTCGTGCAGGTCCGCGCCGACGACCGAACGCCGACGACGGAGGAGGCCGAGACGGCCATCGAAATCGCCGAGTCCTACATCGCCGAACGCGAGGACAAAGGCGACCGCAACGCCTTCATCACCGAGGTGAACCGGACGCCGGACGGCCCGAACATCAAGATATCGACCAACCAGATGGGAAGCGGCGTCGCGAAGCAGATTCGCGAGCGCTTCGGCGGCACCATCGAGGAACACCCGACGCTCGTCACGGAAGACGGCGACGGCAACGAGGTCTACCGCGTCACCTTCGTCGCCCGCCTGCCGCGGTACACCGCCGGCGACGTCATCGACCCCGAGGACGGCGACGGCCCGGTGCTGGTGCGGAGCAACCGCGGGCGACTCAAGGGGACGCGACTCACCTCCGGCGACCCCTACGAGTCGGAGTTCGAGGAGGGCGAGCGCCCCGAGGCCGAGGACCTCGGCTCCGTCGAGGACGCAGAAGAGACCACCGTCGTCACCGTCGAGGACGAACACGCCGTGCAGGTGCTCGACCCCGAGACGTACGAGGCGAAGACCATCCCGCGGCCGGACTACTTCGACCCCGACGCCGCGATGGTACCGGTCCTCAAGAGCCGGTCGGGACTGCACATCCTCCCCGAGGAAGTCGTCGAGGGCGAAGGCGAGGAGTAAGCCGCCCAAGGAGGAGAGACGGACCGCGGTTGCGACGGCGTTTGCGTTTTTACGAATCGTGAGCGGTCCGGCAACGAAACGCGAAAAGCGGTCGCTCAGGAACGGGAGATAATCGAACGACGGAGCAGAATCAGTCGGCGCTGGCCGGCCGGTCCGCAGAGAGGGACGCGGTCGGCGCGTCGTCTTCGTGCACGGGCACGCCGTGGCGCTGGAGGGCGAGGAGCAGGTCGTCTTCGGAGTAGCCGGAGCGAGCGGCCGCCTGCGAGAGTGTGAGTGCCCCACTACGATACAGTGTCATCGCCGTGGCGAGTGCGTTGGTGTGCATGGCCGATACTCCATCATTCAGGGGCATTGGTGTTAACTATTTCGTGAGAAAGCGTGTCAAAGACAAAGTTAGGTGAACTATAGCTTTACATGCGTCACCAAATATCCGAGACTCGTTCGTCAAACAGCTAAGACCATTAACAATCATTGAGGAAATGTATCGGAGGCGGCGACTCTCTTGGACACTGTGGCGATTTTTGCCGTTCAGACGGGACGTAATGGCATGACACCATCGGGGCGACCCGCCGACCGAAACGCGGTTATCACCCGTGGAAATCGGTTCAGAAACGTTAATTACCGGCCGGCCGACGCACGCCCATGGACAGACAGCAGTTCCTCGCGCTGACGCTCGTCGCGCTCATGATCGGGTCGTCGCTGTTCTCCGCGGCCGCGTTCGTCCTGTAGTCACTCGCCCCACACGTCGGAAAGCGGGTGGTTGCTCCGGCCGCCGTCGTCGGAGTCGCCGGACGAGCGGCCACCGCTACGGCCACCGGAACCGCCGGCCGACGCGCCGCCGGAGCCGCCCGCACGACTTCCCGAGGACCCCGAACCGCGAGTCGAGTCGCGCCGCGAACCGGAGCCCGAGCCGGACCCGGACGTACCGGACGACCGACTCGCCGAGCCGCCGAGGTTCGCGGTCCCGCCGGTCGCGTTACCCGCGTTGCCTCCGCGGCCGCCGGCCGCGACGGGGTCGAACTCGGGGAGGTCCGGTTTCGTCATCCGGTCGACCTGCGCGGCGAACCAGTCGGGCATGTCCGTCCGCGTCTTGTCGAACAGTTGGAGCAGGCTGCTGTCGGCGACGTAGGTGTCGCCGTAGTCGTCGGGCGCGCGCACGACCCGGCCGCACGCCTGAATCACGGTCCGGAGGGCGGCGCGGCGGTACCACGCCCACTGGCCGTCTTCGAGGCGACGGGCGACTCTGGAGTCGTTCGTGTTGAGATAGGGCGCTTTGCAGAGCACCTGCCAGCGACAGAGGTCGCCCTTCAGGTCCAGCGCCTCCTCCATCTTCACCGAGAGGAACACCTCCGGGCGGTCGGTCGCCTTCCACGTCTCCAGTTCGACGTTTCGGTCGTCGCGGTCGTGGCCGCGGACGCGGTTGCCGAGGCCCATCTCGGCGAGGCGGCGGCGAAGCTCAGCCTGAATCGCATACGAGTGGCAGTGAATCAGCCCCTTCTCGTCGGGGTGTTTCGCCATCAGGCGAACGGCGAGCCGGGCGATTTTGGGCAGCGTCTCGTCCCGGTGCTCGTAGGTCATCTTCCCCTGTGTCACGTCGTACAGCGGCCGGTTCTCGACGGGGAAGGTGTGTTCGACGTCCACGAGCGCGACCTTCGAGGGGTCGAGGCCGACCGAGCGGCAGAACGCCGCCTTGTTGAGGATGGTCGCCGACAGGAGCGCGAACTTGTTCCCGCGGTCCCAGACGGTGTGTTTGAGGTACTTCGCGGGGTCGAGCGGCTTGATGGCGATGGGCGACCCCTCGCCGTCGTGCTGGTCGACGACCCACGTCGTCGGGCTCTGGGGGTCGCGGTAGTCCTCGACGAACCACTGCAGTTCGCCGATGAGTTCCTGCAGGCGGTCGCGGCGGGCGGCCTCCTCGGGCGTCAGTTCGGACTTCGTCAGCAACTCGTCTTTCTCGCGCTTGCAGACGCCGACGAGCGCCTCCGCGAAGCGCGAGGCGCGCTCGACGGGGTCGCCCGCGGCCGCCACGTCGGGGACGCCGATGTCGTCCCACACCGGCACGGTCCGGGGCTTCAGGTCGATAGTCGCGTACATCTCGGCCCACTCGGCCAGCCCGTGGGCCTCGTCGACGACGACCACGTCGCGCTTTCTGAACACGTCGGAGCCGGCGGTCTGCATGAAGTACGCGAGCGTCATCGCCGCGATTTGGCGGTTCGACGCGATAGCGCGGTCGGAGAAGTACGGACAGCGGTGCCGGACCGAGCAGTCGAAGCCGCGCTTGCGGGCGCAGGGGGCGCGGTCGACGGGGGTGTCTTCCTCCCCGCGGATGATGCAGTTGTAGTTGGACTTACCGCGGATTATCTTGAGGTCCGAAAGCAGGTCGTCCTCGGCCACGTCGTCCAGTTGCGACACCTGCGGGGTCGTGTAGTAGGCGTCGGTCGCCTGCGCGGGCGAGGTCTCGTCGACGGTCGCCGCCGACCCCGCGATGGCGCGGGCGAGAAGCGACTTCCCGCTCCCGGTCGGCGCGCGGACCAAGACCACGTCGTTGCCGTCGGCGAAGGCGTCGCGGATGTCGCGCAGGGCCCGCTCCTGCGCGCCGCGGAAACTGGGAGCCGGAAACGAGTCGATGATGCGCGACGGGTCCACGGTCGATGGAGTCCTCGGACGGGCCTAAATCCACCGCTCCGGGGTGCGGTCGCGGCATCGCCGGACCCGAGAAAGCCGAGCCTAAAGCGCCGCCACGTCCTCGGCCGTCGGTTCGCGGTCGCCCGGGAGTCGCTCCATGCAGTCGAAGCAGAGGAAGTGCTCGGAGCCGTCGACGAGTTCCAGCGTCATCCCGCCGGACGATGAGGTGGGGAAGTTCCAGAGGTCGCCGATACCGCCGGCGATGCGGACGCCCTTCCCGCAGGCGTCGCACGGTTCGGAAGTCATGAGGGAACCGAGGGCCCGAGGCGGCAAAAGCGCCCCGCCGCGTCGCCGGGGACGGAATCGGCCGACACCACCGACCCGCCGGGAGCTTCTTGTCGGTTGGCGTATAATTTTCGTGGCATGCGCGTCGACTGCGAAGGCTGTGCGGGCTGCTGTATCGACTGGCGACCGGTCGCGCCGGTCCCGCTCGACCACGAGCGCCGCGGGCCGCGCGCGCCGCTCGACGACACCTACAACCTCGTCCCGCTGACCCGCGACGAGGTTCGGGATTTCGTCGATGCCGGGCTGGGCGACGTTCTCACCCCGCGGCTGTGGGAGGCGTCGCCGGGCGAGGGCGTCGAAATCGACGGGGTCGAAGTCGCCGCAATCGCCGGGAAGCCGGCGTTCTTCGTCGGCATGCGCAAGCCACCGAAGCCCGTCGGACCGTTCGGACTGGAGCGGACGTGGCTCCGCGCCTGCGCGTTTCTCGACCCCGAGACCCTCCAGTGCCGCATCCACGACACCGAGTTCTACCCCGACGAGTGCGCCGAGTACCCCGGTCACAACCTCGTCCTCGAACAGGAGACCGAGTGCGAGCGCGTCGAGCGACACCACGGCGGCGAGCGCCTGCTCGACGACGCGCCTCCGGACGACCTCCACGGCCTGCTCCTCGGCCCCCACGCCCTCGGCGCGAAGGTGTTCGTCCACCCGGACCCCGAGCGGTTGGCGGGGACTATCGACCACCTCAAAACCCGCGAACTGACGCCGGAGGACCGCGCGGAGTTCGTCGGCGTCGCGGTCGGGTCCCACCCCGGTTCGACCGAGGTCGACGGCGACCGCGCCTCGCGGGCGCGTGCGAAGACGCTCGAAAGCGAGTCGTGGGCGGGAAACGCGGTCGCCGCGTGGGACGCGGTCGCCGGTCGCCTCGGGAGCGCGGCCGACGAGGCACCCGACCCCGACGAGGTCGAAGTCGCTCGCGGCGCGCCGGAGACGCCCGGGTGGGACGCGGTTCGCGGCGACGGCTGAACCGGAGGCGGCGGCGGACCGACGAGTGGTCGCGGGCAGTCGTCGGTCGGTCGGACGGGCGACACGTTAACATCGTGAGCGGCGCTATCGTACGACATGAAAGTGCTCGTGACCGGTGCGACCGGGTTCGTCGGCCGGCACCTCGTGCCCCTCCTCCTCGACGCCGGCCACGACGTGGTCGTCTTCGTCCGCGACGCGGCGCGCTACGACGGTCCGCCCGGCGCGGCGGTGGTCGAAGGCGACATCTTCGAACCGGCGACGCTCGCCCCCGCGATGGCGGGGGTGGACGCGGCGTACTACCTCATCCACTCGATGCACGCCGGCGGCGACTTCGAGGCGCGCGACCGCCTCGCCGCCCGCAACTTCGTCGACGCCGCGGAGGACGCCGGCGTCGGGCGAATCGTCTACCTCGGCGGCCTCGGCGAGGACCGCGACCGACTCTCGGCGCACCTGCGGTCGCGCCGCGAGGTCGAACACATCCTCGCGTCGGGTGCGCCCGAACTGACGACCCTCCGGGCGGCCATCATCGTCGGCGCGGGGAGCGCGAGCTTCGAGATGGTCCGCCAACTCGCCACGCGCCTGCCGATCATGGTGACGCCGCAGTGGGTCGAGACGCGGTGTCAACCCGTCGCCATCGCGGACGTGGTCGCCTACCTCGCGGGCGTCCTCGACCACCCCGAGACGGCGGGCGAAACCTACGAAATCGGCGGCCCGGACGTGCTCACCTACCGGGAGATGCTCCAGCGCGTCGGCGCGCAGTTGGGCCACGCGCCCCGAATCGTCCCCGTCCCCGTGTTGACGCCGCGGCTCTCGTCGTACTGGATCGGGCTCGTGACCGACGTGGACACGGGCGTCGCCCGGCCGCTCATCGAGGGGCTGAAAAACCCCGTCGTCGTCGGCGACGACCGCATCCGCGACATCGTCGCGGTGGACGAGACGCCGTTCGACGCCGCGGTCGAGCGGGCGCTCCGCGAGGAGCGCGAACAGCGCGAGAACACCGTGGAACCGGAGCCGACGACCCCGACGTGAGCGGGACGCGAACCGCCCGCGAGCGCGCCCCCAGCGCAGCGGCGATTGATATACCGCGGGGCCGTAGGAGCGGGACATGAACGACGCCCCGGAGTACGGCGAGACGTGGGTGTACGAGAGCATCGTCGGCGCGCTCCCGGGCGTGAACATCGGCGAAGCGGGCGCTATCGTCCTCCAAATCGCCGTCTTCGAGGCCGCGGTGCTCGTCTTCGCGTGGGTGTACGACCTGTGGGCCGCGGCGGTCGCGGGCACCGCGGCCATCGTCGTCGCGGCCGCGGGGAGCGTCGTGATGCTCCGCATGGGCGAGTGGACCCGCGCCGCGAGGGTGCCCGCGCCCTATCGACGCCTGCTTTTCGGGTCGAGCATCGAGGTCGTGCTGGGCGTGCTCGCGTTCGTCGCGCTCGTGACGCACCTGTTCGTCTTCGACCCGCGACAGCCGGGGACGCCGCTCATGACGACGCTGTTCGGCCCGGAACCGCCGGTCGTGGTGGTCTACCTGACGCTGCTCGTCCTCTGGGACCTCTGTTACCGAATCGGCACGTCGTGGTGGGCGGCGGTCGTCGGTCTCTGGGGAGCCGTCCGCTACCGGTTCGACGGCCCGACCGCCGGGACGGTCAGGCGAGTGAACCTGCTGAACGTCGGCTTCGCGGTCGCGCAGGTGCTGTTGCTCCCGTTCGTCGCGGACCAGCCGGTGCTTTTGCTCGCGGTCGGCGGACACGTCGTCGCCGTGACCGTCGTCTCGGTGACGGCGGCGGCGCTGACGAGGACGTGAGGGTACGCAGGAACAGGACGAGGGGAACGGTCAGTCGTCGGACTTCATCCGCTTGAACTGTTCGAGCAGCGCGTCGGTCGAGTCGCCGGAGTCGTACTCGACACTGCCGCGGTAGGTCTTCCGGTCGTCGTCGGTGCCGGGTTCGACCTGACTCGTCATCCGCTCGCGGCGTTCGTGTTCGGCTTCGTCGTATGCCCCCATTGACATGGTTCGACTTACCATGTGTGACTGTAGCACATATAACTATCGGAGCGATTCACAATCGTGATATTCGTGGCGGTTCGGGGTTCCTGAGCTCGGAGGCGGGGTGGACGGAACCGAAATCAGGGGCCGCGGCGGGAAAGGGTAAAAGCAATCGCCGAACTACACCGTGTGTGGCACGCCCGCTTCGCTTTCGTTACGCCCCCGGACGCTGGGACGAGTCGCGCATCGCCCGCGACGTCTTCCAGCCGCTCGACGCCAACCTCGGCGCAGAGATGGGTGCGCCGTGGTACGCACCGCCCGACGGCTACGAGGCCCGACGGTTCGACATGGACAACGGCGACACCGCGCTGTTCGCGTGGACCGACGACCACGCCTACTGGATAGGCAACACCGAGACCCCGAGTTCGCTGTGGCGGACCGACAAGGAGGGGTTCGACGAGGCTCCCTTCGAAATCTCCCGGTGGGCCCAGCGCGAACTCATCGCCGAGCTGTTCGACCAGTCGCCGTGGCTGAAGCCCTATCCGCACCTCTCGTGGTTCTTCCTCCCGGTGTTCCTCTCGAAGGACGGCCGCGAGACGACCCGCGAGTTCTTCCACGACCACGCGGCGGGCTTTCCCGACGCGACCCGCGAGGAGGCGCTTGCGTTCTACGAGTCGTTCTTCGCCACGGGCGTCCTCGACGAGTACCGCGAGGTCATGGCCGGAAAGCTCGGCACCTCGGAGTACTTCGACCCGATACGGATGGCCGCCGCGATGGGCGAGTTCGACGTGGCGTACCTCCTCGACGAGGCGGGCTACGACATCACGCCCGAAATCGCCGTGGCGACCGGCCACTCCATCGACTTCCGCGCCGAGAACACCCGCGCGGGCGGCGCGCTCATCGAGGTGACGCGCCCGCTCCCGCCGAACCGACGCTCCGTGAGCAACCCCGTCGCCGCCATCCGCGACACGGCCCAGACCAAGACCAACGGCGAGGGTCAACTCGCCGAACACGGCGGCGGCGTGACGCTGTTCGTCGACTGCTCGTCGTTCCCCGACGACGACTGGGCCGCCATCATGGGCGAGAAGCCCGACGTTCGGCACCGGCCGGCCGTCGTCTTCCGCCTCCGGCCGTCGGGCGAGGTCGAAGGCTACTCGAAAGGGTCCGTTCCGGTCGACCTGCCGTGGCTCTCTGACTGACGGGTCGTCGACGACTCGACGAGCGAGACGCCGAGCCGACGGCTCAGGAGTCGCGGTCAGAAAGAAAATCGGAGTGAGACGAGAACCGACCTCAGAACGAGACCATCTCTGGTCCGTTCTCACCGAGCGGGGACGGGTCGCGGTCGCTGTAGTACCGACGACCGATCGCCTCGTGACCGACGCCGGTGAAGAGGGCGTCCCGCACGTCCTGCGGGCACGTGTACGTCTCGTCGCCGAGACGGGCCAGAATCTGTGCGACGGTCTCCTGGCCGTTCTGTAGCTCGATTACTTTGTCGCCGTACCGCTGGGCGAAGTCGGTCGAGCTAATCGGGTATTCGTGGCGATCGATGGCGTCGCCGAGTCCGTTCAGGCGCATTACATCCACGACTGTGCCGCCCACATTCTTAATGATTTTCCATGTATATGATTAGTGGCATTGGAGTCCTTAATCGTCCTTAATGACACACTGGGCGCAACGTTTGTCTCCCCCTCGCCCCGACCACGATGCATGGACGACAGCCCGCCGGTCGCGGACCTTCATCTCCACACGACCGCCTCGGACGGTCGGCTCACCGTCGACGCGCTCCCCGACGCCGCCCGCGCGGGCGGGGTGGACGTGGTGGCCGTGACGGACCACGACCGCTACCACCCGGACCTCGACGCGCCGGTGGTCGAACGCGACGGCGTGACAGTCGTCCGCGGCATCGAACTGCGCGTCGACGCCGGCGACCGCCGGGTCGACCTCCTCGGCTACGGCCTCAGGGAGCGGCCCGCTCTCGTCGAGACGGTCGACCGACTCCAGCGCAACCGCGTCGAGCGGGCGCGGGAAATCGTCGCGGCGGTCGAAGCGGAAACCGGGGTCGACCTCGACATCGACATCCACGACGGGGTCGGCCGGCCGCACGTCGCCCGCGCAATCGACGCCAGCGACGCGCCCTACGACTACCAGGGCGCGTTCGACGAACTCATCGGCGCGGACGGCCCCTGCTACGTCCCGCGCGACCTCCCGACGTTCGACGACGGCGTCGCGGCCCTGCGAGACGCCTGCGACGTGGTCGGTCTCGCGCATCCGTTTCGCTACCGCGACCCCGCCGGCGCGCTCGACCTCTGTGCCGACCTCGACGCCGTCGAGCGCTACTACCCCTACGGGTTCGCGGTCGACTGCGACCTCGTGGACGAGGCCATCGAGCGCTACGACCTGCTCGCCACGGGCGGGAGCGACGCCCACGACGAGACGCTCGGCCGCGCCGGGCCGCCGGAGACCGACTTCGCCCGGTTCGCCGCGGCGGTAGACGGTCTCTAACCGTGTTAGTCCGTGAATAACACGGAACGTGCCGTGGGGCGTAGAGTTAAATCCCATCGGAACTGAAGGGGCGGTATGCAGTGTCACTACTGCGACCGTGAGGCCGCATACGCCGCCGAGAAAGACCACATTAAGGTCGGCCTCTGCGAGCGACACTTCCGCAAGCGGGTCGAGGAACTCGCCGAATCCGAGGAACTCGCCGCTCTGAAGGAAAAACTCGATATTAACCGAACAAAGTGACGGCCGCCCCGCCGCTGTCCCTCCACTAACGCCCGCCTACCGCCGCCGCGCCGGGTCGCCGCGCGCGGCCCCGCGTCCGCTCACGCGAGCACCTGTCCTCCGAACACGTACAGCGCCGCGAGCGCGCTCTCGAACACGACGGTCCCGAGCGCCGAGAGCGCGACGAACCGCTTCGCCGACATCCCGGACAGCCCGGCCGGCACGGTGAGCATCCCGCGCGTGAACAGCATCGCGTTGCTCAGCGGAACGACGACGGGGCCCCAGCGGTCGAACCAGCCGTCGAACCGGTCGAGGGAGTCTTCGCCGACGCGGAACCACGACCGCGACAGGAGGTACTCGCGGCCACCCCGCTTGGCGACGAGGAACAGCGCGACCTGACCGACGGTCGCGCCGAGCACGGCGACGGCGAGAATCGGGAGCAACAGTCGGTCGCCGACCAGCGCCAGCGCCCCGGGTACGAGGAGTTCGCTCGGCGCGACGTAGAGGAGCATCGCGCCCTCCAGTACGAACACGAAAAAGAGGGCGACGAGGGCGAGGTCCGACGCGAGGAGGTCCCGGAGGAAGTGGGGGAGTTGGGCGGTGAAGGCACTCATGTCCTGTGTGTTTCGAGCGGCATCGTGTTCATTATGGTTTGGATAACGCGGCGCGAACCGACGGGAGCGACGGCATTTTGCCGCCGCCGACCGAACCCCGCGTATGGAGTTCACCGACCGCCCCCGCAGGCTTCGAACCGACGGGATTCGCCCGCTCGTCTCGGAGACGACGCTCGACGCGACCGACCTCGTCGCGCCCGTCTTCGTCGACGCGACGACCGACGAGCGCGTCCCCATCGAGTCCATGCCGGGCCACGAGCGCGTGCCCGTCGCCGAGGCGGCCGACCGCGTCGCCGAGGTGCGCGAGGCCGGCGTCGAGGCCGTCATCGTCTTCGGCATCCCCGAGTCGAAGGACCCCGAGGGGTCTCGCGCGTACGCGCGAAACGGGGTCGTACAGGAGGCCGTCCGCGCCATCACCGCCGAGACGGACGCCTACGTCATCACCGACGTGTGTCTCTGCGAGTACACCGACCACGGCCACTGCGGCGTGCTGGAGGACCACGCCGAGGACGACCCGACGCTGACGGTCGAAAACGGGCCGACGCTCGACCTGCTCGCGGAGACGGCCGTCTCCCACGCCGAGGCGGGCGCGGACATGGTCGCACCCTCGGCCTCGATGGACGGGATGGTCGGCGCGATTCGCGCCGCGCTCGACGACGCCGGCCACGACGAGATACCAATCATGTCCTACGCCGCGAAGTACGAGAGCGCCTTCTACGGTCCCTTCCGCGACGCGGCCGACGGCGCGCCGGCGTTCGGCGACCGACGACACTACCAGATGGACCCGGCGAACGCCCGCGAGGCGCTTCGCGAAGTCGCACTCGACGTGGAACAGGGCGCGGACGTGCTGATGGTCAAGCCGGGCCTGCCGTATCTCGATATCGTCCGCGCCATCCGCGAGGGCTACGACCACCCGGTCGCCGCCTACAACGTCTCCGGCGAGTACGCGATGCTCCACGCCGCCGCCGAGAAGGGCTGGCTCGACCTCGACGAGGTCGCCCGCGAGTCGCTCCTCTCGATGAAGCGGGCGGGCGCGGACCTCATCATCACGTACTTCGCAGAGCGCGTCGCGCGGCAACTCGACTGAGACGGCGGGCGGGTGAGCCGGCCGGCTCTCGGACGGCCGCTCGACCCGCGGAACGACGCGGTTCGAGGGCCGAACCACGGGAAACGATACCGGGGCGCGCACGGCCAAAACACACTTGTTAGGCAACATTTTCCTGAACGTTCGTCCACCGAACTCCGGAGAATCTCAAAATCCTTGGACGATATACAACCTTATATGCGTAATATTCTAGCCTATTTTGTGCAGTTGTGGTATTACGCCTTGCTAAATTTGACAAAACCAACCCCACACTTTATGTACTGACTCACCATGAAGCCGAACCGTGATGAAGCACCAGAATCCACACGGATACGGAGAAAAAGTAACTGAACGGTCACCGGAGGCCGCGTGGGGTGGGCAGTCGTGATTCCACTGCAGGTCGACCCGAGCGTTGTCGCGCAGGGGGTCAACTACGTCTGGATCCTCGTCGTCTCGTTCCTCATCTTCTTCATGCAGCCGGGCTTCGCGCTCTTAGAGGCAGGGCAGGTACGCGCGAAGAACGTGGGCAACGTGCTGATGAAGAACATGACCGACTGGGCGCTCGGCGTGCTCGTCTACTTCCTCGTCGGCGCGGGGGTCGCGACGATCGTCGGCGGCCTCACGTCGCCCGGCGGCTTCGACGCCGCCGCCGCGTTCTCGTACATCGGCGACTCCGGCGCGTGGATTGACTGGCTGTTCGGGGCCGTCTTCGCCATGACCGCCGCCACCATCGTCTCCGGCGCGGTCGCAGAGCGCATGGACTTCCGCGCGTACATCGTCTTCGCGGCGACCATCACGGGAATCATCTACCCCGTCGTGCAGGGCCTGACGTGGTCCGGCGGCCTCCTCTCGGGAAGCGGCTACATCGGTGCCGCCCTCGGCGTCGGCTACCTCGACTTCGCCGGTGCGACCGTCGTCCACATGTGCGGCGGCGTCGCCGGCCTCGTCGGCGCGAAGATGGTCGGCCCGCGTAAGGGCCGCTTCGACTCGAACGGCGACAGCCAGCCCATCCCGGGCCACTCGATGCTGCTCGCCGTCCTCGGCACGCTCATCCTCGCGTTCGGCTGGTACGGCTTCAACGTCGGCACCCAGGCGACCGTCCTCGCGGTCACCGAAAGCGGCGGACTGGAGTTCATGGGTGCCGCGCTCGGCCGCGTCGCCCTCGTGACGACCCTCGGCATGGGCGCCGGCGCGGTCGCCGCGATGATCGTCTCGACGAGCTACCAGGGCAAGCCCGACCCCCTCTGGATGGCGAACGGCCTGCTCGCCGGTCTCGTCGCGGTCACCGGCGCGGTCCCCCACGTCACGTGGTGGGGCGGCCTCATCCTCGGCGCGCTCGGCGGCGCAATCGTCCTGCCGGCGTACCGCTGGACCGTCGACTCGCTCAAAATCGACGACGTGTGTGGCGTCTTCGCCGTCCACGGCGTCGCCGGCGCTGTCGGCACGGCGCTCATCCCCGTCTTCGCGGTGGGCGGCTTCTCCGTGATGCAGTTCGTGATGCAGGTCGTCGGCGTGGCCGTCATCGCCGCGTGGACCATCCTCGCATCGGCAATCGTCTTCGCCATCACGGACGCCATCTTCGGTCTCCGCGTCTCGGAAGAAGAGGAAGAAGAAGGCCTCGACGCCGGCGAACACGGCGTCTCGGTCTACCCCGAATTCGTCGGCGACGCCGGCCCCGACGGCGCGCTCGGCTCGCCCACGGCGACCGACGGCGGCAGCGTCCGCACCGACGGCGGCGTCGAGCAAGACGAGACCGTCGAAGCCAACGGGGGTGACGACCAATGAGCGACGAGGCCGACGAACAGGGCATCAAGATGGTGATGGCCATCATCCGCCCCGACAAGCTCTCGGACGTGAAGACCTCGCTCGCCGAGGCGGGTGCCCCGTCGCTCACCGTCACCAACGTCTCCGGCCGCGGCTCCCAGCCCGCCAAGAAGGGCCAGTGGCGCGGCGAGGAGTACACCGTCGACCTCCACCAGAAGGTCAAAGTCGAGTGCGTCGTCGCCGACATCCCCGCCGACGACGTGGTCGACGCCATCGCCGACGCCGCCCACACGGGCGAGAAAGGCGACGGGAAGATATTCGTCCTCCCCGTCGAGAGCGCGGTCCAGGTCCGCACCGGCAAGGAGGGCAATCCGGCGGTCTGAGCGCGCACGGACGACCGAAACCGACCTGACGTCTCCTTTCGCCGCCCTCGCCGCGGTCCGCGCGAGTGCGCATCCGACCGGGGTTCGATGAACGCCCCCACGCCGTTTCTATTACTAATCCGACACTACGTTCGTAGGATTGCTCGGCAACATTTGTACACTAAGTGGCGACCTTACGCCCTTATACAACACATACATCATCTTATATCGGACATACGTCTCTCAGAACTCCTTTTTCTATACGTTTGTCAACGCGAACCGTTATATGAACGTCTGTAGATAGCATCTCACATGGTTCGCGAGACATTCGGTCGCGAATCGAGCACCAATATGAACGACTGTCCAACTTCCCAGCTCGAACCGTTCGCCGGAGGCACCGTATGTTGACACCCTTGCAGACCGACCTCGCGACGGTCGTCGAGGGCGTGAACCTCGTGTGGGTCCTCACGGTCACGTTCCTCATCTTCTTCATGCACGCCGGCTTCGCCATGCTCGAAGCCGGGCAGGTCCGCGCGAAGAACGTCGCCAACCAACTGACCAAGAACTTACTGACGTGGAGTATCGGCGTCATCGTGTTCTTCCTGCTCGGCGCGGCCGTGTCGTCCATCGTCGCCGCCCTCACCAGCGGCTCCGCGCTGGACATCACCGACATCACCGGGGCGTTCATGAGCCTCTACGCGCCCGACGCCTCGGCGACGACGGCGTGGGTCGACTGGCTGTTCGGGGCCGTCTTCGCCATGACCGCCGCCACCATCGTCTCGGGTGCCGTGGCGGGCCGCGCCCGGCTCCGCGCGTACCTCACGTACACCATCCTCATCGCGGGCGTCATCTACCCCGTCGTCGTCGGCTTCACCTGGGGCGGCGGCTTCCTCGACGCGCTCGGCTTCCACGACTTCGCCGGCGGCATGATCGTCCACGGGATGGGCGGCATCGCCGGCCTCACCGCGGCGTGGATTATCGGCCCGCGCATGGACCGCTTCAAGCCCGACGGCACCGCGAACGTCATCCCCGGCCACTCCATCACGTTCGCCGTCCTCGGCACGCTCATCCTCGCGTTCGGCTGGTACGGCTTCAACGTCGGCACCGCCGCCGCGCCCCTCGCGTACGCCGACGGCGGGGTCACGCTCGGCTCCTTCGCCTACGTCGGCCGCGTCGCCCTCGTGACCACCCTCGGCATGGCCGCCGGCGCAATCGGCGCGGGCGGCGTCGCCATGTACAAGACCGGCAAGGTCGACACGCTCTACGTCGCAAACGGCGTCCTCGCCGGCCTCGTCGGCATCACCGCCATCGCCGACGACATCGTCTGGCCGGGCGCGCTGGTCGTCGGCCTCCTCGCCGGCGCGCAGCTCCCGGTCGTCTTCGAGTTCGTCGAAAAGCGCCTCCAAATCGACGACGTCTGTGCGGTCTTCCCCGTCCACGGCTCCGCGGGCGTCCTCGGGACGCTCCTCTACCCGGTGTTCGCCGTCCCGCTGTGGCACGACGGCGCGTCGTTCGTCTCGCTGGCCGTCCCGCAGGTCCTCGGCGTCGGCGTCATCGCCATCTGGACGTTCGTCGCGACCGCGGTCGTCTTCGGCGGCTTCCGCGCCGTCGGACAGGTCCGCGTCTCCTCGGACCACGAGCGCGAGGGCCTCGACACGGCCGAACACGGCGTCGACACCTACCCCGAGTTCGGCTCGCCCGACGCCGACACCGGCATCCGCACCGACGGCTCCGGCGTCCCGAGCGGGGATGGATTCATGACGACGGGACGGGAGGACTAACCATGAGTGATTCCGACCTTCCGAACGACGGCGACATCAAACTCGTGATGGCCGTCATCCGCCCCGACAAGCTCTCGGACGTGAAGACCGCGCTCGCCGAAATCGGCGCGCCGTCGCTCACCGTCACCAACGTCTCCGGCCGCGGCTCCCAGCCCGCGAAGAAGAGCCAGTGGCGCGGCGAGGAGTACACCGTCGACCTCCACCAGAAGGTCAAAATCGAGTGCGTCGTCGCCGACATCCCCGCAGACGACGTGGTCGACGCCATCGCCGACGCCGCCCAGACGGGCGAGAAAGGCGACGGAAAGGTGTTCACCCTCCCGGTCGAGAGCGCGGTTCAGGTCCGCACCGGCAAGACCGGACGCGACGCCGTCTGAATCTCGCGGCCGTTCTCTCGTCGTCGGTCGCGGTCGTCCCGGTCTCTCGTCGTCGGTCGCGGTCGTCCCGGTCTCTCGTCGTCGGTCGCGGTCGACGGGCGTCCTCCCTCGGTCGAAGATACCCGCGGCCCCTCGCGGGCCGAGCGCCGACCCCACGCGAAACCGTTTTTCCGCTCCGCACCGAGCGTCGTGACGATGAGCGGTGGCTCCACGTGGTGACTGTCGCGGTCCTCGGCGGACTCGCCGTCGCGCTGTTCGGGATGGCCGCCGTCGGCCTGCTCGCCGACCGGTACCTCGCCGAACCCGACGGCCTCCGCGCCGACCTCCTCGTCAGCGACGCGAACAAGTGGGCCGTCTTCGCCCTCCTGTGCGGTTACGTCCTCGTCGTCGAGGGGCGGCCGCTGTCGTCGATGACCGGCCGCTCGCTTGCCCCCCTCGCGTTCGTGGCGGTGGTCGGCGGCGGCGTCTTCGTCCTCTTCGTCGCGAACGCGGTGACGACGCCCGTCTTCGACCGACTCGGCGTGGGCGGTCTCGACGAGGGGATGGCCGGACTGGCCTCGCTGTCGGTCAGACACCGGCTGTTCGTGGCCGGGACCGCCGGGATTACGGAGGAGGTGCTGTTCCACGGCTACGCTATCGAGCGCCTGCTCGAACTCACCGGTAGCCCGCTCCTCGCGGGCGGCGTCTCGTTCGCCGCGTTCACCGCGAGCCACGCCGTCGGCTGGGAGCGCGGCGCGGTCGCCAGAATCGCCGTCCCCGCGCTCCTGACGACGGTCATGTACCTCCTCGTGCGCGACGTGGTGGCGCTCGTCTGCATCCACGCGCTCAACGACGCGGTCGGTCTGCTGTTGGCCGGGTCGGTCGAGGACGCCGGCGACGCCGAGGGCGCTGACGCCGCCGCCGACGGGACGGCCCGATAGGTCGCCGCCGGAGCGAGCCGAGAGGTCGCCACGGTCCCGAGTTCCAGTCGAGCGGGCGTCTCCCCGTCCGGTGGTTCGCCGGTGGCAGGTGCGGCCGGCCCAGTAAGGTCTTTCCCGCGAGCGGCCGAACCGCCGCGCATGAACCACGACGAGTCAAGGGCGCTGTACGACCGCGCGCTGTCCGTGCTCGCGGGCGGCGTGAACTCCTCGGTCCGGGCGACGCAACCGTACCCGTTCTTCGTCGAGCGCGGCGACGGCGCGCACGTCATCGACGCCGACGGGAACCGCTACGTCGACTACGTGATGGGCTACGGGCCGCTCCTCTACGGCCACGACGCGCCCGAGCCCGTCCAGTCGGCTGTCCAGAAGCACGCCGCCGCCGGGCCGATGTACGGCGCGCCGACCGAAATCGAGGTCGAACACGCCGAGTTCGTCGCGCGGCACGTCCCCTCCGTCGAGATGCTCCGGTTCGTCAACTCCGGCACGGAGGCGACCGTCTCGGCGGTCCGCCTCGCCCGCGGCGTCACCGGCCGCGACAAAATCGTCGTCATGCAGGGCGGCTACCACGGCGCACAGGAGTCCACGCTCGTCGAGGGCGGCCCCGGCGGCGCGAAGCCCTCGACGCCCGGCATCCCCTCGTCGTTCGCCGACCACACCATCCCCGTCCCCTTCAACGACGAGGAGACGGTCCGCGAGGTGTTCGAGGAACACGGCGAGGACATCGCGGCGGTGCTGACCGAGCCGATTCTGGCGAACACGGGCATCGTCCACCCGGTCGACGGCTACCTCGAAGCCCTCCGCGACGTGACCGAGGACCACGGCGCGCTCCTCATCTTCGACGAGGTCATCACCGGCTTCCGCGTCGGCGGCCTCCAGTGCGCGCAGGGCAAGTTCGGCGTCACGCCCGACCTCACGACGTTCGGGAAGATTATCGGCGGCGGCTTCCCCGTCGGCGCGGTCGGCGGGAAGGCCGAGCTCGTCGAGCAGTTCACCCCCGGCGGCGACGTGTTCCAGTCGGGCACCTTCTCGGGCCACCCGGTCACGATGGCCGCGGGCCACGAGTACCTGAAGTACGCCGCCGAAAACGACGTGTACGGGCACGTCAACCGCCTCGGCGAGAAGCTTCGGGCGGGCATCACCGACATCCTCGAAGACCAGGCCCCCGAGTACACCGTCGTCGGCACGGACTCGATGTTCAAGACGGTGTTCACGCGCCACGGCGCGGCCGAGCGCGCCGACGCCTGCGCCGACGGCTGTGCGCAGGTCGAGTCGTGTCCCAATTACGACGCCTGTCCGAAGACCGGCGCGGACGTGTCGAACGCCGAGACCGACCGCTGGGAGCGCGTCTTCTGGCAGGAGATGAAAGACCACGGCGTGTTCCTCACGGCGAACCAGTTCGAGTCGCAGTTCGTCTCCTACGCCCACACCGACGAGGACATCGAGGAGACGCTGGAAGCGTACAAAGCGGCGCTATAACCCGAATCGACGATTCACCGGCCGCGCGCTTTTTTCACGATTCCGGTCCGGTCGCCCGAGAGAGTCCGAGGTACGCCGGGAGTCCGATGACGACGGTCAGTCCGGCGGTGAGGAAAAGCGGGGCGACGCCGGTCGGGTCCGGCGCGAAGATGAATCCGAGCGGGAGCGCGACGACGAACGCGACGCCGAAGACGAGCGCGGGGTGGAGGGACCTGTTCACGTTCGAGTCGTCGCCGCGGAGACCGAAAACCGTTCGGCACGCCGAGCGACGGGGCGAGCCGGCCCGAGCGACCGGCGTTCGCTCGCGCAAATGCAAGCCGATGCGACCCCGACGTGACCCCGACGCGGACCCGGCTCACTCGACCCGGAGTCGCGCCTCGGCCGCCCGCCACAGCGGCGGGTAGGTCAGGGCGACGCCGACGCCGAGACAGACCGCCCACGAGACGAGGACGCCGGCCGGGTTCCCGCGGAGTTCGAGGAGAATCAACAGCGGAATCCAGAGGGCGGTCACGACGAGGCCGACGCCCCAGACGCGAGCGACGAGTCGGAGGCGGAGGGGGCGCGCGAGGAGGAGCGCGAGCGCGACGAGCGCGGCCGCGGCGAGGCCGGCGAACCACGGTGGTTCGACGCCGACCGACGAGAGGAACACGTCGAGGGGCGCGACGACCGAGGTCAGGCCGAACAGGAGGAGCGCGACGACGACGAGGTCGCCGACCTGCCGGACGGCCGAATCGAAGGCGGGCATCGTCCGGGTCGTCGCGCGGGGACCGTATCGGTCTTCCGTTCGGGTTCGACCCGGCGCGCGGGAGCGAACTGGTGGGCTTTTCAACGCGGGGGCCGGACTGACCCGTATGACTACAACACTTCGCTTGGCGACGCGAGGGTCGGCGCTCGCTCGCGCACAGGCCGCGAGCGTGCAGGGGGCGCTCGCGAGCCGCCGACTCGACGTCGAACTCGTCGAAGTCGAGACCACGGGCGACCGGATTCAGGACGAGCTCATCCACCGACTGGGCAAGACCGGCGCGTTCGTCCGCGCGCTCGACGAGCGCGTCCTCGACGGCGAGGTCGACGCCGCGGTCCACTCGATGAAGGACATGCCGACCGAGAAGCCCGCCGACCTCGTCGTCGCCGGCGTGCCCGAGCGCGCGCCGGCCGGCGACGTGCTCGTGACGGCCGAGGGCCACGACATCGACGACCTCCCGGAGGGGGCCGTCGTCGGCACGTCGTCGCTCCGCCGACAGGCCCAACTGCTGAACTACCGCGAGGACCTCGAAGTCGAACCGCTCCGCGGCAACGTCGACACCCGCATCGAGAAACTCCTGGCGACGCACCTCCAGCGCGAACACGAGGCCCGCGTCGAAAACGACAAAGAGCGGCAGGAAAAGAAGGGCAAGACCGACCACGACGAGGCGTTCGACGAGACCGCCGACGAGTGGTTCGAGGGCCTCACCGAGCTCGAACGGCAGGCGCTCGGCCGGAAGGTCGAAACCGAGTACGACGCCATCGTCCTCGCCGAGGCGGGCCTCAAGCGCAGTGGTCTCACCGAGAAGGTGAACTACGAGCGCCTGCCGCGGGCGACGTTCGTCCCCGCGCCCGGACAGGGAGCCATCGCCGTGACCGCCGCGGACTCGGGGGTCATCGACCTCATCCGCGACAAACTCGACCACCCGCGGACCCGCGTCGAGACGACCGTCGAGCGGACCATCCTCGCCGAACTCGGCGGCGGCTGTATCGCCCCGGTCGGCGTCCACGCCCTCCTGCAGGGCGAACACGTCCACGTCGACGTGCAGGTGCTCGCGACCGACGGTTCGGAGTCCATCAAGGCCTCTCGGGACCTCCCCGTCGGCAACCACGCCAACGCCGCCAGCGAGTTCGCGGCGGCGCTCCGGGACCGCGGTGCCGGCCAGTTAGTCGACGCCGCCCGCGAGGAGGCCGAGGAGTGAGATGACGGGGGACGACCGCTCGAACGGGGACTCGGGGGAGTCCGCGGAGGGCGTCGGCACGGTCCACCTCGTCGGCAGCGGCCCGGGCGACCCGGAACTGCTGACGATGAAGGCCGCCCGCCTCATCGACGAGGCGGACGTGGTGCTCCACGACAAGCTCCCCGGCCCGGAGATTCTCGGGATGATTCCGGCCGAAAAGCGCGAGGACGTGGGCAAGCGCGCCGGCGGCGAGTGGACGCCGCAGGAGTACACGAACAACCGACTGGTCGAACTCGCCCGCGAGGGCAACGACGTGGTGCGCCTGAAGGGCGGCGACCCGTTCGTGTTCGGCCGCGGCGGCGAGGAGATGGAGCACCTCGCCGACAACGGGATTCCGTTCGAGGTCGTGCCGGGCATCACCTCGGCGGTCGCCGGCCCCGGTTCGGCGGGCATCCCCGTCACCCACCGCGACCACGTCTCGTCGGTGTCGTTCGTCACCGGCCACGAGGACCCGGCGAAAGACGAGTCCGCGGTGGACTGGGACGCCCTCGCCGCGACCGGCGGGACGCTCGTCGTCCTCATGGGCGTCGGTAAACTCCCGCTGTACACCGCCGAACTCCGCGAGGCGGGGATGGACGGCGACACGCCCGTCGCCCTCATCGAGCGGGCGACGTGGCCCGACATGCGCGTCGCCACCGGCACGCTCGACACCGTCGTCGACGTGCGCGACGAGGCCGACATCGAACCGCCCGCAATCACCGTCATCGGCGAGGTCGCGGCGACCCGCGACCGCGTCAAGCAGTTCCTGCGGGGCGGCGGCGCGGACGCCATCGCTGAGGCCGACGCGACCGACGGAGGTGCTGGAGGAGACGAATGAGCCAGCAGGTCCGCGCGGCCGTCTTCCGCCCCGACGACGACCGCATCGAGCGCGCCGTCGAACTCCTCGACTCGCTCGGCGCGACTCCCGTGCCCGACCCGATGCTCGCAATCGAGCCGACCGGCGCGACGCCCGAACCCGGCGCGTTCGTCGTCCTGACGAGCAAGACCGGCGTCGAACTCCTCGACGAGGCCGGCTGGGAGCCCGGCGACGCGGTGCTGTGCTGTATCGGCCCCGCGACCGCCGACGCCGCCCGCGAGGCCGGCTGGACGGTCGACCGCGTCCCCGACGAGTACACCTCGGCCGGGCTGGTCGACCACCTCGCGCCCGACGTGGACGGCGCGACGGTCGAAGTCGCCCGGAGCGACCACGGCAGTCCGGTCCTCACCGAGGGCCTGCGCGACGCGGGCGCGGACGTTCACGAGACGGTTCTCTACCGACTCGTCCGCCCCGAGGGAGCCGGGAAGTCGGCCGAGATGGCCGCCGCCGGGGACCTCGAAGCCGCCCTGTTCACCTCGTCGCTCACGGTCGAACACTTCCTCGACGCCGCCGCGGAGCGGGGTATCCGCGAGGAAGCCATCGCCGGCCTGAACGACGCCGTCGTCGGCGCAATCGGGCCGCCGACCCGCGACACCGCGGAATCCCACGGCATCGACGTGACCGTCGTCCCCGACGAGGCGACGTTCGAAGCGCTCGCGGTCGCCGCGGTCGAGACCGCCGCGCCGACGTATCACGAGTGACGTGACGGGAAGCGAGGGAGCGGCGTGACGGGAGCCGAGACGGGAGACGGCTCGTGGCGCGCCGTCGGCTCGGTCGCCGGCTGGCAGACCGCCGCGAGCCTCTGTTACTACGCCATCTTCGCGGCGACCGGCTTCGTCCGCGACGCGTTTTCGGTCTCCGAGTCGCTGGTCGGCCTCTTTCTGACCGCCGGCCTGCTCGGCTACACGGTGTTTCTCTTCCCGAGCGGCGCGGCCGTCGACGGCTACGGCGAAAAGCCCGTGATGGTCGTCGGCCTGCTGGCGCTGTCGGTCGCGCTCGTCGGCGTCACGTTCGCGCCGCCGTCGTACGCGCTGTTGCTCGTGACGGTGGCGCTCCTCGGGGCGGCCTACTCGACCGCGATGCCGGCGTCAAACCGCGGCATCGTCGCGGCCGCGCCCGCCGGGAGCAAGAACCTCGCCATGGGGCTGAAACAGGTCGGCGTCACCCTCGGTAGCGGGGCGTCGTCGCTCGTCGTCACCGGCGTCGCCGTCATCGCGGCGTGGCAGGTGGGGTTCTGGGCCATCGCCGTCTTCGCCGCCGGCTACGCGCTCGTCTTCGCGACGCGCTACCGCGGGAACCCGGGGACGGGACGGCTCGAACGACCCCGACTCGCCGGGCTCGGCGGCAACCGCGCCTACGTCGCGCTCGTCGCCGCCGCGCTGTTCATCGGCGCATCCATCTTCTCGATGCTCGGCTACACCGTCCTCTACGTGCAGGACGTGGTCGGGACCGGTCCCGCCCTCGCCGGGGGCGTCCTCGCGGCGACGCAGGTGACCGGAAGCGTCGGCCGCATCGGCGCGGGAAGCCTCGCGGACCGCCTCGGCGACCCCCGCGGCGCGGCCACCGTCGCGCTCGTCCAACTGGCCGGCGCGGTCGCCCTCTTTTCGCTCCTCGTCGGGACCGGCGGCTCGTTCGCGCTCACCGTCGCCGTCTCCGTCGCGCTCGGCCTCACCATCCACGGCTCGACCGGCGTCTTCTACTCCTGTCTGAGCGGCGTCGTCGACGACGGCGACATCGGCGCGGCGACCGCCGGCGGCCAGACCGCGCTCAACCTCGGCGGCCTCGTCGCCCCGCCGCTTTTCGGCTTCGTCGTGGAGTCGACGGGCTACGGGGCCGGCTGGGCGCTCGTCGCCGGCTCGACGGTGCTGGCGACCGTCCTCCTGTTCGTCGTCCGGCGGCGAATCTGACCGCCCGTCGCGGTCGAACAGCCCCGCGCCCCGCGGGCGAGCCTTCTTATACCGAACCGCGGCAACGACGACACGTGCTCCCCGCCGAACTGGAGTGGAAACGAAGGGGTCGCGTGGCCGGACTACCAGCGTTTATGCCGGAGAGGGCGTGAGTACCACACCAATGGACGGACCCGTCCCCGAACTCACCGAGCACGCGGCGGCCTGCGCGGCCCGCCTCCGCGACGCCGACCGGGTGCTCCTCGCCTCGCACATCGACGCCGACGGGTTGACGAGCGCCGGCATCGCCTCGACCGCGCTCGAACGCGCCGAAATCCCCTTCGAGACGGTGTTCTGCCGCCAACTCGACGCGGCCGCCGTGGCCGACATCGCGGCGACCGACTACGACACCGTGCTGTTCACGGACTTCGGGAGCGGCCAACTCGACATCGTCGCCGACCACGAGGCGGCGGGCGACTTCCACCCCGTCATCGCAGACCACCACCAGCCCGCCGAGGGCGTCGAGACCGACCACCACCTCAACCCGCTCCGGTTCGGCCTCAACGGCGCGAGCGAACTCTCCGGCGCGGGCGCGGCCTACGTCCTCGCGCGGGCGCTCGAACCCGAAGGCATCGATAACCGCGACCTCGCCGCCCTCGCGGTCGTCGGCGCGGTCGGCGACATGCAGGACACGAACGGCGAACTCCGCGGGGCCAACGCGGGCATCGTCGACGAGGGCGTCGAAGCCGGCGTCGTCGAGGAGGGCACCGACCTCCGCATCTACGGCCGCCAGACCCGCGCGCTCCCGAAACTCCTCCAGTACGCGACCGACGTTCGCATCCCCGGCATCTCGAACAACGAGGCCGGTGCCATCGAGTTCCTCACCGAACTCGACGTTCCCTGCCGCGGCGACGACGGCGAGTGGAAGCGGTGGGTCGACCTCACCGGCGACGAGCGACAGACGCTCGCCAGCGCCCTGATGCGCCGCGCCATCGCCAGCGGCGTCCCCGCCTCCCGCATCGACGACCTCGTGGGGACGACCTACGTGCTCACCGCGGAGGCCGAGGGGACCGAACTCCGCGACGTGAGCGAGTTCTCGACGCTCCTGAACGCGACCGCGCGCTACGACCGCGCCGACGTGGGCCTCGCGGTCTGTCTCGGCGAGCGCGACGCGGCGCTCGACCGGGCGCGCAGGCTCCTGCGGAACCACCGCAAGAACCTCTCGAACGGCCTCCAGTGGGTGAAAGAACACGGCGTCCGCGTCGAGGACAACCTCCAGTGGTTCGACGCGGGCGACGAGATACGCGAGACCATCGTCGGCATCGTCGCCGGGATGGCCGTCGGCACCGACGCGACCCGAAACGGGATTCCGGTCCTCGCGTTCGCCGACACCGAGGAGGGCGAGGTGAAAGTCTCCTCGCGCGGGTCGTACGTGATGGTCCGAGAGGGCTTGGACCTCTCGGCGGTCATGCGCGAGGCGTCGCGGTCGGTCGGCGGCGACGGCGGCGGCCACGACGTCGCCGCGGGCGCGACGATTCCGAAAGGCGAAGTCGAGGCGTTCATCGCCGAGGCGGACCGCATCGTCGGCGAGCAGTTGGGTGACGCCGACGGCGACGACGACTGAAACACCTATCTCTCGCCCGCCCGAAGCCGGCGTATGTCAGACGGCGTCCTCGGTTTCGACCACGTCGCACTCCCCGTCTCGAACCTCGAACGGGCGGTCTCGTTCTACACGGAGACGCTCGGTCTCCCGTCGGTCGACGGGCGGAACCCCGCCGACGGGACGTATCACTGGGTTCGCGTCGGCCAAGCGGCGTCGCTCAACCTCTCGGAGGTCGGCGGCGACGGCGTTCGCGCCGGTCACGTCGCCTTCGCCGCGCCGGCGTCGTTTCTCGAAACGCTCCGAGAGCGACTCGCAGGCGCGGGCGTCGAGTTCCGGGACGCGGAGACGAGTCTCTACTTCGCGGACCCGGACGGGAACGAACTCGAAGTGACGTGCTGGCGCGAGGCGCGACTGCGGGACAGCGGCGCGAACCACTGGTAGCCGGCCACCGGCGATGGAGGGCGACGCTCAGTCGTCGACCGGATTTGACCCGAACCGCGCGGGAACCCAGTTTTGACTGTCGATCGGTGGCCGCTCGTATCCGGTATCGTCCTGTCGGGACGGGAGTTCGATGGGGTCGGGCGTCAGGTCCTCGTAGTCGATTTGGTCCAGCAGGTGCGAGATGCAGTTGAGTCGGGCGTGGCGCTTCACGTCGGCGTTGACGACGTGCCACGGGGCCTCGTCGGTATCGGTGTGTTCGAACATCCGGTCTTTGGCCTCCGAGTAGTCGGCCCACCGCGAGCGCGCTTCGAGGTCCATCGGACTCAGTTTCCAGCGGCGCTTCGGGTCCTCGTTTCGCTTCTGGAAGCGACGTTCCTGTTCCGCGTCGCTGATGGAAAACCAGTACTTGATGAGGACGATGCCCGAGCGGACGAGCATCCGCTCGAACTCGGGGCAGGTCCGTAAGAACTCCTCGTACTCCTCGTCGGTACAGAAGCCCATCACCCGCTCGACGCCCGCGCGGTTGTACCAACTCCGGTCGAAAAGCACCATCTCGCCTTCGGTCGGAAGCTGTTCGACGTACCGCTGAAAGTACCACTGCCCCCGTTCGCGCTCCGTGGGCTTGCCGAGCGCGACGACCCGCGCCACCCGCGGGTTGAGCCGGCGGGTGATGCGCTTGATGACGCCGCCTTTCCCCGCGGCGTCGCGGCCCTCGAAGACGACACAAACCCGCAGGTCGTGTTCCTTTATCCAGTACTGGAGTTTCACCAGTTCCTCCTGCAGGCGGTTTAGCTCGCGTTTGTACTGTTTCTTCTTCAGGACGCCCTCGTCGTCGTAGCGGGACTCGTCGGTGGGCATACGAAGACTGCGTGCGCTGTGAACAAATAACAGACGGAGGGACAGGGGCGAGAGCGGGGGCGGCGCGGCGACTCAGAGGCCCGAACAGACCTGCTCGCCGCTCACGATTTCCGGGACGACGACCTCGTCGGCTCCGGCGCGGCGCGCGAGCGCCTCGTCCATCTGGTCGCCGGCGCGGACGACGAGTTTGGCGTCGGGGGACAGCCGACTCGCCGCGATGGCGATTTGGATGTTCACCTTGGAGTCGTCTATCGCGCCGACGACCGTCGCGGCGCGCTCGACGCCCGCGTCGGTGAGTCGGTCCTCGCGGCGGGCGTCGCCTTCGACCGCGAGCAGGTCCGCGTCACGGGCGCGCTGGTACCCCGCCTCCTTGCTCTCGACGACGACCACGTCGCGGCCCATCTCGCGGAGCCGCGCCGCCACCGTCTTTCCGAAGGTTCCGTAGCCGCAGACGATTACGTGCGATTCGAGTTCCGCTATCTCTCGGTGGAGTTTCATCTGGTCGAGTTCCTCGCGTATCTGTCCGCCGAAGGCCGCGGAGACGAACGTCTCGCCGGCCCACAGTCCGGTTCCGATGAGGCCGGTGAGAATCACGATGGCGTACGCCTTGACGAGCGTCGCCGGCCCCTCGTGAGTCTGGTAGTGGAGTTCGATGCTGGTCGGGTCGAGTAGCCAGAACGCCGCGTCGACGAGGCCCGCACCGCCGAGGACGCTGAATCCGCCGACGCCGGCGACGACGAACGCCGCGACGGCGACGAGCGGTCTGACCATCCGCCGGAGCAACGGCCGGTGCGCGAGCGCGTCGATGAGGATGCGACGGTCGTACATCACGGGGGCGCGGACACCTCGGGAGAGCGCGACCGGTCGGGTTCGTGCGGCCCGCAATCCCGGTTAATCGAGCCGGCCGCGAGTCCGAAGTTGTGTTTGCTTCTACTTCCGAGAGAATTTGACCCAGATTCGAGTGTATAGTCGCTCATGTATCCAGTATTCGACAATCTATCGAGCATAAAATCGTTTGTCCTTAAACAATCCAGTAGACTGGCGATGACTGCCTGATTCGGCCGCAGTGATAATTCGATATAGCGGAGTGTAGTTTATTTTTGGAGCAGGGACGGAGAGCTGAATCGGCGTCAGACCGGGTTCGCGTTCGGTCTCGGGCGCGAAATCCGCGAAATCCTCATATCGTATGCGTGTGTATGCCATGATACCGGCACGCATGCCGGAGCGGAGTGAACGATGGCGACTGCCAGATCGAACGAGGCCGAATACGACTACCCGGTCGGCTACGAACCGGAGGTACAAACAGAGACGGTCGAACTGGACCGTCGAACCGTCGAGCGACTCGACGCGCTGCGCGAGGACGACGAGTCGTACGACGAACTGATAACCGAACTAGCGTCCATCTTCGCGGCGAGCGAACTCTCGGCCGCGCGCGTGGACAGTCCGCTCATCGAGTGACGCCCCGCGTCACTCAAATTTCTGTATCTGAACCGCTCTCCCCGTAGAATCGCGATTCTGCCGAGTGTCTACGATGAACCAGAAGTTGCTATACAGAATCTGGGGTGGGAGCGCGACCAACCGAGTCGGCGTCCACGTAAGCAGGGAGTACCAGAAAAAACGGGTGCGTCTTCGGTTTAGTCCGCCCGTGCCGCCGGGTTCGCACCGTCTGCGAGTAGTTCGCCGCCGAACAGCGCCCGTTCGAGCGAGAGCGACCCCGGGCCGCTCAGGACGAGCGAGACGGCGACCAGCGCGAGCGCGAAGGTCAGTTCACTGGACTGGTAGCCCTCCGGAAGGTGGACGAGGGCGGTGGCGGCGAGCATGTTGACGGCGACGAGCGCGCCCGTGACGCGGACGAACAACCCGACGAGCAACAGGAACCCGCCGACGAGTTCGACCAGGCCGACACCCCACGCGGCGACGATGGGAAGCGGGACGCCGAGGCTCACCAAGAACCCCGAAAAGCCGGGGATTCCCGACGCTTTCGGCCCGATTGCGAGGACTTTACCGAGTCCCGAGACGACCATCGGAATTCCCACCGCGAGTCGAACGAGGACCGGACTCCACCGCGTGAGCGAAGCGACGGATTGTTGCGACACGGTTAGCTCACTCCGAAGTCCGCGGGGGCGATTGTTTTGTACGTTAGATTGCATATTAATTCCATATATTATTATATTTATCTAATAGATAGAAAAGTCTCAGGTAACATCGGTGTGACCGGACCCGCGGAGCGCACCGGCCAATCGTCCGATTTTTTGCTCAGAGCGCGAAAGCTCCGAGTATGACCGACTTCGACCCCGAGAAGTTCGAGGACAAGTACGCCAACTACTTCCCCGAACTCCAGCGCGCGTACAAGAACGCCTTCGAGACGATGAACGACGAGTTCGACTCGTCGCTCATCCACGGGGTCGACCAGCAGATTCTCAACGAGTCCGAACCGTTCTACGAGGACGGCGACTTCTCCGTGCAGCTCCCCGAAAACCCCGCGGAGCGACTGACGGCGGTCGAAATCGACGACGACGAACTCGAAGCCGTCCTCGACCGCTACGTCGACGAGATAGAAGGCGAGCTTCGGCGGGTCTTCGGCGTCGAGGCGTAACCCCGAACCAAAGGCCTAAGCACGTTCACCTCGAAGCCGCGTGCATGAGCACGGAGACGCAGGACGGCGAGGACGACCTCAAAGAGCGTGTCGTGAACTTCCTCCGTCGGAACTTCCCGCAGATCCAGATGCACGGCGGCAGCGCGGCCATCCGCGACCTCGACCGCGAGACCGGTGAGGTCACCGTTCTCCTCGGCGGCGCTTGCTCCGGGTGCGGTATCTCCCCGATGACCATCCAGGCCATCAAGACCCGAATGGTCAAGGAGATTCCCGAGATTAACGAAGTCCACGCCGACACCGGCATGGGCGGCGACGGCGGCATGGGCGGCGACAGCCGCGGCGGCAGTCCGTCGTTCCCCGGCGACACCAGCGACGACACGACCGACATCGAGGACGACCAGGGCCCGCAGGCTCCGTTCTAACTCGACGGTTCGGGCGTTTTCGTCGCGGCGGCGGCCGAGAACAGGAGTTTTATCGGCGACTACTCCCCACCCACGGGTATGACTGCCGAGTCGCCCGAGAACGTCCTCTTCGTCGTCATGGACACGGTCCGAAAAGACCACCTCACGCCGTACGGCTACGACCGCCCGACGACGCCGGGGCTCGACCGCTTCGCCGACGAGGCGACCGTCTTCGAGCAGGCCGTCGCGCCCGCGCCGTGGACGTTGCCGGTCCACGCCTCGCTTTTCACCGGGATGTACCCCAGCCAGCACGGGGCCGACCAGGAGAACCCCTATCTCGAAGGCGCGACAACCCTCGCCGAGACGCTCTCGGCGGCCGGCTACGACACCGCCTGTTACTCCTCTAACGCGTGGATAACGCCGTACACGCACCTGACCGACGGTTTCTCCGAGCAGGACAACTTCTTCGAGGTCATGCCCGGCGAGTTCCTGTCGGGGCCGCTGGCGAAGGCGTGGAAGACGATGAACGACAGCGACGCGCTCCGGACGCTCGCCGACAAGCTCGTCAGCCTCGGCAACACCGCCCACGAGTACCTCGCCGGCGGCGAGGGCGCGGACTCGAAGACGCCCGCGGTCATCGACCAGACCATCGACTTCGTCGACGACTCCGAGGAGTTCTTCGCGTTCGTCAACCTCATGGACGCGCACCTGCCGTACCACCCGCCCGAGGAGTACAAAGAGCGCTTCGCGCCCGGCGTCGATTCGACCGAGGTCTGCCAGAACTCCAAGGAGTACAACGCCGGAGCCTACGAGATTGACGACGACGAGTGGGGTGACATCCGCGGCCTCTACGACGCCGAAATCGCCCACATCGACGACCAGCTCACCCGGCTGTTCGACCACCTGAAAGAGACCGGCCGCTGGGACGACACCATGGTCGTCGTCTGCGCCGACCACGGCGAACTCCACGGCGAACACGGCCTCTACGGCCACGAGTTCTGCCTGTACGACCCGCTCATCAACGTCCCGCTCATGGTCAAACACCCCGACCTCGACGCGGACCGCCGCGACGACCAGGTCGAACTGGTCGACCTCTATCACACGGTGCTCGACTCGCTCGGCGTCGAGGGCGGAGAGCCCGCGAACCCCGGCGACGACGCGGTCGGCCTCGACCGCACGCGCTCGCTCCTGTCGGCCGACTACCGGGAGTTCGCGCAAGCATCGAACGACGACCCCGGCCAGCTCCGAGACGGCGAGTACGCCTTCGTCGAGTACTCTCGTCCCGTGGTCGAACTCAAGCAGTTAGAGGAGAAGGCGTCGAGCGCCGGCATCACGCTCCCAGAGGACTCTCGGTTCTACTCCCGAATGCGGGCGGCGCGGCGGACCGACGCCAAGTACGTTCGAATCGACCGCATCCCCGACGAGGCCTACCGCATCGACGCCGACCCCGAGGAGGCCGAGAACGTCGCCGACGCCGAAGACGAGGCAATCGCGGAGACCGAAGCCGCCCTCGCGGAGTTCGAAGACGCCATCGGCGGCGCGTGGACCGACGCGCTCGACACCGACGTGTCGGACGACTCGGTCGACCAGATGGACGACGAGGCGCAGGACCGACTGCGCGACCTCGGCTACCTCGAATAGCGACCGGAGCCGGTCCTAATGCTTAACGTATCCCTGCACCCCGCTCCCACGCCCGGAGGAGCGCCGCGAGCGTCCGGTTCGTCGGAACCTCGAAGCCGTGGTCGGCGGCGATATCGACCACCGCGCCGTTGATGGCGTCCACCTCGGTCCGCTTTTCGGCCGCGACGTCCTGTAGCATCGACGAGCGGTTCGCGGCGGTTTTCTCGACGACGCGGTCGACCGCCTCGCGGGCGACGCGGTTCGGGAGCGACACGCGCTCTAATCGGGCGACTCGGGCCGTCTCGCGGGCCGCTCGGTGCGCGAGGTCGTTGGCGTCGCCCGACCGGAGCGCGCCGTTTTCGACCCGCGAGAGCGCGGTGACGGCGTTGATGCCGGCGTTGACGGCGAGTTTCTCCCAGCGCCGCCGCGGCATGTCGGTCGCGACGAGTGCGTTGAGCCCCGCGTCGCGGAACGCCTTGCCGACGCGCTCGGCGAGGGGGTCGGGGCCGCCGTCGAGCGCGCCCAAGACGATTCGGCCGACGCCGGTACACTCGACGCGACCCGGTTCGACGAGCCGCGCTCCGTAGGTCGCCGTGCCCGCGAGGACGGGCGCGTCGAGGCGAGAGGCGAGCGTCTCCTCGGTGAGTCCGTTCTGGAGCGACAGCACCGCGCCCACGTCGCAGTCGGCGAGCGCGTCGGCGGCCGCCGCGGTGTCGAACGACTTGACCGTGACGAGCGCGAGATCCGCCGAGTGGCCCGTCTCGGTCGTCGTCGCGGCCGGCGAGACGTGCGCCGACTCGGCACCGACGATGTCGAGACCGGCCGCCGACACCCGCGCGGCGTGCGGGTCGCGCGCGACGAGCGTCACGTCGTGGACCGACGCGAGGAGGCCGCCGACGAGCGTGCCCAGACTGCCCGCGCCGAAGACGAGGATACGCATGGCTACCCGTACTCGGCGGACGACAAAAATGGCGAGTTTCGCGGGCGCGGCGGTCGAATCGGTCCGAGACCTCAGTCCTCGGTCCAGTAGTAGAGTTTCTCCCGTTCGGCACCGCAGTTCGGACAGGTGTCGGGGAGTTCGTCGAGGTCGCCCATCTCGCCGCAGTCGCTACACCGCCACATCAACTCGGCCTCGCCGAACTCGCCGCCGGCGCGTTCGTGCTCGACGGACATCCCCGCGAGCCCCTCGCGGGTCGTGACGTAGAACCCGTCGTCGTCGAAGCCGCGGATGCTCCCGAGTTCGCTACCGTCCTCCGCGTACACCGTCATTCCCACCGTCGGCTCTGTCTCGTCAGCCATGTGCGACTAATCGTCGCGCGAGCGAATAAAAAGGAACGGCCGAATCGGCGTCGACGCCGACCAACCGTCCGTCGACGGGATGGAGCAACGACGCCCGTATATATAAATGATAAATCCGATACCGCGATATAGAATTTCGTGATGCGATAAAGCACTTACCGTCCCGTCATAGATTCGGCAGTATGTCCCGTCCTCGGAGCCGTCGCCGATACCTCCAACTGCTCGGAAGCGCGTCGCTCGGTGTCGCCGGCTGCCTCGGCCGCGACGGCGGGTCACCCAGTCCGACGACCGAGGCGACGACCACCGACGAACCGACCACGACGTACGGTCCGACGTCCGGGCCCGACGAGCGCGTGACGGCCACGCCGCCGGGCGACCCCTCGCTCTCGCCGTCGGGGGCGTGGCCGCAGTACCGCTTCGACGCGGGAAACACCGGCTACAACCCCGACGTCTCGGTTCCGGCCGACGCCGAGGAGTACTGGCGACTGAACGCCGGTGGCTCGCCCGTCCTCGACGGCGACCGTCTCTACAACCTCCACGGGCGCGGGCGCGACAGGCGAGCGCTCGTCCGACGCGACCCGGCGACCATGGCCGAGCGAGCGGCGACCCCGCTTGTCGGCTACGGCGTGAACTCGCCGCCCGTCGTCGCGGGCGACCGGGTCGTCGTCACGACCTTCATCGAGGCGTTCTGTCTCGCCGCCGACCGCGACGAAGTGCTGTGGCGCGGCCCCGAGATGGACGGTATCCACGGCCCGCCCGCGGTGGGCGACGGCGTCGCCGTCGTCTCGGGCGGCGGGTTCGACGGCGTCCCGACCCAGCTTCGGGCGTTCGAACTCGCCGACGGGAGCGAACGCTGGCGCTACGACCTCGAAAGCGACGCGAAGGGCGCGCCCGCCGTCGCCGACGGGGCGGTGTTCGTCGTCACCGGCGACGCCGTCCACGCCGTCGACCTCGCGACCGGCGAGCGGCGCTTCCGCGTCGAGGCGCGGACGAGCGAGTGGACGACGCCGGTCGCGACGACAGAGGCGGCGTACCTGACCACCCGCGACGACGAACTCCTTGCGCTCGCCCCGACCGACGGCACCGAACGATGGCGGTCGCCGGGAAGCGGCGCGCCGGTCGTCGCCGACGACGTGCTCCACGTCGCGGTCGACGGAGAGACCGCGACGCTGTCGCGCGACGACGGACGCGAGGCGGCGGCGCGCTTCTCCGGCGCTCCGCACGCGCGCGCACGAGAAACAATGGTTGTCTCCGGTGAACAGGGACGGCTAGCAGCGTACGACACCGGGGAAGAACGTCAATTGTGGGCACATCAGACCCCGGAAGTGCAGGTGGCGGACGTGATTTCACGGGGCGTCTCCGCCGCAGTCCCCGTCGACGGCGCGGTGTACGTCGTCGCCGCCGACGGCTTCCACGGGTTGGGACCTGCTCGGGACTGAGACGCCGAGCGACTACGCCGCTCGACTCGCAAAACCTGGAGGAAAAACCGACCGTAGACTCACATGAAGTCCGCGATGCCGGACTGTTTGTTTTTGTCGAATAGCGTATTGACGTTTGGTGAATTCCCATATTATTTAAGTCGATAGCCCGTTGGTGAAGGCATGGGAACCACACCGCGAGAGAAGTACGAACGTCGGAAACAGACTTTTGAGAACTACGTCGAACGTGGGGAAGTCGACCAAGATACCGCTGAGGCGATTCGTGAACTAATCAATGCGTACGACGAGCACAATGTCATGGTCGCTAAGCCGGCCGGGGAGAGTTACCGTGAACCCGGAACCCTCACATCGTGGTTGTACCGCCTGAACGTCTTTGCACGGGATGCTAACCTAACAACGGCGTCTGTGGATGAATTAAAGCAGGCGGTTCAGCAGATGTACGACGGGAGCCACCCTAGCGTTCAGGACAAAGGCCTTCAGAAAGGAACGCTCCGGAGTTATCAGGCCGCACTACGCAAGTTCTATGGGTACCACGACTTCGGGATTGAACCAGCCGAGATTCCGCTATTCGACAAGAAAGACACGTCGGTCGACCCTAACGATATGCTGACGCGCGAGGAAATCCACACCGCCCGTGATTCCATTTCAAACCCGCGCGACTTGCTGATTTTCGACCTACTGATTTACACAGGTCAGCGCCGCGAGGCCCTTCGGACGCTCCGAATCCGGGACGTGAACCCACAAGAAGGTACGTTCCGTCTAAACCCGAACGTGGATGGACTGAAAGGGGCTGACGAGCGGAATGGGAAGCGACCACTCCTTGCGGCAAAGGCCACAGTCCAAGACTGGCTGAACAACTACCACCCGGACCCCAGTGATGACGAGCACTATCTAATCACCGCCCGTCCCAGTTATTCTGCCGTCGACCCAACCACGCCGGTTAGTGGTGAGACTATTCGGAAGGTTATGCAGAATATCAAAGAGGCAAGTGAGATCTCAAAACCAATGCACCCGCACATGATGCGTCACAACTTCGTGACTATCGCAAAGCGGGACCATGACCTCCCCAATGACACAATCAAGTATCTCATCGGACACGCCGCTGATAGTACGGTCATGGAGACCACGTACGCACACCTCTCCGGTGATGACCACGCCCGAAAGGCTGAGGAAGGCTTCGGAATCCGTGAACCACAGGAAGAATCGTCGTTTACTCCGGACGTGTGTCGGATCTGCAACAACCCTCTTGCGCCCGGTGCGAAGGCCTGCTCGAAATGTGGGACTGTCTACACACCCGATGCACAACAGGCACAGCAACAGATTGGCGGTGACGTGAAACAGTCGTATGCGCAAACTGACCCCGAAGATACCGACACACAAGGGAAGATAGATACGCTAGACCACCTCTTGGAGGACCCCGAAGTGAAGAAAGCCCTACTGGAGAAACTGAACGAATAGAATCCGTCAGATTCTAGACAGTATAGCCGGCGAAGAACGAGGGTATTTGCGTATGAAAAGACCGCTTAGTAGCTACACCGTATCGCCATCTTGCGATTATGAAAAAGTGCTAACCCTCATTGTCACTCTCGGACAACGACATCAGTAACTTCGCGGCAGAAACGATACCATGAGCAACACAATCCTCGCCCGGCGTGGGGTCATTGGAACGCGGTGTTACTCGTCTAGAATTTCACTCATGTCCGTCGTGGTTTCAGTTGACTCCACGGGTTCACGTCCGTCCGCCTCAGCCAAGACTTCCGCCCACAGCTCTGCAATGCTTTTCTCTGATTCCTCGGACTCTTCTAGGTCTTCAACTCGATTCTCAATATCGTGTTTCTTCATTGGTCTTCTTCTAACGCCTCGATGCGTTCCGCCAACTCATCGAGGTCTTTGTCTTTCAGCAATTGTCGATACTGACCAGCAAGATACCCTAAGACACGCATCCACCCCTGCCGAACTTTCTCGTTCTCAGGGTCGTACACACGTCCGGATTCGATTTTCCGGTGGGTTTCGTTAATCGCGTCCTCCAGCAAATCGAGGACTTCGCCACGATTCGCGTTCTCAGGGATTGCTGGAACCGCTGGTTCGTTTTCTGGTTTGCTTTGACTCATCGTACCCCCCGTGGGGAAAACTCAATTCAGCCGTTCTGTGGCTGTTCTGTGCGCTTTTCGAAGGGCAATGGTGCGGATAGTCACGCCGTATCTGCGGCCTCATCTCCCCACACCAGAACACTCGTCACGATATGCATCGTGAGGATAAGCGTCACAACCGGCGAGGCAGAGACTTCAATCGCCGCTGAAACGTACATCAGCGATGCCCACAAGAACAATCCGAGCATACCGACCGTAAGCAACTCCCGGCCGGTGAACGGAACGTTCGGCATCATCGGACTGCTAAGCCGCTTGTCCACTGTGCTACCGCTGTTTCGTTCTCAGATTTGTCCGGCCTATCAAGCCGGTTTCCATCGCCGTCGAACGCAATCACACGGTCCGAGAACGACGAGTAAAGTCCCTGTGCCATCTCCAACGGAAGCTCATCGCCCGGTTCAAACACGACAGTCGGTGGCCCCTCACGGCCGTCCGGTTTCGTGACCGGCGAGAGATCGACGTCGTCCCCGAAGAAATCCTCGTAATCCGTCGGATTCGTACATCGGAGGCCGCTGTCACCAGCCCACACAGCCGTCTCCGTCTCATCAGGAAGTGAGTCCACAGCCCGCTTGTCACCAGTCCCTACACGCATTAGAACATCTCCCCCGTTCCGAAGTCAGCCGCCCGAAGCGTTTCCTTCGTGTTTGCCTGCACGTCGGCCTGTTTCTGTCGCTGGTCGACGTCCTCGACAAGGTCAGTAAGTGCTTCCTCGAAAATGCGTTCGGCGTCGACCCCGCCAACCGCATTTTTGGCGATTGATTTCCACACTCTCGCCTTCACGTCTGCCGCCGTCGCATCTTTCGTTGCCTTTGCTACTGCGTTCGCTTTCGAATTCGGATTCATCTTAGTACAATTAGCTACCCGGATTCCGCCGGTTCGTTCTCACACGATACCAAGTGCTCGCCACGAAGGGTCATTGCACAATCCGCTAAAACAAAGTGTCTTTGCGGTTTGTAGCCGTCTCAGCCCTTCACACCCACGTCCTCCGGTTTGATTAGACACTTTACTTTGAACCATTGCACACGCACACCCGCGTACGCGATTAATGAGACAAAAGTGTCTAACGGACCACCCGATACTGTGGTTTAGAAGGGTTTGAATGGGTTAAGACCCCAAAGACACTTTTGTTTCGGGTTAGTCAAAGTGTCTAAGTCCGCTGTTCCGTGAGTCGTCGCCTGTGTCGTTCAAGTAACTCTCACCTTTGCTCGTGAGTTGGACCCCGACAAAGACGCGCTGTTGTTTGCCATTGACTGTGGCTCTGCCGTCGGCTATGCCTTCATTCTTGAGTCGGCGCGTCATTTTGTGCTGAGTCTCAGCCGGGAGGCTTTCAGCTTCACAGAACCGATGGTATGCCTTGTGCGCCGTACTCTTGGGGAGGGAATCACCGCTGGATTCCTCCAGACACAATTCACGGAACCGATCGACTGTGTTGCCCCACTTCTCCCACGTTCTCTGTGTCTCTCCGGGCGTTCTGTCGCCGGTGAACGTTCCTTGTCGCATCAATCGCTGGAGGCCTTCAAGCATCCAGTTAAGCACACCAGAGAGTTCCGACTGGAGTTTCTCGTCGAGGTGTGGGTCACGTTCGGCCTTCGGGACGGTCGACGGGAACGGAACCAACAGGATACGGCGGTAAAACGCCTCATCATCTGTTTCGGCGTCGGGGAGTTGGTTGGCAGAGAACAGATGTTTCGCCGTCGGTTCAAACCGGAATGGGTCCTTGAATTTCTGTTCGGCCTTGATACTGTCACCAACGGTTATCTCCTTGAACGCGCCTGTGTCGGTGATTAGCGAACTAGGAATGTCGTTTCGGAAGTTAGCCCAACTCTGGAACAACTCCGCGCCGGCGAACCGTTCTCCAGTCAATTCCTGTGGTGTGAGACTCACCACAGTATTCGACCCTAAGACCGCCCGGATCGTATCGAGGAAGGTGGACTTCCCGCTTGCGGTTGGTCCGACTAGAAACAGGGCTTTGTGGTACGGCAAGCCCCAATGGTGCAACGTGTAGCCCGCGTATTCTTGGAGCTTCTTTCTATCACTCCCACGCGGAACGACGTCACGTAAGAAGTCACGGAATTGCGGACACTCGGCACCGGGGTCGTATTCGGCTTCGACCGACCCAAGAAATAGATGCTCTGGATTGTGTTCTTGTAGTCCCAACCCTTGGGGTTGCACCCTCACAACACCGTTCCGTACGGGGATGTGGTCCGCCGGGCCACCCATTTCGTCCTGACTCACGGTGTGTCGGCCGCGTAGTTGGTCTAGGATCTCAGACTTCTCTGTTCTATTATATTCTTCCCGAAGGTTAGCAACCAACAACTCCCGAACTTGTTTCTCGCCCGTAGGCTGGTAGATTCCCCGGTCGGAATCGTAGCCGTACAGGACGTCATTTTCTTCGAGGTTAGCCCAATGGTGGTCCTCAGACAGTAGTTCTGTGGCCGCGAATCGGGCAGGTTTGCGTTCATCTGCGTCAGATGCACTGACGTATTGCTGGTACACGTGCGACCACTCGCCGCCACTCACGGCGTTCTGTGGACCATTCATTGGTGACGCCGTCGTTGCAACACCGCCGTCAGAACGTGTTTCACCGGGGAGCGTTTCGGTATTCGCATCGGACCCAACAGACTTGCGCGCACGGTCCCACGTCCGTTGCCAGTAGTTTCGTGAGGCGTCTGGAGAGTCGACCTTGCTGTTTGAATTGTCCGCAAGAAGTTGATAGACTTCCGACTTAGGAACCCCGTGTTCAATCATACGACAACACACGTGGAAGTCCTGTTCGCTCCGGTCAGACGCACCATACAACAGATAATCGCTGATGTTGTCGTAGTGTTTAGTGACAGCGCGCGCCCGTGAGGTGTCGCCGTCAGCATTAGGTGTGTCTCGCGTCGTATCCACACCACCAGCGCCTTGTGACGCATCCTCCGGCGTTTGGTCCGCCCGTAGTACGTCGAACAACTCGGGAAGCGTAATCTCAGCAATCGGCGCGTCAGTTGCAATTTCGTATCGACCGCCGTCGGGCGTGGAACACTCATCGCACCAGTCTTTCCCACACCCATCGAGTTGGGAACCGGGACCGACCACGTACTGGTTGTGAACGCGAATCTCTCCCCAACTCATGCCGGGATTCTTCGCGTTGGCAACAGTCTCGATGGACTTGTGAACGTCCTTCGAGTCAATGTAGTAGTACCTGTGCCCGCCCGTCACACCGTCGGTGTGTGGACTTGCAACGGTGAACGTCTCAGGCAACTCATTGACGGCTTGAAGGGCCTCAGAATCCGCCGAGTCAGAGTAGTCGTCAATATCCACGTCGATTAACCAGCGCCCGCCGTCGGGCGTTGCTCCGGCATACACACCGTAGTTTCCAGTTAAGGATCCAAACCCACTTTCGCGGTTTGAAGCGTCATTGTGGTAGACGGGCGACCGCTTCTCGCCGTCCTTAACAGGGATTAGACGCTTTTCGAGTAAGCCCGCGTCCTGTAATCGCTCCGCGAGGACGTCCCGGTCACTCATCACGAATCACCCGGTTTGCGTGGGTTCGACACAAGGCGACGCCGTCGACGTGAGTGAACGCTGGAGTGAAACACCCGTCACAAAACCGAGGACCGTAACGACTTTGTGGGTCGCTCTCGTACGTGTATTCGACGGAATCCCCATTCCTGTACCCCTTCACGACTCACTCACCTCCAGCAACGCCTCAGCAAGGTAGGCACAGGGGAGGTCGGAGTTAGCAAGGTCCGCGAGGTCGTCACGGTGTTGGTCTATCGCGTCGATGCCTCTCGTCGTAGTTGTCGAAGAACTCATTTCTAAAGCAGTTAATTCGCTAGATGCGCGGGGTCACTCCCGCGTAGTTGTGTGACGCCGTCAAACGGGTGGTTGCTCCTACACATCCACACCCGGACGGCGATTGCTATACTATCCACTTTGTGTTCGGTTATTGGCTTAGCAAAACGCACACGGCTTACTGTTCGGTTTCGATCAGGTCGGCGGGGAGGTGCGCACGTAGCACATCCTCGTACGATTCACCCGGACACTTTTGATTATAAATAGCGTCCCTAAAGTCGGTACTCACGGTGATTGTGGTTGTTTCTTTGGCAGACATGGTTGATTAGTTAGTTTCGACACCTCCGTCTCTGCGGATTCGGATAACCGACCGGGTGTCAGGTGGTCGGGATGAAGAAATCTCGCCACAGAAGCAGCTATGAAGTGCCGTGCAACCAGTGGCGCACGATACGATGAATGAACAACCGTTGTCAGTACACCACGTTCTTGAACGAACGTGATGCAATAACGTTGAGACTGTCAAGCGGTAGTAGCACGGGCGGAGCGCACTACCCCAGCGTTGCCAACCTATGCATGGCTGTTCAGTTGCAGCGTAGTCATCAACTACGCTCCAGTGAACAACGCTTAGGCTGTCTGTCGCACCGCCGCTTTTAACAGCGGCACAAATACACAGACATACCTATTTGCACGGGGGACACGTTCAAAGCGTGCCCCCACTAGGTCCTTGATTCATTACTCCATTAGCAGACAGGGATATTAAATCTTTTTCACCAGATATTAACAATTCCCGGGCGGCGTAGATTACATGAATTCCGCAAGACTCGATGGCCTATTTTTGTCGTTCTCGAAGACCGATTCGAGGCTCTTTTCGAGCACTTCGAGCCGCTGTTTCGTGTAGTCGCGGCAGTCGAACTCCTCCGCCACCTGAATCGCGGTGTCCATGTACTTGTTCACGGAGCCCTGGTGGACCGTGAGGTTCACCCGGCCGCCGCACTCCCGGCAATCGCCCGAAAGCGGCATCCGCCGGTACTTCTCGCCGCAGTCGAGACACCGCGTCTCCTGCCGCGAGAAGGCGCGGAGGTTCCCGATGAGGTCGGGGAGGAAGTGGTACTCGATGACGCGCTCGGCCACGTCAGTTTCGTCCACTGCGCGGAGTTTCCGCGCGAGGAACAGCTGGGCGTCCATCTTGTCCATCATCGACCCGAGGGTCTTGTACGCAGAGAGGTCCGGGCCGGCGGCGATATCCGTCGTGTCGTGGGTGTGGTCGAACCCCGTGTACTCGCGGTCGGTTCCGAGGTACTCCTCGGCGATGGTGACCTCGTCCTCCCAGTCGTCGGGGTCTTCCATCCGCAGCGTCGCCTCGTAGAACTCGCGGGGGTACTGCCGCACGATGTCCATGTTGTGCGCCTCGTCGTCGATTTCCGAGGGGTCGATGCGCGAGGACATGACGAGCGGCGCGTCCATCTGCCCGCCGCGCTTGTCGGGGAGATATTCTTTCGAGAAGTTGAGAAGACCGTCCATGAGGAGCATGACGCAGTCTTCGTCACCGTCGCACTGCGCGACGTGGAGGTCGTTGGCGACGAGAGAGTTGGTGTCTTCGACGGTCAACGAGTAGGTGTGGTCGACGTCACTTTCGAGGTATTCGACCGAGACGACTTCGTCGAGCCACGTATCCCCGCCGTCCGAGAAGAGGCGCTGGCCTCGGACGTCCGTGTCGTCGAGCGCGCTCGCCAGCGCCTCGCTCTTTCGGGGGAGGTGGAAACCGACTTCCTCGGCGAATCGAACCGCGTTCTCCGACGTGAGTTTGAGGACCCACGAGTCAAACGTCGGGACCTCGTCTTCGTCGTAGAACTCCGCCACCGCACCCGTCTGTGGCGTTCGGCGCTCGGAGTAGGTCTTCGAGGCGATGCCGAAGCGTTTGAGCGCGGCAACGAGGTCGCGTTTGAGGTCATCGCTCACGGTGTGCGCGCGAATCTCCACGCGGTCCGAAGACGCGCTTCCGTCGCCGGAGAAGTACGCCGACAGGAAGGACCGAAGAACCGGCTCGGGGCCGGTGAGTACCGAGTCCGGGACGCGTTTGTCCTCGGCACGCGACCCGCATCCGATAACGTCCGCAAACAGCGACTGGACGAGTCGACTCGAAACCGTGACCTTCCACTCGTTTTCCTCGAACGCGTCGACGCCGAGTGCTTCGCTAACGGTATCGAGGATGCGTTCGCGGGCGGGTTCGTCCGGGATACAGATTGTCGTCTGGTAGAAGTTTCCGGGCGATGCCCTCGTGAATCCTTCTGCGGCGTAGTACCCCAGTACAGTTCCGAATGATTCGTCGATATCGAGCACTCTCGAAACGGTCGCGGTGTCGCGACGGACACCGAGAGAAAGCTCACGCGGAAGCACGTCGACGACCGTTTCGACGTTTCCGAGGATCTCCACGAATACCGAGGCCGGAACGCTGTCGCGAGAGACCCAGTTGTAAACCGTCGAATCGCTCCGTCCGAGTCGCTCGGCGACCGGTTTCAGGTAGCCGCTCGCTTCGGTATGCTCGTCGAAGAGCGACCGGATTCGGTCCGGGCCGAGCCCCCGAATCATCAGGTCTTCGGCCGGTATCGACTCGCCGTGCAGGAACTCCGCGAGCAAGTCGAACTGGGCCGGGTCCGCGTCGATGTCGACGCGCTTGGGCGACGGAAGCGCGTCGCCTTCGGCGAGTTCGTGCGCGGGAATGCGCGTGAATCCGCCGTCGTCGGCTCGAATCACCGTATGGTCCGGGGTGACCGTTAGTTCTCTCCCGCCGCGGGTCTCGATGCGGACGAGGTGGTCCTGTGCGACGTGCTTGGAGACGGCTCCGACCGGTTTAATCGTCTCTCGACCATCTCTGGTCAGAGACGGAACGTACACGTCCCCGTCCAGTTCCTGAACGAGCGTCCCGAAATCGTCGGTCTCCGGGTCATCGAGCCGTTCCTCGACGAGCGTTCGAATCTCGTCGTATCGCCACCGGTCGGTCTCGTCTCGGTACCAGACCTTCGTCTCCGGGTGGAAGCAGTTCCGGCGTTTCGCGGCGTGAAAGTACGGATGCGCGTATCCAACCGCTGCTGTCGTGAATCCGATAACTCTGCCGACGACCGCGGCGGAGGTGTGAGGGGCCATCCCGAAGACGAGTTCGCCGATGAGGTCGTCGCGCTCTTCGATTTCGTAGAACCGGTCGAGGCCGTAGAACTGTTCGAGGAGGTCGTCGACGAAGTCGGCGGTCTGCATCATGTGCTGCGCCGCGCCGTTCGAGAGGACGATGTCCTGGACTTTGAGTTCGACCAGTTGGTCGTCGAACCGGAGGGGTTCGCCGTCGATGTCGGTCTCGTAGCCGAGTTCGCGGAAGTGGTCGGCCGTCACGTCGAGTTCCTCGGGGCGGACCGCGGTGACCGGCAGGTCGGTCATGTCGTAGCGGACGGTGCCGTCTTTGAACGACGACACGTCGTGTTTCGCGCGCAGGACGCCCTTCTCGATGGGTTCGGGCGTCTTGTTCGCGGAGGTGAGCCCCTTCACGCCCTTGAGAATCTGGAACGACGACTCGCGCTCGCCGACGCGTTCGAGAGCGTTTCGGTACTCGGTGTTGAGGTCGATGTCCTGCCACTCGGCGCTCTCGACGTCCCAGTCGCAGCGCTCGCAGTAGACGCGGCCGGACTCGTCGGGTTCGAGGACGGTCCCGCAGTCGTCGCACTCGTAGTGGGGTTCGGTGTGGCCGCCGCAGTCGGGGCACTTCGACTTGAAGCCGAACGCGCCGCAGTCGGGGCACTTGCGCCGGCCGAGGCGGACCGAAATCTGGCCGCGCTTGCCGGACTCGCCGCGGTGTCTGGCGGCGTCGCCTACGTCGCGTTGGCTCCCGCCGGCCTCGCCGATGGGAAACAGCGTGTGGACCGCAGGAGAGAGGTCGCGGCGCTCGGACTTCTCCGGGCGGCCCATGCGGTTGCCGATGCGGGTCGGCGCGCGCTCGCGGACGGCGAAGGGCGCGACCTCGTTGACGGCCTCGACGGCGTTGTCGCCGCCGTCCCACGTGCGGGCGCGCTCGGAGAGGTCGGCGAGTTCCCACGTCCGCTCGCGGTCGTCGGTGAGGCCGAGGCTCCGGGCGAGCGGTCGCCAGACGGGGACGCGAAGCGTCTCGTCGGTCTGTCGGTGGGCGACGAGCAGGTGTTCGAGCGCCTCCCGAATCTCGGGCGTGTTGTCGAGGACGAGCGTGCCCTCCAGTCCGCGCTCGGGTTCGTTTTCGTGTTCGAGCGCGGCGGCCGTGCCCCCGTCGGCTTCGGCGGCGACGACCTCGCCGGCCGCGACGGCGTCGGCGAGCGCGTCGAACCGGTCAACCGAGATGTCGTGCCAGAGGTAGGTGTAGGTGGGATGGAGCGGGGCATCGAACTCCGTCGCCCACGAGAGGGCCCGCTCGACCGACGGCGCTTCGAGGTCGACGGCGGGGTCGTCGCGGAGCGCCTGCACGTTGGCCTCGGTCGCCTCGAAGTCCTGAATCCACCACTCGTAGACGTAGGAGGCCGGCGCGAGCGGGTGGTTGTTCTCGACGAACTCGCCGAAGTTGACGAGGTACTCGCCGAGATCGAGAATCTTCTCGACGCCGTTCTGTAGCTCCTCGGCCTCCTCGGGGTCGTCGATGCGGCGCACGTCGCCGTTGGCGAGTCTGACCGTCGGCCCCTCGATGGAGTCGACGGGGACGACGCCGCCGGCCTTGCCGGGGCGCTCGGTCTTGATCTGCGTGCCGGTGGCGATGAAGTCGTCGACGATGTGCATCGTCGCGGGGTGGACGCCCGCGGTCGCGAAGCCGTGGTTGCGGGCGCGGCCGTACCGCAGGCGGAAGCCGCCGGGCGCGGAGGGGTGGCCGAACACCGGGCGGCCCGCGATGAGGTCGCGGAGGAACTTGGTCGCGGGTTCGACGCGAGTCGGCCCGTCGGGGGCCTCGCTCTCGGCGTCGTCGGCGTCCGGGTCGGCGTCCGCCTCGTCGCCCTCGGCTTCGCCCTCTCCCGCGTCGTCGGCTTTCGCGGCCTTCCCGTCGTCCTTGCCGATGGTGCCGTCGATGAGGTCTTGGAGCCACGGCCAGTCGACCTCGTCGAGTTGGCGGGTGTAGCGCTGAATCTTCGGGGCCTTGAGGGCGATGCCCTCGGCCATGACGAGACACATGCCGCCGCGGGCGGAGTTGGTGTCGACGCGTTCGAGGTCGCGGTAGCCCGAGACCTCCTCGTCGCCCGTGGCCTCGCCGTCGAGCATGATGGGCATGTTCTCGGCGATGAAGCGCGACTCCTTGTCCTTCGGCGAGTACTGGAGGCCGGTCTCCTTGTCGTAGAGGTTTATCTCCTCGACGTAGCGCTCGACCTCGTCGGTTCGGGCCTTGTACTCGTCGATGTCGAGAAGCGAGCGGGCGTAGTCGGCGACGAGCACGGACAGCGCCTGCGCGGTGCCGCCCGCCGAGCGAATCGGACCGGCGTAGTAGACGTTGACGAACTCCGTGCCGTCGTCGTTTTCGAGGATTTCGACGCGGTCGATGCCCTCGATGGGCGCGGCGACGACCCCCTCGGTGAGGAGGGCGACGGCGGTGCGGACCGCGCCCTCGACTTTGCCCTCGCGGGAGTCGTAGTCGCCGACGTTGCCGTCGACGAAGTCGGTCACGAGTTCGAGCGCGGCCTCCTCGCGGGACATCTCGCCTTCGAGTTCGCGGACGCGCTCTGCGACGCCGTCGATGCCGAGGATGTTCTCGACGCGGTCGGCCATGTCCTTGGCGACCGGAATCTCGACTTCGGTCTTCGGGTCGTACCCCGTCGCCTTCGCGGCCTCCGCGAGGTCGAACGCCTCGTCGAGGCGGGCTTCGATGCGACGGAAGTACCGGGAGTCCTCCTCGCGCACGGTTACAGCCAGAGGTCGAGGTCGGTCACCGCGTCGTGGTCGCGTTCGAGCGGTTCCTCGAAGGCGCGGAGGTTCAGTTCGCCCGCGAAGACGGTCGCCGAGTCGAGGTGACCCGCGAGCGCCTGTCCGCTGCGTCGGGAGAGAATCGCGTGCGTGTGTGCGAAGGGCTCGCCGTCGAGGAGCGCGACGTTACCCACGCAGGCGGCGACTTCGAGCGGCTCGTCGAACGTCACGGACTGGTACTCCTGGTCCGTCTGGTCGTAGAACCAGAGTTCGGCGTCCTGGACGGCGCCCATGGCGTTGAACCACGCGGACTCGATGCCCTTGCGCGCGCAGAACTCCTCGATCTCCTCGCGCCAGTCCGCACCGTGTTCGAGGCGGGCGAGGTACTCCTCGCTCACCGTCACCGCTCGAGCGTTCATGTAGCGTACCACGAGCGAGTCGGACTAAAATGTGAATGGTCTGCTCGCCGGGGAGGCGAGCGGGGCCGGAGCGGTTATCGCCACTCGTCGAGCGCGAGCGCGTCGGCTACGTCAGAAGCGAGCCACGCGTCGTCGCGGGAGATATCCGCGATAATAAGACGCTGGCCCGTCTGAGAGCGATCCACCGAGGCCATGACCTCGGCGTCCAAGTCGTCGACGGAAGCCGTCGCATCCGGCGTCATGTATGATACATAGTGACACCCCTATATAAGTGGACCGAAACGACGGGGCGAGACGGACCGGGACGGCCGGCTCAGCCCCAAAACTGAGGGTGAAACCTCAAACGAGTTCTATAGGGATTCTCGTGGCAGTTTTCGCCGCTTGGGTATGGAACTACATCCCTTCCACGCTACACTATATCAAACAAATCGAATACGGTAAGTTTATCCACGCGCCCCGAAAATTTTGGTCTGAATGCCAGACACTAACAAACTCTCGCGTCGCCGCTTTCTGAAGGCAACGGGTGGAGCCGCCACGGCCGCCGCCCTCGCCGGTTGTACCGGCGGTGACGGTGAAGAGACGACGACCGAATCCGGTGGCGAGGGAACCACCACCGCGACGACCCAAGAGGACACGGGCACGGAGCTGTCCGGTTCGGTGTTCAACCGCATCCTCTCGGGGACCATCACGACGATGGACCCCGTCGCCGCGACTGACACGTCGTCGGGCATCCTCATCCAGCAGGTCTTCGACTGCTTGATGTCCTACCAGAACGCCCTCCCGACGGTCGAAAACGAACTCGCCGCGGACTACACGGTCTCCGACGACTTCACGACCTACACGTTCGAGCTCGCCGACGCCACCTACCACAACGGCGAGCAGGTCACCGCCTCCGACTTCATCTACTCGTGGGAGCGCCTCGCGGCCTCCGAGAACAGCCGCCGCGCCTACTTCATCCTCGACTCCGTCGGCGTCGAACACGAGACGGAGACCGTCACGCAGGACGGCGAGGAGACCGAGGTGTACAAACCCGGTTCGCTCGGCCTCGAAGTCGGCGAGACGGAGACCGAACTCGTCGTCAACCTCTCGGAGCCGTTCCACGACACCCTTGAGATGTTCGCCTACACCTCCTTCGCCGCCCTCCCCGAGGGCGTCCTCGGCGACATCGAGGGCCACGACGGCCAGATGGAGTACACCGAGTTCGCGTCGAACAACCCCATCGGCGCGGGTCCGTTCGAGTTCGCCTTCTGGGAACAGGGCACCGCCGCGGCCGTCTCCAAGTACGACGACTACTACGGGCAGGCCGCGCAGGTCGACAACGTCCGCTGGCAGGTCATCGAGGACGACACGGCCCGCTACAACTACGCGATGAACGAGAACGCGGACTACTTCACGCTGCCCACCGCGCAGTACGACCCCGGACTGGCCCAGGTGGAGTCGACCGACGAGTACGGCCGCGAAATCGGGACGTACGGCCCGGTCCGCAACGGGAAGACGCTCAACTACGTCGGCGTCCCGACGCTGTCGATTTACTACGTCGGCTTCAACATGAACAAGGTCCCGAAGGCGGTCCGTCAGGCGTTCGCCTACGTCCTGAACCAAGACCAGATGGTCTCGGAAGTGTTCAAGGGCCGCGGCTCCGCGGCGGAACTCTTTACGCCCCCGACCATCTTCCCCGGCGGCGCGCAGGCCGCGAGCGACCTCGTCAGCTCCGACTACCCGTACAGCGCGGGCGAGACGGACATCGAGGCCGCCCGACAGGTCATGGAGGAGGCCGGCTACGGCCCGGACAACCAGTTCGAGGTCCAGTGGACCCAGTACAACTCCAACGCGTGGGAGGAGATGGCGAGCATCCTCCGCGACCAGCTCGCGTCCGCCCACGTCAACATGCAGATTCAGAAGGCCGACTTCTCGACGCTCCTCGAACGCGGCCGCAACGGCCAGCTCGAAGCGTACACCCTCGGCTGGATCGCCGACTGGCCGGCCCCGGACAACTTCCTGCAGCTCATGAACCCGCCGCAGACGGACACGTCCAAGCAGGGTCCGATTTCGTACGTCAACTGGACGAGCGAGAACGGCGACGCGGCCCAACAGGCGACCGACGCCTACCAGCAGGTCGTCAACAACCCGGCTCCGACCGACGAGGCCCAGCAGGTCCGCGACGAGGCCTACGTCAACATCGAGCTGGCCAACTGGGAGGACGTTGCGATGCTGCCCATCTACAACCAGAAAGAGGAGGCGTTCTGGTACGACACCGTCGAAATCGAGCCGTTCGGTGGGATGGGTCCGAGCCGTCAGAAGCTCAACAACGTCACCCTCAACCGATAACGCCGGGGAACACGGGCACGCCCTCGCGTCCCGTCCGAATCGAACTCCCGGATATTTTTGACAAGCGTATAGTTAGTCGCTACTATGTGGCATAATCTGGCGTTAGAGTTGCTGAAACAGCAGTATTGGGACTTCGAAGCGCAAGACATAACCATACCACTCAGTAAACCCTTACAATAATGTCCGCTCGAACGGTCTGCGAGGTGATGCCATGAGTCGATGGCAGTACTTCCTCCGCAGGGTACTGATGTCGATTCCTGTCGTCATCTTCGGGACGACGATTACGTTTGCCCTCATCCGCCTGGGGCCGCTCGACCCCGTGTCGGCGATTCTGGGGACGCAATACAACCCGCAGGCGGCAGAACAGATTCGAACGAACCTCGGATTGAACCAGCCGCTCTGGAGTCAGTACCTCGACTTCATGTACGAGCTGTTCACCTTCCAACTCGGCCAGTCGTGGGTCATCGCGCCCGGGACGACCGCGTACGAACTCATCGAGATCTACGCGCCCCGGACGATTTGGCTCGGCTTCTGGTCGGTGCTCATCGCGCTGTTCGTCGGGATTCCGCTCGGCTTCTACGCCGGATTGAACCCGAACACGCCGTCCGACTACGTCGCCTCCTTCGGCGGAATCGTCTGGCGCGCGATGCCGAACTTCTGGCTGGCAATCATGCTCGTCACGGCCCTCTCACAGCTCGGGACGTGGACGAACGGCCTGTTCACGTGGCAGACGTGGATCGTCAGGACGAACGTCGTCACGCCGCCGGCGCTGGGCTTCTTCCAATCGCCGGTCGAGCAGTTCCTCGCCGACCCCGGCGGGTGGACCGAGTCGTTCATCCGGGCGACGAAGCAGATCGCCCCGGCGGCGCTGGTCCTCGGGTCGGCGTCGATGGGTAACGAGATGCGTATCGGCCGCACCGCCGTCCTCGAAACCATCAACTCGAACTACGTCGAGACCGCCCGCGCGAAGGGTGTCTCCGGGCGCTCGCTCGTCTGGAAGCACATCTTCCGGAACGCGCTCATCCCGCTCGTGCCCATCATCACGGGCGAGGCGTTCCTGCTTCTCGGCGGGTCGGTGTTCGTCGAGACGGTCTTCGCCATCAACGGCCTCGGGTGGCTGTTCTTCAACGCCGCCATCAACGGGGACCTGCCGCTCATCGGGACGCTGATGTTCATCTTCATCCTCATCCTGGTCGGCACGAACATCCTGCAGGACTTCCTGTACACGATTATCGACCCGCGCGTCGGGTACGACGGGTGAATCACAGTGAGCACGACAACCGAAACCGAGATTCCGCTCCGACAACGAGTCGCTGAGAACCCCCAGCCAGCGCTGATTTGGGCCGCCGTCGGTGCCGTCCTCATCGGCGTCGAGCTGGGCGCTATCCTCCAAGTCGTCGGCGCCGTCGCCGGCGTGGTCGTCAACCTCCTCCCCGGTGACCCCGGCGCGTCCGCCGTCCAGTCGTTGCAGGCGGCGTTCAACGCGGTTCCGACGCTCGTCTCCCGCGACGTGATTCCGAACCAGGGCTACTGGAACGGAACGGGCTACGAGAACACCTTCCTCGGGCTCTCGCCCGCAGTCGCGTGGTTCATCCGGGTCGCGTTCGTCTACGCGTACGCCTTCGCAGTGCTGGCGTGGGCGTGGAACGGCTACACCCGATTCCGCCGCCACTACCGCCGCGTCGACTGGACGCCGCGGGACGACGTGGTCAACCGCTTCCGGGGTCACTCCTGGGGCAAGTTCGGGCTCGTTATCGTCATCACGTTTGTGGTCATGGCGGTATTCGCGCCCGCGCTCGGGCCGACCACGATGGAGCGGAACATCCTCCAGCCGTACGACTACGAGGTCACCTACTGGAGCGAAGACACCCAGAGCACCGAGACGGTCCTCGTCGGCGAGGCCAACCTCGGCTCGGGGTCGCAGGGCGCGGGTGACGAGAACGTCGCGCCGCTGACGTACGACGACTACGGGCGGTTCCATCCGTTCGGCACGGCGACGAACGGGAAGGACCTGTTCACACAGGTGGTGTTCGGGGCCAGGATATCCCTGACCATCGCCGTCGTCGCCATGGGCATCGCCGGGCTCATCGGACTCGGCTTGGCCATGATAACGGCGTACTACAAGGGGCTGGCGGACTTGGCGACGGTGTTAGTCTCCGACTCGGTACAGGCGTTGCCGGTCATCATGGTCCTCATCTTGATGCTCGTCATCTTCCAGAACACCTGGGTCAGGGAGTTGTACGACGGCGCGGTGCTCATCATCCTCATCTTCAGCGTCGTCTACTGGCCGTTCATCTGGCGGTCGATACGTGGCCCGGCGCTCCAGGTGTCCGAGGAGGACTGGATCGACGCCGCGAAGTCGTTCGGACAGACGCCGACGCAGGTCATGCGCAAGCACATGGCCCCCTACGTGTTCAGCTACATGCTCATCTACGCCTCGCTCAGTCTCGGTGGAATCATCATTAGCGTCGCCGGGCTCTCGTATCTCGGGCTCGGCATCACCGCGCCGACCCCCGAGTGGGGGCGGCTCATCGCCAACGGACAGCAGTACGTCGCGAGCCCCTCGTGGCACATCTCGCTGGTTCCCGGCCTCCTCATCACGCTCGTCGTGACCGGGCTGAACGCCTTCGGCGACGGCATCCGCGACGCCATCGACCCGCAGGCGGACACCGGTGACGAGGCCGCCGCCACGGGAGGTGGCGCATGAGCACCGAACAGGCGCGTTCGACCCGCACCGGGGGCGAGCCCCTGCTCTCCGTCGAGAACCTCCGGACGTCGTTCTACACCGACAAGGAGGTCATCCGAGCGGTCGACGGCATCTCGTTCGACATTTTCCGCGGCGAGACCGTGGGCATCGTCGGCGAGTCCGGCTCCGGCAAGTCCGTCACGGCCCGCTCTATCATGCGACTGGTCGAGAACCCCGGCCGCATCGAGAACGGCCGCATCATGTACGACGGCGAGGACCTCCTCGACAAGTCGCCGAAGCAGATGCGCTCCATCCGCGGCGGCAGTATCGCCATGGTGTTTCAGGACCCGCTGACGAGCCTGAACCCCGTTTACACCGTCGGCAACCAGATCAAGGAGGCGCTTCGCCTCCACCGCGGGCTGAGCGGGTCGAAGGCAACGAAGGAGGCAATCGAACTGCTCGAAGCGGTCGGGATTCCGGACGCCCACCGTCGCGTCCGCGAGTACCCCCACCAGTTCTCCGGCGGGATGCGCCAGCGCGCCGTCATCGCGATGGCGCTCGCGTGCGACCCCGAACTGCTCATCTGCGACGAGCCGACGACCGCGCTCGACGTGACCATCCAGGCGCAGATTCTGGAGCTCCTCGAAGAGCTTCAAGAAGAGCGCGACCTCGGCATCATGTTCATCACCCACGACATGGGCGTCATCGCCGAAATCGCCGACCGCGTCAACGTGATGTACGCGGGCGAAATCGTCGAGAGCGCCCCCGTCGTCGAACTGTTCGAATCGCCGAAACACCCCTACACGCAGGGGCTTCTCAACTCCATCCCCGGACAGGGACTCGACGAGAACGAGCGCCTCGCGACCATCGAGGGCGACGTGCCGACGCCGAACGAGGACCCGACGTACTGCCGGTTCGCCCCCCGGTGTCCGAAGGCGTTCGCCGAGTGCGACACGGTCCACCCCGAACCCGTCGACGTCGGCGACGGCGCGGGCGACCACCGCGCGTCGTGTCTGCTGTACCCCGAAGACCTCCCCACGGAGGAGGCGGTCGCCGTCCACCGGGAGGGCGGACAGCGCGGAGGTGACACGCGATGAGTACCACACCCACTGAAGAAGAGCGACCCACGACGGCGCGCGGAGAGACCATTCTCGAAGTCAACGACCTCAAGACCTACTACGAGGACGGCGGCCTCCTCGGGAGCAATCCCGTGAAGGCGGTCGACGGCGTCTCGTTCGACATCCAGCGCGGCGAGACGCTCGGGCTCGTCGGCGAGTCCGGCTGTGGGAAGTCCACGCTCGGCCGCACGCTGATGCGCCTCGAAGAGGCCACCGCGGGCGAGGTCAAACTCAACGGCACGGACATCACCACGCTGTCCGGCTCCGACCTCAAGCAGTTCCGCAAGGACGTGCAGATGGTGTTCCAGGACCCCGATTCGAGCCTCAACGAGCGGATGACCGTCGGCGAAATCGTCCGCGAGCCGCTCGACGTCCACGACTGGAAGACGCCGTCCGAACGCCGCGAGCGCGTCCGCGAACTGCTCGAAACCGTCGGCCTGCAGGAACAGCACTACTACCGCTACCCCCACCAGTTCTCCGGCGGCCAGCGCCAGCGCATCGGCATCGCCCGCGCGCTCGCGCTCGAACCGGAGTTCATCATCCTCGACGAGCCGGTGTCGGCGCTCGACGTGTCCGTGCAGGCGAAGATTCTCAACCTGCTCGAAGACCTGCAAAACGAGTTCGGGCTGACGTACCTGTTTATCGCCCACGACCTCGCGGTCGTCCGCCACATCTGCGACCGCGTCGCCGTGATGTACCTCGGCAACATGATGGAAATCGGCCCGGCCGACGAGCTGTTCGACGAGCCGGCGAACCCGTACACCCACGCGCTGTTGTCGTCGATTCCGGAGCCTGACCCGACGGTCGAGCGCGACCGCATCACCCTTCGCGGGACGCCGCCGAGCCCGCGGGACCCGCCGGCGGGCTGTCCGTTCTCGACGCGCTGTCCGGTGAAGATTCGCCCGGCGGCGTACAGGGACATGGACCCCGACGTCTGGGAGCGCATCGAGGTCTTCCGCGAGGTGCTTCGGGAGCGCTCGCGCGCCGACCCGTCGCTCGGCGACCGCGTTCGAGAACTGCTCGGCCGCGAGAGCCACCGCGCCGGCATGGACGAAATCATCCCCGAACTGTTCGGCGACCTCGACGTGCCGTCGGACGTGATGACCCACGTCCGCGAGGCCGCCGACTACGCCGAAAACGACGACGAAGACGCCGCGCGGACCTACCTCCGCGAGGAGTTCGGAAGCGTCTGTGACCACGAGCGGCCCGAACAGCTCGCGGTCGGCGACCGGGGGCGACTGAGCCTCTGTCACCGCCACGACGCCGAGTACGAGGAGCCGGCGACCGTCTTCGAGACGCTCGTCCGATAGCCATGGAGTTCGACCCACGCCGACTCGGCGTCAAGGCCATCGACGCCGTGGTCTACGCCGTCTCGCTCACCGGCGTGGTGTTCGTCGTGACCGCCGTCGTGAGCACGCTCGCCGGCAACGGACTGCCCGGCGCGAAGTGGCTCATGTTCTTTCTCGGGTTCGCCATGTTCGGCTACGCGTCGCTCAAAGTCCGCCCGAAGGCGGCGTGGAAACGCGGGGACGGAAACGGCGGAAACGGCGGCAACGGCGACAGCGACGGCGGCCTGTTCTCGGGGAGCGACGAGCCCGTCGGCGTCGAGAAGCTCGTCGGGGACGCCCTCGACGCGATACTGCCGCCGCGACTGCGACCGGCGACGGGCGACGAGCGGCCGTCGAGCGGGGTGAAACTCCTCCTCGCGTCGGTCTGTATCCTCGCGACCTCCTACGCGATGGAGGTCGTCTTCGAAATCAACTACTGACCGGCCCCGGACCGCCCGCGACCTTCGATGCCTTTTACCATACACGTCGTCCAGAACGGGTATGGCCGAACTCGGAGACGACGAGACGCCCGAGGTCGAACGCATCGCCGGCGAGGCGGACCGTCGCCGCGAGGCGTGGGGCGCGACGCTCGACGACATGACCGCGATGGCCGACGAGTTCGAGGACGACGGGTGGACGACGGTCCGCATCGCCGCGGGCGACAGCGGCCCGTTCGGTCCCTCCAGCGGGAAGGGCGACGAGGGGGCGTTCGGCCTCGCGTACGTCATCCCCGGCGACAAGGCCGAGACGGTTTCCGACCTGTTCGAGGCGACCTCGTTCCCCGAGTACGAGGTGTACCGCGCGGAGAACGACGGCCGCGTCTACATGGTGACGGCGCTGTTCTCGCCGGACGCCGAGACCGCGGTGTTCATCGCCGGCGCGTGGGACCTCCGCGAGGCGCTTGAGTGCGCGACCGTCGCCGTCGAGGAGGGGCGGATGTACACCTACCTCCAGAAACTCGACGGCACCGTCGTGGGCGTCGTCGAACACGACGACCCCGAGAAGTTCTTCCCCAACCTCGACGCGATTCGGCGGTACGCGCCGAACAGCGGCGACGACGCGGCCGGCGAGAACTGAGCCGGAGGCCGCGCCGTCCGCGGGTCGTCGCCCGCGTCGTGGACGCGCCCGTGAGCGGCGGCGGACGCCTGCCAACGAGGCGAAAGCGTTCGCAGAGTACATTAGGCGGGGGAAAGAAAGCGGGTGTATGAAAGTAGCCGACGCGATGACCCGCGGCGAGGAGGTCGTGACGGTGTCCCTGCCGGGCACCCGCGACGACGTTCTGGAATACCTCCAAGAGCGTGGGTTCTCTTCTGTTCCTGTGGTGAAAGAGACCGACGAGGGGACGAAGTACCGGGGGCTCATCTCTCGGGAGGACCTCATCGAGCACCCCGACGAGGACCAACTGGCGGTGCTCGTCCGCGAGGTGCCGACCGCGAGCGCCGACGACGAGCTCGAAGCGGTGGCCGCGACGATGGTCTCGGAGGGCGCGCGCCGAATCCCCGTCGTCGACGGCGACGCCATCGAGGGCATCCTCACCGTCACCGACGTGGTCCGGGCCATCGCCCGCGGCGACATCGACGGCGAGACCGAGGTCGGCGACGTCGCCGCCCGCGACGTGAACACGACGTACGTCGACGTGCCGCTCCACATCGTCGAGCGGGAGATTTTCTACGCGAACGTGCCCTACGCCATCGTCCTCGACGACGAGGCCTCGCTGGCCGGCATCGTGACCGAAGTCGACATCATCGAGGTCGCCCGCGTCGTCGAAGGCGAGGCCGGCACCGGCGATTCGGTCGCCAACCAGGACGACGAGTGGATGTGGGAGGGAATCAAGGCGGTGGGCAACCGCTACATCCCGACCCGGAACGTCGAGATTCCGGCCGAGCCGGTCTCGAAGTTCATGACCGACGACCTCGTGAGCGTCGCGACGCGCGTCACCGCCAAGGACGCCGCCCAGACGATGATTCGCGAGGACATCGAGCAGATTCCGCTGGTGTCCGGCGACGAACTCATCGGCGTCGTCCGCGACGTCAACCTGCTGGAGGCGCTGTATGAGTGAGGGCGACGAGTCCGCCGCGCTCACCGAACTCGCAAAGCGCCGGGGCTTTTTCTTCGGCTCCTCGGAGGCCTACGGCGGCGTCGGCGGGTTCTACACCTACGGCCCGCAGGGCGCGGCCCTGAAGTCCAACGTCGAGGAGGCGTGGCGCGAGCGCTTCGCCGTCCAGGAGGGCAACCTCGAAATCGAAGCGCCGACCATCATGCCCGAACCCGTCTTCGAGGCGTCGGGCCACCTCGACGGCTTCGACGACATGCTCGTCGAGTGCGCCGAGTGCGGCGAGTCCCACCGCGCGGACCACCTCATCGAGGACAACTCCGAGCTAGAGGACGCGGAGACGCTGTCGCCCGAGGAAGCGGCGGAGAAAATCGCCGACCTCGGCCTCGTCTGTCCGACCTGCGGCGCGGACCTCGCCGGCCAGTCGGTCGAGGACTTCAACCTCATGTTCGAGACGAACATCGGCCCCGGCTCGTCGACGCCGGGCTACCTCCGGCCCGAGACGGCGCAGGGCATCTTCGTGGAGTTCCCGCGCATCAAGGAGTACGCGCGAAACAGCCTCCCGTTCGGCGTGACGCAGGTCGGTCGCGCCTACCGCAACGAGATTTCGCCGCGGAAGAGCATCGTCCGCACCCGCGAGTTCACGCAGGCCGAACTGGAGCACTTCATCGACCCCGAGCGCGACGAGGCCGACCTCTCCGCGGTCGAGGACGTCGAGGTGCTTCTGTACCCCGCGACCGAACAGGAGGCCGACGGCGGCGACTACGTCGAGACGACCATCGGCGAGGCCGTCGAAGACGGTATCATCGGCAACGCGTGGCTCGGCTACTTCCTCGGCATCGCCCAGGAGTGGTACGAGACGGTCGGCGTCGACATGGACCGCTTCCGCTTCCGCCAGCACCTCGCGGGCGAGCGCGCCCACTACTCCTCGGACTGCTGGGACGCCGAGAGCGAGGTCGACGGCGACTGGATAGAGATCGCGGGGTTCTCGTACCGCAGCGACTACGACCTCTCGAAGCACGGCGAGTACGGCGACGACGACTTCACCGTCTTCCAGCAGTACGACGAGCCGAAGACGGTCGAGCGCGCCGTCGTCGACCCCGACATGGCGACGCTCGGCCCCGAGTTCGGCGCGCAGGCCGCCGACGTGGCCGAGGCGCTGGAGACGCTCGCCGAGCGCGACCCCGACGCCTTCGACGCCGACGAGGTGACCCTCGACGTCGACGGCGAGGAAATCACCGTCGACGCCGACGTGGCCAACTTCTCGGTCGAGACGCAGACAGAGGCGGGCGAGCACATCACGCCGCACGTGGTCGAGCCCTCGTTCGGTATCGACCGCACGGTGTACACGCTCCTCGCGCACGCGTACGAGACCGACGAGGTCGACGGTGAGGCGCGGAGCTACCTCTCGCTTTCGCCGTCGGTCGCGCCGACGAACGTCGGCGTCTTCCCGCTCGTGAGCAACGTCGACGAGCTTGTCGACCTCGCGGACGACGTGGCCGAAGAACTCCGCGCGGCCGGCTTCGCGGTCGTCTACGACGACTCCGGCAGCATCGGTCGGCGCTACCGCCGACAGGACGAGGTGGGCACGCCGTTCTGCATCACCATCGACCGCGACGGGCTCGAAGGCGACGGCGGCGACACCGTCACCATCCGCGAGCGCGACAGCGGCAAGCAGGTCCGACTGCCCGTCGACGACCTCGTCGGAACGCTCGTCGGCCTGCGCGCCGGCACCGCCTCGTTCGACGACGTGCTCGACGAGAACGAGGTCGTCGAGGCGTAACCCGCCGTGGGGCGACCGAGCACCGCCGAGGTGAAGCGGCGACTGGTCCACGCGAGCGGTTCGGGGATGCCGCTTTTGTACCTCCTCGGGCTGGTCGAGTGGCGTACCCTCGGGTATCTGTTCGTCTTCCTCGCGGCGGTCGTCAGCGTCCTCGAACTGCTCCGGCTGTTCGGCGGCCTCGAATGGGTCGTCTACGACGAGCTCACCCGCGAGTACGAACAGGACAACGTCGCCGGCTACGCGCTGTACGTCTACAGCCAGACCGCCGTCGCGCTGGTGTTCGGCCCACACATCGCGGTGCCGGGGATGCTCATGCTCACCATCGGCGACCCGATAAGCGGCCTCATGGGCTCCGCGCCGGTGGGCGAACTGAAGTCGGCGCGGACGCTCGCGGCGATGTTCGCGGTCTGTTTCGTCCTCGCCGCGCCGTTCGTGATTCCCGTCTTCGGGGTCGTCGCGGGCGGCCTCGCCGC
>NZ_CSTE01000001.1:137363-692950 GCF_001368915.1 Haloferax massiliensis | reverse complement strand
CGGCGCGAAGCCGGTCGTCGCCGGCTACGTCATCGACGACAACCTCTCGATTCCGCCGGTCGCCTGTACCGCCATCGCGGTGACGCTCTGGCTTCTCGCCTGAGCGGAAGGCGGCTTTATTTCGTCCGCTCGCTAATCGTCGAGTCATGACTGTCTACGAGAGCGACCTTCCGGGCGTCGGGAAGAAACACGAGGTTGAGCTCGGCGACGGCTCCCGGCTCGTCATCGTGACGCACAACACGGGGAAACGAGAGGTGTTCCGGCGCGCGAGCGCCGACAGCGACTCGGAGAAGCTGTTCGAGCTCACCGACAAGCTCGCCCGGCAGGTGGGGACGCTCCTCGAAGGCGCGTACTTCCAGCCGGTCCAGACCGAGACCATCGAGACGCTTCTGGGCGACAACACGCTCATCGAGTGGGTCGAAGTCGGCGCGGACTCCGACATCGCGGGCAAGAACCTCCGCGAGTCCGACCTCAGACAGGCGACCGGCGCGTCCGTCATCGCCATCGAGCGCGGAGACGAGGTCATCACCTCGCCCGGCGGCGACGCGATGGTCGAAGCCGGCGACACGCTCGTCGTCATCGGTCCCAAGACGGCCTGCCGAGACTTCGTCGCGCTCGTCAAAGGGACCTGATGGCGGCGGCGCTCCTCGAATTCGGCTACCTGTTCGCCGTCCTCGCGGTCGTCGGAGCGGTCGCGCTCCGCCTCGGCCTGTCGGTGATTCCCCTCTACGTCGTCGGCGGCGTCGTCGCCGGACCGTACGTCGCCGGGCGGTTCGGCCTCCCGTACGTCCCGAACGGCGAGGTCGTGACGATTCTGGCGGAACTCGGTATCGTCCTCCTCCTGTTTTTCCTCGGCTTGGAGTTCAGCCTCGACCGGCTCCGGGCGTCCGGGGCGAAAATCGGCCGCGCGGGCGTCATCGACCTCGCGGTGAACCTCCCCATCGGCGTCGCCATCGGCCTCGTCCTCGGGTGGTCGCCGGTCGAGGCGCTCCTGCTCGGCGGCATCGTCTACATCTCGTCGTCGGCCATCGTGACGAAGACGCTCATCGACCTCGGGTGGATTGCGGACCCCGAGTCGGAGCCGATTTTGGGCACGCTCGTCTTCGAGGACCTCGCCATCGCGGTCTACCTCGCGGTCGTCACCTCGCTCGTGCTCGGCGGCGACGGCGGCGTCGCGGCCATCGGGCGGTCGCTCGCCATCGCCTTCGGCTTCCTGGGCCTCCTGTTCGTGGCCGTCCAGTACGGGACGGCGCTTTTCGCCCGCGTCCTCGACGTGGAGAACCAGGAGGCGTTCGTCCTGCGGGCGCTCGCGGTCGTCGTCCCCATCTCGGGCGCGGCGCTCGCGCTCGGGGTGAGCGAGGCCGTCGCGGCGTTCTTCGTCGGCATGGGCTTTTCGACGAGCGGCCACAGAGAGCGGCTCGAACACCTGCTCGTCTCCGTGCGCGACGTGTTCGCCGCGGTGTTCTTCTTCTGGATCGGCCTCGGAACCGACCCGACGCTGTTGGCGGCGGCGGCCGTCCCGCTGGCCATCGCGGTCGTCGTTTCGACGCCGTCGAAGGTCGTCTCGGGCTACCTCGGCGGCCGGGCGTACGACCTCTCGGCGCACCGGTCGCTCCGGGTCGGCGTCGGGATGGTCCCCCGCGGCGAGTTCTCGCTCGTCATCGCGGCGCTGGCCGCCGCGGGCACGACGCCGGTGATGCGCGAAATCATCCCGGCGTTCGCCGTCGGCTACGTCTTCGTCATGAGCGCGCTCGGGACGGTGCTGATGCAGCGGTCGGACCTCGTGGAGCGACTGGTCTTCCGCGGCGGCGCGGCGGACGGAGAGGCCTCGACCGAGAGCGCCTGATTCGTCCCGACGCGGCGTTTGCGCCCCGTCGACGCCGACCGCCTCGGCCGGCCACAGAACACTTATTGGAGGAGTCGTCACGTTGCGGGTGCTATGACCCTTATCGAGTGGCTCGTCATCGCAGTCGTCGTGGTCGCGATTATCGCGCTCGTCCTCGCGCTCGTCGACAACGAACTGCTGGTCGAACTCGCCGGGGAGTTGCTCGACTGAGGAAACGTTTGCGTCGCCGCAAGCGTTTAATAGGGACGACGTTGTAGCGTCTCACAACGATGGCGGCTCGCAGTACTTGCGCCACTTTTGCCCCACTGCGAGCCGCGGCTGTCCGACCCCGACGACGGGCCCTTTAGGGCCACAATCATCATCTCCTTCGGGACACGTCGAAATCGCTAATCTCCTGTTTTCGTGCCCATAGGCATCTCTACCACTTAATTTCATAAAACGAATGCAAAGAATTTATCTGTATGTCCCCGCCACAGACGAGTACATGAAGAAAGTCGCACTCGCGTTCTCGGGCGGACTCGACACGACAGTCTGCGTCCCGATTCTCGAAGAGGAGTACGGATACGACGAAGTCGTCGGCGTCACCGTCGACGTCGGCCAGCCCGAAGAGGAGTTCGAGGAGGCCTACGAGACGGCCGAGGCCCTCGGACTGGAGCACCACGTCGTCGACGCGAAACAGGAGTTCGCACAGCTCTGTCTCGACTCGGTGTGCGCCAACGCGGACTATCAGGGCTATCCGCTCGGCACCGCGCTCGCGCGCCCGGTCATCGCCAAGGCCATCCTCGGACTCGCGGAGGAGCAGGACTGTGACGGCATCGCGCACGGCTGTACGGGCAAGGGTAACGACCAGCTCCGCTTCGAGGCGGTCTGGCGCGCCTCCGACCTCGAAGTCATCGCGCCCGTCCGCGAGATGGGCATGACCCGCGAGTGGGAAATCGAGTACGCCGCCGAGAAGGACCTCCCGGTGCAGGGCGGCAACGAGGGCGTCTGGTCCATCGACACGAACCTCTGGAGCCGTTCCATCGAGGGCGGCAACCTCGAAGACCCCGGCTACGTCCCGCCGGAGGACATCTACGAGTGGACCGACCAGCCCTCGGACGAGACGGAGCTCATCGAAATCGCGTTCGAAGACGGCTACCCGGTCGCCGTCGACGACGAGGAACTCGAACCCCTCGAACTCATCTCGCTTCTCAACGAGAAGGCCGGCAAGCACGGCGTCGGCCGCACCGACATGATGGAAGACCGCATGCTCGGCCTCAAGGTGCGCGAGAACTACGAGCACCCGGCCGCGACGACGCTCCTGAACGCCCACGAGGCGCTCGAAGGCCTCGTCCTCACGAAAGAAGAGCGTGACTTCAAGGCCACCGTCGACAACGAGTGGTCCCAGAAGGCCTACGAGGGCCTCATCGACGCCCCGCTCGTGGGCGCGCTGAACGCCTTCGTCGAGAAGACCCAACAGCGCGTCACGGGCACCGTGACCATCAAGTTCGAGGGCGGACAGGCCCGCCCGGTCGGCCGCGAGTCCGAGTACGCCGCCTACTCCGAGTCGGCCGCCTCCTTCAACACGGAGACGGTCGACGGCATCAAGCAGGCCGACGCCACGGGCGTCGCCAAGTACCACGGCTTCCAGGCGCGTCTCGCCAACCAGAGCGTCGAAAAGCAGAAGCCCGAGCTCGCCGCCGACGGCGGTAGCGACTGAGATGGCAGGCGAGGACGGCGACTCCGAGGGCGTCATCCGCCGGGACCGCTTCAGCGGCGGCCCCGCCCGCGGGTTCATGTCGAGCCTCGCGGCCGACGAGCGCATCTTCGAGGCCGACCTCGCCGTCGACCGGGCGCACGTCGTGATGCTCGCGTCACAGGACGTCATCGAGTCCGAGGTCGCAAGCGAGATTCTCGCCGCGCTGGACGAGGTCGAGGCCGCGGGCCACGACGCGCTTTCGGGCGGCGAAGACGTCCACGAGGCCATCGAGGCCGCCGTCATCGACATCGTCGGCCCCGACGGCGGGAAGATGCACACCGCCCGCTCGCGCAACGACGAGGTGGCGACCTGCATCCGCTACCGCCTGCGCGAGGACGTGCTTTCGGCCCTCGACGCCGCGCTCGCCCTGCGCGAGTCGTTAATCGAGACGGCCGCCGAACACACCGAGACGGTGATGCCCGGCTACACGCACCTCCAGCCCGCGCAACCGACGACGGTCGCGCACTTCCTGTGCTCGTACGAGCGGGCGGTCGCCCGCGACTGCGCCCGCCTCATGTGCGCGTACGAGCGCATCAACCAGTCGCCGCTCGGGTCGGCGGCGTTCGCGGGCACGCCATTCGACGTGAACCGCGAACTCGTGTCCGACCTGCTCGGCTTCGACCGCGTGATGGAGAACTCGATGGACGCCTCGGCGACCCGCGACTTCCTCGCGGAGACGCTGTCGGCGCTCACGACCCACGCGGTCACGCTCTCCGGTCTCGCCGAGGACCTCGTGATATTCTCGAACAAGGGCCTCGTCGAGCTGTCGGACGACTACTCGTCGACCTCCTCCATCATGCCGCAGAAGAAGAACCCCGACACGATGGAGCTCGTCCGCGCCGTCGCGGGCGACGCGGTCGGGGAACTCACCGGCCTCCTGACGACGCTGAAGGGACTGCCGCGCGCGTACAACCGCGACCTCCAGCGCGCCCACAAACACGCGTTCCGCACCGTCGACGACGTGGCCGAGGCGGCCGCGGTGGCCGCGGGCGCGGTCGGGTCGGCGACGTGGCCCGAGGACGAACTCGCCGCGGCCGCGGGCGACGGCTTTTCGACCGCGACCGGCGTGGCGGACCTGCTGGCGATGGCCGGCCTGCCGTTCCGCACGGCCCACGAGGTCGTCGCGGAGGCGGCCGCCCGCTCGGAGGGAACGCCCGACGTGGCAACACTTGACGCCGTCGCTACGGACGTATTAGGTGAGTCACTCTTTACGCACGTGACAGCCGAGGCCGTCGAAGCCGCGCTCGACCCGACCGAGAGCGTGGCGAGTCGCGATTCGGTCGGCGGGCCCGCGCCCGCCGCCGTGGAGGCGACGCTCTCGACGGCCCGCGACGAGCTCTCGGACGACGCCGCCGCCGTCGCCGACGCCCGCGACTCGCTCGCGGCGGCCGCCGAGGGCCTCGACGAGGAGGTTTCGAGCTATGTCTGAGTCCGGACGCGCGACGCCCGCGGGCCTGCTTCGACGACCGCGAGCGACCGCGCCGCGACGACGACCACCACGCCCGACGCGGGGGACGGGTCGACCGGTCCGACGACCGGTCCCGTCTCCGGCGTCGAGTGAGCGTGGCACCCAAGCTCGACGCGTCGTTCGGTCGGTCCGTACGTTCGGCCGATTCGACAGATAACACCCGTTAGAGACTTCTTTGCGCTTATTTTCCTCGCGTAATTTTCGACGCCTTTAATACCGTCCGTCGACCAGCCACGGATGTAATGAGCGACACCATCACCGCGGAAGACCCGCTGAGCGGAGAGGAAATCGAGCTGCCGGCCGACGTCGAAGTCGGCGAAATCATCGACAGCCCCGCCACGGGCGCAGAGCTGGAAGTCGTCTCCCTCGACCCCGTGACACTCGAAGAAGCGCCCGAACTCGAAGAGGACTGGGGAGAGTAAATTGCACGTTGGACTGCTCTATTCCCGGATTCGCCGCGACGAGAAGCTCCTGCTCAACGAGCTTCGCGACCGCGGCCACGAGGTGACGAAGATAGACGTTCGGAAAGAGCAGTTCGACCTCACTGAGCCGCCGGAATCGTTCGACGGACTCGACGTGGTGGTCGACCGCTGTCTGGCGACGAGCAGGAGCATCTACATCACGCGCTTCCTGCAGTCGTACGGAATCCCGGTCGTCAACTCCCACGAGACCGCCGACATCTGCGCCGACAAGGCGAAAAACAGCCTCGCGCTCGCGGACGCGGGCGTTCCCACGCCGAACACGAAAGTCGCGTTCACGGTCGAATCGGCGATGGAAATCGTCGAGGAGTTCGGCTACCCCTGCGTCCTCAAGCCGGTGGTCGGCTCGTGGGGTCGCCTGATGGCGAAAATCGACTCCGAGTCGGCCGCCGAGGCCATCCTCGAACACAAGTCGACGCTCGGCAACTACGAGCACAAGGTGTTCTACATCCAGGAGTTCGTCGAGAAGCCGGGCCGCGACATCCGCGTGCTCGCCGTCGACGGCGAACCCGTCGCCGCGATGGTCCGCTCGTCGGACCACTGGCTCACGAACGCCGCGAAGGGCGCGAGCGTCGAGGAGTTCGAACTCGACGACCGCGCGAAGGAACTCGTGAAGCAGGCGTCCGACGCGGTCGGCGGCGGCCTGCTCGGCGTCGACCTCATGGAGACGGGAGATAGTTACACCGTCCACGAGGTCAACCACACCGTCGAGTTCAAGGCGCTCAACGACGCCGTCGAGGCGGACGTTCCCGCGACGGTCGTCGACTGGCTCGAAGCCAAGGCCGACGGCGAGCAGTCGCTGGCGGAGGTCTCGGCGTGAGCGACCAGCTCACCGCGGGCGTCGTCGGCGGCTCCGGGTTCACCGGCGGCGAACTGCTCCGTCTGCTCGACGGCCACCCGAACTTCGATATCGAACAGGCGACGAGCCGCTCCTACGAGCGCAAAACCGTCGGTCACGTCCACCCGAACCTTCGTCACCTCGACCTCCGTTTCACCTCGCCGGAGGACCTCGAATCCGTCGACGTGCTGTTCACGGCGACGCCCCACGGCGTCTCGATGGAGCACATCGACGCCTTTCAGGACGCGGCGGACACCGTCGTCGACCTCTCCGCGGACTTCCGCCTCTCGGAGGCGGCGCAGTACGACGAGTGGTACGACGGCCACGTCTGCCCCGAATACCTCGAACAGTCGGAGTACGCGCTCCCCGAACTGAACCGCGAGAACCTCCCCGGCGCGGACCTCATCGCCGCGGGCGGCTGTAACGCGACCGCGACGATTCTCGGCCTCAAGCCGCTTTTCGACGCCGGCATCCTCTCCGGCGACGAGCAGGTCGTCGTGGACGTGAAAGTCGGCTCGTCGGAGGGCGGCGCGGGCGCGAGCAAGGCGTCGTCGCACGCCGAGCGCTCGGGCATCGTCCGCCCCTACGCGCCGACCGGCCACCGCCACGAGGCCGAAATCGAGGAGTACCTCGGACTTTCGGTCTCGTTTACCGTCCACGCGGTCGACATGGTCCGCGGCGCGGCGGCGACCTGTCACGTCTTCCCCGACGGCCCCGTCTCGAAGGGCGACATGTGGAAAGCGTTCCGCGGCTCCTACGGCGACGAACCGTTCATGCGCACCGTCGCCGGCGGCGGCGGCGTCTACCGCTACCCGGAACCGAAGTCGGTCGCCGGGACGAACTTCGGCGAGGTCGGCTTCGAAATCGACCCCGGAAACCGACGACTCGTCGTCTTCTCGGCCATCGACAACATGATGAAAGGCTCCGCGGGGCAGGCGGTCCACGCCGCCAACATCGCGCTCGGGCTGGACGAGACCGCCGGACTCGACTTCACCGGCTTCCACCCCGTCGGCTCGCCCTGACCGCACCGCCCCCGAACGCTCGCCCCGGCCCACGATTTACGCACCATTTCGACTATGACAGGATACACACGCGAGGAACTGCTCGCGGCACACGAACAGCTCGTCGACAACGAAGCGAACCTACTCACCGATGGCGGTTCCGAGCCGCCGGTCGTCGTCAAAATCGGCGGCGCGAAAGCCGTCGACCCGCAGGGGGCCGTCTCCGACGTGGCCCACCTCGTCGCCAACGGCACCGACGTCGTCGTCGTCCACGGCGGCTCGACCGCCGTCGACGAGACGCTCGAAGAACTCGGCGAGGAGCCGACCTACGTCGAGTCGCCCTCGGGCGTCTCCGGGCGCTTCACCGACGAGCGCACCATGGAGGTCTTCTCGATGGTGATGCCCGGCAAGCTCAACACGGACCTGACGGCGCTGTTCCGCGAGGCGGGCGTCGACGCGCTCGGCCTCTCGGGCGTCGACGGCGGTCTCCTGACCGGCCCGCGCAAGTCGGCCGTCCGCGTCGTCGAAGACGGCAAGAAGAAGATCAAGCGCGGCGACCACTCCGGGAAGATTACCTCGGTGAACGCGACGCTCCTCGAAGCGCTCCTCGACGGCGGCTACACGCCCATCGTGACCGTTCCGATGCTCGCCGACGACGGCGTGCCGGTCAACGCCGACGCCGACCGCGCCGCGGCCGCTGTCGCGGGCGCGCTCGGCGCGAAACTCGTCGTCCTCACCGACGTGAAGGGCGTCTACGCCGACCCCGACGACGAGTCGACGCTCATCGAGACGGCCGACACGCCCGAGGGGTTCTCGGCGCTCGAATCGGCCGCCGAGGGGTTCATGACGAAGAAGGTCATGGCCGCGAAGGAGGCGCTCGACGGCGGGGCCGCCGAGGTCGTCGTCTCCGACGCGAACCTCAACGACCCCATCGTGACGGCGCTCAACGGCGGCGGCACGCACGTGACGCCCGGCGCGCTGGTCGAAGCCGAGGGGGCCGAACAATGAGCGGCTTCGTCTTCAACGAGAAACCCATCGCCATCGAGTCCGGCGAGGGGCCGTATCTCTACTCGGACGACGGCACCGAGTACCTCGACTTCGGCGCGAGCTACGCCGTCGCGGCGCTCGGCCACTCCCACCCAGCGGTCACCTCCGCGATTCAGGAACAGGCCGCGAAGCTGACCTACGTGCAGGCGTCGTACCCCGTCGAGGTCCGCACCGAACTGTACGAGAAGCTGGCGACGCTCGCGCCCGGCGACATCTCGAACGTCTGGCTCTGTAACTCCGGCACCGAAGCCAACGAGGCGGCGATGAAGTTCGCCCGCTCGGCGACCGGCCGCGAGAAAATCGTCGCCACGAAGCGCGCCTTCCACGGTCGCACCCTCGGGAGCCTCGCGCTGACGTGGAAACAGAAGTACAAGAAGCCCTACGAGCCGGTCGCCGGCGGCGTGGAGTTCGTCAGCTACGGCGACGAAGCGGAACTCGCCGAGGCCGTCGACGACGAGACGGCCGCCGTGTTCTTAGAGCCGATTCAGGGCGAAGGCGGCATCAACCCCGCGACGGCGGAATATCTCCAGACCGCCCGCGACCTGACCGAGGACGCGGGTGCCGCGCTCGTCTTCGACGAGATTCAGACCGGCATCGGTCGCACCGGGTCGCTGTGGGCCTGCGAGAACGCCGGCGTCGTCCCCGACATCCTCACGAGCGCGAAGGGCATCGCCAACGGTCTCCCGCTCGGCGCGACGCTGTGTGCCGACTGGATTGCCGACGGCGCGGCCTCCCACGGCTCGACGTTCTCCGGCGGTCCCGTGGTCTGTGCGGCGGCGAACGCCACCCTCGACACAATCGTCGAGGAAGACCTGCCGGGCCACGCGGCCGCGGTGGGCGACTACCTCACGACGGAACTCGAAGCCGCCGTCGAGGAACACGACCTGCCGGTCCGCGAGGTCCGCGGCGACGGCCTCATGGTCGGCGTCGAGGTCAAACGCGGCGCGAACCGCACGCTGAAGCACCTCGCGCTGTCCGAGCAGTTGCTCGCGCTCCCGGCGGGCCGGACAGTCGTCCGGTTCCTGCCGCCGCTGGTCATCGAGGAGGAACACGCCGACCGCGCGGTCGACGCCATGACGAACGTGTTATCATGAACGCCGAAATCGAACGCGAAGACGACGAGGCAGACGTGGAGAACGCGGGAGCGGCCGACGCCGAGACCGACGCGAGCGCCGTCTCCGACGACGGGACCGACGCCCTCGACGAAGGCGAGTGGGCCGAGGCGCGCCACCTCCTCTACGACATGGTCTCGACGCCCTCGGTGTCGGGTGAGGAGGAGGCGGCCGCCGAGGTGCTGAAGGCGTTCTTCGAGGCGCACGACCGCGAGGTGTGGATAGACGAGGTCGGCAACGTCCGCGCGCCGGCCGACGACGCGGTGCTTCTCACCTCCCACATCGACACCGTCCCCGGCGACGTGCCGGTGAAAATCGAAGACGGCGTCCTCTGGGGACGCGGCAGCGTCGACGCGACCGGACCGCTCTGTTCGATGGCCGCGGCGGCCGTCGAGACGGGCGTCTCGTTCGTCGGCGTCGTCGGCGAGGAGACCTCCTCGCGCGGCGCGTGGCACCTCGTGGAGGACCGCGAGGAGCCCGACGCGGTCGTCAACGGCGAACCCTCGGGCTGGGACGGCGTCACCCTCGGCTACCGCGGCTTCCTCTCCGGGACGTACATCTCGACGAGCGAACTGGGCCACTCCTCGCGCCCCGAGGAGAACGCCATCCAGTCCGCGGTCGCGTGGTGGTCCCGCGTGGCCGACTTCTTCGACGAGGAGCGCGACGGCGTCTTCGACACGGTGACGACCAAGCCGGTGCGCTTCGACGGCGGCCCGAGCGACGACGGCCTCGCGGTCGAGGCGACGGTGGACGTGCAGTTCCGCGTCCCGCCGCGGTACACCATCGACGACGTGCGCGAGGTCGCGGAGAGCGAACTCACCCGCGGCGGCGTCCACTGGAACAAACCCATCCCGCCGGTCATGATGAGCCCCCGCACCGACGTGGCGCGGGCGTTCCGCGTCGCCATCCGCAACGTCGGCGGCGTGAAGCCCCGGCTCCTCCGCAAGACCGGAACCAGCGACATGAACATCTTCGCCGGGACGTGGGACTGCCCGATGGCGACCTACGGCCCCGGCGACTCGGACCTCGACCACGCCCCGAACGAACACCTCGACCTCGCCGAGTTCGACAGCGCCATCGACGTGCTCGTCGACGTGTGCGAGCGCCTCGCTGACGACTGAGGCGAGCCGAGCGGCGGCGACCGAACGACCGAGACGACGAACCGACACGGAGACACGACACACGACACAATGCTCGAAACCACCCACTTCACCGACATCGACGACATCAGCGCATCGGAGTTAGACCGCGTCCTCACCCGCGCCGCCGACATCAAGTCCGGCGACGACGAGACGCAGCTCACCCGAGCGACGCTGGCGATGCTCTTCGAGAAGCCGAGTACCCGGACGCGTGTCTCCTTCGAGACGGGGATGACCGAACTGGGCGGCCACGCGCTGTTCCTCGGCCCCGAGGACATCCAGCTCGGCCACGGCGAGCCGCTTTCGGACACCGCGCGCGTGCTGGGTCGCTACGGCGACGCCATCATGGTCCGCCTGTTCGACCACGAGGACCTGCTCGAAATCGCCGAGCACTCCGACGCGCCGGTCATCAACGGCCTGACCGACGACGCCCACCCCTGTCAGACGCTCGCCGACCTGCTCACCATCCGCGAGCACGTCGGCGACTTCGCCGAGGTGTCCGCGGCGTGGGTCGGCGACGGCAACAACGTCGGCCAGTCGTTCGTCCTCGGCTGTGCGATGGCCGGTATCGACCTCACGGTGGCGACCCCGCCGGAGTACGGCGTCGACGACGACGTGCTCGAAAAGGCCGCAGAGCTCGGCTCGGTCCCGACGATTACGACCGACCCCGAGGAGGCCGTCGCGGACGCGGACGTGGTCTACACCGACGTGTGGATTTCGATGGGCCAAGAGGACCAGCGCCACGAGAAACTGCAGGCGTTCGAGGGGTTCCAGCTCAACGAGGACCTGCTTTCTGACACCGACGCGAAGGTCATGCACTGCCTGCCGGCCCACCGCGGCGAGGAGATTACCGGCGACGTGCTCGAAGGCGAGCGCTCGCTCGTCTGGGACCAAGCGGAGAACCGCCTGCACGCCCAGAAGGGCCTCATCGTCGAACTGCTCGAAGAGTAGCAGTCGGGCCCGAAACGAGTCCGACACGGTCGTTTTCTTCTCAGACGACGCCGCCGAGGGCGGAGAGAGCCACACACCGTCCCCGTCGTCTCCGGCGGTGTCGAGGGCTCCGAGCCTTTTAATCGGATGGCGGCCGAGATTCTCCCGTGGCCCACGCCAACGGCGCACCCGACGACGGCGACGCGGACGGAGCGTGGCGGTTCTTCCCGTACGACGAGCCGTACCCCAATCAGGAGGCGGCGATGGCCGGCATCGCCGACGCCCTCGACGACGAGCGGAACGTCCTCCTCGAAGGGGCGACCGGGACGGGGAAGACCATCTCCGCGCTCGTGCCCGCGCTCTCGTACGCCCGCGAGCACGACAAGACGGTCGTCATCACGACGAACGTCCACCAGCAGATGCGCCAGTTCGTCGAGGACGCCCGCGCCATCACCAGAGAGGAGGCCATCCGCGCGGTGGTGTTCCGGGGGAAGTCCTCGATGTGCCACATCGACGTGGGCTTTCAGGAGTGTCAGACCCTCCGCGATACGACCCGGAGCATCGTCGAAAAGGAGTCCGACAAGGCCGAACTCTCCGAGCAGGCGCAGTCGCTCCTCGACGGGATGCGTGAGGGCGAGTCCGGCGCGGCCGACGCGCGAAGCGCCGTCACGGACGAACTCGACGCCCTCGACGACGAACTGGAGGAGTTGAAGGAGGGCAACTACTGCGAGCACTACTACAACAACCTCACGCGGAACACAGACGAGTTCTTCCAGTGGCTGTTCGACGACGTGCGGACGCCCGACGAGATTTTCGAGTACGCGGGGAAGCAGAACCTCTGCGGCTACGAACTGCTCAAAGAGGGCATGGAGGGCATCGACCTCGTCGTCTGCAACTACCACCACCTGCTCGACCCGATGATACGCGAGCAGTTCTTCCGGTGGTTGGACCGCGACCCCGACGACGTGATTACGGTGTTCGACGAGGCGCACAACATCGAGAGCGCCGCCCGCGACCACGCGAGTCGCGCGCTCACCGAGAACACGCTCGAAAGCGCGATGAACGAGCTGGAAGACGAAGACGACTCGCGGGCCGAGAGCGCCCGCAACGTCATCGGGACGTTCCTCGACGCGCTTCGCGACAGCTACGAGGAGGCGTTCGGCTTCGGCGAGCGCGAGCAGGTCGGCGAGAACTGGTACGACCTCTCTATCGCCAATCAGGGCCGCCGCGACGACCTGACGATGGAGTTCCTGCAGTCCTACGAGGGCCGCGGCATCGACGTGGAGGTCGAACTCGCCCTCCAGTTGGGCAAGCAGTTGGACGAGCAGTACGAAGACGCGTACAAGAACGGCGAGGCGACGACGCGCAAGGAGTGCCAGACGCTCCAGGCGGCGAACTTCATCGCCGACTGGACGGAGATGGGCGGCGAACTCGGCCGCCACCCGATGCTGTCGGTCCGCCGCGACGGCGGCACAGACGAGATTTACGGCCGCGCAGAGCTGTACACCTGCATCCCGCGAGAGGTCACGAAAGAGCTGTTCGAGGAGGTCCACGCGAGCATCCTGATGTCGGCGACGCTCCGCCCGTTCGACGTGACGGAGGGCACGCTGGGCCTCGAAGACCCGGTGACGATGGCCTACGGCCTCGAATACCCCGAGGAGAACCGCCGGACGTTCTCCGTCTCGCTGCCCGCGCTGTTCTCCTCCGAACGCGACGACCCCGGCACGCAGGAGACCATCGAGGAGATGCTCGCTGACGCGGCCGCCTTCACGCCGGGCAACACGCTCGTGTTCTTCCCGTCGTACGCCGAGGCGGAGCGCCACCACGAGCGCCTGCGGACGAATCCGGACGTCGACGCGGAGCTGTTTTTGGACGAGCCGGGCGTCCGCGCCGAGGAGTTGCGCCGCGAGTTCGTCGGCAAGGACGGCGCGGTGCTTCTCACCTCGCTGTGGGGGACGCTCGCCGAGAGCGTGAGCTTCGACGGCGACGACGCCCGAACCGTCGTGGTCGTCGGCGTTCCCTACCCGCATCTCTCCGAGCGGCTGGAGGCGGTACAGGCCGCCTACGACCGCGCCTACCGCGGCAAGAGGGACGCCGGCTGGCGCTACGCCGTCGAGATTCCGACGATTCGGAAGACCAGACAGGCGCTCGGGCGGGTCATCCGCGCGCCCGACGACTTCGGCGTCCGCGTGCTGGCCGACAAGCGCTACACCCGCGAGAGCTCCTCGATGGGCAAGTACGGCGTCCGCGGGTCGTTCCCGGTCGAAGAGCGCGCCGAGATGGTCGACATCGCGCCGAACAAACTCAAGTTCGCCATGCTGAACTTCTACACCGACCGCGACGCCTACGACGGCGACCCGCCGCGACCCTGAGCGGGTCGCGCTCGCAGTCGGAGCGAGAGCGACGACCGCGACCGCCGTGCAGTTCTTACCTGTTCGAACCAACACAGGGTGATGAGTGCGACCCCTCCCGGACCGAAGGGCCTCCCGTTGTTCGGCGCGAGCAGGCAGTACGCCCGCGACCCGTTTACGTTCCTGACGGCCGTCGCGGACGCCTACGGCGACGTGATCCACTTCGACCTCGGCCCGCTCGACACGTACATGCTCACGAACCCGACGGACGTCGAGACGGTGCTCGTGAGCGAGGCGTCGAAGTTCAGGAAGCCGCAGTTCCAAGACCGCGCCATCGGCGACCTGCTGGGCGACGGCCTGCTCATGAGCGAGGGCGCGACGTGGAAGAAACAGCGCCGGCTCGCCCAGCCGGCGTTCGACGTGCGACGCGTCTCGACGATGGCCGGCATGATGACAGACCGGACGGAGTCGATGCTGTCGTCGTGGGGAGACGGCGACGTGGTCGACGTGCAGTTGGAGATGGCGCGGCTGACCGTCGAGATAATCGTCGACGCCATGTTCGGCACCGACCTCGACGAGGGGCGCGTCCGGCGGGTACAGGAGAACCTCGAACCGCTCGGCGCGCGGTTCGAACCCGACCCGCTTCGGTTCCTGACGCCCGACTGGGCACCGACGCGGGAGAACCGCCAGTACAAAGAGGCGCTGTCGAAGCTCGAATCGCTCGTCTGGGACATCGTCGAGGAGCGCCGCGGGACCGAGTACGGCGAGACGCCGGCGTCGTCGGTGCCGGCCGGCGCGACGGGCGACGACCGGCCGATGGACCTGCTTTCGATTCTGCTCCGCGCCTACGACGAGGGCGAGCAGACCGAACAGAACCTCCGCGACGAGCTGATGACGATGCTCCTCGCGGGCCACGACACGACGGCGCTGACGCTGACGTACGCGTGGTATCTGCTCTCGCAACACCCCGAGGCGGAGGCGAAACTCCACCGCGAACTGGACGAGGTGCTCGGCGGGCGGACGCCGACGTTCGAGGACGTGCGAAAACTGGAATACACCGAGCGCGTGCTGAACGAGGCGATGCGGCTGTACCCGCCGGTGTACGTCATGTTCCGCGAGCCGAAGGTGGACGTTCGCCTCGGCGGCTATCGCGTCCCCGCGGGGTCGGCCATCATGCTCCCGCAGTGGGTCGTCCACCGCTCGGAGCGCTGGTGGGACGAGCCGCTTTCGTTCGACCCGGACCGCTGGGCGTCCGAGCGGACCGTCGACCGCCCGCGCTTCGCGTACTTCCCGTTCGGCGGGGGGCCGCGTCACTGCATCGGCAAGCACCTCTCGCTGCTCGAAGGCCGGCTCATCCTCGGCACCGTCGCCCAGCGATACGAACTCGACTACGTCCGCGACGAGCCGTTCTCGCTCCGCGGGTCGCTGACGATGCACCCCGAAGAGCCGATGGGGATGCGACTCCGGGCGCGAGAGTGACGGACAGTGGTCTGCGCGCCGCCGCCGGCGACGACGACAGTCGAATCTCCAACGACCGTCAGGGCCTCGCGGTCAGGCCGGAAGCGAAATCGAGGCGGCGGTCTCGCGGAACGACGAGTCGTAGACGTCGAGCTGTGAGACGGTCCACTCGATGGGGTCGAGCGGTTGGCTCGCGACCGCGCGGGCGTCGGCGAGGCTGCCACCGCGGGCGAGCGTGACGTGCGGGACGTAGTCGTCACCTTCTATCCCCTCGATAGCGCCGAACTCGTCTGCGAGCGTGCGGTGGAGGTCGAGGAGGCCGGGGCTCTCGACCGCGAGGTAGACGACCGGCGCGGCTCCGCGGGGCGGCTCCTCGAAGAACCGGATATCGGTCACGCGGGCTTCGAACGCCGGTTGCCCGGCGAGCGCGCGCCGCAACTGTTCGCGCAGGCGGTCGAACTCGACGTCTTCGAACCGCTTACAGACGAGGGTGTGCCGGTCGCGGGCCCGGTCGAACGGGGCGAGGTACGGAAACAGGTCGGACGCGAGGCGGGCGACCCGCCCCGGAACCGGGACGTTCAGACTGTACACGCCCGTGTCTCACGGGAGAGACACAAAGGCGTATCGTCGTCGCCGCGGGCGACGGTTAGATTCGGTCGAGCAGCCAGAGGATGATGAGCACCGCGACGACGAGGCCCAAAAGCGGCTGGAGCGGGCCGAGCAACGCGCCGAACAGCCCGAGCACCTCGCCGATGATTTCGAGGACGAGCCAGACGAGGACGAGCAGGAGGATGATTTTCAGCAGGTCCTCCACGTCGATTCGGCCGCGGTTGGTTCGCATATCGGGCCGTGGGGCGTTCGGGGCCAAATAGTTGGTGGCCGGGTAGCTTTATTCCGCTTCGGTGTCACTCTCCACCATGGACAGCCTGTTCTACCAACTCGGCCGGCTCTCGGCGAGTTCCTCGTCGTCGGGCGCGGAACGGGTCGACAGCGACCCCGGCCGAATCCCGCGGTGGCTCGGTCCCCTCGCGGTCGCGGTGGTCGTCTTCGGCCTCGCAGTCGTCGTCTTCCCCGTCACGCCGCTGACGCTCGCGGGCTACGTCGTCATCGCGCTCGCCGTCGCCGCGGTGTACGACGCGGTCGAAATCGTGCAGGCGTACGAAAAGCGGACGCTGACGGTGTTCGGCGACTACAAGGGAATCCTCGAACCGGGGCTGAACGTCGTCCCGCCGTTCGTCTCGAAGACCTATCGCTTCGACATGCGGACCCAGACGTTAGACGTGCCCTCCCAAGAGGCCATCACGGAGGACAACTCGCCGGTCACGGCCGACGCCGTCGTCTACATCCGCGTGATGGACCCCGAGCGCGCCTTCCTCCAGGTCGACAACTACCGCCGGGCCGTCTCGCTGCTCGCCCAGACGACGCTCCGGGCCGCCCTCGGCGACATGGAACTCGACGACACGCTGGCGCGACGCGACCACATCAACGCGCGCATCCGCCGGGAACTCGACGAGCCGACCGACGAGTGGGGCGTCCGCGTGGAGTCCGTCGAGGTCCGCGAGGTGAAGCCCTCGAAGGACGTCGAGAACGCGATGGAACAGCAGACCTCCGCCGAGCGCCGCCGCCGCGCCATGATTCTCGAAGCGCAGGGCGAGCGCCGCTCCGCCGTCGAGAAAGCGGAGGGGGACAAGCAGTCGAACATCATCCGCGCGCAGGGCGAAAAGCAGTCGCAGATTCTCGAAGCGCAGGGCGACGCCATCTCGACGGTGCTTCGGGCCCGCGCGGCGGAGTCGATGGGCGAGCGCGCCATCATCGACAAAGGCATGGAGACGCTGGCGAACATCGGCACCTCGCCGTCGGCGACGTACGTCCTGCCGCAGGAACTCACGTCGCTGCTCGGTCGCTACGGGAAGGGTCTGAGCGGTTCCGACGTACAGCAGGCGGCGGGACTCGAAAGCAAGGCGTTCGACGAGGAGACCCGCGAACTCCTCGGCCTCGACGACATCGGCGAGATACTCGGCGAGTTGGACGGCGTCGAGACGGCGGACATCTCCGCGGACGCCGTCGACATCGAGATCGAAGACGGCGGCGTCGAGACTGAGCGCGTCGAGTGAGCGAAAAAATCCGATACGCGAATCGGCCGCGAACCCACCCGACGCACCGAGGGTCCGGTGCAGCGTCGTGCCCGGTCTGCGGGGGCGACCGGCGCGAGTCCCGTCGTCCGGCCGTCGCGGTTCGGCGAGGCGCGAGGCGGACGTGAGACGGGAGACCGCTCGGTGCGTCGACTTCGGGTCGTGGCTGATTCCCCGCTCGTCCGGCCGAACGAGAGTCTGAGCCGTCGGAACGTTCCCCCGAACGCGGACGAGAGACGGGCGTCGGCGTCCCACCACCGGTCTGCGGTTCGCGCAGACACCGTCACATACGTGACAAACACTATTAATCATCTAGGTCGTTGAAACGTCGCGCGACGTGCGGCGGCCGCCCCCAACCCGAGCGATTAATCGCCTTTATTTCCATTTTTCACGACGTAGAATAATTTAACCACGTCCGACTCCGACTGTGTGGTATGCAACAGCAGTCGTCGGTCGGGACGCGGTCGCTGTCGGCGTCTCGTGCCGAGATGAGCGAGATTCTGATGCCCAACGACACGAACAACCTCGGGCGCGCCCTCGGGGGGCGGATTTTGGAGTGGATGGACGTCTGCGGGGCCATCGCCGGTCGTCGCTTCGCCGAGCGGCAGGTGGTCACGGCGTCGATGGACCACGTGGACTTCCTCGCGCCCATCGACGTGGGCGACGTGGTGACCGTCGAGGCGTACGTCTTCGACACCGGCCGCACCAGCATGGACATCAAGGTGGACGTGACCGCCGAGCGGCCGAGCGAGGGCGACCGCCGCGAGACCATCACCTCCTTTTTCACGTTCGTCGCGCTTGACGACGACGAGAAGCCGATTCCGGTCCCGGACCTCGTCTGCGACTCCCAAGAGGAGCGCGAACTGCGCGACGCGGCGCTCCAGAAGCGCCGCGAGCACCGCGCCGCGCTGGCCGAAGAGTTCGAGTAGCGCGGACCGCGAGAGGCCCGGGTCTTACTCTTCGCCCGCCGCGCGGACGGTCAACACCGGCGCGTCCGACTGCCGGACGACGCGCTCCGTGACGGAACCGACGAGGTAGTGGTCGAGACCGGTGCGGCCGTGGGTCGCCATCACGACGAGGTCGATGTCGCCGTCGGCGGCGTAGTCGACGATGGTCGAGTGCGGGACGCCCTCGACGACGATGCGTTCGGTCTCGACGCCCTCGGGGAGCGCCTCGACTGCGGCGTCGGCCGCGGACTCCGCGCGGTCGAGTTCGGACTTCTCCCACACGTCCGGCGCGATGCCGGCCGAGGGAGACTCGAAGCGGTTGCGCGAGTCGGCCACGGACAGGACGTGGACCGTCGCGCCGTACGTCTCGGCGAGGGTCGCCGCGTGTTCGATTGTCGCGTCGGTCGCGTCACTGCCGTCGGTCGGAAGCAGGATGTGGTCGTACATGGGTGAGGGTTCAGAATCGAGGACTGTGAAAGTGGTGCCGGTGGGGGCGATTCGGATGTGTGAGTGGGTCGATGGTCGTCAGATGCCCAGCGCCATCAGGAACAGCGCCAGCGAGATGACGGCGAACAGGACGCCGACGAAGTTCTTGATGACGCTCGTCTCCAGCGCGTTCGACACGTAGGGCGCGATCTGGCCGCCGAGGACCGTCGCGGGGACGGTGAAGACGACCATGTTCCACGGCGTCGTCGCGAGGCTCAGCGAGTGGCCGCCGACGAGGCCGCCGCCGAAGACGTGGACCAGCGACGCCAGGATGGCGGTCAGCGCGACCACGATGTGGTTCGTACCGATGGCGACGCGGACGGGAACTTTCGTGCCGAGCATCGAGATGATGCCGAGTTCGCCGATACCGAAGCCGGCGAGGCCCTGGAACATCCCGCCGACGCTGTAGTTGGCGAAGCGGCGCAGGTAGCCGCCGCGGGTGTAGGTGTAGTCGTCGCCGTCGCGGTCGACGCGGGTGACGGTCCCGTCGTCGGCCGTGTTGACGCCCGCGGGGCCGAGCTTACCGGGGTCGTTGGGGAGGCTCGCGGAGACGCCGCCGTCGGTGGCCGCGGCGTGGTCGGAGCCCGACGAACCGTGGTCCTCGTGACCGAGGTCGGCGGTGAAAAGCAGGTACGACGCGGCGAGCAGCGCGATGCCGAGCAGCGCGTGGAACACCACGTCGGGGATGACGAACGAAAGCAGCGCGCCGCCGACGACGAACGGAATCGACCCGCCGACGAGCGTCAGCGCCAGTCGACGGTCGACGAGCCCGTACTGGATGAAGGCGACGGCCGAACTGGAGAGGCCGAACGCCTCGCTGATGAGGCCCACCTTCACCAGCGTCGACGAGTCGAGCGGGTGCGCGAAGATGGGGAAGATGAAGATGAGAAACGGGACGAAGAGCGCCGACCCGCTGATGCCGACCGTGTTCACGATGGTCGCGCCGGTGAGGAACACCGGGAACAGCCACCAGTACTGGAGCCAGTACTCCATGCCTGCACCCGACGGCGTCGGTGCCATGGTTAACACCGAGACGAGGAACAGCAGGGGAGCGATGAACACGAGGATGTGTTGGTACTTCAGGAACGACTTCTGGACGTGACTGAGAGACTGAGAGCTCATGGTTCTCGTTGTTGTCAGTACGCAGTAACGTTCGCGTGCACTCGCGTGGAGTGACGCGTCGAAAACAGCCCGTTTGCCGAGTCATCAGCGGCACCGACCCGCGCGCGTTCACCGTCTCCCGAGGATGCGACCGCGTCGCACGCCGGGGGGACCGGCGTGCCGTGGCCGCCCGAACTGTCGAGCACGGAGTGCTCGAATCCGCGGACCATTCAGGTAATGCCTCCGTTGGGGTAGGCGTGGTGAACGGTGTGGGTTGCAGGCTCGTCCGCCGAGGTGCGGATCACGGTGGAACGGGCATAGCGAGGATGGGCTAATAAGTCTTAATGTCGCCCCGGCATTTTGGGTACGGTCCACACACCGACGCGCGTCGAAAAACCAGTAACATGTGTTTCTATCCAAAATCTGCGCTCACTCGTTGGGTTCGAACAGCCGTCTGACCAGCGCCCGTTCGGTCTCGTAGGAGAGCCGTTCGAGGGCTTCGGCCGGGGTGACCCACCGGCGCGCGTCGACCTCGCCGTCCGGTTCGAACGGGCGCTCGTCGGCGACGCGCATGTGCCAGACGAACACGCCCTTCGGCCCGCCCGGCGTCCCCGCGTCGTCGGGGACGCGGTACTCGTAGCGCCCGGCGAACCGGCCGCAGTCGACCGCGCAGCGCGTCTCCTCGCGGACCTCCCTGACGGCGGTCTCGACCAGCGTCTCGCCGGGTTCGAGTTTCCCCTTCGGGAGCGACCAGTCGTCGTAGCGCGGTCGGTGGACGAGACAGAGTCGGCCGTCGTCGCGGCGGAGGAGGCCGCCGGCCGCGAACGTCAGGGTTGGCGGTTGGGACACGGCCGGTCAGAACTCGTCCGGCGGCGTCAGGCCGTCGTCGCCCTCGCCGTCGTGTTCGTCGGGGTACTCGGGCGCGACGCCGTCTTCGAGCGCGTCCACGTCGAACTCGCGGCGGAGCGTCTGGATGCGGTCGCGGATGTCGGCGGCGAGTTCGAATTCGAGGTTGTCGGCGGCCTCCTGCATCCGGTCTTCGAGGAACGCTATCTGTTCCGCCGCCTCGTCCGCGTCGGCGGGTTCGTCGCCGGAGACGCCGCGGGTGTCGGTCTTGCTCCCCGGCAGGTTCGTCTCGCCGACCTCCTTTTCGATGGTCGTCGGGGTGTAGCCGTGTTCCTCGTTGAACGCCTGTTGGATGCGGCGGCGGCGCTGAGTCTCGGAGATGGCGGCCTCCATCGCGTCGGTCATCTCGTCGGCGTAGAGCACGACCTCGCCGTTGACGTTGCGGGCGGCGCGGCCCATCGTCTGGACGAGCGTGGTCTCCGAGCGCAGGAAGCCCTGCTGGTCGGCGTCGAGGATGGCGACCAAGGAGACTTCGGGGATGTCGAGGCCCTCGCGGAGGAGGTTGATGCCGACGAGCACGTCGATGTCGCCGAGGCGGAGCGACCGGATGAGTTCGTGGCGTTCGAGCGTGTCGGTCTCGTCGTGCATGTAGGCCACGTCGACGCCGGCCTCTTCGAGGTACTCGGTGAGGTCCTCGGCCATCCGCTTCGTGAGCGTCGTGACGAGCACGCGCTCGTCGCGGTCGATGCGCTCGTCGATGCGGGCCATCAGGTCGTCGACCTGCCCGGTCGCCTCCGTCACCTCGACCCTCGGATCCACGAGGTGGGTCGGGCGGACGATTTGCTCGACGATTTGGTCGGAGTGCTCGCGCTCGTAGTCGCCGGGCGTCGCGGAGACGAAAAGCGCCTGTCCGACGGTCTCTTCGAACTCCTCGAAGGTGAGCGGGCGGTTGTCGTAGGCCGTCGGCAGGCGGAAGCCGTTTTCGACCAGCGAGTCCTTCCGGGACTTGTCGCCGGCGTACTGGCCCTTAATCTGCGGGAGCGTGACGTGCGACTCGTCGATGACGGTGAGGAAGTCGTCGGGGAAGTAGTCGAGGAGCGTGTAGGGGGCGTCGCCGGGTTCGCGGTCCGAGAGGTGGACCGAGTAGTTCTCGATGCCGGAGCAGTGGCCCGTCTCGCGGAGCATCTCGATGTCGAAGGTGGTGCGCTCTTCGATGCGCTGGGCGGCCACGAGGTCGCCCTGTCGCTGGAAGTGCTTCACCCGCTGTTCCATCAACTCCTCGATTTCCGAGATGGCTCCTTCGAGCTGTTCTTCGGGGATGGAGTAGTGTTCCGCCGGGTGGACGAGCACCGCCGGCTCCGACGACTTCACCTCGCCCGCAAGCGGGTCGAGCTTCAGCATCCGGTCGATTTCGTCGCCCCAGAACTCGATGCGGACGGCGTAGCGACCGTACATCGGGAACACCTCGACGGTGTCGCCGCGGACGCGGAACGTGCCCTGTCGGAAGTCCACGTCGTTGCGCTCGTAGTTGAGGTCGACGAGCGCGCGGAGCAGTTCGTCGCGGTCCATCTGTTGGCCGACCTCCAGCCGGAGCGACAGGTCGGTGTAGTTCTTCGGGTCGCCGAGGCCGTAGATGGCCGACACCGAGGCGACGACGATGACGTCGTCGCGGGTGAGAAGCGACCGGGTCGCGGAGTGGCGGAGCCGGTCTATTTCCTCGTTTATCGACATGTCCTTGTCGATGTAGGTGTCGGTCTGTTCGATGTACGCCTCGGGCTGGTAGTAGTCGTAGTAGGAGACGAAGTACTCGACGGCGTTGTCGGGAAACAGCCCCTTGAACTCCTCGTACAACTGGGCGGCGAGGGTCTTGTTGTGCGCGAGGACGAGCGTCGGCTTCTGAATCTCCTCGACGACCCACGAGACGGTGTTGGTCTTGCCGGAGCCGGTGACACCGAGCAGGGTCTGTACGTCGGCACCCTCGCGGAAGCCGCGGGCCAGCGCCTCGATGGCCTCGGGTTGGTCGCCGGCGGGGTCGAAGGGGGCGTCGACGCGGAATTCGCGGTCTGCGTCGGGTCTGTCGGCGGACAGGGGACCGGACTCGCTCATTGCCGGTCCTTGGGTCGCGGCGTACTTGAGCGAGGCGGTGCTTGTCGCCGGAGGAACGGTTTTGGGGCGGGCTGTCGAACGTTCCTGTATGACGCGAGCCGAACTCGAACGCGCGAGCAACCTGCTCAAGGAAGCCGCCGAGGCGACCGACGGCGACGTACAGGAGCGACTCTACGAACAGTCCGACCAGCTCGCGAAGCTGGCGACGCGCGAGCAGGGACCGGACCACGGGCGACTCGCCCGGCACATGACGGTCCTCCACGACCTCGCCGAGGACCTCGACGGCGACGTCGCCGAGACGGTCCGCGAGGCCCGAAGCGAGGTCCTCGAATACCGCAAGGGCGTCCCCGGCGTCTGACGACCGGCTGACAGACCCCTTCGTTTCTACTGGAGCTCACCCGCTACGCCCCGAGTCGGCGCGGTCGACACTCGGCCGCCGGGACGCCAGATTCGCGGGCACGTCGCACCGCGCGCGAGGCCCAAGCCGAGCCTCGCGGCCGCTTTTTCGGCCATCGTGAGACGCAGTGCGTCTCGCGAGTCTTCGTTCGCTATCGCTCACGGAGAAGGTTGTACGCCGAGGGGGTCGCTCCGCGACCCGGAGGGGCGAAACGTGGGTCAGCAGACGTTCTTCGGCTTGACGCCCATGCCTTCGAGCGTCTCGACGTACTCGTCGTAGGCGGCTTTGACCACCGCGTCGGCGGCCTCGCGGGCGACGGCGTCGTCTTCGACGTGGTCGTCGACGGCGTCTTCGATAGTGTCGAGTTGGTCGTTGAGGTCGGACTTGAGCGTGCGGAAGTCGTTTGCGGCCATCGGGTCCGCGTCGCCGACGAAGAAGCCGACCATCTGCTCGACGGTCTTCAGCGACACGAGCGCGCGGGCGAGCGCGCCGCCGAGGCGGCCGTCGGTCGTCTCGAACTCGGCGAGCACGTCGTAGACGTTCGGCTTCGACCCGTCCGGCTCCGCGCCGACGGTCTCGGCGTGCTCGCGGGCGGTGTCGGCGAGGTCCGAAAAGAGCGCGGCGGCCTCGTCGTTCGGTTCGTCGTCGGCCCACCAGTCGAACAGGTCGGCGGCGGCGGCGGCCTCGGACGCGGCGGCCGTGCGAACCGCGTCGCCGTCCATCTCGCCGCCGGTGACGGCGTACAGCGCCTTCGAGGAGCCGAGTCGGGAAAGCGGCGTCTCGTGGTCGTCGCGGAGGGTGTCGAGGAGTTCGGTCATACGGCCCCGTATGGTCGTCTCGGGTTTGTACCCATCGGCGGCGGCGAGTCCGGCTCGAGTCTGCGACGGGCGAGGAGGTGACTGGCAAGTCGCCCGCCGAGTCGGCCGGTTCATGACATCCAACCGAGCCGAACCCGTTCGAATATTAAACATTATGTATTGTATTATCATGAAATAACGCGGGCTATGACAAACGCTATCAGGCAGGCGGCGGAGCGCAGTTCGAAACTGGTCGAACAGTACCTCCCCGACGCGTTTCTGTTCGCCATCATTCTGACGGGCGTGGCGTTCGTGCTGGCGCTGGTATCGGTCGCGCCGGGCGAGGGGACCGGCGTCGTCGGACACGCCGGAAACCTGCTTCTCGACGGCTGGTACGGCGGCTTCTGGAACCTGCTTTCGTTCGGGATGCAGATGACGCTCATCCTGATGACGGGCTACGCGCTCGCGCAGACGAAGCCCGTGGACTGGCTCCTGACGCGACTCGCGCGCGTCCCGAGCACGGAACGGGGCGCGGCCGCGATGGTGCCGGTCGTCGCCGCCGCGGCGTCGTTCGTCCACTGGGGCCTCGGCCTCGTCGTCGGGGCGCTTTTCGCCCGGAAGATAGCGACCGAGATGCGCGGCATCGACTTCCCCATCGTCGTCGCCGGCGCGTACTCCGGGTTCGTCGTCTGGCACGGCGGCCTCGCGGGGTCGATTCCGCTGTTGTTGAACACCGAGGATAACTTCCTCATCGAAGCGGGCATCCTCGACGCGACGTTCGGCACCGGCGGGACCATCTTCACGGTCGCCAACCTCGTGTTGGTCGTCGCGGTCGGCTTCCTCTTCCTGCCGGCGCTGTTCGCGCTCATGTACCCGACCGACGAGGCGAAGAAGACCCCAATCGACCCCGCGGAGTTCGAGGCGGCGACCGACGGCGGCGAGCAGGCGAGCGGCGGGTGGGCCTCCACGGCCGTCCCCGACGACGCCTCGCTCGCCACGCGCGTCGAGCACTCGCTCGGTATCGGCGTGACCATCGGCCTCGTCGGCCTGTTCGCCGTCGGGCTGTACTTCGTCGAGGGAATCCAAAACGGAACGATGCCGTGGAACAACCTCAACCTGAACATCGTCAACTTCGGCTTCCTCTTCCTCGGCCTGCTGTTCCACGGGACGCCGAAGGCGTACATCGAGGCCATCGTCGAGGCCGTCGAGAACGTCTGGGGCATCATCCTCCAGTTCCCCTTCTACGCGGGCATCATGGGCATCATGGCCTACGCGCCGGAGGGCTCGGTCAGCCTCGCCACGCAGATCGCACAGGGAATGGTCGCCGTCGCGCCCGACGGGACGCTCCCGGCCTTCGCCTTCTTCACCGCCGGCCTCGTGAACTTCTTCGTTCCCTCCGGCGGGGGCGAGTGGGCCGTCATCGGCGAGACGCTCGTCACGGCCGCGAAGGCGTCCGGCGAGTCCATCCCGCGGGTCGCCGTCGCCGCCTCGTGGGGCGACGCGTGGACCAACATGATTCAGCCCTTCTGGGCCATCCCGCTTCTCTCCATCAGCGGCCTGTCGGTCCGCGACATCATGGGCTACTGCGTGATGGTGCTTCTCGGCGCGGGCGTGCTCGTCGCCGTCGGCATCAGCGTTCTCCCGATGTAAGCCGCAAAAAGAACCGTACGGTCGGGTCCGACTCGAACCGAGCCGAGGCGGCTCAGTTACCCTTTTCGACGGGCGCGCCGACGAGGTTGCCCCACTCCGTCCACGAGCCGTCGTAGTTGGTGACGTTCTCGTAGCCGAGGAGTTCGTGAAGGGCGAACCACGCGATAGAGGAGCGCTCGCCGATGCGGCAGTAGGCGATGGTGGACTCGTCGCCTTCGATGCCCTGGTCCGCGTAGAGTTCGCGGAGTTCGTCGGCGGACTTGAAGGTGCCGTCGTCGTTGACGGTCGCGGCCCACGAGATGTTGCTCGCGCCGGGGATGTGGCCGCCGCGCTGGGCGGTCTCCTGCAGTCCCGGGGGCGCGAGAATCTCGCCGGAGAACTCCTCGGGCGAGCGAACGTCGACGAGGGGAAGGCCCTTGTCGACCGCCTTCTCGACGTCGTCGCGGTACGCGCGGATGTCCTCGAAGGGACCCTTGGCGGTGTAGTCTTGCTCCGGGAAGGACGGGACTTCGTCGGTCGTCGGATAGTCGTTGTCGACCCAGTAGTCGCGGCCGCCGTTCATGAGGTGAACGTCCTCGTGGCCGTAGTACTTGAACTGCCAGTAGGTGTAGGCGGCGAACCAGTTGGAGTTGTCGCCGTAGAGGACGACCGTGGAGTCCTCGGAGATGCCGTGCGAGCCGAGGAGGTCCTCGAAGTCCTCCTTGGTCAGCACGTCGCGGGTCGTCTGGTCCTGCAGCTGGGACTCCCAGTTGAACCCGATGGCACCGGGGGCGTGACTCTCGTCGTACGCCTCGGTGTCCACGTCCACTTCGACGAGTCGGTACGCCGCGTCGTCGCTCTGGAACTCGTCGAGGTGGCTCTCCACCCAGTCCGCAGAGACGAGTACGTCCTTCGCGTAATCGGAGTTTGACATCGCGTTTCTCCGTACAACAGGAAGGCCCATAACTCTCACACCGACGGCATGTACGGCCTGACCTCGGGTGATGCGGCAATATTGTCCCAGATATGGCGGGGGAGACGCCGAAAGCGACTCGGAGAACAGCCGTCACGCGCTGTCTGAGTCCGGTATCCGACGGAACCAGCAACAACATCCGCTACCCCGGACACGTGGCGAGGGGTGCGAGGAGGGGCGGACCTAAATCCGCGGCCCGGAAACGTGGGGTCATGGTAGACGTGGTCTCTTCGGATTGGCTCGCGGACCGACTCGGCGACGTGCGCGTCGTGGACGTGCGGGACGGCTGGGAGTTCGACGGCATCGGACACCTCCCCGGCGCGGTGTCGATACCCTTCGACAGATTCCGGAGCGCCGACGGCGACGTGGGGATGCTCCCCGGCCGCGACGCGTGGACCGACCTCCTGTCGGGCGTGGGCATCGCCGCCGACGACGACGTGGTCGCCTACGACGACACCCACGGCGTGTTCGCCGCGCGCTTCCTCGTCACAGCGCTCCTCTACGGGCACGACCCCGAGAAACTCCACCTCCTCGACGGCGACTTCAGCGCGTGGAACCGCGAGCGCGAGACGACGACCGAGGCGACCGATGTCTCGGGGACGGTCTACGAGATAACCGAGCCGGCCGAGACGCCGCTCGTGGACTTCGAGGCGGTCGAGGCCGCGCTCGACGACCCCGAGACCGTCATCGTCGACACCCGCGACCCCGCGGAGTACGAGGAGGGCCACCTCCCCGGCGCGGTCAACCTCGACTGGCGCGAACTCGTCGACGACGAGACGCGCGGGCTGAAACCGCGGGACGAACTCGACTCGATTCTGGACGCCGCGGGCATCGCGCCGGACCGGCGAGTCGTCCTCTACTGCAACACCGCCCGGCGCATCAGCCACACCTACGTCGTGCTCTCGCACCTCGGCTACGACGACGTGGCGTTCTACGAGGGCAGTCTCACCGAGTGGGAGGCCCGCGACGGTGCGGTCGTCGAGGACTGACGGGCGGGGTTACGACTGGAGCGAGTCGACGGCGTCACCGCCCGCAGCCCCGTCACCGTCACCGTCATCGTCGACGCGTAGCTCCGCGCCGAGCAGGTCCACCGACTCCGCGAGGAGCGCGACGACGAGCGGGCCGGCGATGATGCCGACCGGACCGAGGCTAAGCAGGCCGCCGACGAAGCCGACGAAGTAGAGGCTCCCCGGCAGGTCGGCGGTCTCCTTGGCGAGGCGCGGGCGAATCAGGATGTCCGGGAGCCACGCGACCGCGAATCCGCCGACGATGACGACGAGCGCGGCGGCGACGAGGTCGCCGACGGCGACGTGGTAGGCCGCCATCGCCGCGAGCAGGACGCTCGGGCCGACGATGGGGATGAACTGGAGGATGGCCGCGACCGTGGCGAGCGTGACGACGTAGTCGTAGCCGAGCGCCCAGAAGACGACGAGGCCGATGGCGAACGTGCCGACGGCGGTCGCCGCCTGCAGGACGTAGATGGCGAACAGCGTCTCGCGGGCCCGCTCGTTGAGCGCCGTCGCCGCGTCCCGGTAGTCGGCGGGGACCAGCGCGAGGAGCGTCCGGCCGACGGCGTCGCCGCTGAGGAGGAGCGCGAACACGAGGAAGCCGAACAGCGTGAGTTTGATGAGCACCACGGGCGCGGCGGTGGCGGCGGCGCGGCCGACCGACCGGAGCAGGTCGAGGCCGACCGCGACCACGTCGTCCAGCGTCACCGTCTCGACCATCCCGAGGAACTCCACGGTCACCACGTCGGGGAGGAGCGCCGCGAGGCCGAGGATGTCGTTCAGGCGGAGAAAGAGGATGACGACGAGCGGCGCGAGCACCACGGCGACGCCGACCGCCGCGACGACGGTGGCGGCGAGGCTGGCGACCCACCGGGAGGCCCCGCGCGCTTCGAGGCCTCGCCTGAGCGGCACGAGCAGGTAGGCGACGGTGATGGCGAAAAACACCGTCGCCAGCACGTCCGCGAGCATGACCGCCGCGAGGAGCGCAAAGAGGGCGAGCACACCGCCGAAGACGTACGGGCGAGAAGCAGTCACCTTTCACGATACTCCGGCAGAGGGTAAAGTCGTTCTCCCGCGACGAGCCTCGAACCCGACGGTTTCGGCCGCGTACCGCCTTCGAGAACATCACGCTCGTTAAGTACCACAGAGTACAACAACCGAGTAATGAGACGACGTAGCTTCCTGAAGGCCGCGGGGGCGGGAGGCGTCTCCGCGCTCCTCGCCGGCTGTACCGGGACCGGCGGCGGAGAGACGACGACCGAAGCGTCGGGCGACACGACCGAGACGGCCGAGGGGACGACCGCGGGCGGCGAGTCGCCGACGCTCACCGTCGGCACCTACGGCTCGTTCGTCGACGCGCCGAGTTCGAGCCCCGGGCCGTGGCTGAAAGAGACGTTCGAATCCGAGTTCGACGCGACCCTTGAGTGGCAGACGCCCGACTCGGGCGTGAACTACTACATCGAGCGCGCCCTCCAGGGCGTCGAGTCCGGCGCGGACCTCTACGTCGGCCTCGACGCGCAGATGCTCGTCCGCATCGACCAGAACCTCGACGAGGCGCTGTTCTCGCCCGCCGAGGGGCTGTCCCGCATCGGCGACGTGAACGAGCAACTGAACTTCGACCCGCAGGGCCGCGCGGTCCCCTACGACACGGGGTACATCTCGCTCGTCTACGACGAGACCTACGGCGACGGCGACTTCGCCGCCCCCGAGACGTTCGACGGCCTGCTGGAGTCCGAGTACGCGGGCGCGCTCCTCGCGCAGAACCCCACGTCGTCGGCGACGGGACAGGCGTTCTTACTCCACACCATCGACGCCAAGGGCGAAGACGGCTACCTCGACTACTGGGCGAGCCTGAAGGAAAACGACGTGCGCGTCCTCGGCAACTGGGAGGACTCCTACAACGCCTACTCGAACGGGGAGGCCCCGATGGTCGTCTCGTACTCGACCGATCAGGTGTACGCCGCCGAGTCCGGCGAGGACATGGCGAGACACCAGATTCGCTTCCTGAACGACGAGGGCTACGCCAACCCCGAGGGGATGGCCCCCTTCGCCGACGCGTCGAACCCCGACCTCGCCGCCGAATTCATGGACTTCGTGCTCCGGCCCGAGGTGCAGGCCGAAATCGCCGTCCGCAACGTCCAGTTCCCGGCGACGACCACCGCGGAACTCCCCGAGGAGTTCGCGCAGTACGCCCAAGAGCCGCCGGAAGCCGTCACGTTCTCCTACGACCGGCTTCAGAACAACCTGAGTGACTGGACCGACGCGTGGGCCCGCGAGTTCGCCAGCAAGTGAGGTGAGCCGGTGAGCCGCGTCTCGGCCTCGGTTCGACGGGCCGCCCGCGCCCTCGAACAGCGACTGCTCACCCTCGTCGCGGCGCTCACCGCCGTCGTCCTTCTGGTCCTGTTTTACTACCCCGTCGCCACCGTCTTCGCCGACGCCGTCCTCGCCGACGGCCGACTCACTGTCGAACCCATCGCGGCGGTGCTGACGAGCGAGTTCTACCTCGTCGACATCATCTGGTTCACGGCGAAGCAGGCGTTCTACTCGACGCTCGCCAGCCTCGCGCTCGGCCTCCCCGCCGCGTGGCTGTTCGCCCGCTTCGAGTTCCGCGGCCGCGAGACGCTCCGCTCTCTCACCATCCTCCCGTTCGTCATGCCTTCCATCATGGTCGCCATCGGCTTCGTGGCGACGTTCGGCCGCAACGGGACGCTGAACCGCGCGCTCTCGCTCGTCGGCCTCCCGCCGGTCGAACTGCTGTTCACGCTCGAAGCCATCGTCGTCGCCCACGCGTTCTACAACGCCCCGCTCGTCGCCCGCGTCGTCACCGCGGCGTGGGAGAGCGTGGACGCCCGAACCGTCGAGACCGCCCGCTCGCTCGGCGCGAGCCCGCGGCGGGCCTTCCGCGACGTGGTCCTCCCGCAACTCCTGCCGTCTATCGGCGTCGGCGCGACGCTGACGTTCATCTTCACCTTCGCGTCGTTCCCCATCGTCCTCGCGCTCGGCGGCTTCCAACTGGCGACCATCGAGGTGTTCGTCTACTCGCGGGTGCGAGACCTCGCGTACGCCGAGGCCGCCAGCCTCGCGGTCGTCGAGACGGCCGTCTCCATCACGCTGACCGCCGTCTACCTCCGGTACGAGGCGGGCCAGCGGTCGGCCGGCGGCGCGGCGAACCCGCTTCCCCGCCGGTCCGTCGTCCCGTCCGACTGGACGCCGAAATCGGCGCTCCGGACGGCGGGCATCGCCGGCTACGCCCTCGTCGTCGGACTGGTGTTCGTCGTCCCCATCGCCAGCATGATACTGGCGAGCGTCACCGGCGGCGACGGCGGCTTCACCCTCGCCAACTACGCCTTCCTCGCCGAGCGACAGGCGACCGGCGCGAGCTTTCAGGTCAAGCCCCTCCCGGCCATCCTGAACTCGCTGGCCTTCGCCGCGGGGACGCTCGTCGTGGCCGTCCCGATGGGCGTGACGATGGCCGTCCTCACGACCCGCCGGTACCGCGGGCGCGGGCTCATCGACGTGCTCTCGATGGCCCCCTTCGCCGTCTCGGGCATCGTCGTCGGCCTCGGCCTGCTCCGCGGCCTCGTCTTCGGCGTCGACGTGCTGGGGACGCGAATCCGCGTCACCGGCGCGCTCGCCATCGTCGCGGCCCACGCCGTCGGCGCGTACCCCTTCGTCACCCGGAACGTCGCGCCGCTTTTCGCCCGGCTCGACGGCCGGCTCGTGGAGTCCGCGCGGTCGCTCGGCGCGACCAGAACCCGCGCGCTCGTGGACATCGAACTGCCGCTCGTCTGGACCGGCGTCGTCGCGGGCGCGGCGTTCGCCGTCGCCATCAGCATCGGCGAGTTCGACTCGACCATCATCCTCGCGGAGGGGGCGGGGAGCTACACGATGCCCGTCGCAGTCGAGCGGTTCCTCGGGCGACGGCTCGGCCCCGCGACGGCGATGGGCTGTCTCCTGCTTCTCGTCACGTCCGCCAGCTTCCTCGTCGTTGACCGCTTCGGCGGGCGATGGGGCGAACTGTGAGGGGACCGAAGGTCGAAACGAGGCGGACGCAGAACGCGAGCCGCGGGGGAGCGCGGGAAGTGAGAATTATGACCGTCCGCCGGCGAGGGGAGCACGTGACTTCGGAGGCGAACCCGTGAGACTCGAACTCGACGCGGTGTCCAAACGCTACGGGTCGGCGACGGCGCTCGATTCCGTCTCGCTGTCGGTCGACGACGGCGAGTTCTTCACGCTCGTCGGACCCTCCGGCTGCGGCAAGACGACCACGCTCCGCTGTATCGCCGGCTTCGAGCCCCCGACCGAGGGGACCGTCCGCTTCGACGGCGAGTCGATGGCCGGCGTCGCGCCCGAGTCGCGGGGCGTCGGCGTCGTGTTCCAGAACTACGCGCTGTTCCCGCATCTCAGCGTCGGCGAGAACGTCGCCTACGGCCTCCGCTTTACCGACCCGCCGGGCGGCGGCTCCCGCGACGACCGCGTCGCGGAACTGCTTGACCTCGTCGACCTCGCGGGGTTCGAAGACCGCGACCCCGACTCGCTCTCGGGCGGGCAACAACAGCGGGTCGCGCTGGCTCGCGCGCTCGCTCCCGGCCCGGACCTGCTGCTCCTCGACGAGCCGATGTCGGCGCTGGACGCCCGCCTCCGCGACCGGCTCCGCCGACAGGTAAAGCGCATCCAGTCGGAACTCGGCGTGACGACCGTCTACGTCACCCACGACCAGTCGGAGGCGCTGGCGGTCTCAGACCGACTAGCCGTCCTCAACCGCGGCCGCGTCGAGCAGGTCGGCAAGCCCCGCGAACTCTACCACCGACCCCGGACGCGGTTCGTCGCGGAGTTCCTCGGCGAGAACAACGTCCTCGACGCGGTCGTCGAGTCTCGACCGGAAACGGGGGGGGTTCGCGTCGGCGTCGGCGACGCGGTGTTCGCGCTGGCCGAGGGGCGGCGCGTGCTCGGACGGTCGAGAACGCAGCCCGGTGACGGAAGTTCGGAGCGGGCCGAAGGGCCCCCCCGACCCGAACCCGGCGACGAACTCACCTTCTGCGTCCGGCCCGAACGGCTCCGGGCCGACGCGGGGACGAACCGGATTCGCGGGACCGTCGTCGACACCGAGTTTCAGGGGGCGACGACGCGGGTGCGACTCGACTGGGACGGGACGGAACTCGTCGTGGCGGTCGAAGACGGCGGCGAAGAATCGGCGGCCGGATTCGAGGTCGGGACGACGATGGAGGTCGGATTCGACCCGGCGGCGGCTCACATCGTCGAGTAGCGCGGGGCGGTCGTCTTTCCGCGCCGTTCAGTTCAGGGCGCGACGCCGACGGTCAGGAGCGTGCCGAACGTCCGGTAGCGTTCGACCATCGCCTCGCGGGTCTCCCAGTCGTCGGTCGGGAACTCGGCGGCCGCCGGGATGTCGATGTCGAGGTCGGCGATGGAGTCCTGTTCGGCGACGTGGAGGCCGGCGTCGCGGAACGCCTCGCGGTACTCCGCGTGGGACCAGCGGGTCATATCGATGGAGATGAGGTCCTGCCACTCGTGGGAGTGGACGTTCTCCTCGTAGTAGTTCACCGCGCAGTAGAACGTGCCGCCCGGCCTGAGGACGCGGGCGACCTCTTCGAGGGTGTGGTGCGGGTCGGCGGCGTAGTAGAACGCCTCCATCGACCAGACGTGGTCGACGCTGTCGTCCTCGAACGGGAGGTCGTCGAAGTCGCCGACGAGAAACGAGAGGTCGTCGGTGTCGGTGTACGCGCGGGCGTTCTGGACCATCTCGGGCGAGCCGTCGAGGCCGAATCCCCGGCCGATACCCTTCGTGTCGCGGAGCGCGCGGAGGGCGTAGCCGCTCCCGGTTCCGAGGTCGACGACGGTGTCGCCTTCCTCGACGGGCATCCGCGCGAGCGCGTGCTTCGCGGTGTGCCAGTGTCGGTCCTCCATGCCCCTGTCGCGGCCGTCGGCCGCCCAGGCGTCGAACTCGTCGCGGACGCTCATACCGAAGCCTCGCGCGCCGGGGTGAAAATGCGTTCGAACTGGCCCGCGGCGATGTCGAACCCCCCGGCCGCTCGGTGTCGCCGTCGCCGCGACGCGCCTTTTAATTACCGCCGTCACGACGACCGGTGTATGGTCGGAGTCCGCCGCCGGTTCGCGCTCGCCGACACCGCCCAGCAGGTCGTCGGCGGCTTCCTCCTCGCGGGGCCGTTCGTCGTCACCGAGGAGGTGTGGGTGCTCGCGCGGAGCATGTCGTTCGCGCAGGCGCTCCTCACGCTCTGTATCGTGCTCGCGGTGGGCTACGGCGCGCTCTACAAGGCCGACGACCGCGACCCCGACAGGGAGCGCGAGGTCGGCGGGATTCCCGTCCGGTTCATCTCGCTCATCTCCGTCTCGTATCTCTCCGTGTTCATCCTCGCGCTCGCGTTCGACGCGCCGGGGACGTTCCTCTCGGACGTGTCGGGTCAGGTCGTCGGCTCCGCGCTGGGGTACGAACTCGACCTCGCGGTGCTCCGCATCACGCTCAAGGCGACGAGCGTCGGCGCGGTGTTCAGCGTCATCGGCGCGGCCACGGCGGACTCGCTGTTCTGAGCGGAGCGAGCGAGGTGTCAACACGCACCACAGTCCCGGGACGACGCCGGCCAAGCGGTATGAAGGATTAAGTCGGCAGGGTAACTGCTTGGGGTATGGATTACGAGCTCGCCATCGAAGACACGCCCGAGACGATTCCGGGCGGCACAGGTATCTTGCTCCTTCATCCGAGCATCGGCGAGACCGACCGCATCGACACGGATTTCTTCAAGGTCGACACCGACCACTTCCTCGTCATCTCGACGCGGACCACCGCGCGCGAGGTCGAACAGAAGCTGGAACACTACGAGGTCGACGAATCCAGCGCCACCATCCTCGACACGCTCTCTATCGAGCGCGGCTACTCCCGACGCAGTTCGGACAACATCCACTACGTCGCGGCCCCCGACGACCTCGACGCCATCGTCGAAAAGACCCGGCAGTTCCTCGAACGCCACGACGGGAAGCTCCGGCTCAGCGTCGATTCGGTCACTGAGATGGCCTACTACGCCGACGAGGACCGCGCCTTCGAGGCGACGAAGCAGATTCTCGAACTCCTCGACGAGTTCGACGCGGTGGGGCTGTTCCACCTCTCGAAGGAGGTCCACGACCAGGAGACGCTCGACCGCTTCCGCGAACTGTTCGACGGCGTCGTCGACCTCAACGAGGACGGCACCGTCACGACCGAGTTCTGAGGCGAAACGCGACGCGACCGGCTACGCCGAGTCAGCGTCGTCGGCGGTCGGGTCGGTGTCGGCGTCGCCGCCCGACGCCACATCGTCGTCCGCCGCGAGTTGCTCGAACGTCTTTTCGGCCCACTTGACCGCGTAGCTCGGCCCGTGGTCGCGGTACGCCGCGGTGTCCAGCGCCGAAAACGGCGCGGGGAGGTCGCGGCCGTGTTTGATAGCCGAACACGCGAACTCGGTCGCCTCGGCGAACGAGAGTCTGCCGAGCGCGACGAGCCGCGGGAGGTTTTCGAGTCGGTCGTCGAGGCGGCCGCCGGCGTCGACCCACGCCTCGTGGAGGCGGTCGTGGCTCCCCTCCCACGACGCGAACGCCTCGCGGGTGTGGAGCCCGACCCAGCCCTCGTAGAGCGCGGCGGCGACCTGATACGTCTCGCTCGGGCCGAGGGGCGTCGCCGCGGCGAGGTCGGGGAACCGCTCGCCGAAGAAGGGCAGGAAGTGTTCGGGAATCTCGTCGTTGCCGGCCTGCACGAACGCCTCGGCGATGAGGAAGTCCAGAAAGTCGTCGGGCGTCCCCTTCGCGCGGTACTTCACCAGCACGACCGGCGGCGCGGTCTGTCGAGACCACGTCACCGTGCCGTCGCCGGGCATCCCGATGGTGAAATCGGACGACGCGTAGCGCCGGAGCTGTTGGGGCGCGTCGTCTGGTAGCCACTCCGCGGGGTACGCCGCCGGGGAGAGCGACTCGACCACCAGCCCGAGGTTCTCCGCGGCCTCCGGGGGGATGGTGTCGAAGTCGCCGGCCACGTCCAAGACGAGCGCGCCGGGGGCGTACTCGTCGCGGACCGATTCGAGGTCCGACGGCAGGGTGCGCGTCTCGAACATCCGCTCAGGCGATGCTCATCCCGATGAACACGACGGCCAGCAGGGCCGACACGCCGACGGTACCGAGCACGATTTTCGTCGCTTGGCTCATAGTGGCACGATTAGGGGGCCGCCGCTTAACTTTTACACTCTATCGTCGGCCGAATCTCCAGTCGAAACGGAGGGGTTCGGGGACGCGCCCCACGGTCGACGGTCACACGGTTCGGCCGCGTCGCGGACGCGAGAGAAAACAGCAGGCCCGTCGGCGTCGCGGTCAGGGGACGAGCTGTTCGCCGTCGTCGTCGAGGACGCGGATGGCCTCGACGGGGCAGACGCGGGCGGCGAACTTCGCGTCGAACTCGGCGTCCTCGGGGACCTCGCGGACGAAGACGCCGTCGTCGGTCTCCTCGGCGTCGACGAGGTCGGCCTTGCCGTCGTCGACGTTCTTCTCGAAGCCCTCCCACTCGTCGACACACTGGAACATGCCGATACAGGTGTCGCGGTCGTACTCGACTTTCATGGGCAATCGTACCGCCGGGCCGTACAAAGCCCTGCCGACGCGAGACCGATGCGCCCGCACCCGCCCCGACCCGATGGCTTAAACCGGGGGACGGTCCAAGGGGGATGCAATGCGAACTGCGGACCTGACGGGCCTACCGACGGGGGTTCCCGAGGCCCTCCGCGACGAGGGCATCGAGGAGCTGTACCCGCCGCAGGCCGAGGCCGTCGAGGCCGGCCTGACGGACGGCGAGAGCCTCGTGGCCGCCGTCCCGACCGCGAGCGGGAAGACGCTCGTCGCCGAACTGGCGATGCTGTCGAGCGTCGCGCGCGGCGGGAAGGCGCTGTACATCGTCCCGCTCCGGGCGCTCGCCTCCGAGAAGAAAGCCGAGTTCGAGCGCTGGGAGGAGTACGGCATCGACGTCGGCGTCTCGACCGGCAACTACGAGTCCGACGGCGAGTGGCTCTCCTCGCGCGACATCATCGTCGCCACCTCCGAGAAGGTCGACTCGCTCGTCCGGAACAACGCGGCGTGGATGGACCAACTCACCTGCGTCGTCGCCGACGAGGTCCACCTCGTCGACGACCGCCACCGCGGGCCGACTCTGGAGGTCACGCTGGCGAAGCTCCGCCGGCTCAACCCGAACCTGCAGGTCGTCGCGCTGTCGGCGACCGTCGGCAACGCGGGCGTCGTCGCCGACTGGCTCGACGCGAGGCTCGTCAAGTCCGACTGGCGACCCATCGACCTCAAGATGGGCGTCCACTACGGCAACGCCGTCTCCTTCGCCGACGGGAGCCAACGCGAGGTGCCGGTCGGCCGCGGGGAACGACAGACGCCCGCGCTCGTCGCCGACGCGTTGGAGGGCGACGACGACGGCGACCAGGGCTCCTCGCTCGTCTTCGTGAACTCGCGGCGCAACGCCGAGTCCGCGGCCCGCCGCATGGCCGACGTGACGGAGCGGTACATCACCGGCGACGAGCGGAGCGACCTCGCGGAACTCGCCGCCGAGATACGCGACGTGTCCGACACCGAGACCTCCGAAGACCTCGCCGCGGCGGTCGCCAAGGGCGCGGCGTTCCACCACGCGGGGCTGGCCGCCGAGCACCGCACCCTCGTTGAAGACGCCTTCCGCGACCGACTCATCAAATGTATCTGCGCGACGCCGACGCTCGCCGCCGGCGTCAACACCCCGAGCCGCCGCGTCGTCGTCCGCGACTGGCAGCGCTACGACGGCGACTACGGCGGGATGAAGCCGCTGGACGTGCTCGAAGTCCACCAGATGATGGGCCGCGCCGGTCGGCCCGGCCTCGACCCCTACGGCGAGGCGGTGCTGTTGGCGAAGGACGCCGACGCCCGCGACGAACTGTTCGAGCGGTACATCTGGGCCGACGCAGAAGACGTGCGGTCGAAGCTCGCGGCCGAGCCCGCGCTGCGGATGCACCTGCTCGCCACGGTCGCCTCGGGTTTCGCCCACACCCGCGAGGGGCTGCTCGAATTCCTCGACCAGACGCTCTATGCGACCCAGACCGACGACCCCGAGCGACTGGGACAGGTGACAGACCGCGTGCTCGACTACCTCGAAGTGAACGGGTTCGTCGAGTTCGAAGGCGAGACGATTCGGGCGACGCCCGTCGGCCACACCGTCTCGCGGCTCTACCTCGACCCGATGAGCGCCGCCGAAATCATCGACGGCCTCGAATGGGCGGCCGACCACCGAGCCGAGAAGCTCCGGGCGCTCGCGGGGGAGACGCCCGAGAAACCGAAGGGAGACCGGAGCGACTCGGACGACGAACCCGGCGGGTTCCAGCGGGCCAGCGAGATGGTCGCCGACGACGGCGGCAGTGGAGGCGGCGAAGACGGGGACGGCGGCGACGGAGACGCCGACGCGTTCGAGACCGACCGGACGTATCCGACGCCGCTCGGTCTCTATCACCTCGTCTGCCGGACGCCGGACATGTATCAGCTCTACCTGAAGTCCGGCGACCGCGAGACCTACACCGAGCTGTGCTACGAGCGCGAACCGGAGTTCCTCGGGCGCGTGCCCTCGGAGTACGAGGACGTGGCGTTCGAAGACTGGCTGTCGGCGCTGAAGACCGCGAAACTCCTCGAAGACTGGGTCGGCGAGGTGGACGAGGACCGCATCACGGAGCGCTACGGCGTCGGCCCCGGCGACATCCGCGGGAAGGTCGAGACAGCCGAGTGGCTCCTCGGCGCGGCCGAGCGACTCGCCTCCGAACTCGACCTCGATTCGGTGTACGCGGTCCGCGAGGCGAAAAAGCGCGTCGAGTACGGCGTCCGCGAGGAACTGCTCGACCTCGCCGGCGTCCGCGGCGTCGGCCGGAAGCGCGCCCGCCGGCTGTTCGAAGCCGGCGTCGAGAGCCGCGCCGACCTCCGCGAGGCCGAGAAATCGCGCATCCTCGCCGCCCTCCGGGGCCGCAGGAAGACGGCACAGAACATCCTCGAAGCCGCGGGTCGAAAGAATCCGTCGATGGACGAGGTGGACGAGGACGACGCGCCGGACGACGCCGTCCCCGACGACGCCGGCTTCGAGACGGCCAAAGAGCGCGCCGACCAGCAGGCCAGTCTGGGTGATTTCGAATGAGGCTCGTCGAAGCCGACGCGACCGTCGCGGACCTCGATTCGTTCATCGCGGCCGTCGGCGAGATAGCCGACGAGACGGGCGCGACGGTGCAGGCGTTCGACGCCCGCTACGTCGTGGACCGCGAACACCTCGAACGGGCGACCGAACTCGCCGACCGGGCCATCGCCCGCGGCAACGAAATCGCCCGCGACCGGGCGGTCGAAATCCTCCTCTACGCCAGCGGCCGCCGGCAGATCAACCGCGCGTTCGAAATCGGCGTCTCGGAGGGGACGCTCCCCGTCGTGATTCTCGTCGACGGCGGCGACGAGGCCGACGCCGAGGCCGCGCTGTTCGACCGACTCGACCTCGAACCCGCAGAAACCCTCGGCGACTACGACGAAGCGCTCGTCCGCGACGTCTTCGACGTGGGCGAGACGGAGTTGCGCGTCGCCGACGGCGACCTCCCCGCGCTGGTCAGAGAACGAGTCGCGCTCCTCGCGGTCGACCGCTAAACGATTTTCGCGGCCCGTACCGTCCGTATTCGTGAGTCTGAGAGTCTGGAATCAAAAACTCCACTCGAAACGGGCCCCTTTGGTTTCTGAGACCTACCCCTTCGTTTCAACTGGAGAACGGGGGACGGCGCGGCCTCGTCGAGAGTAGAACGCTGAGAAGTAGTCCCACCAGGATTCGAACCTGGGTCGTTGCCCCCAGAAGGCAACAGGATTGGCCACTACCCCATGGGACTTCGCATCAGTTCGTACTTCGCGGGTATTTGTAAACGTTGCGTGTCGATTCCTCCGTGGGATTTCGTCGCACGGTGACGGACAGACGTGCATAAACCGCCAACTATTTGCCCCTATTCTATCCACTGTCGTGTATGTACGTCGGACGATTCGTCGTCGTTGGCCCCGGAATCGGTGCGTATCGCGTCTCCTCTCGGTCCTTCCCGAACCGACAGGTCGTCGACCGGGACGACGCCCTGACCGTCGGACCGACGCCCGACGCCCCCGAGACTGACAACCCCTACATCGCCTACAACTGCGTCCGCGAGGGCGGCGACTACGTCGTCGTCGGCAACGGCTCGCAGGTCGACCCTATCGCGGAGAAACTCGACCTCGGCTACCCGCCGCGGGACGCCCTCGCGGAGATTCTGCTGGCGCTCGACTACGAGAAAGACGACTACGACACCCCCCGAATCGCGGGCGTCGTCGGCGACGACGAGGCCTTCATCGGCATCGTCCGCAGGGACGCCCTCGTCGTGGAAGCCGTCACCGAACCCACGCTCGTGGCGACCTACGAGGAAGACGACCCCCGCGCGTTCGACCTCGACGCGGAGACCGCCGCCGACGCGGCCCGCGAACTCTACGACCACGAGTTCGAACACGCCGTCTGCGCCGCCGCCGCGACCGTCGGCGACGCGGTCGAGACCGCCTTCTACAACGGCGAGTAGTTCGGCTCGGCCCGAGATTTTTCAGCCGCGCACCCGTACACCGAGCCATGCGTCTGGGCGTCATCTCGGACGTGCACGGGAACCTCCCGGCACTCGAAGCGGTGCTCGAATCGATGCCGCCGGTCGACCGATTGGTCTGCGCCGGCGACGTGGTCGGCTACAACCCGTGGCCCGACGAGTGCGTGTCCGAACTCGCCGAGCGGGACGTGCCGACGGTCTCGGGGAACCACGACCGCGCGGTCACGTCGGGGACCGGCTTCCGCTTCAACAGCATGGCGGCCGCGGGCGTCGATTACGCCCGCGACGCGCTCTCCCCGGCGTCGATGGAGTGGCTATCCTCACTTCCGAAAACACGACACCTCGCCGACGAGCGGGTCAAACTCGCCCACGGCCACCCCAACGACCCCGACCGCTACACCTACCCCGACGACTTCTCGCCGTCGCTCCTCGACGGCGAGGACCTGCTGGTGTTGGGCCACACCCACGTCCAGGGCCACCGAATCTACGACGACGGAATCGTGCTGAACCCCGGAAGCGTCGGCCAACCCCGCGACGGCGACCCGCGGGCGGCCTACGCGGTCGCCGACCTCGACGCGATGGAAATCGAGGCGGAGCGCGTCAACTACGACATCGACCGCGTCGCGGAGCGCGTGCGCGAGGTCGGCCTGCCGGAGCGGCTGGCGAGTCGGCTGTACGAGGGGAAGTAGGGAAAAAGCGAGTAGCTATCCCGAAGCCGTCAGTTCGACACCGGTTCGAGCCGCGCCGAGAAGTGCCGAAGCTCCTTCATCGGCGGCTCCGCGACGATTTCGAGGCCGCCGTACTCGCCGGCCGATTCCATCACCTTCGCGGCCGTCTCCGCGACGTGTTCGAGGTGTTCGCGGCTGTAGGTGCGCCGCGGGAGCGCGAGGCGCACGAGGTCCGGGCGGTCCGTGCCGGGGAACGCGAAGCCGCCGAGTTCGACGCCGCGAACGCCGCCTTCGAGGTAGAGCGCGCAGACGAGTTGCTGTCCGGGGAACTCGTCTTTCGGGACGTGCGGGAACACCTCGCCGGCGTCGAGGTAGACCGCGTGACCACCCGTCGGCTGGTAGACGGGGACGCCGGCCTCGACCAGCAGGTCGCCCAGTTCGGCCACCTGCTCGACGCGGTCGGACACGTACGGCGGCGTGACGGCCTCGCGGAGGCCGACGGCCATCGCCTCGATGTCGCGGCCCGAGAGGCCGCCGTAGGTGGGAAAGCCCTCGTAGAGGATGGCGCGCTGTTTCGCGTGTTCGAACACCGTCTCGTCGCGCATCGCGGCGAAGCCGCCGATGTTGACGAGCGCGTCCTTCTTGCCGGACATGGTGACGGCGTCGGCGTGTTCGAACTGCGCGCGGGCGATTTCGGCGACCGAGTGGTTCTCGTAGCCCGCCTCGTTGGTCTTGATGAAGTGGGCGTTCTCGGCGAACCGGCAGGCGTCGATGGCGAACATGGCGTCGATGTCGCGGGCGAACTCGGCGGTGGCGCGGATGTTCGCCATCGAGACGGGCTGGCCGGCGACGGAGTTGTTCGTGATGGTGAGGACGACGACGGGAATCGCGTCGGCACCGACCTCCTCGACGAGCGCGTAGCCCGCGTCGATGTCGAAGTTCCCCTTGAACGTCTCCGTGGAGTTGGGGTCCCGCGAGGCGGGCGACGGGCAGTCGACGGGTTCCGCGCCCTGATTGACGACGTGGGCGCGGGTCGTATCGAAGTGCGAGTTGTTCGGCACCACGTCGCCGTCCTCCAAGAGGACGCCGTAGAGGACGTTCTCCGCGCCGCGGCCCTGATGGGTCGGCACGACGTGCTCGAAGCCCATCACGTCGCGGACCGAGTCGGCGAGGCGGGCGAACGACTCGCTTCCGGCGTAGGCCTCGTCGCCGCGAATCATCGCCGCCCACTGCTCTGCGGACATGGTTCCCGTCCCCGAGTCGGTCAGGAGGTCGATGTACACGTCGCGGGCGTCGAGGTTGAACGCGTTGTAGCCGGCCCGTTCGAGGGCGGCCTCGCGCTCCTCGCGCGAGGGGAGTTCGATGGGTTCGACCATCTTGGCCTTGTACGATTTCATGCCCGCAATAGGCCCGCGAATGTGAAGTATTCGGCAGGCAGAAAATCGATGGACGACGCCCGATTTTCGACGCTCGTGAACGGGAGTGTACATCGGTGTCGCCGGCTGGTCGGCTGTCGCCACGAACCGCCACGAATCGACCTCGGCGGCCGTCGCGTACTACCGGACGTTGGCCGTCGCTGGCGGGGACGCGAGGGCGGCGAAAATAGATTCGAACCGAGTTGCGGGGCGGGGCCGGCTCAGAACTTGTCTTGGATGATGCCGAGCGTCTCCTCGCGGTCGTCCCACGCCACGAAGATGGCGACGGAGGTCGCGGAGGTGATGGCGTCGTGGATGTTGATGCCGGCATCGGACAGCGGCTGAACGATGTCGAGGATGACGCCGGGGCGGTTCGGAAGTTCGCCGCCGGTGACGCGGACGACGGCGATGTCGTCTTCGACGGTGACAGAAGACAGCGCGTCGTCGGCGACGACGCGGTCGTGGAGGACGGCCTCGGCCCGGTCGGAGTCGTCTTCGAGGACGTAGAACGTGATGGAGTCCATCCCGGAGGCGACCGAGTCGACGTTGATGTCCTCCTCTCGGAGGGCGGTCGAGAGGTCCGCGAGGATGCCCGGTCGGTTGCGAATCGCCCGCCCGGCGACGGTGAGACACGCGAGGGGCTCTTCCTGCATGTCGATGAGGTTGTGGAACTCGCCTTCGATGAGCGTCCCGCCGGTGAGCAGGTCGCCGTGCTGGTAGTGGACGACCCGAACGTCGAGCGCCGCGTCCTTGTACGACAGCGCCGACGGCGCGACGACCTCGGCCCCGCGGAACGAGAGGTTCCGAAGCTCGTCGACGGTGATGCGGCCGACGTTGCGCGCGCCTTCGACCACGCGCGGGTCGCCGGTCATGACGCCCTCGACGTCGGTCACGATGACGACCTCGTCGGCGTCCATGTAGTTGCCGAGCATCACGGCGGAGGTGTCGGAGCCGCCGCGACCGAGCGTCGTGATTTCGCCGTCGTGGTTCTGCGCGAGGAAGCCGGTGATGACCGGGACGACGCCGTCGAGTTCGGCCGCGAGCTTCGCGGCCCGCTCTCTCGTGGCCTCGACGTCGACCTCGCCGAGGTCGTTGGTGATGACCGGCCACTCGTCCGTACCGGGTTCGACGAACAGGGCGTTGACGCCGCGGGCGGCCAGCGCCGCCTTGAGCATGCGCACGCTGGTCCGCTCGCCCATCGAGACGATTTCGGCGCGGTCGCGGTCGTCGGCCTCGAACTTGATCTCGTCGAGGAGGTCGTCGGTCGTCGAGCCCATCGCGGAGGCGACGACGGCGATTTCGTGGCCGTGTTCGACGGCCGCGGCGATGGAGTCCGCGGCGCGGTTGATTCGGTCGCCGCTGCCGAGCGAGGTGCCGCCGAACTTCGCGACTACGCGCATCGTCCCTCCGGTGCGTCGCGTCGCTTCGGGGCTTCGTTGGTAAACATGCGAGGGGCTAACGCGGGGGGACGTATAACTATGTCCTCCGGTTCAACCGTTGCCGTCACCCGCGAATCCGGCGCTGAGACGGCCCGTACCGACGCCTCGCGGGCGGAGATTTATCACCGAAGCCGCGGAACGTTCGGGCATGGATGTCAGAGACGCCGTGGACGCCGACGCCGAGGCGCTGGCCGCCGTCGCCGACGCGCCGGTACGGGCGATGCGGCGGCTGATACGCGACCGGACGGTTCGCCTCGCCACCGCCGACACCGGCTCGGACCCCCACGCCGACGCGCCGGCGGACGACGAACCGGTGCTCGGGTTCGTCGGCTTCGACGTCCGCGACGGCGTCCTCCACGTCACCCGACTCGGCGGGACCGAGACGGCGGTGCGGCGACTACTGGAGGAACCGCTCCGCTTCGCCAGCGCCGAATCCCTGCCGGTCGAGGTGCTCGTCCTCGAATCCGAGACGCCGCTTTGCGACGCGGTCGAGCACGCCGGCTTCGACCGGGTCGGCCACGGTCCGCGGTTCGAAGGGTCGCCGACGGTCCGGTACGTCCTCGACGAGACGGGGTAGCCCGGTCCCCCGCGGGCCGCGACCACTCGACTCGCTCCCGCCGTCCCGACCGACGCGGGTGGCGCGGGCGACGAGAACCGACGGAGGGAATACATACCTCCCGCCCGTCAGGTGGCCCATGACCGAACGACGCGGAAACCGACCGCCGAGCGTGAGACGACCGTGATGGCGGTCGAAGAGCTGTTTGTCTCGCTCGCCGGCTCGGACCCGGTGATGCAGGGTCTCCTCGGCGGCATCGTCATCGCCGGCATGAACATGCTGGGCGCGCTTCTCATTCTCGTCTGGCGCGACCCCTCGAAGCGCTCGCTCGACACGCTCCTCGGCTTCGCCGCCGGCGTCATGCTCGCCGCGAGCTTCACGAGCCTCATCCTCCCCGGCATCGAGGCGGCGGGCGGAAGTCCGATTCCCGTCCTCGTCGGCTTCGTCATCGGCGTCGTCGTCCTCGACCAGGCGGACCTGTGGATTCCGCACGTCCACATCCTCGTGACCGGGAAGACCCGGACGGACGCCCCGGAAACGGAGAAGAAGATGGCCTCGGTCATCCTGTTTATCGTCGCCATCACCATCCACAACATGCCCGAGGGCCTCGCCGTCGGCGTCGGCTTCGGCTCCGGCGACCTCGGGACCGCCATCCCGCTGATGCTCGCCATCGGCATCCAGAACATCCCCGAGGGACTCGCCGTCTCCATCGCCGCCGTCAACGCCGGGCTTCGGAACACGACCTACGCGACGTTCGCGGGCATCCGCGCCGGTCTCGTGGAGATTCCGCTCGCCGTCTTCGGCGCGTGGGCCATCCAGTACGCCTCGGCGCTGCTCCCCTACGCGATGGGGTTCGCCGCCGGCGCGATGCTGTTCGTCATCTCCGACGAAATCGTCCCCGAGACGCACTCGAACGGCCACGAGCGCGTGGCGACGTTCGGGACGATGGTCGGCGTCGTCGTGATGCTCTACCTCGACGTGACGCTCGGGTAGTCGAATCGAGTTAGCGCGTCCGAATACGGCGACCGTCGAGGAGCTGTGAAACGAGAGTTCGAGTGGAAGCGAAGGGGTTCGGTGGTCGGTTCAGCGTCAGAGAGTCCGGCGTCGAGCGCGCGTCAGTCGTCCGCGAGCGGCGGCTCCGACGGCACCTCGTGGTCCGAGAGCCCGGCGGTCGGCGCGAGGAACTTCGTCGGCTCGAACGCGTCGAGGTCGTCGCCGGCGGCCACGCGCGCCGGCCAGTCCGGGTTGGCGAGCGCGCTCGTCCCCAGCGTAAAGAGGTCCGCGCCGGCGTCGACGGCGGCCCGCGCCGCGTCCGGGTCGCCGAGTCCGCCGTTGGCGATGACGACCGTGTCGTCCGCGACGTACTCGGCCGCGGCTTCGGCCAGCGAGGGGCCGTCAGCGCCGAAGGTCGGACTCGTGGCATCGGTCTCGGTCGCGTGGACGTAGTCGGCTCCGGCGGCCGACAGTTCCTCGAAGAAGACCGCGGCCGCGTCCTCGCCCTCGGGCCACTCGTAGTCGCCGTCGGTCACTTTCTCCTGCGAGACGCGGACGCCGACGACGAACTCCTCGGGGACCGCGTCGGCGACCGCCGAAAGGACCTCCGCGGGGAACTTGACGCGGGACTCGGGTCCGCCGCCGTACTCGTCGTCGCGCCGGTTCGCGTCGGCCGCGAGGAACTCGTTCAGCAGGTAGCCGTTCGCGCCGTGGAGTTCCACGCCGTCGAAGCCGGCCTCGACCGCGTTCGTCGCCGCCCGCACGAAGCCCTCGCGGGCGGTTTCGAGGTCGGCCTCGTCCGCCGCCTTCGGAACGGCGAACTCGCCGCTCCCGCCGTAGGCTTCGGCCTTCTGGCCGTCGGGCTGGACCGCGGAGGGCGCGAGCGTTCGGTCGCCGCCGAGGTGGGGGTTACCCTGCGACTGCGCCCCGGCGTGCATCAACTGCGCGAAAATCGGCGTCCCGACCTCGTGGACGGCGTCCGTGACGTTCGTCCACGCCTCGACGTGGTCGTCGGTGACGAGCCCCGGCTGGTTCAGGTAGCCCTGACTGTACGCGTCGTCCGTGTAGACGCCCTCGGTGACGAGAAAGCCGAAGCCGCCGTCGGCGAACTTCCGGTAGTAGTGGGCCATCTCGTTCGTCGCAAGGCCCTCGTCGGTGGCGCTGATGCGCGTCATCGGTGCCAGCCCGACTCGATTGGAAAGCGACAGGTCGTTCAGGCTCGTCGCGTCGAACAGCGCGTCGTCGGTCATCACCGGTTCTGTGTGCGTCGCGGGTAAAAAGCGACGGCGGAATGGTCCCGAACGCCGCACATCCGGCGTGCTATCAGGGAGCATACTGTCGGGAGAGCGGTCGCTGAGTCGAACGGACGTCAGTAGTGAACGGCCGGCTCAGGAGAACTTCCGAACCGTCATGTTCAGCGTGTCGAGGTCGACGATGGGCGCGTAGCCGGCGTCGGGGTCGATGTTGACGGATTTCTGGAAGTCGGTCTGGGCCTGCCAGCAGCCGGAGTTGACCGCGAGGACGTTGTGGTACTTCCCCCAGCCGAGCTTGTGGACGTGGCCGGTGTGGAAGATGTCGGGCACGTCCTCCATGACGAGGTAGTCGAGTTCCTCGGGCGCGAGGCGGGTGTGGCCCCCGAACTGCGGCGCGACGTGGCGCTTCTTCAGGAGCTGGTACATCGCCTTGTGCGGCTCGTCGTAGCTCGCCTTGTCCGCCGGCAGTTCGGCGATGACCTCGTCGAGCGAGACGCCGTGGTACATGAGCACGTTGACGCCTTCGAGGGTGACCATCGAGGGGTTGCTCGTGATGCGGGCGTCGTGGGCCGACATGATGTCACGGAGTTCGTCGTCGAAGCCGGGTTGCGGCTCCGCGAGTCGGACCGCGTCGTGGTTGCCCGGAATCATCACGATGTCGAGGTCGCCGGGCACCGATTTGAGGTGCTCGGAGAACGCCTCGTACTGCTCGTAGATGTCGATGACGTCGAGTTCCTCGTCCTGATTCGGGTAGACGCCGACGCCCTCGACCATGTCGCCGGCGATGAGGAGGTACTCGATGCGCTCGGCTTCCTCGGTGTGGAGCCAGTCGGCGAAGCGGTTCCACGCGTCGGCCATGAACTCCTGGCTGCCGACGTGTACGTCCGAGATGAGCGCCGCCTGCACGTCCCTGTCGGCGGTGTTTTGGCGGTGGCTCCGCGGCACGTCGGGGAAGTGCAGCGAGTCGACGAAGAGGATGCCCGCGTCGCCCGACAGCGTCCCCTGCACCGCGATGCACTCGTCCATGAGGAGCTCGTCGACGTGGCTCGCGATGTCCTTGTCCTTCATCACGAGACAGGGGAACGTCCCCGTCGTGTCTTCGAGGTCGATAATCCAGTGGCCGCTCTTGGTGGAGCGAACGTCGTCGACGAGGCCGATGAGTTCCGCGTCCTCGCCGCCGGACATGTTCGAGATGGCCTTCGCGGGGCGGTGGTTGACGCGCCCGCGGAGCATCTTCGAGAGCTTCTCGTAGCGGTCGCGGAACACCTTCACGAAGTCGCCGTACTCGCCGGTCCCCGTCGACTGACCGGTCATGTCGTTGGCGATTTCGAGGGACCGAAGCGATGGGTCGACGTTCCGACCGGCCGGTCCGCCCTTCGCTTCAGCTGGAGCTGATTGAGTGGTGTGGTCCGCGTTGTCGTGCGGTGTTGCAGCGGAAACAGGGGGGTCGGGGTCGGCGGCGGTATCGGATACGGCGGCGTCCGGGGCGGCCGACCCCGTCGATTCGGTTCCCGGCGGGTCCGCGGCGGGGGCGGAGGCGAGCACCTCGCGGACGTGGTCGGCGGTGATGCGAAGCGCGTCGTCCGGAACGGCTTCGACGACGCGGGCGAGGGTCCGGCCGGGGTCGTCGGAGCCGGCGATGAGGGTCACGGCCTCGCGTTCGGCGTTGTAGCCGCGACCGACGAGCGCCCGGACGATGCGCGCCGGCGTCTCCAGTGGCACACCCGGAGTGTGCGACACGCGGCAAAAAGGATGCCGAAACCCAGAACGTTGAAACCCGGTCCGGGTAAACTGGGAGTGATGAGTGACGACGACGGTCGCCCGCCCTCCCCCGACTCGCGGCGCGGTCAAGCCTCCGACGAAGGCGTTCTAACTCGGCTCCGGACGGCAGAAGAGGGGCCGCTTATGTTCGTCCGCGAAGTCCTGACGAGCGCGCTCGCCGTGTTGGCCGTCGGGTTGCTCCTGTTCGCGGTGAGCGGCGTGTGGCCGCCGATGGTCGCCGTCGAAAGCGGGAGCATGGAACCGCACATGCACAAAGGCGACCTCGTGTTCATCACGGGGCCGGAGCGATACGCCCCCGACTCGGCGGTCGAGGGGACCGCCGTCGTCACGGCCGAGACGGGCGCGGAAGTCGACTACCGGAAGTTCGGCGGCCCCGGCAGCGTCATCGTCTACGACGACCCCGGCGCCGGCGGCCCCCCGATTATCCACCGGGCGATGCTCTGGGTCGAGGAGGGCGAAAACTGGTACGACAGGGCGAACTCCGAGTACATGGCCGCCGACAACTGCCGGGAACTCGCTAACTGCCCCGCCGAGTACGACGGCTTCATCACGAAAGGCGACAACAACCCGCGGTACGACCAGGTGAGCGGCATCGCCGACCCGGTCCGCCCCGAGTGGGTCCAAGGCGTCGCGCGAATCCGCATCCCGCTTCTCGGGTGGGTTCGGCTGACGCTCGCCAACTCGATGGCGACGACGACGCCGGTCGCGCCCGCCCCCGTCGAGTACGTCGACGTGACGACGATGGAGACGACGGCTCCCGACGTGTCGACGACGAACGCGGCGGGAGGCGACGCGCCGGCGACGACGGCACCGCTTCGGGTCGAGGCGTCGCCGAGCGCCGACGCGCTCGCGGCGTGACGCGGAGACAGGAAAAGAGTCGGACTTCGCGGACTTCGTTCTTCAGTTGTCGAACCGCGCCTGTACGAACGGCTGTGCGCTCTCGATGTCGCCGAGACGAGAGTCCGTCAGCAGAACGGCCTCGGTCTCGTCGATTGGGACCGAGAGGCTGATCTCCTTGGTTCGGCCGTACCGGCCCTTCGAGACGACGACGGCGTTGACGATGCCGAGCATGTCGAGTTCCGAGATGAGGTCGGTGACGCGACGCTGGGTCAGCACGTCGGCGTCGATCTCCTCGCAGAGGCGCTTGTAGATGTTGAACACCTCGCCGGTGTTGATGTTGCGGACGCCGTTTTTCTCCAGGAGGATGATGGCGAAGAGGACGATTTTCGACTGTGTGGGGAGAGTACGGACGACTTCGACCACTCGGTCGAGTTCGATTTTGTCCTGCGCCTGCCGGACGTGGGCCTCCTCGACGGTGTCGGCCTGCCCGCGCTCTGCGAGTTCGCCGGCCGTGCGGAGCAGGTCGAGGGCGCGCCGGGCGTCGCCGTGCTCCTGCGCGGCGAACGCGGCGCACAGCGGAATCACGTCGTCGGTGAGCGCGCCGGGCTTGAACGCCACGTCGGCGCGGTGCTGGAGGATGTCGCGGAGCTGGTTGGCGTCGTACGGCGGGAAGACGATTTCCTCCTCGCCGAGGCTCGATTTGACCCGGGGATCGAGGAAGTCGGTGAACTTCAGGTCGTTCGAGATACCCATGATTGAGATGCGGGAGTTGTCGAGTTCGGAGTTCATCCGCGAGAGGTTGTACAGCGTGTCGTCGCCCGACTTCTCGACCAGTTTGTCGATCTCGTCGAGCATGATGACGACCACGCGCTCTTTGTAGTCGACGGCGTCGAAGAACGTCGTGTAGACGCGGTCGGTCGGCCACCCGGTCATCGGCACCGTCTCCATCTCGTCGGCGTCGTCGTCGAGTTCCGCCGCGCGCTCGTCTAACTCGGCGATGGAGTCGTACGGCGTGTCGGCGAGGGCGTTGGGGTCTTCCGTCGCCCGCGTTCGCATCTCGTCGAGGCGCTCCTGTTCGGCCTCGATGCGCTCGACGTTCTTCTCAATGAACTTGTTCGCCAACTGCGCGAGCACGCGGTACTGCGTGTCGGTCACCTCGCAGTTGATGTACTCGACCTCGCAGGGAACGTCGTACTTCTGGGAGGTGGATTCGAGTTCCTGACTGACGAACTTCGCGCTCGCGGTCTTGCCGGTCCCGGTCTTCCCGTAGATGAGGATGTTCGACGGCGTCTCCCCGCGCAGGGCGGAGACGAGAATCGTCGCCATCTGGTTTATCTGGTCGGTCCGGTGGGGGAGTTCGTGCGGGGTGTACGACGGCCGGAGGACCTCCTTGTTCTCGAAAATCGGCTCGCCGGCGAGGAGGTCGTCGAACAGTCCCTTCGACCCCTCGTCGTCGTTGAGCACGACCTTGTCCAGACCGACGTCGGGGTCTTTGTGCTGGTCGAGGTCCTCGTCGGGCGCGTCGGCGTCGGGGCCGATGCTCGCCTGAATGTCGATGTCTTCGGGGGACACGTCGTCCCCGCCGTCCTCGGGGGATACGCTGTCTTCGGAGGATACGTCGTCCGCGACGGGAGAGCCGTCGGCAGACCCATCGCCGTCGGACGTGTCGGTACTCGGTACACCGGAGTCGGCGTCCGCGACTGTGTCGTCCGACGTGCTGTTCCCGGCTCCCTCTCGTGTGCCGTCTCGCGGATTCTCTTCCTCGTCCATCGTGAATACCCCTCTGTTTCAAGTGGAATTGTCGCCCCGAATCGGCGCATTGGGTGCGTGAAGCCGGAGATAGTCGGCATTTTCACATCACGCCGAAGAAGGCGATTCCAGATGATGCAAAGGAACCAAACGAACAGTCGGTACAAAAATCTTACTTCTCCGACTCGTCCGCCGTCGTTCGACCGGAACTCGGAGGGACAGGAGCGTTTCAACACGAACAACCACGATACCACGAACGTCTCCGAAACTATCAGACGTGACGGTTGTGGTGGAGTGGGTGGTCCGTTGGGTGACGGGAAACGAGTAGACGAATGCGCGGAGAGCGAGTAAGTAAACGCGCAGGGGCGACCAAGTGAACCCTCTTCGGAGTAATCGAGCGACCAGATGAAGAAGACGCGTGGGCGAAGTTGAGCAGTCGATCGAGAGTGGTCTCGAACCACGGCGGAGCGAACGAAGACGCGTCGAGTCGAAACGGGTCGAGCGCTCCGAGTTGCGCTCGGCTTCGACCGATAGTTCCGAGTTGAGTCCGCGGTCCACGCGAACCGACAATCGGAGGCAGTTCGAGTGGAACCCAGCACGGGGAGAGTGCCCGACGAGAAAAATCGGTTGTTCGAACCCCTCTGTTTCGTGTGGAAACGTCGAAAATGCGATTTCCCAGAAATCGGTCGATAGGACGTTTCTCGACTCTGTCTAACCCCTTCGTTTCCTGTGCAATTAAGTGGCGCTTTTCCAGTTCGACGGGAAACGCCTGGGTGGCGATTCCCCCACACCCCTTCGTTTCGGGTGGAACTGTGAATCGGTGGGGAGGGGGTCTCGGCGGTCATTGAATAGGGATGGTTTTATCATTGATAGATACTAACCAAATCCGTAGTAGATAGAAACCCGATATTATTACACCGGTCTAGGGTTCAATTAACATCCGACCGCCGTCTAGCGGTCCCCCCCACCCACCCCTTCGAGCCGTTCCACCCGAAACGAAGGGGTGGGGGTGTACCCACGCGAGTCGCTCGCGGCCACAGAACGTGTCAACCGTCTCGAATGGCAATCGCTACCGAGGAGGCGGGTTGTGTCGGGGTCGACGTGGCGTCTTCAGAGCCGGTCAGCACGATTCGAGAGATTCTCTGCGGATTCGAGATTCAGCGCTCGAAGTATGTTCGAACTACGCACGTGTACGCCCAAAGTAACAACCAAGAGAACGTGGTATCGATTTCTCCCGCCCTCGTTTCGGCTGTTCGACACACCGTAACCGAACGCCGGTCTCCCGATTGCACCGTTTGAGTCCGTCGAATCGGACTGACCGTCGTCGCCGACGTTCCTTTCTGTCGTTTTGTCGCCAACTTGACTGGTGTCTGACGTAGTGCTTAAGTGAGTCCGGTTGGGTGATACCTCCATACGCCCTCCACGACGCGTTCGGGAGGTGCGGGAGGCCCAGGATGGGACTGCTCACAGATTTAAGAGACAGCATCTCACGAGTCGTCGACCGGCTCTTTTCGGAGAGCGAGCCGAAGCGGATCGGTATATATGGCCCGCCCAACGCCGGGAAGACGACTCTCGCAAATCGCATCGCCCGTGACTGGACCGGTGACGCCATCGGTCCCGAGAGCCACATCCCTCACGAGACTCGCCGCGCCAGGCGGAAGGAGAACGTCGAGATCGAGCGGAACGGCAAGAAAGTCACCATCGACATCGTCGACACGCCGGGTGTCACGACGAAAGTCGATTACAAGGAGTTCCTCGAACACGACATGGAGAAGGACGACGCCGTCCGCCGGTCCCGCGAGGCGACCGAGGGGGTCGCCGAGGCCATGCACTGGCTCCGCGAGGACGTCGACGGCGTCATCTACGTGCTCGACAGCACGAAAGACCCGATATCGCAGGTCAACACGATGCTCATCGGCATCATCGAGAGCCAGGACCTGCCCGTGCTCATCTTCGCGAACAAGATCGACCTCGAAGAGTCGAACGTCGAGCGCATCGCGAACGCGTACCCACAGCACGAAACAGTCGAGTTGTCGGCGCTCGAAGGTGAGAACATGGACGAAGTGTACGCCAAAATCGCGGAGTACTTCGCGTGATTCACCATGCCTGAAGCAACCGCCTCCGACGACGGCACCGACGGGGTCCAGATAGACCTCTTCAGCGGGAATCGGATGGCAAACCTCACGAGCATGGAGAAGATTCGGCTCATCCTCGACGGCGTCCGCGACGGCAACATCGTCATCCTCGAAGAGGGTCTCTCGCCCGACGAGGAGTCGAAGCTCATCGAGGTCACGATGGCCGAGATAAGCCCCGACGAGTTCAATGGTATCGAAATCGAAACGTATCCGCGCTCGCAGACCGCAGACCAGAGCTTCCTCGACCGGCTCATGGGCCGACAGTCGACCCAGAAGCTCACCGTCATCGGACCCGCGAACCAGATTCAGACGCTCCACAAGGACGAGAACCTCATCAGCGCGCTCGTCTCGCGAAAATAGGGGGTCCAACGAACGCCCTCACGCGCCATCCGGCGCTACCATCCACCAATGCCACATCAATGCACCACGTGCGGTAAGGTGTTCCCCGATGGCTCGAAGGAGATGCTTTCGGGGTGCCCGAGCTGCGGCGGCAACAAGTTTCAGTTCAAGCCCGCGTCGAGCGGGAGCGCTCCCGCGAGCGCAAGCGATGACACGCCGTCGACGGGCGGCGCCGGAGCGCGGGACCTGACCTCCTCGGCGGCCGACGCCGTCCGAGACCGCGCGCAGCGGCAGTCCCATCCAGATTCGACCGACGAGGAGTCGATGACCGTCAGCGACTGGGCGAACGCGGACGCCGACGCCCCACAGCGAACCGAGACCGGCGACGCCGCCGGGTCGACCCGAAGCGAGCCGTCGCCGACCGACGCGGCCGACGCGACCGACGACCCCGAAACCAAACCCCGCGGTTGGGGCGAATGGCCGTCCGCGCCCGGGGAGTCACCGGGGGCAGACCCGCAGGAGCCCGAAGAGTCGCGGAACGAACCCCGAGGAGAGCCCGCGGCGGGTCACCCCGATAGCTCGCCGGACTCGGCCTCGCCCCCGAATCGCGCATCCGGTTCGATCAACGCGCGCGAGACGGACGAGGACAACTCCCAGAAGAGCGCCCGGAGCGACGTCGTCACGCCGGAAGAACTCGCTGCGGCCGACGCGAACCGACGCGGTTCGGCGGCCGAGACGCCGCCCGAAGCGCCGTCCGACCCCGGCGCGTCTTCCGACCCCGACGCGGCGGCCGGCCAGCCCGCCGACGCCGCACCCGCGGACGCGGACGGAACTGTCATCGAGCCGTCGTCCGACGACCGACCCAACTTGGACCAGCTCCGCGAGGAGCTCAACGACCAGTTCGAGAGCATCAAAATCGTCAACCCCGGTCAGTACGAACTCAACCTCATGGAGCTGTACGACCGCGACGAGTACATAATCTCACTCCGCGAGGACGGTCGGTACGTCATCGAGGTCCCGGACTCGTGGGGTCCCGGCAACCGCGAGGACTGAGCGCGGTTCTCGCGTCCGCCCGACTTCTCACCCCGCCGTTTTCGGTGGAACGCTGACCGTTCGGCCCCGTGCGTACGAGTCCAACCGTCGAATCGGCACAATCGTTATATACGATAGTTGAGAGTATATCTCCTTGGGGAAGCGCTATGTCCGATCCGCACAACGAAAAGGTCGCCGAGTGGGCGTCGCTCCTCGGAGCGTCGCTCCCGTCCGCGCGACCAGACGACCCCGACCTCGACACCGCCGACAGCGCGGGGTAACGACCGCCGCGGCGTCTCCCGGCGGACTCCTTTAGTTTCACCTCGCTCTGCGAACGCTTATCGGCGAGGGCGAGCAATCGTCACCGATGCCGGCCTCCGAGGACGTTGCGTACGTGGACCACCCGCTACTCGCGCCGTCGTTCATCGAGCGACGGCTCTATCAGATTCGCCTCGCCGGTACCGCGCGCAACGGCCACACGCTGGTCTGTCTCCCCACCGGCCTCGGGAAGACGACCGTCAGCCTGCTCGTCACCGCCCAGCGACTCCACGACGTGGGCGGGAAGTCGCTGTTTCTCGCGCCGACGAAGCCGCTCGTCCAGCAGCACGCCGACTTCTACCGCGAGGCGCTGAACGTCCCGGACGACGAAATCGTCGTTTTCACCGGCGACGTTCGGCCCGACGACCGGGCCGCGCTCTGGCAGGAGGCCCAGATAGTCATCGCCACGCCGCAGGTCATCGAAAACGACCTCATCGGCAACCGCATCTCGCTTCGGGACGTGACGCACCTCACCTTCGACGAGTGCCACCGCGCGAGCGGCGACTACGCCTACGTCTACATCGCCGAGCGCTACCACGCCGACGCCGAGAACCCGCTCGTCACGGGGATGAGCGCCTCGCCCGGCGGCGACGAGGAGGCCATCCTCGAAGTCTGTGAGAACCTCGGTATCGTCGACGTGGAGGTGATGACCGAGGAGGACGCCGACGTGTCGGAGTACACCCACGACACGGACGTGGAGTGGAACCGCATCCAGCTCCCCGACGAGATTCTGGAGATTCGCGACGCCCTCAACGAGGTCATCACCGACCGGCTGGAGAAGCTCAAGCAGTTGGGCGTCACCAAGTCGACGAAGCCCGATATCTCCCAGAAGAAGCTCAACCGGATGCGCGCGGAGCTCCAGCGGCTGATGAACGCCGACAAGTCGGAGGGCTACAAGGGCATGTCCACGCACGCGGAGGTGATGAAGCTCCGCCGGGCGGTCGAACTCGTCGAGACCCAGTCGGTCGAGTCGGTCCGGCGGTACTTCGAGCGCCAGCGCAACGCCGCCCGGTCGTCGGGCGCGTCGAAGGCGAGCCAGCGACTCGTCGCCGAACCGAAGGTCCGCGAGGCGATGCGGAAAGCCGAGTCGTTCGACGGCCTCCACCCGAAGTTCAGGAAGACGCGCATCCTCCTCGCCGAGACGCTCGGCATCCAGGACGGCGAGCGCGTCATCGTCTTCACCGAGTCCCGCGACACGGCCGAGGCGCTCACGGAGTTCCTCTCGGAGAGCTTCTCGGTCCGGCGGTTCGTCGGGCAGGGCGACCGCGAGGGCTCCGACGGAATGACGCAGAACGAACAGCAGGAGACCCTCGACAAGTTCCGAAACGGCGAGTTCGAGGTGCTCGTCTCGACCTCCGTCGCGGAGGAGGGGCTCGACGTGCCCGAGGTCGACCTCGTGCTCTTTTTCGAACCCGTGCCGACGGCCATCCGGTCCATCCAGCGGAAGGGCCGGACCGGTCGTCAGGCCGACGGTCGCGTGGTCGTCCTCCTCGCCGAGGACACCCGCGACGAGGCGTACTTCTGGATATCGCGCCGCCGCGAGAAGACGATGCAAAACGAGCTCCGGGACCTCAAGGGCGCGGCCGACGACCTCGAAGCCGAACTCGACCCCTCCCAGCGCGACCTCTCGGCGTTCGCGGGCGACGACGGCAGTTCCGCCGGGAACGGGGGGAGTTCCACCGGAAACGGGGGGGTTGACGACGCGGCCGAGGCCGGTGCGAACGAGGCGTCGGCCGCCGAATCGACCGCCGAATCGGCCGCCACGAACGGAGAGACCGCGACCGCCGCGGCGACCGACTCCGAGGGACAGTCCGGCCTCGCCGACTTCGGCCCCTCGGACGAGGAGTTGGCGCGGGCGGACGACGGCGACGAGGGCGACGATGGAAACGACAGCGGCGGCGACACGGACGAACCGGCCACCGTCGCCGCGGCGGGCACCGACGACGAGGACACCGTCGAAATCGTCGTCGACCAGCGCGAACTCGACTCCAACATCGCCCGCACCCTCTCGAAGCGCGAGGACCTGACGACCCGGTTGGAGACGCTCGCGGTCGGCGACTACGTCCTCTCGGACCGCGTCGCGGTCGAGCGAAAGAGCGTCTCGGACTTCCTCGACACGCTCACGGGCGGCGACCGGTCGATATTCGAGCAGATAGCGGACCTCACGCGCCACTACGCCCGGCCGCTTCTCGTCATCGAGGGGCGCGGCCTCTACGAGGAGCGCAACATCCACCCCGGCGCGATTCGGGGGGCGCTGTCGTCGGTCGCGGTCGACTTCAACGTGAGCGTGCTGTTCACCGAGGACGAAGACGACACCGCGGAGCTGCTGGCGACCATCGCCACCCGCGAGCAGACGGACCGCGAGCGCACCGTGAGCGTCCACGGCGGCAAGAGCGCGAAGACGCTCGACGAGCAACAGGAGTACGTCGTCTCCGCCATCGCGGACATCGGCCCGGTCACGGCGCGGACGCTGCTCGAAGCGTTCGGGAGCGTCGAGGCGGTGATGACCGCTAACGAGGACGACCTCAAAGAGGTCCGCGGGGTCGGCCAAGTCACCGCCGAGCGAATCCGCGAGGTCGTCGGGTCGGAGTACCGCTGAGCCGCGTTCACCGCCCGGAGCGCGTCAGGGAACGATAGTCACCGGAACGGCCTCGGCCCGAAGCACCGTCTCGGCGGCGCTCCCGAAGACGGTTCGCTCGACGATGCCGTCCTCGTGGTGGCCCATGACGACGTGGTCGAAGCCGCCGCGCTCGACGGTGTCGAGAATCTCCTCGCCGACGCGGTCGGCGGTCCACACGTCGACCGTGATGGTCGAGAGCTCCGGCTCGCCGCTGATTTCGCCCGCTTCGAGCCTGCCGCGCGCGTCGTCGAGAATCGCCGTCGTCGCGTCGGTCTGGCTGTTCGTGTAGTGGACGACGTGGAGGCTCCCGCCCATCCCGCCTATCATCTCGATAGCGAAGTCGAGCGCGCGCTTGCTGGCGTCGGTGCCGTCGATGGGGATGAGAACGTCCATACGAAACAGAGGGCCCGCGGGGCGGTAAGTTCTACCGCCCGGAGCGACAGTCGGCGCGAGGACGCGACGGCAGCCAGTCGGTTAGCGGTCGAGCGCCGAGATGGCCTCGGCGGCCTCGCGCGCGGCGGTCAGGTACTCGGTCGCCCGCCGCGGGTCGTCGGTCGACTCGGCGCGCTCGGCGGCCCACGTCAGCGTCCGCACGAGCGACGCGCGCGCGTCGGTGACGTCGCCTCCGACCCCGCGGGGCGCACGACGCTCGGTCGACCCCCGCTCGCTCGCGGTTCGCGCCGGCGTCGGCGACGCGGTCCGCCCGTTCGTCCCGGCCGCGTCGCGGCGCGCCTCGTCCGCGACGCGGGTTCCTCGGGCCGGTTCCGACTGCCGGGCTCCGACCTGCGGTCGCTCGGCTTCCGATGCCTCGGCGGTGACGCCCGCCGAAGCGTCCGCGTCGGCGCTCTCTGCGGCCTCGGCAACCCCGCTCGGTGCAGTCTCGGCCCCGGCGTCGACTCCACCTTCGCCCGCGTCGGCTTCGACGGCCGCCTCGGCGGCCCGCTCGGCGTCTTGGTCGGCGTTCGCCGCGGCCCCTCCCCCGGCCTGACAGGTCGGACAGAACACCTGTCCCTCGTAGCGGAACAGCGGGTCGCCGCAGTTGTCGCAGTGCTTGTTCGTCATCGTCGCGCCCTTGAGGAGCAACTCGCTCATCCGTTGGGTCGACTGCCGCTTCGTCTCGTCTCGCTCGTACTTCTCCCGAAGTCGCTGGCGCTCTGCTTCCTTGTCGAAGTCGCTCATGTGCGTGTGGACGCGACGTGCGTCGAAAAACCCCACGGCGTCGCTCGACCGGTTTCGGGACCGGCGGTCTCACCGGCTCTCGCACCCGACGACACCCCGCCGCTGTCACCCGAAATTCGACGACTGACGTACACGAAATCGACAGACTGCGCTACGGTGACCGTTCCGAAACGTTTACTCGGAATCCACAGCGTCGTTAATGTGGCATGACGAAAGTTAGCGTGATCGGTGCGGCCGGCACGGTCGGCGCCGCGGCTGGGTACAACCTCGCGCTTCGCGATGTCTGTGACGAACTCGTGTTCGTGGACATCCCGAAGATGGAAGACAAGACGGTCGGACAGGCGGCGGACACGAACCACGGCATCGCCTACGACTCCAACACGGTCGTGACGCAGGGCGGCTACGAGGACACCGCCGGCTCCGACGTGGTCGTCATCACGGCGGGCATCCCGCGCCAGCCGGGTCAGACCCGTATCGACCTCGCGGGCGACAACGCCCCCATCATGGACGACATCGGCTCCTCGCTCGCCGAGTACAACGACGACTTCGTCTCTATCACCACGTCGAACCCCGTCGACCTGCTCAACCGCCACCTCTACGAGACGGGCGAGCGCGACCGCCACAAGGTCATCGGCTTCGGCGGCCGCCTCGACTCCGCGCGCTTCCGCTACGTGCTGAGCCAGCGCTTCGACGTGCCCGTCAAGAACGTCGACGCGACCATCCTCGGCGAGCACGGCGACGCGCAGGTTCCGGTCTTCTCGAAGGTCCGCGTCGACGGCAACGACCCCGCCTTCTCCGCCGACGAGAAAGAGGAGATTCTCGGCGACCTCCAGGAGTCCGCCATGGACGTCATCGAGCGCAAGGGCGCGACCCAGTGGGGCCCGGCGACCGGCGTCGCCCACATGGTCGAGGCCGTCCTGCACGACACCGGCGAAGTGCTTCCCGGCTCGCTCGTCCTCGACGGCGAGTTCGGCTACGAGGACACCGCCTTCGGCGTCCCCGTCAAGCTCGGCTCGAACGGCATCGAGGAGGTCGTCGAGTGGGACCTCGACGACTACGAGGCCGACCTCATGGACGACGCGGCCGAGAAGCTCCGCGACCAGTACGACAAAATCGCGTAACTCGGTCCGATTCGCGGCGTACCGACTTTTTCCGGATCCGCGTCACCGTCCGCCGACACGCGTGTCTCCGCGGCGTCAACCGTTATCTCCTCGCCGACCGATAGTTCTCGTATGTCTACGGTTGGGGACGGTCCGGCGGAACCGAACGCGCGCGCCGAGCCGTTCGAGTCTCGCCGCGTCGTCGTCTTTCTCCTCGTCGCCTTCGGTCTCGCGGCGGCGACCGCGCTGGCCGTGTCTCTCACCGGCGGCCTGACGGACTCGCCGCCGGTCGCGTTCGGCCTCCCGCTTTGGCTCGTGCTCGTCAGCACGTGCTACATGTTCTCGCCGTCGGTCGCGAACGTCGTCACGCGACTCGTCACCGGGGAGGGATGGGCGAACCTGCGGATTCGCCCCGCGTTTCGGTCGAACCTCGGCACCTACCTCCTCGCGTGGCTCGTCCCCGGTCTCGTCGTCGCCGTCGGCGCGGCGCTGTTCTTCGCGCTCCTTCCGGCGTACTTCGACCCCGACGCGACGGCGCTCCGCGGGGTGCTCCCGCCGGGCGCGTCGCTCGAACTCGTCTTGGTGGCACAGGTCGCACAGGGGCTCGTCCTCGGCGCGACGGTGAACACCGTCTTCGCCTTCGGCGAGGAGTTCGGCTGGCGGGGGTACCTCCTGCAGAAGTTCCTCCCGCTCGGACCTCGCCGGGCGGTCCTCCTTCTGGGCGTCGTCTGGGGCGCGTGGCACTGGCCGCTCATCGCGCTCGGCTACAACTACGGCTTCGGCTACCCCGGCGCGCCGTGGACCGGCTTCCTGGCGATGGTCTGGATGACGACGGCCGTCGGGGTCTTCCTCGCGTGGGTCGCGCTCCGCGCCGACTCGGTGTGGCCCGCGGCGCTCGGCCACGGGATGTTTAACGCCTTCGCGGGCCTCGGGAGCATCTTCGCGGCGGCCGGCGCGCCGTCGTTACTCGGCCCGACCGCCGTCGGCGCGGTCGTCGTCGTTCCGTGGGTGGTCGTCGCCGGGGTGCTCGTGGTTCGCTCACCGGCGTTCGAGGCGTAGCCCCGTTCAGAGCCGCCGTTTCAGCTCCGCGGCCGTCTTCTCGCCGACGCCGGGCACGTCGGTCAAGTCCTCGACCGACGCCTCGCGCACCCCCTCGACGCTCCCGAACCGCGTGAGGAGCGCTCGGCGGGTCTTCTCGCCGACGCCCGGCACGTCGTCGAGGACGGTCTTCACCTCGTCGCGGAGCGTCTGGTGGTACTGGACGGCGAAGCGGTGGGCCTCGTCGCGGACGCGCTGGAGGACGTGCAGGTGCGGCGCGTCGTCCGGCCAGTCGAACGTCCGGTCGGGCGTGACGACCAGTTCGCGGTCCTTGGCGATGCCGACGGCGGGCACGTCCCAACCGGTCTCGTCGAGGGCGTCGAGCGCGGCGTTCAACTGTCCCTTGCCGCCGTCGATGAGGAGTAAGTCGGGGTCGGGCCGGTCGTCGCGGCCCTCCAGCGCGCGGGTCGCCCGCCAGCGGACGAGTTCGCGCATGTTCGCGTAGTCGTCGTTGCGCTCGGGGAGTCGCCGCCGCCGGTAGTCCGCGGTCTCGGCGCTCCCCTCGACGAAACACACGTCGCTGCCGACGACGGCCTTGCCCTGCGCGTGGCTCACGTCGAAGCCCTCGATGCGGGCGACGCGACGCACGTCGAGGTCGAGTTCGCGGGCGAGCGTGGCGAGGCCGTCGTCGCGGCCGGCGCGCCGGCGGGCGTTCTTCAGCGCGAGTTCGACCAGTTTCGCCTCGCGGCCCGCGCCGGGGACGCGCACGCCCACGCCCTCCGATTCGAGCCACGCGACCACGTCCTCGTCGTCGGGGCGCTCCGAGAGGACGACCGCGTCGGGGAGGTCGCGCTCGGCGTAGAACTGCGCGAGGAACGCCGAGAGGACGGCGGCCGTGCGGTCTTCGCCTTCCGGGGCGTCGAGGTGGTGGCGGGTCCGGTCGACCAACTGGCCGCGCTCGGCGTGGAGTCGGGCGACGGTCGCCGAATCGCCGCGGAGCGAGACGCCGAGCACGTCGATGGCGCGCTCGTCGGACTGCGACGAGACGGCGTCCTCGCCCGCGCCGTGGAACGACTCGACGGCCTCCAGTCGGTCGCGGAGGTTGGCGGCGCGCTCGAACTCCGCGTCCTGCGCGGCCGCCTCCATCTCCCGGCGGAGCGGGTCGGCGAGGACGCCCGTCTCGCCCTCGAAGAAGCGGATTGCCGACTCCACGTCCTCGCGGTAGTCCCGTTCTGCGATTTCGCCGGTACAGGGGGCCGTACACAGGCCCATCTCGTAGTCGAGACACGGCCGCGAGCGGTTCGCGTACTTGTGGTCCGAACAGCCGCGGAGGCCGTAGGTCTCCCGAATCGCCTTCACGACCGTCTCGACGCGACCCTTGTCGGTGTACGGCCCGAAGACGGTCGCCGAGTCCTCGGGGTCGCGCGTGACCTCGACCCGCGGGACCGCGTGGGCCGTCAGTTGGACCAGCGGGTAGGACTTGTCGTCTTTCAGGCGGACGTTGTAACGCGGCTGGTGGCGCTTGACGAGGTTGGCTTCGAGGAGCAGCGCCTGCGTCTCAGTGTCGGTAACGGCGAAGTCGATGTGCTCCGCGCGGGCGACCATCCGGGAGATGCGCTCCGACCGGGGGTCCGCGTACGACCGAACCCGCGCGCGGATGTCGACCGCCTTCCCGACGTACAGCACCGCGTCGCCGGCGACGAACTGGTAGACGCCGGGGTCCGAGGGAAGCGCGCTGGCTCGTTCGCTGACCGCGGCAGGGTCCATCTGGGGTGGCTTACCGCGCGAAGGGCTTGAGGCTAACGCGTCGGGCGCAGCGCCGCCTCGCGGTCTTCTAATTATTCACTTTGATAATCTGCTCGAAAGATACTCCTGTGATGCTCTGAAACGTGGCCTCTAATGTCACTTGGTATACTATCTCGCGCCCGCTCGTGGTTCGGTGCGAAGACGCCGTTACCGGACGGCGGAATCGTCGCCGGCTCCGCCGCCGACGCGCCCGACCTGAACGTCGACGACGACGTACTTCTCGACGGCGTCGGGCTTCCGGCGTTCGTCCTCGACGAACAGGGTCGCATCGCGGCGTGGAACTCGGGCGTCGAGTCTTTGACCGGCACGTCCGCCGACGCCGCGCTCGGTCGCCGCGACCTCGGTGAGACCTTCTACGGCGACGCCGCGGCCCGCGTGCTCGCGGGGCAGGTCCTCGACAACCCCCGCGACGCCGCGTCGCTCGACGGCGTGGAGCTCGACGACTCCGACCGCCTGCTCTACGCGACCGAAGAGACGTTCACGGACGCGAACGGCGACGACTGCCACGCCCGACACACGGCGATGCCGCTCTACGAGGGCGGCGAGCTCGTCGGCGTCCTCCAGACCGTCCGCAACCGGACGACGGAGGTCGAGCGCCACCGCGAGGTCGCCGCACTCGTCTCCGAGGTCGAGTCGACGCTGACCCAACTGAGCCGGGGCAACCTCGACGCGCGGGCGACGATAGACGAACGCGGCACCGTCGACGACCAACTCTATCTCGTCGTCGACGCGGTCAACGAGACGGCGCGGAACCTCTCGACGCTGGCGTCGAACGTCGAAGACGAGACGGAGACGGCGACCGCGGCGGTCACGCGGGCCGCGTCGGCGGCCGACGCCATCGTCGAGAACGTCGAGGAACAGCGCGACCTCCTCGACGAGGGCGCGACCCAGATGCAGCAGTTCAGCGCGACGATGGAGGAGGTCGCCGCCACCGCCGACGAGGTCGACACCGCGGCGACCGAGGCGCGGCAGGCGACCGCCGAGGGCCGCGAGGCCAACAGCGAGGCGCGAGAGGCGACCGAGAGCGTCGTCACGATGGGCGACGAACTCGTCGACCGCGTGACCGAACTCGGCGGCCGCATGGACGACATCGAGGCGGTCGTGGAGGTCATCTCCGAGGTGGCCGAACAGACGAACCTGCTCGCGCTCAACGCGAACATCGAGGCCGCCCGCGCCGGCGAGGACGGCGACGGGTTCGCCGTCGTCGCCGAGGAGGTGAAGTCGCTCGCCGACGAGACGCGCCAGCACACGGAAGACATCACCGCGCAGATAGAGAACATCCAGTCGCAGACCGGCGAGGCGGTCCACGCGGCGACGGAGTCGAACGACCGCATCGAGCACGCCGACGAGCGCATCTCCGAGATGCTGGCGGCGTTCGAGGAGATCGCTGCATCCATCGACACCGCCGCGGACGGCGTCGCCGAGGTCTCCCGCGCGACCGACGAGCAGGCCGAGGCGGTCGAGGAACTGACCGCGACAATCGAGGACGTGCGCGACCGGACCGTCGAGACCGAGGGCGCGGTCGACAGCATCGTCACCGCGACAGACGAGAGCACGCAGGCGCTGTCGTCGCTCGCCACCGAGGTCGAGGAACTGACGGGGAACCAATCGGCTCCCTGATGCGAGGCTGACGACGCTCGTTTCAGGCGACGCCGGCGAGGAGGTTCCCGACCGCGTAGGCGACCGTGGCGGCCGCCATTCCGACGACGAACATCTCGACCCCGTTGGCGAGCCACGAGCGGTTCGTCACGAGGCTCCGACTCGCGCCGACGGCGAAGAACGCCGCGGCGGTGACGGCGATGGAGACGGGAAACAGCGGTTCGACCCGGAGCACGTACGGAAACAGCGGTTCGACCCGGAGCACGTACGGAAACAGCGGGGCCCACCCGGCGACGATGAAGGCGGCGAACGTCGCGGCGGCGGTTCTGACGGGCGTTTTCCCGTCGGTCCGGGCGTGGCCGTCGCCGCGGGCGTCGTGGTAGTCCTCCTCCGAGCGCTCGGCGAGGTAGTTGCTCATCCCCATCGAGAAGCCGTCGGCGAAGAGGTTGGCGAACCCGAGGACGATGACGATGCCCGGACTCAGCGACGCGCCCGCGACGCCGGCGACGACGGCGAACGTCGTGACGATGCCGTCGTTCGCGCCGTAGATGAGTTCGGGGAGGTATCGGCCCGACGACTCCACGTCGTCGCCCAGCAGCGTCTCCAACATGCCGGAATCGTACGCTCGCGGCGCGAATAAACGGCGGGGGCGCCGTGGCCGCGTCGCGTCGCGCCGCTCCCGCCGATTCGATGCCGGCACGCGTAAGGGTGCCCCGACCGAACCACGGCCCATGAGCGACGACGACACGACGCGGCTCTGGCTGGTCGAGCGGTCCTACGACGACCGGGACCTCATCATCCTCATCTACGCGACGCCGGACGGCGAGTACGAACTCCGGAAGGAGCTCGCCGCGGCCGTGATGCACCAGCGCCGGATGACCGTGACCGCCGCCATCGACGCGCCGACGGAGAACCTCGAACCCGTGGCCGACGACGACCTGCGCGAGCGGTACGCGACGGAGGCGACGAAGATGGCCGACTCCCACGAGCCCGACGACGAGGTCTGAGCCGACGAGGGGTCCGAGCCGCCCGACGGCGGCGAGGTGAGTGTCCGGCGACCGCCGATTTCGACCCGGAATGTTATCGCCCGTGATTTTCGCACCTAAAACACTTTAAGGCAGTGCGACGCAGGCCCGCCCATGGCCGCCATCGAACTGAACGGGGTGACGAAACGGTTCGAAGACGACGAGGGACTGTTCGATTCCCTCCTCCCGTCGTCCGAACCCGACACCGTCACCGCCGTCGACGACCTCTCGTTTTCCGTCGCTGAGGGGGAGGTCTTCGGGTTCCTCGGTCCCAACGGTGCCGGAAAATCGACGACGATCAACATGCTTCTCGACTTCGCCCGCCCGACGAGCGGGTCCGTCCGCGTGCTCGGACACGACGCGCAGGCCGAGAGCGTGGCCGTCCGGCGTCGGACCGGCGTGCTCCCCGAGGGCTACGAGGTGTACGACCGACTCACCGGGCGCGAACACGTCGAGTTCGCCATCGAGTCCAAGGAAGCCGACGACGACCCCGACGAACTGCTCTCCCGCGTCGGCTTAGACGCCGACGAGGCCGCCCGCCGCGCCGGCGGCTACTCCAAGGGGATGTCCCAGCGCCTCGCGCTCGCGATGGCGCTCGCCGGCAGTCCCGACCTCCTCGTCCTCGACGAGCCCTCCTCCGGGCTCGACCCCGCCGGCGCGCGCGAGATGCGCGACATCGTCCGCGCCGAGGCCGACCGCGGCGCGACGGTGTTCTTCTCCAGCCACGTGCTCGGACAGGTCGAAGCGGTCTGTGACCGCGTCGGCATCATGCGCGACGGCGAACTCATCGCCGAGGACACCATCGAGGGCCTCCGCGACCGCGTCGACGCCGAGGCGACTCTCCGCATCGACGTCGACGGCGACGCCGACCTCGACGCGGTCCGAGCGCTCGACGGCGTCTCCTCGGTCGAGACCGACGGCGACCGCCTCGTCGTCGGCTGTACCGACGACGCGAAGACGCGCGTCATCGAGGCCGTCGAGGCCGGCGGCGCGACCGTCGCCGACTTCGAGACCGACTCGGCGTCGCTCGAAGACATCTTCCTCGCGTACACCGAGGGCGACGACTCGGCCGACGAACCGGAGGTGGCGGCGTGACGCTCGAATCCGTCGCGCGCAAGGACTTCCGCGACGCCCTCCGGTCGCGGTGGCTCCTCGGCCTGACGCTGTTTTTCGCCCTCCTCATCGGCGGGTCGACGGCGCTGTTCTACGGCGTCCTGCTCTCCGGCGCGGGCGCGAACTCCGAGACGCTGTTCGGCCTCACCACCGCGCCGGGCGGGCTGTTCAACTTCTCGTACGCGGGTATGCTCGGGTTCGTCCTCGCGCTCATCGCGCTCGTGACGGCCCACGGCTCGCTCATCGACGAGCGCGAGTCGGGCACCATCAAGCTCCTGCTGTCGCTTCCGAACTCCCGGCGCGACGTGGTGTTCGGAAAGCTCGTCGGCCGCACGCTCGTCGTCATCATCTCGATGCTCGTCGGCTTCGTCGTCGCCCTCTTTGCGATGCTGTTCACCGGCGGGCAGGTCATGTTCGTCTCCTACGCGGGACAGGTGGCCCTCTCGGGACTCCTCGCCACGGCGTTCGTCTCCATCGGCGTCTGGCTCTCGGCGACCTCGGCCTCCCAGCGGCAGGCGCTGTTCGGCACCGTCGGGCTGTACTTCATCTTCGCCGTCCTCTGGTCGACGGTCGCCACGGGCGTCCCGCGGCTCGTCAACTGGGTCGTCGAACAGCTCGGTCTCACCGCACTGACCGCGCCGCAAATCGTCCAGATGAGACTGTTCATCAAGTATCTGAACCCGCTTCGGGCCTACGAGACGCTGGTCGCGGAACTGTACGGCCCCGCGGTCGCCGCCCGCCTGTTCAAGGCCGGTCTCGGCGAGCAACTCGTGATCCAATCGACGTTCAATGAGTCGCTTCCGTTCTACTTCACCGGGCCGTTCATCCTCGCCATCCTCCTCGCGTGGATTGTCGTCCCGCCGCTGCTCGGCTACCGGGCGTTCGAGAAGACGGACCTCTGAGGCGGTCGCGCCAGCACCGCCTCGGCGACGCCGACTGTTTTACTCCGGCGGGTACGCCACGCCGCGCTCAGCGAGCAGGTCCTCGAACTCGGTTTCCGCGAGCGTCGGCACGTCGTTCGCCTCGGCGTCGTCGCGCTTCGACTGGCCGGGGTTCTCGCCGACGACGAGGTAGTCGGTGTTGCCCGAGACGGACCCCGTGACGTTGCCGCCGTGCGATTCGACGAGCTCTTTCACGTCACCTCTGCTGACGGCGAGCGTCCCGGTCACGACGAACGTCAGGCCGTCGAGTTCGTCGCCGCCGGATTCGACGGGTTCGGGGTCGACGCCGCGGTCGAGGAGCGCGCGAATCACGGCGCGGTTGTCCGCGTTCTCGAAGAAGTCGCGGACGCGACGCGCCACCGTCCCGCCCACGTCGGGCACCGTCGTCAGGCGGTCTTCGAACGCATCGAACTCGCCTTCCTCGGCGTCGGCCTCGATGGGGAACGCCCCGATTTCGCCGAACTCGCGGGCGAGGCCGCGGGCGGTCGCCTCGCCCACTTCGGGGATGCTCAGCCCGACGAGAAACGAGTCGAGCGACGGATGCTTGGCGTTCTCGACGGCGGCCACGAGGTTCTCGGCGCTCGTCTCGCCCCACCCCTCCAACTCGGCGAGGTCGTCGGCCGTCAGGTCGTAGAGGTCGGCGACCGTCTCGACGAGGCCCGCGTCGACGAGTTGGGCGACGCGCTCCTCGCCGAGGCCGTCGATGTCCATCGCGCCCTTGACCGCGAAGTGGCCGATGGAGGCCTCCCGCTGGGCCGGGCACGACAGCCCGCCCGAGCAGAACGCCAGCGGGCCGTCGCGGTCCACCGCGCTCCCGCAGACGGGACACTCGTCGGGGAACTCGTAGCTTCCGCCGCCGTCTTCGGTGACCTCGACCACCTGCGGAATCACGTCGCCGGCGCGCTTGACGCGGACGCGGTCGCCGACCGCGACGCCGAGGGCGGCTATCTCGTCGGGGTTGTGGAGCGTCGCCCGCGAGACCGTCACGCCGCCCACGTCCACGGGGTCGAGGATGGCGACCGGCGTGAGCCGCCCCGTCCGCCCGACCTGCACGACGATGTCGCGGACGGTCGTCACCTCGTGGCGCGCGGGGAACTTGTAGGCGAACGCCCAGCGGACCGAGCGGCTCTTTTCGCCCAACTGCTCGCGGGCCTCCCGCGAGTCCACCTTGATGACCGTCCCGTCGATTTCGTAGTCGAGGTCGTCGCGGGCGGCCTGCATCCGGTCGCGGTAGTCGATGGCCCCCTCAACGTCCGCGGCGCGCTCGATGCGGTCGGCGACGCGGAGGCCCCACTCGCGCAGGCGGTCGAGCGCCGCCCACTGGCTGTCGGGGCGCGCGCTCGCGTCGAGGATGTCGTAGAAGAACACCGCGAGCGGGCGGTCGGCGACGACCGAGGGGTCGAGGTTGCGGAGCGTCCCGGCGGCCGCGTTCCGGGGGTTGGCGAAGGCGTCCTCGCCGGCCTCGACGCGCCGGGCGTTGAGGTCGCTGAAGTCGGACTTCGGCATGTAAATCTCGCCGCGGACGGCGAGTCGGTCCGGGTGGTCGCCGCGGAGCGACAGCGGGACGGTCGGAATCGTCTTCACCTGCGCGCTCACGTCGTCGCCGCGCCGGCCGTCGCCGCGGGTGGCCGCGCGGACGAACTCGCCGTCCTCGTAGACGACTTCGACCGAGAGGCCGTCGAACTTGGGTTCGCAGACGTAGTCGACGTCGCCGACCTCGCGGCGGACCCGCTCGTCGAACTCGCGGAGGTCGGCGGCCTCGGTGCTCTGGTCGATAGAGAGCATGGGCGCGACGTGCTCGACCGTCTCCAGCGCGTCGATGGGTTCGCCGCCGACGCGGTTCGTCGGGCTGTTGGTCGTGTCGAGGTCGAACGCGCCTTCGAGCGCGACCAGCCGGGAGAACAGCGCGTCGTAGGCCGCGTCGGAGACGAGCGGGTCGGCCGCGACGTAGTAGCGGTGGTCGTGTTCGCGGACGGCCTCGCGGAGGAGCGCGGCCTGCTCCTCGGCCGCCTCGCGCGAGAGCGACTCGGCGGGCTCGAACTCGGTCGGCGGGTCGCGGAGATAGGGGTTCGACTCGGCGTCGACATCGGCGTCGCTCATTGGTTCGGGTGTCGGCCGGACGGCGGGTAAACGCTCCGGGGTGGTGGCGGGTCGGCCGGTGCGGCCGGCGGCGACGGCTCGTGCCGACCCGCGTCACGCGAACAGGTAGGCGACCCCGAGCGCGGACATGAAGGCGCCGACGAACCGCGTGAGCGTCACGTTCCACTCGGCGGGTTCGACCTCGTCTTTGGGTGTTTTGCTCCCGATGGCGTCGACCCGCTCGCCGAGTTTCGACACGCGGTAGGGGAACGCCGCCGCGGGGAGGCCGACGGCGAGGAAGACGGCGGCGACGAGGAGGAAGTCTCCGGCCATGGAACCGGTCCACGGCCTCGGAGAATAAGGGTGTTGGCGACGACGGCGGGCGAAACCGGGGCTGAGACTACGCGCCGCCGCGATTGCCACCGGCGCTTACCGGCGGTTCACGACCATCTCGACCGACCCCTCGGGCCGGAGGGTAATCGAGGGGTCGAACGAGAGGTCGTGGGTCGGGTCGACCGTCCACGACTGGGCAATCGTCGCCAACGCGAGGCGCGCTTCCAGCATGGCGAAGCGGTCGCCGATACACCGCCGCGGGCCGCCGCCGAACGGGAAGTACGCGTACTTCGGGAGGTCGCGTTCGAAGTCCTTCGTCCACCGACTCGGCCGGAAGTCGAGGGGGTCGTCGTAGAACCGCGGGTCGCGGTGGAGCACCCACTGCTGGACCGCGACGGTCTGACCGGGTTCGACGCGGTAGCCGCCGACGGTGTCGGGTTCGGCGGCCTCGCGGATGAGTTCCCACACCGGCGGGTAGACGCGCATCCCCTCCTTGACGACCTGCTCGGTGTAGGTCAGGTCGTCGAGGTCGCCGAAGCCGGGCCGGTCGCCGCCGAGGACGGCGTCGAGTTCCTCGCGGAGCGTCGCCGCCTGCTCGGGGTTCGTCCCGAGGAGGTGGAGCGTGTAGGTGAGCGCCAGCGCGGTCGTCTCGTGGCCGGCGAGGAGGATGGTCACGAGCTCGTCGCGTATCTGCTCGTCCGGCAGGGGTTCGCCGTCGTCGTCGCGGAACGTCAACAGGAGCGAGACGACGTCGTTGGCCTCGGGGTCGGGGCCGTCCTCGCGGTGTTCGGTCACGATGCGGCCGACGACCTCGGTGAGGTCGTCCAGCGCCCGCTGGTACCGGCGGTTGCGCGGGGTGGGTACCCACCGGGGCACGTCCACCGGGCGCTTCATCGAGGTCGACGAGTAGTCCATGACGGTTTCGAGGGCGTCGCCGACGGCGGACTCCTCCTCGCGGATGTCCACGTCGAACAGCGTCTTCGCGGCGATTTCGACGGTGAGGCTCATCATGTCCCCGTGGATGTCGCGCGTCTCGCCGTCCTCCCACGACGACAGCATGCGCTCCGTGTAGTCGACCATCACCTCGCTGTAGCGCCGGAGCATCTGCGGGAGGAACGCCGGCTGCATCAGGTGGCGCTGCCGCCGCCAGAACTCGCCTTCGCTCGTGAGCAGGCCGTCGCCGAGGACCGTCCCGAGCGATTCCTGAAACAGCTCGCCTTTGATATACCGCTGGTTCTCCTGCACGAGGACGTGTTCGACGAGTTCGGGGTCGCTCAGCTGGTAAAACGAGATGCCGCCGATGTCGTACTCCGCGACCGGACCGTACTCGCGGGCGACCTCGGTGACGAACGCCAGCGGGTCGTCCGCGTACCGGAGGGTGTGGTGAACCACGGGCTTCGACGGGGGACTCGGCGGTCGTTCTCGACCGCGTTGCGTCGCTTCTGACATAGGTGAAGCTACGGGCGGAGGCGGGATGGCGCTGCTGCCGATGCCCGCCGGCCCTTTATATAGTGGCCCACCAAGTCGGCGACGCGACGACGGCGGGGTCACCCGAGGCGGTTCATCACGCGCGACTCAACCTTTCGGAGGTGTTCCGAGACGGTGCTCTGCGAGCAGTCGAGTTCGGCGGCGAGTTCTTCGACCGACACCCGGCGCGGGATGTCGTAGTAGCCGCGCTCGACGGCGGCGTCGAGCACTTCGCGCTGGCGGGCGGTGAGGTCCGCGCGGACGCCGCCGCGGACCGGCTCGTAGTCCGAGAGGCCGTCCACGCAGAACGCGTCTGTGAGCGAGTCGGGGAGCGACGTGACCGCGCCCGTGAGTTGCGCGTGGCTCCCGAGGACGTTGACGACGACGCCCTCGCGGGTGAGCCGAATCGGCATGTCCAAAAGCAGGTCGTGTTCGTCGACGAGTTCGAGCAGTCGCCGCACGGCGTCGTCGGGGACGAGATGGACGTGGCAGACGACGCCGCCGTCGGCCGTCTCGTCGGCGTCGAAGTCGACGATATCGGGGTGGTCGGCCAGTCGCGCCTCGATGTCCGGCGGCACGTCTTCGAGGACGCAGAGTTCGACCACGGTTCCGTCGGGCCGGAGCCGCAGGTCGCGAAGCTCCCCGCACGGGTGGCGGCCGTCGACCGCGAACACGTCGTACGGGCTCCCGAACGGGTTTTCCTCGGCGTCGAAGTGGGCCCGGAGACACTTCATGCGTTAGTTCCCCTCTCGCGCCGCCGAGGTATGCAAGTTACTCTCCGACGCGGTCCCCGTCGGTCGTCGGTCCCCGTCGGTCGTCGGTCCCCGCCGCTCTCCGCCGCTAACCACGGGCAACGCTTGCCGTAACTGACGGTTATTCCTCTGTCGAAGATTATGCACCTGATACATGAATCGAGGCTTCCGCACGCTCGGCCTCCACGCCGGACAGGACCCGGACCCGGCGACAGGGGCCCGCGCCCCGCCGCTCTATCAGACCACGTCGTACGTCTTCGACGACGCGGACCACGCCGCGGACCTGTACGCCCTCGAAGCCGACGGCGACGTCTACTCCCGCATCTCCAACCCGACGACCCGCATCCTCGAACGCCGCCTCGCCGCCCTCGAAGCGGGCGTCGACGCGGTCGCCACCGCCTCGGGCATGGGCGCGCTCGACGCGCTCACGACCGTCCTCGCGTCCGTCGGCGATAACGTCGTCCTCTCGGAGGACATGTACGGCGGCACGGCCTCGTACTTCTCGAAGACCGCGGTCAGGCGCGGCATCGAATCCCGGACCGTCGACACCCTCGACGTCGACGCCTACGAGGCGGCCATCGACGAGGACACCGCCTTCGTCCACGTCGAGACGGTGGCGAACCCCTCGCTGAAGACGCCGGACTTCGAGGCCATCGCCGAGGTCGCCCACGAGCACCGCGTCCCGCTCGTCGTGGACAACACGTTCGCCACGCCCGCGCTCTGTCGGCCCATCGAACACGGCGCGGACATCGTCTGGGAGTCCACGACCAAGTGGCTCCACGGCTCCGGCACGACCGTCGGCGGCGTCGTCGTCGACGGCGGCACCTTCCCGTGGGACGCGGCCGACTACGACGAGCTTTCGGGCGAGAACCCCGCCTTCGGCGTCGACTTCGTCGAGCGGTTCGGCGAGCGCGCCTTCGCCGAGGCCGTCCGCCAGCGCGCCGTCAGGAGCACCGGCAGTTGCCAGTCGCCGTTCGACGCGTGGCAGACCTTGCAGGGCGTCGAGACGCTCGCGCTCCGGATGCGCGCCCACTGCGAGAACGCCCGCCGGGTCGCCGAGTTCCTCCGCGACCGCGACGGCGTCGCGTGGGTCACCTACCCCGGCTTCGAGGACCACGAGACCCACGACCTCGCCTCGGAGTACCTACAGGGCGGCTACGCCGGCATGGTCACGTTCGGCCTCGACGGCGAGGACGACGAGGCGGCCTACGGGGCCGCAAAGACCGTCTGCGAGTCGGTGGACCTCGTGAGCTTCCTCGCCAACATCGGCGACGCGAAGACGCTTCTCATCCATCCCGCGTCGACCACGCACGCCCAACTCTCGATGGATGAACAGCGCGCCGCGGGCGTCGCGCCGGACATGCTCCGCCTGTCGGTCGGCATCGAGGACGCCGACGACATCGTCGCCGACCTCGACCAGGCAATCGAACGCGCCCTTCGTCGGCAGGCCGACGGGGACTCGGAGGATACATGAGCCGCACGCGAACCACGCCCGGTCGCCGGGTCGAATCGGACGTCGTCGACGTCGGCGAACACGAGTTCGAGTCGGGCGAGATACTGCCCGACCTGAAAGTCGCCTACGAGGCCTACGGCGAGTTCGACGGGCAGAACGCGGTTCTGGTCTGCCACGGCCTCACCGGGAGCCAGCACGTCGCCGGCCACGGAACCGAGTCGGGCGTCTCCGGGCAGGCCCGCGCGTGGTGGGGCGACATCGTCGGGCCGGGCAAGGCGCTCGACACGAACGACTACTACGTCATCTGCGTGAACGTCCCGGGGTCGTGTTACGGCACGAGCGGCCCGGCGAGCGAGGGCCCCGACGGCGAGCCGTGGGGCACGGACTTCCCGCCGGTCACCGTCCACGACTGGACCCGCGCCCAGCGCCGCCTGCTCGACCACCTCGGAGTCGGTCGCTTACACGCCGTCGTCGGCGGCTCCGTCGGCGGCATGAACGCCCTCGACTGGGCCGTGCAGTTCCCCGACGACGTGGAACGCCTCGCGGTCGTCGCCTCGGCGGCCCGCCTCGACTCGCAGTGTCTCGGCATCGACGCCGTCGCCCGCCGCGCCATCACCTCGGACCCGAACTGGAACGGCGGCGACTACTACGGGGAGGACCGCCCCTCGCCCGACGCGGGCCTCGGCCTCGCCCGCCAACTCGGCCATCTGATGTACCTCTCGAAGGACTCGATGGAGCGCAAGTTCGGCCGGCGCTCGGCGGGCCGCGGCGACCGCGGCGACGCCTTCCCCTCGGACCCCGCGGCCTCGTTTTTCCCGTACCGCGAGGTCGAGTCCTACCTCGACTACCAGGCCGAGAAGTTCGCCGAGCGGTTCGACGCCAACGCGTATCTGTACCTCACGCGCGCCATGGACGACTTCGACCTCTCGGAGGGCTACGAGTCCGACGCGGCCGCGCTCGCCGCCTTCGAGGGCGAGGCGCTCCTCGTCTCCTTTACCGGCGACTGGCACTTCACGACCGAGCAGTCGGAGTCGCTCGCGGGCGCGTTCCGCCGCGTCGACGCGCCGGTCGCCCACCACGTCGTCGAGTCCGACCACGGCCACGACGCCTTCCTCGTCGAACCCGAGAAAGTCGGGCCGCCGCTCGGCGACTTCGTCGACGAGGGCGTCGCGGGCCGCGCGGTGACCGACACCGCGACCGACGGCGGCGAACCCGACGACGAGAAGGACTTCGCGCCGGTCCACTCCTCGCTGTTTTCGCGCTGAGGCGCGGGTGCCGTCCCGGCTTCTGCCCGGCGCTCTTCGGCTTGCGCGTCGGTCCCGCGTCGCAGAAGCCGGCGGGAATTGCGACCGCCACCGCGATTTACGCCCGTCCGATTCGACGGTCGAGGTATGAGCGACGACGACAGCCCGGGCTTCCACACTCGGAGCCTCCACGCCGGACAGAGCCCCGACGACGCGACGGGCGCGCGCGCCCCGCCGCTGTACCAGACCACCTCGTACGTCTTCGAGGACGCCGCCGACGCGGCCGCGCAGTTCGCCCTCGAAAAGCCGGGCCACATCTACTCGCGGCTGATGAACCCGACCGTCGGGATGTTGCAGGAGCGCCTCGCCTCGCTCGAAGGCGGCGTGGGCGCGGTCGCCACGTCGTCCGGGATGGCCGCGTTCGACCTCGCCACCTTCCTGCTCGCCTCGGCCGGCGACAACATCGTCTCCGCGTCGTCGCTGTACGGCGGGACCTACACCTACCTCACCCACACCGTCGAGCGCCGCGGCGTCACGACCCGGTTCGTCGACACCCTCGACGTGGACGCCTACGAGGAGGCCATCGACGACGACACCGCGTTCGTCCACCTCGAAACCATCGGCAACCCGGCGCTCGTGACGCCCGACATCGAGGCCATCGCCGAGGTCGCCCACGACCACGGAACCCCGCTTTTCGTGGACAACACGTTCGCGACGCCCTACCTCTGCAACCCCATCGAACACGGCGCGGACCTCGTCTGGCAGTCCACGACGAAGTGGATTCACGGGGCCGGCACGACCATCGGCGGCATCCTCGTCGACGGCGGCACCTTCCCGTGGGACGAGTACGCCGACGACTACCCCGAAATCGCCAAGCCGAACCCGGCGTACCACGGCGTCAACTTCGACGAGACGTTCGGTCCCGCCGGCTTCACCTACGCCGCCATCGCCCGCGGCCTGCGCGACCTCGGCAACGCCCAGTCGCCGTTCGACGCGTGGCAGACGCTCGAAAAGCTCGAATCGCTCCCGCTTCGGATGCGCGCGCACTGCGAGAACGCCCAGGCCGTCGCGGAGTTCTTAGACGACCACGAGAAGGTGTCGTGGGTGAACTACCCGGGCCTCGAATCCCACGAGACCCACGAGGAGGCCTCGAAGTACCTCGACGGCGGCTACGGCGGCATGATTACCTTCGGCCTCACCGACGGCTACGAGGCCGCCAAGGGCACCGTCAACAACGTCGAACTCGCGTCGCTCCTCGCCAACGTCGGCGACGCGAAGACGCTCGTCATCCACCCGTCGTCGACGACCCACCAGCAACTCACCGAAGACGAGCAGGCCGCCGCGGGCGTCACGCCCGACATGGTCCGCCTGTCGGTCGGTATCGAGGACGTCGACGACATCATCGACGACCTCGACCAGGCGATTCGCGCCGCGTCGAACTGAACCGAGTCGGCTCGCCTCGGACGAACCGCTCTCGGTCGCCGCGTCGGGTCGGCCTCGGCGGACGAGTCGGCGACCGACCGCCGTCCCTTTTGTGCCTGCGCCAGTAGGTGACTGCGTGGTAGAAGCACTCCTCTTCGTCGGTCTCCTGGTGGCAGTGTTCGTCGGGTTCAACATCGGCGGCTCGTCCACGGGGGTCGCCTTCGGCCCCGCGGTCGGGAGCGACGTGCTCGGAAAGCTCGCCGCCGCGGCCCTGATGACCGGGTTCGCGCTCCTCGGCGGGTGGACCCTCGGCCGGGAAGTCGTCGCCAAGATGGGCGGCGAAATCGTCCCGCAAAGCGAGTTCACCCTCGCGGCGAGCGTCGCCGTCCTCTTTTTCGTCGGCTTCGCGCTGTTGGTCTCCAACACCTTCGGCGTCCCCGCCTCCACGTCGATGACGGCCGTCGGGGCCATCGCTGGCCTCGGCCTCGCCCACGGGTCGCTCGACGCCGGCGTGATGCTCGAAATCATCTCGTGGTGGATCGTCGCGCCCGTCATCGCCTTCTGGGTCTGCGCGGTCATCGGGCGGTACGTCTACCCCTACCTCGACGCGTGGCTCAAACTCGACCGGAGCCCCGGCGCGCTGGTCGAACTCGACCGCGACGGCGGCGTCCCGCGCCCGCGACTCGGGCCGAACACGACCTACCGCGAGTTCGGGAGCACCGTCCTCGTCGTCGTCGTCGCCTGTTACATGGCGTTCTCCGCGGGCGCGTCGAACGTCGCCAACGCGGTCGCTCCGCTCGTCGGCAACGGCGCGCTCGAAATGAACACCGGCATCCTCGTCGCCGGCGGCGCTATCGGCCTCGGCGCGTTCACCATCGCCCGCCGGACGCTCGACACGGTCGGCAACGACCTCACGCAACTGCCCATCCTCGCGGCGCTCATCGTCGAGACGGTGAGCGCGTCGCTCATCTCCTTCCTGTCGGCCATCGGCATCCCCGCCAGCCTCGCCGTGAGCGCGACGATGTGCATCGTCGGTCTCGGCTGGGGTCGGGCGACCCGCACCGTCACCATCGGCGAGGCCCTGAGCGGCGGCGAGGCCCCGAAGGTGTCGGTCAACGCGCTCGCCGCTGAGCGAGAGGACGAGGTACCGAAGATGGGCGAGGAAGCGCCGGACGAACTCTCCGCGCAGGACCTGTTCGACCCCGGCACGACCGGGCGCGTCATCTTCTTCTGGATGCTCACGCCCTCGCTTTCGGCCATCGCGTCGTACGCGTTGTTCTCGGCTGACATTATCTGAAGCGCTCGCCCGACCCGCCGGCCGTTCCGAAACCATCACGGTCAACAATGAAACAAACGGGCGGCCATCGCCCCGGTGCGGATCGAATTCGGCGCACGGAACAGCAAAGTCTAATGGGGTGGCCTTCGAATCCTCTGTCGATGCCCACGGTAACCTACCTCAACTACGAAGTTCTCGACGACAACGGCTGGGACCTCGACGACGACAACCTCTTCGAAGAGGCGGCCGACGCCGGTCTCGACGCCGAAGACTACGGTGAGATGGAAGTCAACCAGGGCGAGTACATCCTTGAAGCCGCCGAGGCCCAGGGCTACGACTGGCCCTTCAGCTGCCGCGCAGGTGCCTGCGCGAACTGTGCGGCCATCCTGAAAGAGGGCGAAATCGAGATGGACATGCAGCAGATCCTCTCCGACGAGGAGGTCAACGACAAGAACGTCCGTCTCACCTGCATCGGTTCGCCCATCGAGGACGAGGTCAAGATCGTCTACAACGCGAAGCACCTCGACTACCTGCAGAACCGCGTCATCTGAGGCGCTCACCCGCACATTTCTTTCGACGCGCCGACCCGTGACCCGCGGGTGCGCCGTTTGTCCGCCCCGTGAACTGCGAGGCCGACAGCGATTTGTCCCGCGACGCAGTCGCTTCGCTCGTGTCGAGTCTCACGACCGTCGCCCGGGAACTCCGTTCTGACCGCTCGCTTCCGTCCGAAGCGACCGAAGTCGGACGGCTCGGACTGTTTCTCGCCTGTCTCGCGGTGGCGAGCGCGGTCAGCTACTGGGTCGCGCTCAGGCTCCGCGGCGTCCCGATAGTCGGCGCGCTCTCGTCGCCGAACGTCTCCGGACTCGCGATTCCGACGCTCGCATACGCGAGCTATCGCGGCGTCTCGCTCCCGTTCGGCCCGCCCGAGCGGTCCCGACTCGCCGACGCGCTGGCGACGGCCCTCGCGCCGGGACTCGCCGTCGTTGCCACGAGCGCCCTCCTCGCGGTCGGCTTCGACGCCTCGTACGCCGCGCTCGTCGGGTGGACGTACCACCCCGAGGCGTCGGTCGCAACGGCGGCGGTTCGGGCCGCCGAAGACGCGGCGCTCGCGGGCCTCGGGTTCGGGCTCCTCGTCGCGGTCGTGTTCGACCTCGGCTCGTCGCGGGTCGGCCTCTCGCCCGCTCGCGCGGTCGCCGCGACGGCCGCGCTCGTGACGTTCTTTCGCTCGGTGCTCCGCGACGCCGCCTTCACGCTGGTCGTCTTCCCGAAACCGTGGCGTGTCGCCACCGTCTCCCTTCTCCTCGTCGCTACCGTCTGCGGCTGCGTCGCCGCCGGCGTGACGTACCGAAGCGCGGTCGAGCGGTCGCTCCGCCCCGTCTCGCGGCCGGCGCTCGCCCCCCTGTTCGCCTTCGGACTGCTCGGTCTCGTCGCCTTCGGGACCGTCTTCGCCGAGTTCCCCGGCGGCGTCGAGCACCTCCTACGAGCGCTCGCGTTCGGCGTCGCCGCCTTCGGCTACGCCCGCGCGGAGTCGGTGTGGGTCCCCGCGGCCGCGCTGGCGCTGTTCTCGATTTCGGTTCGACTCGTCGGCTTCGTGGAACTCGCGGCGTTCTGACCCGTCGGCGGGGTCGGTTTCAGGATTGATACCCGTCCCGAACACCTAACTCCCCTGCCCCCAGTCTGCGGGTATGTTCGGTATCGGCACGCTCCCCGACCTCCTGCGGTTGGCGGTGCTCCCCATTCTCGCGTGGACCGCGGTACGCGACGTTCGCACGCGGCGCGTCCCCAACGTCGTCTGGTATCCGCTGGCCGCGCTGGGTCTCGTCCTGCTCGCGTGGGAACTGGTCGGCCACCTCCCGCCCGAGACCGTCTTCGACCGGCTCTATCTGATTCGCGTCGGCGTGAGCGTCTGTCTCGTCGTCCCGCTTTCGTACCTGTTCTGGCGGCTCGGCGGCTTCGGCGGCGCGGACGCGAAGGCGCTCATGGTGTTCGCCGTCCTGCTCCCGACGTTCCCCAGCTACACCCTCGCCGGGACGGAGTTCCCGCTCGCCGCCACCCGCCTCGGCGTCTTCTCGATGACGGTTCTCACGAACACGGTCATCGTCGGCCTCGCCTACCCGCTTTTCCTCGCCGCCCGGAACCTCGCCGACGGCGAGTTCGAGTTCCCCATCTCGTTCGTCGGCCGCCGCGTCTCCGTGGCGTCGCTCTCGACGGCCCACGGCCGCCTGTTCGAGTCGCCCGAGGGCGTCACGCGGAACGGCCTCGACCTCGACGCGCTCCGGATGTACCTCCGCTGGCGCGGCCTGACGCTCTCGGACCTGCGTTCGAACCCGGACACGCTCCGCGACCCCGACAGCATCGACGAGACGTTCGACCCGACGGACGGCGCGGTCCACCGCGCGGCGACCGACGGCGGCACGTCGGCCGATTTCGACGGCGACGACGCGGCCGCGGACGCCGGCGACGGAGACGCCCCCGGCGTCGGGGACGCGGACGCGTCGTCCGACGACCCGTGGGGCGCGGCCCGGTTCCTCGACAGCATCGAGGGCACCGCCTACGGCACGTCGCCCGAGAAACTCCGCGGCGGACTAGAACTCGTGACGACCCGCGAGTCGGTGTGGATTTCGCCGGGCATCCCGTTTCTCGTACCCATGTTCGTCGGCCTCGTCGTCGCGTTCGTCTACGGCGACGTCCTCTTCGGCGTCCTCGGCGCGCTCGGCATCGTCTGAGAACTCGCGGAGAGCCGGGTCGGGCGCGCCTCCCGCGCGGCGACGCACAAGAGATAACCCCCGCCACCGCGTGGCCCGAACCATGACCGTCGATGTCGACTTCGGCGAGGACGGCCTCGTCCCCGCCGTGGCGCAGGACGCCGACTCCGGAGAGGTGCTCATGCTGGCGTACGTCTCGCCCGAGGCGCTCGACCGAACCGTCGAGACGGGCCGGGCGCACTACTACTCGCGGAGCCGAGACGAACTCTGGGAGAAGGGTGCTTCGAGCGGCCACACACAGGAGATTCGGGAGGTCCGCGTCGACTGCGACGCCGACACCCTGCTGTACCTCGTCGACCAGACCGGCGGCGCGTGCCACACCGGTCACCGGTCGTGTTTCTACCGCACCGTCGAGGGCGAGCACGTCGGCGAGCGCGTCTTCGACCCCGACGCGGTCTACGACGACGAGTGACCGATGCGAGCCGACCGATGACGGGCGCGACCGGCGTGACCACGGCGACCCCCGTGGCGACCGACCGATGACCGCGGTCCCGAGGCGATGGTGAACGTCAGTCCGATTTCGGTGGTCGCCATCGTCGTGGGGCTGAGCTGTTTCGCCCTCGGCGGCCGACTGCTCAAGAGCGCCGCGGCCGCCCGCCGGGTCGCCCGCTCCGACGACCCGGAGTTCGTCCTCGACCCGACCCGCGAGGACCCGCCGGACGACGAACTCGACGGCGACGACCTCGAACGCGGCTTCATGCTTCTGGTGTTCGGCGCGCTGGCGCTCCTGTTCGCGGCGATTAGCCTGTGAGCGGCGGGTGAAAAGAGGTTCTTTTCGGTCGGTTTTGCGGTCGAGTTATAGCGTCGCAACCGCGTGTCGGAGCGCGTCGGCGGCGTCCTCGGCGAGTTCGCTCGCGCGCTCCTCGGAGCGACCTTCGGCGTAGACGCGGACCTTCGGCTCGGTCCCCGAGGGTCGGACGAGCACCCACGCGTCGCCGTAGTCGAGGCGGTAGCCGTCGGTCGTGTTCGGGGTCGCGTCGGCGGATTCGGCGTAGTCGGCGGCGGCGTTGAGCATCGCGGTCAACTCGGACTCCTCGTCGTATTCGAGGTTGATGCGGACGTTGTAGTAGTCCTGATACGGGGCGACGAGTTCGCTCGGCGGGCGCTCGGCGACGAGTTCGAGGAACTTCGCCGCGATGTACGCGCCGTCGCGGACGAGGCGGTAGTTGGGGTAGAACACCCCTCCGTTGCCCTCGCCCGCGACGGGGACGTTCCGGCCCTCGCGCCAGAGTTCGCGGACGCGGGTGATGAGGTTCGTCGCGCCGATGGGCGTGAGTTCGAGGTCGGCACCGACCTCCTCGCAGACGTCGACGAGCCGCTGGGAGACGTTCACGGCGGAGACGGTCGCGTCGCCCGGTTCGAGGGCGGCGGCCGCGAGGGCGGCAAGCGACGCCTCGCCGGAGATGCACTCGCCGCGCTCGTTCACGAAGACGGCCCGGTCGGCGTCGCCGTCGTGGGCGATTCCCACGTCGGCGTCGGTCGCGCGGACGAGGCGTTCGAGGTCGCGGAGGTTCTCGGGGACCGGTTCGGACTGGCGGCCGGGGAAATGGCCGTCGGGTTGGGCGTTGACGGTGCGGACCTCGCAGCCGAGTTCGCGGAGGAAGTCGGGCGTGACGAGCGACCCGGCCCCGTGGCCGGGGTCGAGCGCGACGGTGAGGTTCGCGGCGGCGATTTTCTCGCGGTCGACGTTGGCGAGGAGGTCTTCGCGGTAGCCGTCGTTCGCGGTCCCGACCGACCGGACGCGTCCGACGCCGTCCCACTCGGCCACGTCGAACTCCTCGGCGAGGATGTGGTCTTCGATGCGCTCTAACTCCTCGACGGCGAGTTCGACGCCGTCGTCGCCGACGAGTTTGACGCCGTTGAACTCCGGCGGGTTGTGCGAGGCCGTGATGACGACGCCCGGAACGGCCTCGGTCTCGCAGTAGCGGACCGCGGCGGGAGTGGGGACGACGCCGAGGTCGTCCACGTCGACGCCGACGCTCGCCAGCCCGGACTCGGCGGCGTTGACGAACATCTCACCCGTCGTCCGGGTGTCCCGTGCGATGGCGACCCGGTCCGCGTTCCAGACCGTGCCGGCGGCCTTGGCGACGCGGAGGACGAACTCCGGGGTGAGGCTCTCACCTACCACGCCGCGGGTGCCGCTGGAACCGAAGAGTTTCATTGAGTGTGTGTGAACCCCGGCGCGACAAAGCCGTTCCGAACTGGTGGCTCCGCTGAGACGTTCCCCGCCGCGTCTCGGTCACCGACTCCCGGTCGCCGTATTCGCATCGACTCCGAGTCGCCGTATCCGCACCAACCCCGAGTCGCCGTATCCGGTGCGTTTACGCACGTCGCTCGCGCACGGTGGCGTATGTTCCCGGAGTTCGAAGTCGTCCCCGCGGTCGACATGCAAGACGGCGAGGTCGTCCAGCTCGTGCAGGGCGAACGCGGCACCGAGAAGACCTACGGCGACCCGGTCGAGGCCGCCCGCCGCTGGGTCGACGCCGGCGCGGAGACGCTCCACCTCGTCGACCTCGACGGCGCGTTCGAGGGCGAGCGGAAGAACGCCCCGGCGGTCGACGCCGTCCTCGACGCGGTCGACGTGCCGCTCCAACTCGGCGGGGGCATCCGCACCGCCGACGACGCCCGCGACCTCCTGGACCGCGGCGTCGACCGCGTCATCCTCGGCACCGCGGCCGTCGAGAACCCCGACATCGTCGCCGAACTCGCCGACGACTACCCCGACGGCGTGATGGTCAGCCTCGACGCGAAAGACGGGGAGGTCGTCGTCTCCGGGTGGACCGAAGGCACCGGTCTCGACCCCGCCGAGGCGGCCGCCCGGTACGAGGACCTCGGCGCGGCGGCCATCCTCTTTACCGACGTTGACGTGGAGGGGCGACTCGAAGGCGTCCACCTCGAAACGACCTCGGCGGTCGTCGACGCGGTCGACATCCCGGTCGTCGCCTCCGGCGGCGTCGCCTCGGCACCGCGCTCTACGAGGGCCGGTTCACGCTCGAAGAGGCGATGGAGGCGTAGCCGCGTCGCTCACGTCCCACGCGCCCAGCGCCGAAGCGCCGCGCGGCGCTACGCGTCGAGATACGCGCCGACCGCCGCGACGAGGCTCTCGACGGTTCCGTACACGCCGACGGCGACGAACAGCGCGCCGATTATCACGGTCTCGGGGCGCGAGGTCGCGAGGAACGGCCCGGCGAGGACGAGCATGCTGACCGTCACGACGTCCCGTTTCGGGCTGCCGGTCGCTCCGCGCCGCATCAACCGGTCGCCTCCGAACGACTCGATTCCCGCCGTGTCGGGCCGCCCCCTGCCATTTCAGACGCCCCCGCCGAGCACCGCCGCGCCGACCGCGAGCGTCACCAGCGCGACGCCGAACGCGACGGCGACCCCGGACCGCGCGGTGAGCAGAAGTCCCCCGACGCAGATGGTGTACCCCACCACCAGCGCTCCCTTTCGCTGCATACCCCACCGTACGCGTCCGAAACCATGAACGTCCGTCAGACGCGCGTCTGACGCGTCGGTGGCGTGAATCACCCGCTCGGCGACGAGAATCCCTATATGCGCGGCCCGCCTCGAACGCGACATGAGCGACGCCGACCGACGCGCGGCCGTCTCCCGCGAGACGGCCGAGACGACCATCGACGTGACGCTGGCCATCGACGGCGACGGCGACGCGGTCGTCGACACCGGTATCGGATTCTTCGACCACATGCTGGAGGCCTTCGCCAAACACGGCCTGTTCGACCTGACCGTCCAATGTGACGGCGACCTCCACATCGACGACCACCACACCGTCGAGGACGTGGCTATCGTCCTCGGCGAGGCGTTCACCGAGGCGCTCGGCGACAAGCGCGGCATCGTCCGCTACGCCGACCGCAAGGTCCCGCTCGACGAGGCCGTCGCCTCCGTCGTCGTGGACGTGTCGGGGCGCCCCTTCTTCGAGTTCTCGGGCGAGTTCTCCCAGCCCTCTATCGGCGAGTTCACCAGCCACATGGCCGAGCACTTCGCCATGTCGCTCGCGATGAACGCCGGCCTCACGCTCCACGCGGGCGTCGAGGGCGACAACGCCCACCACGAGGTCGAGGCGCTGTTCAAGGCGCTGGCGCGGTCGCTCGACGACGCGACTCGCGTGGACCCGCGGCGCTCCGACACGCCGAGCACGAAAGGGAAGCTCTAGTCACCGCTTTTTCTCCCCTGAGCCCGCGCGTTCGACCGCTCAGGGCCGCCGGAGCGTCCCCGCGTCGTCGACGAGCAGGCCGCGTTCGATAGCGTAGTCGAAGATGTCGGCGACCTCGTCGTCGTCGAGGTCGTACGCGCCGGACGCCAGCGCCTCGACCTCCGCCCGCTCGACGGGGAACTCCCGGTTCTGGAGGATGCGGATGACCTTCCGGAACTTCGGCGGCTCCCCGTCCCGGCCGGACGACTCGGCGCTCGTCTGTGGCTCCTCGGCGGCGGCCGACTCGGGTTCGTCGCCGGTCTGTTCTGCTTCGTCGGTCTGTTCTGCTTCGTCGGTCTGTTCCGCTTCGTCGGTCTGTTCCGCTTCGTCGGTCTGTTCCGCTTCGTCGGAGTCGCCGGTCTCGTCCGGCGAGTCGTGGTTCGCCGGTTCCGGCGGCGTCGGCGCGGGGTCGACCGCGTTCACGTCGACCGAGGCGGCCTCGCCGACCGACTCGCTCGCGGTCCGTTCCGGTGCCGCGGACGCGCCCGTCTCGGCCCGCGCGTCGTCGGCCACGTCCACGTCGGCGTCGACGCCGAGTCGGGAGAGAAGCGGCGCGATGACCTCGCCGAGCGTCTCCTCGCAGTGCTCGCAGAGGACGACGCGGCGCTGGTCGTCGGCCGGCGTCAACGCCGGCGGCAGTACCTCGAACACGCCGACGGCGTCGGTCCCACAGAAGTCGCAGGTGCGTAGTTCGCGCATGCACGACGGGTCTCCGCGCCGACGGTTAAACCCACTCCCCGGCCGCGACCCCGGTGGCCTGCCCGCGGCGTCGGTCGCCCGCCGGTGGTGTCGGTCGCCCGTCCGCGGTGTCGGCCCCGCGGCACCGTCGCCCCGCGGCCGCCGGTGACGGACCACTTAATGTACCCGCCCGCAAATCCCCCGACCAACGAATGTTCGACGAGATTATGGAGAAGTTCGAGGGCAGCCCGAGCCAGCAGGCTGTCATTCGGCTCCTCTTGGAACGGGGCTTCTCCGTCAACGACCAGGGACGGGTCGTCTCGGGCGGCATCGAGATACCGAACACCGGCATCGCCCGCGAGGCCGACGTCGACCGGCGGGTCGTCGACTCGACGACAGACGCCATCCTCGACGACGAGGAGCTTCGGCGAATCTTCCAGAACATCTCGTCGATTCCGAGCCTGATGGACCTCGCGCCGGTGCTCGACCTCTCCGTGCTCACGGTCGAGGTCGCCGACGCCGACGAACCCGGCATCGTCGCCACCGTCACCTCCAAACTCGCCGACGCGGGTATCTCGATTCGACAGACGATAAGCGAGGACCCCGAGTTCACCGACGACCCGAAGCTCTACATCATCACCGACGAGCCGATTCCCGGCGACCTGCTCAACGACCTGTCGAACCTTGAGTTCGTCCGCCGAATCACCATCGCCTGAGCCGGTCCGTCGGCTCCGCGAATATTCTGTCAACGCTGCAATAAGATTCTTGTGACCTCCCGCGGTAGGTTTTCGCATGGGTTCCATGCGCAGTTGCATGTGCTGTGGTGAGCCGATTTCCGAGACGCGCCACCTCTGCGGCGTCTGCATCCAAAACGGGTGTACGTCGTACGCGGACGCCTGCGGTCAGTAGCGCGTCGCGTTCGGTCCGCGCCCCCGTCGCCCTCCCTCCCCGACGCCCGCGTCGGTTCGCCGACGACACGGTGCGAACGCTTTTCCACGCCGCGCCGCCAACTCGGTGGCATGACCGACGCCTATCGAACCGTCGCCGGCCGGGCCGACGCCCGCTTCGAGGTCAACGGCTCGGAGTTCATCGGCTACGTCTCCCCCGCGGAGACGGTCGAGGAGGCGGAGGCGTTCGTCGCCGAAATCGAGGAGCGCCACCCCGACGCCACCCACAACGTCCCCGCCTACCGGGTGCCCGCGGGGTCGGCCTCGTCGTCGGTGCCCGGCGGGGGGAGCGTCATGCTCCGCGAGTACCAGAGCGACGACGGCGAGCCGAGCGGCTCGTCGGGCAAACCGGCGCTCAACGTTCTCGTTCAGCAAGACGTGCGCAACGTCGCCGCCGTCGTGACGCGCTACTACGGCGGCACCAACCTCGGCGTCGGCGGCCTCGCTCGCGCGTACTCCCGGGCCGTGAAGGAGGCGCTCGACGCCGCGGGCGTCGTCGAGGAGATCCCTCACGAGCGGTTCACCGCGACCGTCGAGTACGACGACTCGGGGAGCGTCCGCGGGCTCTTAGAGAGCGCGGGCGTCGAGTTCGAGGCCGCCTACGAGGCCGACGTCTCCTTCGCGGTCCGCGTCCCCGTCGAGGACGGCCCGGACCTCCGCGACCGCATCCGAAGCGCGACCAGCGGCCGCGCGGACATCGAGTAACGCGGCCGCGTTTTCGCTCGCCCGCCGGTTCGCTCGTCGAACCGTCCCCCCGCCTTCTGGTCTCTCTCGTTTCGCTCTTCTCTCTCGTCGCCGGCCAGTCGGCCTGCCGGCCTCGACTTCCGGGAGCGGTAGACTAAGGCCCGGTCTCACCGTGGCACCGCTATGACAGACCGATACGAGGCGGTCGTGGTCGGCGGCGGCATCGTCGGCTCGTCCGTCGCCTACCACCTCGCCCGCGAGGGCGTCGAGACGCTCCTCGTCGACCGGGCCGACGAGGGCCGCGCGACAGACGCGGGCGCGGGCATCCTCTCGCCGGGGACGACCAGCCGAGACGACGAGATGTGGGTCGAGTACGCCGTCGAAGCCGTCGCCTACTACGACGAACTCGTCGCCGCGCTCGAACGCGACCAAGACGGGCCGCACGGGTACGCCGAGCGCGGCGTCCTCGGTGTCGCCGTCGACGACGCGGAGGTGGCGGCCTTCGAGGAGACGCTCGAACGCGTCCGCGACCGACAGGAGCGATTCGGAGTGCCGGAGCCGGGGACGGTCCGCGAACTCGACCCCGCGGCGGCGAACGCGCGGTTCCCGCCGCTCGCCGACGTGGAACGCGCGTTCTTCTCCGAGGACGCCGCCCGCGTGGACGGCCGGGAGTTCGAGGGCGCGCTTCGCCGGGCCGCGCGGACGCACGGCCTCGTCGAGGAGGCGGCTAGCGTCGAGCGCCTCGTCGTCGCCGGCGACCGCGTCGAGAGCGTCGAACTCGAATCCGGCGGGCGAATCGACGCCGACCACGTCGTCGTCGCGGGCGGCGCGTGGTCCGCGGCGTTCGGGTCGCAACTCGGCGTCGACGTCCCGGTCGAACCACAGCGCGGCCAAATCGTCCACCTCGACGTCGAGGCCGACACGGACGGCTGGCCCATCGTGAGCCCCTTCCGCGGCCACTACATGGTGCCGTGGGACGACGGCCGGGTCGCCGCCGGCGCGACGAGAGAGACCGGCTCGGGCTACGTCCCGCGGACGACCGTCGCCGGGTTGAACGAGGTGTTCGAGGAGGTCCTCCGCGTCGCGCCCGGCCTCGCGGACGCCTCGCTTCGGACCGCGCGGGTCGGCCTCCGGCCCCTGACTCCCGACGGGCGTCCGGTCCTCGGGCCGGTCCCCGGCGTGGCCGGCGTCTCGCTCTGTACGGGTCACGGCCCGACGGGTCTCCAGTTGGGACCGTACAGCGGAAAACTGGTCGCGGACGCCGTCCGCGACGAGGCGGCCGACCCGGCGCTCGACCGCTTCGGTGTCACGCGGTTCTGAGTCGATCGCGTCTCGTTCGGCGGGGACCGAGTCGCCCCGAGCCGACTCGGTCGTCCCCGCTCAGTCAGTCGGCTCTACCTGTTCCGCGGGGGTCGGCGCGGCCTTGTCGCCCGCCTCGCGGCGGTTCTTCACGGCCAGCGCGCCGAACAGCGCCCCGCCGGCCGCGCGCATAGCGAGGTCGACGGGGACCGTGTTGGGGACCTCGCCGACGAGGCCGAGGAAGCCGCCGAGGTCGTACACGGCGTTCAGAAGCAGCATCGGTGCCATGAGGAGGAACGCCGAGAGGGCGAACAGGGCGCGTTCGGTCTGCGACACGCGGCTGTAGAGGTAGCCGATGACGGTCGCGCCCAGCCCGACGACGCCGACGAAGACGCCCGCCACCGGGATGACCACCTCGGGGACGAAGTAGCCCACGTCGGCCACGTCGGCGAACGTGATGACCGCCGCGGCCTCGCCCCGTCCGCGGAGGAGCAGGATGCCCGGCGTGAGGGCGAACGCGAAGGGCACGATGGCCTTGTTGAGCGACAGCGAGAACGCCTTCGTCCCGGTCCGGAACGGGTTGGACCGGGCGATGCCGGAGGCGGCGTACGCCGCGACCGCCACCGGCGGTGTGATGTCCGCTATCACCCCGAAGTAGAGGATGAACAGGTGGGCCGCGAGCAGTGGAATGTCGGACGACTGCGCGATAGCCGGCCCGAGCAGCGAGACGAGGATGATGTACGTCACCGTCGTCGGCATCCCCATCCCGAGGATGATGGAGGCGATGGCGGTGAAAAGCAGCAGGAGGACGATAGAGCCGCCGGCGACCGCCTTGATGAGCGCGGTCAGGTTCGGGCCGAGGCCGGTCGCGCTGACGACGCCGGGGATGATGCCCGCGGCGGCGACGGCGACGACGACCTCGGTCGAGGTGCGCGCGCCGGAGTCCATCGACTTCCCGATGAACGTCACGTAGCGGAAGACGTTCAGGTCGGACAGCGACGGCCGCGAGACGGCGTTGGCGACGTTGTCGGCCGCTTCGTCGACCGCGTCGTCGAACTCCAACAGCGGCGAGTCGAGCGCCGGCCGGACGAGCATCACGACGAGGCTGATGAAGATGGCGATGATGCCGAGGTCGCCGGCCGCGGCGAACAGCGCGGCAGTCGCGCCCAGCGGTTCGCCGCTCCCGCCGGTGACCGCGTCGACGATGCCGACGCCGGTGGCGACGTACGAGCCGAGTTGCGCGACGAACGCCGCCGCGATAGCGCCCAAGAGGGGGACGCGGGTCCGCTTGCTGTACGCCGCGACGACGGACAGAAGCGCCATGATGGCGATGAGCGTGAACCACGCCGAGCGCGCGACCGTCAGGCGCTCGACGAGCAGGTAGTACATGAGCAACACGAGCGGGATGAGGTAGAACCACCCGCGGGAGAGGTGCTTGCCGAGGTCGACGACCTCGGAGCGGTCGAGGCCGCCGATGCCCGCCCGGGTCGCTTCGAGGTGGACCATCACCCACACGCCGAAGAAGAACACCACGGCGGGGATGGCCGCCGCGATGATGATGTCGGAGAAGGGGACGCCGATGAACTCAATCATGAGGAACGCCGCCGCGCCCATCACCGGCGGGAGAATCTGCCCGCCGGAGGAGGCGGAGGCCTCGACGGCCCCGGCGAACTCCGAGCGGTAGCCGGAGCGCTTCATCAGCGGGATGGTGAACGCGCCGGTCGTCACCGTGTTAGCGATGGAGGAGCCGGAGATGGTTCCCATGAAGCCGGACGCGAGGATAGACGCCTTCGCCGGGCCGCCCTTTCGGGTCCCGGTCGCGGCGTACGCGAGGTCGATGAACCACTGGCCGGCCCCCGACATCTCCAGGAACGCCCCGAACAGGATGAAGATGTAGATGAACTGCACGGAGACGGTGACCGGGATGCCGAAGACGCCGTTTTCGGTGTTGTACCAGAGGTTCTGGACGATGTTCGCCCACGACCCCTCGGGGATGGACAGCACGCCGACCAGCGGCATCGACGGCGAGATGAGGTAGCCGAACTTCGCGTAGACGATGAACGAGGCGACGATGACCATCAGGTAGAACCCGAGCGAGCGGCGGGTCGCCTCCAGGACGAGGAGGACGCCGACCGCGCCGAGGAAGAACGGGTAGGACACGTCCGCGAAGGGGAGCACGCCGATGACCGCGACGACCGCGTCGGCGAGGAAGCCCAGCGGGCCGAGCGTCTCGGACAGCGAGACGAACGGTGCGCCGAGGTACTCGGCGACCGTCCGACCGGCTTCGAGTCCGAACACGCGAAGTTGCTGTATCTCGGACCACTCGAACACCATGTAGGCCGCCGTGGCGACGGCGAGTACGATGCAGAACACGTCGAGCGGCGTCACGCGCTCGCGTTCGGGGTCGACCGCGAGCCACCGGACGAACCGGCGGAGGCCCGCCGCACCGCGGGTGAGCGGGTGGTCCTCGCCGAGGCTCGACGCGAGGCTCGGGACCACGCGGCCGAGCGCCGTGGCGAACCTGCCGTGGCCGGTCGTCGGCGGGAAGAGGACGAACGCCAACACGAGCGCGAAGGCGACGTGAATCGAGTTCACCTGCAGGAGTTGGAGCGCCCCCAGCGACACCTCGCCGACGAGCGGCAGCGTCGCGGCGAACTCGAAGCCGCGGGCGGCCAGCCACGACTGGAAGACGGAAAACGAGATTGCGACGAGCGACGTGAGAATCGCCGCCCACCCCGAGAGCGTCCGCTTCCGGTCGATGCCCTCCAGCATCTCCTGTGCCTCTTCTTCGGATAGTTCTTCGTCGGTACTCCCGGCCTCGCGGTCGTCGTCCGCGGGCGACTCGCCGCCGTCGGTTCGAACCGGCGGGTCGGCCGGTGCCGCGTCGGTCTCCGGGTCGGGCCGGGAGTCGCGTTGGTCGTCGGGGCCGTCGGTTCGGCCCTCGTCGTGTGTTCGGTTCATCGTTGGTCAGTGGAGGGCGGCGTCGAGGACGGAGCGGTGCGTGACGTACAGGCGGACCGAGCGCGCGTCGGAGAGCGCTACGAGGTCGTAGGTCCGGTCACCGACGTGTAGTTTGTGGCCGGCGATGCGACCGGGTTTGACGTACAGATCCTCGTAGCTCCCCTCGGGGTCGAAGACGAACGAACCGTTCTCGGTCGTCACGTTCGCCCGAGCGGGGAGTCCCGCGCCGTAGGATTTGAACTCCATTTTGGTCATGACGAGCTCGCCGTTCCGAACCGCGTAGGCGTCGAGGACGCGCGTCTTCTCGACGCTGTGGGTGTATTCGAGCGCGACGGTCGTGTTCTCTTCGACCGGCATCGTCTGTAGTCGCTCGCCGGTCTCGGCGTCTTCGACGACGAGCACCTGTCCGGCCGGGACGGCGGCGCTTCCGCCGACAGCGAGCGCCAGCACCGCGACTACGACGAGGAGACGTGTGGGAGTCGAATCAAGCATCGAAAGGTGGGTAGGAAACCGCTGTTCGAAAGTGAATCGAAGCGTCCCGCGTTAGCCGAAGTAGGCCTGCGCGCCGGGGTGGAGCTCGATGGACATACCGTCCTGTGCGCTCTCCTTGGAGATGAACTCCGTCTTGATGGTGAGCTGGTCGACGTTGTCGAAGATGGCGTCGGTGACCGCTTCGACGGTCGCCTCGGGCTGTTCGGCGTTGGTCGCGATCATGGCCTGAACCGAGACGGTCGGGGCGGGGTTCTCCAGCCCGTAGGTGCCCGACGGGACCTCGTCGTCGGCGTAGAACGGCGCGGCGTCCTTGACGGCCGTGCGGTTGTCGCCCTCGATGGGGACGATGCGGACGTCCTCGGTCGCGGCGAGCTCCTCGATGGCACCGACCGGCCAGCCGCCGACGACGAACGCGGCGTCGATGTCGCCGTTCTTCAGCTGGTCGGAGGCCTGCGAGAAGCCGGTGTTCTGCTCGCTGTAGTCGGAGATGCCGAGGGCTTCGAGAATCTGGGTCGCGTTGACCTGCGTGCCCGAACCGAGGTCGCCGGTGTTGATGGTCGCACCGGAGAGGTCAGAGGGCGTCTCGATGCCCGTGTCCGCGAGCGTGACGATGTGAATCGTCTCGGGGTAGAGCGTGGCGACGCCGCGGAGGTTCTCGACGGGGCTGCCCTGGAACGCCTCGATGCCCTCGCCGTTGCGGGCGAAGTAGGCGACGTCGTTCTGAATCAGCGCGAAGTCCGCGTCGCCGCGGGCGAGACTACCGACGTTCTCGACGGACGCGCCGGTGGACTGCACCTGAAGCGTGAAGTCGGTCTGCGACTCGACGACCGACTTGAACTCGTTCGAGAGGGGGTAGTACGTGCCGCCCGTCCCGCCGGCGTGCCACGAGAGTCGGCTCTCCGTACCACCGTTACCGCCGGATTCGGTCGTCGTCTCCTCGTCGGCGGTAGTGGTCTCTTCGCCGCCGGATTCGGTCGTCGTCGTGGTCGTCTCTTCGCCGCCGCCGCCGGAACAGCCGGCGAGTCCGGCGAGGCCAGCGGCACCTGTCGCTGCGATAAACTGTCGGCGGTCAAGCTTCCGAGTCATACAGTCCTATTCGACGCGATGCGTATTTATGGTTGTTCATGTCAATGACCAGCTAATCGCGATTTTCCCGCCGATACTGCCACATAATTACCGAATTTTGAATAGTAATTCGATAACGAGTCGCATCCCTGGACTGGCCGGTCGGAAGAGGACTTCAGTCTCGGGCTGTCGGTTCGATTCGTCGAGTCTCGACGCGCCGGCCTCTCCGCGTTCGCCTTCGAATTCGTCCCGTGCGTTCGCGGGACTTCGACTCGAAACGAAGGGGTTCGGCGAGTCGGGTCCCGTCCCCGGGGAACCCCATGAGAACGCATCTCACAGTAGTCTACGGGGGTCCGGTTCGGGACGTTCGACTCGAACGAAGACCGACCGCCGGAGGCTCGTTTTCGACCCGAAGAGAAGGGGTTCGGACGGCGGGCGTCGGGAACGCGGCCACCGGCCCGATGCCGTCAGTCGACGATTATCTCGGAGTCCGCGGAGTCGTCCGACGACTGCTTGGGCGACATCTGTTCTTCGTATCGGGTTATCCAGTCGGCGAAGCAGGTCGGGCAGAGTCGCTGGTCGTCGACGGTCGAGCCGTCGACCTGCAACTGGACCGCGCGGGCGAGGGCGTCTTCGACCGCCCGCCCACAGCCATCGCACGGGTCGCTCATCGTCTGCTCCCTCCGGTGGCGCGAGGTTCGTCCATGCGTCGGAGGTGCGCGGGCGGTAACTTAGTCGTTACCCGAATCCGGGTCGGCGGCCGAGGCGGCCGTCCGCGACTCCCGCGCGTCGAAGCGAGGCGCGACGGGACGTGACCGAGTTACGTCGTGCGGAACGCGCGGTCGCCGGCGTCGCCCAGTCCGGGGACGATGTAGCCGTCGTCGTCGAGGTAGTCGTCGATGGCGACCGTCAGCAGGTCGACCTCGGGGAACTCGTTGTCGACGCGGAGCAGGCCGTCGGGCGCGGAGACCGCCGAGAGGACGAACAGCTTCTCGGGGTCGACGCCGGCGTTGTCGAGGATGTGGTCGAGGACCGAGCACATCGTCGAGCCGGTGGCGAGCATCGGGTCGGCCACGATGACGGTGTCTTTCTCCGTGATTTCGGGGAGCTTCACGTAGTCGATGGTGATGGGGAAGCCGCCGTCGTCGTCCATCCCCGCCTCCTCGTCGCGGCCGGCGGAGATGACGCCCTGTTTCGCCCGCGGGAACGCCTTGAGCAGTCCCTCCACGAACGGCGTCGCGGCGCGGAGCACGTTGATGATGACGACGTTGTCGAGTCCCTTCACGCGCTCGCCGGTCGTCTCGGCCAGCGGGGTCTGGATGGTGACGTACTCGGTCTCCATCGCGCCGTCGATTATCTCGTAGCCACAGATGCGGCCGAGTTTGACGAGGCCTTTCCGGAAGGCGACCTGCGTCGTCTCCACGTCCCGGAGGCGCGAGAGCGTGTCCTTCGCCAGCGCGTGCGTGATGAGGTACGCGTCGTCTCGGTCTTCGATGGGCATCTTACTGAGAAGGCGGTTCCCCGAAGGACATAAATGCGGCTATCGGCCGCCAGCGGTGCCCTGCGGGTAGTTCACGCGTAGAATGGGTCGGCGACGCATCCGGCGGTTTCAGTTCGTCACGAGGTACGTGACCGCCGTGAGCACGAGCGCCGCCGACGCGACGTTAACGGCCGAGAAGGCCGCGAGGTCGATGTACGACAGGCCGTAGACGACGACCGCCGCGAACGCCGTCGAGAGGACGAGGTTCATGACGAACAGCACCCGCGGGTCGCCCTCGCCCCACTCTATCTCCTCTCCGCGCTCCTCGTCGTCGCCGGCTCGCTCCGACTCGCCGCTCATCGGCCGCCCTCCGGGGCCGCGTCGGCGGTCGGGGTCGACTCGCGCTCCCGAGTCGGTTCCGCGAGCGCGACCTCCTCGCCGGGGTCGGTCGGGTAGTCGCCGGCGTCGGCGGACGCGCCGGGGTCGAGCAGGTGGGCGTCGAGCGCGGCCGAGAGCGCGTCTTCGTCCATCCCGCGGCCGATGAACACCAGTTCGGTCCGCCTGTCGCCGTGGTCGTCGTGCCAGTCGAGTTCGGGGTGGTTGCGGCGGTAGGTGTCCTGTTCGAACTCGGGGCGCGAGGCGACCCACGGGCCGGCGGCGGCGACGTACGCCGACGGGCCGGCCTGACTGTAGGTGAAGTGTACGTCCTCGGCCCCGGCGACCCACAGCGAGCCCTTGGCGCGGACGACCGAATCCGGGAGGTCCCCGAGAACCTCGGCCGCGCCGTCGGGGTCGAGCGGTGCCCGGCGACGGTAGACGAACGAGGTGACGCCGTAGGTCGCCTCGGCGTGGGGGGTGTCGTCGCGGCTGTGGTCGTGGTCGTGGTCGCCGTGGTCTGCATCGCCGTGGTCGCCGTGGCCGTGGCCGTCTCGGTCGCCCTCGTTCCCTTCCGCGTCACCCTCCAGCGCCGCCCGCCAGCCGACGGGCGCGTCGGGGTCGTGGAGGTCCGAGAGGAGCAAATCCACGTCCACGTCGCCGTGGGTCGTCTCCACGACGGTCGCGCCGGGGCGGAGCGCCTCGACCGCGTCGCGGACCGCCGCGAGTTCCGCGTCGGAGACGAGGTCGCGCTTGTTGAGGACGACGAGGTCCGCGCTCTCGACCTGCTCGACGAGGAGGTCCGAAAGCGGGCGCACCGAGCCGTCTCCCTCCTCGGCGACGGTGCGGTCGGGGTCGCCGTCGCCGAAGGTGTCGGCGAACAGCCGCGAGTCGACGACGGTGGCGAGGCCGGCCACGTCGTAGCGGGCGGCCGCCCGGGAGGTGACGAACAGCCGGGCGACCGGGCCGGGCTCCGAGACGCCCGAGGCCTCCACGACGAGGTGGTCGAACGACCGCTCGCGCGCGAGGCGGACGACCGCGGTTTCGAGGTCGTCCTGAAGCTCACAGCAGATACAGCCGTTCGAGAGTTCGGTCACGCCGTCGCCGACCGCGAGGTCGGACTCCTCGGCGACCAGTTCGGCGTCGACGTTCACGGAGCCCATGTCGTTGACGAGGACGGCGATGTCGCGGTCGCCGGCGTTCGTCAACAGGTGGTTGAGAAGCGTCGTCTTGCCCGCCCCGAGACTCCCGCCGAGCACCGTCACCGGAATCGTCTCCCCCGCGTTCATGAGCGGGCCTACCGGGGCCGCACATATGAAATCGCAGGTAACCAGCGCGGACGTTCGTGAACGATACCCTTTTGTCCGAAAACGGGTGAGTGTGTAAACTGATGACGCTCGCCGCGCGCATCGAATCCTTCCGCGAACTCGTCGAAGAGTGGCTCCGCGGTCTCTACCACGGGATGATTTCGCACCCCGCCTACGAGAAGATAGAAAAGCAGGCCGAGGACGACGAGGACGCGTTCATGCTCGCGTGCTTCCCCGACGCGTTCGGCATCCCCTCGCCCATCTCGTACTACACCGCCGAACTGCTCCCGTACCTCGAAGACGAGTTCGAGGCGTGGGAGCGGCGGATGTGGGACCGCGGGTCGCTCCTCGAACGCAAGGGCCACCAGTATCACTTCTAACATGCGCAAATTCGTTTTCTTCGGCGGCAAAGGCGGCGTCGGCAAGACCACGATGTCCAGCGCTTACGCGGTCAAGTGCGCCCGCGACGGCGTCCGGACGCTCCTCGTCTCGACCGACCCGGCTCACAGCACGAGCGACGTGTTCGACCAGTCCTTTACCGACGAGCCCGCGGCCGTCGCCGGCGAGCCGAACCTCGACGCGATGGAAATCGACCCCGAGACCGAGGTGCGCGAACATCTCATGGAGACAAAGCGGGCGATGGGCGACCAGGTCAGCCCGGCGATGGTCAACGAGATAGACCGGCAGATAGAGATGGCTCACCAGACGCCCGGCGCGTACGAGTCGGCGCTGTTCGACCGCTTCATCGACGTGATGCGCTCGGCGGACGACTACGACCGGGTCGTCTTCGACACCTCGCCGACCGGCGGGACGCTCCGACTGCTCTCCCTGCCGGAGTACCTCGACGGCTGGGTTCAGCGGCTCCTCCACAAGCGCAAGGAGTCGGTCAAACTGTTCGAACGCGCCGCTATCGGCAACAACGAACCCCGGCGCATGATGGACGGCGACCCCATCATCGCCCGCCTCGAACAGCGCCGCGACGACTTCTCGTTCGCCAAGGCGACGCTACAGGACGACGCCGCGTTCTTCCTCGTCGTGAACCCCGACGAACTGTCGCTGCGCGAGACCGAGCGCGCCATCGACCAACTCGACTCCTACGGCCTCGACGTGCGCGGTCTCGCGGTCAACCGCCTCACGCCCGAACCCGACCCCGACGAGTCGGGCCGGGGCGCGACGTTCTTGCGCGGGCGAGTCAAGACAGAGCGCGAACGACTCGCCGACCTCCGCGAGAATTTTTCACCGCCGCTCGTCGCCGCCGTCGAGACGCGGGTCGCCGAGGTCAAGGGTGACTTCTTGGGCGAGGTGGCGGCCGAACTCGACATCGACACCTCGCCCGACGTTCAGTAGGTGGGTAAACCGACCCCGCGGTGATAATTTTCGGCGTCCCTCGCCGATTGAACCTGTCGTTCGAACACGATACATTCCTATCTATCGTTAATGTTAAGGTGGGCATTTTCGTGTCACCGAGTGGGGCAGCGTACCATGGTACAAGTCATTTGGTTGGTCGTCACGGTACTCGCGTTGTTTACCGTCGGGTATCTCGGTTACTCCCGATATCTCGCGCAGTTCGTCGAACTCGACGACAGTCGTGAGACGCCAGCGCACAAGTACGAAGACGGTCAAGAATACGTTCCGGCGAAAAAGCCGGTGTTACTGGGGCATCACTATTCGAGCATCGCGGGCGGCGCGCCGATTGTCGGACCGATTACGGCGGGCGTTGTGTGGGGCTGGGTTCCCGCGCTCGCGTGGATCGCCATCGGCAACCCGCTTCTCGGGAGCGTCCACGACTTCGTGTCGCTGTCGAGCAGCCTGCGACACGACGGGAAGTCCATCGGCTACATCATCGGCGAGTACGTCGGCGAGCGCGGCAAGAACATGCTGTTGTGGTTCGCGTTTCTCACCATCGTCCTCGTCGTCGCGGTGTTCGCCCTCGTGGTGGCCATCGTGTTCAACGCCTATCCGGAGGCGGCCACGGCGAGTCTGGTGTACATCGTCCTCGCGGTGCTGTTCGGCATCTACCTCTACCAGCTGAACCTCCCGTTCCTGCTCGGGACGTTCGTGTTCGTCGTGGCGATGTTCGTCGGCGTCTACGCGGGGATTCAGTACCCGGTTGCGCTGTTCGAACCCGCGGCCCGCGCGCCCGCCGAGACGTTCGTCCTGTTCTCCGGCTCCGGGTCGTGGCTCCCCGGCGCGAGTTCGTTCAACGGGAACACCGCGGCGTGGGTGCCGCTCATCCTCGTCTACGGGGCGATTGCGAGCGCCCTCCCGGTCTGGGTGCTTTTGCAACCGCGCGACTACCTCTCGTCGTTCCTGCTGTACGCGGGCGTCGGCGGCGCGCTCGTCGCCATCGTCGCGGGCACGTTCTTCACGACTCCGACCCAGCCGCTCGTGACGAACCTCGAACCGTACTACGGGTTCATCGGCCGCTCCGGCGCGCCGCTGTTCCCGCTTCTGTTCATCACCATCGCCTGCGGGACCATCAGCGGGTTCCACTCGCTCGTCTCGTCGGGCACGACCTCGAAGCAACTGAACAAGGAGTCCGACGCGCGCGTCATCGGCTACGGCGGCATGCTCGGCGAGGGCCTCCTCGCAACCGTCGCGCTGGCGACGGTCGCCATCATCGCGCCCGACGTGGGCGGCGGTATCGGCCTCGCGCTCCCGACGTTCGCCGCGGGCGGCGGCGTCATCCTGTCGAGCTTCGGCATCCCGACCTCCTTCGGCGGGCCGTTCATGGCCCTCGTGCTGGTCAGTTTCCTCCTCACGTCGACCGACACGGCGGTTCGCCTCGGTCGCTACATGATGGAGGAAATCGTCGGGACGCCCGAGACGCCGGTCGAGGAGTTCGCGACCAACCGCTACGGCAACGCGTTCGTGCAGTCGCTGCCGGCGTACATCCTCATCACCAGCGGCTCGTGGCTGACGCTCTGGCAGTTGTTCGGCGGCGCGAACCAGCTTCTCGCCGCGCTGGCGCTCCTGACCGCGACCGTCTGGCTGGCCAACTGGGACGACTCCAAACAGCTTCTCAGCACGGGCCTGCCGATGGCGCTCATGACGACCATCACGTCGCTCGGCCTGCTGTGGCTCGCGTTCCACGACAACCTCTACGCGAAGTTCCTGAACCCCGAGTGGATGGCCTCGGCGGGCACCTTCGCGATGGTGTCGGCGGTCGTCCAAATCGTCCTCGCGCTGGTGCTCGTCTATCTGGCGCTGTCGCTGGCGAAAATCGGCTACGACAACATCAAAGACGCCCGGAGTTCGGGCGGCGGTGGCGGTAGCGGCGGTCGCCCGCAACCGGGCGACGACTGACGCGCGGTCGTTCGCCGCTCGGCCTCTGACCGCCGACCCTTCGACTCCGTTTTTTCTTACCGACGCAACTTCCCGAGGACCCGGCCTAACAGCCCGTCTGAGACCGCCGGCGAGCCGTCGGTCCAGAGCGTGAACGCGGCGACCGAGTCGGCGTTGCGGCTGGCGACGGCGTCCTCGTCTGCCGGCGCGACGACGGCGACGTTCACCTCGTAGTGGCCGTAGTAGCCGAACTTCAGGAGCGTCCGGTCGGCGAACTCGGACACGAACGTCCGGACTTCCTCCGGCACCGCGTCGGCGACGAGCACGAACGTGAAGTCCGTCCCGTAGTGCTCCTCGTCGGGTTCTATCCACTCGTCGGCGAGCGCGTGACCCAGTTCGACGAGCCGTTCGAGTTCGGCGACCGTCGCCGACTCGACCCGCCGCGCGAACATGTACTCCATCGCGTGGTGGTTGGCGTAGTTGATAGACCGGTGGAGGAACTGCTTTTGGCTCTCCATCCGCATCGAGCCGAACAGGTCGAACCGCTCGCCGCGGACGGCGTACTCCCGCTCCAAGTCGTAGTTGTACATGAGTCGCTCGGCGACTCGGTCGAGGTACTCGTCGTCCCACTCGGGGCGGTCGAGGGCCGGCCCCGAAACCGACGCGTCCGCCCCGCTCGGCTCGTCCTGCGTTCCGGCTCCCTCGGCGTCCTCGGGTTCGACGCTCCTCATTCCTCGTCGGGGTCGTAGGGAACGGCGTCGCCCGACACGGCCGGCGAGCCGAGCGCGAGCAGTTCGACCGGCTCGTCGGCGTCCTCGGGGTTGTACGCCCGGTGCGGGCTCTCCGGGTCGGCGACGAACAGGCCGTCGGCGCCGACTTCGAACGTCTCGTCCGGCGTCTCGACGAACAGCGTGCCCGAGAGGACGTAGAAGGCCTCCTCCTGTTCGGTGTGGTAGTGGTACGAAAGCGGCACCTGCTCGCCGGGGGCGGCCCGGAAGCGGTTGAGCGCGACGGTCTCTAAGCCGCCCTCGCCGCCGATGCGGCGGAGTTCGCACGGGCGGTCGTCGGCGGGCTCGACGGCGGTTGCGTCCACGACGCGATATCCCATGAGACGGAGCAACACGTTCGACCGTATAAGCCCGTCGCGACCCGCCCGGAAACCAAGGTTTATTCGTGAAGGTTCCGAACCCCGGCGCATGGGAGACTCGACCCGAGAGGCGTGCGGCCGGTGTTCGATGACCACCGTCGTGGACGCCGCCGCGAGCGGGGACCGCGACCCGTTCGGCGACGACCGAATCGAACTCGACGAGTCGGCGCTCCGGGCCGCGTCGCCGACGGCGTGGCTCGGTCGGGTGTCGGCCCGCCTCGACGCGGCCGCAGAGCGGTTCGTCTACGGCGACCGCTAGACGTTCTCACCCGTGTGCGAACCTGTCTCCTCGTAGAGTTTATACCGTCTGGCACGTAGTCCCGTCAACGACAATGGAAGAGAGCATCTCCGGGTTCAAACGCCGTGGCACCTGGGACGAGGTCGTCGAACACGGGGAGCGAATCACCCGCGCGCTCCGCGACGCCGACGTCGACGGCGACGCCTTCGACGACTGGGACGAGTGGCGACCCAAGTCCCACGAGCGACTCGGCGAGGACGTAAACGAGAAGACTGCCCAGCAGGCCAGCGTCGGCGAGGGCGAGGGCGAGAAGGCGGGCAAGACGCCCAACGACGACCTCAAAACGGCGGGAGAGAAGCTCTCTCGGTCCTACGAGCGGGTCGAAGAGGGCGACAACGAGGGGGCCGTCGAGTCGTGGCAGGACTCCATCAACTACGTCGCTCGCGCGGCCGACTCCGCCGGGCGGAAGGCGCTGCGGAAGGTCGAGGACACGGTCTACCGCAACGTGATGACCCAGTTGGCCCCGTACTACTTCGACAACGAACTCGTGAGCGCGAACATCCAGCGGGTCGGCCGCGGCTCCGGCGACGAGCGGTTCGTCTTCGAGGTGAACGTCAACGACGACGAGCTGAAGTCGAAGGTGTCGGAGACGCTGCGGGGCTTCGAGGACGAAATCGACCGCTGGCACATCGACACGCCGAAGGAGACCGAAGTCGCGGAGGCCGTCGAGGGCGTGGAGGTGCCGACGACGGACGAGGAACACCGGTCCAACTGGACGACGAACTGAGTCGGGTCCGGTTTCGGCTCGACTCGCCGCCCGCTGTCGGCACGCGTTCCTGTCGGCACTCGCCGCCATCGACAATACTGATAGCGCTCGCCCGCGACCCTCCGGTATGCCCGAGCCGCTCCGAGTCGAGTCCGGCGAACTGACCGCAGACGAAATCCTCGACGCGCTCCGCGAGGGCCGCCGGGTCGTCGTCCGAGCGGAGCTGCTCGGCGGCGTCCACGAGGTGACGCTCCGCCACGACGGCACGGTCTTTTACTGCGACACGCCGACGACGCTCCACAAACACGAAGACGAAGACGGGATGCGGGCGTGCGTGCTGAAGATGGGCTACGCGAAGGCGGAGTAGCCGCGGCGTCCCGTCCGGCCCCGACCGCTCGCTCGCCTGTAGGTGAGGGTTTAATCCGGCGCACGGCGAACAGGTGTGCATGGCCGACGCACCGGACATGGGCGAACTGATGGAGACCGAGGACCCGAACTTCGGACAGGTCCTCGCGTGCGTCTTCGGCATCCAGAGCCACGAGAGCCGGACGTATCTCGCACTACTCGACAACCCCGGGAGCACCGTCGCCGAACTCGCGGAGGTGCTCGACCGCGACCGGAGCAACGTCAACCGCTCGCTGACGACGCTCCTCGACAAGGGCCTCACCGAGCGCAAGCGCCGCCTGCTCGACCCCGGCGGTTACGTCTACCAGTACACGGCGACGCCGCTCCCCGAGGCCAAAGAGATGATGCACGCCGCGCTCGACGAGTGGGCAGAGGACGTACACGCCCGCATCGACGCCTTCGGCGAGTCGTAGCTCTCCCCGGTCGACCGCGCTCCCGGCGAGTCCGTCGCCCGGCAGGTGCCGCCCAAACCCGCCCGCTTTTGTCCCTCTGGTGCCACCGCCCGAGCAATGAGCCTCGAACTCACGGCACCCGCCCCCGAGGAGCCATCCGTCGCCGACGACGGCACCTGGCTCGAATGTATCGCGTGCGGCGCGCAGTTCGCGCCGTTCGAGGACGTTCGGTACACCTGCGACGACTGCGACGGCCTCCTCGAAGTCCGCTACGCCTCCCCGCCGACGTGGGACGACTTCGAGGGCCGCGGCGTCTGGCGCTACAACGCCGCGCTCCCCTTCGAGGAGGGCGTTTCGCTCCCCGAGGGCGCGACGCCCCTCCACGAGGTCCCGCGCCTCGAAGCCGACGTGGGCGTCGAGACGCTCCGCGTCAAACACGAGGGGATGAACCCCACCGGCTCGTTCAAGGACCGCGGCATGACCGTCGGCGTCCGCGTGGCGAAGGAACTCGGCGTCGGCCGCCTCGCCTGTGCCTCGACCGGGAACACCTCGGCCGCGCTCGCCGCCTACGGCGCGCGCGGCGGGATGGAGACGCTCGTGCTCCTCCCCGCCGGCAAGGTCGCCGCCGGGAAAATCGCGCAGGCGTCGCTTCACGACGCCCGAATCCTCGAAGTCGACGGCAACTTCGACTCCTGTCTCGACATCGTCCAGGACCTCGCCGCCCGCGGCGAGGCGTACCTCCTCAACTCGCTGAACCCCTTCCGGCTTGAGGGCCAGAAGACCATCGGCCTCGAAATCCTCGAAGAGTTCCACGAGGACTACGGCGGCTATCCGGACCGCATCGTCCTCCCCGTCGGTAACGCGGGCAACACCTCGGCGCTCTACAAGGCGTTCCGCGAACTCGTTCAGTCGGGCGCGCTCGACGTCGAGGACGTGCCGAAGCTGACCGGCGTACAGGCCGAGGGCGCGGCCCCGATGGTCGAGGCCGTCGAGAACGGCTGGGACGAGACCCGCCGCTGGGAGGACGTCGAGACGCGCGCGACCGCCATCCGCATCGGCAACCCGGTCAACGCGCCGAAGGCGCTCCCCGGCATCCGCGAGACGGACGGCACGGCCGTCGCCGTCTCCGACGAGGAAATCACCGAGGCACAGCGCGACCTCGCGGCCGAGGGCGTCGGCGTCGAACCCGCCTCCGCCGCCTCCGTCGCCGGCCTCCGAAAGCTCCGCGCCGAGGGCGTCGTCGACGCGGACGAACAGGTCGTCTGTCTCACGACGGGCCACCTGCTGAAGGACCCCGACGCGGCGTTCGAGGCGGGCGACGACCCCGAACCCGTCCCGAACGACACCGAAGCGGTGCTCGAACACCTCGCCGAGTAGGCGCGCCGTCCGCCCTCGGCGACCGACGGAGCGGTCACCCCGGGCACGATGACGCGCGTCGGGTGCGCGTCTGACGCATCCTTTTCATTCTGTGGTACGTTGTGCCACACGATGTCGCTCAGCAGCATGCCGACCGGGACCGTCAGTCGGGACGGGGCCGGTTCGAGAACGTACCCGCCGGACGGAATCGAGAACGGGCCGTCCGAAACCGCGTCTTCGGCCGCCTCAGCCCCCGCGTCTTCGGCCGCCTCAGCCCCCGCGTCTTCGGCCGCGTCCACCCGCGCATCCACGGCCTCGTCAGCGCCCTCGTCCTCACGCGCAACCACCGCGTCAGCATCCTCCCCCTCACGCGCAACCACCGCGTCAGCACAGGCGTCCACGGCCTCGCAGTCGCGCGGTCGTCAGCAGTCGCGCGGCCGCCGCCCGTCGTCGGCCACCGACGCACGGAGCCGAGAGTCGCTCCAGCGCGAGAACGAGGCGCTTCGCCGCGCGAACGCTCGACTCAGCGAGCGTCTTGAGAACGCCGATGCGGACCAACAGGAGATAATCGACCACTACGAACAGTTGCTGGCCGAGAGTCGCGGCCGCGGCCGCGGCCGTCAGCGGACGCCCGACCGCTCGGGCCGGTCGAACGACCTGTCTCGTCGCTCGGGCGACGAGTCGGACGCGGCCGCCGCGGTGCAAGCCGCCGTCGGGCGCGTGGTCGAGAGAGTCGCGTCGGCGCTCGGCCGGCGGTAGCGTCGTTTCGGTCGTAGTCGTTTCTCAGAAAGAGGCGCGGGCCGCCCGCTTCAGAGCGTGATGAGGTCCACGTCGATGATGCGGTCGTCGGCGAGGAGTTTCTCCCGAACGTCGTCCGGCACGTCGTCGTCGAGGTTGTAGACGGTCAGCGCCTCGCCGCCGGCCTTCGCGCGGCGGGCGTTGAACATCCCGGCGATGTTCACGTCGTTCTCGCCGAGGACGGTCCCGATGAAGCCGATGACGCCCGGCTTGTCGTAGTTGCGGGCGACGAGCATCTGGCCGTACGGGATGGCGTCCAGCCGGTAGCCGTTGATGCGGACGATGCGCGGGTCCTCGCCGGTGAAAAGCGTCCCGGAGACGGTCATCTCCTCGTCGCCGTTGCGGACGGTGACGGTCACGAGGCTCTGGAAGTCGTCCGACTGGCGGGACTTCGACTCGACGACCTCGATGCCGCGCTCCTTGGCGACCTGCGGGGCGTTGACGGCGTTGACCTGCCATTCGAGCGGCGCGAAGACGCCCTTCAGCGCGGAGGCCGTGACGAGTTCGATGTCCTCGGCGGCGATGTCGCCGGTGTAGGTGACCTCGACTTCGCCGAGGCGACCGTCGAGCAGTTGAGCGGCGATTTTCCCGGCGGTCTCGGCGAGACCGATGTACGGCTGGATGCGCGGGAAGGCGCTCTCGTCGACCGACGGCGCGTTGAGCGCGTTGATGACGGGTTCGTCGCGGAACGCGGCGACGATTTGGTCGGCCGTCGAGACGGCGACGTTCTCCTGTGCGGCCGAGGTGGACGCGCCGAGGTGCGGCGTGACGACCACGTCGTCGACGGAGAGAAGCGGGTTGTCGGGCGAGACGGGTTCGTCGGCGAACACGTCGACCGCGGCCCCGTCGATGACGCCGGCGTCGACGGCCTCGGCGAGGGCGGCCTCGTCGACGACGCCGCCGCGGGCGCAGTTGATGAGGTAGCCGCTCCCCATCGTTTCGAGTTCGTCGGTGGAGATGAGCCCCTCCGTCTCGGGGGTCAGCGGCGTGTGGACGGTGAGGAAGTCGGCGCGGGCGAGACAGGCGTCGAACTCGACGAGTTCGGCACCGAGCTGGTCGGCGCGCTCCTCGCCGATGTAGGGGTCGTAGGCGACGATGTCCATCCCGAGCGACGAGAACTTCTTCGCGACCTCCTGGCCGACGCGGCCGAGGCCGACGACGCCGAGGGTCTTGCCGTTGACCTCGTTGCCGAGGTAGTCGGACTTGGCCCACTCGCCGTCCTTGAGGCGGGCGTGGGCCTGCGGAATCGAGCGCGCGGCGGCGAAGCCCATCGCGACGGTGTGCTCGGCGGCGGCGCGGACGTTCCCCTCGGGCGCGTTGGCGACGATGACGCCGTGTTGGGTCGCGGCGTCGATGTCGATGTTGTCGACGCCGATGCCGGCGCGTCCGACGATGACGAGGTCGGGAGCCGCCTCGAACACCTCGGCGGTCACCTGCGTTCCGGAGCGGACGATGAGCCCGTTCGCGTCGGAGACGGCTTCGAGCAGGGCGTCACCTTCGACGTCGTACGCGGTCTCTACCTCGTAACCGGCCTCGCGTAGCCGATCCAGACCCGCGTCGGCGATCGGGTCCGTGACGAGTACCTTCATGCGCGTAGCGTCAGACCCATTCGGGTTAAGGGTTGTCACAACGGCCGATATCGTGACATTGAGACTGTCTCGCACGGTTCGGGCGGCGCGGTCGTTCGCCCCACTAGTATTATCTGCACGACTCCGGTAGATTCGGTAGATGGTCTTCCGTCCCGAGAACGCTTCGCCGGCGACGCGGTCGCCCGAGGTGTCGCTTCCGGACACCGGGTCCGTGCTCATCGCCGGCCCGACGATGACGCGGAAGCGTCGGCTCATGCTCTCGATGCTCGCGCCCGGCGAGCGCGACGACGCGGGGACGGTCGTCGTGACGACGAAGAAGCCCGCCCCGAGCATCGCACAGGAGCTATCGTACATCAGTGGGTCGCCCCCGGAGCAGTTCGAGGTCATCGACACGACGAGCGTCGCCGACCTCCTCGGCGACCGCTCCGACGCGGGCAACCTCCGGTACGTCTCCAGCCCCGGCGACCTGACCGGCATCGGCATCCACCTGACTCAGTCGCTCCGGGAGCACCACGAGGCGAACCGGTCGGCCCGCGTCGGCCTGCACGTCCTCTCGACGCTCGTGATGTACACCGACCTCAAGCGGCTGTTCCAGTTCCTGCACGTCATCACGGGCCGCATCTCCGCGGCGGGGTTTACCGGCGTCTTCACGCTCGACACCGGCTTCGTCGACGAGCGCGAACTCGCGCTCCTCAAACAGCCGTTCGACGGCTTCGTCGAGACGCGCGACACCGACGGCGACCCGGAGTTCCGGGTTCGCGGACTCGACGACGGCCCGCGGTCGTGGACGCCGGTTCGAATCTGAGCGGGCGTCGCGGCCGTCGTCTCTCGGCCGGCCTCACGAGAGGTGTTTCACCGCGGGGTCGACAAGCGGCGAGTTCGCCCGGTCGAACGTCGCGATGGCTCCCGACCACTCGTCGTTGGGGTAGATGGCGACGACGACTTCGTCGAACCACCTGACGACTGCGTTCAACTGGCCGTAGTCGTCGAGTCCGGGTTCGTTGACGGGTTCGCTGAGCGCCTTCATCACGAGCGCCTTCACGCGCTCTGTTCGGGCGTCGGCGTCGAGGGCGTCGTCGATGTCGTCGCGGAGGTAGAGGAGTTCGAACGCCTCGCCGTCGTACTGACCGACCGCGCGCACGTCGGCGTCGTCGAGGTCGCGGAGGCTTCGGACGAACTGTCGGAGCGGGCTGTCGCCCTCGTCGCCGAAATCGTCGGCCAGGTCGGCTTCGACGTCGCTGAGCGTCTCGTGTTCGGCGTCGTGGGGGTCGTCCATACGTGCTTGTCAGGGAGACGACGGGTAAATAGCTGTGCGCGGCCGCCCCCCGTTTCCCGCCGGGGGCGGCTCGCCAGCGCCCCTCCCCCGCCGCATAACTGCCGACGCGGAAGCTTTGAAACCCCGCGGCGACGACGGGCAGATATGCGCATCATCGCCTTCGACTTCGACGGCACGCTCTCGGACTCCGAGATGACGGTCCTCCTCGGCAAGAAGAACGGCACGGCCGACGAGATGGCCGACATCACCGAGCGGGCCATGAACGACGAGATGAGCTACGCGGAGAGCCTGCGCTCGCGCGCCCGCCTCCTCGAAGGCCTCGAAGAGGAACTCGCCGAGGAGGCCTACAGCGAGGTCGAACTCCGCCCCGGCGCGGCCGACCTCATCCGGCGTCTCCGCGACTACGGCCACCACGTCGCCATCTTCACCGGGGGGTTCGAACGCGGCGTCGAGCGCGCGCTCGAAAAGGAGGGCGTCGAGGTCGACGACATCGTCTCGAACCGCCTGCCCGTGAAGGGCGGCCGACTCACCGGCGACGTGGAGGGGTCGCTCATCGAGGGCACGAAGGACACGGCGCTGGAGAATCACGCCGCCGAACACGAGGTCCCGATGGACCGAACCGTCGCGGTCGGCGACGGCGCGAACGACCTCCCGATGCTCGAAGTCGCCGGCCTCTCGGTCGGCTTCGTCCCCAAGGACGCGGTCCGCCCGGCCTGCGACGCCGTCGTCGCCTCCATGGACCGACTCGGAAAGCTCTTCGAGAGCCACGGGATTCTCGACGCCGACGAGTAGACTGTTTGTGGTCTGCTAACACTTATCACATATGGGGCCGTAGCCCCGCGTATGCCAATCAGCGACGTCAACACGCCCGAGCTATGGGTGGCGGGCTTCGTCTTCGTGGCCCTCGCGCTCGCCGCCCTGTTCGAGGGCGTCGTCCTCCTCGACGTCCGCACGCTCGGCGTCGACGAGTCGATTCCCGCGGCCGCGGCGGTCGTGGGGACGATGCTGGTGCTGTGGTGGTTCGACGACGGGTGAGCGACCATGAACCGACCCGACCCGGACTGAACCCGCCCGACTCGAACTGAACCGACGCTGACGCCCTTCTCTGCGGCCGCGCGAACCTCGGAGCGACGCGACCGAACCGGGACAACGATTAAGTCGGTGTGTAAAGTATGCTTTACTGTAAAGCGAACTTTCCACCCGGTCTCCGACCCGGCGCTTTACACAGAACTATGACACAGGTCCAACGCTCACCGACGCCTCGGCTCTCCAGACGACGGCGGTATCGACGCCTGCTGTTCGGCTCCATCGGGGTCGGCGTGCTCGCCTCCCTCGTCCTCCGGTTTCTCGACTACCCCGTGGTCGGCGAAGCCGTCTACTGGCTCGGCATCGTCGCCGCGCTCGCCGTCTGGCGCGGCACCGACGTCGCGCTGTTCGACGAGCGCGACCGGTCGCTCGAACGACGGGCGAGTCAGCTCACCATGACCGTCGCCGCGGTAATCCTCGTCCTCGGCGCGTCCGCCGCCCGACTCGGCGCGACGCTCGGGCTGTTCGAGGTCTCGCCGTTCGTCTCGGGCGCGCTGTACGGCTTCGTCGGACTGTTCGGTCTCTTCGCCCTGTGCTACCTCTGGGTCCGCGCTCGGACATGAAAAACGGGGTCCGCACGCGCCGCGAGGCCGCAGACCTCAGTCAGGGCGAACTCGCCGAAGCGGTCGGCGTCACCCGACAGACAATCAACGCCATCGAGCGCGAGCGGTACGACCCCTCGCTCGAACTGGCGTTCAAGCTGGCGGCGTACTTCGACTGTCGCGTCGAGGACGTCTTCGACCCGGAGCTCGACGGCGACCTGACCGCGTAAAAAAGTCCTCCCGCTTTTCGACGCTCCTCACCTCACCGATTCAGCGTGTGAATCGCCTGTCCGAGCGCGTTCTCGGCGGCCTCCATGACCGCTTCCGCGAGCGTCGGGTGGGTGTGGATGGTCGACGCCACGTCTTCGAGCGTCGCGCCCATCTCGATGGCGAACGCGAGTTCCGCGATTAGCTCCGAGGCCTCGGGGCCGACGATTTGCGCCCCGAGGACGAATCCGGACTCCTCGTCGGCGACGACGCGGACGAAGCCGTCGGCGTGGTTCGTCGTCAGCGCGCGGCCGGACGCCCGGAACGGCATCTGCCCGACGACGGGCGAAAAGCCGGCTTCCTCGGCGTCGGCTTCCGTCATGCCGACCGTGCCGATTTCGGGGTCGGTGAAGACGGCGGCGGGGACGGCCTGACTGTCGAAGGCGACCGGCTCGCCGGCGACGTGCTCGGCGGCGACGATGCCCTCTTTCGAGGCGACGTGCGCGAGCATCGGCGTGTCCTCGACCACGTCGCCGACGGCGTAGATGTGCTCGACGTCGGTGCGGCGGCACTCGTCGACCGAGAGGAACCCGCGGTCGTCGGCTTCGAGGCCGGCGCTCTCGATGTCCATCGTGTCGGTGACGGGCGAGCGCCCGACGGCGACGAGCACCTTGTCGGCGCGGTACTCGTTTTCCTCGCCGTCTTCGGTCTCGGTGGTCACCATGATACCGTCGTCCTCGTCGCGCCAGCCGCTGGCCCCCTCGCCGAAGTGCATGTCGATGCCGAGGTCCTCGGCGCGCTTGCGGACGACGCGGGCCACGTCGGACTCGTAGCCCGGCAGGATGTCGTCGAGCATCTCCACGACGGTCACGTCCGCGCCGAGCTTGGCGAACGTCGTCGACAGCTCCATCCCGATGTAGCCGCCGCCCACGACGACCAGTCGCTCCGGGACGGTGTCGGCTTCGAGGGCGTCCCGCGACGACCACACCGGCTCGTCGCCGAAGTCGAAGCCGGGAATCTGGATGACGCGCGAGCCGGTGGCGATGATGCAGTGTTCGAACTCGACGGTCTCCGAGCCCTGCCCTTCGCCGCCGTGGGCGATGCGGACGGCGTTCTCGTCTTTGAAGCGGGCGGTCCCCTCGACGAGATTGACGCCGTTTGCCTTACAGAGCTTCTCGACGCCGCCGGTGAGTTGGTCGACGACGCCGCTCTTCCAGTCGCGCAGTTGCGACATGTCGACGACGGGGTCGGCGTGGATGCCCATCTCCTCGGCGTTGCCCGCCTCGTGGGCGAGGTTCGCGCCCGTGATGAGCGCCTTCGAGGGGATACAGCCGTAGTTGAGGCAGGTGCCCCCGTAGGCGTCCTTCTCGACGAGCGTCGTGTCGATGCCGTTCTGTGCGGCGCGGATGGCGGCGACGTAGCCGCCCGGCCCCGCGCCGATGACGAGCAGTTCGGTTCCGGTTGCGATGTCTCCGACGACCATTATTCTAACACCAGCAGCTTGGGGTCTTCGAGCAGTTCCTTGACGCGGTTCGTGAATCGAGCGCCCTGCGCGCCGTCGACGATGCGGTGGTCGAACGACAGCGAGAGGGTGAGGACTTTACGCGGCACGACCTCACCGTCGACGACCCGGGGCTTGTCTTTGATGGCTCCGAGCGCGAGAATCGCCACCTCGGGGTAGTTGACGATGGGCGTCGCGTACTCGCCGCCGATGCCGCCGATATTGGTGATGGTGAAGGTGCCGCCGCGCATCTCTTCGGGCGCGATTTTGCGGTTGCGGGCCTTCTCGACCTTCTCGTTCATCTCGTCGGCGAGTTCGAGCATGCCCTTGCGGTCCGCGTCGCGGACGACGGGAACGAGCAGGCCGGCGTCGGTCGCGGCCGCGACGCCGATGTTGTACTCGTCGCGCAGAACGATTTCCTCGTTCTCCTCGTCGAGTTGCGAGTTGAGGTACGGGAAGTCCTTCAGCGCCGCGACGACGGCCTTCATCACGAACGGCATGTAGGTCAGCCGCGACCCTCGCTCCTCGGCGACGGGCTTGAGCTGTTCGCGCAGTTCGACGAGCTCCGTCACGTCCACCTCGTCGTGGTGGGTGACGTGCGGCGCGGTGTACTTCGACCGCTGCATCTGGTCGCCGATGGCCTTGCGGACGCCCTTGTAGGGGACGCGCTCGCCGGCACCGGGGCCGGCCTCGGGCGGTGCGGATTCACTCGTCGCTTCGCCCGTCGCCTCGGCGGTCGCGGGGACGGCGTCGGCCTCGGCGGCCACCGCCTCGGCGTCCGCGGCCTGCGCCTCGCGCTGGGCCTGCGCGTACTCTTTGACGGCCTCGGGCGAGACGAACGCCTCGCCGTCGCGCATCTCGGTCGCGGGGACGGCGTCGATGTCCACGCCCTCCTCCTTGGCCAGCGCGCGGGTCGCGGGCGCGGCGAGCGTCTGCCCGCGGTCGGCGCTCTCGGCCGACGCGGTCGCCGACCCGGACGTTCCCTCGTCGCGCTTCGCGGTCGCGGACTTCCCGTTGGTCTGGACGGTCCGCGGGCCGCTGGGTTCGTCGCCGCCCTCGTCGCCGGCGTCTTCCGCGGCGGCGCGAACGTCGCCCTCGGTCACGCGGCCGCTCGGGCCGCTGCCGTCGACGGATTCGAGACTGACGCCGAGTTCGCGGGCGAGCCGTCGGACGCTCGGCGGGGCGAACACGCGCCCGCCGGAACTGGAACCGTCGTCCTCGCCTGCGCCGGCGTCGTCGCTCTCGGCCGTCTCGGAATCGGTCGGTTCGGCGTCCACGTCGGCGGCCTCGGCGTCCGAACCGGCGGCATCGGCGGCCTCCTCCTCGTCGCCACCGACCCGGATGGTGATGATGACGTCCCCGACGGGGACGACCTCGCCCTCCTCGGCGAGGAGTTCCTCGACCGTCCCGTTGAACGGCGAGGGCACGTCGACGAGCGCCTTGTCGGTCTCGACCTCCGCGAGCACCTGGTCTTCGGTTACCTCGTCGCCCGGCGCGACGTGCCACGTTACGAGTTCGCCTTCCGCGACGCCTTCGCCGACGTCGGGGAGTTTGAATTCCTTGAGCGCCATCGTTCAGAAGTTCACCGCCTCACGAATACCTTCTTCGACGCGGGCGACCGAGGGGAGGTAGTAGTCCTCCAGCGCGTACAGCGGGTACGGCACGTCGTAGCCCGCGACGCGCTTGACCGGCGCTTCCTGATAGAGCAGCGCCTCCTCCTGAACCGTCGCCGTGATTTCGGCCCCGAGGCCGCCGTTCTTCGGAGCCTCGTGGACGACCACCGCGCGGCCGGTCTTCTTGAACGACTCCACGATGGTCTCGCGGTCGAGCGGCGAGATGGTGCGGATGTCCACGACCTCTGCGTCGATGCCCTCCTCTTCGAGGTTCTCGACGGCTTCGAGCGTCGGGCGCGTCATCGCGCCGAAGGTGAACACGGACACGTCCGTCCCCTCGCGGCGGACCGCGGCCTCGCCGATGGGGACCGTGTAGTCCTCCTCGGGGACCTCCCCGCGGAACGCCCGGTAGATGAGCTTCGGCTCCATGAAGATGACCGGGTCGGGGTCGCGGATGGCGGAGATGAGCAGTCCCTTCGTGTCGTACGGCGTCGAGGGGATGACGACCTTCAGGCCGGCCTCGTGCGCGTAGAACATCTCCTTGGACTCCGAGTGCGACTCGGGGGCGCGGATGCCGCCGCCGTAGGGCGCGCGGAGCACCATGGGGAGCGTGTAGCGGCCGCGGCTGCGGTTGCGGAACCGACCCATGTGGCTCACGATTTGGTCGAAACCGGGGTACATGAAGCCGGAGAACTGTATCTCCGGGACCGGTTTCAGCCCCATCGCGGCCATGCCGATGGCCGTGCCGACGATTCCCGATTCGGCCAGCGGCGTGTCGATGACGCGGTCGTCGCCGAACTCGTCCCAGAGGCCCTCCGTGGCCCGGAAGACGCCGCCGTTCTTGCCGACGTCCTCGCCCATGACGAGCACCTCGTCGTCGAGGTTCATCTCGGTGTAGAGACCGTCCCGTACCGCCTGCACGATGGTGAGGTTCTGACTGCTCATTCTCTGAGGAATCCTTCGTCGCCGAACTTCTCGCGGAGCGCCTCGAACTCCTCGTACTGTGCCTGAATCTCCGGGGTCCGCTCGGCGTAGGCGTAGTTGAACATCTCGCTCGGGTCCGGACGCGGGTCGGACTCGGCCGCCTCGATGGCGTCGGCGACCCGCTGTTTCACGTCTTCCTCGATGGTCTCGACGGTCTCGTCGTCGATGCGGCCCGTCTCGCGGAGGAACGACTCCAGCCGCGGAATCGGGTCTTTCGCCTTCCACTTCTCGACTTCCTCGTCGTCGCGGTAGACGGTCGGGTCGTCGGCGGTCGTGTGCGCGCCGAAGCGGTACTGGACCGCCTCAATGAGCGTCGGGCGGCCCTCGCCCTCGCCGGGGTTCTTCGCCTTGTCGAGCGCCGCCTTCGTCACCGAATAGACCGCGAGCGGGTCCATCCCGTCGACCTGCACGCCGTCGATGCCGTAGGCGGTCGCCTTCTGGGCGAGCGTCTCGGCGGCGGTCTGTCGCTCCCGCGGCACCGAGATGGCCCACTGGTTGTTGTTACAGAAGAAGACGTTCGGGGTGTCGAAGACGCCCGCGAAGTTCAGCCCCTCGTGGAAGTCGCCCTCGGAGGTCGCGCCGTCGCCGAAGTAGCAGATGACGGCCGTGTCCTCCTCGCCGCGGAGTTTCTTCGCCCACGCCGCGCCGGTCGCGTGCGGAATCTGCGAGGCGATGGGGACCGCGGGCGGAAAGAGGTTCACGCCCTCGGGCATCTCGTTGCCCTTCTCGTGGCCCATCCAGTACAGAAGCGTCTGCTTCAGCGGGAGGCCCCGGAGCAGCGACGCGCCGTGTTCGCGATAGCTCGGAACCATCCAGTCCTGTTCGTCGAGCGCGATTGCGCTCCCGATCTGTGCGCCCTCCTGTCCGGACAGCGGTGGATACGTCCCCATCCGCCCCTGGCGCTGGAGACTCACCGCCCGCGTGTCGAAGTGTCGGGCGAGACGCATGTATCGGTACATCTCGACGAGCGTCTCGTCGTCGACGTCGGGGACCTCGCCGACGACGGTCCCGTCTTCGTCGAGCACCCGTACCTGGTCCTGCGGGTCGCGTTGAAGCACGCTCACGGGAGAACCCTCCTGTTCATGCCAAAATCGACACCCGCCGGCGTTATATTGTTTTCGTATATAGTTTACTTTGGCTCGGAATATTGCGCCTCACATCGTGCTATGTAAACTCACGCGGGGTAAAAATTGGACATCTTCGCTTCTAAACGATTCTTCCTGACGTTCATTAGTGTGAACCCACACATCGCCGAGAAATAATCGGAAATATCGACAGCGTTGCAGATCGGGTCCGCGGCGGGCGCGGGGTCGGACCCGGTCTGCCGGGTCGCGCGGACGGGGTGGAGCGGCCGACGCAGTCGGTCGGCGCGGCGGCCGCGACCTACTGTCCGGCGGCCGCGCGGGCGGCCTGCCGCGCCTCCTCGACGCTCGACCCCTCGCGGAGGAGCGCGTCCACGAACAGTTCGCCGGCCTTGTACGACGACCGGACCATCGGGCCGGACGCGCAGTAGAGAAAGCCCAGTTCGTCCTCCGCGACGCGCCGCCACGTCTCGAAGGCGTCGGGGTGGACGTACTCGAACACGTCGAGGTGGCTCCGCGAGGGCTGGAGGTACTGACCGAACGTGACGATGTCCACGTCGGCCTCGCGGAGGTCCGAGAGGGTCTGGTAGACCTCGTGGGCGTGCTCGCCGAGGCCGAGCATGACGGAGGTCTTCGTGTGGATGTCGGACTCGTCTGTCACCTGCTGGAGCACCGAAAGCGACTGCTCGTAGCCGGCGCGGCGGTCCCGAATCGGCCACTGGAGGCGCTCGACGGTCTCGATGTTGTGGGCGATGACGTCGGGGCCGGCGTCGATTATCTGCCGGACGTGCTCGGGGTCGCCCTGGAAGTCGGGAATCAGCACCTCGACGAGCACCTCGGGGTCGCGGCGCTTGATTTCGCGGATGGTCTCGGCGAAGTGGGCCGCGCCCTGGTCCGGCAGGTCGTCGCGGTCCACGGAGGTCAACACGACGTAGTCGAGGCCGATTTCGGTCACCGCGTCGGCGACGTTCGCCGGTTCGTCGGGGTCCAGCGGTTCCATCCCGCCGGTCGTCACGTCGCAGAAGTTACACCCGCGCGAGCACCGGTCGCCCATGAGCATGAACGTGGCCGTGCCGGGGCCGTCGCGGCCGCTCCAACACTCTCCGAGGTTCGGGCAGTTCGCCTCCTCGCAGACGGTGTTGAGGTTCCGGTCCCGGAGCGTCGATTTGATATCGGTGAAACGCCGGCCCGATGGCGGTCGCATCTTCAACCAGTCTGGCTTCCGCCGCGTGCGCATAGGCAGTTCTTGCGAGGCGACGGGCAAAAACGTGAGGATTGGTCCGCCGTCTGTCGGGTTGCCGATGGAATCGCCCGCCGAGTCAACCGAAACCGCGTCCCCGAGACGTTAGCCATCGCATGTGCGCCCCGTGCTATCACGCCTTGTTCAGAATCGTTCAAACACGCAGTTATATCACGAAATTCGAAACGTCCGGTCCGGATATATCACGACTTTCCATCAAACAGCATGTACAACCGTGCTAGATGTATCACATAACTGAAAAACTTATATCCGAGTAAAGACTTCTATCGAGTATGAACTGGAAACACCGCCGCGACATGACGAAGGCCGAATCGAAGAAGCACGAGGCGACCGCGGGGACGAACTGGTCGTTCATCGCCGCGCTCGCCGGCGCCGCGTAAGCGGGCCGGCGCTTCGGTCTCCGACTCCGCCTCCCCAACCCTCCCACCCACCACCACACTCCGCCGCGTTCCGCCGGAACGCCCCACCACCCACCAACCTCAGTCCCTCCGTTTTCCCGGCCGTTCGACATCCGCGAGCCGCCGCGCCGGATGGAGAAACGCCTTTCCCCACGGACGACTCGGCTTCGTGTATGACGCTCGTCTTCGTCTCGTCCCCGACGCCAGCGCGCACCCGGAGGTGCGCCCAGTGAAAGTCGCCGAGGCGGTCCCCGAGTTCGCAGACGCCTTCGGGTTCGAGGAGTTCAACCGGATGCAGCGCGAGGCGCTCCCCGCCATCCTCGACACCGACCACAACGTCGTCGCCTCCGCGCCGACGGCCAGCGGGAAGACGGCGCTCGCCGAACTCGCCATCTGCCGCACGCTCCGCGACGAGGGTACGGCGCTTTTCATCGCCCCGCTCCGCGCGCTCACCACCGAAAAGGAGACCGAGTGGGAGCGCTTCGAGGACCTCGGCTACTCGGTGTACGTCGTCACCGGCGAGCGCGACCTGAACCCCCGACGGGCCGCCCGCGCCGACATCCTCGTGATGACGCCCGAGAAGACCGACTCCGCGACCCGCAAGCACGACTCGGCGCGCTACTCCTTCATCGAGGACGTGGACTGCGTCGTCATCGACGAGGTCCACCTGCTGGATTCGGAGACCCGCGGCGGCGTCCTCGAAGTCACCGTCTCGCGGATGCGCCGCATCTGCGACCCCCGCATCGTCGCGCTGTCGGCGACCATGCCCAACATCGACGACGTGGCGGCGTGGCTCGACGCGCCCGCCGAGACGACCTTCGAGTTCGGCGACGACTACCGCCCCGTCGACCTCCACGCGGGCGTCAAGACCTACACCCACGGCGAGAACTCCTTCGCCGACAAGTACCGCCGGCTGTACCGGGCGTTCGACCTCGCCGAGCCGCACATCCGCGACGGCGGCCAGTCGCTCGTGTTCGTCTCCTCGCGGCAGGACGCCGTCCGCGCGGCCGCCAAGGCCCGCGACGAACTCGCAAAGCGCGACGTGCCAATCGGCGCGCGCGGCGACTACGACTTCCACAACGAGGCCAAGGAGCTGAGCAACGACTCGCTCGCAAAGGGCGTCTTGGACGGCGTGGGCTTCCACCACGCCGGCCTCGCCCGCGACGACCGCGAGGCGGTCGAGGAGTGGTTCAAGGAGGGCAAGATTCAGCTCCTGTTTTCGACCTCGACGCTCGCGTGGGGCGTGAACCTCCCCGCCCGCTGCGTCGTCATCCGCGACACGAAACACCACGACCCGCTCGAAGGCGAGGTGGACATCTCGCCGCTCGACATCCTCCAGATGCTCGGCCGCGCCGGCCGCCCCGGCTACGACGACGTGGGCTACGGCTGGGTCGTCTGCGACCGCTCGGACCAGAACAAGTACCGCCGCCTGCTCCGCGAGGGCAAGGAAATCGAGTCGCGCCTCGCAGAAGACCTCGACTCGCACCTCAACGCCGAAATCGCCATGGGGACCATCCGCGACCTCGACGACGTCATGTCGTGGCTGGAGACGACGTTCTACTACCGGCGGGCGCAGTCGAACCCCGCGGCCTACGACTTCGAGGACCTCCGCTCGCGCGTCCGCGACGTGCTCGACCGCCTCGTCTCTCGCGGCTTCGTCGAGATGGACGACGACCTCTCCATCGACGCGACCCCGCTCGGGCGACTCACCTCGAAGTACTACCTCCGGCTCGGGACCGCCTCCCGCTTCGCCGACCTCGCGGAACGCGACCGCATCTCCGCCGACGACATCCTCGAAACCGTCGCGGGCGCGGCCGACTTCCGACAGGTGTCGGCGCGTCAGTCCGAGGTGGACGCCGTCGATTCCGTGCTGACGGGCGTCTCGACCACGCTCGAAGACGGTCCGAAGAAGGTGCTCGCCATCCTCCACGCCAGCATGGCGAACTCGACGCCGAGCGAACTCCGGAGCGACGCGTGGGTCATCAAGCAGAACGCGCTCCGACTGCTCTCCGCGCTCCGCGAGTTCCTCGACACCTTCGCGGACGCCCGCGCGGCCAACCTCGCGAGGCGCGTCGAGGCCCGCGTCGACAACGGCGTCAGCAGCGACGCCGCGGCGCTCACGGCCGTCGACGGCATCGGACCCGGCCGCGCGCGAAAGCTCGCCACCGGCGGCCTCTCGACCCCGGCCGACGTGGTCGACGCCGGCGTGAAGGAACTCACCCGCGCGGGCCTCTCGCAGGGCGTCGCCGAGCGCGTCATCGAGAGCGCGAAGGACCTCCCCGCGCCCGAAATCGACTGGGGCGACTTCCCCGAGTCGGTCGCCCGCGGCGAGAGCGACATGCACGACATCCGCGTGCGGAACGACGGCGGCGGCGGCTCGGTCGGCATCCGCGTCACCGTCAACGACGTGGAGATGTCGGCGAAGACGTGCTACCTCTCGGACGAGGTGACCGTCCCCGTCGGCGTCTTCGGCGCGACGGACGACGAACTGGAGTTCGTCGTGGAGGTCACGTTCCCCGACCTGCCGCTGCTCCCGATTCGGGAGTCGCGGACGGTTCGGGTCGAATAGCAGAAACCGCGGAGTCAGCCGCTTTTCGGTCGTTTTTGGTCGCGTTTCCCTTACTCCTCGCCCAACAGCGCCGCCCGCAACTCCGCCGGTCCAGTCACGATTTCGTCCGCCCGCGAGAGGTCGAGGTCGGCGTTCTGCCCGCCGCGGTAGGCGATGGTGTACGCGCCGGACCGGACGGCCGCCTCGATGCCGTTTATCGAGTCCTCGACGACGACGCAGTCCTCGGGGGCGACGCCGAACTCGGCGGCGGCGTGCTCGTAGATGTGGGGTTCGGGCTTACCGGGGTCGTCGATGTCGTCGGCCGAGAGCACGAGGTCGAGGGGGTCGAGGCCGAACCGCTCGCGGACGGTCGAAATCCAGTCCCGCGGGGCCGACGAGACGATTGCCACCTTCTTGCCCGCCGCGCGGAGGTCCGAAAACAGCTCCTCGGCGCCGTCCATCAGGACGACGTGCTCGCCGTAGACGCTCTCTGAGTTCTCGTGGTACGCCGCGATGAACTCGTCTTTCGTGACGGTCGTCCCGTACTCCGCGTCGAGGTAGTCGTATATCTCGCGGAAGTTCATCCCCGTTATCTCCTCGTGGTCGGGGTCGCCGGACTCGATGGCGTCGGCGAACACCCACTCGTCCTCGAAGGCGTGCCAGTACTGCTCGGAATCGACCAACACTCCGTCCATGTCGAACAGCACGACGTTCGCGTCCATGGTTCGCCCTCGGCCGCGGCCGACCAAAGAGCTTCGTGCCGCGGCATGGCTGAGCGGCATGGCCGGTGAACCTTCGCGCAAAGGTTCAAACCCGAACCCGGAGCCACCCCGGCGCATGGATTCGATACGCGTCTTCGCCGGCGACTGCACCGTCAATTTCGAAGGCTCCCGCGACCGCACCCAGCGCGGCCGGGTCGTCGTCGTTGCCAAGCCCGACCGAACCGTCCTCGTCCACGACGCCGGAGGCTACCAGCCCGTCGCGTGGCTGACCCGCGCCGACTCGCTGACCGTCGAGTCCGGGCCGGGGTCGTTCGGCCTCGTGGCCCGCGCCGGCGACCAGACCCTCACCGTCGAGTCGAACGACGTGACCGGCCGCGCCGAGTACCCCGCGAGCGACGCGGGCGTCCCGGTCGGCTCGCATCCCGACACCGGCGACCCGCTCGTCAGGACTAACGGCTCCGTCGTCGCCCTCGACTCGGGGACCGAGTACCGCCTGCCGGCGGGCGCGACCGTCCTCGACGAGACGTGCGACGACTGCGGCCTGCCGCTGATGCGCGTCGAGCGCGGCGCGCCGTTCGAGGTCTGTATCGACCGCCGGTGCGACCCGCTGGACGACCGCGTGAAAGACCGCTTCGACGGCGAGTGGTCGTGTCCGGACTGCGGGTCGCCGCTCCGAACCATCCGGCGGAGCGGCCGCCTGCTCGCCGGCTGTGACGCCTATCCCGAGTGCGAGACGGCGTTTTCGCTCCCCGCGGGCGTCGTCGTCGACGACTGCGACTGCGGCCTGCCGATATTCGAGACGAGTCGCGGTCGGCGGTGTCTCGACTCGACCTGCGAGGGCCGATGAGCCGAGACGAGGGGCGACGGGCGTGGCCCCGTCGCTGGCGACACGGCCGGCCACGCGGAGCGCGTCCGGAACCGCGGCCGCGACGGGTCGACGCTGGCGGCCGTCCCGACGCGCCGTCGAATCGCGCCGCCGGCATCGCAGACCCTTTGTCGTCGCCGCGCCGCGATTCGGGTATGCAAGGACGCCTCGAAGACGGCGTCGTCCACCTCCCGGGCGACGCTCGACAGCGGTTCCACGACTCCCGCGGCTACGGGAGGCCCACCGGCGGCGACGACTTGGAGGTCGCGCCCGTCGAAGCCGCCCACCTGCTCTCGCGGGACGACATCGACGGCGTGGACGGGATGGGCCTGCGCGAACTCCTCGCGCGCACCGGGACCACCCTCGACTTCGTCGTCTACAAAGACCTCCGCGACCGCGGGTTCTACCTCTCGCCGGCTCGCGAGGGCTGGCCCGGCGCCACCGACGCCGCGGGCGCTGACTTCCTCGTCTACCCCCGCGGGAAAGGCCCGTGGGACGGCGAGGTCGAACACCGCGTCCGCGTCGTCGGCGAGCGCGAGAGCATCCCCGTCTCGTCGCTCGGGGAGGTGGTGCTCGCCATCGTCGACGAGGACGGCGACCTGACCTACTTCGACACCGAGGGCTACGCCCCCGAGGGCACGGCCGCGGAGGACCTCCCCGCCGACCTCGACGCGGAACTCCTCTCGGACCGCGCGCTCGTCTGGGACGGCGTCGACCGCCTCTACCAGCGCGGCTTCTTCGGCCAGCGCCTGTACGGCAGAAACGCCGACAGCGGCCCGCTCCAACTGTCGCTCCTCGAAGCCGCCTACCTCGCCCGCGCCGACGCGCTCGCCATCGACGAGGCCGACGTGGTCTCCCGCGGCCGCGACGTGGAGGGCGACCGGTTCGACCGTCGGCTCGCGGTCTACGCCGCGCTCCGGGGGGCCAAGACGGTCCCCAAGAGCGGCTTCAAGTTCGGCTCGGACTTCCGCGTCTACACGGAGTTCGAGTCGGTGTCGGACCTCTCGCACTCCGAGTTCCTCGTGCGCGTGGTCGCGCCCGACCACACGTTCGTCCCGCGGGACCTCTCGCTCGACGTGCGCCTCGCCGGCGGGGTCCGCAAGCGAATGGTTTTTGCGCTGACCGACGACAACGGAGAGATAGACTGGCTTTCGGTCAGTCGGCTCACGCCATGACAGACGACGAACCCGCGGAGCGAATCCGCACCGATGGAGGCACAGCAGAGGGAGCAGATGACGTCGCCCTCGACCCGTGGGGCTCGTCGACCGTCTCCGACTACCGGAAGCTGTTCGAGGAGTTCGGCATCGAGGAGTTCGACGAGGTGCTCGACGAGGTGCCGAACCCGCACTACCTGATGCGCCGCGGGGTCATCTTCGGCCACCGCGACTACCGGCCGGTCCTCGACGCCATGCGAAACGGCGACGACTTCGCCGTCCTCTCGGGGTTCATGCCGACGGGCGACCCCCACATCGGCCACAAACTCGTCTTCGACGAGATAATCTGGCATCAACAGCAGGGCGGCGACGCCTACGGCCTCATCGCCGACATGGAGGCCCACTCCGCCCGCGGCATCCCGTGGGACGAAATCAACGAGCACAGCCGCGACTACCTGCTGTCGCTCATCGCGCTCGGGTTCGACCCCGAGGAGGGCGAACTCTACCGACAGTCGGACAACGACCGCCTCCAGCGGCTCGCGTTCGAACTCGGCGGGAAGGCCAACTTCTCTGAGTTCCAGTCCATCTACGGCTTCGACGGCGAGACCAACGTCTCGCACATGCAGTCGGTCGTCACGCAGATGGCCGACATCCTCTACCCGCAGTTGGACGACCCCAAGCCGACGGTCATCCCGGTCGGCCCGGACCAGGACCCGCACGTCCGGTTCGCCCGCGACCTCGCCACCCGGATGCGATTCTTCAAGGTGACCGAGGCGTTCGCGAGCTTCGAACTCGCGGACGCCGAGCGCCCGCTGGTCGCGGCCGCCCACGATGCCCGCGAGGAGTACGCCGAGGACCCCGACGTGCCGCGGTGCGGCGAGGCGGCCGACTGGCTCGCCGACGCCGACCTCGACGCGGCCGGCGTGCTCGTCGCCGAGTCGGTCCGCGAGTCGGCGGTCGAGAAGCTCGAAAACGCCGGGATGGAACCGCTCCGCCCGCGGATTCGGTTCTTCGCCCGGCAGGCGACCGACGAGGCGTTCGAGGCACTCATCGAGGATATCGAGGGCGAAAAGCGCCGGTACGACCAGCACATCGACGCGTTCGACGTGGGGGTCGACGAGGCCGAGGAACTCGCCCGCGAGGTCGAGGCCCACCACGGCGGCTACGGCTTCATCCCGCCGTCGTCCATCTACCACCGCTTCATGACCGGCCTCACCGGCGGCAAGATGTCGTCGTCGATTCCGGCGAGCCACATCTCGCTTCTCGACGCGCCCGAGGAGGGCTACGACAAGGTGAAGTCGGCGACGACCGGCGGCCGCGACACGGCCGAAGAACAGCGCGAACTCGGCGGCGAGGCCGACAAGTGTCCGGTGTACGAGCTGTACGCCTACCTGCTGACGGGCGACGACGACGAACTCGCCAAGGAGGTCTACGACGAGTGCGTCGGCGGCGAGCGCCTCTGCGGCGGCTGCAAGGAGCAGGCGGCGACGATGATGCGCGAGTTCCTCGAAGACCACCACGAAAAGCGCGAGGAGGCCGAGGAAGTCCTCGACTCGCTGGACATCGACTTAGAGACCGAACGGCGGGGGGTCGCCGCCGAGCACTAGCGGGACGGAAACGCTCCCCATCGCCCACAAGGTCGCTCACAACCCCACTTCTTCTCCGACGCTTCGCGCGCTCGACTTCTCGTAGAGGTACTCGGCGGTCGCGGCGTCGAGCACCGCCGAGCCGACGCTCTCGACCACCAGAATCTCGTCGGCGTCGTCGCGGCTGGCGTCGCCCTCGAACACCGCCGAGAGCGGAATCAGGTCGGACTCGTCGAGGCCGGCCCCGCGCACGTCGCCGATGTCGGCGACTTCCTCGGGCACGTCCGCGAACACCCGCGCGGCTCGCTCGAACGTCTCGGCGTCGAGTTCCCGCGTCTCGGGCGTGTAGGCCCCGACGGCGACGACGAGCGTTCCGGGGTCGAGCCACGAGCCGTCGAACACCGGCGTCTCGCTGGTCGTCGCGGTGACGACGACGTTCGCGCCGGAGACGGCCGCCTCGGGCGAGTCGACGGCCTCGGCGGGGAGGCCGTCCTCGCGGAGGTCGGCGGCGCACGCCTCGCGGGAGTCGCTGGGGGAGTAGACCGCGACCGACTCGACCGCGGAGCCGACGGCGATGGCGCGGCTCTGCCAGCGAGCCTGCGTGCCCGCGCCGAGGACGCCGAGCCGAATCGGGTCGGCCGCGAGGTACTCCGCGGCGAGGCCGCCGATACAGCCCGTGCGGGCGCTCGTGACCGTGGTCCCGTCGAGGAGCGCGAGCGGGAGGCCGGTCGTCGCGTCGGTGAGGACGACCTGCGCGTTCACCGTCGGGAGGCCGCGGGCGGCGTTCTCCGGGTGGACGGCGGCGAGTTTCGTCGCGTACACCTCGCGGCCGTGGATGTACGCCGGCATGGTGAGGCCGGTGCCGAGCGGGCTGTCCCGCCCTGTCGGCTTCGAGCCCGCCCCAACGACGCCGTTCCCGTTTCCGTCCCGAACTCTGTCGATGTCGATACCGACCGGAAAGTGCGGTCGCGGGGGGCGTTCGACCTCGCCGCGACCCTGCTTGACGAACGCCTCCTCGACGACCGGAAACAGCTCTGCGAGCGACAGTAACTCGCCGACGGCGTCGGCGGAGAGGATACGGACCATACCCTGACTACTCTCCGCGGCCGCGTGAAAACATTGTTCCTCGACAGTATGTGACAGACACACTCATGTCGGTGGCGAATCAGACGGGACCATGCACGTCCTCATCGTCGGCGGCGGGGTCGTCGGACTCGCGTGCGCCCACGCGCTGGCCGGCCGCGGGGCCGAGGTCACCGTCTGCGAGGCGGGGACGCTCGGCGGCGGCAGTACGGGTCGCGCGGCGGGCGGCATCCGGACGCAGTTCTCGACCCGCGTGAACGTCGAACTCTCGCTCGCCAGCGTCCCCGTCTGGGAGTCCTTCGCGGACGACTTCGGCGTCGACATCGACTACCGGCGGTCGGGCTACCTCTTTCTCGCCCGGACCGAGGAGACCGCCGCGGCGTTCAGAGAAAACGTCGCCATGCAGACCGAGGCCGGTGCGCCGAGTCGCGTCCTCTCGCCCGCGGAGGCCGCCGAGTACCTCCCGGAACTCCGAACCGAGTCGTTCGTCGCGGCGACGTTCTCGGCCGCGGACGGCGTCGCCGACCCGCACTCGGCGGTACAGGGCTACGCGGACGCGGTCCGCGCCGCCGGCGTCGATATCCGGACGAAGACGCCGGTGACCGACCTCGCTCGCGTCGGCGACGGCGGTTCCGACGACGGTTCGGCCGATACTGCGGCCGCGGCCGCGACCGCTTCCGATACCGGCGGCTGGCGCGCCGAGACGCCGGACGGTCCCCTCGCCGGCGTCGACCTCCCAATCGCGCCGCGCCGCCGACAGATAGCCGTCGTCGAACCCGAGGGCGACCTCCCCGCGGACGCCCCGCTCACCATCGACCTCGACACGGGGGCGTACTTCCGCCCGGAGCGGGAGGGGACCGCTATCGTCGGCGGGCACTTCGCCGACTCGGACCCCGACGTGGACCCCGACCGGTTCGACGAATCGATGGACGTCGAGTGGGCGGTCGAGGCGACCGAGCGGGCCGACGACGCCGCGGCCTACTTCGGCCCGGAGACGCGGATTCGAAACGGCTGGGCCGGGCTGTACGCCGTGACGCCCGACCACCACGCGATTCTGGACGAGGCCGAACCCGGCCTCGTCGTCGCCGCGGGCTTCTCGGGCCACGGCTTCCAGCACGCGCCCGCGACCGGCGAGGCGGTCGCCGACCTGTGCCTCGGCGAGGACGCCTGCGAGGTGGACGTGTCGGCGCTGTCGCTCGACCGGTTCGAGTCGGGCGAGACGCTCCGCGAGCGGAACGTGGCCTGAGAGAATCCGCCGCCGCGTTACGCGCTCATGTCGACCACGGCGCGGAGTTCGCCGAGTTCGCGGACGGGGTCGGCGACGTCGCGCGACGCGAGGACGCGAAAGCCGGTCGCGCCCGCGCGCTCTCCGTCGCCTTCGTCTTCGACCACGCGGTAGGTCAGTTCCCCGTCGTCGAACTCGTAGGGCGGCGCGGCCCGGACGAGGACGGCCTCGACGTCGTCTCTGTCGTCCGGGCGGTGCGGGGGTTTGACGATGAGCGACGCCTCGTGGCCGAGGCGAATCGCGGAGAGAGTCGCGTCTAGGTCTCGCATTCGTCTTCGCCGTCTCTCGGTCGGCCGATACCAAGAACGTATCTGCGCTCGGATTGACTCGGAGTGGACGCGCAACGCTTTTAGTCGGCACTCACAATCGGTCGCACATGGCATCCGAACCCAAACGCGGGGCGCGAGCGAGCGAACCGACCACCGACGGGTTCGGATTTTTCTTTCTGACCGCCTGAGGTCGGCGGACTCCGGCCGGGCGTCACCGCGCCCGCCGGACGAAACCGACCCCGCCGGTCAGCCCCGCCACCGCGGCGAGGCTTCGAAACTGCTAACCGACCACCAGACGGCTAACGCCACAACGAACCAGATGCGACTTCCGGAATCACAGGTCGCGGTGTTGAACGCCGCGAGCGCCACGGACGAACGAACGATTGCACAGCTCGCGGAGGCGACGGACCAGAAGCCCGAGACGGTGACGGGCGCGGTCTTCGACCTCCGCGACGAGGGACTCGTCTCGGTCACCGAGACCACGGAGGAGTCCGTCGAACTGACAGACGAGGGCGTCGAGTACGCCGACGAGGGCCTCCCCGAGGTCCGGCTCTACCGCGCCGCGCTCGACGCGGGCGACGGCGACGCGGTCCCGATGGGGCAGGTCATCGGCGCGTCCTCCCTCGGCGGCCCGCAGGTCGACATCGCGCTGTCGAACTTCGCGCGCAAGGGCTACGGGACCATCGACTCGGGCGAACTCGCGCCCGACGCGGACGCCGACCCCGACGCTCGCGGCCCTCGCCGCGGGCGAGTCCGTCGCCGCCGACGTGCTCGACCAGCTCGAATCGCGGAACCTCGTGGTCCGCCACGAGCGCACCATCCGCGCCGTCACCCTCACCGACGAGGGCGTCACGGCGCTGATGGAGGGCGTCGAGGCGGCCGAGACGGTCGACCGCCTCACCCCCGAGATGCTCACCTCCGGCGAGTGGGAGGACGTGGAGTTCACCGAGTACAACGTCGAGGCCGACGCGCCCGAGGCCCGCGGCGGCAAAAAGCACATCCTCCGGCAGACCGCCGACCGCGTGAAGGACGTGCTCACCGGCATGGGCTTCGCCGAGATGGAAGGCCCGCACGCCGACGCGGACTTCTGGATTAACGACTGTCTGTTCATGCCGCAGGACCACCCGGCGCGCACCCACTGGGACCGCTTCGCCCTCGACGTGCCGCCGATGGAGGACATCCCCGAGGACCTCATCGACAACGTCCGCGACGCCCATCTCAACGGCGTCGGCGAGGACGGCGACGGCTACCACTCGCCGTGGTCCGAGGACTTCGCGCGGGCCATCGCGCTCCGCGGCCACACCACGTCGCTGTCGATGCGCTACCTCTCGGGCCACGAGGTCGGTGAGTTAGAGCCGCCACAGCGGTACTTCTCGGTCGAGAAGGTGTACCGCAACGACACGCTCGACCCGACGCACCTCTTGGAGTTCTACCAGATCGAGGGCTGGGTGATGGCCGAGGACCTCTCGGTGCGCGACCTGATGGGCACCTTCGAGGAGTTCTACTCCCACTTCGGCATCACGGACATCCAGTTCAAGCCGCACTACAACCCCTACACGGAGCCGTCGTTCGAGCTGTTCGGCCGACACCCCGAGACGGGCGAACTCATCGAAATCGGTAACTCCGGCATGTTCCGCGAGGAGGTGCTTCGCCCGCTCGGCGTCGAGTGCGACGTGATGGCGTGGGGCCTCGCCTTAGAGCGCCTCTTGATGCTCATGTACGGCTTCGACGACATCCGCGACGTGCACGGAACGCTGTGCGACCTCGACCTGCTCCGCGAGACGGAGGTGCTCAAGTAATGCCCGTAGTCGACGTTCAACCCGACGAACTGCGCCGCCTGACCGGCCACGAAGACAAGTCCAACGAGGAGTTCAAAGACGACCTGTTCGCGCTCGGACTGGAGTTCGAGGGCGTCACCGACGACGGGGCGTTCCAACTGGAGTTCGGTCCCGACCGCCTCGACCGCCTGTCGGTCGAGGGCGTCGCCCGCTCGCTTCGCTACCAGTACGGCGACGCCCGCGGCGTCTCCGTGCCGAACACGAACGACCCCGACTGGACCTTCGTCGTCGACGACGACGTGCCCGACGAGCGCCCCTACGTCACGGGCGCGGTCGTCCGCGGGGTCGACTTGGACGACGCGGCGCTCGACTCGCTCATCCAGTTGCAGGAGAAACTCCACGCGACGATGGGCCGCAAGCGCGCCAAGGGAGCCATCGGCATCCACGACCTGACGATGCTGAAAGGCGACGTGCTCTCGGAGAACGCCTCCGGCAACTCCATCACGTACACGGGCATCGAACCCGACGGCGACACGTTCGTCGCGCTCGACTCCAACGACGAACTCACGCCCGCCGAGGTGCTCGAACAGCACGCGACGGGCCGGAAGTACGCCGACCTCGTGAGCGAGTACGACCGCTATCCGGCCATCTACGACGAAATCGGCCTGTTCTCGTTCCCGCCGGTCATCAACGGCCGCCGGACCGAGGTCTCGACGGACTCCCGCGACCTGCTCGTCGAACTCACCGGCACCGACCAGTGGACCATCGACCGGATGTGCAACATCATCTGCTACGCGCTGGCCGCCCGCGGGGCGACCATCGAGGACGTCGAGGTCCAGTACGAGACGGGCACCGTCACGAAGCCCGACTTCGAAGTCGAGACGAAACACGTCTCTCACGACCGCATCGAGATGGTCCTCGGCGTCGAGTTGGAGCTGGACGAGGTCATCGACCTGTTCGAGCGCTCCGGCCTCGACGCGGACGCCGAGTTGGGTGAGGAGACCGTCTACGAGGTCTCGATTCCGCCGTACCGCGTCGACGTGCTCCACCCGCTCGACCTCGTCGACGACGTGGGCCGCGCCTACGGCTTCAACGAACTCGAACCGCGCTACCCCGACGTGGGGACGGTCGGCCAGCGCCACGAGCGCTCCCGACTCGAAGACGCCGTCCGCACCTCGCTCGTCGGCCTCGGCTTCGAGGACCTGCTCAACTTCCACATGATTTCGGAGGAAGAGAACTACGAGCGCATGGACGTCGAGGTCGGTTCAGACTACCTCGGCGGCGGCGAACCCGCCTCCATCACCGAGCCGTACAGCGAGGACTACACCATGCTCCGGACGTGGGTGCTGCCCTCGCTGACGATGGTGCTGGAGAACAACACCCACCGGGCGTACCCGCAGGACCTCGCGGAAATCGGCCACGTGGCCCACCGCGACGACGACGAGAACACCCGCGTCGCCGAGGCCCGCCACGTCGCGGCCGTCCTCGCGCGCCACGACGCGACCTACGAGGACGCGAAGGCCCGACTCGCGGCGCTCTGCCGCGACTTCGACGCGGACCTCGAAACGCCCGCGACCGAGCACCCGTCGTTCATCGACGGCCGCACCGCCGCGGTCGTCATCGACGGCGAGGAAGTCGGCGTCGTCGGCGAACTCCACCCGAAGGTCATCGTCGACCACGACCTCGAACTGCCGGTCGCGGCGTTCGAATTCGACCTGTCGGCGCTGGCGTAGGGACTGAGTCGCTCGTTTTTGAGTAGAACCTGTGCGCAACGTCGCGGCTCAGTGTGTCGTTGACTGAAGAAGGCACCCGGAAGCGAATGAGCATTTATGGCTGATTACCCAAGCATCGGTCGGTGCCTTCGGAGGCAACGCCTCCACTTACCGGGTGTGCCAACTTCGTATAAAAAGAATCGGGGAACCGCAGTTCATTGTGGGGCCGTTGCCGCGGGGGGACGCCGTCCATCGTCAGTCACCACACAGATTCTCTCGGGCGAGCGGCGCAAGTCACGGAAAACGGTGGGAGCATCGACCTGTCGGCGCTGGCGTAGGCTCCCGGCAGATTTTTTGACGGTCTGTAACTCGACCTCTGATTATCTGTGGTAATTATACACCGACAGTAATTCTTTTCGTGCATTTGGTCAGAACCCGATAGAAACCTTTAGGACGCGAGTCGTCGGTTTTCTTGTATGAATGATTATGACGTACATCGCGAGACGCTGGCGGTGACCCACGGCGAGCGCGGGCAGGCCCCGGCTCCGGGCGTCGAGGACGTCGTCGTTCCGGTCCACCTCTCGTCGACCTACGCGGTGCCGAGCATCGACCCCGACGCGGACTTGGAGACGCTCGACCCCGACGCGGGCGAGTACCTCTACTCGCGGCTGTCGAACCCGACGCGGAACGCGCTGGAACACCGGCTCGCGGCGCTCGAAGGCGCGGACCACGCGCTGGCGTTCGTCTCCGGCACGGCGGCCATCGCCGCGACGATGACCGCGGTGGTCCGGCCGGGCGACCACATCGTCGCGTTCGAGGACCTCTACGGCGGGACGAAGACGATGCTCAACCGGCTGTTCGCCGACCGGCTGAACGTGGACGTGTCGTTCGTCGACGCCACCGACCCCGAGAACGTCGCGGCCGCGATGCGCGAGGAGACGGCGCTCGTCTGGATGGAGACGCCGACGAACCCGCTCATGCACCTCTGCGACATCGAGGCCATCGCGGCCGTCGCCGACGAGGGCGACGCGGTCTTCGGCGTGGACAACACCTTCCTCAGCCCGCAGTTCCAGAACCCGCTGTCGCTCGGAGCCGACGTGGTCGTCCACAGCACCACGAAGTATCTCAACGGCCACTCCGACTCCATCGGCGGCGCGGTCGTCACCGACCGCGAGGACGTACTGGAGGAGATTACCTTCCTCCAGCGCGTCGGGATGGGGTCGATGCTCTCGCCGTTCGACTCCTATCTGACGCTTCGGGGCATCAAGACGCTCCCGCTACGGATGCGCCAGCACGAGGCCAACGCGATGGAAATCGCCGAGTTCCTCGACTCCCACGAGGCCGTGACGCGGGTGCTGTATCCGGGGTTGGAGTCCCATCCGCAACACGACCTCGCGGCCCGTCAGCAGTCGGGTTTCGGCGGCGTGCTGTCGTTCGAACTCGACACCGACCTCGACGGAACCGCCGAGTTCCTCGGCGAACTCCGGGAGTTCCCGCTGGCGGTCAGCCTCGGCGGCGTCGAGAGCCTCATCGAGCACCCGGCGACGATGACCCACTCGCCGCTCTCGCAGACCGAACGCGACGCGCTCGGCATCTCGGACTCGCTGTTGCGGCTGTCGGTGGGCGTCGAGCACGTCGACGACCTGCGCTCTGACCTCGCGTCGGCGCTTTCTGTGCTGTAGGTAGTCACGGCTCGCGCGGCCGAATTCCGTCCCCTCGGGCACTTAACCGAGGCGTTTAACAGTCCACCCGGCTGTAGGTACGCCAACGCAATGCCGAGCGGAGAATACGATCCGGAAACCGTCGAGGCGAAGTGGCAAGAGAGGTGGGTCGACGAAGACCTGTACGCGTACCCGGAGCGTGCGGTAGACCCCGACACCGTCTTCTCTATCGACTCACCGCCGCCGACGGTGTCCGGGAGCCTCCACTGGGGCCACGTCTACGGCTTCACCCTCCAGGACTTCGTCGCTCGGTTCAACCGGATGCGCGGCGACGAGGTGTACTTCCCGTTCGGCTACGACGACAACGGCATCGCGTCGGAGCTCCTGACCGAGGACGAACTCGGAATCAAACACCAGGACTACGAGCGACGCGAGTTCCAGAAGCTCTGCCGCGAGGTCACCGCGGAGTACGAAGGGGAGTTCACGGAGAAGATGCAGAACCTCGGCATCTCCATCGACTGGGACCAGACGTACCAGACGATTTCGCCCGAGGTCCAGCGCGTCTCCCAGCTCTCTTTCGTCGACCTCTACGACAAGGGTCGGCAGTACCGCCAGCGCGCCCCCGCCATCTGGTGTCCCGAGTGCGAGACCGCAATCTCGCAGGTCGAGACCGAAGACGACGAGCAGGGCTCGCACTTCCACGACATCGAGTTCGGCGTGGCCGAGTCCGAGGAGTCGTTCGTCATCTCCACGACGCGACCCGAACTGCTCCCCGCCTGCGTCGCCGTCTTCGTCCACCCGGACGACGACGACAACGAGCACCTCGTCGGGCAGGAAGCGGAGGTTCCGCTGTTCGGACAGCGGGTTCCCATCCTCGAAGACGAGCGCGTCGACCTGGAGACCGGCACGGGTCTCGTCATGTGCTGTACCTTCGGCGACCAGACGGACATCGAGTGGTATCAGGCCCACGACCTGCCGCTCCGCGTCGCCATCGACGAGTCCGGCACGATGACCGAGGAGGCCGACGACTACGCCGGGCTCTCCGCCGACGAGGCGCGGGAGGCCATCGTCTCCGACCTCGACGACGCCGGGGCGCTCCTCGACAAGCGCGCCATCACGCACACGGTCAACGTCCACGAGCGGTGCGGCACGAGCGTCGAGTTCCTCGTCAAAGACCAGTGGTACATCAAACTGCTCGACAAGCGCGAGGAGTACCTCGAAGCCGGCGAGCAGATGGACTGGTACCCCGAGAAGATGTTCACGCGGTACAAAAACTGGATAGAAGGCCTCCAGTGGGACTGGGCCATCTCCCGACAGCGCTCCTCGGGGATTCCGTTCCCCGTCTGGTACTGCGAGGACTGCGAGCACGTCGTCGTCGCCGACCGCGAGGACCTGCCGGTCGACCCGCTCTCGGACGACCCGCCGGTCGACGCCTGTCCCGAGTGCGGCCACGACGAGTTCGCCGCCGAGGACGACGTGTTCGACACGTGGGCGACCTCGTCGCTCACGCCCCTCATCAACGGCGGCTGGGACTGGAACCCCGAGACGGAGGCGATGGAACTCGAACGGCCCGAACTCTACCCGTTCGACATGCGCCCGCAGGGCCACGACATCATCTCCTTTTGGCTGTTCCACACGGTCGTCAAGTGCTACGAGCACACCGGCGAGGTCCCGTTCGACAGCGTCATGATAAACGGGATGGTCCTCGACGAGAACCGCGAGAAGATGTCGAAGTCCGTCGGAAACGTCGTCTCCCCCGACGAGGTCTTAGAGAAGTTCCCGGTCGACGCCGCCCGCTACTGGGCCGCCGGGAGCGCCGTCGGCGACGACCTGCCGTATCAGGAAAAGGGCCTCGTCGCGGGCGAAAAGCTCATGCGGAAGCTCTGGAACGCCTCGAAGCTCGTCGAGAGCCTCACCGAGGACGCGCCCGCCGAGTTCGACCACGACGACCTGAAGGCCATCGACCGCTGGCTTCTGGCGTCGCTCGACCGCGAACTCGGGTTCGTCACGGAGAAACTGGAGAACCGCGAGTTCTCGAAGGCGCGCGACCGCCTGCGGAGTTTCTTCTGGCACACGTTCTGCGACGACTACCTCGAAATCGCCAAACAGCGCGTCCGCGAGGGCGACGACCCCTCGGCGGCCTACACGCTCCAGACCGCCCACAAGCGGTTCCTGACCTGCTTCGCGCCCATCCTCGCGCACGTCACGGAGGAGCTGTGGCGCGACATGTACGACGAGGCGAGCGTCCACGACCAGCCGTGGCCCGAACCGCTCGGCCTCGACGCCGACGTCGCGGCCGGCGAGACGGCGATGGCCGTCGTCGGCGCGCTCCGCAAGTACAAAAGCGACAACCAGCTCTCGATGAACGCCTCCGTCGACCTCGTCGAAGTGTACGGCGACATCCACGGCTTCGAAGAAGACGTGAGCGGCGTCATGCACATCGAGGAGCTCGAACTGCTCGACGAGGAGCCCGAAATCGAGTCGGTCGTGACCGGCGTCGACCTCGACTACTCGCTCGTCGGCCCCGAGTACGGCGCGCAGGTCCCGGACATCGAGGCCGCGCTCGAAAGCGACGACTACGAGGTCGAAGACGGCGTGATGCACGTCGCGGGCGTCGAACTCGCCCCCGAGATGTTCACCATCGAGGAGTCCCGCGAGTACGTCGGCGAGGGCGACATGCTCGAAGCCGGCGACGCCATCGTCATCGTCCAGCACGCCGACTGAGGCGGCGACTCGGTCGTTTTCGTTCGCGTTCTTTTCTCGGTACTCGGTCGCCCAGCCCGCGGCTCATCAGTCGTCGCGGCTCGGAACCGGTGTCTCGGTCTCAGCCTCGGTCTCGGTCTCAGATTCCGTCTCCGTCTCCGACTCAGCTTCAGCCTCGGTTTCACCGCCATCGAAGGCGTCCAGCACCGCGGCCGCGTCTTCGACGTGGGGAACCGTCATCGGATGGTTCGCGTTCGCGTCGTCGGTGCGAGCCTCCTCGGGGTCGGGAACGGTGAGTCCCACGTCCGGACTCGTGTCCACGCCGGTCTCGAACCGCACCGTCTCCGTGCCGAACAGGCGGTCGACGGCGTCCGCAGAGATATCGACATCCGTGACCGCGTCGCGTTCGAGCCGAGCTTGGGGTTCGTCCAACAGCGCGTCGTGGGCGACGAGCACGTCGCCGTAGCACCGGAACTCGACGGGACCGGAGGCCAGATAGCGCGAGGCTCCCCGGAGGGTCCCGAACGCGGCGGCGAGGGCGAGCGGGGCGAGCGCGAACGTCCACGCGCCGAAGAAGACGAGGGCGGCGGCGACGCCGTAGCACCACAGCACGCCGCTGGTGACCGTGTACCGGAGGCTTTGGTAGGCCGCATCGGTGAGAGCAACCGCGCGAGCGGGCGTGGTTCGATAGGTCGGCGCTTCCGCCGGCACCTCGACCGGAACCGGTTCTATCTCGGTCTCCTCGCTCCCGTAGAGGCGGTAGAAGACGCCCCGCTTTTCGTCGTCGCGTTCGAGTTGGAGCGCGCGGAGGTCGTAGAGGAGTTTCAGGCCGACGAGGATCACGAGGAACACGTCGTTTTCGAGTTCGACCGCGAACGGCCCGAAGACGAACATCAGCAGTCCGGCGGCGAACAGGAGTTTGAACGGGGGAAGCAACACCGACCGTGCGGAGTGGTCGCGGTAGCCCCCCGCCGCGAAGTAGCCGGTGACCGTTTCGACGCCCCGCCCGACGAACACGCTCGTGCCGCCGAGGAGAATCTGTCCGGCGACCTCGTCGGTGACGACCGGGTCGATCAGGCCGAAGGCGACGAAGGCGATGGCGAGTTCGAGCGGGACGAGCAGGAACGCCGCGATGAGGAACGTGGGGACGTTCCGCGGGTAGCACTCCGGGAGGGGGCCGGGGAGCGAAACCGACCCTCGCTTGGCCTGCAACGGGCCGAACAGTCGGTCCCCGTCGCCGATGCCGTTGTTGGGGCGTTTGGCGGCGAAGGGTATCTTCACCAGCGTCCACCACAGCACGGCGGCGATTTCGGCGACGAACACGCCGAAGAGCGCGGCAGGTGCCCAACCGAGGAACAGGACGCCGAGCGGCGCGACGGCGTTCGAGACGAGGACCGCGAGCACGCCGGAGTCACGAGTGGAGGGCGGGCGCACGTCTTGTCAAGCGACTGGCTCGAAAATTAGTCTTCGGTTCGACACCGATGCGCGGGCGGTCGGTTCTCACCTCGCGGTGAGCGGTCTCGCGGACGACGCTACAGCCCCGACCCGACGGCGTCGGCCACGTCGTCGAAGCCGTCGCGGTCGAGCAGGTCGAGGAGGCCGCGGTTGATGTCGCGGGCGATAGACGGGCCCTCGTACACCATGCCCGTGTAGAGTTGGACCATCTCGGCCCCGGCGCGAATCTTCCGGTAGGCGCTTTCGGCGTCCGAGACGCCGCCGACGCCCACGACGGGCACGTCGGTCCGCTCGGCGATGAAGCGAATCATGTTCGTTGCCTCGGCCTCGATGGGCTTCCCGGAGAGGCCGCCGCGCTCGGCCCGGTTGGGGTTCCGAAGGGTGTCGGGCCGCGAGGTGGTCGTGTTGCTGGCGATGACGCCGTCGAGACCGAGGTCGTCGACGACTTCGAGCGCGTCCTCCACGGCGGGGTCCGGGAGGTCCGGCGAGAGTTTCACGAGGAGCGGGTCGGCACCGGCGTCGACGAGCGCCCCGAGAATCGCTTCGAGGGAGTCGCGGTTCTGCAGGTCGCGGAACCCCTCGCTGTTGGGACACGAGACGTTGACGACGAAGTAGTCCGCGCCGTCGGCGACGCGCTCGTAGGTGTAGCGGTAGTCGCCGGGGGCCTCCTCGGTTGGCGTCACCTCCGAGAGCGCGAGGTTGACGCCGACCGGGATGTCGGGATGCGGTCCGGCAGCGAGGCGCTCGCCGACCGCGTCCGCGCCCTCGTTGTTGAGGCCCATGCGGTTGATGAGCGCCTCGTCTTCGGGGAGGCGGAACATGCGCGGGCGCGGGTTTCCGGGCTGGGGCTCCGCGGTGACGCCGCCGACCTCGACGTGGCCGAAGCCGAGCGCCGAGAGGACGGTGGGTATCTCGGCGTTCTTGTCGAAGCCCGCCGCGACGCCAACCGGGTTCGGGAAGTCGAGGCCGAACGCACGCGTGGCGAGCCGGGAGTCGTCGACGCGGTAGCGCCGCTCCAACAGCGGTTCGACGGGGGTGCCGCGAGCGGTCGCGAGCAGTCCGTGGATGGTCCGGTGGGCGGTCTCGGGTGGGAGCGAAAACAGGAGCGGTTTGGCGAGTCGGTAGGGGTTCATTGCTGTCTGTCGGGCCTTCCGCTGGCGGCGGCTTGGTTCGAGACGATACGGGTCACGCGCTCAGAAGTCGTGTTCGACCTGGTCTGGGTCCGCTTTCTGGATGATGATTTTGCCGTCCCGAACGCGGACGAAAACCTCGTCTCCGATCTCCATTCCGGCGACCGCGAGTTCGTCTTCGTGGAGGTTGACGTGGACGTTGTGGTACTCGCCGTTCTCGTCTTTGGCGCCACTCGGACTGAGCTTCTTTTTCCGGACCATCTGGGGGTCTATCCGTTGGTTCGCCGCAGGGGATACATAAGTGTTGTCTCCGTCTGCCCGTGGAGTGGTGATTTTCGCCGCAACCCGACCGTCTCACAGCGAAACTCGCCGCCGCCTCGGTGGGGTCGCCGGCGCGGCAAATCGGCCGGGTTTATAAGCAACACGGCGTCGTCGGTCGAAATCCGGCGATATATTTATCATGTGCCATGTGGTTCATTGGCATAGAGGTGGAAAATCATGGTACGCGAGGACGGTAAGCGGAACTTCGTGCTCCGAGAGGAGGACGGTACAGAGACGAGTGTGTTTTCCGGCAGCATGCCGAGACAAGCGGCGCTCAAGGCGGCCCGACGACTCGACCCCGCCGGGTCCGAGGACGAGGCGAAGTCGGACGCGGTCGAGATTCGACTTCGTGAGAAGGGGACCGACAAGGTCCACATCTTCGACGCGTGGGCGTGGAACAGCAGCGCCCCCGAGGACAAGCCCGGCTGGATGGAGGGGAAGATTACCAAGGGTAACGTCTCAAAGAAGGGGATCGAACACCTCGACGAGTAATCCGACCGACGTTCACATTCTTACCGTGCGTACGCACGCGTAGCAGCACAACCCGAGAGAGCAGTCGATACGCCTTTCAGACAGCGCCGCCAGCGTCTGCTTGCGCGACCGACACCCGGTCAGACCGAACGTACGACGCGGGGGATGACCGACCGGCCTCCAGTCGCGCGATATCTGTTCCTTCGAGAGTCATCGTTCCCGCCGACAGTCTGTCATCATCTTATGAGCAATCGCGGCATGAAACCGCATGACGAAGCGCCGCCGGTTCGACGGCCTTTTATGTAACCGTGCCATTCGGACTAATGCGAAGAAGCGCACGGGGGCACTCCCCCCGACGGCTTCCACCGAACGCCCGACCCCAAGGTCGTCAGGCGCTCACCGGGATGACACACCTTCCCGGGGGTCGCCACGATACGACGGCCTTAAGTGGTCCAAGGCATTTCGGATGAATGCGAACGACACACCGCGATTGCAGGGCGATTCAACGCGTCCTGCCTCTGGGAAATCCAGTTCGCCGCCCCCACTCATACAGAGCCCGCTGGACTTCGGTCCAGTGGGCTTTTTTCATTTACAGCGAGCGGACGTCCGCTCGCACGCACACACTCAGAGCGACCGCGTCGAGTCGAGACACCGAAAACGCCCGACTCAGGTCGCACACCGTCAGGCTTAAGCACAAGACCGGGATACCAGTAACTGCGCCAAGGTGGCAGAGTTCGGCCCAACGCATCCGCCTGCAGAGCGGAACCCCCGCCGGTTCAAATCCGGCCCTTGGCTTTTCGTTTCGGATGTTGCTCCCGTGAGCGCGCGTCCCGGAATCGAATCAGCGAGTGACGACGCTATCGCACGACTGTGCTTCGAGTGCGTCCGGCGCGGTCTTCCGCGCTCGAACCCGTCGGGGGGCGAAACCGCAGTCTCCACGGATCGCACGTTCACCTTCCCGAGAGTCATCTCTGCGGCGGCCGTGGTCGTCACCGAGCGCCGCCGCTCGTTCGTGGGTCCGTTCTTCACGTGACGCGGTCGCCCGCGCGCATCACTCATCCATCACGATGCGGTACTGTCGCGCGACTGGTCAGTAACTCGCGGAACGTCCGTTGGGCCGACAGATTCAACCCGTCTCGACGCTCCGGGACCGGGACCGCCCGCCCGTCCCGCCGTATTGAGGGTGAGAGTCGTCGCCGGCGGTCGCGCGACGCGGTGACACGCTCCGAGGAAAAGTAATCGTTATACGCCGCGTGGCCCATGCCGAAACCATGCAACGACGCGCCGCGGTCATCTCCGTCGTGTTCTTCCTGGTCATCGGTGCCGGTGCATACTCGCTCATCGCGACTGCATCGACGCCGTCGGTCAGTTTCGAGAACCCCGAGTACTCGCTGGCACAGGGAGACGAGTTCTCCGTCCCCGGTAGCGACCAGGCGTACACGGTATCGTCGATAACCGAAGAAGAGGAATCGGGCGGCCACGGTGGCGGCACCACGCTGGTCCGTTCCGGCGAGCTCACGTACGTGAACGATTCGGCCCGTTACACGGAGACGTGGGACAACGAGAGCACCGTCACGCTCGACGGCACGGACTACCGTGTCGAGATCGCCAACGTCTCCGAGCCCAGCGAGGCGACGCTGGTCGAACTGTACAACGAGACGGCGATTCTCCAGGCCGACTCGAACGCCGACAACGAGACCGTCACCCGTGACGGCGAGCGGTACGTCGTCGTCAACGACTCGACGCTCGTCTCGGTCGACGAGTACTTCCCGGAAAACGAGACGCGCACCGTCGCCGAGGGCGACTCCTTCGACTACAACAACCAGTCAGTCACCGTCGCCGCCGTCGAGACTTCCGGCGTGACCGTCGAGTGGTTCGCCCCCGAGGAGAACACCGTCACCGTCGACAACGAGGCGAACCTGACTCTCTCCGGACAGCAGTACCTCGCGTACTTCCCGGACGGCGAGACGCTCGTCCTGACGCAGAACTACGACAGCTATCAGACCCAGCTGTCCGAAATCGAGCACTTCCACGAGACGGAAAACGGCCTCTGGGGTGTCACCATCGTCTCGTTCACCACGGTCATCCTCCTCATCGGCATGGCGTTCCTCCCGTCGCGGTACTGAACGCCACGTCGGTCACCGTTTTTCGCGCGCGCTGCCCGCGTCGAGCCACGCGACTCCCATTCCGTTGGCGATAGCTGAACAGCGACCCGCGTATCTGGAACGCCGCAATCGCGAGGAGAAAAGCGAAGGCGGCGGACCGACTACCGCCGCAGGAAGTCGAGGAAGTGGTAGTCGTGGTCCGGCGTGTAGGTCCGAAACAGGAGGCTGTTCGTGAGGACGGACACCGACGACAGCGCCATCGCGCCCGCGGCGAACACCGGCTGGAGGAGGCCGAGCGACGCGAGCGGAATCATCGCGGTGTTGTAGCCGAGCGCCCAGAACAGGTTCTGTTTGATTTTGGCGAGCGTCCCCGCGGAGATGCGGATGGCCTTCACCACGTCGAGCGGGTCGTCGCGCATGAGCGTCACGTCGGCGGCCTCGATGGCCACGTCGGTGCCGGAGCCGAGCGCCGTGCCGACGTACGCGGCGGCGAGCGCGGGCGCGTCGTTGACGCCGTCGCCGACCATCATGACGCTCGTCCCGTCGACCTGCAGAGACTCGACCGCGTCGGCCTTGTCCTCGGGGAGGACGCCCGCGCTGACGTTCTCGGGGTCGATGCCGACCTGCTCGGCGACGGCGCGGGCGGTGCGCTCGTTGTCGCCGGTAATCATGTGGACGGTCACGTCGCGGTCGCGGAGCGCGGCGACGGCCTCGGCGGCCGACTCCTTGATTTCGTCCGCGTCGGCGACGACGCCCGCGAGGTCGCCGTCGACCGCGACGAGCATCGCGGTCTTGCCCTCGCCTTCGAGGTCGCGGAGCGCGTCTTCGGCCGGCGCGGGGTCGACGCCCGCCTCAGAGAGGAGTTTGCGGTTGCCGACGAGGACGGTCTTTCCCTCGACGGTCGCGCGAATCCCGTGGCCGGGAACGTTCTCGAAGTCCGCCGGCTCCGCGAGGTCGAGGCCGCGGTCTTCCGCACCGGAGACGATGGCGCGGGCCAGCGGGTGCTCGCTGTTGCGCTCGGCCGAGGCGGCGTACCGGAGCACGGCGTCCTCGTCGAGCGTCCCGTCGTCGGCGGTGACGACGCCGGAGCCGTCGGCGGCGGGGCCGACGGCGACCACGTCGGTCAGCGTCATCTCGCCTTTAGTGAGCGTGCCGGTCTTGTCGAAGACGACCGTCTCGACGTCCTTGACGCGTTCGAGCACGTCGCCGCCCTTGAACAGGACGCCGTTTTGCGCGCCGATTGTCGTCCCGACCATCGTCGCGGCCGGGGTCGCGAGGCCGAGCGCGCAGGGGCAGGCGATGAGCACGGCTGAGGCGAAGACGACGACGGCGAACTCGAACGTCGAGACCGCGCCGCCCGCGGCGACCGGACCGCCCGCGACGAGTCCCCAAAGCGGGAGCGACCGGATGAAGCCGGAAAGCGCCTCGGGGAAGAGGAACCAGACGACGCCCCACAGGAGGGCGTTGGCGATGACCGCGGGCACGAAGTACGCCGAGATGCGGTCGGCGAGGTTCTGAATCTCGGGTTGGCGGCCCTGCGCCTCCTTGACGAGCGAGACGATCTGCTGGATGGCCGTCTCGGAGCCGACCTTGGTCGCTTCGACCACGAGGACGCCGTTTTGGTTCACCGTCGAGCCGACGACCTCGTCGCCTTCGGCCTTCGAGACGGGGACGGACTCGCCGGTGACCATGGACTCGTCGACCGCGGAGTCGCCGTCGACGACGACGCCGTCGGTCGGAATCTTCTCGCCGGGGCGGACCTTCATGCGGTCGCCGACCTCGACCTCGTCGAGGGGAATCTCGCGTTCGGTCCCGTCGTCGTCGACGAGCGTCGCGGTGTCGGCTTCGAGTTCGAGGAGGGTCCGGAGCGCCTCCGACGCCTGTCCCTTCGAGCGCGCTTCGAGGTAGTTCCCGAGCGTGATGAACACCAAGATGAGCGCGGCGGTGTCGAAGTAGAGACTACCGGCGAGGAGGCCGCTGAGGACGGCAATCGAGTAGACGTACGCCGTGGACGACCCCATGGCGATGAGCACGTCCATGTTGGCGGTGCGGTTCCGGACGAGCGCCGTGTAGGAGTTCTCGTAGAACTCGCGGCCGAGGAAGACCTGCACCGGCGTGGCGAACGCGAAGCCGACCCAGCCGACCGGGACGCCGGTGCCGGGTATCGTCTCGGGGAGGCCGCCGCCGAACAGTTCGACCGCCAGCATCGCCAAAAGCGGGAGCGACAGCGCCGCGCCGAACAGCGTCAGGCGCTTCTGTCGACGAATCTCCTCGTTGCGGGCGGCGTCGCGGGCGTCCTCTGCGTCTCCCTCGTCGTCGCCGTCGTCTTCGCGAATCGGCGTGTAGCCGGCGTCTTCGACCGCCCGATACATGTCGTCGAGGCTCGCGTCGGCGGGGTTGTAGGTGACGTGCGCCTCGTCGGTGGCGAAGTTGACTTCGGCGGCGACGACGCCCGGAACCGACTCCAAGGACTTCCGGTTCGCGTCGGCGCAGTTCGCACAGCTCATCCCGGTGATGCCGATGGTTCGGGTCTCCGAGAGCGCCTCGTAGCCGGCGTCCTCGATGGCGTCGTATATTTCGCCGAGCGATACCTCCTCGGGGTCGTACTCCACCGACCCCTCGTCGGTGGCGAAGTTGACGCTGGCGCTCGTCACGCCGTCGAGCGCCTCCAACGCCTCGCCGACGGTGCGCGAGCAGTTCGCGCAACTCATTCCGCGGATGTCTAAATGGGCCGTTCGGCTACTCATCTCACCTAGACGTACGTGCCCCTTGCTTACCTCGGTTGCCCCTTCAGAACCGAACGTCCGAGAGGGGCGGAACTTTAGATTCGAAACCGGCGGGTTCGACGCTCGGTCGCCGCCAGCACCGCCCGACCGTCGCCCGCCCGCTCAGTCGTCGTTCGCGCCGGCTTCGAGGCGGTCGTATCGGTCTTCGAACCGGCCGAGACAGGACGAACAGCAGAAGTGGTAGAGCGACCCGCCGATGCGGGCGCTCTCGCCCTCGCTCGTCACCGTGTTGCCGCACTCGGCGCATTCGAGGGCGAAGCCGGTCCCGTTGACCGTCGGCGTCCACTCGGCGGACTCCACGAGGCTCACCTCGTAGTCGCGGACCCGCGAGAGGTCGACGAGCTCGTCCAACTGGGCGCGGACGGACCCTCCGTCGAGTCGGGCGTGGGCGGTCACTTCCCCGTCGGCCGCGACGAACAGGTGTTGGACCGGGTCGGCCGCGCGGAGGGCGTCGCGGACCTCGTCGACGAACTCCGGGCGGACGGTGAGCCTGACGAGGACGGGCGTCCCGCCCGAGAGCGTCGACTGGTCGAGGTCGACGGTGAAGCGGCGGATGATGCCCTCCTCGCTGAGGCGGTCGATGCGGTCGGAGACCGCCGGCGCGGAGAGTCCGACTTCGGCGGAGATGTCGCTGAACGGTCGGCGGGCGTCTTCGGCGAGGAGTTCGAGGATGTGGAGGTCGGTTTCGTCGAGCGCGCGCATGGTCACGTTTAGCACTGCGATGTCATAGGTGTTCCCCGCGTTCGGCTTTGGATTCGAAAGCCGACACCGGTGGTTCGGCGAACCGACGAAAGGGAAATCCACTAAATCGAGAAGCCCCTATCTCGAACCGTATGCCGACAACCCTCACCGTCACCGGGATGACCTGCGAACACTGCGAACAGCGCGTCGCCGACGCCCTCGCCGGCGTCGACGGCGTCGAGGACGCGACCGCCGACCGCGAGGCGGAGCGCGCGACCGTCGAAGGCGACGCCGACGCCGACGCCCTCGTCGCGGCCGTCGAAGACGCGGGCTACGACGCGAGCGCCTGAACCCGAGGCGACGACGGGCCGGACCCCGCGAGCGGGCTCGAACGATGAAGACTCGAAGAATCGGACGGCGCGACCGATAAGTCGGTTCGACGCGCCGACCTGAACGGTTTTAGCCGGCGACCCGCTACGCTCGACCATGCACGCGCGGTCGTGGGCGACCGTCCTGTTCGCGCTCGCCATCGGGCTCCTCCTCGCGCTCGGCGTCGTTCGACTCGCCGCCGGCGACACCGGGGACTTCGCTCGAAACGCCGGAATCGCCGCCCTACTAACCGTTTTCGCCGTCGCGCTGGTCAGAGACTGGGAGCCGACCGCGGAGTGAGACGGCGGGCGGCGAGTCGGAGTTGTGCCGGCTCCGCAGAAACTTGTCACACATCTGTCTTTCACTTCGGCTGTAGGCGGTTACAAGAGGCCGCGGCCCGAATCCAGTCTGTGTCTCCACCGAGCGACGACGACTTTCGCACGCACTCCCCCACCGCTCCGATAGACGACACGCCGACCGTCTCGTGTTCGCGCTGCGGCGAGGAGTGGGACCTCTCGTACGAACTGGACGAGCTACAGTTGGGAAACCAGTCGGTCGAACAGTTCGCGCTCGACCACCGCCGCCACACCGGCCACTTCCCGGACGACGTCTCGCCGTGGGTCGTCAGCTGTCGGCGGTGTCCCGACGGCGAGCAGTTCCTCTCCGAGGCCAGCGCGCGCCGGTGGGCCCGCACGCACGCCCGCCACACGCGACACGAGGTGTCGATGGACCACGCGGACGACGACGGGGTCGTCATCACGCCCGAGTGAGATTCGGCGGCGGCTGGTTCGTCACCGGCCCCGTCGCGTCGGTTCGTAATCGCCGCCCGCGTCGGTCGTCGGCCGCGCGGCCGGCGGGACCGGCGACCCCAGGTCGAGACGCATCTTCGTGTCCGCACTCGATGTGGGGACCTCCTCGAATCCGAGTACGCGGTAGACGTGGACGGCCCGCTGATTCTCGGGGGCGACGTGCAACACGAGCGCCTCGCGTTCGGCCTCCGCGGCGTCGGCGAGCGCGTGGCGACAGAGTTCGGTTCCGATGCCGCGGTCGTGGCTGTCCTGATGGACGAACACCGCAAGCTCCGGCTCCGGGTCGTCGCTCGCGACGTACGCGGCGTGGCCGACGATTCCCGCGTCGGCGACGGCGACGAAGTTGCGGCCGCGCTCGACGAGCGTCGAGAGCCACGCGGCGATGTGCGCCTCGTCCGCCGGCGGCAGTCCCATCGACCGAGCGTCGGGGTCGTAGTCGCGGTACATCTCTCCGAGGGCGTCCCGGTCGGCTTCGTCGTACAGGCGGACGACGAGCGCCCGGCCGTCCTCGCTGACGAACCGCGGGCACCGCGGGGGACAGTGCGGCGTCCCGGCGCAGCGACTCGCGTCCCAGACGCCGTCGGCACCGCTCGTGCCGTCGGCACCGGCTGAACTGTCCGCTTCTGCCATACCGAGAACGCGTGGCCACGACCCTTGAGGGCGGTCGCCGATTCCCAGATTCCGAGGACTCGAAAATCGGTCCGGGTTTATACCTTCCCGGCGGCCCACGCTTCACATGTGAGGTGACAGACGATGGCCGCAACCGGCGAAATCGAGATGCTGGGGAACCGGATGGAGTTCGACTACGCCGAGGGCGTCACCGGCTACGTGCTCGTGTTCGCCCGGCTCGTCACGGGGTACTGGTTCCTCCACGCGGGGGTGACGAAGTACCTCGCCGCCGAGCCGTTTAACGCGGGCGGCTGGCTCGTCAACGGCACCACCGGCGCACCCGGTCCGGTCCACGCGTTCCTCGCGTGGGTCGGCCAGACGCCGGTGATGCTCGAATTCACGAACTTCATGGTCCCGCTGGGCGAGACGCTCATCGGGTTCGCGCTCGTCACCGGGGCCGCGGTCCGCCTCGCCGCCGCCGGGGGGACGTTCCTCATGACGTTCTTCTACCTCGGCAACGCCGAGTGGGGTCACGGGCTGGTCAACGGCGACCTGCTGGGGCTCGTGATGTTCCTCGTCGTCGGCGCGCTCGCGGCGGGCCGCATCCTCGGCCTCGACGCGTACCTCGAAGAGATGGAGTTCGTCCGCCGTCGGCCCGCGCTCAAGTACCTCCTCGGTTGAGGGGGACGCCCCGGCCGCGTTCGCCGCCGTTTCTCTCGGCCGGTATCGTCGAATATTCGCGTTCGTGAGCCTTCCTCCGGGGTATTTCGAAGCGTGCCGGCACGTTTAGGAGTCCCTAAAATCCGAAAGTGGTTTATTGTATTAGGGACGCCTAAAACGTATGAACGAAGACGGAGTCGACTTCGACCACGCGTTTCGACGGGCTGTTCTCACGGGGGCGGTCTGAGCCGTGACCGCCCGAGGCACCGACTCCGACTCCGACCTCGACTCGGCGGACGTGGTCGTCGTCGGCGGGGGTCCCTCCGGATGCGCCGCGGCCGTCTTCACCGCGCGGTACGGCCTCGACACCGTCGTTTTCGACCGGGGCAACGCGGCCTTGCGTCGGTGTGCCTACCTCGAAAACTACCTCGGCTTCCCCGCCGGAATCGGCGTGGACACCTTCACCGCGCTCGTGCACGAACACCTCGCCGAGGTCGGCGCTGACTACGTCGCGGACATGGTCGTCTCGGTCGAGCGACCGGGCGACGAGAGTGAGGTCACGGACGCGAGCGAGGCCGAGTCGGACGCGGACGACGCCGACGCCCCCCGCTTCGTCGTCCGCACGCAGGAGGGTCGCCGGGTCGAGGCCGACCACGTCGTCGCCGCCGCGTGGTACGACGGCGACTACCTCCGCGGCCTCGACGACGACGACGCGATGTTCGAGGAACACGACCACCACGGCGAGGTCCACGAGCACTTCGATTCCGACTACGCCGACGACGACGGGCGGACCCCCGTCGAGGGACTGTACGTCGCCGCGCCCTCGGGCGCTCGGAACGCGCAGGTCGGCATCGCCGCCGGACAGGGCGGTCACGTCGCCCGGTGTCTCATCGAGGACCGCCGGCGCGAGCGGGGCTTCCCCGGCGACCTCGCGCGCCACTACGACTGGCTCCGCGCCGACACCGAGTTCCAAGGCGAGTGGGGCGACCGCGACCGCTGGCGCGAGTGGTTCGACGGCGAGGTGCCGGACGACGCCGACCTCGACGACGAGCGCCTCGCGGAACTCCGCGAGTCCTACATCGACCGGGCGTTCGACACCCGTCGGACCGACCGCGAAGTCGAGGCCGCGGAGTCCCGCGGTATCCGGCGACTCGTCGAGACAATCGGCACCGAACGCGTCCTCGACGCGCTTCCCGACGAGGCGCTCGCTGACTACCTCGACGGGCGCGAACTCGGAGGTGTCGAGCAGTGAGCGGGACGACGCCGACAGAGCGCTCGTCCGAGTCGGCGCTGACCCGGCTGTTCGGCTGGATCGACGGCTCGCTCCTGTCGCTTTGTCTCGCCAGCCTCGTCGTCGTCGTGGCCGGCGGCCTCGTGCAGGTCAGTTTCGGCGCGTTCTCGATGACCATCGGCGAGGCGTGGCGCGCCGTCTTCGACCCCGCGGTCATCTTCGACCCGCAAGTCTGGCAGGTGTTCCTCCTCGGGGGCGAACTCCCCGACCTCGGTCGCCGGACGCTCATCGTCTGGAACATCCGACTGCCGCGGGTGTTCGTCGCCGTCCTCGTCGGCGCGAACCTCGCGATTTCCGGCGCTATCTTTCAGGCGGTCACCCGGAACGAACTGGCCAGTCCCTTCATCCTCGGCGTCTCGTCGGGGGCGGGACTGCTCATCCTCCTCACGCTCGTCGTCTTCTCGGGGCTCGCGGCGTACCTCCCGCTTCTGGCGGCGCTCGGCGGGATGTTCGCGTTCGTCCTCGTCTACCTCATCGCGTGGAAGAACGGCACGTCGCCGGTCAGACTCGTCCTCGCGGGCGTCATCGTCGGCACCGTCTTCCAGAGCCTCCAGACGGGGCTGTTCTTCTTCGTCGACGACATCGGCGTCGTCCAGTCGGCCATCGCGTGGACGACCGGCTCCCTCACCGGAACCGACTGGGAGCAGGTCCGCATGGCCCTCCCGTGGTCGATTATCGCCGTCACCCTCGCGCTCGCGAGCTCTCGGCAGCTCAACGTCCTGCTCCTCGGCGAGCAGACCGCCCGCTCGCTCGGGATGTCCATCGAGAAGGTGCGGTTCGCCCTCTCGGGCGTCGCGGTCCTCGCGGCCGCGGCGAGCATCGCCGTCGCCGGCATCGTCGGCTTCGTCGGCCTCGTCGTCCCGCACCTCGTCCGGAACGTGGTCGGAAGCGATTACAAGCGCCTCGTCGTCGGCTGTCTGTTCGCCGGCCCGGCGCTGATGGTCGCCGCCGACGTGGGCGCGCGCCTCGCGCTCAATCCGGTTCAGCTCCCGGTCGGAGTCGTCACGGGCCTCGTCGGCGGGCCGTACTTCCTCTATCTCATGCGCAAACAGCAGAACATCGGTGAAGTGTGATGTCGAACCAGCAATCAGAGAACCCCCAACAGATGGCACAACACGGCGAAACGGCCGCTGACGACAGCGGAAACGCGAGCGTCGAAGGTGAGACCGACCGCGAGAGCGCGGTCACCGGCGACGCGCTCGAACTCTCGTACCCGACGAGCGAGGGCCCGGTCGTCGAGTGCGACCGCATCGACATCCCGCGCGGCGAAATCACGGCGCTCGTCGGGCCGAACGGCTCCGGCAAGAGTACGCTCCTGAAGTCGCTCGCCAAACAGCTCACCCCCGACAGCGGGAGCGTCTACCTCGACGGGAAGTCCATCAGCGAGTACGACGACAAGGCGTTCGCCCGCGAGTTGGGGATGCTCTCCCAGCAGCACGACTCGCCCACGTCGCTCACCGTCGAGGACCTCGTCTACCACGGCCGGTACCCCCACCGGAGCTTCTTCGAGCAGGTCAGCGACGACGACCACGAGGCGGTCGAGCGCGCCATCGACCTCGCGGGCGTCGAGCACATCCGCGACAAGCAGATCGGTAACCTCTCGGGCGGACAGAGCCAGCTCGCGTGGATCGCGATGGTGCTCGCACAGGACACCGACGTCCTCCTCCTCGACGAGCCGACGACGTACCTCGACTTGCACCACCAGCTCCGCGTGCTGGAGACGGTCCGCCAACTCAACGAGGAACGCGGCGTGACGGTCGCGGTCGTCCTCCACGACATCGCGCAGGCCGCGCGCTTCGCCGACTACCTCGTCGCCATGCAGGACGGCGAACTGTACGACTGGGGCCCGCCGCGAGAGGTCGTCACCGAGGAGCTCCTCGCCGACGTGTTCCGCGTCGAGGCCGCGGTCAACTACACGCCCGACCCCGAAATCGTCCCGAAGCACTCGCTGTAGCGGGTCGACGCTCTTTCTCGTCCGGACGCGACCCCGCCCGACGGACGGGTCGAGACGGCTCCGACCCGGCCCGGTCCCGAACCCCTACTGGACGGCGAGGATTTCGATGTCGAAGACGAGCGTCTTCCCCGCGAGTTCGTGGTTGAAGTCGACTTCGACCGCGTCGTCGCGGACGGCGGTAACGTCGCCGTGTAGCCCGTTTTCCGCGTGGACGTGGAGGCCGACCTCGGGCTCGTCGCCGACCATCCCCTCGAACGTCTCGGGGTCGTAGGTTCGGATTCGGTCGGGGTCGAACTCGCCGTAGGCGTCTTCCGGCGGGACGGTCACGGTCGCCTCCTCGCCGGCCGACATCCCGACGACGGCCTCGTCGAGCCCCGGAATAATCTGCCCCGCGCCGACGACGAACGTCTGGGGGGCGTAGTCGTCGCGGTCCTTCTCCTGGGCCTCGAACAGGCCGTGTTCGACCGCCACCTCGTACCGCGAGGTGTTGAAGACGGTCCCGTCTTCGAAGCGTCCGACGTACGCGAGCGCGACGCGGTCTCCCGACTCGATTGCCATAGCGGGGGTCGGCGGAGGACGCGCATAAAAGTCGTCATCGAGGCATCCCACCGGGGGTTCGCGTCAGTCCCCCGGACTCATCTTCCGGGCGTGCTGCGGGGGGAGTCGGAGCTCGTCGAGTCCGGGGAGGTGTTCGATGTTGTAGACGACCCGGAGGTCGTCCGTCACTGGGAGGCTGATACACGACAGCCGGACGCCCTGCTCCAGCATCTCCTCGGAGAGGATGTGGTTCGAGGGCATCTTCACCTCGCCGTCGACGACCGCCACCGCGCAGTTCGCACAGGCCCCGCCGCGGCAGGCGAAGGGCCAACTGTGGCCGGCGTCCTCGGCCGCTTTCAGGAGGTTGGTCCGCGGCTCGACGAACACCTCGCCGTAGGCGTCGCCGTCGAGGCCGCTCTCGGCGGCCTTCTCGAACAGGTCGTCGTCGGTGAGCGACCAGCCGCGGTCGGTGAGCACGTCGTAATCGAGGAACTCGACCCGCGCTCCACGCCGGTCGGGTTCGGGCTCCGAGTCGGCGTCGACGCCAGCGCCCTCGCCGCCGGTCCCGTTTTCGGCGTGGCCGTTCCGGGCGGCACCGGCGTCGTGCCGTCCGTTTCGGGCCGCACCCTCGTCGGTCGGGCGTCGGCCGTCCGTCTCGACGGGTTCGAGTTCGTCGCCGGGCTCGTAGCCGCCCCGAATCGCCTCGTAGGCCGTCCGAACCGCCTGAAATTCCTCCGCCGACCCGCCGTGGTCCGGGTGGGCCGACTTCACCCGTCGACGGTACGCGTCGACGAGTTCGTCCTCGTCTGCGTCCGGGTCGATGTCGAGCGTCTCGAACGGGGAGTCCACATCGGGGCTAGTAGGAACTCGCGAGCATAAATCCACGGCCACCGGCCGTCTCGTCGTGGTTTACTCCTCGAACCGCGGTGCGACCACTCGGCCGACCGCGGCCGCGAGCCGCGGCAGTGCCGGTCGCCTCGGCGCGAGCGCGGGACGAACGCGAGTCAGTCGGCGGTGCGCTCGTGGATGGGGACGCTCGCCAGTCCGACCGCGTTCGACGTCGCGGAGACCGAAAGCGTCGCGTGCCAGCCCCCCTCGGTCGGCGTGACGTGCAGGGAGACGGGCTTCCACGACGACGCCCGGCGGTAGAGTTCGACGACGACCGGCAGCACCGGGAGCCGGCCCTCGCGCGCCGAGAGGGCGTAGCCTTCGAGGGTCAGTTCCGTGGCCCTCGTCGTCGCGTCCGGGCCGGGTCGCCACGGCGAACAGGTGTACGATTCCACGAGGTCGAGCCGTTCCATCTCCGCCAGCGTCGCCGCCAGTGCCCCCGTGGAGCCGGGCCGCGACGCGAGGTACGAGGCGGCGCGTTCGAGCACGTCAGCCTGCTCGGCCGACCCGAGATGGACGTGGAGCGCGGTCGCCATGCTCTCCAACAGGCGCAGACAGAGGTCGTCCGCGCTGGCCATCGTCTCCGCGAGGTCGAAGTACGCGTCCATCACCGCGGTCTCGACCGCCCGGTGGCCGGCGTCCACGAGCGCCTCGAACACCGCCGCCGCGACCCGGTGACAGAACTCGACCCGCTCGGCGCGGTCGCCGCCGTCGGCGCACTCCGCGCGGCCGTCCGCGTCGGGTCCGAGGTCGCGGGGGGGTTTCGGGAGTCCGGGCGTCGCCCCGGCGGTCGCCCACCCCTCTGCGGTCGCGCCCGTGTTCGCACTCGCGCTCGCGCCGCCGAACCCCGGACGCTCCTCGTGCTCCGAGACGATGAGGTCGTAGTACGGGACGTTCGGGTCGTACCGCCGGAGGGCGGAGCGATATCTCCTCGCCGCGCGCGCGGCGGCCTCCGCGGTCGTGCGGTCCTCGAACCGGAGGCCGTCCACCGGAACGGGGCGTTCGCCGGTCCGTCCGCAGACGAGTTCGTAGCTCCCGTCGTCGCTCGCAAGCGATTCGATGTGGGTCCGAATCTGGGTGAGTGTCGTGCCGACCATGATGTGTCAGTGCGTCGGTTCGCGGGCCGTCGCCGACGCCGCGGTCCGTTCGTCGCTCGCTCGACACATTGTTTAGGCTAACCTAAAACGTGTCGGTTCGAGCGGTCGGTCGGGAACGGTTCGGGCCGTTCGCCGCGGCGTCCGGTTCCGCACCGCGACCCGGCGCGCCCTGTTTCGAGAGGCCGCCCGCGACGCGACCTCTCTCAGCCGTCTGCCCGCGCTAACGCGCCCGAGTCGCTCGTTTTCGGTTCGAATTTGGGTCTAATTTGTGCCCCTCTCGGGGGCAACTCTGCGTCGAGTTCGGCGAATCGTTATCCGCGGGAACGCGACTAGATTAGGTAGACGATGCAACTCACGGACTGTGGGACGAACACGCTCGCGGCCGACCGGAAGACGACCGAGGCGGTCGAGCGACCATGACGAACTACAGCGGGGGCAAGCAGGCGCTGCGGCAGACGGCGACAGATGCACGTCACGAACACCGACACGGCGGCCCCGGAACCCAGATGCGGCGGCTGTTGTGGTGGCTCGTCGGCGGGACCCGCGGCGGGAAAAACCGCCTCAGAATCATTCGCGCACTGCACGAGCGGCCGCTGAACACGAATCAGCTCTCGAACGAACTCGATCTGAACTACAAGACCGTCCAGCACCACCTGGAGATGCTCACGGACAACGGCGTCCTCACCACGAGCGGTGAGGAGTACGGCAAACTGTTCTTCCTGACGCCCAAGATGGACGACAACCTCGACCTCTTAGACGACATCGCAGAGCGAACCGCGTTCGACGACGGCGACTGAGGCGACGCCGCGCGGTGTCTCCGGCCTCGCTTCGCCTCGAACTCCTTTCCCGCCCGCGGCGCGAACTCGGTGAGAGTTGTGCCTCATCTGGCCCCGAATTGGCCGTAAGTTCGGAAATCGAATTTCACCTCGCGGCCCGCACCCCGAGCCATGAGTTCCGATAGTGCACCCTCCAAGCGGGACCGACTCGAACAGTACCTCTCGACGCGCGCCTCGGAGGGCGCGTTCTACTTCAAGAGCAGACACATCACCGACGAGGTCGGACTGTCTTCGAAGGAAATCGGGTCGCTCGTCGAGTTGCTCCAGCGCGAGGCCGAGGCGCTCCACATCTCGCGGTGGGGGTACGCCCGCAGCACCTCGTGGTACGTCGAACCCGCCGACTGAGTTGCGAAGGCGCTCGACTGACGGCGTCGCAAAAGAATGTTGGTGGGGTTCCGGCCCGAAGTGGCAGGGCAACCGGGTCCGAGGCGGTGTGCAAGTCCGGGCCGACGGGGAGACGGGGAACGCGGCGGCCGACGACCGACCGAGCGACCGAGGGGCGGTGCTCGGTGGACGCGGCGCGCCGCCGACAGGGTCCGTCACAGAGAGGGGAGTTCTGTTCCCCGTCTTCGAATGAGCTAACGGTGAAATAGCGCTTTTCCGAACTTCGGGACAACACCGACCGAACTCCGGCCGAACTCCGTTCGGATTACACCCAATTCTCGCTCGCGGCGACCCGCGACTCGGTCACGACGCGTCGTCGGCGTCTTCGCCCGGCCTGTAGAACGTCCGGTGGAACATCTTGTAGGAGTCGGTGATGGGGACGATGGTGTAGGTGTCGACCACGTCGCTGTCTTGGAGGAGTTCGCGGACGTAGCTGTTGATGCTACTCAGGGAGGACTGCCAGACGCGAATCAGCAGGTCGTACTCGCCGATGCACTCGGCGACTTCGTACACCAACCCCTCGTCGAGGAGCCGCTCGATGAACGCCGTTATCTCGTCGTTCGTGGAGTGGCTGTCGTAGGAGATATGGACCTCGGCGTAGGGATAGTTGGCCGCCCGAAAGACCAACAGCGCGAAGATTTCGAGAATGCCGTCCTCTTGGAGCATCTTCCGTCGCCGCCGCGCGGCCGTCCGAGAGAGCCCGACGCGGTCGGCCAACTCCGTGTCCGAGATACGCCCGTCTTTGTTCAACTCGCGGAAGATGCGGACGTCCTTTTTGTCCATCCGGTCTTCGAGAAGCTCGACAACGCGCGGGTCCTCCATCCACTCCTGCGAATCGGGCATTGCTAGTCTCACGGTTATACCGCTTAGCTTCATATATATGAATGTTTCCTCGAAATCTCCGAATTGGATACAGTATGTGAACGAATCGTTTACTCGCGCCAAGGCGGCGGACGACCGAAATCGCAGGCCGTCGGTGGAACGCGCGTTCAGGCCCCCAAACACTTTTACTCCGCGTTCACGGAGGGTGACGACATGGTTCGCGGAAAAATCAATCGAACGAACAAGGCCCTCGCAGATTGGGCCGACATCCTCACTGAAATCGACGAGGTCTCGGCGGAACTCGAAGATTCCGGCTGGGAGACGCTCGTCCTTCACCCGGGAGACGTTTCCACGACGGACGCGGCGGCGGCCGCCGACTCCGGATTCCGGCTTCTCGTTCCGGATTCAGAACTCGAAGCCCTCGAATCGACAGTTTCTGGCCCTGATGCGGCGTTCGAACAGTTCGAGGTCTACCGCGCCCGCGACACCAACGTCCGAATCTTCGTCGTCGTCGTGAAATCCGAGGAAACGATGGAAGCGGTCCTCTATCCCGTGTTTTACGACGCCGACACCGACTCGTCGTTCGTCGAAACGCTCCGGACCGAATCCGAGATTCGGACGACGGTGAGCGACCTCGGAAACAGTCGCCGCTGTTCGTTCCGACACACCGAACCCGGCCTGTTTCTCCCCCAGTAACTGCCCGCGGGGTCGCTGATTCCGTCTCGTCCCCGACCGCTCTCGCCGCGACGTTCTCGTGATTGACGAGCCGAGTCTGTCCACTATTCTCACGATTAGCTGTGCATATTCGATCTCTATCGGGGAAGCCAAGACCGAATCGGCTTCTATATCTTCTCATGGGGTGTATTCGTCCATATCTGTGGGTTCTCGGTTCTCTCCAATATTATTACGAACTTACAATTAGATGAATCAACTTCTTTTATAGACGATATGTTCAATCACTAGGAAAGCTTTATACGAATGGGGTATCCACAAACCTCCATGCCAACCGGCAACATAGAGCGCAGAAAACTGCTGAAACTCATCGGTGCGGGCGCGACGAGTGTCGCGCTCGCGGGCTGTCAGGGGACCCAGCAGACCGAGACGAGCGACGGGAGTTCCGGGAGCGACTCGACTGCGACCGAACAGACGAGCGACGGCGGAAGCGGCGGAAGCGGCGGCAACGACTTCCACTTCATCGCCGGGCAGGTGTTCGGGACGCTCGACCCCGCAGAGCAGGTCGACTACACGCAGGGGCTCGCGGCGCAGAACCTCTACGACGAACTCATCACGGTCGACGCCGAGACGCTCCAGCCGACCGCCCACATCGCCGAGAGCTGGGACACCGAAGACGAGGGCCAGACGTGGGTGTTCACCCTCCGCGACGACGTGACGTTCTCCGACGGCACGCCGCTGACCGCCGACGACGTGGCGTACTCGCTCACCCGGATGCTGGAACTCCAGCGCGGCTACTCGTCGTTCTGGCTCGACTACCTCGACCCCTCGAACATCTCCGTCCGCGACGAGCAGACGGTCGCCTTCGAGTTCAATCAGGCGTACGGGCCGGCGCTGGCGACGTTCGTCCAGTTCTACATCGTCAACAGCGCCGTCGTCCAAGAGAACGAACAGGACGGCGACTACGGGAACGCCTACCTCCAGAGCAACTCCGCCGGGTCGGGCGCGTACGTCCTCGACGACTGGGAGCAGGGGAACTCCATCGAGGCGACCGCCTACGAGGACTACTGGAAGGGCTGGAGCGAGGACAGCTTCGACACGTTCCGCTCGACGGTCATCACCGAGGAGTCCACCATCAAGACGACGATGCAACAGGGCGAAGGCGACATGACCGACCAGTACATGGGCACGCAGGCGTACGCCGAGATGGACTCGTACTCCAACGTCCGCGTCCCCGAGGTGCCGCAACTGCAGTTGTTCCACTTCCCGCTGAACTGCCGGAAGGCACCGACCGACGACATCAACGTCCGGAAGGCCATCGCCTATGCCTTCGACTACGACAGCGCCGTCAACGACATCATCGGCGGCGGCGGCGTCGCGGCCGGGCCGGTCCCCCGTCAGATGGCGGGCCACAACGGCGACCTCGTCCCGATGGAACAGGACCTCGACAAGGCCAAGGAGTTCCTCGACAGGGCGGACTACTCCGTCGAGGAAATCAACGAAATCGGCCTCGAACACGTCGTCGTCGCCGGCACCGAGCTCCAGCGCCAGATGGGGCTTCTCAATCAGGCCGGGCTGAACGAACTCGGCATCGACCTCGAAATCAACCCGCTTCAGTGGGCCCGCCTCACCGACCGCGCGACGAGCGCCGAGTCGACCGCCCACATGACGAACATCTTCCACACGGCGAAGATGCCGTCGCCGGACAGCCACACCTACCTGATGTACCACCCCTCCTCGTTCGGGTCGTACATCTCCCAGTCGTGGTACTCCACCGACGAAATCGCGGCCACCCTCGAAGAGGCGCGCAAGTCCACCGACCTCCAGAGCCGGCTGGAGAAGTACGAGGAGGCGCAGGCGCTCATCGTCGAGGGCATGCCCAGCGTCTACATCGCCAACCCGCCGTACCGCATCGGCATCAACGAGAACGTCGAGGGCTGGCAGTACCGCGGCGTGATGTCGTTCGACTGGGACGTCCACTCGATGACTCGGAGCGGCGAGGGTCGCGCGGAGTAGCCGCCCGACGACTTCCGACGCCCCGCCTCGGGCCGTCTTTCCAACTCACCAATGTCATACGTAGATTACCTCGTTCGGCGCGCAATCCACTCGGTCCCCGTCATCTTCGGGCTGTCAGTGCTCATCTTCCTGATATCCCGCGTGATTCCGGGCGACCCCGTTCGGTTGGCGCTCGGACCGGAAGCAACTGACCAGCAAGTCGCGGCACTCCGCGCCGAGATGGGCCTCGACCAGCCCCTGCCGATGCAGTACGTCGACTGGCTCGTCGGCGTCGTGCAGGGCGACTGGGGGATGTCGCTCCGGACGAACAACAACGTCTTTTCCGACATCGTCGCTCGCCTGCCCGCGACGCTCGAACTGACCGTCGTCACGCTGTTTTGCGCCGTTCTGTTGGCGATTCCGTTCGGCGTCGTCGCCGGCACCAACAAGGACCGCTGGCAGGACCACCTCTCGCGCATCACCGCCCTGTTCGGCGTGTCGATGCCGCGGTTCTGGGTCGCTATCGTCCTGCAAATCGTCTTCGTCGTCAGCCTCGGACTGTTGCCCCTCTCGGGGCGACTCAGCGACGGCGTCGCTCCCCCGCCGGCGGTCACGCGCCTGTATCTGGTCGACAGCCTCATCGCCGGCCAGTTCGGGACGTTCCTCGACGCGGCCACGCACCTCCTGTTGCCGACCGTCGCGCTCGGCCTCGCCACGCTGGCGCAGGTGATGCGGCTCATCCGCTCGGACATGATCGACGAACAGCGCAAGGACTACGTCCTCGCCGCGCGGGCCTACGGCCTTCCGAACGCCCTCATCGAATACAAGTACATGCTCCAAAACGCCTTTACGAGTTCACTCACGGTGGTCGGCCTCGCGTTCGGCTTCCTCCTCGGGAACGCGTTCCTCGTGGAGATCGTCTTCGCGTGGCCGGGGATGGCGCGCTACGGCGTCCAGGCCATCCTCTATCAGGACTTCAACGCCATCGTCGGCGTCACCATCGTGGTCGGTATCGGCTTCGTGACCGCCAACTTCGTGGTCGACCTGCTGTACGGTTACCTCGACCCGCGGGTGCGGCTGGAGGAGGGATAGCCGTGTCCACGAAGACCTCCATCCCGTTTCTCGACACCGAGAGCGCCGCCCGGAAAGAGCGGATTCGACAGCTCAAACGCGGCTTCCGCACCTTCGCGGGCAACAAGCTCTCGCTCGTCGGACTGGCGATGATTCTGACGCTCATCATCGCGGCGCTTCTCGCGCCGTACATCGCGCCGTTCCCCGAACACGCCGGCGCGGGCGTCTACTTCGACCAGGCGAGCGAGCCGCCGAGCGCGACGCACCTGATGGGCACCGACACGACCGGCCGCGACATCTTCAGCCGCGTCCTGTTCGGCGCGCGCCTGTCGCTCCTGATGAGCGGTATCGTCCTCTCTATCGCCATCTCCATCGGCGTGACGCTGGGCCTCATCGCGGGCTACCTCGGCGGGACGACGAACACCGTCATCATGCGGGTGACGGACATCTTCCTCGCCATCCCGCCCACGCTCCTCGCCATGGCGGTGGTCGCCGCGACCGGCGCGTCGCTGTTCAACGTCATGGTCGCAATCGCCTTCTCGTGGTGGTCGTGGTACGCCCGCCTCGTGCAGGGCGAGGTGCTCTCGATAAAGGAAGACGAGTTCATCGAGTCGAGCCGGGCGCTCGGCTCGGGGTGGGTGCGGACGACGTTCAGGGAGATTCTCCCGAACGTCGTCAGCCCCATCACGGTCAAGGCGACCCTCGACATGGGATTCGTCATCCTCGTCGGCGCGGGCCTGTCGTTCCTCGGCCTCGGCGCGCAACCGCCGACGCCGACGTGGGGCGCGATGATCGCGCAGGGCCGCAACTACGTCACGAGCTTCTGGTGGATCGCCGTGTTCCCCGGACTGGCGATTTCCTTCGCCGTCCTCGGGTTCAACTTCATCGGCGACGGCCTGCGCGACGTGCTCGACGTGGAGGTGGACTGAGATGGGTGAGCCCATCTTGGAGGTGAAGAACCTCCACGTCCACTTCGAGACCCACGACGGGACGGCCGAAGTGATAAACGGCATCGATTTCACCATCGAGCGCGGCGAAACCGCGGCGCTCGTCGGCGAGACGGGCTGTGGCAAGAGCGTCACCGTGAAGTCCATCATGGGACTGCTCCCCTCGGCGACCATCCCCGAGGGCGAGATTCGCTACAAGGGCGAGGACGTGCTCTCTCTCTCCGACGCCGAGCGCCACTCGCGGCGCGGCAAGGAGATGAGCATGATAATGCAGGACCCGATGACGAGTCTCAACCCCGTCCTGACGGTCGGCGAGCAGATGATGGACGTGTTGAAGTGGCAGGGGCGGCCGCGGCTGTCGCTGTCGAAGCTCGTCCGCGACGCGCTGTCGACCGGTTCGAAGGCCGAACACCGGGAGCGGGCCATCGAGATGCTCGGCGAGGTCGAAATCTCGGCCCCCGAGCGCGTCTTCGAGAGCTACCCGGTCGAACTCTCCGGGGGGATGCGCCAGCGCGTCCTCATCGCCATCGCGCTCCTGTCGGAGCCGGACCTGCTCATCGCCGACGAACCGGGCACCGCCCTCGACGTGACGACCGAGGCGAAGGTGCTCGACCTCCTCGACGAACTCGTCGAGGAGCGCGACACGAGCGTCCTCTACATCACCCACGACCTCGGCGTCGCCCGCGAGGTCAGCGACCGCATCAACGTGATGTACGCGGGCGAAATCGTCGAGCAAGCGCCGACCGCCGACCTGTTTGCGAACCCCCAGCACCCCTACACCCGCGGGCTGTTGGAGAGCATCCCGACGCTGTCGACCGGCATCGGCGACGGCATCGAAGGGCACCTGCCCGACTACACGGACCCGCCGGTCGGCTGTCGGTTCGTCGAGCGCTGTCCGCACGCGGAGCCGGCCTGTTACGACGCGTACCCGTACCCGCGGCAGACCGGCTCAGACCACGCGACCGCGTGCCATCTGTTCGACGGCCCGCCCGCCCGCGAGCGCCACGAATCGCTCGCCGCCGACCCGGTTGACATCGGCACCGCGCCGTGGCTGGTCGCCGGCGGCGACGCCCCGGGAGACGTCTCAGCAGACGGGGGGACGGACCAATGAACGACTCAGCGTACACGACCGACTCGACGGCGGCGGCACAGCGCGACCGGGACCTCGACGACCCGATGGTCACGGTCGAGAACCTCAAGAAACACTTCCCGCTGTTCGAGGGTATCCTCCAGAAGAAGGCGGGGGAGGTCCGCGCCGTCGACGGCGTGAGCTTCTCCATCGCGGAGGGCGAGACGTTCGGCCTCGTCGGCGAGTCCGGCTCCGGCAAGACGACGACCGGCCGGTCGATGCTCCGCCTGACGGAGCCGACGAGCGGGCGGGTCGAAATCGACGGCCAGAACGTCGTCGACCTCTCCGACGGCGAGCTCAAGCGGTTCCGCCGGAACATGCAGATCGTCCATCAGGACCCGTCTTCGAGCCTCAACCCCCGCCACCGCGTCAAGTCGATCATCGAGGCACCCCTGAAGATTCACGACTACGGCGACTCCGAGGCCCGGCTCGAACGGGTCGAGGAACTCTTGGACATGGTGGACCTCCCGCGGGAGTTCATGTACCGCTACCCCGGACAGCTCTCGGGCGGCCAGAAACAGCGCGTCGGCATCGCCCGCGCGGTCGCGCTCAACCCGAAGTTCGTCGTCCTCGACGAGCCGACGAGCGCGCTCGACGTGAGCGTGCAGGCCCGCATCATCAACATCCTCGAAGAGATACAGGCGGAGTTCGGCATCACCTACCTGTTCATCACCCACGACCTCTCGCTCCTGAAGAACGTCGCCGACCGCATCGGCGTCATGTACCTCGGGCGGCTCGTCGAGGTCGGCGACGTGGACTCGGTGTTCGGGTCGCCCCAACACCCCTACAGCCGGGCGCTCCTCTCCGCCATCTCGACCATCAGCGAGGAGGACGAACTGGCGAAGCCCGACCGAATCACGCTCGACGGCGAGGTGCCGGACCCGAGAGAAAAGCCCAGCGGCTGTGCGTTCCGGTCGCGCTGCGCCCACGAGTTCGACGCCTGCGCGGTCGAGGAACCCGAACTGTACGAGCGCGGCCCGGACCAGGTCGCGCGGTGTTTCCTCCACGACGACCGGTTCGAGGAGGGAGCGGAGTGGGAATGACCGGGGAGCGCACAGACCGTCTCGCCGCCCTCCGGCGGGCGCGACGGAACCGCCCGTGGACCGACGAACTGCTCCGGTCGTGCGCGTCGGACCCGGCGGCGTTCAAGGCCGCCCAGCCGGCGTGTTCGGCCTGCGACCGGCCGTGCCGCGACGACGAGGTCTGCGCCACGGCGGTCGCGAAGTCCGACGGGCTGTTCGAATCGATGGGCCGCGACCAGACGTACCACCTGCTCGCGGCGGGCATGAAGCGACTCCGGGCGCGGGGGACCGCGACGCTTCGCAACGCCGACAGACAGCGGCCGAACGCCTTCCTCAGCGCGACGGCCGACGACGCAGACACCCCCGAGGCACCCCAATGACGACAGACGACACGCGGACGATAACGGCGGAATGGGTCGAAGACATCGCGGTCGGCGGCGCGGTCCTCGGCGGCGGGGGCGGCGGCTCGCTGACCAAGGGCATCGAGTTCGGCGAACTCGCCGTCGAGTACGGCCGGCCGACAATCGTCTCGGTCGCCGACCTCGACCCGACGGACGTGGTGCTGACCGTCAGCGGCGTGGGCGCGCCCGCCGCGACGGAGAGCCACGTCGACCCCGCGGACTACGTGCGCGCGGTCGAACTACTGGTGGACAGACTCGCGGCCGACGGGACGACCGTCGGCGCGCTGATGACGAACGAGATGGGCGGGTTCGCCACCGTCAACGGCCTGCTCCAGTCGGCCGTGACCGGGCTCCCGCTCGTCGACGCCGCCTGTAACGGGCGGGCGCACCCGACCGGGCCGATGGGCTCTATCGGGCTGTCGCAGGACGCCGAGTCGGTGCAGGCGGCGGTCGGCGGCGTGCCGGGCACCGCGGCCCGACTGGAGACGGTCGTCGAGGCGGAACTCGGCACGGCGGCGTCGCTCGTCCGGCACAGATGGGGATAAGAGACAGCGTCTACTTCGACCAGGCGAGCGAGCCGCCGAGCGCGACGCACCTGATGGGCACCGACACGACCGGCCGGCCGAACTCGGCCCGGTCTCCGACGCCGACGGGGCCATCGTCGCCCTCGCGGTCGCGCTCCACCTCGGCGAGATGCGCGCCCGCGGCGACGTGCTCGCCGGCGACGTCCGCATCGCCACGCACGTCTGTCCGGACGCGCCGACCTCCCCCCACGACCCGGTGCCCTTCATGGGCAGTCCGGTCGATACGAGCACCATGAACGAACACGAGGTGGACGAGGAGATGGACGCCGTCGTCTCCGTCGACGCCACGAAGGGCAACCGCGTCCACTGCGAGCGCGGCTTCGCCATCACGCCCACGGTCAAGGAGGGGTGGGTGCTCAAGGTGAGCGACAGCCTCCTCGACATCCAAGAGCGGGCGACCGGCCGCCCGCCGAGCACGCTCACGCTCACGATGCAGGACATCACCCCCTACGGCAACGACGTGCACCACATCAACAGCATCCTCCAGCCGGCGACGGCGACCGACGCGCCCGTCGTGGGCGTGGCGACGACGAGCGTCTCGCCCGTCCCCGGCTGCGGGACCGGCGCGAACTACCTCACCGACCTGCTCGACGCGACCGGGTTCGTCGTCGAGACGGCCAAGGACTTCACTCGCGGCCGCGCGTCGTTCTACGACGAGGCCGAATACGACCGCCTCACGTCGCTGTACGGTTCGATGGGTCGCCTCCAGACGCTGGGCGAGGGCGTCTGAGATGTCGACGCTCGGACTCGTGACCATCGGGCAGGCCCCCCGGACCGACGTGACGCCCGACATCGCGGCGATGCTCTCGCCCGAGGTGGAACTCGTCGAAGTCGGCGCACTCGACCGGTTCGACTCGGCGGCCGAGGTCGAAGCCGCGGTCGGCCCGCGCGAGGGACAGCCGGTGTACGTCTCCCGACTCGCCGACGGGACGGCCGTCACCGTCGACCGCGAGTCGGTCGTCGACCTCCTCGGAGCGCGCATTCGCGACCTCGAATCGGAGGTGACGGCCATCGGCGTCCTCTGTACGGGTCACTTTCCGCCGTTCGACGTCAGCGTCCCCGTCTTCGAGCCGAGCGACCTGCTTTCGGCGTGGGTTTCGACCATCCTCGACGGGGGCACCCTCGGCGTCATCATGCCCAAGGAGGAACAGGAGGCCATGACGTTCGAGAAGTGGGCCGACTACGACCTCGTCACCGCCGCCGGGTCGCCGTACGCCGACGAAGACGAGGTGTCGGCCGCCGCGGCCGACATCGGCACCGACGCCGACCTCATCGTGATGGACTGCATGGGCTACACGCCCGAGATGAAGGCGACCGTCCGCGAGATAACGGACACGAGCGTCCTGCTCGGGCGGTCGGTGCTGGCGAAGACCGCAGAGGAGGTGCTCTGACGTGGCCGACTACCGCGCCGTGGCGAAGCGACTCCTCGCCGAGAACATGAACGCCCGTCCCGGCGAGACGCTCCTCGTCGTGACCGACACCGACACGAACCACATCGGTCGGCCGCTGTTCGAGGCGGGGGTCGACCTCGGCTTGGAGTCCGGCCTGTTCGAGATTCCGCCGATGGAGCGAAACGGGATGGAGCCGCCGGAATCGGTCGCCCGCGCCATGGAGTCGGCGGACATCGTGGTCTGTCCGACCAGCGCGTCGCTGACGCACACGCGGGCCCGAGAGGCCGCGACCGAGGCCGGCGCGCGCGTCGCCACGATGCCCGGCATCACGGACCAGATGTTCAGCGAGGGCGCGATTACGGCCGACTACGAGGAGGTCGAGCGCCTGACGGCGGCGCTCACGGAGAAGCTCACCGCGGCCGACGAGGCCCGCATCGAGGCCGGCGGCGCGTCGGCGACGATGTCGCTTTCGGGCCGCGACGGCATCCCGAGCGACGGCATCATCGCCGACTCCGGCGACTCCGGCAACCTCCCGTCCGGCGAGAGCTACATCGCGCCGGTCGAGGGGACGGCGACCGGAACGCTCGTCTTCGACGGCGGCCTCGCGGGCGTCGGCGTCCTCGACGACCCGCTGACGGTCGAACTCGACGGGGGACGCATCGCGTCCGTCGAGGGCGCGGCCGCCGACGAGTTCCTCGACGCGACGAGCGGCGACGACTGCGCCCGCCGGGTGTGCGAACTCGGTCTCGGGACGAACCCGGCGGCGAGCATCATCGGCACCGTCCTCGAAGACGAGAAGGTGTACGGCACCTGCCACGTCGCCTTCGGCGACAACCTCGGCTTCGGCGGCACCATCGACTGCGACTCGCACCTCGACGGCGTCATCCTCGAACCGACGGTCTCGCTCGACGGCGAGGTCGTCGTCGCCGACGGCGAGGTGCGCGTGTGAGCGACCGCACGCCCCCGGCCGGTGACCGCGCGAATACAGACTACACGGACCACACGGACCGGCCCGCGCTCGCCGCGGCGGCCGCCGAGGTGCCGGACCTCGCGCCGTGGCTGGCGCGCCGCGCGACGGTCCGCCAGTTCGACACCGACGCCGAGATTCCCGACGACGAGGTCCGCGCGATGGTCGACGCGGGTCGGAAAGCCCCGACGAGCGGGACGACCCAGATGTACAGTTTCGTCTGGATACGCGACCCCGACCGCCGCGAGCGGATTCACGAACTGTGTAGCCGCGGTACCGTGCAGGTCGAGGAGGCGAGCCAGTTCCTTCTGGTCTGCATCGACGTCCGCCGGATTCGACTGCTGTTGGAGCACCGCGACCGGGAGTTCCGGACGACGCCCGCGATGGGGCTGTTGGAGGGGTCGATAGACGCCTCGCTGGCCGCGATGGGCGTGATGCTGGCCGCCGAGAGCCGCGGCTACGGCGTCTGTCCCATCGGCAACATCCTGAACAACCTCACCGAGGTCGCCGCGACGGCCGACCTCCCCGCGGGCGTCCTGCCGATTTTCGGCCTCTGTCTCGGCGTTCCGCGCCACGGCGAGGCGACCGAGAACGCCCCGAGGGTTCCGCTCGACACGGTGCTCCACGAGGGCGGCTACCGCGACCCCACCGCGGCGCAACTCGACGCCTGCTACGACGCGATGAACGAGATGTACGGCGACAGCGTCTACGGCGACGACCGCCGCGAGTGGCAGGAGACGCTCGAACGCTACTGGGGGCCGAACGGCTTCATGAACCGCCGCGAGGGCGAACTGCTCGACGCGCTCCGACAGCAGGGCTTCTTCGCGGCCCGCGGCATCGACGAGCCGGCGGACGCGGACACGGCGGACGCGGACTCGGGCGCGCCGGACCCGGACGCCGACCGGAACGGGAACGGCGGGGGTGCCGCCTGATGGTCGAACTCGGCGTCCTCCGCGTGCTCACCCTCGACGACCCCGAGGAGGTCGCTCTCCACGGACGACTCGTCGAGCGACACTACCCGCACGTCTCGACGCTGTCGCGGTGCATCCCCGACCACCCCGACGGGATTCCGAACGCGGCCGCCGAGGCCGACGCACTCCCGCACATCGAGGCGCTCGGCCGCGAGCTGGCGACCGAGGTCGACGCGCTCTGCGTCAGTTGCGCGCTCGACCCCGGCGTGGAGGCGCTCGACGAGGCGCTCGACATCCCGGTCGCGCGTCGGGACGCTCGGCCTCGAAAACGGGGCCGGGTCGGCCATTCGTGACCTGCTCGGCGACCGGCTCGCGGCCGAGGAAGTCGTCGAGGGCGCGGCGACGACGAACTACCTCACGACCGACGACGGGCGGGCGGCGATTCGCGCGGCGGTCGACCGCCTCGTCGACGCCGGCTGTGACGTCGTCGCGCCGAGCTGTACCGGCATCTCCTCGTCGGGCGCGATTCCCGACGTGCGGGCCGACGTTCCGATACCCATCGTCGACCCTGTCGTGGCGATGGGCGCGGTGGCGACGACCGCTGTCGCGCCGCCGCGTCCACCACGGCAGTAAGCTGCCGGACCACCCCGACGGCATTCCGCGCCGCTCGCGCCGCGCTCGGGGTCACGCGCGAGCGATTTTCTCGACAGTCGTCGGTCGATTGTACCGAGCCGAAGTAACGAGCTTCCGACTTCGAACGCTTCCGTCTCCGTGTTTCGAACCGCCCAAAGAGTCGGCCGGCCCCCGTCTCAGTCGTCGAGGCCGTCGTTTTCGAGCCGCCACGTGAATATCGCCCGGAGCACCGCGACGAGGCTGTTCGTCTCGCCGGCCCCCCAGATCGCCGTCTCCGACCGAGGGCTCGACGGAGCCGCGTCTCTGCCGTTGACGAGCACGCTCACGAGCGTTTGCGCTCCGTCGACCATCATGAGGCGGCCCGCGGGCGTGTCCGACCACATCCACAGCGTGTCGAACAGCTCCGCGTCGGGGATTTCGTCGTGAATCATCCCCTGAACGTCCGGCGAGATTCCCGCCACCCGAATCGAGACGCCCCGGCGTGCCGCCTCCCCCAGCGCCTCGGTGACGTCCTCGGTGAGCAGTCCCTCGACGGTCATGTAGACGATTTCGTCCTCCGCGCCGCCGATGAATTCGAGGACACGGTCCGTGACGGCAGGCTGGCCTTCAACCGTCCAGACGCCACGCTGTTCCTGCTTGCGCTGGGCAGTTCCGAGTTCCTGAAGCGCCGTCGTCAGAAGGGAGGTCCGCTGTCTCATCTCCTGTTCGAACTTCTGGCACGTCGTCTCCGCGGACACCACCCAGAACTTCTTCGGTGAGGACTGTTGGATGTCGACGAGTCCCCGCTCGCGTAACTCGTCGACCGCGTCGTACACCCGAGTTCGCGGGACTTCGGAGACCTCGCTAATCTCCGTTGCCGTGCCGATGCCCAGACTGGTGAGCGCGACGAAGGTCCGTGCGGCGTACGCGCTGAGGCCGAGTTGTTTCAGTTGTTCGATTGCGACAGAGCGGAAGTCGTCGCCCGAGTCAGTACTCATAATGGGTGCCTCGTTGTCTGCGAAACTCAGCCACGACAAGTGGCTGAGGCGGCACGTGTCGATTGTGGTTGGGACACAGTACTTCGCTGTGTGCCGCGGGTAGTATCTAGCTTGGAACAATATAGTAGTTTGTGATTAACTGAGTGAATCAATGAGAGATGGACTAGAGATGGCTGTCCAACGAATCTCGGGTGAATAAACAGATGTCACTACGAAACTCACAAGTTTCATTCGCAAAAACCCTCTTCAATTGCTTTTTCAGGCCGACACTCGAACGATATCTATTCTACGACGGAGCCGGTTCACTCATTCAGTAACAATTGTTATCTGTTTGCCGATACAAGATTTCGTGGAGCGCCGGGACGACTCGGAATGCCGGTTGGGACACATGAGCACGGAAGATCCACAAGAGGACGCTGTCGACGTACTTCAGCAACTCGGACTCAAAGAGTACGAGGCAAAGTGTTTCGTCGGACTCACTCGCGTCTCGACGGGCACGGCGAAGCAACTCAGCGAAATCACCGACGTACCGCGGACCCGCGTCTACGACGCGGTTCGCATGCTGGAAGCACAGGGGCTCGTCGAGGTCCAACATTCGAGTCCGCAACGGTTTCGAGCCGTTCCGCTCGCGGAAGCGACCGAGACGCTCCGTGCGCAGTATCAGAGCCGAATCGACCGGCTCACGAACGCGTTGGAACGTACCGAACGAATCGACTCGGACGACGAGAGTTCTGTACAGGAGGTCTGGGCGATGACCGGGACGGACGCCATCGCAAACCGGACGCACAAACTCCTCGGTACCGCGAAAGACGAGATCGTCCTCGTCCTCGGCGACAGCTCGCTTCTGACCGACCGACTCGCCAAGGACCTGAACGCTCGCGCTGAGGACGTGGACGTGCTCGTCGGGGCGGCGACCGAACCCCTACAACAACAGGTTCGGGAAGCGGTCCCGGACGCGACGACCTTCGTCTCGGGTCTGGAATGGCTCCGTGGCGAGAACGCCGCCGAAAACCTCGCTATCGGTCGTCTCTTACTCGTCGACCGCTCGTCGATTCTCGTCAGCACCATCGTTCCTGACACTGGCGAAGAGCACGCGATTTTCGGTAGTGGATTCCAGAACGGCCTCATCGTCATCTCGCGCCGGTTGCTGTCCCAGGGATTGCTCGGCCGCGACTCGGAGTAATCCGCGACCGACGCTGCCGTCGGTTCGAACATCGGGTCGCTCGACGACGCTCACAGCACGTCGCCCGTCAGTCTCTTTTCGTGGTCGTCGATGACGCGCAACAGCGGCACGATATCGTCGAAGTGCGGGCCCCTGCGGATGTCGTACCAGTTCCCGTTCGGCTCGATGAGGCCCATCCGTTCGAGCTTCGGGAGGTGGACGTGGTACATCTGCAGTTTCAGTTTCCGAACATCGGTTCCGGGCCGAGCACGGCCGTCGTCGAGCGCGGAGCCGCTGGAAGTCGCCGTGAGAAGCGCGAGAAGCAGTTGGCGTCGTTCGACGTGTTGTATCGCCGCGAGCTGCGAATCAAACGAGAGACCGGGTGTTTCGTCGTTCATCGTGCGCGATATGTACGACCGTCACAGACCTAAATATTAGATAAATTCATACCTACTATCTTTTTGATTATCTGAGTGAGTACTGGGACCTCCCGTGCTAGCCGAATCGACCCGGCGTTGACCGACCCCGTTTGTCCGTACCGGGGCGTCAGTATAACCGGTGTACGCGGGCGCGAAATAAACCGCGCGCTCTCTCCGGTTAGCTACTCGAATTCGAAATAGAATCTGCACCTCGTGAGCGTCCTCATCGAGGATTATTCATAAATTAAAAAGATCGCTTTGGCTATAGCCAAGACTTAATTCAAAATCAGTCAATTTTATCACCCAAAAGCGGTAACTGTTGGCGTATGAATGGCTCCGACCATGACTGGTGGCCAGACCAGTTAGACCTCGAAATCCTCGACCAGAACGCCCAACAGATCGACCCGATGGGAGAAGAGTTCGACTACGCCGAGGAGTTCCAGAACCTCGACTACGACCAACTGAAAGCGGACATCGAGGAGGTCTTGACCGACTCGAAGGACTGGTGGCCGGCCGACTACGGCCACTACGGACCGCTTTTCATCCGGATGGCGTGGCACAGCGCCGGGACGTACCGCGCCCACGACGGCCGCGGCGGCGCGTCCGGCGGACACCAGCGCCTCCCGCCGATCAGCAGTTGGCCGGACAACGTGAACCTCGACAAGGCGCGACGCCTCCTCTGGCCCGTCAAGAAGAAGTACGGGAACCAGCTCTCGTGGGGCGACCTCATCGTCCTCGCCGGCAACGTGGCCCTCGAATCGATGGGCTTCGAGACGTTCGGCTTCGCGGGCGGTCGCGCCGACGACTACGTCGGCGACAAGGCCCCCAGCTGGGGCCCCGAAGAGGAGTGGGAGACGACCTCCGCCGAGCGCTTCGACGAGGAGGGTAACCTCAAGGAGCCGCTCGGCAACACCGTCATGGGCCTCATCTACGTCAACCCCGAGGGCCCCAACGGCGAACCCGACCTCGAAGGCTCCGCGAAGAACATCCGCGAGACGTTCAGCGGCATGGCGATGAACGACAAGGAGACCGTCGCGCTCATCGCCGGCGGCCACACGTTCGGGAAGGTCCACGGCGCCGACTCCGGCGACAACCTCGAAGCGGAGCCCGAGGCGGCTCCCATCGAGGAACAGGGTCTCGGCTGGAAGAACAACCACGGCTCCGGGAAGGGCCCCGACACCATCACCAGCGGCATCGAGGGTCCGTGGACCAGCGCGCCGACCCAGTGGGACATGGGCTACGTCGCCAACCTGCTCGACTACGAGTGGGAGGCCCACAAGGGCCCCGGCGGCGCGTGGCAGTGGCGGCCGGCCGACGAGTCGCCCGCGGACAAGATTCCGGACGCGGCTCCGGACGCGCACCTCCCCGACCAGTTCGTCGACCCGATGATGCTCACCACCGACATCGCGCTGAAGAAGGACCCCGACTTCCGCGCGGTGCTCGAAGAGTTCCGCGAGGACCCCGCGGAGTTCCAGGAGTCGTTCGCCAAGGCGTGGTACAAGCTCCTCCACCGCGACATGGGCCCGCCGTCCCGGCTCGTCGGTCCCGAGGTTCCGGACGAGGCGATGCTGTGGCAGGACCCCATCCCGGACGCCGACTACGACCTCATCGACGACGAGGACGTCGAGGAGCTCAAAGCCGAGCTTCTCGACTCGGGCCTCTCCGTCTCCCAGCTGGTCAAGACCGCGTGGGCCGCGGCGTCGACGTACCGCGACAGCGACAAGCGCGGCGGCGCGAACGGCGCGCGCATCCGCCTCGAACCTCAGCGTAGCTGGGAGGTCAACGAGCCCGACCAGCTCGATGACGTGCTCGGCACCCTCGAAGCGATTCAGGCGTCGTTCAACGACGCGCAGTCCGACGACACCCGCGTCTCGCTCGCGGACCTCATCGTGCTGGGCGGCGCTGCGGCCGTCGAGCAGGCGGCGGCGGACGCCGGCTACGACGTCGAGGTTCCGTTCGAGCCCGGTCGGACCGACGCGTCGCAGGAACAGACCGACGTCGAGTCGTTCGAGATGCTCAAGCCGGACGCCGACGGCTTCCGGAACTACATCGCGGACGACGTCGAGGAGCGACCCGAGGACCTGCTCGTCGACAAGGCCGACCTGCTCGCCCTCTCGGCGCACGAGATGACCGTCCTCGTCGGCGGCATGCGCGCGCTGGGCGCGAACTACCAGGACTCCGACCTCGGCGTCCTCACCGACGAACCCGAGACGCTCACGAACGACTTCTTCGTGAACCTGCTCGACATGGACTACAAGTGGGAGCCGGTCTCGGACGACGAGTACCTGTACGAGGTGCGCGACCGCGAGACGGGCGACGTCGAGTGGGAGGCCACCCGCTTCGACCTCATCTTCGGCTCGAACTCCCGCCTGCGCGCCATCGCGGAAGTGTACGGCGGCGACGACGGCGAAGAGGAGTTCGTCGAGGACTTCGTCGAGACGTGGCACAAGGTCATGAGCCACGACCGATTCGACCTCGAATAACCGCTCCGTCCGCTCTCGGCTGAGGCGTTCTCGAAGCCGGACCGCGGTGTCGGTCCCGTTTCTCTCACGTTTTCTTGTGACGCCTCGGAACGACTGTCAATTCCGACAGCTGACTCTTCGCCGCGAGTTCGGATGGCTAGCGCGCTCGTTCTTTGGTTCTAAAACGTTCCAGAAGTCTGCGGTCCCGATGGAGATTCGGTACGACACGAAACAACATCGGATTCAACGTGACCCACCGCGAAACGGGCCCGACGGGCTTTCGTGCGGTGAATGGACGGAGTCTAGATTTCAGTTGATTGAGGGTCTGTACGGCGCATTTTCAGCGGGGGGCAGTCGACCGTATTTTTGAATTCATTTCGTTCGCCAGGCGAACGCTGTCCTTTGCCCAATCTATATTTCCAATCTAGTGGATATATGTTCCATCGTCTCGTAGAACCGAGTATGCCCGACAAAGCCCGGAACGACCCCCACGCTTCGATGACCCGGGGTGAGCGAATCCGTGCCGCCGCTCGGACGCTTCGAACTCCTCGTACCGCGTCGTGGGTCGCGAACGAGACGGAAGTCTCCGTGAAGACGGCACAGAAGTACCTCAACCAACTCGTCGAGGACAACGTCCTCAGGAAGATAGAGCAGGGCGACCAGACGCTCTACTGCGTCGACCAGCTTATGGCGACCTATCGAGAGGTCGCGGCACTCCAGCGAGAACACAGTCGCGAGGAGCTGACGAATGCCCTCGATTCGCTGCGGAGCAAGATTACGGGCTGGAAGCAGTCGTACGAGGTCGAGACGCCGGGCGAACTTCGAGCGAGTATCGCGGACCTCGACGACGCCGACGAAGTCGAAACGAGACGAGAGGTTGCCAGCGAGTGGGAACACCTCTCCGACCGCATCCCAGTCGTTCGAGCGGCGCTCAACGAGTACGATTGGGCGACTAAACGAGACTCAATCTCCGCGTGACCAAATGGGGTTATCAGGAACTATCGACAGTTCGGTCTACGAAGGGCTGAAGGACGTTTTGCAGAGGCACCCTGCGGTCACGTCGGTGTCCTACGAACCGGATAGCATCGTCAAGAAGTTCATCCAAGCAGAGGTCGACCCAAATCGAGTCGTACCGACGACTGGGCCAGAGTCGCCGACGCTCGATGTTGAGTGGCGATTCGTTGGGGACGTGTCGCAGTTTCGGATACATTACGCAGATCCGAACACGGGGTTCAATTGTGGATGGCATCGTGACGACGACCACCCCGAACTCGGGGCAGTTCACTTCCAGTATTCTCTGCCAGATAGAGAAGAGACCAACCACGAGGCGACTCAGTTCGAGAAGCAGATTCCGACGGAGATTCTGTGGACGGTTCTGGACAGGTTGTTTCAGGAGCGGCTTCCGGAACTCACGATGGAATAGATCGAGTTGGGAACGAACGAAATCTTGGACAGTTCGTTCATTGAACCGGTGAGGGCACTTCTGGGGTCTCTCTGTGTCGAATATGCCGTTTTAGAAAATGACGGACCCGATGGGCTTTCGTTCGGTGAATGGACGGGGTCTAGATTTCAGTGGATTGAGGGTCTGTACGGCGCATTTTCAGCGTGGTCAATAGGTCTCATTTTTGGCTTCATTCCGTTCGAAATCTGAACGTCGGCATTTATCTCCCGGACAGACCGATTCGTTGTCAAACCGTCTCCTTGCTAGTAGACAACGGTGACTCGAACACGTTTTCTTGTTCAGTAGTTTAAATAGTAGTTTCACGAGACCTGGGCTCACTGACTGCTATTCCAAATTCTCCGGGTTGCTCTGTACATGCTGCGTCTCGTTTCCCAATCTTGTTCAATTAGTATATCCGTAGTTATACATGCTGGCGCCCAGTATTGGATGAAAATGCGGACGAAGAAGCTCCCAAAGGAGGCACCGGGGAAATACGTCGAGTACCATCCGCGTCCGTACTACTCACCAGACCCGCTTCCTCCAGAGCCGAAAATCGAACTCCCCGACGAGACACACGACCTCGTCGCCGACGCAGCCTACCAGATTGGCCGTGTCGATGGCATCAGTTCGACGGTCGATTTCGCTGCCGTCCTCTATACGACGCTCATCCGAATCGAGGCAGTCGAGTCGGCCCGAATCGAGGGCGCAGAAGTCGATTATCAGGACGTCGCCGCGTTCCACACGAAACACGAAGACAGCGCCGATGCAGAGGAACAAAGCAAGGACTTGCGTGAGGCCCTGAACTACGAGGAGGCGCTTCTGTACGGTATCGACCACGTCGAAGGCGGGGGCGAACTCACGCTCGATTTGATTAAACATCTTCACGAGATGCTCCTCGATGGTGTCCGTAACGAGGGCGATGTCGTCGGAGAGTTCCGTGACCACATGGTCCGGCTCGATAGTCCAAACCCAGTCAAAGACCCGTTTATTCCTCCGTCGGCGTCGTCTCTCGATGACCTCATGTCTTCGCTCGTCGAGTACGTCGAGTCGGACGGTGAGTACCACCCACTCGTCGACGCCGCGATTATTCACTACTTCTTCGAGACGGTCCACCCGTTTTCGGATGGGAACGGTCGTCTCGGCAGACTCGTCATCATCCTCTATCTGGTCGACCAAGGGTACATCGAGAGTCCGTACATCTATCCGAGTGCCTACTTCAACCGGAACAAGGTCGAGTACGTCGAGAAGACGCGCGCCGTGAGCGAGCAGGGTGAATGGGTCGAGTGGATCGACTTCTTCCTCGAAGCGCTCCGGTCGCAGGCCGAAGAGTCGTACGACCGCACGTGGGCACTCAAAGAACTGCAGTCGAGGTACGAGACGGACTACGCCGGAAACACGTCGACGGACCGGTTCGCCCGCAAATTGCTCGAAATCCCGTACTTCACGGCGAACGACATCGTCCGGGAACTCGACGTATCACGTGGAACTGCGTACAACGTCATCGAGAACCTCGAAGACGCCGGTCTCATCGAAGAAGTGACCGGGGCCGAGTGGGGCCAAGAGTACAAGGCGGTCGACGTGTTCGACGTGTTCGAGTAGGCCGCTTCGGCGCGAAGGTTTAAGTCATAAACCGGGACCATCCCGGTTTATGAACCGTCGAACGTTCCTCACCTCGCTCGCACTCGCATCGACTGCCGGTTGTACGACGACGAAGTCTGATTCGGCCGTTGCATCGTCCGGGGAGGACACATCTCCATCCTCCGAGGCGACGACGAGTGGACCAGTACAACGCCCGGTTGGGGAGTCGTACTCACGGCCCGATGGTGCTACCATTGTGGTTGCATCCGCTCGGTTCACTGGAGCAGCACGGTTGGTCGACGGAACCACAATCAGCCCAGAGGAGGGTAACGCTTTGATCTTAGCTGACGTCCGGGCAGCGAATACGGGTGAATCGGTCGTCGACCTCCCTTCTCGTGACTCTCTGGCACTTATCACCGGTGGGAGCCAGTACCGACCTCTCAAACCGAAGGGGAAACCGGGCGGGGAACCGACGCTGTCGTTCCCGTTCGGTGGGGCACTTTATGAAACAGTCGAAGACGCCCATCCTAACGTCACCGCGCTGGGCTGGGTTTTCTTCGAGGTCCCGGCTGACTCGACGGATTTCCGTCTATCACTCTCCGATTCACGTTCGTCTACCGTGGAAGCATATTGGGAAGGGTCGGTTGACCCGAGTTCACTCCCGGACATGGAGGTCACGTCGCTCGACGCCCCGGAAGAACACGTCAACGGTGGCGAAATAGAGTTCTCTGTGTCGGTGACTAATACAGGCGGAAACCCTGGGCTGTTCAATCAACGGTTCTCTGTCGTGCGGAGCAACGTGCCGAACGCACCGGGCGGCATACTCGATGCGACGGTCGAACCCGGAGAGACGGTGACGATCGAAAAAACGCTTCCAGCAAAAGGGGTTCAAGACGTAACAATCGCAGTGCCTCCCGCGTTCGAGAAAACGACTCACGTCGTTCCCACGAAGGCACAGTTTGGAAGCTCTCACGAGCTACCGAACGGTGTCAAACTTCGGGTAGACAAACCGATAGTCAGTGATACGGTTTGGGTCGAGGAAAACGGAGGTGGCTTCGAGAACCGTTCGATCGACAGACGCTCGTTCGCTGTCTTCGAGATAACTGCGTGGAACCCGACGGATTCGATCATCTCAGAACCCGAGAAGGACTGGTTCGAAGTCGAAGGCAACGGGTTCGTCGATTCGAATTCGAATCGTGGGTTCGCACGTGGACTGCGTGAACCGGTCGAGATGCCATACTTTCGTGGTTCGCGTGAGATTGCCCCCGGAGAAACGACGAATGGTGTCCTCTACTTCGACGTTCCAAAGAACACGAGTACTGGCGACATCGCTTGTCGAGTGAAATGGCCGGTGACGGAACGTGCGAACAAGGTCTGTGAATGGAAGATGGGCGAATAACCCAGACGCACAGTTGCATCTCCCGATGAAAATTTGGACGAGACGTATTCGAATACCTTCTAGTTCGCTAAATGGTGTGCCTGAGCACCGAATGAAATCACGGACAGCTCGTTCGTTGGATTGGTGAGTGGCTTTCTGGAGTCTCTGAGCACCAAATATACAGTTTTAGGAAATCATGGACCCGGCGGAATGTAAGTGGTATGTACTGCTGGCATCCCAAATTCCGGAGACATCCTATTACCGCACCTCCCGAAGAACGCGACGACGGACCTCCATCCGCTCACGGTGCGTGCGCTTGTCGTAGTGCTTGTCGAGCACGTCCACAGACACGTTCATCCGCTCACTCACGATCTCGACCGGGACGCCGTCGTTCAGCGACTCGGTGATCGCACCGCGGCGAATGTCGTGCGGCGAGACCGTCGAAGGACAACGAGACGCCTTATCGCGCCTATCGGCGGGTCTGCAGTCGTCCGGGTCTACTTCTGCGTGCGGACACGCCCCCCACTCGCACGGGCGCGTCACGGCGTAGATACTCGTTCTGTACGCGCCCTTCGAGAGCCGACCCTGTGACGACGAGATAAGCGGCTCGCGGCCGTACTCGTCGGTCACCTCGTAGTGGTTCTTCGCGAGATAATCGTCGATGACTGCGGCGACGGGGTGGCTGAGAGACACGTCCCGTTCGCCGTTCTCCTCGTTCTTCAGCGGGGTTCCCTCCTCGGGACGGTGCCGGAGCTTCAGGCACGGTTCTTCGGGGTCATAGTCGTCCACGTCGAGCGAGTAGATTGAGCCGGTGCGCATCCCGGTGTGCCACAGGATGAGCATGATCACGTGGTCCCGAGAGGCGTAGTTGAACGTGTCCAGCCCGTTCAGGATCTCTTTCGCGCGGTCGCCGCGCAGCACGCGGTCGCGCACGTCGTCCTGCGGTTTCAGGTTCGGAAGCGGCACCTTCTCGCGAAGTCCCTCTTCGACGGCGTCGATGTCGGCCCACAGATCGAGGGCTACCCGAAGCGTCGTGAGGTAGTTGTCCAGCGTGACCGGCTTGATTGCGCCCTTCTTGTAGCTGTAGTACTTGTACAGCGTCCGGCCGGTCACGTCGTTCAGATTGTCGATATCGTGTTCCTCGCAGAAATCGAGGAACGGGTTCAGCCGGTAGCCGTGGTTCATGAGCGTCGTTTCGGACACGTCGCCCTCGCGGAGATCGAGGTACATCTCCACGCCCTCCTCGGGGGAGAGTGGTTGGAGATCGTCGCTCATGCGTCGGCCTCCAGCTCGAGGTCGTCGTCGCAGTTACTCTGGAGTACGACTTCCTCGCGAGAAAGTCGCTCACCGCTCACCTTATCCCGGAGTTGATAGAACCGGCCGTCAACGTCCTTGGTGGACGCGCACCGTTGGCACCAGAAGTGGTCTTCCGCCGCTTCCCACGTTCGGTGTTCTCGCGGACACACGAACTGCCATCGGTCCGTCCGGTTCTCATCGCAAATGACCTGCGTAGTCGTCATCACAGTTGGGCGGCCACCCGTTTTGTAATAATACGCCCGCTCGTACGGGGAGTGAAAGTGAAAGTGATCGAATTGGCCGGACGTACCCCCGAAATCGGGCGTTTCTGCGAGTGAAACTAAACGGTTCTTCGGCGACTGTACGTGCGCTCGTGCGCGGGGTTCAATAGCCCGCGGAAGTGAGTCGAACATGGCTTTCGTGGCTACAGCACGGAAGCCCGCGCGGGCCTGCTGTCCTACCAGCGAGGTCCGCTTCTGCAGAACCTATCGGAGAGCGATAGGTTCGCGAAGGTGCTTCCGTGCCTCACCTCACGAAGTGGTGTACCATAATTCTTTCTCACTACCTAGTGAGGTTTAGAACACCATACTATGATTGAAACATGATAAGTAGACTGGTGAAATATCAGAACCACCGTGGTGAACGAGAGACGAAAACCCGGTAACTGGATGCAGTTGCCGATCGATGAGCGTATCCTTGAGGTCCTCAGCTCATCTGAGTTGGTTCTCTCACCGACTATCATTGCAGAGAATATCGATAAGAGTCGAGCTGAGGTCAGTCGGAGACTCGGAGAACTTTCTGATCGTGACTTTGTTGATCGAGTCCGACGTGGTCGTTACAAAATCTCTGATCTCGGAAACCAGTATCTCTCAGGAGAATTTGACGCTAGTTCCCTCGAGTGAACTATCATATGACCCCGGACGACCGCATACAGGTATACTTCGAAAAAGATCAAGCAGAGGTTCTGAACCGCCAACTTGAGCAATACCGTCATAATGAACAGATTGCTCTCAGGCTCATCGTCAGTTTGGGCGTGACGACCGGGGTTAGTGTCCTATCTTCTTTGACATCTCTCGTACTAAGTGTTCCTGAGATATCTGGTATAATCAACACGCTTTGGGGTTCTGGGGCCGGTTTTGAGACTCAATCAAACGTCCTTGTTGGTGCGATCTTCTCCTTCGTTTCACTCTTTTTGTTCTTTTATGCGCTCGGAAAGTTCTGGATGGTCCTCAGTACAGATAACCCAGTTCCGTTGTTAGGAAACGAGCCGTTCAGATCTGATGGAATTAATCTCCGCAAGGACGAGTATGGTACTGAGTACCGATTGTATCTGTCGAAAAATTCACAGTTGCTGAACCAGCAATCTCGGCTGATAAATGCGGGTTACTTTTTGGCATCTGTAGCAGTTGTGTCTCTAATTATTGGCTTGGTGTTTTTATCGAGCGGAAGATTATTGTCCACCTCTGATATTGGTGAGCTAAACTTTATAATCACCATTGTGTCGGTATTCGGAATATCATTCTTGACTTCACTACTCATCGTTGAACGTCTCCAACGAGAACGAAACCCCAACGAACGGAATCCCGACTTTCACATAACTGGGTCCAATCCCGAATTGGTTAGAACAATCCCACTTCTTGCTCCCTTACTGGTCATTATTGCTCCGGGAATACTGCTGATTCTAGCCAACGCAATGCTCTGGTGGGAGAACAACCAAGCCGCAATCGGGTTCCCCTTACTCAATTTATTCACCAAGTATGGGGTTGCTCAGGTTACTATCGTTGCAGGCGTCCTCTTTGGGGTCGGTTCGCCACTGTTGGTCAGGGTGGTCAGAACAGGCATTAAGGCACTGTCTAGTTAAGCCAGTTTGAGGAACGAGCAGGTCGTTGAGTTAGTTGGTCAAGATGCTCGCAGACCTGCTCAGCGAGTGCTTTGCGACGGATTTAGAAGAAACTTGGGAGCGTGAGCGGACGGCATTAAGGCACTGTCTAGTTAAGCCAGTTTGAGGAACGAGCAGGTCGTTGAGTTAGTTGGTCAAGATGCTCGCAGACCTGCTCAGCGAGTGCTTTGCGACGGATTTAGAAGAAACTTGGGAGCGTGAGCGGACGGCAACGCCCGTCAGGGCGTTCGCCGTCCAGCTCCACGCGACCGGTTGTTCACTTAGAGAGACAAAAGAAATTCTTCGATTACTCGGCGTTGAACGCTCCCACCAAGCGGTTTGGCAATGGGTACATCGGCTGGCCGACAGCGGTCACAACCCGCCTGAGGCGAAGCCGAAGCGGGTTGCGGTCGACGAGACCGCTGTCAAAATCAATGGTGAGTGGTCTTGGCTGTACGCTGCAATAGACACCGAGACAAAGCTGATTCTTGACGTCGAATTGTTTGGACGACATGGTACCGACCCGGCTGCTGCGTTTCTCCATCGACTTTCCGAGAAACACGATCTCTCAGACGCTGTGTTTCTCGTTGATGGCTACGGCTATCAGACTGCCCTCTCTCGATTAGGATTGAGCGGTCGGCTGGACTACGTCGAGCGAAACCTCATCGAAAAATGGTTTCACACCCTCAAAATGCGAGTCGACCGCTTCCATAATTCGTGGGTGGGCAGTCACGGAAGCGTCCGCGAGTGGTTCATACAATTTGTGCAATACTACAACTTTCAAAGACCGCATCAAGCGCTCGACGGACGAACACCGGTCGAGGAGGCGACTAACTAGACAGTGCCTTTCGTCCAGATAGTTATCTTTATATTCTATATTTTTGATATTCTGGAGTCGTTTGAACTCTACCTTCTTTTCAAGCCCATCCATCGCTTCAATATGGATTTTTGAAACATCACGTCTGCTTGAACTCAGGACTGCTCTCGCGATCTCGCGCACCACTTCTTCTCTTTCAGATTTATCAATTTCTGTCGTTCGAATAAAATACTGACCCATATCGCTAATAAAATATTCGCCGACAAATAAATCCCACTCGGCACTGTCTAGTTAAGCCAGTTTGAGGAACGAGCAGGTCCTTGAGTGAATTGATCATGACGCTCGCAGACCTTCTCAGCGAGTGCTTTGCGGCGGATTTAGAAGAAACTTGGGAGCGTGAGCGGACGGCGACACCCGTCAGGGTGTTCGCCTCCAGCTCCACGCGACCGGGTGTTCACTTAGAGAGACAAAAGAAATTCTTCGATTGCTCGGCGTTGAACGGTCTCATCAAGCTGTTTGGCAATGGGTACATCGGCTGGCTGACAGCGGTCACAACCCGCCTGAGGCGAAGCCGAAGCGGGTTGCAGTCGACGAGACCGCTGTCAAAATCAATGGCGAATGGTCTTGGTTGTACGCTGCAATAGACATCGAGACAAAGCTGATTCTCGATGTCGAATTATTTGGACGGCATGGAACCGATCCAGCTGCTGCGTTCCTCCATCGACTCTCAGAGAAACACGATCTCTCAGACGCTGTGTTTCTCGTTGATGGCTACGGCTATCAGACCGCCCTCTCTCGATTAGGATTGAGCGGTCGGCTTGACTACGTCGAGCGAAACCTCATCGAAACGTGGTTTCACACCCTCAAAGTGCGAGTCGACCGCTTCCATAATTCGTGGGTGGGCAGTCATGGGAGCGTCCGCGAGTGGTTTATACAATTTGCGCAATACTATAACTTCCACCGACCGCATCAATCGCTCGACGGACGAACGCCGGTTGAGGAGGTCACTAACTAGACACCCTCAAAATGCGAGTCGACCGCTTCCATAATTCGTGGGTGGGCAGTCACGGAAGCGTCCGCGAGTGGTTCATACAATTTGTGCAATACTACAACTTTCAAAGACCGCATCAAGCGCTCGACGGACGAACACCGGTCGAGGAGGCGACTAACTAGACAGTGCCGGCATTAATAAAATAACAGATAAATTACTATAGTATCGAGTAGCATCCTGTATTATCTACAGATGTATGCACCGGGGGTCGGTTTGCGTGTATTTTGAGTGGGAGAGCGTGAATTCTTTTTATACTTCGAATGGTTTGACCCCAACTACGTCAGCCACCGTCTCGAGCTGGTCTGAATCTATGCACGCTGACTGTCGCTGACGGCTGTGAGGTGCATATATCGAGGATGTCGTATACATTCACGCCTGACCCCGGGGAGTGAAACCAGAAAATCATCTCACGAGCGTATTTGGGGGATCTATCCTTACTCGTAGAGCAGTGAAAGGTTCGTATATCCTTGCTCGAGGACCGTTCCGTTTGATGGCTTTCCGTAAGCCTTCTCCAGTTTCCAGTGTCCTCCTCCCTTCTTTTGGGTTGGTAGCGAAAAGTCACCAGAGTGTAGGTCGGCATCCGGCACGATGTAGTATTCACCGGACCCTCCACCTATGAACGCATGGACCAACTCATTACCTTTGGCAAGGTTCGTGTTTTTCGTCCATGCACCACCGAAGAACTTGAAGTGCTTGTTGTAGTGGATCCAGAGGAGTTTTGAACCAGAATCTGTGCTGAGCCGCCAAACGTTCCTTTCTCCCTTTTCGCTTCGGACAGCATTGATTGGTTCAAGGTCCTCGACAGTTCTGAGGAATTGCTTTCTTCTTTGAGATGCAGACATTTTTGTCATCGATTGCTATTGTTCGACATTCTATTCTACATTTGATCATGAAACGGAATTAGCTTAAATCTTTGTCTGTGGGGCTTCTAGGCGCGATATACGACTAGTTGATCTAGTCTAGAAAGGAGTGACTAGAGCGGATTACGTGGTTGGTCGGGTCAGAGCATTCGAGCTAGCAGAACATGATACGATTTTGAGTCTAGAGTCTATACTACATTTGTTGTATCTGCTGTCCAACAAGCCCTTGCACCAGCTCGGTCTCCCCCAACGGCGTGATCGGCCCATCTTCGGGAACTGGCCGAACAACATACACCTCTCTTCCGAGTCGTTGGACGTGCATGGTCTTCTCTTCTCGATCCTCCTCGTTTGCGGGGATGACGCCGTCGAGGACGAGATCGTCGCGGTCGAGTGCAACAAGCGGGGTGCCGTCGTGGTTTCGGAGCTTTCGGAATACCATTGTTGACACCTCACCGGCCACCCAATCCTACTTAGTTCTATCTCCTAAGTCACCCATTACGAATACAGGCCGTGGTCGGTGTAGAACGTGAAATTGCTAGACCACGTATACTTCGAGGAACGGCCACCACCACACACCCCCTTGGCGGCGTATAATTACTTACAGTATGGTTCGGTTTGGCGGGGCTCCGGTGGTGGTCGGTCCCCGTGAGGACTCGATTTTGGTTGTGAAGGTGCTCGAGGAGCTGCAAGATCGGCGTGGGTCAAGTGGAACATTCCGACGAAATGCGACAAAGATATTTCTGTCAGTCAGTTCACTTACCACAGGAGGAAAAATGGGACCAGGTGTAAGCCGCTATAGTCGCCGGAGTTGTCGCTTGAGCTTGCGCTCAGCGCGACGCTGTTCACGCTTTAGCTCCCGTTCGGCTTTGCGCTGTTCCTTCTTGAGCTGACGTTCCATATCCCGCTCAAGTTGGCGCTGAAGCCGTCGAAGCTTAGCTTTGCTGAATCTTCTCATCTTGGTCTCACCTCCTCCCCACGCGTTCTGAACCGGAGCCTTGAGAGGGTCCGTCATACGGGTTAACGTCAGTTGTCGATGTTTGCACATAAGGGTTCGCAGTGCGGAGTGAAAGTGAAAGTGTATATTTGGGGTAGAAGGTGTCTAAAACGACGAATACGGCAATAGACGATTGTCGAAATCCAACTAGGTTCCTAGCTACTGGTGTTGAAAATAACGAGAGAGATTCAATCAGAACTTCACACCCAACCTTCGCGTGGATCACCTGGAGTTGCGGAGGCGGAGGGTTATTTTTTCGAAGTTGTGACGTTAGTCACACTCCCTAAGGGGGCTGTCCCACCGGACGAAACAGCGCCCGCTCGATCTCCTCGAGTGCGGCCGCTCGCGGAGAATCGAGACTCCACCCGAAAACAGGGTTCGACCGAAAACAGCGACGTAGTATATAAAAGAAGGAACCGACCGAGAGCGTTGCCACTCAGAAGGCCACCGGCTACAGGTGCTTCTGAGCGACCGTGTTCTGCACGGGACCGTACGCCCGGTCATAGGTCACAATCGCGTTGAGGAATCTCCGAGAGTCGAGTCCGGCGTCGCACCACGCGCTGTATCCTTCCTCGAGCACGTCGGGCAGGTACTCGCCGGTCGCCGTGGAGTTCTTCGACCGAGTGAGTACCGTCCGAATGCGAATCCGCACGCGGTCGTTGCGGTCGTCCATCCCGGCGACGACTTCCGCTCCGTAGCGGTTCAGCCAGTTCTGCAGGGCACGACCCGACCGCTCCAGATCGCGTGGATCGACGTTCAACACGTTCTCGATGCGACCGGCGACCGAGTCCACCACGTCGTCTGCGATGCTCACCAGCTCGCGCACTTCCTGCGCGATCTTCGAAGAGACCCACTTCACGACTCCGCCGTCGTTCTCGAGGAGTCCCGAGAGACGCTGCAGAACGCGGTAGATCGTCGTGGAGGACCAGCCGGTTCCGTCCTCGAGTTCACCGACTCTCGTTCCGCCGTCGGTGAGCGCCAAGTGCTCGAGTACGTCGTGGTCCGCGTCGGTGAGCCGCGAGAGCGTCCGCATGATGACCGACTCCTGAGACGCTTCGATCTGCGGCGTCGGGTCGTCCCACAGCGCGATAGTCCGGTCGGATGCGACCGCGCTGAAGTGGTCGTCCGAGACGAACCACATACCGGGTCGAGTCGGGATATCTGCCCACGACAGGACGTTCAGTAGTTTCTCTTCCAGGTCGCCAACCAGATCGTGGCGGTCGTCCCACGCGACCGCTTGATCGCGGTTCAGATTCTTCTTGTACAGCGCGCCGAGTTTCGGATGGTACAGCGGGTCATCGTTCGAACTTTCACGCACGTACTGCGGGTGGTAGTGCTTCAGTTGAAGCCCTCGAGGGCGGTGCTGACTGTTCGGGAAGAGATCAGCAATAGCCGAGCGGTCGAGCCGGAGCTGGTGGTTGTAGCCGACTACGTCCTCGTTGTTCGAATCGTAGACGACGTGCGAACCCTCGATGTCGGCCGAGAGCATGAACAAGCGCATGAAGACGCCGTCGCGCCGAACCAGCTTCTTCGCCTGATCGCGGTCGATCCGAAGATACCGCTCGTGCTGGGTTATCGTCGAGAATTCGTGTGGCTCCTCGGCGAAGTACTTGCGCGACCAGTCGAAGCCGACTTTCTCGCAGACTCGGCGCATCACCCACTTGAAGACGTGCGGGATCTCGTCTAACTCGAGATTGACGACGTTCTGCAGTTTGACGTTCGTGGCTGGCCCAAGCGTCGCAGGTACGCTGTCAGGACGGTTCTCGTCGGACCACGCGAGTCGCGGCTGCACACAGACTGGAAGCTTCCGCTCACCCTCGCCGTAGGCGTTGATGTCGTACTCGAGAAGCGAGTTTACCGTGTCTGCCTCTCGCGGGGAGAGACCCGACTGGTGGAAGCCCATCGAGACTTCCCACGTCTCGGTTCCGTCGTCCTCGAGGCGAGGCACCTCCACTTCGACTTTCGAGACTCCACCGTCGATGTGGTTGTACAGCTGGCGAACCGCCCAGTACGGCGAGGAACCGTACTCGTCGTAGAGCAGATCACCGCGCGTCTCGTGGGGTGCGCTCGCGACGGAACTCACCGCCGGTCCTCCTCCGCGAGATCGCGGCCGCAGTACTCACAGCGGAAGATGCAGTCGCTGTTGCGGCTGCAGGACGGACAGCGAACCGTCATTGCCACCGCTCCGGATTACCGCCGTGGCGACCGGGCGCGCCGTCCCACGGGCCCGGAATCGGAACGTCGAGACCGCCCGCGGAACCGCGCTGCAGACGGACCAGCGTATCGCACTCGTGACAGCGGTGGGCGCGGTCCTCGCGGTCACCGTAGACGCGGCGGAAGTCCCGGGTGACGTGTGACCCACAGTTGAGACAACTGCTCTTTCGGCTCTCCGAGTCGAGCAGCATCATGCTGACCACCCCGTCTGTCCCGCCTGACCGCAAGACAACGGCGACCCGCGTTCCGTTTCGTGGTGGACTCTTTTTCGGCCCCCGCTCGCGAATATATATACCCGCGACGAGACCAGCCGGTAGCAGTCGTGAGTCGGACGTTTTCTACATATAGAAAACGCCAAAAAATTGGACGGACCCGACGGGGATTCGGTACGGTTCGAGACAAAACTGTGTCAATCCCTCCTCTGTCTGGCGATTTGGCTCACGCTGAATCGGCGTCACTGTTCACGGGATTCACTAACCGTGAGCCATGCCGCTGGAACCAATCGGACCTGAAGAAGCAGTTGAACTGTATCTGGCTGACCGCGAGAGCGAACTCGCACAGGCCACGCAGTACGCACACTCGTCTCGCCTCGGGCACTTCGTGCGGTGGTGTGATGAACAAGACATCGAGAACATGAACGAGCTGACCGGCCGGACGTTGCATCGTTACCGACTTTGGAGGCGTCGAGACGGTAATCTCGCTCCACCGAGCGAGAAATCCCAGATGGATACACTCAGAGTGTTCATCCGGTGGTGTGGAACTATCGATGCTGTTCCTGTCGATCTGTGGCCGAAGGTGGTCTCGCCGAGTCTGGCGAAGGGGGAGCACGCACGGGATGTGATGCTCGACACGGAAGTCGCGGAGAAGATACTGGAGTACTTGGCCACGTACGAGTACGCCTCTGCCCGGCACGTCACGATGCTTCTCATCTGGCACGCGCTTCTCCGAAGGGGTGCTGTCCGAGCGCTTGATGTCGATGACTACGATCCGCAGGAGATGTCGCTGGAAGTCTGTCACCGGCCAGAGATGGGAACGCCTATCAAGAACAAATTCGAAGGTGAGCGATTCATCGCGTTAAATGACGAGACGTGTGCGGTCTTGGACGCGTGGTTGGAGAAACGCCGTCCTGATACGACAGACGAGTACGGGCGTAGCCCCCTCGTTTCCACTCCACAGGGTCGCGTCCATTTAACGACCGTCCAGAGTTACATCTACTCCGTCACGAGACCGTGCGAACTGAAGAGGGAGTGTCCACATGATCGAAGCATCGACACGTGTGACGCGGCGACAGAGCGGAGTGCAGCGTCGGGATGTCCGTCGTCGCTTTCACCGCATGCAGTTCGCCGTGGTGCGATTACTCACTGGCTCAACTCAGACGTTCCCGAAGGGGTGGTAAGTGCACGGGCAAACGTTTCATCCGCAGTGCTTTCGGAGCATTATGATCGACGAACTCGGCGAGAGAAGATGGAGCAACGCCGGAAGTACCTAAACCAGGTCTAAAGTCACTCAATTCCGCCAAGAGTATAACCGACTGATTCAGCCTGAGTTGCTGAGTAGGTGTATGGAAACTGTTCTATGACGTCCTATTCGGAGTCAACATTCGTCTACGTCGGCAAATGATAGTGCGCGTTGGCCTTGTTCATTGTCGAATTCTTTGGCGTTGTCGTTCCGCCACGTTTCTCGTTTTTTCCCTTGGTTCTGGAATCGAGCAACCCACACGCGCTGGAACGGGTGGCCGTATTCGGACAGCTCGAATGCTGATTCATCGTTCTGATGCCAGTATCCCTCAATAATCCCTCCTGCCTGATCAGTATGGAGGAAGACGATATCGATGATTGGCCAATCATCCCAGTCTCTTTTGGCTATAAACTCATCTGAAACGTCACTTAAGTGTTGATCGGATTGGTCGTAATTGGCGTTGCCACCCAGTTCGGCAAGATACGTGTGTGTGGAGCACTGAGAGGTACAGGCGCTTGATTCAACTAGCTCAATGTCGGAGGAGGAACTTGTATTGACGTCAAGGCCAAATTCGGCTAGCCAGTCCAGTACTTTTTCGCGTTCGGTATCTCCCGAGTTTGGAGCCATAATGATTTTATTGGCCAAGTATTTTGTCGCAGCTACGAACTTCTTCCATTTCTCAGTTGTATCAGGAGCGGGCGTTATTGGAATTCCTTTCAGATCGCAGTCGAGGATTCTATTTGCGGAGTATGGGTTGAAGACCAGACGGAATTCGTTCTCGATCTCAAAGTCTTCACCTTTGAAGAACGCGACTGCAGCTGGCCACCCACCTGGCTGATAACTTTCGTCTTTCCAGCGCTTTTGATACCGACAAGTCCCGACCTTGATGTCACAGTTAGGGTTTTGAAGTGCGAGGTTCCATTCTGGAGACTCAAAGAGCTCGCCTGGATCACTCTCATCGTATTCAGAATTAAGCGGGTGAACCGGGAGACTGGCGAGGAATTTACCGACGGTTGTCTCGATTGCGCATCCTTGGACCATGTCCTCATCTCTAGTGTAGGTTTTCCAAATTCGATCTTTCTCATCGGTTCCTAGCCGCCAACAGTTTGCAAAGTGTTGCTTTCGAGCGTTATTGTGGTATTCTCCAAGACCTTCGAGCCATTCATCGTCGGTTGCTTTCTTGATTTCTTGATCACTTCGCCGTCTTTTCATGCCCGCTTCTGCCGCCAGTGCCCCTGCTAGTCCACCTTCACGTTCGAAGTTTTCGAGTACACCTTCATTCTCATCTTTGAATTCCGTCAATCGCTTTGAAAATAGGCCTTCTTCAAAGAACGTGTGCAGATCGCGTTGACCATCGATAGAACGGTATCTCCGGATAACCATTTGGGAAGACGGTAAAGGTGCTCTAGAACAGATTGGGTTTACAGGAGGGTTTCGAGCAATCATGTATTCATCAAAAATGCAGAGTATGCCATAAACCCATTTCCCAGGTACAAACTCAATAATGCCCTGGCTTTCAGTCAGACGACACTGGTGGTTGAATAGTAACTGTTCATTGAATATTCAGTCTGTGGGCAGTATTCAGAATGTCTTCTTATAGACTCCCAACTAGGGATGCCAATAGATCCGTCCATCTTTACATTCACTCCAGTTTGCTAACATTCTTCATCCCGTGGCGAAATGTGAACTCCATGAGTAAACGACCAAGAGGGAAATAGATGGTCAGGAGGGTCTTTTTCAGCTTCCACTTCAAGCGAGACGCGTGGCGGGCAGGACAGGTACGAAACAGTTGGCTCACTCAGCCAAACCGCGAGTCTGCAGGATTCATTGAAGGAAGCGATTGGGAAGAGGTCGAGCGGCAAGGAGACGCTGCAATTCGCCGGTGGATAGACGGCCAACTGAATGGAACATCAGTAACGGCAGTGCTCATTGGGAAAGAGACGTCGGAACGGCCATGGGTGAACTACGAAATCGTAGAGAGCGTTAAGAAAGGGAACGGACTTGTCGGAATCTATATTGACAACATCAAAGACAAGAACGGACTCCGAGACACGCGAGGGATTAATCCATTAAGCCAGCACCAGTTTTCTGACACAGGAGGGCGATTCTCGGACGCTTACAATACCTACGACTGGGTGCTGGACAGAGGCTATGACAACTTCGGCGACTGGGTAGAGGAGGCAGCTAACATTGCCGGACGATGACGAACCGATCCCTAACGAGCATATGTACCAAGAGTTCGAGATGATTCAGAACATCATTGACCGCCAGGCATCGAACTCTTTCAAAATCAAGGGATGGACCGTCACGCTGGTTGTCGTGGCGCTGCTCTTCCGGACCAGCAACTTCCAACTGTTCGGAGCTGTGCTTCCACTCATCGGATTTTGGGGGCTTGATGCGTACTACCTCCGTCAGGAGTGCAAGTACCGAGAACTGTACAACTGGGTCCGTCGGAACCGACCAAGATCACGCGAGCACTTGTTCAATCTCGACGCGTCCCGGTTCGAAGACGACATTGACGGCTATGTCTCTATGATGTTTTCAACGACGCTCGTCCTTTTTTATGGGGTGATTGCGTTACTTCTGATTGGGTTCAGCATCGTGACGATTTATACCAACGGAGGGTCCGCTCTTGGCTAGACGAGTGTTTTTTAGTTACCACTTCCAGCGAGACGCCTGGAGGGCCAATCAGGTCCGACACAGTTGGATTCCGCATCCTGACAGAGAGGCTGCCGGATTCTTTGACGCCGCAGATCAGGAGGAAGTGAAGCGCCAATCAGAAAAAGCAATTAAGAGGTGGATTGATCGTCAACTCCAGAATACGACAGTCACAGCCGTCCTTATCGGTGAGGAGACCGCAGAACGGCCATACGTCCAGTACGAGATTGAGAAAAGCATTGAGCGAGAGAACGGGATTCTTGGTATTCGTATCGACTCACTAAAGAACAGACATGGGAAGCGAGGGAGTTGGGGAGAGAATCCTTTGGATCATTACTACGTTGACACCGGTTCTGGTGAAGCCACTCTGTCGAGTATCTTCCCGACGTACCAGTGGAAGGAGAACAACGGGAAGGAGAATATGTCTGAGTGGGTTGAAGAAGCCGTTGGGAGTGCCTCTGTGATACCAGCCAGCAAACGAGACACACTTGAACACAAACCGGACAAGGAGACACTTGGCGATCTCATTGTGAAGGGAGGCATGGCTGCCGGTGGGATCATGATTTTGGCAGAGGTAGCGAAAGAAATTGGGGATGCACTTCGCCGAAACCAATTTCGATAAGGTATCTTGCTAAGGGGGTGAAGAGAAATGATCCTAGGGGAAACTGACTTTGAAGGTTGTTAGAAGATACCTCCGAAGAGGAATTGATTTTCCCTGCCTCTGTAGTCCTCGTTCGACTTGCGTTCGTAATTTCTGGATTCATCTACTACTTCACCGATCAAGCATGACTCAAACCAATGCTCAAGCACCAACCTGCCGAGACTTTTCGGCATTCCGTGCGAGAACTTAGTCGGTGGTGTAAAATTGGGCGAAACCAGTCACATCTGACACTTTTGAGCTGTTAGTAAGCACTCTGGCCAGTCGGACGTATAGATGGAGGAGCATCTAATACAGATGATTCAAATACGTCAATATGATGGACAGACAAGACAGGCTGATTCTTCTCGTTCTGTCTCTAATTCTCATCTCACCACTCGCAATCCCGCTCACTAGCAGTGGTACGGCTTCTGGAGGTTCTATTGAGATGGTCGAAAAGGCACCGAAAAACTGTATTGCTTCACCTCGTGCCACAACAACTCTTTCTGGAAATCCACCGGTGATGATCGGAGAAGTCTCGATGGAAAAGTCAAACGGAACTACTGTTCGTATTGAGTTCTCCAAAAATTCAGACCGTTCAATCCCGGACGGTACTATCCAACTCCGCTTCGGCGAATTTGGGAATGTCACTGCGGCAAAAGGATTCGCCAAACAGTGGGATGGCGTCTATAATTGGGACCGATCTCCGGATCCCTGGATCGAATACAGCGTTCAGCAGACATCGTCAGGACCGAATTCCGTCGATATCACAAACCGATCTGACCAGTGGGGGGTTGTCCCGTTGCCCGCATATGGGGGGCAGTGCAGGTTGCTTTCGAGCCTGCTCACAAAGGATATCTTGGTTCTCGATTCGCATACTTAGGCGAGTATGAAACTAAGTCGGTCCAAGCCGGGTGCCAGGAAATCACACTCGTAATTCCCGAGCACGCAGACCTCATTAGACCCCCCGACCAGATTCTTGACGTCTTGAAAGAGACGGCGTACCGATTGCCGGTGGGGAGAGCTTACGATCAAGTTCGAATTTTTGTCTATCCTGGTGATTTAGGAGATGTGGGTGGATATGTTAGGGGAACAGAACATGGTGTAAACGCTGGTCCTGAAATAATAATCCAAGAGAATGCGTCTATCGGAGGTCCAATTGAGTTTACCTGGCGTCATGAATATGTCCACACGCGTCAGAGTTTTCGTTTGACACCGGAATTAGAATGGTTCCGGGAAGCATCCGCGAACTACTACGCTTACCGAACTGCACTGGATAGCGGGGCTATCACTCCAAGGGAGTATGATGCTCTCTTGGCTTGGAGCTACGAACGGAACTACTCCCAACGGCTTGTGCAGCATGGTGATTCTGAGGTAGCGTATCTCTGGGGTCCCCTTGTTCTATCTAGACTGGACGCCGAAATGCGTTCTACATCCAATCAGACACTCCTGGACCGGTTCAGATGGATGAACCACGCTGAAACAGATTCGGATGGATTCTCCCTCGAACAACTCCACCATCACAATGCGAGTGTAGGAAAGAATACCAAGTCGGTTTCGCAGGAATTCAATTTGACCCAAGCACCCACGTCGAAACATCCCCCTACACCCGCATATCTAACAGGCCCGAGAGAGCTACCTGTGTGGATACGTCAACTCTGGCTTCCGGCAAACCTCAAGATTTTAGAGATGCTGTATGCATTCACAGGGATTCTGTGGATTGTGATTGTGGGTGCCAACATTGCCAGCCAATTGGGGTTCATAAGTCGTGGCTAACAAGAGTCACTACTTCAGACGATAACACGGTCAGTATGTTTGGGCTTCGGTCAACAAGCTTCTTCGAGTCGTGCGTTGCGTTTTTCTTATTCTTCGTCAGCGGTATGATACCATGGGGACTTCAACACAATATCAGTCGGTTAGACTGACTGGCGAGAATCCGTCAGGAAGGTCCTCAACGACATCGTCTAAATCATCGTGGCTGTAGGGGCGCGGAGAACTCTCCCAGGAGACACCTAGGACCTCGCTCGATTCGGCATCGAGAAAGACGGTTCCTAACCGAAGCTCAGTTGCATACGAGCTAATATCGAACTGATCGGTAGCCTCGCTAATCAGGAATTCAAATTTCGGTGACTCGAAGTCGATCTCGACACCAGTGGAAATAGCAGCAACAGTACCTGCAAGTGGATTCCCGGGACGCTTGCTTGTAACCAGCGCAATTCGACGATAGGGGCCCTCGGATTCTGACTCCTCACTCATTTCGTGTATTTTCCTAGCGGTGGACAGTAATGTTTCGGGAAATCAGATATGCAAATTCTATCTCTCAGTGGTCTCGCCTTACGGAGTATATAAAAGACACCGATTGAGAGAATCTGGAAGCGAAATGGTGTGCGAATTCGGGCTAATCACACCCGTTGCGGTTTCTCCGGTATGATCTCTTGCAATGCAAAACAAAAACTTCGACCCTACTGAAACTGAACAGGTCGATCGAGTCTACAAAGTTGGAGGGCAGTATGTCTGAGACTGGTAGCACACCGTCCCGCTACAACTCGGAGTCCGTAACCTCCTCTGAGCGGTTAGAACCTATTTCCCCAGAAACAGCCGTTAACCTCTATTTACGGGATCGAAAGAACGAACTCCGTGAATCCTCGATTCGACAACACGAATCTGCTCTTCGGTTCTTTTGCAAGTGGTGCTCTCAAACGGGCATCGAGAACCTGAATGAACTGACTGGACGGAAACTCAACCGATATCGCATCTGGCGACGGGACGAGGCCAGTAACAAGGTAAACAGCCTTGCAACTGAAACCTGGTGTTCGCAACTCAAAATCCTCCGTCTCTTCATCATCTTCTGTGAATCGATAGACGCAGTTGATGTGGCATTACACGAAAAAATTCGAATCCCCTCGCTCAACAATGGAGGGCAGTCCAGTGATGCAATTATTGAGCCTGAAGTCGCTGCAGACATCTGTTCGTATCTCCGAAAGTACGAGTACGCGTCACTCGAACACGTAATCTGGACGATCTTGACCGAGACGGGGATTCGAACAGGGACACTACGTAGCCTTGACGTGGACGATTACTTCCCAGATGCGGAAATCTCGCATCTCCGGATTCGTAACCGCGAGGAAACGGGGACGCCTCTGAAGAATGGCGACGCAGGAGATCGCCTGGTCGCAATTGGCTCCGATTGTTGCGGTGTCATCGACGATTATCTGGAAACCACTCGTCTAGAGGAAGAAGACGAATACGGACGCCAACCGATGTTGACTGCCGGGTTCGGCCGACTCTCGAAGTCTACAATCCGTCGCTATGTGTACAAGTGGACTCGTCCGTGTGCAATCGGAAAGGGATGTCCTCATGATCGGGACCCAGAAACCTGCGAGGGAACTGAGCATGGAAAGCAATCCAAGTGTCCTTCGAGCGAAGCGGCTCACGCACTCCGACGGGGCTATATTACACATGAACTGAAATCAGGTGTCACCCGCTCATTCGTGAGTCAGCGCTGTGATGTCACTGAAGACGTCATTGAGCAACACTACGACGAACGAGACGAGAAGGATAAACTGCGAGTTCGATATCAGGGCATGACCGGGTCTAGAGATAATAAGAGAAGATACGGGAGTTAATCGATTCAACTGGCACTGTTGAAACCCTCAGTTGCTGATAGTTTGTTGAGGCCATGCTGAATAGAGGGCGCGTCTCGGCCATAGGACTCACGGCTGGTGGTGAAATGTTAAATCTGTAGTACAGGCTAAAAACAAACAAAAACTCACTCACACGGGTGATGCAGATTCAGGAATTTAACTCAGAGGTCCGTTCCTGAATGAGCGCCTGGATTGAGTCGATAAATTCCCTGAAGTCTTTCACTATCCCTTCTCGGTTCAGTATCTCCTCTGCCATTTGGGGACGCCCTTTACGCTGCTCATCGCCGTACATATACATCGTTCTCAATGTCCCAAGTAGTGAATTCAAAGATTCCTGCCTTTCGGGGTCCAAGAATACCTTTGATTGTCGGGCGGTTGATTCGAACGAGGCAAGTGCGTCATTTGCATCTACGAGAAATTCATCGCTCAAGTCACCGTTTGAAGATTTACTCATGTATTCCTGTGCTACGGCATGGCAATGTTCTGCATCTTCCAGCAGTTGAATCAGCAGTTCAGCCTCCTTTTCCAATAGATGGTCTGCTCTGCGCCGTTTATTCTCCGCCTCTGTGGCTATTCGTTGGGACTTTAGACTACCCAAATATCCGAGAGCAGCGCCAGCAAGAGCGACTGTACCAGTAATTATTGAACCGATGTGTTGTTCGATGACCATGCTGGAACCAAAGTTCTCATTTAATAAACTGTTTGGTGTACAGACCCCTCCTATCGGTCAACGCACACCTCACCGATGAAACGAAGGTAACTGGGCTACTGAATTCACCCTCTGTATGTGTCATGCGATTTCTGACAGCGATTGGTGAGGGTTCTGAGGGCGTGCTGAATATAGAGTGCATACGCACGCCAGTTCTAGCAGCTTTGGAGGATTTCAATTGAGTCAGGCTTGCGATTCTGTATATTCGTTCAGGATCTCCTCAATAGGCTCACCCACCAGACCATGGAGCTGTTGGAGCTCCTCAATCGCTTCTTGAACCGACGCCTGTGGGTTTTCGATATCGAGTGAGACTGTCTTCGCAACGAGTGCGTATGCCCCGTTGACGTACTCCCAGCCCGCATCCTCGAATGCCTCCTGACTCACTCTCGCAGACAGTTTCTCTCGGATTTCGTCTTTGCCCGTATGCTCGATGTCCAGCCGGAGTCTGATTGTAGGCTGTTTCTGATTCAGCGAGAGGTGCGGCTCGTATTCGATGTTAGTCCCGGACCCGATGTCTCGCCACTCCGGCTTGTAGAGTTGAATATACGTATTCGGTCGGGTGTTCGAGGCCCATTCATCATGGCCGAACTCCGCGAAGAACGTCTCCTCAAGCGAATTGTAGAGTCGCTCTTTGTCACGTTCGAATGCGTCTTGCACTCGATTGATTGTCTCGGCGTATTCGGTGTACAGTACGGTCTCTTCGGAAATCTGGTTGATGTCGCCCATGTTCAGTTCGAGTTGAATCGTATCGATGAAATCCGCCAGCTGTGCGCTGCTCTTCGAGGGGTATTTTCCGAATCCGTCGGTCAATACAGTTTCTAGTTCCGCGACGATATGCTCCCAGGAGATATCGACGAAGTCTTCCGAGACTGAGGCAGGGGCCTCTTCGGGAGCAATGTAGACGTACTCGTCAGTCCCGCTGTGTTGGCGCGTGTCGAGATTACCGAGCCTCGTCGCCTCGGCGTATCGCTCCGTTTGTGCGTTGGTCTCAGGCGAATCAACCTTCAGCTCAATACAGACGAACCATTCGTCCGGTTGTCGAAGGAGGATATCAAAAATGCCGTTCCCAGTGGACACCTGCGATGAAACCTCGACATTTTCCAAGTTCCGTAGGGGGCCGGACATGGAGGTGTCGCCGTGTGAGTAGAGGGCCCTCAGGAAAGCTCGGAGCACGTCTGTGTCGAACCCATGTGGGTTGGTGGAGTCGAGGAAATAGACGAGTAGTTCTTCCCACCGTTGTTCAACCCTCGATTGGCCCAAGATTTCTAACGTCGTTTCGGGTGGCCTTTCGATGTTGTCGAGCTCCCGCTGGAGGTCCTCTAGTTGCGCTCGGTGATCTGTTTCATCCACTAGAACTACAGTATCTGTAACATCAAATGTAGCTTTGGCTGGTTCTACGTTCTACATGAATCAAGAGAAAAGAAGCAGATGATTAGTCACTCCCCGTTCACTCGTCTTCTTCACCAAAGATCCCTCGGAACGTGCTCTCGAATGCGTCTAGATTGGCCTCATACTCTGGCTTGCACGTAATTCGTACGCCGGATCGACCACTATTACGCAAGTCTTCTTCGGCGGAAATGGCTTCAATTGGAATACCCAACTGCTCCGAAACCTGTTCGATATCTACAGAGGTCGGATCGACATCGTAGACATCAACGTGAAAGAGGGTGCGTTTCGTCCGAATAGCAATTCTACGCTTTCGTCCCTGGACGAAGGAGACGTAGTGCTTCTGTCCCCATCCCGGTCCATCCAGAAACTCCAATTCTTCAAGGGCCGCTGCCACTCTCTCCAATAAGTCCGCAGTCTGGTCGTTGGACCGTTCGTTGAGATGCCAACTTCGACCGTCTTCCTTCCATGGTTCTTCTGACGTATCCGGACTCACATCCGAAATCGTGTGTTCGGGCGTCGGAATCGTCTGTTCGGCATCAAGATAGAGTCGGTCATCGTCCTCCAGCAACTGGAACTCAATAACCGTGATATCGATTGATCGGTCACTGAGCCACCGAAGAACGATATCGAGACGTTCACGAACTGATTCACCGACGAAGACGATGCGCTGGTCTTGATTAAGCGTATAGTCCTCGTTACAGAACTCGTCAAGTGCTTCTGTGAAGGTTAGCTCTTCATCATAAATGCCAGAACCCCATGACGTAGTCTTGAATTTGTCAAACTGGTCTCTCAGCTTCGAGTAATCCCAGTGGGAAATATACGCGGCATACTTGAGGCCCTGAAAGTCTACCTCCGGCTTTAACGCACCCCGTTTCAGCTCAATAGCGACGATGTTCCCGTCCCGATCAATTGCGAGAAGGTCGATAGCGTCTCCAATGTGCTTGACGGTCACTTCGCGGCCAATCAGCAGATAATCCTCTCCCAGAATTTCCTGCGGACTCTTGATAATCCACTCACGGAGATCTTCTTCATGTAACCCCTTATCGCGTAATGAGACGGGTTTGAGAGACGTACCTCCCTCATCTGCACCAACTCTTAGCATGATGTCCCAATCGTAGACTCAATTACAAATAATGGTTGGGGGGTGCATCACTACGCTTTATGTGAGGAGGTTCAACAGAACGTTCCTCAATCAGGATACGTGATTAAAACTCGTATTCTTTAAAGTCGTCATCAATCAATCCTCTTCGTGAAGTTATATCAGACCATATTTTTCCATATATCTTCCTTCGATAATTCTCTGCAACCTCCTCTCCTTCCCTCGGTAGAATTTCGTCTTCACTACCTGTGACTGACTTTTGATGGAATAGATTGTCTTCTCGCCACTGCTCAGTGGTAAGCACACTTTGGATGTCATCAACTTCCGGGAACTCGAACAGGTGGACGTTGGAACCGACCATCACGCGGCCCGGGTCGTCACCAAAGTGCTGTTTTCCGTTACGAATTCCCTTTGACAGGGCTCGTTGGAACGAGAGTGAGCGATCCTCTGGATCCTCTTCTAACATGTGTTCCACGTCGAACGCGTGTTCCTGAAGTGCGATGTAGAGGAACGTGATCATCTGCTCTGCACGCGCCTCGCCGTCAATATCTTCGAGGACCTTCTCCATTTCAGAAGGTGACCAGTGCTCTGCGAGAAGCTCGAAATCCTCCATCGCCATAGAAACTCGTTCTCGGATATCTCGCCTCCTCTTGGCTTCTGTCTGGCGCTGATTGTACTCTTTCTCGCCACGGAGCCATTCCTTATCCGCCTCGGTCAGAATACCGCGAGTTTCTGAATTACTCATTGGCTATCCAAATGCTGACTTACAGGGTATATAAAACCGGGGCGGAAAACGCTGAAATGCCGAAAACGTAGTGTAGGAACCTGCTAAGCAGCGAAACGCTGGATTCGCACGTTCGTTCAGTTGCAAATGCCTGAACCAGAACCAAAGTCGATGAAGGCCGCTCGCTTGTACCAAGTTGATATAAAAGATCGGATTCGGACACTCTACCGTTCGCGTATCCGTTCTATTATATATTCGCTGGCCCAGAATTTATCAATCCCGAACCTACGGGGACCTCTAATGGCTGCTCAAGTCGCTTCGGTGGCGTTAGCACTATCGTCACACAAGACAGCGACCTTGGCGGATTTCTATGAGGAATTCGAGGAACCGCACGAACAGTCTGATGAGGTATCGTCTGTTACGCGAAGTGCACCACAGCCGTCAAACAAAGTTCTCGATAAAATTGACTTGTCCAGGTGGGATGTTGCTCCTCCTCACGAGGATCTTCCAATCGACACCGAATATGGTGTATTGTATGGTCGTTTCAGTTCAAACAACCAAGATGAATCTGGTTGTATTGCCAGGGTGAAGACAATGCTTGACCAGGCAGAGGAAATGGAGATCCCTCTGTACTCATACCCAGTTGTTGATGTAGCTGAGACCGGCAAGGGAACAGACCGTGCTGGACTCGAAGAAGTCGTTCGTCTTGTTCAACATCCACAGGTGCGATTTTTCTTTGTTCATGACATAAATCGAATTGCCCGGTGGAACTCGTTCTGTATCTTCTTACTCGACGTTTTCACACGGGAATTTGACATTACCATTGTGACTGACGAGGGTGTGCTTGATTTGACTCGTTTAGAGGGGTTGGCGATGACATGGGTCTCAAGCATGTCTGGCGAAATTGAAAACCGAAACAAAGCCAAGCATACTCTCAAAGGTCAAATTGAGAATTTCACTGACGGAAGCTACGAAACCTGGTTCAGGAAGTACCGAATCGGATACAAGTCCTCCGAAGATGATTTGCTGGAAAAAGATACGGATGAAGTAGCAATTGCAGAAGCAATATTCCGAATATTCGAGAAGGCAGAGATCCATAGGCCATACAAGGAAACCATCGAGAAGGTCAACGCGCAGTACGAGAACGTTCTGGATGAGCCTTTGACCCATTCTCGATTGAAAACAATGCTGGTTGATCCGCTCTATATCGGAAATCCCACAGTATCTGGTGAAAGCATCGGTGATCAGGGTCAGGAAGCCACGCTAGACATGCCCGATTTGCAGATCATTGATGAAGATTTGTTTAGACGCGTCAATGAAAAAGTGGAGAAAGTCAGAGAGCGGTATTCTAACACCAACTCTCCAGGAGAGGTCTTAGACCTGGAATTTCTGCTATTCGAATTTGGCGTTATGCCTCTGGTTGAGAGCTCTTCCGAGATTGCTGTGCTTTGTTCGAAGTGCGGTTCAGCAATGGTCCGCGACGGCAAGTCACCTCTGAAAAACTCTAAAAGAAAAGCGGTCAGGTACAAATGTCTCGAATGCGACGAGGAGAAGAAGGAAGCGGACGAGGACGATGAGCGAAAAGGGTCTTACAAAACGTTCCCCAACACCCTAGAGTTCTATAAAATAAAATTGTTCGACGAAATTGTAGACAACATCGATGAAGTTTCCAGGTTTCTGGACTTGAAGGACATCTAACAACGGAGGAAGACGTTACGTGTCATCCTAAGCAGTGAGCTTCAGCAATACTTCAACTATTGGCTGCCTGACTTTCTTCGTATACCTGGCGTCGCAAGTGATTAGTAATGACTTCTTGGACTTCGTCGTTATCCATGAACTTGGCAAAGAGTTCTTGATTCTGGTCCATCCGGTCAATGAACATCTCGGTCAGTGCGTCGTCGAATTCTAACGCGAAGTTCTCTCTACTGTTGACCTGTGCCGACCGTCGAAGGTGGTCGTCGTCCAGAGCGTCCTCTTTCAATTGGTCGAGGAAGAGTTGGTCTGCCTGCGTGAAGTCTGTTCCAAGTTCTTCGTTGATCTTCTCAACGATAGTCGAGAGTTCAACTTCGTCGTCTTCCTGACTCCCTGTGCCAGTTTCATTCGGTACTGACACGCTCCCTCCGCCGGAGCCAAGTTCGATGCTACCCTCATCCGATTTTTCTAGACGGTAGTACTGCAGCGCGAGTTCATCATTGAATTCCACCCGCGATTCCCGAGAGTCTCGTGGGAGTTCCTTGTAGAGGAAGCGGCCAAAGGTGTAGAGCTTCTCTAACGTGGTGTCTGCGTAGTTGACGACCTGCGACTGAAACTTGTACAACCGGAGGAACGAGCGAAGCTTCGAGCGGAACTCGTCTTGCGTTTCCTCATCGGCGACCATATATCGATCCCGTGCTGGCTGAATATGGCTGCTCAGCTTCGCGTGCGCCTGTTCAGTACCCTTGTTCTTGGGGCTGAAGAACGCCTCTGCAAACTGGTCCACTTCGTGCTTGGTGTAGATCTGGAACGCATTCAGCTCGGACTCCAGTTGGTAGATGTGCTGTGGGTCGGTCGTCTCGTCGATGGTCGTCTTCTCGTAGTAGGGCTGGAACGCGTCGAAGATATCCTCACGGTCATTCTCGAAGTCGAGTACGAACGTGTCCTCCTTCCCTGGATGCGTACGGTTCAACCTTGACAGCGTCTGGACAGCCTGTATTCCAGAGAGCTTCTTGTCCACATACATCGTGTGCAGAAGCGGCTGGTCGAATCCAGTTTGATACTTGTCGGCGACGACGAGAACCTGATACTCCGGAGTGTCGAACTTACTGGGAAGCTCAGATTCCTTGATCCCGTCGTTCATACCGGGCTCGGTGTACTCGAACCCGTCATCCTCGACGGTGCCGCTGAACGCAACGAGTGCACTCAGGTTGTACCCGTTCTTCTCGATGTACTTGTCAATCGATTTCTTGTATCGAACTGCGTGTACACGTGAGGACGTCACGATCATCGCCTTCGCCTTCCCGCCGATCTTGTGCTGTGTGTGTTCGCGGAAGTGCTCGACGACGATCTCGACCTTCTGAGCGATGTTGTGCGGGTGAAGCTTCAGGAACTTGGACACCGCCTTGACTGCCTTCTTCTGCGGGACCTGTGGATCTTCCTCGATGACCTTCGCAATGTTGTAGAACGTCTCGTAGGTCGTGTAATTCTGCAGGACGTCTAGAATGAACCCTTCCTCGATGGCTTGGCGCATCGAGTAGAGGTGGAACGGCTCGGGCTTGTCACCGCCCTCGGGTATTGTTCCGAACGCTTCCAGCGTCTTGCCTTTCGGCGTCGCGGTGAACGCGAAGAAGCTGAGATTCTCCTGATTTCCCCGCGTCTCTGCGCTCTTCAAGATGAGGTCCTCAGTATCGTCGTCTTCGTCGATGTCGATACCGGAGAGTATCTGCTTCATCTCGTGGGCCATCTCGCCAGACTGGCTACTGTGAGCCTCGTCCACGACCACAGCGTAATCCCGTTCGGGGAGCCGTTTCGCGTGTTCGATGACGTGGGGGAACGTCTGAAGCGTGGTGATGATGACTGGCTTGCCCGCTTCGATAGCTTCCGCCAGTTCTTGGGACTTCGAACCTTGCTCACCCTTTATTGCGTGGACAACGCCGGTCTTGTGATCCAATTCGTAGATTGTGTTCCGAAGTTGCTCGTCGAGGATAGTGCGGTCCGTGACTACGACGACTCCGTCGTAGACTGCTTCATCGGCGTCATTGTGGAGTGAGACGAGTCGGTGGACCAACCACGCGATGGACTTACTCTTCCCACTCCCGGTCGAGTGCTGAATCAGGTAGTCTTCGCCGGCGCCGTTTTCTTTTGACGCATCCACGAGCTGACGGACGCATTCCAGTTGGTGGTATCGCGGGAAGATGATAGTCTCTTCTTCGCCGACCTTCACGCCGCCCTTCCGGATTTCTTCGGTGTCGATGTGGATAAACCGCTGAAGGATGTCCATCCAGCTGTCCTTCTCCCACACTTCTTCCCAGAGGTAAGCAGTTCGGTGGCTGTCCTCTCGTGGAGGGTTCCCGGACCCGCCGTCGTGACCCTTGTTGAACGGGAGGAAGTAGGTGTCGTCGCCGTTCAGTTCGGTCGTGTACTCGACCTCATCCTGGTCTATGGCGAAATGAACGAGTGCACCCCGTTTGAATTTCAGAACAGGTTCACCGGGGTCGCGGTCAGACTCATACTGCGCTTTCGCGTCGATGACGCTCTGGTCGGTGAACTTGTTCTTCAGTTCTGCAGTGGCCACCGGAATCCCGTTGACGCTTAAGGCGAGGTCGATACTCTTCTTCGGGTCGGTCGTCGAGTAGTAGAATTGCTGATTGACTCCTAGGCGGTTCGCCTCATAGCGTTCCTGGACCTCAGGATTCAGTCCAGTGTTCGGCTTGAACGCCGCGAGGTCGATCCTCGTCCCAGTTGTTCGAAGGCCGTGGCGGAGTAGCTCTAGGGTGCCACGCCCTTCCATCGCGCTCGTTAGGTCTTGCAAGAAGCGCTTCCGAGCGTTCCCCTTGTAGGCAGTTTCCAGCTTCTCCCACTTCTCCGGCTGAGTTTCCTTGACGAAGGACACGACAACGTCGGGAAAGATGCCTTGCTCCCGGTCAAACTCCTCGGACGGTAACTGTTCGTAGCCACCGTGTTGTACGAGATGAGACGCGATGAAATCTTCAAAGCTCTCTTCGTCGTGAATCTTACTCATGCTAGATTGTTCCGGGGCTTGTCACTACTTTGAACCTTCTCGACATTAATGTCACCCGTCACAACTGCTTTCGTCAGAGATTGCTGTTCTTCTTTGAGGAGATCGATACTCTGCTCAACAGCTCTCTTGACCTTGCTGATGTTCTCATCAACCTCGGAGAGGTAGCTAGCTATCTCAACTTGTTCATCTTCTGGCGGAACAGGGAGTAGTCCCCTTCGAAGGTCAAACAGATTAACACCCTCAACTGTTGCACCACGTCTATTGACCTCCATTTGCTGGAAGAAGGGCTGTGAACGTAACGCGTACAATAGCCATTTCGTATTAATGCCTTCACGTGGGGAGATTCTGGCAGTGTCTTGAGTCAGATTCGCTCCGTCTAATTCTGGAGGTACCTCAACTACCCGACCTACACTTCCTCTGATTTCGTAAACTAGCTCGCCTTCATTGAGCCTTGATCGCTCGTATTTTTCGGCAATCTCTGGAGTCGTCTTTGAGAGAAGCTCTGGATCCAACTTCTCCGGTTCACACTGACCTCCTTTAATATATGGAATTCCCTCATCCTGATCAGGTCCCGGTTGAACAATTCCATAGACAATGGGGATGTGTCTTTTACGCAACCGCTTGAGCCGCATGATGTCCCAATGCTCAGGTACTTCGCTAAACCAGTCATTGTTTGTATTAACCGTCTTGGCATCAGGCCGAATACCCTCTGTAATGGCGGTTGTGATCTCAGCGTGTCTCTTTTGGTCCAACCTCTCAACGAGGCCCATTTTGTCATTGAGAATTGAATCTATCGTAGAGAGATGTTCTTTTAAATAAGAGACAATTCTTTCCTGCTCAGGGACGGGTGGAAGCGGCATTTCAAGAGACCGAATGTCTGGCATATAGATTGTTTGGTGTGTAGACCCCTGCATTAGCCTTGAAAACTCCTGATCCATTGAGCGGAAGACGTACACCAAGTATTCTGGGAGTACATCATCCCCACACACCCAGTTTGCAAAGTCTTGGGACGTTGCCATATCTTGTCCCATTATTCCAGCAAACCCTACGGAAGCTGTGCGCGACAAAAAGACAGTTCCTTTAGGAAGTAGACGGGCACCAGAATTCTCTAGCCCTAGCTCGCTAATCTCGTTCACTGTATTCTCCAGATACAGCTTTTGTCCACCTCTGAATTTCTTGATATCTGAAGTAGTAACCCAAGGGATGTCACAATTTTCCCAGTATTCGTCTACAGAACGACTAGGGGTATGACCTGATTCGAGCCTTGCAACGAACCGAACTTTCACTGTATCCCAGTGTGATGGAACTTGGCCAATCCAGTCTACTCCTGACTCAATCAGCTCATCCCCCTCGCTGTATTCCATTTTCATAGCACATCCTGGAGCATCTCTGAAATTCGACCTTCCAGTTCCCTAATCTCCTGATCAATGGTGTCAACTGGCCGTGGGGGTGTGTATTCGTAGAAATAGCGGTCAAAGTTAATCTCGTAGCCTACAACACCAAGTTCTCCATCTTGGTCATCGTGGTACTTGCTGCTCTCATTAATCCACGCATTCTCCAGATACGGATCAACCTCCTCCTCAAAGTAGTCGTGCGGGTCCGTTCCGAGCGGAACACGCTCTCGTTCGCGTAGGTCGCTGTCGTACTCTGGGTTTCCATTTCCGTCACGACAAATCTCGGCGTCCGGGTCACTTTCACCCATTACGCGCTCAATGGCGTTGTACACGCTGTTCCGAATATCCAGCCCAGCCATATTCAACTGGAGCTCGACGTCGTTCAGGAACGACTCACGGTCCATCCAGACTTTCTCCTTATCCATCTCTGACAACGCTTCTTTGATGCGCTCTTGGATGTCCTCATCCCGGTTCGTGAATGCCCGCTCGTCGTCTAATGCAGCGATGCGTTCCTGGCTGACTTGGAACCGAAGCCGAAGTGGTTGGTCGATCACGATGCGTCGGTAACCGAACTCCTTGCCATCAACGACTTTCGACCGTCCGTTAGCTTCGAGGTCTCCAAAGATACGAGTAATCTCCTTGATGTGATCCTCAGTGAGTCTGTGGCGCTTGTCTCCGAGACTCTCGTCCATCTCCTCGTACAGGTCCCGTGCGTCGATGAGCTGGACTTTTCCCTTGCGGTGCTCGGGCTTGTTGTTTGAGAGAACCCAAATGTACGTCCGGATGCCAGTGTTGTAGAACAAGTTCTCCGGCAACCCAACGATACCTTCCAGCCAATCGTTCTCAATAATCCATCGTCGGATGGCTGATTCACCGCTGTTTGGACCCCCGTTGAATAGAGGCGAGCCGTTGAACACGATTGCAATCCGGGAACCCCCATCCTCCGGAGGCTTCCTCTTGCTAATCATGTGCTGCAGGAAGAGGAACGCACCGTCGTTGACACGAGGCGTGCCTGCCCCGAATCGACCTCCGAAACCTTGCTTATCGTGTTCCCGCTCAATTTGATCTTTGACCTTCTTCCAGGAGACGCCGAACGGTGGGTTCGACAGCATGTAGTCAAACCTTCGATCAGGGAATCCGTCGTTGGTGAAGGAGTTCCCATACGCAATGTTCCCCGGCTCTTGGCCCTTGATGAGCATGTCTGAATTACAGACGGCGTAACTCTCGGGATTGAGTTCTTGGCCGAAGACCTTGAGATTCGATTCTTCATTGAAGCTTCGCACGTGATCTTCTGCAACGCTGAGCATTCCGCCGGTCCCACAAGCGGGGTCGTAGACCGTACGGACTGCGCCCTCCTCGGTTAGAACCTCGTCGTCCTCATCGAAGATGAGGTTCACCATCAGCTCGATGACCTCGCGGGGCGTGAAGTGCTCCCCGGCGGTCTCGTTGCTGAGCTCGTTGAACTTTCGGATGAGTTCCTCGTAGATGTACCCCATCTCCTCGTTGGGGACTTCATCAGGATGAAGCGGCATCTTAGCGAACTCATGGATGACCTGATACAGGAGGTCGGCTTCGTCGAGGCGCTGGATCTGGTGACCGAAGTCGAATTTATCGAAGATCTCCTTCGTCTCCTCGTCGTAAGCGTTGATGTAGTACTGGAGGTTGCTCGCAATCTGGTCCGGGTCGTCACACAGCGACTTGAAGGTGAACTCGCTCGTGTTGTACACCTTCTCTCCGGCTGCTTTCTTCAGCGCCGGCGCGACGTTCTGGATTCCTTGTTTTTCGAGTTGTTCGTACCGCTTCAGGACGTCTTCCTTGTTCCGCTGAGTCACGCAGTCAAGCCGTCGGAGGACAGTCAACGGCAGGATTACTTTCTGATACTCGGACTGTTTGTAGTCGCCCCGGAGAAGGTCCGCAATAGACCAAATGAAATCAGCCTTCTCGTTAAAGTTCTCGACCATCTACGAGAAAAGTTGTAATTGGGATTCATAAGTGGTGCGGAGAGTTTGACTCAGCCACTTGGCCGAGGTGTTGTCCCGACCCGTAACAGAGTGGCACATGAAATCTGAAGTTGCCCTCAATGAGTTGTTCGTATGTTGATTGGCTTGCTCAAGTCTGCTGAATACAGAGCGTGCACTTTGCAAACTATTCGGTGCTCAAATCGGTGATTACTATTGACGAAAAGTCACCAAATTGAATATCAGTTTGCGTTCCCCAGTGAGAACACCTACGTCAAGATATGGTTCGGCTTGTCTTGGGCGGCGCTAAGAGTATCCAACAATATTTGATCTGCTCTTTCCCTGAAAACCACGGTACTTCGCTCATATTGATCTGTTGAAAGATTGCATAATTCGCAAATGTTCATAACAAACGACTGCTATGCTTGACCTATGGATATTGACACCCTGATTGAACAAGCAGAAGGGGTTGTATGGGGGTCAGCTCTTCGCTGTGATTTTAATGGATATGTCCCACCACTGGCTCAGGATTGGTTGTACGGTGATCCCCCTGTAGACTATCTTCGATCAGGTGAGCAACCTCATTTCACCGGAATCGCTGAAGATAGAGTACTGAAATTCCGTGTCGAAGAAAAAGAGGAGTTAGAGAAGTTGTCGCGGATTGAATTTAGTCGAATTCAAGAGGGACTTATGTACGATGGTTGGACTGGATACCTTTCCTCAGATTCCGCTTATTGCAGCATCTTACTCGTGACAGATCAACGAGTGATGATTTTCGTTGGTCAGGAGGGGGGCGACCAAGTAGTCGAATTTCCGTTTGAGGATCCAAACTTCACTGCCATTAGTCCCGGTTTAGTAATCCACGCTGATGGATATGAGTACAAATTACATGCCTTCTCTTCGGTGTTCAGAAACACTACTATCCAAACTGTTGTGGACATTTTTGGTCCAGAAGTGGAGGTTAATTCTCCACACCATCAGCAATCAAATGAACGTAGTCAACAAGACAAAAATACCGCTGCAGAAGCAACACGAGAGGGTCGGCCTGCTGTTTCAGTACCTGACCTACTTTCTTTAACGCCAACTAGTTTCGAGGAATATGTGGCAGATGTTTGGCGGGCAGAGGGGTATGAGTGTGAACTGACACCCCGAAGCGCCGATGACGGGATTGACATTTTGGCAGACGGTGAAAGTCACCGCGTACTGATTCAAGCGAAACGCTACAGTACCCAATCCATTGGAATTGAGCCTGTTCAGAGAATGGCTGGGCTTCTCGTAGACAATGAGTACCAAGCAGACGAAGTCGTGATTGCAACAACCTCATCTTTTACAAAAAGCGCCCGACGACGAGCTCGTAATATCGATAATTTACTGCTCATGACCGGTGATGAGGTAGTCAAACGCGGTAACGACGCGGGTCTTCATCTCGAAACAGAGGACGGTGATCCAATCTATGAAACTGAGGTTTCCCGGGACGAAATTCTGGATCTTCTCGGCCCCGACCCCCTTCGGACGGTTGAAGTTCAGAACGCTTTGGAAACGAATGCAAAACCACTTGTTCAGAAATTAAAAGAGTTGGAAGATGAGGGGAAAGTCAAAGGAAAACACATTGGGAATGGCCATTACATTTGGTACCTCCCTACTCAATGACGAACTAATATGCCGTGTCACTCAGAACTCTCTTCTTCGAGATACGACCGGTACTCATTGATAACCGACTCGACGAGCCTCGCTTTTCGACTCTGAGGCATTGGATTTCGACGAGAGTCAGAGGTTGATTTGAAGCGATGACGAACCTTGGTAACCTGCTCAAATTGCTCCTTTGAGATGATCCGATACTCGGGCACGAATTCAATGACATCCGCCACAGAATAGAGACCCGTATACAGTTCGTTGGTGAGGACGTCTCGCACTGCTCGCGGAGTCCATTCTCTAATCACCTCTGTAGTCCGCCCGTCATCGTTGAGTTCGTGCGCGAGCTGCGGCATCGATTTGAGATGCAAATACCGACTGAAGATCTCCTTGACCAACTCTGCCTCTTTGGAGTCGATATCTAACCTGCCTTCGGCATTTTTCCGGTAGCCAACAGGCGGACGGTCGTTCGGCCAGCGCTTCTCTAGTGCGAGTGCCTTCAGCCCCATCTGAGTGCGTTCTGAAATCATGTCCCGTTCGAATTCCGCTGCACTGGCGATGTTCCGGAAATTGAACCGGCCAGCGGACGTTGTCGTATCGATCTGCTCGGTCACGCTGTGAAGTGCGACATCGTGCTCTCGCAGTTCTGCCTCCAGTTCGACGGCGTGCAAGAGACTACGGGAGAAACGGTCGAGCTTCCAGAACACGACTACGTCGAAGCACTTGTTCTTCGCAGCCCGCATCATCTGCTGGAACATCGGTCGGTCGGTGTCCTTCCCGCTCTCCGCTTCGTCTTTGAACAGGTAGGCTGTCTCCCAGCCCATGAGCCCACACCGCTCGATGCACTGGCGTACCTGCTCGTCGATTGAGTAGCCAAACCGTTGGTTCGTAGAGGAGGTCCGAGCGTAAACAGCAGCCCTGGTGTCTGTCGGAGGTGCATCTGGGTTCAGAAGATTCTCAGCCAATTCAGCCATCTAACATACCTCCGCTGCGGAGTTCTTTGAGACGTGATCGAATGGTTTCCTTGGAAACGCCCGCAACCTCTGCGACCTCGCGTTGCGACACCGACCCTTCCGCTGCACCATAGAGCGCAGCACCAGCGACCCCCGCTGGGCTTTTCCCAGTAGTCAGCCCGTCCTCATTGGCAGCGTGAATAATCTCTTCTGCGGAACTCTGGACCGAACCATCGAGCGCCAGTTCTCGACTCAAGTAACCAATGTAATCCTCAGGAGGACACGTAATTTGCTTCCCCTTGACCTCTGGTTGGACGGCCCGTACTATTCGTCTTAGTTTGCCTTCATCGACGCCCACCGCGCGTGCAACTCTAACGATAGGGCGAGGGACTTGCTTCTCTCGGGAGGCGATGACAATGGAACATGCTACGAGTAACTCCGTCGCTCTTCCGTCAGTCGCGCCTGCTTTCGCTGCTTCGCCGTATACCTCTGCTGTCTCCTGCCGTAATTCAACTGAGAGACGTAGTGAATCAGCAACTTCTTCGAGGATCTCTATTGCTCGAACGATTCTGCTCTCAGTGCTGTTCGTCACCGTGGAATAGTCCGACCACTCCTGGAGGTTCTGCTCAAGATCCGCTTCCGTAGTTGCCCTTAATCGCCGTTGTTGGACGGCGTCTATCTCTGAGATATCCTTAACGACCAACCCACAGGACTCACAGATGAAATCATAGTCTGGAAAAGACGTGTCGAGGTTACGCGAGCCACACTGAATGCAACATCTCTTTTTGATTGATTCTGCCTTGCGTGTCCCAGTTTCGGCCATCGCCCGTCACTCGTCCTCCGTAACTACTTGCTGGCTCTCTGGATCTGGCTCTACCATCGAAACCGGGATTCCATCCTTGATGCAGGTCGGACAGATTGGTGGCTCTTCGGTATTTCCATCCCAACCGACGGACTCGAACGCGTGGGTCACAGAACAGCGCTGACAGCGCCACGGGTGGACATCAAACCGATCCGCTAAGTCGGGGAACTGGTGCGCTAGCGTCGGAATGAGCTTGGATCCTTCGTGAGCTTCGAGATACTTCTTCACCTTCTCTTCAGGATATTGGTCGAATAAGGGGAGGAATCCAACAGCACCAACATCAGCGAAAATGGTGTCCGAAGCTTGGCCACATCGGTGTTTGTACGAACAGAAGTTGCACTCCCAATTGAACTCTGGATCGGGAGGAGGCAGTCGTCTGTTCAGTCTGTACTCAGTGTGTGTCTTTGCCCATTTGACCACGGCACGATACCACCAGTCTGCGTCGAATTGGATATGGAACACCTTGATTGCCAGAGTTGTCCGGTCTCCGTAGATTACCAGCCCATCTCTTATTTCGGTCTCCCACTTCCGGGAGAGCCCTTCCATGTACGCGAATAATTGCGCGAGATGGTGGTCGTTCGGTTCCGAGAGACCGACGATTGACTGTTTCGTCTTGATTTCCGTGAGAAGTAGTGGCTCGCTCTCTGCGTTGACGATGACTGGATCTGTCTCTCCCCGAATTCGTATCTCACCATGCTCTCCTTCGATAGTGTAGTCCACCCACATCGAATTCCGGACGTAGGCGAGATCCCTCACTACGGCTTGCAGATATGGCATCGCCACCTCCTCTTCAAATTTCGAGCCAGTCCAGAAGATGCCATCCGGATCACCACTCTCCTCAGGAGTGTTCAGTTGTCTATAGACGATTTTTCGGTGACATTGGTATAGTTGACTCGGGCTGTGTTGCTCTGGAGGCTTCTCTGTTGGAGGCTTGTTTAGCCATACCCGCCCTTCTCGAATATTCTCTGAAACTCGCTGATCTTTCCTCCACTCTTGGAAATGGGTCGCGGATACTCTCTCAATGACTGAGTCCACGATGTCGCTTTCTTCGGATAACATCCTTCCAAGATAATTCGGGACAAAGGCAATAGATGTATGCATATTCGTAGTTTTTGAAATACGAATATGCACTTACTAATTACAGAACGGCGGTGTTTTGTAATTGGTTAGAAAGATACCGCCTGATGAGACCCCGCGTTAGCTGGATGACTCGGGCTGATGACGCCATCCTTGAGTTACTCCAGGAGTCGGGGATTGCTGCGAATCCCAGTACGATTGCGTTCAATATTGACTACGACAATCGGTACGTCTCTCAGCGGTGTCGAGTATTAGCGGAAAATGGACTTGCCGAGCGGGTCCACGAGACGAAAGCAATGTACCGAATTACGGACCTCGGTGAGCGTTATCTTAGCGGGGAAGCCTCTAAAGAAGAACTTGAATAAAGGCAGACTCCTGATGACAACTCTCCTGAAACTTATTAGCTAGTGAGATAATCAACTTCCCGAATGGAGAAAGGCGATCTATGAGATTAAGCCGAATACGTATCAAGAACTATCGCTCTATTTTCGATGAGGGGGATGAGGAGTACGCCTTGATGGAATTGTCCCCAAGTGGAAACTATATTGTTGGACCCAATAACGTCGGGAAATCCAATATCATACGAGCGTTGCAGTTAGCCCTTCGTCCTGAAGGACGGCGTGATTACAGCCCTGAACTGGATATGCCAAAACAAAAGAAGTGGGCGTATCCGACTATCACCTTAGATTTCGAAATGGAGCGAAAGAGAGGCCCTTACAAAACGCTCCTCAGATATGTAGATGAATATGAACGGTCGGTTCCTGATGCAAAATCTGAAACCTTCGCGGATCAAGACAGAGTCAGATTTTACGTTAAGCACACCACTGAGAAGGACAGTCGTCAAGAGCTGTTCTTAGCCAACGGGGCGGGGTCGCGCAAAGGCGACGAAGAATTGTTGGAAAAGGCTCTGAACCAGTTTCATGAGGTTGTTCGTCTAGTTGATATCGAGAGCGGAGAGGATCTTGATAGCCTACTTCAGAGAGGGTTCAACGAACTCTTTGCCCAAGTGCTGTCTGAACGTTTCAGAGATGAAATCGAGACAGCAAAGACACATAGAGAAAACTATCGCACATATCTGGAGGAAGACATTCTTGACTCGGTTGATGAATATATCACTAAACAGCTTTCTAATCACATCCCTGGCATCCAGAGCGTTAATTTATCTCCAAAGCTCGGAACCGTCGAGAGTACCTTAGCAGACGTAGATATCCAGATGGATGATTCAGTTGAGACTCCTCTCCATCTCAAAGGAACTGGTGTAAGGAGCGCAGTAATTCAGATGATTATGTCGTTTATTGCTGATGCATCCCGGCGTGCAGTCGTTTTTGCGATTGAAGAGCCGGAAGCTTTTCTCCATCCTGAACGGCATGCGTCTCTTGCCAATGAACTTGAGTCGTTTACATCCCAGTCCGACATCAGTCTGATTGCAACTACCCATTCGCCATTCCTGCTCACAAATGATTCTGAAGCAGGGGTGTTCACTGTGTCCAAAAATTCAGTCGGACAAACTATAGTCGAGAGTGGTTCAAGCAGGCAGGACTCGATAAGGAGAGCGAAACGACTGCTAACTGGATCACGGTCGGTTCCAACTGCCTTGGACATAATTGACTCTATATCTGACACCTGTGATGGGATTTTGATAGTTGAAGGAACAACCGACGAAAAATATCTGAAGTCGGCTGCACGGTGCTACCCCGACGGTGATTTGCTGGAGGGGATCCATATTGTCAGTGCCGAGGGGGCCAAAGATGTGGTCAAAGATACTGTCGTTCTAAACCGGATTTTTGATGGCGAAAAGACGGTCCATGCGCTGTTAGACGATGATGGCCCAGGTGACAAAGCACATACAGTGCTGACTAGCAGGCTACAATTCGACAATAATCGAGAAATATCCAAATATTCTCGCTGGCGTCCAAAAGATGGTGAAGACGTTGAGGCGGAAGACCTATTTCCAGATGATTTCATCGAAGCGTTTGCTGAGAAACAGGGCGATGATGTAATAGAGGGGTTCGGAACACGCAACGACGGCACAAGACACTACGAACTCGTCTGGACAGCCAAAGATGACTTCACAAAATGGGTTGATAAAAACGCAGACATAGACGACTTCGAATTGTGGTATGATCTAATATACGATGTTCGAGACGAGCTAGGCCTTCCAGATATTCGTTAGGTTCTGTTTTAGGTTTGTCACTTCACTCACCTATTGGTGGAGGCCCCTTCAAGCGCCATTGAGTACAATATATAGTTGTCACAGATTACTGACAATCAATTGGTCCCGCAACCCGGTTCCGATATGCACCTCGGTCTTTTGCCTAGCACTAATTACTTTGCCCGCGTTTGACTCTACAGAATCGCGTGATGGCGACGACCCGCGGTACGGAGCGTACCGAACTCACCGACGTGCTGGGCACCTAGTATAAAAGGAACTCAACGCTGTCTGTTGAATTCAAAACGGTACGAAGCGGGACGGACCCGACGGGATTTGAACCCGCGACATCTTGGTCCGGAACCAAGCACTCTGTCCACTGAGCTACGGGCCCTCAGCGGAGGGAGCTACACGGTACCGACGTAAAACCGTTGTGGAACCCGTGCCGGCGGCCGATTACGTTCCGGTCGCGTCGGCGTCGACGACGCTGTGTTTCCACGTGCCTCGGGTGAACCACGCCGTGGCCGCAATCGCGCCGAGAATCTGCCCGACGGCCATCCCGAGCCAGATGCCCGTCTCGGCGAAGCCGAACTGGAACGAAAGCAGGTAGACGATTGGGACGCGGCCCAACCAGAGCGCGAACAGCGAGAAGCCGAGGGCGGTCTTCGTGTTCCCCGCGCCGCGGTACGCGCCGAGGACGACCTGGAGGACGCCGATGAAGCCGAACTCGAACGCGCGGATGCGGATGTACTCGACGCCGAGATCGATGGTTTGGGCGGCCGAGGCCGTCCCGGTCTGGAGGAAGAACGCGACGACGGGTTCGGCGAAGACGTACGCGAGGACGCCGGTGACGAGCATGACGCTCGCGCCGACCTTGGCGGCGAGCCAGACGGCGCTCTCGGCGCGCTCCGGTTTCTTCGCGCCGAGGTTCTGGCCGACGATGGTGTTCGTCGCCCGTCCGAGGCCGAGCGCCGGGAGGAACACCAGCGACGTGAGGCGGTTGCCGAGGCCGAACGCGGCGACGACTTCGGGTTTGAACGTGACGACCATCGCGGTGAGGGTGATGAAGCCGAGGGCGGTGGCGGACTGCTCGATGGCGCTCGGGACGCCGATATCGACGATTTTCTTGATGTACTCGAACTGCGGGCGGAAGTCGGCGAGCTGCACGTCGGGGCCGGCGCTCGTCCCGAAGATGACGTAGATGCCGATGACGGTGGCGACGGCGCGAGAGAGGACCGTCGCGTACGCCGCGCCGGCGACTTTGAAGCCGTCAAAGCCCGTGGCGGTGAAGAGGCTCGCTTGAACGCCCTCTAATCCGAGCATCGAAAACAGCGGATTGGCGTCGAACCCGAAGATGAACACGGGGTCGATGACGATGTTGATGACGACGCTGATGAACATCACGACCATCGGGGCGCGGGTGTTGCCGTAGCCGCGCATGAGCGCGGAGAAGACGAAGAAGCCGAACAGGAACGGCAGGCCGAGGAAGAACACGCGCATGTAGTCGCCGGCGAGGGGGATGACCTGCCCGGCGGTCGCCTCCGAACTCGGGAGGACGCCGAGCATCGCGTCGGTGGCGAAAAAGCCGATGACGCCGACGACGACGGCGATGACGGTGATGAACGTGAGCGTCTGTCCGGCGACGGTCCCGGCGGAGCCCTCGCTTTTCGCGCCGGTGTACTGGGCGACGAGCGTGCTCCCGGCGACGGTGAAGCCGCCGCCGACGGAGATGAGCAGGAAGATGAGCGGAAACGCGAGGCTGATGGCGGCGACGGCGTCGGTCGAGAGTCGGCCGAGCCAGACGGTGTCGGCGAGGTTGTACGCCACCTGGAGGAGTTCGGTGACGATAATCGGCCACGCCAGTTCGAACATCGGGCGTTTGAGGTCGCCTTCGGTGAGGGAACCGCCTTCGGGGAGGGACACTGAACAGGTGAGACTCGCGGAGACCGTTTGAAACCGTCGATTAGCGTCGTCGTCGGTCGAGCGGGCAGTGAGGGGGAGTGACACCCTTCACCCGGGAGCCGACAGGCGGGCACAAACGGGACGGGCGCGGCTCGGAGGGTGGACGGCGTCGCGAGAAACGGTGGGTGGTTGCGATTCGGCGCGTTACGGCGCTTCGCCGGTTTCGATGGTGAAGTCGGCTTTCGGGTAGGCGACGCAGGTGAGCGTGTAGCCGTTGTCCATCTCCTCGTCTGAGAGGGTTTCCTGTTTGAAGTGAGTCACGTACTCGTCGGCGGGGCCGTCGGTAATCTTCGCGGAACAGGAGACACACTGGCCCTGTCGGCACGCGTACGGGAGGTCCATCCCGGCGTCTTCGCCCTGGTCGAGCACCGTCTCGTTGCTCGCCAGTTCGATGGTCTCGCCCTGCTTGACGAACTCGACTTCGAAGTACTCGACTTCGTCTTCGGGCATGTCGGCGGGACTCTGTTCTTCTTCCGCCTCCTCGCCTTCGAGTTCGGCCCCCTCTTCACCGGCCCCGACAGCGGCGACGCCGCCGCCGCCGATAGAGCGGTTCATCGGCTCGGGGAAGTCGGTCTCTGCGACGGTCGCCGCGCGGCGTTCGAGGACCTCCTGTGTGATGTCGGCGGTCGGCTCCCAGCCGGTGCCCTTCGAGTAGTGCAGGGCGACGACGAGGAGTACCAGGACCATACCGGCCCCGACACCCACCAGACTGATGACTGCCATAAGGGCGGATATGGAGGGAGGGGTTAAGGAAATTGTGATTGTGGCGGCACCCGCGGGCGGTCGATTTCGCCGCCGAGACGCGGGTCTCGCAGAGGTTCCCACAGTATCGAGGGGACCCGGCCGCTGTGCCGAAGCCGACGCGTCGTTCCCTCAGTCGTCTTTCCGCGCGACCTCGTGGCGGCCGAAGCCGTACCGGAGCCGGTTGGCGAGGCGGCGGGAGAAGCGGTCGTCGGCGCGGGAGCCGAACCGCTCGGCGAGCGACTGGTAGATGAGCGGGACCGGGACCTCCTGTTCGAGCGCCTCTTGGACCGTCCACGTACCGGTCGAGCCGCCCGCGACGTGGTCGTCCACGTCGCCGAGGTCGCTTCCCTCCTCGCGGAACGCCTCCTCGCAGAGTTCGAGGAGCCACGAGCGGATGACCGCGCCGTTGTTCCACGTCTTGGCGACCGATTCGAGGTCGAGGTCGTAGCGGCCCTCGGCGAGCAGTTCGAAGCCCTCGCCGTACGCCTGCATCAGCGCGTACTCGACGCCGTTGTGGACCATCTTCACGTAGTGGCCGGACCCCGACTCGCCCATGTGGCCGTGGCCGGCGGGGCCGGTCGCCACGGCGTCGAAGACGGGGGTTAGCTCGTCGTAGGCCCACTCGGGGCCGCCGACCATGAGCGAGAAGCCGAGTTCGGCACCGGCCGGACCGCCGGAGGTCCCGCAGTCGAGGTAGGCCGCCGAGCACGCCTCGGCGCGCCGCACCGACTCCTCGAAGTGTGAGTTGCCGCCGTCGACGACCACGTCGTCCCCGTCGAGATGCGGGTCGAGGTCGTCGAGCGTCGCGTCCACCGCGTCGCCCGCGGGGACCATGAGCCAGATTCGCTTGTCGTCGCCGAGTCGGTCGGCGAGGTCGGCGACGCTGTCCGCGGGTTCGGCACCCGCGTCGGCGGCCGCCGCGACGGCTTCCGCCGAGAGGTCGAAGGCCACGACCTCGTGCCCGGCATCGAGCACTCGGTCGACCACGATGCGCCCCATCCGGCCGAGGCCGATGACGCCTAGTTGCATGCGTCGGCATCGTCCGCGGGGGGTGGTAGTGGTTGTGGTTTGGCGCGTGCGCGGCCGTCTGCCGGGACCGAACCGTCTCGCCGTCGAGACCGTACCTCCGCCGTCGGTACCGCCCGCTCAGAGCCGCGCCAACAGCGCCTCGGCCAATCGGTCGCCTGCGGCGTCGTCGGTCCGGAAGAACAGCTCGGGCTCGATGAGTTCGACTTCGAGGAGGAGGAAGTCGTCGTCGCGCTCCACGCCGTCGACGCGGGCGTACAGCGGCGGGTCGCCGCCGAGGCGGGCCGAGACGGCGTCGACGACGCGCCGGGCGTTGTCGAGCAGCGTCTCGCTCGGCTCCTCGACGTGGACGCTCCCGCCGTGTTTCTCTTGGACGCGGTAGTCGCCGGGCTCGGGGCGCTTGACCACCGCGTGGCTGAACTCGTCGCCGAAGAAGACGAGCGACCACTCGCCGTCTTCGATGTCCGGCGCGAACTCCTGCACCAGCACGTCTTTCTCCGCGACGAGGTCGTCCACCCACGGTTGGGCGTCGGCGGCCTCCGCGCGACTCAGCTGTCTCGTCTCGAACGCACCCGCGCTCACGGCGGGCTTGACGACGAGTTCGTCCCACTCTCGCGTCTCGAAGACGGCTTCGAGGTCCACGTCGCCGCCGCGTTCGACGTACTCGGTCGGCAGGGTCGAGACGCCGGCGTCGGCGAGGTCACGCAGGTAGAACTTGTGGCTGTTCCAGTCGAGCGTCGCCGTCGGGTTCCACACCGCGCAGTCGGCGTCTGACAGGCGGTCGACCCACGCGGCGTACGCCTTCGGGTGGCGGTAGTAGTCCCAAATCGACCGGACGACCACGGCGTCAAATCCGTCCCAGTCGACCGATTCGTCGGACCAGACGACCGGCTCGGCGGTCACGCCGCGCTCCCGGAGCGCCGCGAGGAACGGGGCGTCGTCGTCGACGAGTCCGGGGAGGTCCTCGGAGGTGGCGAGTGCGATGGAAGTCACGGGAGATGATGGCAAATATCGGGCGATAAGCGTTCTGTAACGCTCGGCCCGCTCTCCGGCCCGGCCGGCGGCGGGTCCGCGGTCGGCCGGCCTCGCGCCCGCAGACGCCGACGTTTTTACCGCCGCGCGCGAGGGTCGCGTATGGACGAACGCATCCACGAGCACGCCGCGGTGCTCGTCGACTGGAGCGCGCGAATCGAGGCCGGCGACGACGTGGTCGTCTCCGTCGGCGAGGGGGCCCACGACCTCGCGGTCGCCGTCGCCGACGCCCTCGGCGAGCGCGGCGCGAACGTCGTCACGACGTACGCCTCCGAGGAGGTCCAGCGGGCGTACCTCCGCGCGCACGACGGCGACTTCGAGCTTCCCGAACACGAACTCGCCCTCTACGAGGCCGCCGACTCGGTGCTCTTCCTCGGCGGCACCCGCAACACGGCGGCGACCGCCGACGTGCCGACCGCGACGCGGCAGGCCTACGGCCGCGCCACGAGCGAGGTCAAAGAGGCGCGCATGGACACCGACTGGGTGTCGACGGTCCACCCGACCCGCGCGGCGGCCCAGCAGGCCGGCATGTCGTTCGAGGAGTACGCCGACTTCGTCTACGACGCGATTCTCCGCGACTGGTCGGAACTCGCCGAGGAGATGGCGAACATGAAAGACGTGCTCGACGCCGGCTCCGAGGTCCGCATCGTCAAGGCGGACACCGACCTCACGATGTCCATCGAGGGCCGGACCGCCGTCAACTCCGCGGCCTCGGTCGCCTACGACTCCCACAACCTCCCGTCGGGCGAAGTGTTCACCGCGCCCGTCGAAGACGCCGTCGAGGGCGAGGTGTTCTTCGACGTGCCGATGACGCTGGAGGGCCAGCGCGTCGAGAACGTCCTCCTGACGTTCGAGGACGGCGAGGTCGTGGACTTCTCCGCGGGCGCGGGCGAGGACGCCCTCGCCGGCATCCTCGACACCGACGAGGGCGCGCGCCGACTCGGCGAACTCGGTATCGGCATGAACCGCGGCATCGACCGCTTCACCGACAGCATCCTCTTCGACGAGAAGATGGGCGACACTATCCACCTCGCGGTCGGTCGGGCTTACGGCGCGTGCCTCCCCGAGGGCGAAGACGGCAACCAGTCCGCGGTCCACGTGGACATGATAACCGACATGAGCGAGGACTCGCGCATCGAGGTCGACGGCGAGGTCGTCCAGCGGAACGGGACGTTCCGGTGGGAAGACGGGTTCTGAGCCCTCTCTGCGCCGTTTTCCGACGCGGTCTGTGCGGGAGTTGAGACGATTAAGATACCACGACACGTGGTAACTCTACACTTACTAAAACCGCGCGGCGACGTAGCTCCGGCTATGGTACGATTCGTCCGAACGAGGCGACGGTTCCTCGAACTGGCGGGGAGTGGTGCAGTGGTTGGAATCGCCGGGTGTCTCGGCGGTGGCGGCGGCGAACAGGAGACGGAGACGGAAACGGAGACGACGACGGCGACCGAAGCGGCCGACGACGACCACGACGAGGAGCGCCCGGAGGGCGTCTCCGAGGAGGAGTTCGAACACGGCCCGGTCCCCGAACCGTACCGGACCGCGCTCTCGCAGGCGAACGAGCGGCGGGACCCCGACGACCTGTTCACGAAGGAGGCGGTCAAGTTCCAAGAGGCGGACGACGCCGTCGAGGCGGGGCTCACCGAAGCGGGGCGGAACTGCGGCAACTGCGCGGAGTACATCCCCGACAAGAACGGCGACGGCTTCGGTGCCTGCGCGAAGGTCGAGGGTTACATCGACCCCGAAGACTGGTGTTCGCTCTGGGAGTCTATCGAGGAGGCCGAAGCCGAAGAGGGCGAGAACGGAGGCGAGACCGCGTTCGTCGCCTGAGGCTCACTCCTGAGCCACGCCGATGTTCTTCAGCGACCCGCCGCACTGCGGGCAGACACGCTCGTAGACGCCGTGTCCCGAGCGGTAGCCGCAGGTGGTACACTCGTACCACGAGCGCTCGACGAGCGTCGTCGGTTCGGCCTCGACTAACGTCTCCGTCCGGCGCTCGACGAGCGCGTCGGTCCGGCGTTCGACCAACTCCGTCGGGCGTCGTTCGACGAGGTCCGTCGGCTCGGGGCCGACCAGCGCCCTCGATTTGGCTCTGACGAGGTCTGCAGGCTCACGCGTGGCGATATCCTTGCTCATGCTACGGTGTACGTCGTGTCGGATGTTAACTCTTGCCAGTACACTCCGTTCTCGCTGACACCGCCGAATTCGGCGGTTTCGCTCCGATTCGGCGGGTTCGGTCCCGAGACGCGCTTTCGACGTACTTTTTATCCGCGACCGTTTTCATCCGCGCATGGCAGAATTCATGGTCGTCGTCGCCGACCCCGACACCGGTGCGACCTACCAAGTCGACGTCGAAGGACAGGACGCAAACCGATTCCTCGGCCGCGACCTCGGTGACGAGGTCGACGGCGCGGCCGTCGGTCTCGACGGGTTCACCATCGAACTGACGGGCGGTTCGGACAAGGCCGGCCGACCGATGCACCCCGACGTGCCCGGCGGCGCGCTCAAGGAAATCCTCGCCGAAGACGGAATCGGCTACAAGCCGTCCCGCGACGGCGAGCGCAAGCGCGTCACCGTCCGCGGCCGCGAGGTCTCCGGCGAGACCGTCCAGATCAACGCGAAAGTCGTCGCCGGCGAGGGCGACGTCGCCGCCGCCTTCGGCGAGGGCGACGACGAAGAAGCCGACGAATAACGCCGTCTCACTCCTCTCTCTCCCGTGCCAGAGCAACTGCCCTCCGACCATCCGTCGGTCCAGACGTTCCGCGCGAACGTCGCCCGCAGCGGCGGGACCCGCCGCCCCTGTCTGCGCGTCCCCGACGACGTGCTCGCCGAAGACGGCGACTTCGTCCGTCTCCACCTCGGCGGCACCGCCTATCACGCCCGTCTCTCGGCCGACGCCTCGGGGCTCGTGATTCGCGGCGCGTACGACAACAAGCGCCTCGCGCGCACCCCGAGCGACGGCGAGAACCGACTCGTCGAGTGGTGCCGCGAACACGACCGGTCCGACGGCGACGCCGTCGAACTCGACGAACTGGACGACGGCTACCAGTACGGCCTCCGCGTGCCGGGGGTCCGACAGGTGTACCGCATCACCGAGCGCCCGAACGACTCGCTTTCGAACATCGCCGAGCAGTTCGGCCTGTCCGACGAGTGACCGGTCGCGCTCCGAGACACGCCGCTTTTACGCACCGACCGCACTAGGCGGGGTATGAGCAAGGTAACGGAGTACCTCGCAGGCGAGCGCCTCGACGACGTGGCGCTCTATCTCACCCACGAGTACCTCGACAGCCAGGGCAAACTCCCGAACATGGGCGTCGAAGTCGACAACGGCTACGTCCTCGTCGTCCCCGGCGACGACGGCCGCCGCGCCTTCGCGGCCGGCACGGGCATGGACGCCATGGAGTTCGCCCAGACCGCCATGGGCAACGACGGCGACATCGACGACGACCTCAGCGGCGGCACCTGCCCCGAGGCGGCCGCCGAGGAGAACCACGAGGTGAAGTTCATCTTCTCGTTCGCCGAGGCGCAAAACGAGGAGGTCGGCGGAATCTACGAGGACGGCGACGTGGTCCACGCCTACGCCAAATGTACCTGCGGCACGACGTACTCCGACCGCTGGGTCGTCGACGACGCGTAACCCCCCGATTCGGGTTCGGCGCTGGTTTTTCCGATTGGCTTTCCGAGTCGCGTTCGCCGTTAGCGCTCGGTCTCGACGCCTTCGTCGTCGTCCGCGTCAGCCGCGGCTTCCGCTTCCGCTTCTTCCTTCTCGACCGCATCGGCGACCTGCTCGAACGCCCGGAGGATGACGCGCTTCGTCGTCGCGCCCTGCGTCGTCCAGTGGTGGGCGTAGTCCAGCATGTCGTCGTAGATGTCGGGCTTACAGCCGGCGGCCTTCGGGTGGCCGCCGCCGTTGACGAGGTCGGCGACCTCGTGACACCGCTCGAAGTCGTCGGAGCCGCGGATGCTGGCGCTCCCGGCGGGCTTGACGACGACCGCCGCGTCCGCGCCCGCCTCGCGGAGGGCGTCAGCGACCTCGTTCTGCGAGCAGCGGCCGTAGGTGACGCCGACCGTCCAGTCGCCGACGGTCTTCAGTTCGGCGCGGTCGACGGCGGCCTGAATGAGGTTCTCCTTTTCGACGCGGCGGTGGGCGATGTACTCCTCGACGACCGGCGGGAGGTCAGCGCCGTACGCGCCGACGACGGCGACGTACTCCTCTTTCGAGGTCCAGTAGGCGTAGTCCGCGAGGTCCTGACTCCGCTCGTCTTCGTTCAGCCAGAGGTCGTGGTCGCGGGTGACGGCCGCGAGGTCCGAAAACCGCTCGTCGAACTCGTAGTCGAGTTCGCGGAGCGTCACGTCGGTCGAACACTCCTCGTCGGACTCGCCGACGACGAGGTCGACGCCGGCCTCGCGGACCGCCTCGGCGACCTCCGGCTTCCACTGGTGGTGGTCGTACCAGTGAATCTCGCCCGCCGTCTCGACGAGCGCGGCCAGTTCTTCCTCGACGTACTCGAACTTGTCCGGACAGAGGTCGCAGACGTACACCTCGACGCCCTCGGGGGCGTAGTCGGCGACGCGCTGGAGGTCGTCTTCCAGCGAGTACGGACTCGACCCCATCAGCGCGACCGGCGATTTCGGGCGCTCTTCTTCGTCTTCTCCGGCGAGGGCGGGTTCCTCGTCGTCCTCGTCTTCGTCCTCGTCGCCGAGTCTCTCCTCGATGCGTTCCTCGAAGTCGGCCACGTCGAGGGCGGCGTCGTAGGCCTCCCGGAGGAGGGCGACACAGCCGAGGCCGTCGGCGTCGGTGTCGGTGACGACCGCGACCGACGCGTCTTCGAGTTTCTCCTTGGCGCGCTCTTCGGCGCGCTCCTCGTCGAACTCGTCGGGGTAGAAGAATCCGGCACCGGGGAGCACGGACTTGCGGGGGAGCGAGAGCCGAGAACTGTCGATAAGCTCGTCTTCCATACGCCGAACTCGGACGCGACGGGGAAAACTCCTCCCGATTCCGTCGGCGGCGACCGCGTCGGACGCCCGGGGCCGGCGACCGACCCGCGGCTCCGCTCAGGCGGCCTCGTCGCTCAGCAGGGAGTCCGTCGTCCCCGCTTCCAACTGGCGGACCGTCAACACCGGCACCGGGCAGGTCCGGACGACGCGCTCGGCGACGCTCCCGATGAGAAAGCGGTTCTCGCCGTGTCGGCCGCGGGTGCCCATGGCGACGGCGTCGGCGTCCACCTCGCGGGCGTAGCTCGAAATCTCGGCCGCGGGGCGGCCCTCTCGCACCGCGACGGTCACCTCGCGGTCGGTCGCGGCCTCCACCTCGGCGAGCGCCTCCTCGCCGCGCTCGGTGAGCGCGTCGCGCATCTCCTCGCGCAGTCGCTCCGGCGCGGTCTCCACGTCGCCGGCGTCGATGACGTACAGCGCGTGAACCGACGCGTCGAACCGCTCTGCGAGGTCGACGGCGACGCGGACCGCCCGGCGAACGCTCGCCGAACCGTCGGTGGCGATGACGATGGTGTCGAACATGCCTCCGGGTTCACGGCGCGGCGGCATAAAACCAGTCTGGGGCGGCCGGCCGCCGGGACCGTGGGGTGAGTTTTTTGTCGTCCCCCGACGCAGGTGGGGACATGTCACCGCGCCCGCTCTCTATCGACCTCGTCCTCGTGCCGGTCGACCAAAGCGAGGAGGCGACGCGCGCGGCGGAGTACGCCGCCGCCGTCGCGGCCGAGTACGACGCCGCGGTCCACGCCGTCCACGTCCTCGGCGAGGACGTCGTCCGCGCCATAGAGCAGGGCGTCGTCGACGAGGACGCCGTCGCCGAGGACAGCAAGGCCGTCACCGACACGGTGTCGTCCCTCGCCGAGACCGCCGACGTTCCCGTCACCACCTCGGTCGCCTACGGCTTCTCGCGGACGAGCAAGCTCCGCCACCCCGGGAGCGTCGTCCTCGACACCGCAGAAGAACTCGACGCGGACTTCATCGTCGTCCCCCGAGAGCCGGTCTCGGGCGACCCCGGAGAAGTGCTCGCCAAGGCCGCCGAGTACGTCCTCCTGTACGCCAGCCAGCCCGTGCTCTCGGTCTGAATCGCGGTTCGTCGGTCGCCGTCGCGGCCCGCCGCCGCCCTCAACCGCCCTCCTGGTCCGGCGGTTCGGCGAGCCGGATGGTCATCTCCAGTTCGAAGCTCTCGGCGTCGCTCGTCTCGAAGCCGACGGTCTGGTAGAGGCCGACCGCCGCGCGGTTCCACCGCTCGACCGTGAGCCACACCTTCTCGACGCCGGACACCCGGCCGTAGCCGAGCAGCGCCTTGATGAGCCGCGTGCCGATGCCGGCGCGCTGGTAGGTCTGGTGGACGAAGATGGCGAGTTCGTAGGCGTCGCCGTCGGGGACGAGCGTCGCGTGACCGGCCACCTCGTCGCCGTCCCACGCGATGACGTTCAGGCAGTCCTCGTCGAGGATGTTCTCCAGCCAGTCGCGGATGCGGTCCTCGCGGCCCGGCGGGATGCCCTGCGCGCGGTCCGAGGGGTCGAACGCGTCGTACATCTCGACGAGCGCTTCCAGTTCCTCGTCGGAGCCGTCGTGCGCGCGCACCTCGATGGTGCGGTCTTCCCTGTCGGTGAACGACAGCGGCGGCGCGTCGTAGGGGTCGGCGACGGCGTCTGAGAACGTTCGGTCGCTCATCGTACCAGAGTGACGGTCACGTGGGAGTTCAAGAGGACGAACTCCGCGATGTTGCCGATCTGTATCTTCCCCATCGGACTCGTCTCGCCGCCGCCGAGCACCAACTGGTCGAACCCCTCGTTCTCGGCGAGGTCGACGAGCGCGCTCCCCGGGTCGCCGTCGAGTCGGCGGACGGTCGCGTCGACGCCGCGCTCGCCGAGCAGTTCCGTCACGCGCGTTTCGATGTCCTCGCGCGAGCGCTCGACCGACGGGTTCTCCACGATAGCGACCGTGAGATCGTCGCCGACCTCGGCCGTCCGTTCGACCGTCGTTTCGAGCGCCCGGATGGAATCGTCGCTGCCACCGATTCCGAGCAGTACCTTCATGATTCCCAATCTCGCGGGCGCGATAGAAAACCCTTACCCGGAAACGGAAGGCCCCACCCCCGTCGGCGGGGACCGAACGTCGCGGAACCCTTTTCGGCCGTGCCGCGGTAGCCCGCGGTATGACAGACGAGTCCGACCAGTTCGAGACGGGCGCGAGCGACGCCGAGGAGACGGCTCGCCCCGACGCGGACGCGCGAGCGGAGGCGGACGACGCCGCGGCAGACACGGAGCCGGCAGACGCGGAGCCCGAGACTTCGGAGGCGGCCGCGGAATCGACGGACGTGGCCGGAGACGATTCCGGCCCAGACGCCGAGGACGCCGAGGACGCGGTCCCCGAGGACGTCCAGAAGTACGCCCGGTTCAAGAAGGTCGACGGCGCGCAGTACGACCGCGTCAACGACTTCCTCCGCCAGCGGACCTACGTGACGGCCCGCGAGTGGGCAATCGCGCGGCTCTGCGCCGACTTCCGAACCGAGACGGGCGTCGAGATGACGAAAATCGGGAACAACCTCCCCGAACTCGTCCCCTTCATGACCGACACCTACACCCCGCAGGCGGTCAACCAGGCCCGTTCTGCGTTCCGCGACAAGGTCCGGAAGTCGGGCGCGACGTTCCTCTACGGCGCGATGTCGGGCTTCTTCACGGCCGAGGAACTCGACGAGATGATGTACGAGGTGACGGAGATCGCCAAGTTCCTGCTCGAAGTCGAGGGCGTGGACCTCTCGGTCGAAGAGGAACTCGAAGCCGAAGAGCGCATTTCGAGCGTCATGCGCGAGGTGCGCGAGGCGAGCACAGAACTGCGGCAAGAAGAGCTGTCGGACGAGGAGTGACGCCCCGCGGCGGGGTCGGTTCAGAGCCGACTCCGCGCTGACGCGGAGTCAGGGGAAAAGCGGCTCCGGCTCGGACTGAACTAACTCGACCCGTCGGTCGGCCTCGACCGGCCGGACGTAGAGCCGGAGTTCGCCCCGTTCTCGCGCTTTCGTCTCCATCGCGTCCACCTCGTCGAGCCCGTAGTACAGCGGGACGACGACGGCCTTCGACGCCGCGGCGTCCTGGACGACCGAGACGGCGAACACGGTGTCGTCCTCGCGGGCGCGGTAGACGTCGTAGCGGTCGAACGCGGCCGACTCGACCCACGACGACAGCGCGTCGAACTCGCTGCCGGGGACGAGCACGTCGAAGCCGACGCGCTCCGTCGCGTCGGGTAGGTTCGCCGGCGGCAGCACCGTCACGTCGCCGGGGTGGAGCACGAGCGTCTCCCAGCCCTCGTCTTCGTACTCGGCCGCGGTCGCCTCGGCGTCCTCCACGACCGTCTCCCAGAACGACAGCAGTCCCGTGAGTGCGTGCGGTTCGTCCGCGTTCGGGCCGCGGCCTCGCGGCGGCGTCTGCTCGTCGGTCATGCGTGTCACTCCTTCGGGGTGTCGGACGGGAAAAGGATTCGCTTGCATCGGATACGCCCGCCACTCAGCCGACGCCCGGGCGGCGATTGCGGTACAGCTATCTGTCCACCGGCCGACAGTCGGCCCGATGCGATGGTCGCTCCGCGCGGTCCTCGGTTCGCTCCAACTCCCCGTCGCCGGGGCCGGGGTCGCCCTCCTCGCGGTCGTCTGGTGGACCGCCGTCACGATGCCCCCGCCCCCGCCCGGCAGCGACGGCTTCGCCCACGGGCTCGCGGGCTTTTTCCTCCTCGTGTTCGGGCTCGTCGGCTTCGTCCTCCTCGCGGGCGGCCTGCTCATCCCGCCCGGACCGGGATACGGCGTCCACTTCACTCGCAGACAGCGCTGGCTGTTCGCCTACGCGCTGGTCGCGCCGGCGCTCGCCGTGGGCGGCTTCCTCGGGACCGTCATCCTGTCGTCCGCGCTCGGCGGCCTCGGCGGCCTCGCCGGGTCGGCCGTCTCGCTCGTCGTCCTGACCGCGCCGCTCGCGGTGCTCGTCGGCGTCGGCTGGAAGGGCGCACAGGTCGCGGCCGCGCGGTTCTGACGATTCGGACTGGTTCGGACCCGTGCCGGTTCCCGCCTCCGGTCAGTCGCGGACGTTCTCGCCGGCGACCGCGCCGAAGCCCTCGCCGTCCCAGACGAACTCGCCGCGGAGCATCGTCCACTCGGGGAAGACGCCGGTGTGGCCCTCGAACGGGGTCCAGTCACAGTTCGAGTGGAGGTCCGCGCCGCGAATCTCGCGGGCGGCGTCGAGGTCGTAGAGCGCGAGGTCGGCGTCAGCGCCCGCCTCGATTCGGCCCTTGCGCGGCAGGTCGAACACGTCGGCGGGGTTCGCGGCGACCACGTCGCGGACGCGCTCGGCGGTGAGGTCGCCGGCGACGACCGCGCCGAGAAGCAGGGGAACCATCGTCTCGACGCCGGGGACGCCGCTCGGGGCGTCGAGAAGCGACTGTTCTTTCTCCTCGCGCGTGTGCGGCGCGTGGTCCGTGGCGACCACGTCGATGCGGCCGTCGGCGAGGCGCTCGAACATGGCCTCGCGGCGCTCCGCGGAGCGCAGCGGCGGGTTCATCCGGCCGTAGGTTCCCAGTTCGGCGAGGTCGTCGCGGGACAGAAACAGGTGGTGCGGCGTCGCCTCGCAGGTCGCGCCGCCGTCGCGGGCGGCGTCGACGCCCTCGGGCGTGCTCGTGTGGGCGATGTGAATCTGCGCGCCGGTCTCGCCGCCGACGCGGACGGCGCGCTCGACGGCGACCGCCTCGGCCTCGGCGGTCCGGTAGGCGCTCCACGCGTCGGCGTCGGCGTCGCGGCCGACCCCGCCGAGGTCGCCCTCGATTGCGGACTCGTCGAACAGGTCGGCGTCCTCGGCGTGGACCGTGACGGGAACGCCCGCCTCGCCGGCGCGTTCCGCGGCCTCGGCAAACAGGTCGGCCTCGATGCCCATGTCGCCGGTCGAGTCGGCGAGGAACACCTCGCCGAGGGCGAAAAGCGGCCGGTCGAACAGGCTGTCGGGGTCGCAGTCGGCGGTGACGCCGCCGTTGATGCCGTAGTCGATACAGGCGTTCGCGGCGCGTTCTGCCTTCGCGTCGAAGCCCGCGCCGTCGGTCGTCGTCGGGTCGGTGTTCGGCTGGTCGGCGACGGTCGTCACGCCCCCCGCGGCGGCGCTTTTCGCGCCCGTCTCCCACGTCTCTTTGTGCTCGAAGCCCGGTTCGCGGAAGTGGACGTGCACGTCGATAGCGCCCGGCAGAAGCAGGTTCCCTTCGGCGTCGACGGTCTCCTCGTCGGCGACGGGGTCGAGGTCGCCGACCGCCTCGACGGTCCCGTCCTCGACGCGGACGTCGACGGCGCGGCCGTCGGCCAGCGTCGCGTTCTCGATTCGCATACGAGGGGGTGCGACGCGCCGGGTGCTAAGTCCGGCGGTTCGGGTAGTGATGGCTCCGGTGGTTCGCGGAGCGGTCGCGGCCGGCCGCATCGCCCGGCTGTCGGCCCCGTCCCGAGTCGCTCACGCGAGGTCGGCCGCGTCCTCGACTCGCGTCTCCGCGTCGCCGACGAAGACGGTTTCGAGGGCGTCGCAGACCGCGTCCGGGCTTCCCGGACCGCCGGCGTCGGCGACGCTGCCGACCGAGTTCGGGTCGAAGGGAACGTCGATGGCCTCGTAGACGGGCGCGAGCACGTCGGCTATCTCGTCGCGGTCGGCGACGACGACCACGCCGGAGACGAGCGCGCTCTCCTTTCGGACCCGCTGGGCGAGGCCGCAGAGCTTCCCGCCCGCTTGGACCGAGTGGTCGCCGGGGCAGTACGACTGCGAGGGCTCGCCCCGCCGCGCGGGGACGCCGAGGCTCCGCAGGGCGCGGACGACGGCGGTCGTTCCGGCCTCGTACCGCGCGTCGAGACCGCTCCGGGCGTCGTCGAGCGGGAGCGCGTGGGCGAACGCGACGGTGGTTCCCGTGTAGGCTACGGCCCGGCCGCCGACGGAACGCTCGACGGCGGGGAAGCCGCGTTCCTCGGCGGCGGCGGCGGCCTCGTCGTACCGCGGGGCGCGGGTGTCGCGCCTGCCGAACGCGAGCTGTCGGTGCGGCGTCCACGCGCGGAACGCCGGTTCGCCCGCCTCGCCCGCCTCGCGGAGCATGGCCGCGGTGACCGCCCGGTCCGCCTCCCGGTCGGGCCCGCGGCCGCGGATGACGCGCATACCCGAGAGGAACACCCCGACGTACCTAAGCGCACCCGTCACGTCCCGACGACCATGCTGCGACTGCCGCGGTCGACGCTCTCGCGCTTCGAGCGCTTCTCGCTCTACAACTCGCCGTACCCCGCCCACGACGGCGGCTGCGCAATCGACCTCTACGTCGCCGACGACGACCCGGTGGCCCGCTCGCCCGTCGGGGGCGTCGTCCGCGAGACGCGGACCGTCCGCGCGCCCGACAAGCCCTACGCCCACGACGACGAGTACCTCGTGCTCGTGGACGTGGACGCCGAGGCGTCCGGGCTGGACTGGCTCGGCGACCCCGACGACGACCCCCGCGACGGACTGGTCGCGCGCATCCTCCACGTCGACCCCGGCGTCGACGCGGGCGACGAGGTCGCGGTCGGCGACTCGCTGGGACGACTCGTCCGCTCGGGGTTCTTCGCCCCGTGGGTCTCGAACCACGTCCACCTCGGCTTCCGGGCCGCCGACGCGAACCACCACCGCGCCCGCGGGTCGCTCCCGGTCTCGCCCGACGTGACCGTCTCGCCGCTCGACTGGGACGGGACGGGAACCGTCGTCGAGACGGCCGAGACGTTCGTCGTCCTCGACGCCCCGGCCCGCGCCGACGCGGGGGTCGGACCCGACGAGTTCGTCGGCCTCGCCAGCGACGAGGGCGTCGTCCTCGACGGCGGCCTCGCTCACTACGGGTTCGGGGGCACGCTCTCGCCCGTCGAAAGCGGGCAGTCGCTGTCGCTCCTCGGCGAGCTGGTCGGCCGGACCGCCGGCCGCGACGTTCCGTGGACCGACTTCGACGTACTCGTCGACGGCGTTCGAGTCACCGGATTGTCACTATTCGCGTCTCGCGTCGGCTTCGGGACCAAAGTCGTCTGCCCCGGTCACGAGTTCGCCGTCGGCGACGAGGTGTCGGTCGCGATTCGTCCCAGCGCCGACCCGATTCGACTCGACTGATACCGCAGAAATAATGTTCGGCTGACACGAGAGCGCCCGCCGGGGGCGACCACACTCCCCTCCATTTTGAGGGCTCACTTTTAAATGCCTTTACTATGAAAGGGTGAGGCTCCGCAAAAAATATCCTTCGCTCGCCCGTAATTTTCTCCGTTTGTGAGACTCGACATACGAGCGCGTGCCGTCGGTTGGGTTTTCGACGCAGCCGTCGGCTTCCCGCCGCGATGACCGACGACCACGCAAGCGGGTACGAGGTCGAACTCGGACACCCGCTGGCCGGGCCGTCCTCCGACGTGGCGCTCGACGACCCCGAGTTCGAACTCACGCTCGTCGGCGGTATCCCGGTGACGGGCGAACCGGTCCCGTACTTCGTCGCCCGCGGGAGCGACCGCGAGGCGCTCGACGGCCTGCTCGACGACCACGCGAGCATCGACCGCTTCGAACCGATTTCCGACGGCCCCGAGGGTCGGCTCTACCGCTGCGAGTGGGCGACCCGCGACGGCGACATCATCTCGGCGATTCACGAGTGCGACGGCATCGTCCGGCGGATGGTCGGCACGAGCTACGGCTGGTCGCTTTCGGTGTACTTCCCGTCGAACGAACTGACCACCCGGTTCCACGACGCCTGTCTCTCCCGCGACATCGACATCGACGTTCGCCGCGTCGAACCGGCCCGCCTCGACGAGCGCCACCCGCCGGACATCGCCCTCTCGGAGAAGCAACTGACCGCGCTTCGACTCGCCTTCGAACGGGGCTACTTCGAGACGCCGAAAGAGACTGCCCTCGACGACATCGCGAGCCAGTTGGGCATCACCGAGCAGGCGCTCTCACAGCGGCTTCGCAGAGCGCTCCGACATCTCGTCGGGTCGGCGATAGACGACCTCGAACGCGACCCGCGGTCCGAGTGAAGAGCCGACGGTGCGTCAGAACGGGACCGTGGTGGGGAGGTGGCACCCGGGCGCTGGATGCCACGGTGGGGTCGGTACCGCGCCCGGACGGAGGCGACACGCGGACCCTCCGGCGGTGCGCCCGTGTGGGGGTGCTACCGACACATATCGGTACGGCGATTCTAGTAATATATCTGACCCTTGTGTGGACAATCGGTATTTAATCCGAGTCGAAGTAATCGAGATACGCCGAGGCGAACGCCCGGAGTTCGTCGTACGTCGGCGGCGACCCGTTTCTGACGAAGTGTCCAGCGACCGCGTTGCCGGCGACGAGCGACTCCGCGCGGCCGAGGCCGAGGACGTGCGCGAGCGCGAGGCCCGCGTTGAAGTGGTCGCCCGCGCTCGTCGTCAACACCGGGTCGTCCGTCCGGGGGACGCCGACGGTCGCGGTCCCCCCGTCGTCGACGAGGTGCGCCGCGTCGACGCCGTGGCCCGCGAACCGGCTGACGCCGAGGTGGTCGAACGCCGCCCGCGACTCGCGACCGAAGTCGTCGCTCTCGACGCCCGCCAGCCGCGCGAGGTAGCGTGTCTCGTAGCGATTCGCCGAGACGACGACGCGAACCGCGTCGTCCAGCGCCGACACCTGCTCGACGCCCGCGGCGACCACGGCCGGCTCCCGTTTTCTGAGGTCGCCGGGGTCCAAAAGCAGCGTCTCCGGCGGGTCCGAGAGCGTCGGCCACAGCTCCTCGCGGAGGCCGCGGGCCACGTCCGGTAGCTCGGGCATCTCCGACCAGTAGCCCATCCCGACGAGTTCGGCTCCGTCGACCAGTTCGGCCAGCCGGTCGAGGCCGACCCGCGACTCGATGCCGGCCCAGTCGAGCGTCATCAGCGCGCCGATTTCGGTGAGCATCAGCTTCCCGTCGCCGAACTCGACGGCGTCGGTGTAGCCGGGCGACCCGAGGGTCTCCAGCGGGAGGTGGCCGAACTCCTCGGCGAACGGCTCTTCGACCGGGTCGCCGAGGCAGCCGACGACTCCGGGGTCGAACCCCAATCGGTCGAAGGCGCGCGCGAGGTGGCTCACGTGGCCGCCGGTGCGGACGCCGGCTTGAATCCACTCGAAGCTGAGCGAGCTCTCGGCGTCGACCGAGTCGTTCACGCGGTCGGCGAACGCTTCGAGGGTCGGCACCCGCTCGTAGGCGTCGGCCGACTGCCGCTCGGAGACGAACTCCCGAACGCGGTCGACGTAGCCGTCGAACCCGAACAGCACCCGCCCGCCGTCGACGGTCTCGGGAAGCGACCCCCGGCACGACTCGACCGCGCGGACCGTCGTCTCGTCTGGCGTCTCCATATCCCTCGTTCGACCGACCCGAAGGTAGGTGTTGCTGCCGCCCGAGGCGGACGCCGTCGTCGTCGGCGGTGTTCGGGAGCGTCGGCGACGGCGTTCGAGGTTGTCAGTGGTCGCTCTCCGTCGTGATTTCGAAGCGCGCGCCGCCGTCGTCGCTCTCGACGAACCAGACGCTCCAGCCGTGGGCGTTCACGACGCTCATGACGACGCTGAGGCCGAACCCCGTCCCCTCGGAGCTCGTGGTGTAGCCCGCCTCGAAGATGCGGGGCCGCTCGTCCGGCGGAATCCCCGGACCGTCGTCCGCGACGTAGAATCCGTCGCGGTCGCCGAGGGGGCCGACGCGGACGGTCACGTCGTCGCCGCCGTGGCGGACCGCGTTCGAAAAGAGGTTTTCGAGGAGCTGTCTGAGCCGCCCGCGGTGGGCGTCGACCGCGACGTCGCCGTCGACAGCGAGGGTCGCCTCCGGCGCGCCGCCTCGGCGACGGGACGGAGCGGCAGCCGCTCTGCCGCCTCGACCATCTGGCCGTTCCGCGCGAGCGCCAGCACGTCCTCGACGATAGCGGCCATCCGCTCGTGGGCGTCGGCGACGCGGTCCAACTCGTCGCCGCCGTACTGCTCGCGGGCGAGGTCGAGATAGCCCATCGCCGCGTTGAGCGGGTTCTTGAGGTCGTGGGAGACGACCGACGCGAACGATTCGAGCTGTTCGTTCTGGCTGGCGAGTTCGCGCTCGCGCTTCCGCAGGAGTCGCTCGCGTTCGACCCGGTCCAAGACGGCACGGGTGTTCGCGGCCAGCACCTTCGCCAGCGCGATGCGCTGGTCGGCCAGCTCACCCTCGTCGAGCGAGGCGACGAAGAACACGCCGTGGTCGGGAATCGGGACGATGAGCTCCTCTCTGACCCCGGCGTCGCGGACGGCCCGCCGAGGGTTCGAGTCCACGTCCCGGTAGAGGTTGTGCTCGCCGCGCTCGAACACCTCCCACGTCAGGCCGGTCCCCCGCGGAATCGGCGGCACGTCGCCGAACACCGCCCACGCCTCGTCGGTGAACGCCGCCGGGACGAGCGCGTCCAGCGACTCGTCGTACAGGAGGACGCCGCTGATCGCGTAGTCGAGGATTTCGGTGGCGGCCTCGCGGACGATGTCGGCGACCTCCTCGCGGCTCGTCGCCCCCGTCAGCCGTCGGGTCGACGCGTGGAGCGCGTTGAGCCGCTGTTCGTACCGCTTTCGCTCCGTGACGTCCGTCGAGATGGCGACCGCGCCCACGACCTCGCCGTCGTCGCCGACGATGGGCGAGACGGTGAACTCGACCACGTACACTTCTTCCGGGAGCGACAGCTCGATTTCGAAGCGCTCGCGCTCGCTCTCGCCGCCGAGGACGGCGTCGAGGGCGGCCTCGGCGCGCTCGTACTGGTCGGCGGCGAGATAGCCGGCGTCGCACAGCGCGGAGACGTGCCGGCCGACGAACGCCGACATGGGGATGTTCGTCCGCGACAGCGCGGCCTCGTTGATGAACTGGACGACACCCGCCTCGTCGACCACGTACGCGCCCTGTCCGATGCTCTCGACGATGGTCTCGTAGCGCTTGAGCCGCTGTTCGTAGCTCCGCTGTTCGGTCACGTTCCGCGAGGTGACGACGAACCCGTCGACCGAGGTATCCGTCTGGTTGCTCCCCACGGATTCGAGCCACGTCCACGACCCCTCGGCGTTCCGGTGACGGTAGCGGACGGGGTCGGTCCCGTCGGCTCCGGTCTGGAGCGCGCGCTCGAAAACCTCCTCGACGTCCTCCCAGTCGTCGGGGTGAATCAGGTCGGAGACGGACCTCCCGACCAGTTCGCCGGGCTCGAAGCCGAGCACGTCGGCGACCGAGGGGCTCTGGTACCTGATTCGCCCGTCGGTCCCGACGAGGGTGACGAGGTCCCGAGCCAGCTCCACGAGGCCGCGGAACCGCGCCTCCGTGGCCCGCTGTTCGGTCACGTCGCGCACCGAGACGAGGACCCCGTAGGAGCCGTGATACTCGATTTCCCTGACGTTCGCCGAACACTCGCGGGTATTGCCGTCGGCGTCGACGATGCGTGTCTCGTAGCTCACGGGGGCGTCGCCGCCCCGCCGCCGCGTCGCGGCGATGGCGGCGGCCCGCTCGCGGTCGTCGGAGTGGACGACGCTCAACACCGGCGTCTCGGCGAGTTCACCGTCGCTCAGGCCGGTGAGTTCGGTCAGCCGGCGGTTCCAAAAGCGGAACTCGCCGCCCTGCGTGACGAAGATGGCGTCGTGGCTCTGTTCGACGACGGTCCGATACAGCGAGTCCGAGTTCCGGTCGCTCGACGCCCACCGTGAGAACTCGATGACTCGTTCGACTCGCGCGGCGACCGAGTCGGCCGCCGCCGGCACTTCCGGTTCGTCGAGGGCGATGGCACCGCCGCCGTGGGCCGACTCACCGGCGCTCGCGGTCCCGTCGCCGACGAGGAAAAACACCGGGACCACGCCGGCCCGGCCGCGGACGCGGGAGACGAACCCGGTGTCGACGTCGCCGCAGAGGACGACGCCGCCGACTCCGCCGTCGAGGACGTCGAACACTGCGTCCGGTCCCGCGCACGACTCTGTTGTGAACCCGCGTCGCTCGACAGCCTCGACGAGGTCGTCGGGGCACTCGTCGACGAGAACGACGCGGGAATCGCTCATACCCGTACCAGTCCGGGAACGTGTATATACTTCACGCGGTTCCGGTGTGACGACTTCCCGCTCGCTTCGCCCGTGAGAATTCCGTCGGGTCCACTCGGCTCGGCCTCATTCCCCCGACGACTTCCCGCTCGCTTCGCTCGCGGGAATCCCGTCGGGGTGTCACCGACCGTCGGTTACATACTATCTGACATACTCGTTCGTGATATGACCGACGACTTTCCCGCCGAGGCCGCGGCCATCGTCCAGCGACACATCGAGGACGAACACGGCTACCTGTCGTGGCTCGACACCAGCGTCGACGCCATCGAGCGCGGCCGCATCGTGATGACCATCCCGTACGACGAGAAGCTCACCAACACCGTGTCGCCGCCCACCATCCACGGCGGCATCGCGGCGACGCTCATCGACACCGCGGGCGGCATCGCCCTCCGGACGATGCTCGACGACCCGGTCGCCGGCGGCGTCGCCACCATCAACCTCAACGTGAACTACCTGCGGCGGGCGTCGGGCGACCTGACGGCGGTCGCGGAGGTGGTCCGCGCGGGCGGGTCGGTCGGCGTGAGCACTATCACCGTCGTCAGCACCGACCCCGAGGAGGACGCCGACGTGGCCGCCCGACAGTCGCCGTCGAGCGACTGGGACGACGCCGTCGCAACCGGACAGGGCGCGTATCGGCTCTTTCGGGACTGAACCGCGGTCGGGTCGGGTCGGGTCGGGGACGGGGCTGAGGTGGATGCCGGGGCCGAATCAGCGGTCGCGGTCCGACCGCGTCCTGCCGCCCCCGGCTACTCGAACGCCACGTCCGCGAGCGTCGTCGTCTCGCCGAACAGCCAGTCGGCGTGATCGACGGCGTACTCCTTGTGTCCTTCCTCGATGTAGCCGAGCGCGTCGGCGACGAGAATCGGTCGGTAGTCCCGCAGGCCCGCGCTTCCGGCGGTGTGGAGGACGCAGACGTTCGCCAGCGTGCCGCAGATGAGCAGGTCGTCCACGCCGTGGCTGTCGAGCCAGCCCTCCAACTGCGTTTGGTGGAACGCGTCGTAGGTGTGCTTCTCGACGACGAGGTCCTCGTCGCGCACGTCGAGGTCGCCGTGGAGGTCGGCGTCCCACGTCCCCTCGACGACGTGTTCCCCCCAGCGCTCGAACTCGTCGTAGTAGTGGTTGCCGTCGAACTGCTCCGGCGGGTGGACGTCGCGGGTGTAGACGACGCGCGCGCCGGCGTCGCGGGCGGCGGCGACGAGCTCCGTGACGGGGCCGACCGCGGATTCGCTCCCCGGCGCGAACAGGCTCCCGTCGGGGTGACAAAAGCCGTTCTGCATATCGACGACGACCACCGCGGTTCGCTTCGGGTCGAGTGCCATGTGCGTGGGTTGCGCCGGGACGACCAAAACAGTACGCCGGTCAGATTCGACCCGCCCGACGCGACCGGCCCGAACCGCATCGCGGTCCGCCGGTTCGACGCCCGAACCCGACAAGGTACTTCACTCCGGAGTCTAAGGGTACGATATGCGAACCACCGGTCTCCGCGCCGTTTTCGCCGCCGTGCTCTTGGTTCTCGCCGGCTGTGCCGCCCCCACGGCCGCGCCCGGCGGCGACGCGTCGCCCGCGACCCCCGACCCGGACAGAGACGGCTTCGACGACCCCGACCAGGACGTGCTCGGCTGGGAGAACGGCTACTGGTACGACGAACCCATCGCGGTCGACCAGTCCGACGGCCTGAACGACTCCGAGATGGAAGCGTACGTCGCCCGCGGGATGGCCCGCGTCGAGCACATCCGACAGCTGGAGTTCGACGAGCGCGTCCCCGTCAGCGTCATCTCCCGCGACGAATACCGGAGCGCCAACGCCGGCGGCTCCGGCTCGCCCGACTCCGAGTTCAACCGCTGGAACGACCAAGTGTGGGAGGCGCTTTTCATCGCCGGTGAGTCGACCACGAGCGCGAACGCCATCTCGGCGACGACCGGGAGTTCGGTCCTCGGCTTCTACTCGCCGTCCGACGGCGAAATCAAGGTCGTCACCGACTCACCGGGCGAGCCGACCATCGACAACGCCACGCTCGTCCACGAACTGGTCCACGCCGTACAGGACCAGCGGTTCGACCTGACCGACGCCCGCTTCCGCAGCGAGACGCAGGACGGCGACCTCGCCACCGACGGCATCATCGAGGGCGACGCCAGCTACGTCGAACGACAGTACAGCGAGCGGTGCGCGGCCGGGACGTGGGACTGCGTCGTCACGCCCGACACCGAAAACAGCCGCGGCGGCAGCCCGAACCTCGGCGTCCTGATCACCATCTACCAGCCGTACTCCGACGGCCCGGTGTACGTCCACGACCTCTACGAGCGGGGCGGCTGGGCGGCCGTCAACGACGCCCTGCGCGACCCGCCGGCGTCCACCGAACAGACCATCCACGTGACCGACGAGTCGCCGCGTCCCGTCTCCTTCGCCGACGAGGGGACGAACGGCTGGACCACCTTCCCCGACCAGGGTGTCGAGGGCTCCGACACGGTCGGCGAGGCGTCTATCTTCTCGATGTTCTGGTATCAGGCCCGCACGTCCGGCGCGGAGACCGTCCGCGTCCAGTCCATCCTCGACACGGACTCGCGGTACGACACGTACAACTACGACGCCGCGCCGTCGAACGGCTGGGCGAACGACCGCCTGTTCCCCTACCGTAACGCGGCCGGCGCGGACACCGAGTACGGCTACGTCTGGGTGACCGAGTGGGACACCGACGGCGACGCGCGGGAGTTCCGCGACGCCTACCTGAACATCCTCAGCGCCCACGACGCCGCCCGGCGGGACGACGGCGTCTACGTCGTCGAGGACGGCCCGTTCAACGACGCCTTCCGGGTCGTCCGCACGGGCGACCGCGTCGTCGTCGTCAACGGGCCGACGCCCGCCGACGTGGACGAGATTCGGCCGGGGCTCGCGTCGTAACCCCCACGCCGAGGCGCTTTTTCCCCTCCCGCCCGTGGACTCGCTATGAACCGCCGCCTCGCCGCCGTTCTCTCTGCAGTTCTGCTCGTCGTCGCCGGCTGTGCCGCCCCCGTCGCCGACCCGGGCGCCGCGGGGGACGACTCGGACGCCGCGGTCGGGGCCGCGGACCCGGCCGCCGACTGGTCGTGGCCCGACGACCCGCCGACCGACCGACTGGGCTGGGAGAACGGCTACTGGTACAACGAGTCCATCGCGGTCGACCAGTCCGACGGACTGAACGACTCCGAGATGGAGGTGTTCGTCGCCCGCACGATGGCCCGCGTCGAGGTCGTCCGCGGACTCGAATTCGAGGAGTCCGTGCCGGTCGAGGTCGTCTCGCGCGCCGAGTACCGAAACGAGTCCGACGAGTCGACCGACCCGGTCCACGGCGACTGGAACGACCAGGTGTGGGAGGCGCTGTTGCTGGTCGGCGAGGACCGGACCATCGACGAGGTGTTCGACGAGCTGTACGGCGGCGTGGTGCTCGGCTACTACTCCACCTCCGAGGACCGCATCGTCGTCGTGAGCAACGACGCCCAACCGACCATCGACCGGCAGACGCTCGCCCACGAACTGGTCCACGCCGCACAGGACCAGCAGTTCGGTCTGGGCGGTTCCCCGTCGACGCAGGACGCCCAACTCGCCCACAGCGGGCTGGTCGAAGGCGACGCCCGCTACGTCGACCGCCTGTACGAGGCCCGCTGCGAGGCCGACTGGGACTGCGTTTCCCGCCCGTCGAGCAGTGGGTCGGGCGGCGGGGCGGTCGACTATCCGGTCTTCCTCGTCATCTACACGCCCTACAGCGAGGGGCCGACGTTCGTCTCGGACCTGCGCGAGCGGGGCGGCTGGGCGGCCGTCGACGACGCCTACGCGACCCGCCCCACCTCGACCGAGCAGGTGCTCCACCCGAACCGATACCCCGACGAGCGCCCGGTCGAGGTGACGGTCGAAGACCGCTCGTCGGCCGCGTGGACGCGCTACGACACCGACCCCGTCGCCGACGCGGTCGGCGAGGCGTCCATCTTCGCGACGTTCTGGAAGCACCGCGCCGTCGACCGGGCGAGCCTCCAACAGGACCCCGGCGCGTACTCGCCGTACAACTACACGGCCGACCCCTCCGAGGGCTGGGCCGGCGACGCGGTGGTTCCCTACCGCCCGGCGTCGGACGAGACCTACGAGGCGAACCCCCACGAGCGCGGCTACGTCTGGCGGACGGTCTGGGACACCGAGGCGGACGCCGAGCAGTTCGAGCGGGCGTACGTGAACGACACGCTCCGACTCTCCCTCGACGCGTCGGCCGCGGGCGAGGACACCTACCGCGTTGACGACGGCCCCTTCGCGGACGCCTACCGGGTGACGAGAGACGGCGACACGGTCACCGTCGTCAACGCGCCGACGGTGGAACAGTTGGACGAGGTTCACCAGCGAAGCTAGGGGAAAGTACTTGTGAATCGGCTGACAGTTGCTCCGTATGCCCAGCCAACTCGGTCGCTTCGCGCTCGTCGCCTCCTTGCTCGTCCTGTCCGTCGCGGCCTTCCTCTTCGTCACTGGGTCGCTCGTTCCGTGGTCGAACAGTTGCCCGCCGCAACTCGACGTGGACCCGGCCGACGACGTTCCCGCCGACGCGGAGATAGTCGCCTACGAGTCGCTCACGCCCGCCGAACGGGCCGCCTTCGACGACGCGCTGGCCGCTGAATCGATGATTTCGCTCGAAGACCGGCCGTGGTCGCCGGGCACCGGGTACGTCCGGAAGAACGGGACGGTCTACTTCGCGGCCGTCGCCGTCTGCTGACCCGTTGAAGAGAATTCGTCTTCGACGCACGTGACCGATTATACACCTTTTTCATCGGCCGGGTGGAATCCGCGCCAATGAGTGACTTCGATATCGTCGGTCCCGAGGCCATCCGCGACGGCGTCGCGACCGACGCCTACTTCGAGCGGACCGAGGCGACCCTCCGGCACGCGGGCAAGAACCCCCGCGTCGTCGCCGAGGTGACGGCCGACCAGTTCCCCGACGGCGAGTTCGAGCTGTTCGCCGGCGTGAAGGACGCCGCGGAACTGCTCTCCGGCCGCGATATCGACGTCGACGCGATGCCCGAGGGCACGCTGTTCGACGGCGGCCCCGTGATGCGAATCGAGGGCGACTATCTGGAGTTCGCCCGACTCGAAACCTCGCTTCTGGGCTTCCTCTCGCACGCGTCGGGCTGTGCGACGGCCGCCCTCGAAGCCCGCTCGGCGGCCCCCGACTCGACGGTGCTGTCGTTCGGCGCGCGGCACGTCCACCCCGCCATCGCCGCGATGGTCGAGCGGAGCGCCCTCGTGGCCGGCCTCGACGGCTTCTCGCACGTCGCCGCCGGCGAGATTCTCGGGAAGGAGGCGTCGGGGACGATGCCCCACGCACTGCTCATCGCCTTCGGGCGCGGCCATCAGGCCGAGGCGTTCCGCGCGTTCGACGAGGCGGTCGCCGAGGACGTGCCGCGGGTCGCCCTCTGTGACACCTACGGCGACGAGACCGAGGAGGTGCTACAGGCGGTCGAGGCGCTCGGCGACGACCTCGACAGCGTCCGCCTCGACACCACCTCCTCGCGGCGGGGCGACTTCCGCCACATCGTCCGCGAGGTCCGCTGGGAGCTCGACGCCCGCGGCCACGAGGACGTGGGCATCTTCGTGAGCGGCGGTCTCGGCCCGGCCGAACTCCGCCACCTCCGCGACGTGGTCGAGGGATTCGGCGTCGGCGGCTACATCTCGAACGCCAATCCGGTCGACTTCGCGCTCGACATCGTCGAGGTCGACGGCGAACCGGCGGCCAAGCGGGGCAAGCTCTCGGGCGTCAAAGAGGTCTACCGCACGGCCGACGGCGGCCACCACGTCGGCCTCCGCGGGCGGCCCGGCCCGACCGACGGCGAGGCGCTCCTCGAACCGCTCGTCCGAGACGGCGAGGTCGTCTCGGCGTTCGACTTCGACATCGACGCGGCCGCGACGCGGGCCAAGGAAGACGCCGAGCGCGTCGGCTTCGGCGACGAGTAAGCGCGTTCTCGTTCTGCGGCGGCGCTCGGGGCCGTCGCTCGTCAGTTCGGTTCTCTCCCCCCAAGGAGTCGAGTCGTCGCCGCGACGACTTACAGCGCTTCGACGCTCCCGCCGTCGTCGCGCTCGCGGAAGACCTGCCCTTCGAACAGGGTAATCATCGTGTCGTCGTCCTGCCACGCCAGCGGCGACAGGCCGGCTTTGCGGCAGGCGTTCGTGAGGAACTCCTCTTTCGACCAGCCGAGTTCGACGGGCAGCGTCGGGTACATCCAGCCGTGGGTGCCGCCGGCGTCGATGGCGATTCCGTGGGTGCCGAGTTCGATGTCTGCGACTGGGTCGTTAGTCAGCGTGTAATTGTTGACGATACAAACAGAGATGTTCAGATTCGGGAGTTCGGGCGCTTCGATTTCGGTCTGGCACGAGTCGCCCGAGGCGGCCTTTATCGCCGCGTCGACGATCGCATGACCGAGTTGGTCTTTCCCCCGATACGCGCCCGCACAGCCCCGAAGTCGACCCCGCCCCCGTGTCGACTTGATGCGAACGAACGCCCCGGTTCGGGCGTAAAACGCGTCGCGCATGCTGCCCGGTTGTTCTCTCTGTCCGTGAAGAACGTACGATTCGACCGATTCCCGCGCTAGTTCGACCGCCCGCGCCCCATCATCGTAGGTGAGGTGTACGGTCTGCGCCTCGGACATACTACCATTCAAGTCCTGTGGTGACTTCAACGCTTCCCTCGAATGTTATCCCGCTGTTATGTGGTTTCGTTGCGATATAACGTGCGGCTAAACTCCGGTAGGACCCGGTTAATCGAACCGCTTATCCGACCGACCGGACTAGGGTAGGTCGGCAGAGAGAGCCCAGTTCCCGTGCCCGAGACGGGCATGAGGAAAGTCCCCCCACCGTCCGAACGGGTGACCGGGCGCAAGCCCGGAGTCGGAGACGGCTGGCGCTGGAACAGAAACGAGACCGCTCGACCCGACCGATGATGCGCGCGCGACGGCCACGCCGTCGCCGGCGCGGACGGTTTCACCGTCCGCGAGCGAACCGACCCGTAAGGGGAGGGAGTTAACCCGCAGAGGGAGAGATGGCTTCCGCCATCGCCGACGGTCGAGAACGGATGGAACGGCGAATCCTCACCGGTGCAAGTCCGCGCCGCGAAGGTAGTTCGGACGGCGCGTCGGGTTCGCCCGTCGTGCCCTCGGGGCTCGCCCCGAGAAGGACGCGGACGCTGAGCCGAATGCTGGGACGAACAGAAGGGGGCTTACTCCTCTCAGCCGCTTTCGAACCCCGAGCGACCGCTCCGTCGGTCGCCGCGTCGGGAAACGCTCTTGACCGTCCGCCACCGCAGTCTCGGTATGCGCGGTTCGACTCTCCTCGTCGCGGCGCTCGTCGTCCTCGCCGGCTGTGCCGCGCCGGTGCCGACCGGAAACGACGCGACGACAGCGACGACCGCCACGTCCGCGGCCTCGCCCTCGACCACCGACTCGGCGACCGCTGCGACCGCGACACCGGCGACTTCGCCTCCCCCCACGACCGCGACCGCGACCGCCACGCCCACCGCGTCGCCGACGTCCGAACCGACAACGACGTTCACGCCCGCGTCCGGATACGGGCCGTGGGGGTCCGACCCCGTCGTGGTCGCCGTCGAAGCGCCCGACGACGACCGCGACTACGCCGCGTTCGTGAGCGAGGCGACGGCGTACTGGGAGGTGAACGACTCGCGCTACCTCGGGTACGAAGTCGACTACGAGGTCGACGCCGACGCCCGCGACCCGGACGTCGTGGTCCGCTTTACCGACACCGTCCCGGAGTGCAGCGGACAGGACGACGCGGCCGGCTGCGCGCCGTATCTCACCGACGCGCGACAGATCGACCGCCCCGAAACCGTCTACATCCGCACCGGATACGGCGACGACTCGACGGTGAACATCGTCAAACACGAACTCGGTCACACCCTCGGACTCGCTCACGGCGACGAGCCCGCGGAGCTGATGAACGCCACGGGTATCCTCTACACGCTCCCGCAGACGAACGCGACCGAGAAGGCGTTCCCGTGGGACGACCCGAACTTCACGGTCTACGTCGACGACGCGAACGCCTCGGACCCCGACGCGGCCCGCGAGCAGATTCGCCACGCCCTCGACTACTTCGAAGACGGCGCGCCGGGGATGCCCGACAACCTCACCTACACCTACGTGGACGACCCGGCGGACGCCGAGGTGCGCATCTCCTTCGCGGACACCTCGCCGTGCGCCGCGGGCGCGGCCTCCTGTGCCATCGCCGGCGGCTACGACCCCGACGGCGACGACGCCTTAGAGACCTACGGCGAGTATCGGGTCGTCCTCGTCGACCTCGACACCGAGGCCGTCGGCTGGCACGTCGGCTACTGGACCGCCCACTACCTCGGCGCGGAGGCCGACGACGACAAGCCCGAACCGTTCCGGAACGCGACGTACGGAGAGCGGCGGAGCGAGTGGTGGGCGTAGCGCGGTCACCGCGTCGCGCGTCGGGCGCGCGCTTCCGAAACCGCCGGTCTTGACCACCCCGAATCGGCCGAGTCCTTCTTTGGTACGGCCCGCGTAGACGTTGTCGTGATTCCCACCGACAGGCACGGCGACGCCCACCCCGCGTTCGACGAGGAGTCGTTCCGCGACGCGCTCGCCGAGTTCGGCGGCACCGACGCCGAACGCCGTGTCGTCGCCCGGCAGGCCCGCGACCTCGCCGACTCGGGGCAGGCCGAGGCCGACCGCGGCGCGCCGCTCACGGGCGACGAAATCGTGCGCAACATGCGCGACGCGCCCGAGGGCGGCCCCGCGACGCGCTGGAACTGGTGGCTCGGGGCGCTCGAAGCCGCCTACGGCGGCTACCGCGAGTTCCAAGTTCGCCGCATCCCGAAAGCCTGAGCGTCGCCCTCCGCCCGCTTTGCGGCCCTGTCGGTCGTCGGTTTCGCCGCGCTCCGGCGGCGCGGCACGCTCCCCGCTCGCCCGCAGCCTCCCGGGGATATCTGTCGCTTCTGAGCGGTCAGAACCCGCCGAGCGACCCGCGTTTTCCCCCGTTCAAAACCAAAGCAGATTACACGCTTGTTACAGAAGAGGTGTGTAACGCGTACGACCAACCCTACCGGTGATGCCTACTCTACAATGACAGACAACTACGACGTGATTATCGCGGGCGCGGGTCCCGCAGGTGGACAGGCGGCACGAGACCTCGCCGCCCGAGACTACGACGTGTGCGTCCTCGAAACCGAGTCCGAAGACGAGTTCCCCTCCAGGAGCAACAAATCGACCGCCGGGACGTTCCCGTCGACGATGGCCTCGTTCAACATCCCCGACGAGGTCGTGATGAACTTCACCGACGACGTCGTCCTGGAGTCCCCGAACAACCACTACCACCGGCATCAGCCCGGTGCGGTCCTCGAATTCGCCGACTTCAAGAACTGGCTCGTCGACGAGGCGGAGGCCGACGGCGCGGAGTACTTGTTCGACGCACGCGTCTCCAAACCCGTCATGGAGGGCGGCGAAATCGTCGGCGTCCGCTACAACGGCGACGAGGAGGTGTACGCCGACATCGTCATCGACGCCACCGGCCCGAGCGCGCCGCTCGCCAAGGCCCTCGACGTCTGCGACCTCCGCCGCGAGAAGCAGGCCATCGGCATCGAGTACGAGTTCGAGGGCATGGACCTCGCGCCCGACGGCTACGGCGACCTCACCGACGCGATGATGCTTCGGCTCGACCACGACATCGCGCCCGGCGGCTACTCGTGGATATTCCACACCGGCGGCGACACCGCGAAGGTCGGCGTCTGCTACATCCAAAACGAGGGGCACCGCCACAACGCCAAGTCGGGCTACACCATCGACGACTACCTCCAGTACTGGACCGAGTCCGACCCGCGCTTCGCGAACGCGGAGCGCATCGCGGGCAAACAGCACCGCGGCTCCGCGCACATCCAACTGCCGGGTCGCATGAGCACGGACAACTTCATGGCCATCGGTGACACGGTCCCGACCGTCGACCCGCTGTGGGGCGAGGGCATCGACAAGTGCATGCGCTCGGGCCGGGTCGCGGCCGCGACCGCCGACCGCGCGCTCACCAACTCCGACCGCGACACCTCGGCGTCCGAGCTCGCCGTCTACGACCAGCTGTGGCACGAGCGGGTCGCGCCGAAGGTGAAAAACCGGCTGTTCATGACGGAGATGCTCTACCGCGCCTCCAACGAGCGCTACGACAAACTGCTCGAAGACCTCCATCGCCTCCCGAACGAGCAGTTGGACGCCGCGAACGGCGGCAGTCCGCTCGCCATGTTCCGCATGCTCAAGTTCGAAGACCTCTCTATCCTCGCGTCCACCGCGCGAGACTGGTTCTCGGACTGAGGCCGCCGGTCGGCACGCGCGTCTCTCTCGGTCCCCCCGCGTCCCCGCTTCGTCTCTCTCCGTTCTCGTCTCTCTCGTCGAGCCGCTCACCCGGTTCTGTCGTCGTCGCTCCCACCGTCATCCCCACCGAGCGCCGCCAGCGCGTCGGCCAGCGCCGCCCGCGCCGATGCCACGTGTTCGTCCGCCGGTTCGTCTTCGGTTCCGTCGACGTTCGACAGCAGGCGTTCGACGTGGCCGAGTCGCGTCCGGACCACCTCGTCGTCCGGGAGCGGGCCGACCGCGAGGTCGCCCGCGACCGCCTCCGCCTCGCCGAGCCATCGGCTCGCGTCCTCGCGGACGGGCCGGGTCGCCGTCGCGGCGAGGCGGTCGTGGAGCGTCGTCACCAGTCGGTCGAGGTCGCCGCGGTCGGGTTCGGCGTCGGATTCGAGGTCGCCGTCGGCGTCGGAGTCAGGGTCGGAGCCGGTCACGCCTCGGGAGACGGCGGCCGGCCTGAAAAGCGTCGAGCCCGCGAGTCCGTCGGCCCGGCCGGACCGACGAGCAAAAGCCCCTCCGGTCGGTACTGCCGGCAATGAAACTCCAGTTCCTCGGCGGGGCCGAGGAGGTCGGGCGCAGCGCGATTCTCGTCAACGACTCGCTGCTGGTCGACTACGGGATGCTGACCGGGAACCCCCCGCAGTTCCCCGTCGGCTCCGTGGACCCCGACGCCGTCGTCGTCTCCCACGGCCACCTCGACCACGTCGGGACGGTCCCCTCGCTCCTGTCGGGCGACGACTGGCCGGCGGTCCACTGGACGCCGCCGACCGACGAACTCGCCCGGACCCTCGCGCGCGACACGCTCAAACTCCACGGCGGGAGCTACAACTGCCCGTTCACCGAGACGCACGTCCGGCGGATGACCCAGCAGTCGGCACACCACGACTACGGCGAGGCGTTCGAGGCCGCCGGCCACGAGGTCACGTTCTACAACGCGGGCCACATCCCCGGCAGCGCCCACGTCCTCGTCGACGACGGCGAGACGCGCCTGCTGTACACCGCCGACTTCCACACCGACGACCAGCGGTTGGTTTCGGGCACGACCGACCGCCCCGACGCCGACGTGGTCATCTGCGAATCAACGTACTCCGACGTGGAACACGACGACCGCGCGACCGTCGAGGAGCGCTTCGTCGAATCGGTGCGGACGACCGTCTGGGAGGGCGGCACCGTCGTCGTCCCCGCGTTCGCCATCGGCCGGACGCAGGAGATTCTCATGGTGCTCGACGCCCACGACATCGACTGCTACGTCGACGGCATGGGAATACGCGTGCTGAAGATGCTCGGAAACCACCCCGACTACGTCCGCGACGCGGCGGCGCTCAAGCGGGCGAAGTCGAACGCCCGAATCGTCTCGGGCCGGGACGGCCAGCGAAAGCGCATCGCTCGGCAGAACTCGGTCATCGTGACGACGAGCGGGATGCTCTCCGGCGGCCCGGCGATGACGTACATCCCCGAGATACGGGGCGACCCGACGAACAAAATCTGTCTCACCGGCTATCAGGTAGAGGGGACGCCGGGCAGGGAACTGGTCGAACGCGGCCGCTGCGAACTCAACGGCGGCGTCGTCCCGGTGGCCGCCCGCGCCGAGATGTACGACTTCTCCGCCCACGCCGACCGACACGGGCTCCTGTCGTTCCTCGACGACTACCGCGACGCGCCGGTGTTCGTGAACCACGGCGACCGCTGTGCGGCGTTCGCCGAGGAGCTACGCGCCGACGGCTACGAGGCCGCGGCTCCCGCAATCGGGGCGACGGTCGAGGTCTGAGCCGCGCGGCGGTCGGGGCGAATCGCCCCGCGGCGGCTGACGGAGCACCGGCCCTCGACGCTCAGACGCGGTCGTCGGCGTCGTCGTCGTCGGGCACCGCTATCGACCGACTCGCGGCGACGCACGCGGACACGCGGAGGCGGGTCCGCCGCGAGCCGAAGCGACCGACGAACGAGCGGAGCTTCCCACCGGACGAATCCGAACTCATACTTTTAGGTTGGCCTAAATAAATATAGTCGTTGCGGTCGGCGCGCGTCCGGTTCCCGGGAGGACCCCCGCGATAGCCCCCGGTCGAAGCCCTTCGTTTCGCCTGCAACGTTCTGACTGTCTCGGTTTCCGACGCGTCAGTCGCGTTCGAGTCGCTCGCGGCGGCGGTCGAACTCCTCGTCGTCGATGTCGCCGCGGGCGTAGGCCCGGCGGAGTTCGTCGAGCGCGCTGTCGCTCCCGTCGCGCAGGGCGCGGAACAGGAGGACGCCGCCGGCGACGACCACCGCGAGGACGAGCAGTTGGCCGAGGAGGCCCATCCCCCACATCCACCACGGGACGGTCCCGCCGGTCCCGCCGTGCATCCACGTGTCGTGCATCCAGCCGCCGCCCCACCCCATCGGCATGCCGCCGCCGAGGCCGGCCATCCCGAAGAGGGCGGGGAGCGCGAACAGCGCGACCAGCGCGAGCAGGACGATGCCCGCGAGTCGCGTCGAGTCGTTTGTCGTCGTCATGGTGTTCACCGAGGCGGCGGTGGCCGCCCCATAGATACCAGTACGCGCTCCACGTTTAGGTCGATTGTCGCTTCGAGCCTTCGACTCCAACGCCGTCAAAGATTAGATTTCCACGCTTTGCGCCGCCCGGAGGTTAGAATCTTCGGCGCGGTCGGACACGGCGTTCGCTCGGACAGCCGGTCGTGATTTTTTCCCGACAGCTGCCGGTTCATACTTGAACCCCGCTGTCCTTTTCGCCGGTATGCCTGGTCGGTTGCACGTCCTCGTCGTCAGCGAGGACGCCGCCGTTCGCGAGCGTCTCGCCGCCGAGCTTCCCGCCGCGGTCGGCGACGCGACGACCGAGGTCCGCGTCTCGACTGCCGACAGCCCCGGCGCGGTTCACGCGGTGCTCGAACGAAGTCGCATCGACTGCCTCGTCGTCTCGACCGAGGCCACCGACTCGGAGGGGCGACCGCTCGTCTCGAAGCTCCGCGTCGACGGCGTGCCGCTCGTCTCGTTCGAGCGGTCGGTCCCCGACGAACACGACCTCGACAACCTCGGGCACGTCGTCTACGACGCCGCCCGGAACACCGTCGGCTCGCTCGACCACCGCGCGCTCTTCGAGGCCGTCAACGTCGGGCTCGCGGTTCGAAACCTCGAAACGCTCGAACTCGTCGACATCAACCAACAGTACCTGGATATCCTCGGCATCGACCGCGCGTCGGTCATCGACACGAATCCGACGCACGTGACCGCGGACGTCCCCGGCTACGACGCCGAGCGCGCCTTCGACGAGGTCGAGACCGCCCGCGAGGAGGGCGGGTCCGTTTTCACGTGGCCCATCGAGAACGCCGCCGGCGACACCGTTTGGATTCGCGTCAGCCTCACCGTCGCCGAGATATCGGGCCGGGACCGACTCATCTCGACGGTCGAAGACGTGACGGCGGAGTGCCGCCGAGAGCGCGACCTCGAAGCGTTCCAGGGCGCGGTCGACGCCGTCGACGCCGGGGTCACCATCACGGAGGACGACCGACACGTGTACGTCAACGAGGCCGCGGCCGACATCTGCGGCTACCCGAACACCGAGGCGATGCTCGGGACGGGCTGGGGCAACCTCCACGACGAGGCGGAACTCGAACGGCTCAGAGAGACGATTCCGCCCGCGCTCGAAGCCGACGGGAAGTGGCAAGGCGAGGTGTCGATTCGCCGGCTCGACGACGAACTCGTTCCGGTTCGGTTCTCCATCACGTCTCTCGAAGGCGACCGGAACGTCATCGTCTTCCAGAGCCTCTCCGAGCAGAAGCTCCGCGAGGACGAACTCGAACGGAGCCGCGACTTCCTCGAACGCACCCAGCGCATCTCGAAGGTGGGCGGCTGGGAACTCGACCTCGTGACCGCCACGCTGGCGTGGACTGACCAGACCAAGCGCATCCACGCGGTGTCGCTCGACTACGAGCCGACGGTCGACGACGCCGTCGAGTTCTACGCCGCCGAGGAGCGAGACCGGGTCCGCGAACTGCTGGACCGCTGCCGGTCCGAGGGCGTCCCGTGGGAAGACGAGTTCCGACTGGTCACCGCCGAAGGGGCGGAGGTGTGGGTCCGCACCCGCGGCGAACCCGTCATCCGCGACGGGCGGGTGTCGTCGCTCAGGGGGACGATTCAGGACGTGACCGCCCGCCGCACCCGCGAGGACGAACTCGAACGGATGAACGCCGAACTGGAGGCGCTGAACCGCATCGTCCGCCACGACATCCGAAACGACATGGCCGTCGTCGTCGGCTGGGCGGAGCTCCTCCGAGAGCACGTCGACGAGGAGGGCGCGGACATCCTCTCGCGCATCCTCTCGACGGGTCGCCACACCACCGAGATAACCGAGGTCGCCCGCGACCTCATGGAGACGATGAGCGGCGGCGGCGTCGAGACTCGCCCGATGTCGCTCGCCAACGCCGTCGAGCGCGAACTCGCAGTCCGCCGCGAGGCGTTCCCCCGCGCGACGTTCGAGGTGGACGGCGAGATTCCGGACGTGGCGGTGCGCGCGAACCCGCTCATCGCGTCGGTGCTCGGCAACCTCCTCAACAACGCCGTCCAGCACAACGCCGACGACACCGTCGTCACCGTCTCGGCGACCGTGGACGACGACGCCCAGACGGCGCGCATCCGCATCGCCGACGACGGCTCGGGCATCCCCGACGCGCGGAAGTCGGTCGTCTTCGGCAAGGGCGAAAAGGGACTGGAGAGCACCGGCACCGGCCTCGGACTCTACCTCGTCAACCAACTGGTCGACTCGTTCGGCGGCGAGGTCCACTTCGAGGACAACGACCCGATGGGGGCGGTGGCCGTCGTCTCCATCCCGCTCGCGGCGGTCGCCTGAGCCGGCCGCCCTCTCAGACCGTGTCGGTCGGCTCGTGGGACTCGGCCATCTCGCTCGCGGCGGCCGCGTAGGCCTCTCTCGTCTCCTCGTCGCCGACGCGGCCCAGTTCGTCTTCGGGCACGTCGACGGCGGCGTAGGTGTCGCGCACGTCGGACTCGAAGCTCGTCAGCGAGCGCTCCTTCCGGTGGTAGCGCGTCCCGTCGGGGGTCGCGTACACGAGGATGATGATGTTCTGTTCGTCGTCGGAGTAGGTCCGTTCGACCAGCCACGTTCGCACGTCGTTCGACATGGTCGGTAGTACGTGACCAACCGTGATACGCTCCCGGGCGACTGTCAGTCCTCGATGCCCAACTCGTCGAGGAGCGTCTCCAGCGTGTAGCTCTGGAGCGCCCGGTGGCTGTCGCGCATCGAGGAGATGACGAACGTCGAGTTCGTTCGCTCGACCTCCGGCGTCGCCTCGAAGTCGCTGATGAGGCGCTCCACGCGGTCGGAGTCCGCGAGGTGGGCGACGACGATGAAGTCCGTCTCACCCATCGTGAAGTAGAGCTGTGTGACGCCCTCTATCTCCAGCAGTTTGTTCCCGACTTCCTCGTACGACCCGCTGTAGTCCGCCAGCACTTCCACGACCACGGTGACGCCGAGTCCGAACGCCTCTAAGTCGATGTCGTAGAGGTCGTTTTCGATGACGCCGTCGTCCTTCAGGTTGTTCAGGCGGTAGTGGATGGTCGACACGGGGATGTCCGTCGCTTCGTGTAGCTTCTCGGGACTGCCCGTCCCGAGGTCCGCGATGGCCTTCAACAGGCGCACGTCGCGTTCGTCCATACCCTCCCGTTGCGGTCGGTGAGGTAAGTCCTTGTTCTGTCCGCCGTTTTCGCCACCTCTCGAATCCAATCGAACTATCACGAATTATACGTCGTTTGATACAGTAAAACACAGAAAATATATTCTAAACTCCAACTCAATCTGGTTCTCTTGTAGAAGACTTTAACACGGTGGGTCTCTGAGAGATGAAACAGATTCGACTATGACGCGAACCACTTGGACAAACATTCCGACGACGCCCCTGCTTTTCGTCGCGCTCGCGGCGATGTGGGGCACCTCGTTCGTCGCCATCGAGGTCGGCTTGGAGTTCTTCCCGACGCTCTCTTTCGCCGCGCTCCGCTACGAACTCGCCGGCCTCGTGATGCTGGCGTACGCCCTCTACTCGACCGACCGCTGGCGGCCGGAGACGAGAGACGAACTGCTCGCGACCGCCATCGGCGCGGTGTTCATCATCGCCGCCCACCACGGCCTGCTGTACCTCGGACAGGAACACGTCCCCGGCGCGGTGGCCTCCATCATCATCAGCCTCTCGCCTATCCTGACCGCCGTCTTCGCCTCGTTCGTCCTCACCGAGGGGTCGCTGGGGAGGACCGCCACGGTCGGACTGCTCGCCGGCTTCGCCGGCGTCGTCCTCGTCGCCGACCCCGTCTCTGCGTTCTCCGGCTCGGCCGGGTCGACGCAGGGGCTCGGCATCGTCCTCATCTTCCTCGCCGCGGTGTCGTTCGCGCTCGGCGCGGTCCTCACCCGCCCGCTCCGGACCGACCTCCCGGTCCAGTCGATGCAGGCGTGGGCGATGCTCGGCGGCGGCGTCCTGCTCCACGGCTGGGCGCTCGCCAACGGCGAGTCGCTTTCGGCCATCGAACTCGCCCCCGCCGGCATCGCGTCGTTCCTCTACCTGACGCTCGTCTCCGGCGCGGTGGCGTTCCTCCTCTACTTCGAACTGTTGGACCGCCTCGGCCCGACCGAACTCAACCTCATCGGCTACGTCGAACCCGTGGTCGCGGCGCTCATGAGTTGGGCGCTCCTCGGCCACGTCATCGACGCGACGGCGCTCGTCGGCTTCGGAGCCATCTTCTTCGGCTTCGCGGCGATGAAAAAGGAGACGCTGGTGTCCGTCGCCGTCGCGGTCCGGCGACGGGTCGCCGCGTAGGTTCGGCTTCGGTCTGCCGTCTCCGCTTCACGTTCTGTTGCACTCCGTTGACCCGGAGCGCACCCGAGTGAGAGGGTCCGGTGGCTGTCTGCCGCGGTCTCACTCTTCGAGGAAGCCGAGCTGCTCGGCGATCTCCCGCGGGTCGTAGTACATCCGTTCTTCCCGTATCTCGCCGTCCGCGATGACGAACTTCGACATCCCCCTGTGTTCGAACGTGCGGCCGGTCGGGGGGAGCCCGTTGAACTCCCCTTCGTGCGTGCCTGTCCCCGTCCACTCGGTCATGACTATCTCCTCGCCTTCGAGCGCGGCCTCGGGGGTGATCGTGAAGTCGGGGAACGCGGTTCGAAGTTGACGAACGTACGCTTCGAAGGCGTCCGGCCCGCGCACTTCGCCGCCCGGAGCGCTCGGTTCGTAGGCCACGAACGAATCGGAGAGCACGTCTATCTTCGAGAACTCCCCGTGCCACAGCGCGAGGTAGTCACTCATGGGCTGTTCGTGTTTGGTTACGGTGGTCTCGGTCATGGTTCTAGTCGACCGACCTATACTTCGTGCCGAAACGATATACCGTTGTCAGGTAACTCCCGACCTGCGAGAACCGCCTTCGCTCGACTGCGGGCGACCGATACGCGCCTTCTGTTCAGCAGGGTCTCGACAACCCGTCAGCGACCGAGAATTTCAGAGAGCCAGTACTCTCACTCCGCTTCGGCGGGGACGCTCCCCCGGAGACCGACCACCCGGGCCACGCTGTCGCGCTGGACGAGGACGAACCCCGAGAGGATGACGCCGAAGCCGAGGACGGTCGCCGGCGAGACGGACTCGCCGAGGAACGCCCAGCCGGTGACGGTGGCGACGACCGGCATCGCGTAGGCGACGAGGTTGCCGCGGACCGGGCCGGCCTCCGCGAGGAGCGCGAAGTAGACCGGGTAGGCCGCGGCGGTCGCGGGCATGCCGACGTAGAGAATCGCGGCGACGAGTTCCGGCGACCACGCGACCTGCGCGACCGACTCGCCGAGACCGAGGCTCGCGGCGTGGATGCCGACGGCGGCGGCCGCCATCGCCCACGCGGTCTGCGGGAGCGTCCCGATAGAGGGTCCGACGCGCTTGAGCAGGACGGTCCCGAAGGCGACCGACAGCGCCGAACAGACGATGAGCGCCTGTCCGACGCTCCCGCCGCCGAGGACGCTCTGGGGGCCGACGATGACGACGACGCCGACGAGTCCGAGCAGGATGCCGGCGGCGTCGACCGCCGAGATGCGCGCGTCGTCGAGGAGCAGGACGGCGAACACCGGGGAGGCGACGGGCATGATGCTGTACATGACCGCCGCCGCGCCGGTCGTCGCGTGCTGCTGGCCGAGGAACAGGAACACGTTGTTCGCCCCGAGGACGAACGCGGCGCTGGCGAGGATGCCGAGGGCGTCGGCGCGGGTCCGCGGGAGCCAGTAACCGCCGCGGACGGCGACGAGCGTCAGGAGGACGACGGCGGCGACGTCGACGCGGAAGGCGGCGAACAGCACCGGGGGCACCGAGCCGATGGCGGCCTTGATGCCGACGAAGGAGGTGCCGAACAGCGCCGCGGCCGCGACGAAGAGGACGAGGGTCCGGTGACGGCTCACGCCACCACCCCCCGCGCTGTGGCCGGCGTTCGATTCGCCGGGCGGGCGCGGGAGGTGGAGTGCGGTCGACGCTCGGTGCGTGGACGGCGTAGAGGCGTCGTCTGTATCACAACACATCCTGCGACTTCCGAAGGCATATGTCTAACGATTGGTCTCGTTGCAGTACGAATAGACAGTTCGAGTTACGGTTTACCACGATTCGTTGAGTAAACTGGGTTAGAAGTTGTCACGGGTGTTGTTGCCACGAACCGCCGGGCTCCCGCGGCCGGCCGCGCCGCTCGGAGCCGTCGAACCGTCGTCGAAAATCGGGAGACTGCGGTCAGTCGCGCTGTTCGGCTTCGACGCGGTCGGCGTGCTTTTCGAGGTCGGCCGCGAGCGTCCGGGCCTCCTCGGGCGACAGCGTTAGCTTGTCCGCGTGCGGCGCGAGCGCGTCGAGCTGCGTCCAGTCGAGTTCGAGTTCGAGGGTAATCTCGTCGGGGTGCTTCCGCGGCGAGGTGACGTTGCACACGGCGAACGCCGACTCCTCGAAGTCGTGGCCCGTCGCCGACGCGTCGACGAGGTCCAGCGTCGTGTAGGCGTTGACCTTCAGGATTCGGTCTGGCATCTGTGAGTAGTGTTCGGTGTCGTCGTAAATAGGTAGCGCGGCGGAGTCGTCACCGGCGCGGACCGGCGTCGGAATCCGGCGACGAACGCGGCGGTCGCGGTCGGTCACCGGCCGAAAACGGTCGGCTCAGTCGTCGCTCGGGATGGGCGTGCCGTCGGCCCGGGTCGGCGCGGGACTCGCGTCCATCGAGTCGTCGTCGGCGTAGGGGTACCACGTGCGCTTCGTGTTGTGCATCATCGGGTCCTCGTAGCTGGTCTCCTCGGGTTCGACCAGTTCGGCGAGGTCCTCTTCGTCCGTCCGCGCGACGAACTCGCGGAACGTCTCGTCGCCCTCGCGGCGCTCCTCGAAGTTGGCGAGCAGGTTCTTGATTGCGCCCGGCACCTCGTCGACGGGGACGCGCTGGGTGACCCACTCGGCGAAGTTCGGGTTCTCGCCGAGGCCGCCGCCGAGGCCGATGTCGAGCGCCTCGACCGGGTCCCCGTTTTTGCGGGTCTTCATGCCGCGGAGGCTGATGTCCGCGATCTGCGGCTGGGCGCAGGAGGCCGTACAGCCCGAGAGGTGGATGTGGAAGTCCTCGACGCCCGCGGGGAGTTCGACGTTCTCCTTGAGCCAGCGGGCGTAGCGGACCTGCCGGTTCTTCGTCTCCACGATGGAGAGCGAACAGAACTCGGTGCCCGTACAGGCGATGGAGCCGCGCATGAACGGGTGGGGGTCGGGCGAGTAGTGGTCGAGGAGGTCCTCGTCCTGCAGCGCGTCGAGCTTCTCCTCGGGAACGTCGGTGATGATGACGTTCTGGCGCTGGGTGACGCGAATCTCGCCGGAGCCGTACTCGTCGGCGACGCGGGCGAGCTCCTTCGTCTCGTCGACGCCCATGCGACCGACGAGGACGTTGAGGCCGACGTAGTAGTTGCCGTCGGCCTGCTCGTGGATACCGACGTGGTCGGAGTGGCCGCCGTCGGCGTAGCCGGAGTTGTAGGAGTACTCCGAGCGCAGGTCGTCGCCGGCGGTCTCCAGTTCGAAGTCGACGAACTCCTCTTGGAGGACGTCGCGGAACTTCTCCGCGCCCCACTCGTCCATCAGGAACTTGATGCGGGCGTTGTAGCGGTTGTCGCGGTCGCCGTTCTCGCGGAACAGCGCGGAGATGGCTCCCGACACCTCGGGGGCCTGCTCGGGCGTCACGAACACGTCGATGTCGCGGGCGAGCCGCGGTTCGTTACGCGAGAGGCCGCCGCCGATGCGGATGTTGAAGCCCTTCGTCTCCTCGCCGTCGATTTCCTTCGTTGCGGGTTCGAGCGCGAGGTCGTTGATGTCGCCCTGTCCGCAGCCCTCGCGGCAGCCGGTGACGGAGACCTTCCACTTGCGCGGGAGGTTCGAGTGGTCGTCGTTCCCCTTGAACGTCTCGTTGAGCTCCATCGCGACGGGAAGCGCGTCGACGTGCTCGTGTTTGTCCTTGCCGGCGACGGGACAGCCGACGATGTTCCGCCACGAGTCACCGCAGGCCTGCTGGGTCGACAGACCGACCGATTCGAGCTTGTCGAAGATTTCCGGGATGTCCTCCAGCTTAATCCAGTGGAGCTGAATCGACTGGCGGGTCGTCCAGTCGACGTAGCCGTTGCCGAAGATGGGGTTTTCGGCCGGGCCGCGGGCGTACTCGTCGGCGACTTCCGCGACGACTTCGGTCTGACCGGGCGTCAGCACGCCGTTCGGCGTCCCGATGCGCATCATGAAGTAGCTCTCTTGGCCGTTGCGCTGGTGGTACAGCCCCCACCATTTGAAGCGCTCGAACCAGGCGTCTCGCTCGTCTTCCGGGATGGTGTCCCAGCCCTGCTCGGCGAATTCGAGCAGGTGCTCTCGTATCTCGTTACCGTAGACCTCCGACTTCCAGCGTTCGACGTCCGTGGGCATTCGTATGAATGTCGATATACGTGCCCACGTAAGGCCCCGAGCGTACCGTCAACCCTTCCCGGTGCTGCCCAAAAGAGGATAATGTTGCCTACTCGTCGTCGTCGCCGCGTCGAACCGGGAGGACGACCCGCTCGCGGTCGATATCGACGAATTCGCCCTCGCGGAGCCTGCCGACCGGGACCCAGCCGGGCACGCCCGTCTGGCCGCAGGCGATGCACTGACCGTACACCTTCGCGGAGACGGTTCTGCCGTCCGCGCCGACGTCGAGGACGTTCTCGACGACGAAGTCGGGAAGCTCGCACCCACAGAATGACGGGTCGTCGAGCCGCCAGAGCTCGCTCACGCTCACTTCTCTGGCGTCGTTCACGGAGACCCACGCCCCGTCGTCGAGGACGCGCAGGGAGACGCTCATACCTCACCTTCCGCGCTCCGGCTACCTATGCGGGACGGCGCCCGCAATCCCCGCGGGGGAGCGCGACGCCCGCTTCGGAGGTAGTTCGACCGTAGTCGTGCGATTGTGCCGAAATCGGCCGTCAGAGGTAGGGGCAACCCGTTCCGGTAGCCGGGAGTGGGGGTACACATTACAGGTGCGGATTCCCTTATGCGGGTCCGGCCGGTACGTGGTGGTGATGAGTGACCACCGCACCGCCGTCCGACAACACGCCTCCGCCGACGTCGCCCCAGAGCTGTTCGAACAGTCCACGGAGGGTGACGCATGACCGGCGAGGCAGAACTCGAACCCGAACGCGACCGCGACGCGGAGGCCGACCCGTCCGCCGAGGCGGAAGACGAAGACCCCGCGGCCCACCTCAAGGACCTCGAAGACGGCGCGGGCTGTACCGAAATCTGGTCGCACCTCTCGGAGTCCCGCGAGGAGTAATCTCTCTGTCCTCTCGTTCGCGTTCGCTTGCGGTCCGTTCGCGCGCGAATCTCGCCTCTCGGGGGGACGTTTTTAAGCCCGAACGCGCTATCGATTCGTAGATGACGAACGACGAACGCCGACGAACGACCGAGGTTCCGGCCGACCGACGCGAACCGGTCGGTGAACCCGTCGTCCGCGGCGACCCCGCCGTCACGGGCGACCGCGCCCGCGAGGCCGTCGGCTTCGACCCCACCGACCCCGACAGCCTCGCCGAGGCCGCCAGAACGGTTCGCTCGTTCGCCGAGTCCACCGCCGGCGACGACGACCACGTGTTCATGCTCCGCGGCGCGGCCGCCTGCGCCGCGCTCGTCCGCGGCGTCGGCTCTTACAAGCGCGCCGCCGAGCGGGCCGGCGGCGACGTCTCCGTCTCCTTCATCCGCAAGTGGGCCCGCGTCCACGACCTCCCGCAGTCGGTCCGTCGGCACGTCGCCCGCGGCCGCATCGCGCCCACGGCCGCAAAGCACATCGCTCGCGTCTCCGGCGACGCCAGACTCCACCTCGCGTGGGCGACGCTCGACGCCGGGCTGACCGTCCGCGAGGTCCGCCGGCTCGCCAGCGAGGTCAACGACGGCACGCCCGTCGTAGACGCTCTGTCGGACCACGGTGTCGACATCGGCACGCTCGACGTGACGCTTCCGGCCGACGTGTACCTCGAACTCCGCCGCCGCGCCTCGCTCGAAGATTCGGCCCCCGGCGACGTGGTCGCCGACGCCCTCGACGACTACCTCGACTGAAGGAACCGCGCCGCCGTCTCGCGAATCACGTCCCGAGCGACCTCGACTTCCGCCCACTCGACGGTCTCGTCCGGAAAGTGCGCGTGGTCGATGTCGCCCGGGCCGAACAGTACCGTCGGAATCCCCGCCTCGACGTAGTGCCGCGAGTCCGCGCCGTAGGTCGCGCCGACCGGTTCGTCGTCGCGGCCGTCGGCCCGGAGCGCCGCCCGCAGCGACTCCACGACCGGTTCGTCGGCGTCGATTTCGGCCGGTTCGAACTGCACCGAAAACCGCTCGAACGCCGGCGGGTGCGCCGAGAGCCACTCGTCGTCGGCGACGACGCTCGCCAGCCGCTCGTCGAACGCCGCTTCGACCTCGGCGACCGTCTCGCCCGGCGCGACGCCGAGTCGCCACTCCGCGGTGAGCGTCCCCGCGACGCTCGACGCCCACGACCCCGCTTCGACGCGGCCGACGCAGACGGGCCACGGTATCGGGTAGTCGAAAAGCGGGTGCGAGACCGCGTCGGTCCGCTCCGCTTCGAGGTCGAAAAACGCCCCCCGAATCGCCTCGAACTTCTCGATGACGTCCACGCCGCGCCACCGCGAGGCCGCGTGCGCCGTGCGTCCGGTCAGTCGGAGCCGCTTCATCACCGACCCCTCGGTGGCGACGACCGGCTTGAGCCGCGTCGGCTCGGCGACGAGCGCGGCGTCCCGCTCGAACGGGTAGGGGTTGTCGACGGCGGCCGCCGCGGCCCCGATGCCGCCGTCTTCCTCGCCGGCGACGCTCTCGACGACGACCCGCCCGTCGAGGTCGAGGTCGCCCGCCTCGACGGCGTCGCGCAGGTCGAGCGCCGCGAAGACGCACGCCGCGAGCCCCGCTTTCATGTCGGCCGCGCCGCGGGCGCTGACGGTGCCCGCGTCGTCGTTCCAGTCGGGGATGTACGGGTCGTGAGACCACAGCCCCCTGTCGGCTGGCACCACGTCGACGTGCCCGTTGAGGACGATAGTCCGGCCCGCGTCGGGGTCGCCGAACTCGACCACGCCGGCGACGCTCGGGCGGTTCGCGGTGTCGATGTCGTCGGGGTCGTCCGGGAACGACGGGTGTTCGGCCAGTCGCTCCGGGTCGGCGGTCCACTCGTAGGTGTCGAACTCGAAGTCGTGCAGCCGGTTTCTGACCCACTGCTGGGCCGGGGCCTCGGCGCGGGCGACGCTCTCGAACCGGAGCAGCGTGTCCACGAAGTCGCGCAGGTCCATGATGTGGGAGACGGCAACGGGGTACAAAGCAGGCGGGGGCTGTGAAAATAAACGCTTATCAGTATCCCCACTTAAAGAAACTCCGAGGGCTGGTAGCTCAGTTAGGCAGAGCGTCTGGCTTTTAACCAGACGGTCGGGGGTTCAAGTCCCTCCCAGCCCGTTTCTACTCCGAACAACCGTGAGGAGTGAAACGGCTTCGAGAGATTGAACCCGACCAGTCGCGCACAGCGAAGCGAGCACGTCTGGGCTCGGTTCGAGTCCCTCCCAGCCCGTTTCTGCGACGGAGTTCGTGCGGAGCGACGGCTCTGTAGGTTCTCATCGGGACCAACAGCGTGAGCGAGCGACAGCGCGCGCCGTCGCACTCGCGAAAACGACTGGTTAATTCTCGTGCCGTGCGATTTCGTTCAACAGGCACCGAACCTCGGCTTCGATAGGCGGCGACACCGTCAGCAATTCGTAGAACGCTCCGTCCTTGCGAAAGCCGAGTACCACTTCGTCGACACCGGTCTGCTCCCCCAGATTCAATCGGAAACACTCGTCTGACATCAGTCACGTCCCCGAGAACATATTGGTTGTCCAACTATATCTCGGTTTGGGAAGGTAGGGGAGCCGAACACCCCGAAATCAGCGGATCGGTTCTCTCAACCCTGCTTGAACACGACGCCGCCGCCGGTCTTCGGGTAGCTCCACTCGACGTTGTCGTACGGACAGCCGTAGCGGCAGGTCCCGCATTCGAGGCAGTTCTCGTAGGCGATGGACGGCACGCCGTCGCCGTCGGGGTCGACCGTCCACACCGCCGCGGGACAGACCGACGTGCACTCGTTTGTGGTGCAGTCGGCGCAGACGTCCGGGTTCTCGACGCCGAGGTGTGACTCGCCGGCGTCGCGGTACTTGACCGTGTACAGACGGTCTTCGATGCTCACGTCGGGAACGTGGGGTTGTGCGGTGCTCATGATAACATCCTCCGGAAGCGCCAGGCGCGTTTCGCCGCGCCGAACCAGCCGCCGGCGGCGGCGACGAGGTGGTCGCGGGCCGCGCCCGTGTGTTCGTCTTTCGACGCGCGGTCCATCTTGAAGTACTCCGTCTCGGCGCTGGCCAGCGCGCGCGGCAGGTCCTCGAAGAGGAACTGTCGGTCGGCCGCGATGGTCCGCTGGAACCAGTCGTAGTGCCGGAGGTTCTCGACCACGAACGACTGGTCGAGGTCGCGCGCGTAGGCGGCGAGCGCCTCGGCGTCGCTCCGGCCGTCCGCCAGCGCGGCCGCGATGGCCTTCCCGGCGTGGTAGCCGCTCTCGACGGCCATGTTCGTCCCTTCGAGGTGGACGCCGCTGTTCAACACGAGGCCCGCGGCGTCGCCGACGACGACCGCCCCGTCGTGGACGAGGTCGGGCATCGCGCGAGCGCCGCCCTCGGGGACGACGTGGGCGCTGTACTCGATGCGACGGCCGCCGCGGATGAGCGGGGCGACCGCCGGGTGCGACTCGAAGGCGTCGAGCGTCGCCTCGGGCGTCTGGCCGGCCGCGGCGTCTTCGACGCGGTAGACGACCCCGACGCTCACCGAGCGCTTGTTCGTGTAGACGAAGCCGCCGCCGACGGCCTCGCCGACGGCCCCCTCGCCGAAGTACTGGTAGGCCGCGCCGGCGTCGCCGTCGAGCCGGAAGCGGTCGTCGATGGTGTCGCGGTCGAGTTTGAACACCTCTTTGACCGACACCGCGACCGCGTCGCGCTCGGGGCGTTCCTTGAGGTCCGCGCCCTCGCTCACCAGCGAGTTCGCTCCCTCGGCGAGCACGACGACCGGGGCGTGAATTTCCCCGTCCGGGCGGTCGGTCGTCACGCCGACGACCGCGCCGCCGTCGCGGAGGAGGCCCGTGACCGTCGTCTCGGTGACGAGCGTCGCGCCGGCCTCGACCGCCTGCTTCGCGAACCACTCGTCGAACCGCCGTCTGAGGACGGTGTAGGAGTCGTTGTGGGGCTCGTCGCGCCACGCGCCGGGCCGCATCGAAACCGCGGTCTCGTCGCCCTCTGACGAGAGTATCGAGAAGCGCTTCTCGGCGACGTAGCGTTCGAGCGGCGCGCCGTCGATGTCGACTAACTCCCGAATCGTCGGCGTGTAGAGCACGCCGCCGAAGACGTTCTTCGTCCCCGCCGCGGGGCCGCGTTCGAGCATCAGCACGTCGAGGCCGTCGCGGGCCATCGTCAGCGCCGCGGCGGTCCCGGCCAGTCCGGCACCGACGACGACGGCGTCGTACGCGTCGTCGTAGTTCGGCGTCTCGGTCCGGAGCGTCGGGCGTTGCAGGCCGCCGGCCGTGGTCGCCTCGTTGCTCATACCGCCACCTCCCGTTTCTCGCGGACCATCGCAGTCAGCGCGGGAAGCACCTCGTGGAGGTCGCCGACGATGCCGTAGTCGGCGTGTTCGAAGATGGGCGCGTTGGGGTCGGTGTTGACGGCGACGACCACGTCGCTCCCGTTCATCCCTTCGAGGTGTTGGACGGCACCCGAGATGCCCGCGGCGACGTAGAGGTGCGGTCGGACGGTCTTGCCCGTCTGGCCGACCTGCCGCGCGGGTTCGACCCAGCCCTCCTCGACGGCGGCGCGGGTGGCGGCGACCTCGCCGCCGAGCGCCTCCGCGAGTTCGACGAGCGGCGTCACGTCGCCCTCGCAACCCGCGCCGCCGGCGACGATGACGTCCGCGTCGGTGATGTCGACGACGCCGCCGACGACACGTTCGAGAACGGTCGAAAGCGTGTCTTCCTCGGCGACGACGACCTCGACCGATTCGACGGCGTCGGCCGCGCTCTCCGTTCCGTCGGCGGGTTCGCCGGCGTCGAACACGCCGGCGCGGACCGTCGCCATCTGCGGGCGGTGGGCGGGGCACTTGATGGTCGCCATCGCGCTCCCGCCGAACGTCGGCCGGCTCGCGAGGAGGAGTCCCGCCTCGTCGACGGCGAGTTCGGTGCAGTCGGCCGTGAGGCCGGCGTGGGCGGGCACGGCGACCCGACCCGCGAAGTCGCGGCCGGTGTGGGTCCCGCCGATGAGGACGATGCTCGGCTTGCGCGCCTCGACGAGCGCGCGGAACTGCTCGCCGTAGGGGTCGGCGCGGTACGGTTCGAACACCGGGTCGTCGGCGAGGAGCGCGCGGTCGGCCCCGCGGGCCACCGCCTCCTCGGCGAGGTGAGAGACGCCGTCGCCCACGACGAGCGCGACGAGCGATTCGCCCGTCTCGTCGGCGAGTTCGCGCCCCTTCGCGAGGAGTTCCCACGACACCGGCGCGGCCTCTCCCTCGTGCTGTTCGACGAACACCCAGACGTCCCGGTAGTCGGCGACGTCGATTTCCGGCCCGCTCGCGGCGCTCATCTAGAGCACCTCCGCGAGGTGGTCGTAGAGTGCTTCGACGCTGTCGACGCGCGTCCGCTCGCGTTCGACCGGCGAGGCGGTGTCCATCCCGCCGACCTTCGTCGGCGAGTTGGCGAGGCCGACCCGGTCTTCGATTTCGAGGTCGGCGGCGGTCCACTGGACCGGTTCGAACTCGGTCTCGGCGAATATCTTCCGGTGTAACCCGGCGGGTCGCGGGTCGTTCGCGCCGAACACCATCGCCACGACGACGGGGAGCGCGGCGGCGACGCGCTCGTAGCCGCCTTCGACGTCCCGCGTGCCGACGAGGACGCCCTCGTCGGGTCGGGGGTCGAGCGACTCGGTGTAGGTGAGTTGCGACCAGCCGTTGTGGGCGGCGATGCCCGGCGGTACCTGTCCGGTCGAGGAGTCGGTGCTCTCCTCGCCGCAGATGACCACGTCGGCGTCGAGTTCCTCGGCCGCCCGCGCGAGCGCGAGGCTCGTGGGCCACGTGTCGCTGCCGCCGAACGCCCGGTCGGTGAGCAGGACGCCGCCGTCCGCGCCCGCGGCGACGGCCGCCTGTAGGACCGCGCTGGCCGGCGGCGGCCCCATCGTGATCGCGGTCACGGTCCCGCCGACGGCGTCGCGGAGCGCGAGCGCGGACTCGACGGCGTTGTGGTCGGGCTTGTTCAGCACCGCCGGCGCGTCGGAGCGGTTCAACGTCCCCGTGTCGGGGTCTATCGTGACGTCGTCCGCATCGGGAACCTGCTTGACGCAGACGACGATGTTCCATCCGTCATTCATAATTTGACGACGCCGTCGCGTGCGGCGCTTACCGGAGAGAGGGCGTTCTGGGGTACATACGGACCCGGTCGTTCTCGAAATATAAGAACCGAATACGCGATATTACTCCGTTCCCCGCGTATCCTGGCTCAGGAGGGCCAACAAATGTACACCAAAATCGTCGTTCCCGTCGACACCAGCCCGGAGTCAATGAACGCGGCGAGTCACGCGGTTCGCCTCGCGGACGCGGTCGGCGCGTCCGTTCACGCGCTGTACGTCGCCCGACCGCCCGTTGACACCGACGACGACGGCGAGCGCTCGCAGTCGCGGAGCGAACGCGCCTTCGCGGACGTGGCCGAACGCGCCGAGGAGCGCGGCGTCGACATCGAGACGAGCATCCTCGTCGGCGACCCCGCGGCGTCAATCGCCGACTTCGCCAACACGCATCGCGCCGACCTCATCGTGATGGGGACCCACGGCCGCGAGGGCGTCGACCGGCTGGTGAACGGGAGCGTCGCCGAGCGCGTCGGCCGACTCGCCAGCGTCCCGGTGACGACGATTCGACTCCGAGACGGCGAGCAGTCCGTCCGGTCGCCGCTCGACGCACAGCGCATCGCGCGCGAAAAGCTCCGGCACGCCGGCCACGACGACGCCGTCATCGAAGCGCCGTCTCAACAGCGGTCCGCGTGGGTCGTCCACGCCGCCGACGACCGCGGCGAGTACAACGTCCACATCAACAGCGCGTCCGGGCAGGCCAAACTCGTGCAGGTCGGCTGAGCCGCCGCCGCGATTTTCGGTTTATTCGAGGTCGAGGAGCGTCGCGGCCTCGTCGAGGAACTCGCCGTACACCGACATCGCGTCCTCGATGGGTTCGGGCTCGGTCATGTCGACGCCGGCGGTCCGGAGCACGTCGAGGGGGTACTCACTGCCGCCGAGCGCGAGCGCCTCGCGGTAGTCCGCCGCGGCCGACTCGCCCTCCTCGCGGATGCGCTCGACGATGGCCGCCGCCGCCGAGATACCCGTCGCGTACTGGTAGACGTAGTAGTTGTAGTAGAAGTGCGGGATGCGCATCCACTCGCGGGCGATGCGGTCGTCGGTCGCCGCGGGCTCGTAGTACGCCGCCTTCAGGTCGCCGTACAGCTCGTCGAAGCGGTCGGGCGTGAGCGCGCCGTCGTCCTCGATTATCTCGTGAATCTGGAGTTCGAAGTCGGCGAACATCGTCTGGCGGAACAGCGTCGAGCGGAACCGTTCGAGGTACTCGTCGAGGACGTGCGTCCGGAGTTCGTCGTCGTCGACGTTCTCCAAGAGGTACTCGGTCAGGAGCGTCTCGTTGACCGTCGAAGCGACCTCGGCGGTGAAGATGTCGTAGCTCGCGTCGTGCCACGGCTGGGCGTCGTTGGCGAGTTCGGAGTGCATCGAGTGGCCCAGTTCGTGGGCGAGCGTGAACATCGACGCTGGGTCGTCCTGGTAGTTCATCATGATGAACGGCTGGGTGTCGTAGGTGCCCGCGGAGTACGCCCCGGAGCGCTTGCCGCGGTTCTCGTACACGTCGACCCAGCGGTCGTCGAGCCCCTCGGCCATCCGCTCCTGATAGGCCTCGCCGAGCGGTTCGACGGCCTCGACGATGTACTCCTTCGCCTGTTCGTACGGAATCTCGGGGCCGTGGTCGCCGGTGAGCGAGACGTACAGGTCCCACATCCTGAGTTCGTCCGCGCCGATGGCCTCCCGCTTCAACTCGGCGTGGCGGTGGAGGTGGTCGAGGTTGTCGCGGACGGTGTCGAGTAAGTTGTCGTACACCGCCACGGGGACGTTGGGGCCGTCGAGGGCGGACTCGCGGGCGGTCTCGTAGCCGCGGATGCGCGCGGTCTTCACGTCCTTCTTGACGCTGTTTTTCAGCGAGGTGCCGACGGCGTTGCGCACGTCGGCCCAGCGGTCGTAGAACTCCTCGTGGACGGTCCGGCGGAACTCGCGGTCGGGGTGTTTCTGGAGCTTCGTGAAGTTGCCCTGCGTGATTTCGACCGACGTGCCGTCGGGCTTTTCGACGGTCGGGAATTCGAGGTCGGCGTTGGCGAGCATGGAGTAGATGTCGCTGGACGCGCCGGTCACGTCCGAGAGGTCGGCGAGGACTTCTTCGACCTCCGCGGAGCGGGTGTGTTCCTTCGTCCGGAGCACGTCGTCGAAGTAGTGCTCGTAGGCCGCCAGCTCGGGTTCCTCCTCGACGAACTCGTCGACGCCGTCGCGGCCGAGCTCCTGCAGTTCGGGGTCCAGATAGCTGACCGCGCTCCGGGCCCTCGACGCCAGCGCCTCCGCGCGGCCGGCCTGCGCTTGGTACTCCTGATTCCGCGTGTCCTGACTGCTACGGAGGTTCGCGTAGGAGACGACCATCGACACCTCGCGGAGCACGGACTCCATCGTCTCGAAGAGTTCGAGGAGCGTCTCGGGGTTGTCGGTGGCGCGACCCTCGTAGCTCGCCAGTTCGGGGACGCGCTCTGCGACGTCCTCGTACGCCGCTTCCCACTCGTCGTCGGACGCGTAGATGCTGTCGAGGTCCCACTTGTACTCCTCGTCGATGTCGCTCCGCTCGGGAACCGAACTCATGTCGGCTACTTTGACGCGCGCGCGGCTGGTAAGCCTTATCAATCGAGGGGCGGTGCGGGGTCGAAGCGGGCGACCGCGACCCGGTCAGTGGCGGGTCGCCCTCGCCTCTCGGACCTGCGAGCCGTCCCGGACTAAGTCCTCGCAGTGCGGGCAGACGCGGGGGTCGTCCATGCCCTCCGGGGCGAACACCCTGACGTAACCTTCCGTGACGAAAGAATCGCAGTTCTGACATGTCGGCATGGCGGTCGTTCGTACCACGTCAACTGAGTTAGATGTTATGGGCGATTTTCGGCATCCGACACCGACTCCGGCCCCGGCCGCGGGGGGTTCGCTCGGCGGGGTCCGGCGGCGCAAACCACTTTGACCGGCGGGCGTGTGGATGCCCCATGGACGACCTCTCCCCCGCGGTCCGCGAGGCGTTCGCCCGGACGTGGGTCGACGACCGCCCGTGGGCGTTCCTCACCGATTTGACCGCCATCGGCGACCGGATGGCCGGCGGGCCGGGCGACCGCCGCGCGAGTACGCTCGTCGCCGACGCCTTCACCGACGCGGGCGTCGGACGAGTCGAGTTCGACCCCTTCGAGATGGCGCGCTGGACCCGCGGCGACACGACGCTCGACCTCACCGCGCCCGACGAGCGGCGCTTCGAGGCCGTCGCGCTCCCGTACGCTCCGCGGGCGACCGTCTCCGGCCCGCTGGTCGACGTCGGCTACGGCACGCCGAGCGAAATCGACGCGGCCGACGTGGACGGCGCGCTCGCCGTCGCCAGCGCGACCACCCCCGCCGGCGGCCGGTTCGTCCACCGGATGGAGAAGTTCAACTACGCGATCGAGTCCGGCGCGGTCGGATTCGTCTTCGTCAACCACGTCCCCGGGCAACTCCCCCCGACCGGGGCGCTCCGCTACGACGAGGAGGCCGCCGCCCCCGCGGTCGGCGTGAGCGCCGAAACCGGGTCGTGGCTGACCGACTACGCGGCCCGCGGCGGGAAGGCGACCCTCGCGGTCGACGCCGAGACGACGCCCGGCGAGAGCCGGAACGTCGAGGGTCGCGTCGGCCCCGACACAGACCGCGAACTCCTCCTGTGTGCCCACTTCGACGCCCACGACATCGCCGAGGGCGCGCTCGACAACGGCTGCGGCATCGCGGTCGTCGTCACCGCGGCGCGACTGCTCGCCGAGATGGACCTCGACCTCGGCGTGCGCGTCGTCGGCGTCGGAGCCGAGGAACTGGGTCTGACCGGCTCCGAACACCTCGCAGACCGCCTCGACCTCGACCGCGTCGCCGCCGTCGTCAACGTCGACGGCGCGGGTCGGTTCCGCGACCTCGTCGCCCACAGCCACACCTCGGAGGCGACCGCCGAGGTGGCCACGCGGGTCGGCAACCAGACGCGCCACCCGGTCGAAATCGAGCCCGAGCCGCACCCGTTCAGCGACCAGTGGCCGTTCGTCCGCGCCGGCGTCCCGGCGCTCCAACTCCGGAGCGAAAGCGGCGAGCGCGGCCGCGGCTGGGGCCACACCCACGCCGACACCCGCGACAAGGTCGACGACAGAAACGTCCGCGAACACGGGATGCTCGCCGCGCTCGTCGTCCGCGAACTCGCGGCGGCGGCCGCCGACGGGGGGATTCCGCGACTCGGCGACGACGAACTCGCCGCGGCGTTCCGCGACGCCGACTTCGAGACGGGGATGAAGGCCGCGGGCATCTGGCCCGACGGCTGGGAGTAGCGCCGGTCAGTCGCGCGCGGCGGGGTCGGCGTCGCCGCCGCGGTCGCCGTCCGAGTCATCGCGCCCGTTTGCCTCGCCGTCTGCGACTTCGACCGTCAGATTCGCCTTCGACAGCGCGCTCTCGGTCGCGGCCTCGACGACCATCCCGGCCCCGATGACGACGTAGAACATCCCGTAGACGAACGCCGGCACGGCCATGAGGAGGTAGAGCGCGAGGCCGGCGATACCCGTCAGGCTGGCGAGGAAGCCGCCGACAGCGTTGCCGACGCCGATGATAAACAGGCCGAAGACGATGCGGAGGGTGGCGTCCCACGCGGTGGACCGGTCCATGCGAGAGCAGACGGCGAGCCGCGTGATGTGTCTACTGGTCGATACGTGGGACGGGGGAGCGGCGGGCACGCGGCGCGGGGTCGCAGTGGGAACACGGCGCGGCTCCGTGGCGGCCGGAGGTCGCCTTCCCGCGCTCAGCACACCGCGAGCAGTTCGTCAAGCGAGTCGAGTTCGTAGGTCGGCTCGGCGGCCAACTGGTAGCCGTCGCGGTGCGGCCGGCGGATGAACGCCGAGTCGATGCCGGCGCGGTCGGCCGCGACCACGTCGACGTTGCTGTCGCCGACGTAGAGCGCCGAGTCGACGCCGAGTTCGCCCATCGCGCGCTCGATGTAGTGCGGGTCCGGCTTCTTCACCCGCGCGCCCTCGACGGTCGGGTCGCGGCCGTAGGCCACCTCGAAGCGGTCGCCGATGTCGAACACGTCGAGGATGTGCTCGATGGTCGCGTGCTGGTTGTTGCTCACGACCGCCAGCGGGTGGTCGATGTCGTCGAGGGCGGTCACGTCGTCGTACAGCGGTTTCGTCCCGTCTTCGAGACACGTCCGCTGGGTCGCCGCGGCGTGGGTCTCGTGGCGCGACCAGAACTCGTCGACCGGCACGTCGTGGACAGAACAGATGCGGCGCAGGCGCGTGAGGCCGCCGTTGATGACCCCGTCGACCGTCTCGGTCGTCGGCTCGACGTCGAACTCGGCGAACGCCCGTCTGACCGCCTCCCGCTGGACTTCGAGGAGCGTCGGCTTCGTCAGCACGCCGTCGTTGTCGAAGATGACAGCGTCGTAGCACATGGTCGAACGGTTCGCGCCCGAGTCACGATAACGTTGCTATGTGCGACCCCGACCGCTCCGGAGGGCTATTGACTCCTCGCGCGTCCGTCAACTGCGGTCTTCGCCGCCGCCGACGGTGCGGTCGCCCGCCTCTCGCCGGACGCCGTCGCGGATGCGCGAGCCGACGCGCCAACCGATGCGGTCCGCGAGGGCCTGCTCGCCGAAGGCCGCGGCGGCGCTCTCGGCGGCCATCGAGTCCACGTCGAACTCGACTCCCGGGTAGTCGACCGCCGTGAGGAGCAGGGGTGTCGGCGGCGCGGGCGGGACGCCCTCGGGGCCGTCGAGGTGGTCGGGACCGAGCACGTCGTCCACCTTCGACGGCGGGGCCGCGCCCGACCCGACGGCGCGGACGAGCGAGACGAGTCGGCGGACGAGTTCGCGGGCGAAGCCGCCGGCCTCGACGCGCACGAGGAGGAAGTCGCCGTCGCGGGTCAGGTCGCCGTCGATGGCCCGGACCGTCCTGTGGTCGTCGGGCGTGAGGTTGTGGAAGTCGTGTTCGCCGCGGCAGGCGTCGAAGGCGTCTCTCGCCCGGTCGTCGTCGAAGCCGTCGCTCGGGGCGTGGAGGTCGTAGACGTACTCGCGGCGGGTCGGTCGGTGCCGGGCGTGGAAGTCGTCGGGGACGTCGGCGGCGGCCCACGCCCGGACCGTCCCCGGGAGCTCCGAGTTCAGCGCCCGCGGCGTACACCAGTCGGGGCAGTCGAAGGCGACGGTCTGGGCGAGCGCGGAGACGCCCGCGTCGGTCCGCCCGGCGGCGGCGTAGCCGGCCGGCTCCTCGTCGTCGTCGCAGACGCCGAGCGCGCGGCAGGCGTCGAAGAGGGCGTCCTCGACGGTCGGCACGTCCGGCTGTCGCTGGAACCCGTGGTACGGGCGTCCGTCGTAGGCGACGCGGAAGGCGCGCATGCCGGGTGCTTTCCCGGCGGACTACTTAACCGACGCCACCCGCGCCGTCGCGGCGCGGTTCACCCCATCTCGCTCACTCGTCTTCGACCGGCGAGTCCTCGCTGCGGACGGAGAGTACCGGCACGTCGGACATCCGGAGCACGCGCTCGGTGACGCTCCCGAGCAGGTAGCGCTCGATGCCGCGGCGGCCGTGGGTGCCCATCACGATGAGGTCGGCGTCTATCTCCTCGGCGTACTGGAGAATCGCCCGGTGCGGCGAGCCGTGTTCGACGGCCGTGACGACCTCGATACCGGCCGCCTCAGCGGCCTCGACGGCCTCAGAGACGATGCGCTCGCCTTCCTCCTCGTAGGCGCGGACGAGGCCGCCGGCGTCGAGTTGCGTGGCGTGGAGCACCCGCTCGTCGACGACGTAGAGGGCGTAGAGCGTCGCGTCCGCCGTCGCGGCGAGGTCGATGGCGCGGTCGAGCGCCTCGTCGCCGGGGGCGCTGCCGTCGAGCGGGACGAGAATCCTGTCGTACATGTCACTCGCCCGTACGACGGGCGGAAACAAAAGGGCGCGCGCCGGTATCGGGGCGCGGGAATCGCGGGGCGGGTCGGCCGGCGCGAGAGTGGAGTTGGCCGGCGCGGGCGTCGGGTCCGCCCCCGCGACCCGCGGCGCGGCCTACTCGTAGTCCTCGTAGGTCGGCGCGTCGCGGTCGCCGGGGAAGTCGTCGACGGGGACGGTGGTCTGGTCGCCGCTCGCCATGTCCTTGACGGTCACCTCGCCGTTTTCGAGGTCGCGCTCGCCGACGATGACGACCGTGTCGGCGTTGACGGAGTCGGCGTAGGACATCTGCGCGCCGAAGCTCCGGTCGGACACGTCGACCTCGACGACGTTGCCCGCCGCGCGGAGGTCGCGGGCGATATCTGAGGCGACGCCGCGGGTGTCGCCGACGGTGAGGAGGTAGTAGTCGGTCGCCAGCTCCTCCTCGGGCCAGACGCCGGCGCGCTGACAGAGCAGTTGGAGCGTCGCGTTGCCGATGCCGACGCCGACGGCGGGGGTGGGCTGGCCGCCGAACGACTCGATGAGGTCGTCGTAGCGGCCGCCGCCGAACGTCGCCCGCGACACGTCGCCCGTGGAGTCGAAGCACTCGAAGACGACGCCGGTGTAGTAGTCCAGCCCGCGGGCGGTCGTCAACGACACCTCGCAGAACTCGCCCGCGCCGAAGTCGTCGGCGGCGGCGAGGACGTTCCGGAGGTTCTCGACCGCGGCCGCGACGTCGTCGCCGCCGAACTCGGCGATTTCGTCGAGGTCGCCGCGCTCGATGAGGTCGGCGAACTCGCCGGCCTGGTCGTACGAGAGGCCGGCGTCCGAAAGCAGGCCGAGGTACTCCTCGCGTTCGACCTTCTCGGACTTGTCGACGGCGCGGACCGCGTCGGCGACGTCCACGTCGGCGTCGAACGACCGGAGCAGGCCGCCGAGGATGTCGCGGTGGGAGACGCGGAACTCGAAGTCGTCGCCCGTGAGACCGAGGTCGGTCAGCGCGTCGGCGCAGAAGGCCAGAATCTCGGCGTCGGCCTCCGGCTCCGAGGAGCCGAAGATGTCGGCGTTGGTCTGGTAGAACTCGCGGAAGCGACCCTGCTGGACCTGCTCGTAGCGCCAGAAGGGCCGGGTCGAGACCCACTTGATGGGCTTCGACAGCGCCTGCTGCTTGGCGACGACCATCCGGGCGACCGTCGGCGTCAGTTCGGGCGTGAGCGCGACCTCGCGGCCGCCCTTGTCCTCGAAGGCGTACAGCTCCTCGACGATTTCCTCGCCGGACTTGTCGACGTACATCTGGGTCCGTTCGAGGTGGGGCGTTCCGATTTCGCGGAAGCCGTAGCGGGCGGCGGCGGTCTCGACGGTGTCGACGACCTCGCGCCGGGCCGACATCTCGCCGGGGTAGAAGTCACGAAATCCCTTGAGTCGGTCGTACATGCGCGTTGGTTGGCGAAGGTCGCGCTTGAAACCTGTTGTTCGGGGCGAGGGCGGCTACCCGACGAGGGCGCGGAGCGCCGCCACGTCGCCGAGCGCGATGAGCGAGACGCCGACGACCGCGAGCACGGCGGCGGCGAGGCGCGTGCCGAACCGGGCCTCCCGGAGGACGACCCCGCCGAGGACGACGGCGACGATGGCCTGCATGTTGACGATGGGCGAGGCGATGCTCGCCGGCACCAGTCCGAAGGCGGTCGACGTGACGTGTTCGCCGACGGCGACGAGCGCGCCCGCCGCGGCGAACTTCGGGAGGTCGCCGCGGACCCCCGGCCAGTCGCGGACCGCGACCGGGAGGACGGCGAGCGCCGCGCCGACGAAAAGCACCGGGACGAACACGCTCGTCGGGATGCCGAGTTCCTGGAGCGCCACGCGCTTTCCCACGTCGCTGACGGCGTAACAGGCCGCACTGGCGAGCGCGAGTTGGGCGGGCCGCGACCGGACCGCGCGCCGAAGCGGGTCGAGGAACGCCCCGCCCTCGTAGTTCGCGACGTAGACGGCGACGGTGGCGACCGCGACGCCGAGGACCTGCATCCCCGTCAGGAACTGGTTCAGAAACAGGATTTCGATGGGGAGGACGAACACCGGGACGAGCTTGTTGATGGGCGCGACGTAGGAGACGTCGCCGGCGTCGAGGGCGTCGACGAACAGGATGAGCGCGACGCCGACGAGCGCGGCCGTGCCGGCGACGATTCCCACGCCCGTCGCGCCGAGTTCGGCGAGCGAGGGGACCGCATCCGGGTCGTACGTCACCGCCGTGACCGGGAGGTACAGGACGACGGCGAAGGCGTTGACGACGACCGTGAGAACCGCCCCGGAGTAGCCCGGGAAGTACCGCTTCAGGGCGAAGATGTAGATGCCCCAGACGAACGCGGCGAGAACGGAGTAGGCGATGCCGGGGTCCATGACTCACCCGGCGCGCGGCGGGGTGAAAAACGACGCGGTACGAGCCGGGGGAACGGGCGGTCGGGCCGGCGGCCGAGCGCGGGGGCCGCCCTCAGCGCCGGCCGTGGACGTAGCTCTGGACGTGGTCCGGGAACACCTCGTCGACCGCCGCCCGCCCGTGTTCGGCGGCGATGAGGTGGCGGAGTTCGCCCTCGTAGTCGGCCTTCGGAATCTCCTCGGAGGGCCCGGTTTCGACGTCGAGATGCGACGCCACGAGGCGGTCGACCGCGCCGCGGCCGAACCCCGAAAGCGGCGAGAGGTAGTCGACGCCGTGGCGGTCTTCGAGGCTCTGGGCCTGCGCCCGCGAGATAGAGGGGACGCGGTCGTCGCGGCGGGTGCCGTCGGCGACGGCGTCGAAATCGAGGCCGCAGACCGCTTCGAGCGCGTGTTCGTGGACGTGTTGGATGCCGCCGCGGGGGTAACCGTCTTCGACCATGCGGGCGGTCGCCGCCGCCGCGACCTCGCGGTCGAGTTCCAGCGTCTCGAAGGCGTAGCCGAGTTCGGCCGCCGCGTCGCGGGCGTGCGTCCAGTCTTCCGTGACCCCGAAGTGGACGGTCACGAGCGTCACGTCGTAGAAGGCGTCGAGAAGCAGTGCGGCCAGCGAGGAGTCCTTGCCGCCGCTGTAGAGGAGCGCGAGTTCCACGTGTTACCGGCGGCGGATGTTGAAGCTCTTCGACTCGGGCTGCAGCTCCTTCAGGAGCGCCTTCATCTTGTCGTCGTCGATGCGGCCCTGAATGCGCCCGCTCTGGGCGAGGGCGACGATTTGCCGCTCGGCCTGCTCTGCGAACTCCGGCTTGGACATCTGCACCGCGTTGAGCCGTTGGCGGGCCTCGTCGGTCAGATGCTGTTTGAGAAGCGCCTGCTTCTGCTGTTCGGCGCGCTGTTGGGCGGCCTCCTCGGCCTGCTGTTGCTCCGCGGAACCCTGTCCGCCGCCCCGCTGTTCCTGGAGTTCCTGCATCTTCTTCTTTCGAAGCTCCTCCAGTCGCTCATCGTCGGGACTGCCACTCATACCCTAGCGCACGGTCCGATGTCTGAAAACCATTACGGACCCGCATACAGACGGCTCTCGGGGAATCCGCCGTCGAAGAAGAACTCTCGGTGTGTGTCGGCGGCTCTACGCGTAGCGTTCGAGTTCCGGACGGTCGAGGTCGGAGAGCACGTCGGACGCGGCGTTGTCGAGGAAGCTCGTCCCCTCGGCGGTGATGCGGCGACCCTCTCCCTTGGCGGTCTCGACGAGGCCCTCCTCTTCGAGCTGCTGGAGGAGCGTGCGGATGATGTTCTTGCTGCCGGCGTCGCTGTGCGCACCGGAGACGCTGTAGCGGTTGGTGCCGCGCTTGAGGCCGCCGTACTCGGTCGAGAGGCGGTCGACGCCGACGGGGCCGTTCATGGCGACCTTGCGGAGCAGGCTCGCGCCGCGGACGTACCAGAAGTCGTCCTGCTGGGGCGGGAGCTCGCGGGTCTGGCCGCTCTTCGCGAAGGCCATCCAGTCGGGTTGCTCGATACGGTCCTCGAGTCGTCCGGCGACCTCCTCGATGAGGGCGTCCGCCGGGACGTCATAGATGGTTACCATGGCTATTGGTTCATAATCGCGGCGTTTAAAGGCATCGTATTCGCCCGATACGGGCGGTTGGAGGCTCCTGCGCCCCGCCCGGCGTGCGCCGGGGTGACAGCCCGTATCGCGCCGTCAGGACCGCCACCCGCGCGCGCTCTCCGTGCTCATCACGAGGCCGCCGAGGACGACGGGCACCCAGTAGATGAACCCGCGGAAGACGACGACGCCCGCGGTCGCCACGTCGAACGAGACGGCGGGGCTCGCGGCGGCGACGAGGATGGCGAGCGTCCACTCGATGCCGCCCGCGCCGCCGGGAAGCGGCGTCACGCCGGCGATGGCCCCGATGGGGACGACGAACAGCGCGATGGAGAAGGCGATGGGCGCGCCGATGGCGTGGAACGCCACCCAGAGCGCGACCATCTGGCAGAACCACCCGACCCCCGACAGGCCGAGCGCGACCGCCAGTCCCCGCGGGTTTCGCCCGACGCGCTCGATAGAGCGGAAAAAGCCGTTGATGCGGCGCTCGATACCGTCGTTCGTGGGGACCGACATCCGCGGGACGTACCGCGAGACGGTTCGGATGACCGGCGTCAGGACGCCGATGAGCCGGTGTTCGAGGTCGTAGCGGCGCTTCCACGCGACGTAGACGGCCGCCGGCACGCCGACGGCGAGGCCGACCACGGCGACGAGCGCGATTTCGAGGTTGCGGCCGAGCGTCACCTCCGTGGCGTAGTAGCCCGCCCCGATGAGCGCGATGGTGATAGAGGGGACGAAGTTGAGGGTGTCGACGCTGGCGATGGCCGCCAACCCGGTCTCGTACTCGGTGTCGGCGCTCCGAGAGATGAGAAGCGCCGTCACAGGCTCGCCGCCCGCCTGTCCGAACGGGGTGATGTTGTTCGAGAACGTCGCGCCCGTGAAGATGAGAAACGAGCGGACGGCCGAGATGTCCACGCCGAGCACGCCGAGCACGGTCTTCAGCGACGCCCCCCACGCGATGAGCCACACGAGCGTGATGGCGAGGATAGCGACCAGATAGGCCGGATCGGCCATCGTCACCCGGTCGATGAGCTCGTCCACGCCCGCGAAGTAGAACAGGACGGCGAAGACGACGATCGCCGCTGCGAAACCGAGCACCGTCGCGCGGATGTTCTCGCGGGCCATTTGCTGGGGATGCGTCTACGACGGGCATTAAGTCACCGGATTCGACGGCCGAGAAACAGGTCCGTCGCGGACGCCGTCGCCGTTCCGCACCTCGTCGTCCGAACCTGTGACGCCGCTCACCGGCGGATAGGTGGACATTTCCGCGTCGCCCGACACGTCCGAGACATGGACGAGCGCGCCGCTCTCAGACTGCTCGCCGCCGACCTTCCGGGTGCCGGCGACGACGCCGCCGTCGTGGACGACCTTGTCGTCACGACCGACATGCTCCACGAGACGACGGATTTCCCCGCGGGGACGACCCGCTACACCGCCGGCTGGCGGGCCGTCGGCGCGTCGCTGTCGGACGTGGCCGCGATGGGCGCGAGCGCGACCTGCGCCGTCGCCGCCTACGCCGCCGTCGAACTCGACGAGACGGAACTCGGCGATTTCGTCCGGGGCGCGCGGGACGTCTGCGAGGCGGTCGGCGCTGAGTACGTCGGCGGCGACCTCGACACCCACCGGGAGTTCACCACGGCGACGACGGCCATCGGCCGCACCGACGACCCGGTTCGCCGCTCTGGCGCGACCCCGGGCGACGTGCTCTGTGTCACGGGCGAACTCGGCCGCTCCGCCGCCGCCGTCCGCCTGTTCGAGGCGGGCGAGACAGACCGCGCCAACGACCTCTTTCGGTTCACGCCCCGCGTCGCCGCCGGCGTCGCCCTCCGCGGGTCTGCCACGGCGATGATGGATTCGAGCGACGGCCTCGCCCGGTCGGTCCACCAACTTGCGGAGGCCAGCGACTGCGGGTTCGAACTCGATTTCGACGCGCTGCCGGTCCACGACGGCGTCGCCGAGGTGGCGACCGATTCCGACGACAGACGCGACCTCGCGGCGTTCTTCGGCGAGGACTTCGAACTCGTCTTTACGCTCCCCGAGCCGGCGCTCGACGCCGCCCGCGACGCGACCGACGTACCGCTCACGGTGGTCGGGAAGGTCGTCGAGGAACCCGCCGAGGCCGTCGTCGCCGACGGCGAGGCCGTTCCGGACCGCGGCTACACCCACGGCGGCGACTAGCTGTTTTTCGGTCGGTATCGGTGTCGAGTCCGCCCGCGCGCTATCCCGGAATGACCTGAATCGGCACGAGGAGGAAGCACGCCGCACCGAGGGCGAACGTAAAGAGGCCGACGGCCATCCGGCCCGTTCCGAGCGGCGTCTCGTCTATCGGTTTCGCCGGGCCGTTGTAGGCGATGAACGTCGACATCAGGCCCCAGAAGAACCACAGGCCGACGGACTGGTTGAGGCCGAGGCCGCGGACGTAGTGGAGGTAGCCGGCGATGCCGAACAGGACGAGCGGCACGGCCGCCGCGAGCGACTCCTGGCGCTCGCCGAGCATCGCCCGGACCATGTGGCCGCCGTCGAGTTGGCCGACCGGGAGCAGGTTGAGGACCGTGAAGAACATCCCGACCCAGCCGCCGATGACGACGGGGTGGACGACGGTCCGGGGGTCGGCGTACTCCGTTGGACGACCGAGCACGGTCGCGATGGCGTCGAGGAGCGGCGGGTTGTTGAAGATGATCATGTCCCCGGACCGGCCGAGGACCTCGCTCGGGACGGTCATCGGTTCGAGCGAGAGGCCGATGATAGTGACGACGACCGTCGCACAGAGGCCGGCGAGCGGGCCGGCGACGCCGATGTCGAACAGCGTCTTCCGGTCGGGCATCTGCCCGCGCATGCGGATGATGGCACCGAGCGTGCCGAACGGGAAGATAAACGGGATGAGGTAGGGCAGCGAGACGTTGACGCCGTGGTATCGGCCGACCGCGTAGTGGCCGAGTTCGTGGACCGACAGGACGCCGAGGACGGCGGCGGTGAAGGGCCACGCCCGAAGCATCACGAGCGGGTTCGCGGTGATGTCGGAAAGCGGGATATAGTACCACGCGTACGCGCCGACGAAGAGCGTCGAGAGAATCGTCAGCGCGAACAGCGTGATGTTCTTCCACGGGACTCCCTCGATGCCCTGCGAGGCGGGTTCGACGACGACCACGTCGGTCTCCCCGAGTTCCGCGACCTGCACCTGCACGTCGTAGCCGGCCTCCCGGAACGACGGCCAGATTTCGCGGACGAGCATCTGCTCGGGGACGAGCGACTCGCCGTAGTAGATTCGACGGCGACCGTCTGACCGCACCTCGTGAACGTCGAAGACGGCGCGAAGCGCCTCCACCGGCGGTCCGTCCGCCGATTCGGACTGTACCATCGACGTGCAGTAGGCGGGCGACGTGCATAAATCCCGTGACGGGACTCCGAACCGACCCGGCGACGGCGGCGCGGGAGGCGGTCGCTCGGGGCGTCTGCGTCGCACTGAAAAACGAAGCGCTGCGAAACCGTGCGGGCGTCGCCGCGGGCGGGGGGCCGTCACCGGGGGTGTGTGGTGGAGGCCGCTCCGGCGGGGTGCGAGGAGTTCGGCACTCTGCGCCGCGAGGAGGGGGGCCGGCTCGTCGGAGTCACGAGCCGAGCGGGGCCGGCCGGCGGGCGGTCGAGTCGAGTCTCGGCGCGGGGTCCGAGCGCGCTCGGCGGGGCTACCGCGGGGTCGCGGGCTGTCGGGGTCGGGGTCAGTTCGTCCGGGGACCGGGCGGTGCGCGTCGTCTGGGCGCTGGCGTCGGTCGGGGCGGGCAGTGCGTGCTCTCAGGCGGTCTCGACGCGCCACGTGGTCGCGCTCGTGTACGACCACTTCTCGATGGTCAGCTCCGTCGCGGAGTCGCGGAGCTTGACCATCAGGGCGCCGATTTCCTTGGGAGACAGGCCGACGTCGTCGGCGATGAATTTGCTCTTGAAGTACATCTCGCCGTCTTTCGCACGGTCGAGCAGGTACTGCTTGAGGCGGTCTTCCTTGGAGCTACTGTCGGTGGAGGGGGGTACTGTTGCGCTCATCTGGTACACCTCACTTCCACCTATCGACCCATCACCTGTTATAAAGGAAGGTCCGTTAGAATTAGTTCGGCCGCTTTCAGCCTGAATCGACCAAAAGGGTTCGTTTTAGGAATCTTTGAGACCGTCTTAGATTTTTTAGAACCGTCTTTGAGGGATTCTTTCTAAAAATAATGTCTTGAATACATTGGGTCGAATACGCGCCGTTTCACCCCGTCTGACGCCTCATTTTGCGGAAATAGATGCCGCAATATCGGCCGATTCCCCCGTCGTCGCGACTATCCGCGTATCGTGGATAATCCGCTCCGCCTCATCGGTCGTGGACCCAGAACTCCTCGTCGGTGGTCGTCTCCTTCTTGAATATCGGGACCTCGTCTTTCAGGCGGTCGATGCCGTCTTCGACCGTCCGGAACGCCTCTCGGCGGTGTCCCGCGAGGACGACGACGAACACGATGTCTTCTCCGTCGCCGACGACGCCCACCCGGTGGTGCATGAGGACGCGGAGAACGCCGTCGCGCTCCTCCAGTTCCTCAGATATCGCGGCCATCTTCGACTCCGCCACCCCGTCGTACTTCTCGAATTCGAGGCTGAGCGTCGGGTCGTCGCCCTCGGACTCCTTCGCGCGCACCCGCCCGGTGAAGGTCGCAATCGCTCCGGCGTACACTTCGAGCGGGTCGGCCTTCGCGCGCTTGACCAGCGTTTCGAGCGTGACGTGCGGTTCGCGCGAGTCGATTTCGGCGGCGAGCGACGCCACGTCAGCCGATTCCGCCGTTTCGGCCTCCGCGATGACGTTCGCGGCGTCGGCTCCGGCGAGCGCGAGAGTCGGGACGCGCGCGTCGGGGAACCCCGAGAGGAGCGCGTAGTCGTACGCCGCCGAGAGGTCGTCGAGGAGGCTATCGAGGCCGCGGTCGTCGCCGGTACCGACCCAGTTACCGTCCGGCGAGAGACCGTACGCGGCGGCGACGCCGTCTGTCGATTCCGGTTCGGTCGCGCTCTCGGGGAGCGATTCCACGGTGGCGACGCGGCCGTCCAACTGCGCGGCGAGTCGGTCGCAGAGCGCCGTCGCGCCCGCGCCGACGATTCCGAGGACGTGCATACCCGAAGGACGGCCCGCGCCGGTTTAAGATTGCTCCGTGCCGGCCTCGTCGGACTCGGGTGTCGGCTCCGATTCCCGCGCCTCGGGGCGCGGGCGGGTTCGGTAGAGGTGGACGGCGACGGCCGCGCCGACGAGGCCGAGGAGCGTCGCCAGCCACGGGGCCGCCGCGCCGACGGACGTGTCGGCCGTCGCGGGCAACGTGTCGAACTGCCAGAGCGCCCAGCCGACCGAAAAACAGGCCACCAGCGCCCAGTTGAAGACGGTCCTGCGGTCGACCTCGCCGCGGCGGTGGCGGACGAGCATCGCGCCGAGAGCGAGCACCCACCCGACGACGACGAGCGTAACCGTCTCCACGGTGACGAGTCGCATACTCGTAGTCGCCGCGAGAGTGGTTTAAAGCCCCCGACACGGGCGTCTCGCAGTTGATAACCCTTAAGATGCGGTCACGGATACCCGTGTGCAATGAGAGTCGTCATCTCCATCGGCGGAAGCGTGCTCGCGCCGGACCTCGACGCTCGACGCGTGGAGGGTCACGCCTCCGTCGTCGAAACGCTCGCGCGGGACGGGTGCGAAATCGGTGCGGTCGTCGGCGGCGGCGGCGTCGCCCGCGACTACATCGGCGCGGCCCGTGACCTCGGCGCGAACGAGGTTCAACTCGACCAGATCGGCATCGACGTGACCAGAATCAACGCCCGCCTGCTCATCGCGGCGCTCGGCTCGCAGGTCGACCCCAAGGTCGCCCACGACTACGAGGACGCCGGCGACGCCATCCGGCGCGGCGACATCTCGGTGATGGGCGGCGTCATGCCCGGCCAGACCACGGACGCCGTCGCGGCCGCGCTCGCCGAGTACGTCGACGCCGACCTGCTCGTCTACGCGACCAGCGTCGACGGCGTGTTCAGCGCCGACCCGAAATCCGACCCCGACGCGACGAAGTTCGAGGAGATGACCGCCGCGGAGCTCGTCGACGTCATCGGCGACATCGAGATGAACGCCGGCTCGTCCGCCCCGGTCGACCTCCTCGCCGCGAAGCTCATCGAGCGCGCGAAGATGCGCACCATCGTCCTCGACGGCACGGACCCCGACCGCATCACGCCGGCGGTCCTCCGCGGCGAGCACACGGGCACCGACATCATCCCCGAGGGCGGCGACGAACCGACCTACTGGGCACCCTGAGATGGCGACGAACGACCCCTCTCGCGGCGACGCTCCCGCCGCGGACGCGACCGACGGCGACGGCGACGCGGACGCCAATCACCACGGCTTCTGGGCCGACGAGGTCGCCGACGAAATCGAGGCCCGCGACCCCGACGAGCCGGTCGTAATCAAGGGCGGCGTCTCCCCGTCCGGCGTGGCTCACCTCGGCAACTTCAACGAGATTATGCGCGGCTACTTCGTCGCCGAGGTGCTCCGCGAGCGCGGCCACGAGGTCCGGCAGGTGTTCACCAGCGACGACAAGGACCCCCTCCGGAAGCTCCCGCGAAAGCTCGCGGACGCCGACGGCAACATCGTCGGCCTCGGCGAGGTCGACGCCGGCGCGCTCGGCCGCAACCTCGGCAAGCCGTACACGTCGATTCCGGACCCGTTCGGCGAGACCGAGTCCTATGCGGCGCACTTCGCGGCGCTCCTGAAGGCCGACGCCGACCGCCTCGGCGTCCCGGTGGAGATGATTTCCAACACCGAACTGTACGAGAACGGCGACTTCGACCCCGTGGTCGAACACGTCCTCGAACACGCCGACACCGCGCGCGAGGTGCTGGGCGAGTACCAGTCGAAGGTCGACGAGGACTACGTCCCCTTCAACCCCGTCTGCGCCGAGTGCGGCAAAATCACGGAGACGGTCACGGACATCGACCTCGACGCCGGCACCGTCGACTACGTCTGTACCGACATGACCGTCGGCGACAACACCATCGACGGCTGCGGCCACGAGGGGACCGCGACGTTCCGCGAGGGCAAGCTCCCGTGGCGCTTCGAGTGGCCCGGCCAGTGGCAGGTCCTCGGCGTCGACTTCGAGCCGTTCGGCAAGGACCACGCCGAGGGCTCGTGGCCCTCCGGCAAGGACATCGCCGAGAACGTCCTCGGAATCGAGCCGCCGGTGCCGATGGTGTACGAGTGGTTCACGCTCAACGGCGAGGCGCTGTCGTCGTCCGCCGGCAACATCGTCACCGTCGCGGAGATGCTCGACCTGCTCGAACCCGAGGTGCTCCGGTACTTCTTCGCGCTCAACCCGCGGAAGGCCCGCGACCTCGACCTCACGCGGCTCGACCAGCTCGTTGACGACTTCGACCGCTTCGAGCGCGCCTACTTCGGCGAGGTCGACGACGAGAGCCTGACCCGCTTCGCCGAGCGCGCCTACCCGTTCGTCGTCGACGAGGTCCGCGAGGACCGGGTTCGGCTCCCGTACACGTTCGCGGCCGTCCTCGGCATGACCGACGACGAGGACCTGCGCGTCAAGATGGCCCGCAACGAGGGCTTCTTCGACGAGGACACGCCCGACGAGGCGGTCGAGGAGGCGCTCGGCCGGGTCGAGCGCGCCCGCCGCTGGGCCGAGAAGATGGACAACCAGTACAACTACCGCCTGCAGGTCGACCTCCCCGCGTTCGACTTCGACCCCGCGGTCGAGGCCGCGCTCGACGAACTGGCGGACTTTGTCGAGGAGAACCACGACGGCGAGGCGATTCAGGGCGAAATCTACGAGACCGCGCGCCGCCACGGCATCGAGATGGGCGACTTCTTCGCCGCCGGCTACCGCCTGTTTTTCGACGCCGAACAGGGACCGCGACTCGGCGAGTTCCTCGGCGAGCTAGAGCGCGACTTCGTCGTCGCGCGACTCCGCCGCGAAGACTGACTCCTCGTCCCTCGCCACCACCCTCACCGGACCGTCAGTTCTCCTCGATGGCGTCTATGACGACCGCGCCGACGACGGCGAGTCGCGGGTCGATTCGCTCGCGGTCCACGTCGACGGTGTACTTGTCCCGGAGCGAGAACTGCCCGTCCACCGCGCCGACCGACGCTCCTGTCGCGTCCTCGATGCGGTAGGAAAACGGAATGAGCGTCGTGACGAGCCGTCTGGCGACCGCCATCGGGACGCTGTCCTCGACGATTCGCCCCGCGACCGAGCCGTCGGGGCCGAGCAGTTGGTAGGTGTGTCTGGCGAACGAGAACGCGCCGCGTTTGACCGCGCCGACGCGCTCGCCGGTCCGACTGTCGACGATGTCGTAGGCCGCCGACACGTCGAGGACGCTGTCGGCCTTGACGCGGAACCGCTCCTCGCCGGTGTCATGGTCGTTCAGCCGGAAGTCCTCTTTCAGTTTGAACTTCTTTTGCTTCGCCGAGAGGACGGGGTCGTCGCCCTCGTAGACGACGTACTTGTTGCTGATGGACACCTTCTGTCGGACCTCGTAGCGGGAACTGTCGAACACGGTTCCCGTTCGTCGCCGGGGTGGCTAAAACCCTTCTGGGGGACGACTTATGTCCCCGACGCGCGTACGGTGAGACGGGCTCGTTCCCCCGCGAACGACGCCTACCGCGGCCTCGCCGCATCACAGTTCACATGTCTCTCATCGACTTCATCCGGTCCGTGGAGGAATCGCAAGACGAATTCGACGTCGAACTGGAGGAGTTCGACGCCGACTCCGAACAGGCGTCCGTCGACGACGACTCCTCGGGCGGCCGCTCGTGGGGCCGTCTGCTCCTCGTCGCGTTGCTCCTCGTGGGCGTCGCCTACGCCGTCTCTCGGCTTCGCTCGTCGTCCGGCGACTCCTTCACCGACATCGCGCTCGCCGACGACCCCGCCGAGGGCGAGACGGCGGCCGACGAGGAGACCGGCGCGGACGACGCGACCGACGACGAGGACGCCACGGTCACCGTCGAACACGACCCCGAGGAGGAAACGGACGACGCCGCCTCCGACGACGAGACGGACGAGGCAGACGAGACTGCCGACGCGAGCGACGACGAGACCGACGCGGACGACGACGGCGCGGTCGAAGTCGAAATCGAGTCGCCCGGCGACGACGACGACGAGTAACCCGACTCTCGGTCGCGGGCCGGGTCGGCGCTCGCGCTCGTCGAACGCGGTACCGTGACCCGAACGGTGGAATCGTAACCCGAACGCCTTTTGGCGCGCGCCGCTTCCCTTCGGGCGATGAACACGCTGCTTTGGGTTCTCGCCGGCTTCATCGCCTACTCTCTCCTCGCGGCGCTGTTGCGTGCTCGTGGTATCCTCCCCGAGTACGTCCGCGTCCAGGGTCCCCTCACGACGGTCCACACCCGTCGCGGCCGCGAACTCCTCGACAGAATCGCCGCCCCCAAGCGGTTCTGGCGGGCGTGGAGTAACGTCGGCCTCGGTATCGCCCTCGTCATCATGGTCGGGACGTTCGTCCTCCTCGTCTATCAGGCGGTCGTCATCCTCCAGAACCCGCCCGCCCCGACGCAGGTGAACCAGCCGCAGAACTTCCTCGTCATCCCCGGCGTCAACGACTTCCTCCCGCTTTCGGTCGCGCCGGAAATCCTCTTCGGCCTCCTCGTCGGCCTCGTCGTCCACGAGGGGGGCCACGGCGTCCTCAGCCGCGTCGAGGGCATCGACGTGGAGTCGATGGGCGTCGTCCTCCTGACGATTCTCCCCGTCGGGGCGTTCGTCGAACCCTCCGAGGAGAGCCAGCGCCGCGCCGACCGCGGCGGCAAGTCGCGGATGTTCGCCGCCGGCGTGACGAACAACTTCGCCGTCACGCTCGTCGCGTTCGCCCTGCTTTTCGGCCCGGTCATCGGCTCCATCTCGGTCGCGCCCGGCGTCGCCGTCTCCGGCGCGTACGCCGGGTCGCCGGCCGACGCGGCGGGCATCTCGGGCGGCGACCGCGTGACCGCCATCGAGGGCACGCCGGTCAACACGACGCGGGAACTCGACGCCGCGCTCCTCGGCACGGACGCGGAGACGGTGTCGGTCGAACTCGACGGCGAGCGGACCATCTCGGTCACGCGCGAACTCGTCGTCGCCGGCTCCGTCGCCGGCAACCCGGCGAACCTGACCGTCGAGTCCGGCAGCGACCCGATTCGCGTGACCGCGGTCAACGGGACCGCCGTCTCGACGCGCGCCGACTTCGAGTCGGCCGTCGGCGACTCGCGGTTCGCCCGCCTCGACACCTCCGCCGGCGAGCGCACCATCCCGGTGGGTGCCTACATCACCAACGTCGCCGAGAACAGCCCGCTGTACAACGCCACGGGGACGACCCAACCCCTCATCGTCTCGTCGTTCAACGGCGAGCGCATCACCTCCTCGACGGAGCTTCAGCAGGCGCTCGACCGGACCGACCCCGACCAGACCGTCGCCGTCGAAGTCTACCGCGACGGCGGCTTCGAGACGGTGCAGGTGACGCTCGGCACGAACGACCAGGACGGCAACGGCTTCCTCGGCGTCAACATCTTCCAGGGGACGAGCGGCCTGCTCCTGACCGACTTCGGCACGCAGGAGTACCCCGCGGGGACGTACCTCTCGCTTCTCGGCGGTGACGGCGGCGATGGCGGCCTCGCGACCGCCTTCGCCGGGTCGCCCCTCCAACTCGTCTACGTGTCGCTGCTGTTGCCCCTCGCGTCGGTCGTCCTCGGGATTCCGAACTTCCCCGGCTTCACCGGGCAGGTCGTCAACTTCTATCAGGTCGGCGGCCCGCTCGGCTTCCTCGGCGGCGGCGTCTTCATCGTCGCCAACGTCCTGTTCTGGACGGCGTGGATTAACCTCCAACTGGGGCTTTTCAACTGCATCCCCGGTTATCCGCTCGACGGCGGTCGAATCCTGCGGACCTCGGCCGAGGCCGTCGTCTCGCGGCTCCCGGTCGACGACCCCCACACCGTCGTCCGCACCATCACGACCTCCATCGGCCTCACGATGCTCGCGTCGCTCGTGCTCATGATATTCGGGCCGACGCTCCTCGGCTGAGCGCCTCGGTCGGGGGCGACGGCCCTCCTGACCGCTCCGACCGGAGCCGTCCCGCTTTCCTTCGACGGTTCTCGAACCGCGAAAACGACTCGCAACTTCAATACCGGATGACTCCCTAGGCCACGGTATGGTAGAGGCCCCACAGACCGACGAGGGCTGGTTCGCGCTGCACGACTTCCGAACCGTCGACTGGGACGCGTGGCGTGACGCGCCCGAACACGAGCGCCGCCGCGCAATCGAGGAGGGCGTCGCGTACCTCGACGCCCACGAGGCGGTCGAGGACGCCGAGGCGGGCGCGTCCGCCGTCTTCTCCGTCCTCGGCCACAAGGCGGACTTCGTGGTCGTTCACTTCCGGCCGACGCTGGACGACGTCTCCCGCGCCGAACGGCAGTTCGAGCGGACCGCGCTCGCGGCCTTCACCGAACAGCCGACCTCCTACGTCTCCGTCACCGAGGTGTCCGGCTACGTCTCGGACGACTACTTCGAGGGCAACGAGGAGGACATCGATACGGGACTGCTCCGCTACATCGAGGGCAAACTCAAGCCCGACATCCCCGAGGACACCTACATGTCCTTCTACCCGATGTCGAAGCGCCGCGGCGAGGAGCACAACTGGTACGACCTCTCGTTCGACGAGCGCCGCGAGCTGATGTCGACCCACGGCGACACCGGCCGGAAGTACGCCGGGAAGATCAAGCAGGTCATCGCCTCCTCGGTCGGCTTCGACGACTACGAGTGGGGCGTCACGCTGTTCGGCGACGACCCGACCGACATCAAGGACATCGTCTACGAGATGCGCTTCGACGAGGTGTCCTCGAAGTACGGCGAGTTCGGCCAGTTCTACGTCGGCCGGCGCTTCCCGCCGTCCGACCTCGGCGCGTTCCTCGCGGGCGACGGCGTCCCGACGAGCGAGTTCGAAGACGAGTCCCACCACGGCGCGCACGCGCACGGGGAGGGCGGCCATCAGGGCGGCGAGGGCGGCCACCACGGCGGCGAGGGCGGTGACGGCCACCACCACGGCGACGGCGACGACGGTGGACACCACCACGGCGACGACGGCGACGACGAAGACATCCGCGGACAGCTCGAAGAGCTGAACATCTACGCCGGCAAGCCCCACGGCGAGGACGTGTACGCGACGGTCCTCTACTCCGAGGCCGACGCCGACGAGCTGTTCGAGGAGGTCGAGGGCCTCCGGGGCAACTTCGACCACTACCCGACGCACGTCAAGACGGCCGTCTACGAGGCCAACGAGCGCGGGCGGGTCGCCGTCGTCTCCATCTGGGAGACGGCGTCGGCCGCCGAGACCGCCGCGGGCTTCCTCTCGGAGCTTCCCGGCATCGTCGAGCGCGCCGGCGAGGAGTCCGGCTTCGGCACGATGGGGATGTTCTACACCGTCAAGTCCGAACACCGCGGCGACTTCGTCGAGAAGTTCGGCACCGTCGGCGGCCTCCTCGAAGAGATGGACGGCCACTTCGACACGGACCTGATGGTCAACGTCGAGGACGAAGACGACATGTTCATCGCCAGCCAGTGGCGCTCGCAGGACGACGCGATGGAGTTCTTCCGCTCCGACGCGTTCCGCGACACGGTCCAGTGGGGCCGCGACGTGCTCGCGGACCGGCCGCGACACGTGTTCCTCGCCTGAGGCGGTCGAAAATCAGAACGCGGTTTTTTCTCCTACGCGAGCGCGGCGCGAACGTCTCGGAGCTTCGGGCGGACTTTGTCGGTGCCGACGTTGTACGCGAAGTACAGCGCCACCGCGCCCATCACGACCGCCCACGCGGCGATTTCGACGTTGCCCTGTTCGAAGGTGACGAACGCGAAGCGCTCGATGTACGCGCCGGCGAGGGAGAGCCCCGCGCTGCCGAGGCCGAAGACGAGGAGTTCGAGGAGGTCCGGGAGCACGTCGACGAGTGAACTGCGCATGGTCGTCCCGAACTCGGTCGAGCGTTGTGGCTTTTTCGGTCTCGAATCGGCTTCAGTTCCGCTCGAACGTCGGTTCCGACTCGTCGGTCGCCCGCGTCCGTGACCGGGGCCCGGCGAGGAGGTCTTCGGTCTCGACAAGTCTGGCGAGGCGGCGCTCGAACTCCTCGTCGGAGAGGTCGCCGGCGGCGTAGCGCTCCCGCAGTCGCTCGATGGCAGACTCGTCGTCGACCGGGTCGTACCCGGAACCGTCCGACGCCCGCGTCCACTCGCCGTCGGGGTCGCCGCGGACGCGACGCAGGACGCGCCGCCCGCCGTACGCCAGCGCCATCACCGACGGCGCGACGACGAGAAACCAGACGACTGCGAGGTGCGCTTCGAGCCCCATCATCAGCGCGATGAGCATCAACCACGCCCCGGTGACCGCCCCCAAGAGCGGCGGGCTTCGGGCGACGACGCGGGCCTCGCGGGAGAGTACCGAACCGAACCGTTCGAGGACCATCGGTCGAACGTGTCCCTCTAAATACAAAAAACCGCGTCCGAGCGAGGCGGGTTAGTTGCTGTTTCCGTTCCCGTTGCCGCGTCCCGGATTGCCGTCACCGTCGCCTCGACCCGGGTTGTCGGCGTCGTCGCCGTCGGGGTCGTTCCCGTGGCCGCGGTCGCCGTCTTCGGGCGTGTAGACGTACAGGCAGTCGTTTTTGTACGAGCGGCCGAACTGGTCGGCGTCCTCGCAACAGAGCACGCGGCCGTCGTCCATCACGTCGAGGTTGTCGACGTTGATGAGCGCGTCGTCGGCGACGGCGGCGGGGTCGCTCGCGTCGGGGCCGACGATGACGGGTTCGAGCGTCGAGATGTCGTAATCGGCCTCCAGTTCCGCGCGGTAGACGACGCCCCCGTCGACGCGCTGGAGCTGGAGGTCGCCCGCGTCGTTCGACATGTCGTCGTTGAGTTCGGAGATGCCGAAGTAGACGTAGTCGCCGGGTTCCGCGCCGTCGACGCTGTCGATTCCCTCGGCCTTGTTGAACTCGATGGTCGCGCCGATTTCCTTGGCGGCCGCGCGGGTCTCGATGAAGGGGACGCGCCTGAGCACCTCGTCCACGCCGGCGGGGCCGCGCGTCTCGTACTGGTCGGCCCACTCGACGATTTCCTCGTCGGTGACGTAGTCGCGGTTGCCGTTTTCGACGACCGCCCTGTCGGCGGCTTCGAGGAGTTCCGCCGTCACCTCGTCGCCTTCGGTCCAGTCCGTGTGGGTTTCGAGGTAGTCGACCTGCGTGATGCCGTCGTACTCCGCGACCCACGCCGCGACTTCCGCGTTGGTCGCGTGCCCGAGTTCGACCCACTCGATTTCGAGGTTCACGTCTGCCGGGGGCGCTTCGACCGCGGCGTCGCGGTTCGTCACGTACGGCGCGTAGAGCGTCCCGGCGAGGTCCATCGGGTCGTCGTAGCTCGGAATCGGCTCGTCGGCGACGAACTTGTAGACGCCCTTGCTGTCGCCGTCGGAGGCGAGGTAGACCGTCCGCTCGTCGGACTGCACGTCGGGGCACTCCCACGCGGCCCGGCCCATGACGTAGTACTTGACCGGCTCGGGGGTCTCGGCGGCCGGTTCGCGGACGTCGACGATGTAGCCGTACCGGTACGGGTTCGGGTAGACGTCGCCGATGGGCGTCAGGTCGTTGCCGTCGCCGGACTGGTCGACCGGCTCCGCGCCGAGGTAGTACGCGAGGAGTTCGACGCCGGCGACCGCCCAGTAGCTCTGGACGAACCACGACTCGTCGCCGTAGTAGTCGTCGACGGCCGCCTGAATCTCGGTCGGGTTGGGCCGGTTCCAGAACTCGTGTGCGCCGCGGAGCCCTTTGCCCGTCCCCTTCTCGACGATGTCGCCGACGGTCGCGGTCAGCGAGACGCGCGGGTGACCGTAGTTCTCCTCGGCGGACAGCATCGTGTTCCACGGGCTCAGGTCGCCGTAGCAGTTGATTCGCGTCCCGCCGAGGTCGCGGAGCGCGTCGGTGTTGGCGAGGTTCAGCGCGTTTTCGAGGTCGGCGGTCCACGACCCGTCGTCGTCCCGACTGAGCGGAATCCGCGAGACGTTACCCGGACTCGCCTCCCAGTTGGTGAACAGGTAGCCCTCGGTCCCCGCGTCGTCCGTGGCGACGAACTGGTTGCAGTCGGGGGTGTAGCCCGCGTCGGCGTACTTCGACCCGCTGAACCGGTCGCTCGTGATGTTCGTCCCGTCGGGCGTCTGCGGGACGCCGAGGAGTTCCGACCCGCCGTTGATGGGGTCGCGCTCGCGGGCCAGAATCTCGTAGTCGCCGGCGGCGGACCGGACCGTTCGCCGCTCCTCGTCCGTCTCGGGCGTCGGGAGTTCGTCGAAGCCGCTCTCGCCGTCGAACGAGAACCGGAAGCCGGAGAAGTAGCCGATAGCCGCCTTGTCGTAGGGCGCGGGGTTCTCGCGGTCGGGGTGCTGGAGACTGTAGAGGAGCGTCCCGTCGCCGAAGACGAACGGTCCCGTCACCTCCGCGCCGAACGCCGTCGTCGAAAAGCGCTTGAGTTCGCCCCGAACGAGCGGTGCGCGCGGCGTGTTCGGGTCGTCGGGGTCAGCCGCCTGACCGACGCCTGCCACGCTCGCTCCGAGCGCGGCGGCGACGGACGATGCCATGAGGGTTCGCCGAGTAAACTCCACCATGCGGTCGAACCACTCCGTTCTCCCGCCCTTTAATTTTGTATTGGATACCTATTGTAATATTGTCCGTGGGTGAGCGTTGTGTGGACTATATATCGGTCCCCATTCGGCCTCCGACGGACGCGTCGTCCGCGACGGACGTCCCCTCGCGTTCGAGCGCCTTGACGCCGTCTCGAATCTCCTCGGCGCGCCGTCGGACGGCCGCGACGTAGCGCTCGATTCGCGCCCGCTTTTTCCCGTAGAACGACGCCACCCAGTCGGCGTCGGCGTAGGGTTGCGTCAGGAAGTACGCCGCGAGGGTGTCGCGGCCCGCTTGAATGACTTCCGGCGGCACGCCGCGGTCGCCCGTGCCGGCCTCGACGAAGCCGTTCACGTCGAAGTAGACGTCGGCGTAGAGCGCGGCCGTGTCGGCGTCCGCGAACTCGCGGCCCGCGTGGTCGGGCGCGCGGAAGCCGTACCGTCGGCCCTCCTCGTCCGGGTCGTCGTGCTCGACGATTCGGACGCCCAGCGGGTAGGTTCTGTACGCGCGCTCCGACCGCGTCTCGGTGGAAGGAGATGCTGAATTCGACATGTTCGGGTGTGCGCGTCGCCCCGGCGCGAGCGCGCCGCGGCGACCGTACCGGTCGGGTTCGACGGCGGGGGTGTAGTAGCCTTATAAGTTAGATATATATCGGAAGGGAGGGCTCGTGAGCGTCCGGAACGGCGGAAAACGAACCGAGCGAACGCGCGACCGAGTCGCCGCGGGACCGCCGTCGTCAGCGGCCGTCGCGGACGTACTTCGCGGCACCGACGACGCCGGTGAGGAGCGTCAGCGCTATCCAGCGGCCGGCGTCGTCGCCGCGCTTCTTGGCGTCGAGGCTGACCAGCCACGCGAGCGCGACGTGGGCGACCGCGGTGACGCCGAGGAGGGTCTTCAGGCGACCCATTATGCTTCGTTGCGCGCGCCCTTCGCGACGCGCTTGTCGAGGCCGGCCGCGCGGATGTCCTCGCCGTCGACCGACGAGCGGAGCGCGTCCATGCCGTCGAAGCGGTCGATGCCGAAGTTGTCCGCGTACAGTTCCTCGACGCGGGTTAGCTCCTCGTCGGTGAGTTTCGGCACGTCGGAGGCCTTCGCCCACTCGTCGATGTCGTCTTTCGTGCGGAACGTCGGCGTGACGGCCGCGGTCTCGTCGTAGCCGAGGAGGTAGGCGATGGACGCCTGCGCCATGGTCCGCTCGCCGTCGCGTTCGAGGAAGCGGAGCGCTTCGAGTTTCTCCCAGCCCGTCTCGTACCACTCGTCGGGGCGGAAGCCGCGGTGGTCGCCGGAGCCGAGTTCGGTCTCGGGGCGGACCTGCTCGTTCAGGAGGCCCGAGGAGTGCGGCACGCGGGCGATGAGGCTCGTCGGGGAGCCGGTCTCGCGGATGGTGTCGAGGAAGTGGTTGCCCACGTCCTGCTCGAAGGCGTTCCAGACGATTTGGAGCGCGTCGAACTCCTCTTCGATGGCCATGTCGCCTTCGGCCAGCCAGCCGATGGAGGGGCCGAGCGCCCAGCCGGTGGCCTCGATGAGACCTTCCTCTTTCAGTTCGTCGAGGGCTTCGAGCACGTCGGGCGTGACCTCGTCGACGTTCGCGTTGTGGAGTTGCAGGAGGTCGATGTACTCCATGTCGAGGCGTTCGAGGCTCTTTTCGGTCGCCTCGCGGACCCACTCGCCGGTTATCTCCTTGGGGAGTTCGCCGTGGCCGGCCTGCGGGTTGTTGTAGAAGTCGTAGCCGATTTTGGTGGCGACGGTGACCTCGTCGCGGTAGTCGGCAAGCGCCTCGCCGACGACCTCCTCGGAGTGGCCGTGGCCGTACACGTCACCCGTGTCGAAGAAGTCGATGCCCTGCTCGATGGCGTGGTGGAGCATCTCGATGGAGTCTTCGTCCGAGCGGTCGCCCCACCAATCGGTCCCGACGACCCACGCACCGAAGCCGACCTCGCTGACTTCGATTCCGGAGGTGCCGAGTTCGCGGTAGTGCATGTCCGGCCCTTAGAAGCCCGGTGACTTATTGGGTGTGTTTTGTTTTTGTCTCGTGGGAATCCCCGGCCCGGCGGGCGCTCGGTTTCACCCATCGCAAACGCCCGGAACCAGCCAGTATTGCCCGGAGGAGGCCTGACGTGGGGTTCGCACAACCGAATCCCTTTGAATCTCGACGGCTTACGACGGTGCAATGACGAAGGTCCACGTTTCGCTTCCGGCGGACGCCGAAGAAGGCTTACAGGCGTTCATCGACGAGGTCGACGGTCGGCTCGCCTCGGACGAAGACACCTGCACGGTCGTTCGGGACACCCTCATCGACCTGTTCGGCGACCGCGAGGCGTGGGAGCGCTGGCAGAACGGCAAGCCCGTCTCGCCAGCGACGCGGGTTCGGTTGCAGGGGTACGACCCCTGTAACGCGACGCTCGAAGCCGAGTACTACGCCGAGAAGGACGACGAGCGGTTCAAGCGCTCGAAGCACCTCCAGTGGCTCTGGCGGCAGTTCGACGCGACGCCGATGGCCGACAACGTCGCGTTCGCCCTCCGGTTCCGACAGATGCTCGCCGACCACCTGTTCGCGGAGGCCGGCGACAACCTCCGCATCTTCAAGGGCGTCACGTTCTCCTACGGCCACAACATCTCGGTCGGCGACAACACGGTCATCCACGACGACGTCCACCTCGACGACCGCGGGAAACTCACCATCGGCGACCGCGTCTCCATCTCCGACAGCGCCCACATCTACAGCCACTCCCACGACACCGTCGACCAGACCGAGGTCAGGAACTACCACACGACCATCGGCGACGACGCGCGCGTCACCTACGACGCGATGGTCAACGCCGGCGTCTCCGTCGGCGAGAACGCCATCGTCGGCGCGCGGTCGGTCGTCCAGGGCGACGTGCCCGCCCACCACATCGCGGTCGGCTCCCCCGCCAAGAGCGTGAAGGTGAAACCCGGCTTCGAAGAGGTTGCCGAACCGCTCGACGCCGGCGGCGAGCGCCGCGCCGACGAGCGCGAGATACCCTACGAACTCCCGGACGACATCGAGGCATTCGACGAGTTCGACCGGAATCTCGACGGACCGGTGCAGTCCCACCGTCGCGAGTAACCCTTTTCGACGCGAGTCCGCCGCGTCGGCATCGCCCGCGACCGCCGTCGAGAGCGTCGGTAGGCCCGTTCGACCGAAGAACCGATATAGCATGCTAACGTAAGTCAATGTATGATGGACACCTGGGGTTGGATCGTCGTCTACGCCCTCGGGTTGACCCTGCTCCAGCTGCTGGTCTATCGGTACCTCGTCAACGGCGGCGAGCCGACGATGGGCGAGGGAACCGGTCGGGACTCCGCCCGGACGGACCGCTACGTCCATCCCGAAATCGCGGCGTCGCTCGACGACGGCTCGCAGGCTGGCGTACAGACGACGCCGACGGGCGAGCGCATCTGTCCGAACTGCGGGGCCGAAAACGAGGCCGACGCCACGTTCGACCTCTGCTGGAACTGCACCCGACGGCTCCGGTGACGCCCCGCAGCCGAGTCCGTTTTACCGGCCCTCGACTAACTACGCGTATCATGGCCGACGACGACGAACTCCACGGCGAAATCGACGCGCTCGCCCGCGACATCGAGCGGGCGATTCTCGAATTCGACTCGGCCCTCGAACGCCACGCGATGATTCGCCAGACCGCCCGCGAGCCGGTGTTCCGCTCGGAGTCTCCGCAGTTCGACGACGTGCAGAACCTGTTTTTCTGAGTCGGCGCGGCGGGTTATCCTTCGAAGAAGGTGAGTAACAGCGCGATGGCGATGTAGACGCCCGCGCCCAGTAGCGCGAGCCGGACCGGCTGACCGCTCCAGCCGACTGCGTCGGTGTACATCTGAACCGTGAGTAACAGCGCGAGTGCCATCAGCCAGCGTCGAATCGACAGGAGGGACGTCTCGATGTCCATGTGCCCCCGTTCGGACAACTGTCAGTAAAACAGGTTGTGCGCCGACCGGGAATTGAACCTCACTCGCAACGCTTCGCGTTGCTCGCTGCTTCAATTCCCTCGGGCCGCATACACACTCGACAAGAACGAGCAACACGCAGAGCGGTTGCTCGCTCGTTGTCTCGGTAGAAATGCGCCGACCGGGAATTGAACCCGGGCTCCGAGCTTGGGAAGCTCGTGTCCTACCACTGGACCATCGGCGCTCATTGCATTCGCCCCGTGGCTGACTTCACTTCGTTCAGTCACCCATCGGCGCTCACATTCGTTCGCCCCGCGCGTTGTCTCACGTCGTTCGACAACACATCGGCGCGCTACGCTTCGAACCGTCTTCCGAAGCAAAAACTCGTAGACTGCGGGGGCACTTGAACGTAGCGCTTCACCCCATCGAACCCCCGCGGAAACTGGACGCCCGTCCATTGTTTTCGCGTGACACGTGACTATTTGGGCCCCCGGTTCCAACCGGGTTCCATGACATCCGTCGACGTTCTCTCGGAGGACGCACCGTTCGACCTCCTGCTTTCCGACGAGGAACTCGAAGCGCACCGCGAACACATCACGACCTTCATCGAAGACACCGTCGAGGCCGCCGGCGCAGACGGGGCCGTCCTCGGCCTGTCCGGTGGTATCGACTCGACGCTCACCGCCTTCCTCGCCGTCGAAGCGCTCGGGAAGGAGAACCTCCACGGCCTCGTCATGCCGAGCGTGGCAAACGCTGAGGACATGATGAGCGACGCCGAGGGGGTCGCCGAGATGCTGGAAATCGAGTACGACGTGGTCGAGATTCAGCCCATCGCGGAGACCTTCTTCGACACGTTCCCCGAAGCGGCGGACGACCGCATGGCCGCCGGAAACGTCTACGTCCGCACGCGGGCGGTCCTCAACTACTTCGTCGCCAACCACGAGAACCGCATCGTGCTCGGGACGGGCAACCGCGCCGAGGCGATGACCGGCTACTTCACGAAGTACGGCGACCAGGCGGTCGACTGCAACCCCATCGGAAACCTCTACAAACAGCAGGTCCGCCAACTGGCCGCCCACGTCGGCGTCCCGGAAGACCTCGTGTTGCAGACGCCGTCGGCCGAGATGTGGTCCGGCCAGACCGACGAGGGCGAACTCGGCCTCACCTACGACGCGCTCGACGCGATTCTCGCGCTCCACGTGGACGGCCCGCTCTCGAAGTCCGCGACGGTCCGCCACCTCGACGTGACCGAACAACAGGTCGACCGCGTGGTCGGCCTCGTCGAGGGGAGCGCCCACAAGCGGTCGATGCCGCCCGCGCCGTCGGCGCTCGACGTGTGACCGGCCGCTGAACCGCCCTTCCGGCCCCGCCCGCAGAACTCACACTCACTTCTCGCGCGCCGCCGCGATGTCGTCGGCGTTCGCCCGATGCAGTTCCGCGAAGTCGGCGGCTTCCCGTTCGAGCCGTTCGTCCCGGTCGCCGCGGTCGCGCAGTCGCTCCTTGACGATTCGGAGCGACCGGTGGTCGTTGTCGGCCATCGAGGCCGCGACCGCGCGCGGGTCGTCGACGATTCGGGAGACGAGACCCATTCGGAGGGCTTCGTCGGCGTCGACGACGCGGCCCGAAAGCGAGAATTCGAGGGCGTGACCCTCGCCGACGACGCGCGGGAGGCGGACCGTCCCGCCCCACGCGCCGAACAGGCCGAGTCGGACGCCCGGTTCGCCGAGGGTCGCACGCGGGGTCGCCACCCGCACGTCGCAGGCGAGCGCGAGTTCGATGCCGGCCACGACGACCGACTCGGCGGCTTCGATGGCGTCGGCGACGCGTTGGCCGCGTTTTGCGAACGCCTCGGGGTCGTCGAGGTCGGCGACGCTGTCGAGGTCCGCGCCGGCGCAGAACGCCGGGCCGCTCCCCCGGAGGAGGACGACCGGCGCGTCGGCGTCGGCGACCGCGGCTTCGAGCGCGTCGAGGTCGGCCGGTCTGAGGGCGTTCCGTCGCGCCGGGCGGTCGATGGTCACGACCCGGAGGTCGCCGTCGTCCGTCGTCCGTATCATACGCCCGTTGTGCCGTGGTTTTCCAAAGGTCTTTGCCCTCCCAACCGTAAGTCTCGGCCGATGGACGACGCCGTGCGAGCCCGCGAGGCCGCGCGAGAGGCCCTCTCCGACATCGAGCCCGAGGCCCTCCGCGCGGCGCTGGACGAACGCCTCGACGCCGCCTCCTTGACGCCGGCAGTGCTCACGTTCGTGAGCGCGCGGGCCGTCGAACCGAAGGTCGACCTGAACGCGATGGCCCCTCGCGCGGCCGGAGTGCAACTCATCTACGAGGGCCTCCGGCTCACCCGGTCGCTCGCCCACGACGAGCCGTGGACGCACCTCGACTCCCCCGAGGCGGACACCGACGCCGACCTCGACATCCTCGCGGCCGACGTGCTCGTCTCGCGCGGCTTCTACCTCCTCGCCCGAACCGAGGCCGCCGACCACGCCGTCGAGACGGTCCGCGCCTTCGGCCGCGACCAGACCCGCCGCCGCTCGGCAGACGAGGCGGCACGCCCGGACCTCGACGGCGAACTCGAAGTGAACATCTGCACGCTCGCCGTCGTCGCCGGCACCACGGCCGTCGGCTCGGCCCCGCCGACCGCCCTCGTGGAGTACGCCGCCGGGCTGGCCGACACCCACGACGGCGACTTCCCGCCGGCCGACGAGACCGTCTCCGAAGGGACCGTCGAGCGCATCGCGGCCCTCTACCGAGGCGGCGGCGGAGACGACGCGGTCACCTCCGCCGCGGACCGCTAATCGACATACGCTACCACGGTTCCGGGGCGATTCGAATCGAAACCCCTAAAGAGGAACCCGGACAACCAAGGAATGCCTGCCTGGGTAGCTTAGCGGTAAAGCGCGTCCTTGGTAAGGACGAGACCCCGGGTTCAAATCCCGGCCTAGGCTTTCTGTGAGGAACAACGTGACGAGCAGAAGCCGTAGCCGGATTTGAGCAGCGAGCAAATCTCTGATTTGCGAGTGAGTTCAAATCCCGGCCTAGGCTCTTCTCGAACTCCAACTGCCGAGCGAGGCGTCTCGTCGCCGAGCAGTTGCCGGATTTCGGTCGAAACTGACCCGCCCCACTCGCACTCTCACTCCTCCCAGTCCCACCACTCCCCATCACCCTCCGAACCCAACACGTTCGCCTTCGAATACCGCTCAGCCTCCGCCTCAGTCAACGCCGTCGCCCACGGAACTCGCTCGCCCTCCGAACCCGGTCCTCGGCTGTCGTACTCCGCGTATTCGACCGTCTTCTCGGCTTCCGGGCGCGACCAGTTGTGCCAGCCGGCGGGGAGCACGTGCGAGCCCATCCGGGTGCGGATAAACGCGGTCCGGGCGTAATTCCGCCACGGACGGCCGAGATACGCCTCGGACACGTCGGGGTCGGCGGTCAGTTCGCAGTCGAGAAAGACGAAGCCGAAGGGTTCGCTCTCCGGCGTTGAGGCCGCCGTCACGTACGAGTCGGCTTTCGAGTGGACGCGGCAGTCCTCGAAGACGGCGGTCGAACCGCCGAAGACGAAGTCGGTCGTCCCCTCGACGTCGCAGTTCGAGAAGTACTGACGCGCGCCCTCGCCGGCCGCGTAGACGGTGTCTTGGTGGCCGAGGAAGCGGCAGTTCTCGAAGACGGCGCGGTCGGCGTCGACGTGGAGGGCGACGGCCTGTCCGACCGGGCCGGCGCTGTTCTCGACGGTCAGGTTTCGGGCGCGGAAGTCGTTGCCGCGGACCTTCAGCGTGTAGGTGAAGAAGGTGCTGTTGCGCCCGCGGTCGATTTTCTCGAAGTGGTCGCCGTGGGTGATGACCGTCTCTGCGGCGCTCTCGCCGACGAGGGTGACGTCGGGGTTCCACGCGTGGACTTCGACCTTCTCGTCGTACACGCCGCCTCGGACGAGGATGCGGATTCGGTCCGGCGGGAACGACTTCGCGCCGTCGATGGCGGCCTGAATCGTCTCGTAGTCGCCGCTGCCGTCCTTGGCGACGACGTAATCGTACTCGTCGGGGTCGTCGGATTCGGCGAGCGTGCCGAGCAACCCGACGGCGACGCCGAGCGAGACCAACGCGAGGGTGAGGGACGCGAGCATGGCGCGTACGTGACGTGCCGCCGATATACGCTTGGGGGATAGCGGAGGAACTCACGGTCGAGTCGGAGACGGGAACGGGCCACCGCTCGCCCGTCCCGTCCCACACGAATATTCGCGATAGACATTTACACGCACGCGCTGTCGCCTGAGCCATGACACGGTTTTCGCGGTTCGGGCCGACCCGCGTCCGGTGGGCGCTCTGGGCGCTCCTGACGACGGGGTTTCTCCTCGTCAGTTTCCATCGCGTCACCTCGGCGGTCCTCGCCGACGACCTCGCGCGGACGTTCGACACGACCGGCGCGGAACTCGGCATGCTCCACGCCTCCTTTTTCTACATCTACGCCGGCCTGCAGCTCCCGGCGGGCATCCTCGTGGACCGCGCGGGGCCGCGCCGGGTCGCCGCCGGCGGACTCGCCGTGATGGCGCTCGGCGTCTTCGGCTTCGCGCTCGCGCCGACCTACGGGGTGGCGTTCGCCTCGCGGGCGCTTCTCGGCCTCGGTGGAAGCGTCCTCTACACGGCGACGCTCCGGTTCCTCGCGAACTGGTACCGGCCGGACGAGTTCGCCACGATGACCGGGTGGACCGTCGCCGCGGCGGGCATGGGCGGCGTGCTCGCGACGACGCCGCTCGCGGTCGCAATCGACGCGGTCGGCTGGCGTTCGGTCCTTCTCGCGGTCGGCGTCGGCGGCGTCGGCCTCGCCGTCGTGACGTACCTCGCGGTCCGCGACCGGCCGCGAGACGCCGGGTTCGACCCCCTCGACGGCGTTCGTCCGCCCGCGTCGTCGGTCGAACTCGGGACGGTCATCGAGAACACGAGGCGCGTCCTCCGCGAGGGCGAGACGTGGCTGATGGGGACGATGCTGTTTCTGGTCTTGGGCACGAACTTCACCGTCACCGGCCTGTGGGGCGTGCCCTACATCGCCGACCTCTACGACCTGTCGGTCCGGACGGCGTCGCTTTTCGTCTTCGTCGGCAACGTCGGCTTCCTCCTCGGGTCGCCCGTGCTCGGGACGCTCTCGGACCGCATCGGCTACCGCACCGAACTCATCGTCGCCTCCTGTGTCATCTTCACCCTCGCGTACGGACTCGTCTTCCTCCTCGTGACGCCGCCGCTCTTGCTCGTCGGCGTCCTGCTGTTCTCGGCGCTGTTCGTCATGGGCGGGGCCGTCATCGCCTTCACGGTCGCCAAGGAGCGCCACGACGCCACCGCGAGCGCGACGGCCACGGGCGCGATAAACAGCATGGGCTACTTCGGCGCGGCGCTGCTCCCGGCGGTGATGGGCCTCGCCCTCGACGCCTACTGGACGGGCGAGACGGTGGCCGGCGCGCGGGTCTACACGCCGACCGGCTACCGCGTCGCGTTCGGCATCGCCACCGCCGCGGGCGTCGTCGCGGTGTGCTGTGCGTACCTGCTCCACCGGCGGGAGTCCCGGACCGACGCGGCCCCGTCGGCGACCGCGGAGCCGACCGACTGAGGAACGTGTCGCTCCCCGCTAACGCAACCGCCTCAGCCCTCGTATCGCGCTAACACGAACGGGTACTGACTCCCGAGTTCGTCGTCCACGACGAACTCGGATTCGACCGCGAACCCGGTCGAATCGAGCGTTTCGTAGGTCTCCTCGATGTCGGGGAAACTCCAGCGCATCTCGACGCCGCTGTCGAGCCAGTCGGGGTTCGACCCGGACCACGCCTCGCCGCCGACGGTCGAAAGCAGGGTGCCGCCGGGCCGGAGGACGCGGGCGAACTCCGCGAACACCCGTTCGTGTTCTGCGATTGGGACGTGGATGACGGAGTAGAACGCGCAGACGGCGTCGAAGGCGTCCGAGCGAACCGGGAGCGCCGTCATGTCGCCCTGCCCGAACCTCGCCGCCGGCACGTCCCGTCGGGCGAGTCGCAGTTGTTCGCGGGAGAAGTCGACGCCGACCACGTCGAAGTCGGCCGCGAGGGCGTCCGTCACGGGCGTTCCCTGCCCGCATCCGGCGTCGAGGACCCGCGCGCCCGAGTCGAGAGCGTCGGCGAGCTCGTCGAGCGCCGCGGGCGCGTCGTCGTTCCGCTGGTCGCGGTAGTCGTCGGCGAGGCGGTCGTACGCGTCTCTGACGGCGCGTCGTTGGTCTGTCATTCTGGAACTCTGGTGAGTTCGACCGCGCGGTCGCCGGATAAGTGTCTTGTCCCGGTCGGCCCGCTCGCGGGCTGTCGGTTCGAGACGGAAGCGACGCTGAAAAACGGAGAATCGGTGGTCGAGACGCCTCGAAAACGGGGAGCCGCTTACCGAAGGTCGCGGACGAACCGCTCCGGTACGTAGTCGACGACGTGGTCGGGTATCGCCGCGACGGCGGTCTCGGCGATGGCGACCATCGGCTTGCGGAGCAGGACGTAGACGCCGGAGACGGCGACCGCGGCGATGACGAGCGTCTCGGCGAGGCCGTCGAACGCGAGGACCGGCGGGACGGCGAAGGCGAGCGTCAGCGCGAGGTCCTCGGGCGCGCCGTCGTAGCGAATCAGCCGCTTCGGGGCGAGCCACCGGCCGTTCCAGTGGTCGTAGACGGCGCGCTCGGAGGTGCCGAGCCACGGCTTGAGTTCGAGGCCGCCGCCGAGCACGTCCGACGCGGAGTGGAGCGCGGCCGCCGCGAGGAACAGCGCGACCGCGAGCGTGGTCGTGGTCGGGTTCAGCGCGGCGACCGCGACTGCGGGCACGGCGAGCGCGCTGAAGTACACGGGGAAGTGGAGAGTCTTCCGGTGGCCCGCGTACAGGTCGAAGTCGGGGAACAGGCCGCCGAGTGCGGCCGCGAGCACCGGGAGCATCCCGGCCTCGGGGACCAGCGCCCACACGGCGGTGCCGAGAACGACACCCGCGAGGGCGTGAGTGGTGGCCATCATCGGTGGAGCGTATGCAATCAGGGCGAAAAACGGTGTCGGTGGTCGTGCTAGCTAGTCACACGCTCGAATTTAGGGCGCTCAGGTCGTAGCGCACCGCAATGGTCTCTCGTCGAATCGAGCGACTGGCGGGGCGGGCGATTCAGGCCGTCATCCTGTGTATCTTCCTCGTCGGCGTCTACACGCGGAACCTGAGCGTCGTCGTCAACGCGGTGCTCGCGCTGAGCGCGACGTTCCTCCCCGCGGTGCTCCGCCGCGACTGGCAGATTCGGCTCCACCCGCTTCTCGGCCTCTGGTTGGCGCTGGCGGTGTTGCTCCACGCCGTCGGCATGCTCGGCCCGTACAACTACATCGACTGGTGGGACCACGTCACCCACACGCTCTCGGCGACCGTGGTCGCGGCCGTCGGTTACGTCACCGCGCGGGCCGTCGACGAGTACACCGAGGCCGTCTACCTCCCCGACCGTTTCATGTTCGTCTACATCCTGCTTTTCACGCTCGCGGCCGGCGTGTTCTGGGAGGTACTGGAGTTCGGCGCGCGCCTCGCCGCCGAGGCCATCGGCTCTGAGGCCGTCCTCGTCCAGTACGGACTCGCCGACACCATCGTCGACCTCGTCTTCGACACGGTCGGCGCGGTGCTCGTCGCCCTCTTCGGAGCGCCGCCGCTCGCCGACACCATCGATTCGGTTCGGGAGCGACTCGAACGGACCCGACCCTGACGGGGCCATCTTTTAGCCACCCGGTGTGCATACTACTACCATGAAACTCGTTATCGTTGGGTACGGACGTGTGGGCTCGCGGACCGCTCGCGTGCTCCGCGAGGAGGGCCACGACGTGACGGTCGTCGACAACGACGAAAAGAAGGTCGACCGCGCCCGCGACGAGGGGTTCGAGGCCGTTCTCGGCGACGGCGGAACCGAGAGCGTGCTGCGGGAGGCGGGCGTCGAGGGAGCGGACGCCGTCGGCGGACTGACCGGCGACCCGAACGTCAACTTCGCGGCCTGCATGCTCGGCAAGGAGTTCGACTGCCGGACGGTCATGCGCATCAGCGAGGACTACCGGCAGGAGATTTACGAGCGCTACGCCGACGACGTGGACGAGATTATCTACCCCGAACGCCTCGGCGCGGCCGGCGCGAAGACGGCGCTTCTCGGCGGCGACTTCAACGCCATCGGCGACCTGACCGACCAGCTCCGACTGACGACGGTGACCGTCCCCGACGGCGCGCCCGTCGTCGGCCAGCACGTCGCCAACATCGACCTCGGTGCCGACGGTCGCGTCTACGCCCACGGCCGGGAGCGCGAGCCGATGACGATTCCGCTTCCCGGGACTGCCGTCGAGCCCGGCGACCAGCTCGCGCTCCTCACGGAGCGAAACGCGCTGGAGCGAGTCCGGTCGAAACTGCTCGGCTGACCCGACGCAGACGCCGGTCGTCGCGGCCGAGACGCCGCTCTGCGGCGCAGTCTACCTCGGAAAACAGCGCCGTGGTGGCGGCGCCGCGTGTCGTACCGGGGGAAACCAGAACGACGATGGTGGTGGTGGTTTTCGTGCCGGGCGCGCCGGTGGGAGGATGGGAACTGAGGCCGAATGCGCGCCCCATCCTCGGGTACGTACGGGGAACCTTAAATCTGCGTCAGACGGGGGTCACACGCCATCTACACGCAAAATCTGCTGTTATACCGGTGACGAGACCGCGGCTGACGCCCCGCGTTCAGTAGACGAGTTTCCCCTCGACGAACTGGCGGACCCGGTCGTCGTCCGGCGACTCGAACACCGCGTCGGTCGCCCCCGATTCGATGCACGTCCCGCCGAGGATGACGGCCGTCCGGTCCGACACCCGCCGGGCCTGCTGCATGTCGTGGGTGGCGAGCGCGACGGCGATGCCGCGGTCTCTGGCCGCGCGCATCGCCGACTCGATGGCGGCGGTGTTCCGCGGGTCGAGGTTCGAGGTCGGCTCGTCCAGCAGTAACACGTCGGGGTCGGGCGCGAGCGCGCGAGCGATGGCGACGCGCTGGGCCTCCCCGGCCGACAGCGAGCCGGCGTCGCGGTCGACCTTGTCGAACATGCCGACGGTCCGAAGGGCGTCGCCGACGGTGTCTGCGCGCTCGTCGCGGCCGAACAGCCCCGCTACCGCGTCGCGGACGCGAGCCGACCACGGTCGGCGGACGCGGAGCCCGTAGGAGACGTTCTCCGCGACCGTCGTCGAAAAGAGGCTCCGGGTCTGGAACGCCATCCCGACCCGGCGTCTGACCGCCAGCCGGCGAGCCTCCGGGAGGTCCCACACGTCGTCGCCGCCGACTTCGACCGTCCCCTCGTCGGGACGCTCGAACATGGCGAGCAGTCGGAAGAGCGTCGTCTTCCCCGTCCCCGAGGGACCGACGACGGCGAGAATTTCGCCCGGTTCGACGGCGAGCGAGACGTCGTCCAGCACCGCGCCGTCGCCGAAACCGTGGCTGAGGTCGCGGGCCGCGAGCCGAGTCCGACCGTGCCGCGCGCCGGTCGATGTGGAGTCGGACCCGTCGGACTCCCCGCCACCGTGGAGCCCGGCCGTCATCGTCCCCTCCCGTTCCGTCCGGGAGTCCGGTCGCGGAACCGCGCGCCGAGGGCGTTCACGCCGAGGACGAGCGCGAGCAGGATGGCTCCGAGGGCGATGCCAGTCTCGATGTTCCCCTTCCGCGCCTCGACGGTGATGGCCGTCGTGAGCGTCCGGGTGAACGACGTGCTGTCCGAGAAGACGATGTTGCCGCCGACGATGAGCACGGAGCCGACCTCGCTGATGGCGCGGCCGTAGGCGGCCAGAAGCGCCGTGACGATGCCGTACCGCGCCTCGCGGACGACCAACAGCGCCACGTCAGTCGAGGTGCCGCCGGCGGCGAACGCGGCGTCTCTGAGGTCCTGCGGGACCGACTGGACCGCCGACAGCGAGACGCTCACGAGGACGGGAAGCGCGAGGACGGTCTGCGAGAGAATCATCGCCTCGGGCGTAAACAGCAGTTCGAACGCCCCCAGCGGCCCCGACCGGGAGAGCGCCAAGAGCACGACGAGCCCCACGACGACGCTCGGAAAGCCCATGCCGGTCGAGATGAGCGAGGTCACGGCGGACTTCCCGGTGAAGTCGCGAAAGCCGACCAAAAGCGAGATGGGCAGGCCGATTGCGGCGCTGAGCGCGACCGCCGCGGTGCTCACGTACAGCGAGACGGCCGTGATGCTGACGAGGTAGGTGAGGTTCAGGTCGCCGAGGCCGAACACGGTCGGTGGTGGGGTCCGACCGGACTAAAAGTCCTCGGGGACGTGCTGTGCCACCCACGACTCGAACTGCGCGTCGGACACCGACGCCGACGACGAGGCGTTCTCCCCGCCGTCGTAGTTCTCGGGGACGTACTGGCCGAACTGCGGCTCCTCCGAGAGCGCGTTGGGGAAGAACAGCTGGGACCCGTTCGCCGTGTAGTTGCTGATTATCTCCTGTCCCTCGGGCCCCGTGAGGAAGCCGGCGTAGGCCATCGCCAGCGAGTAGTTCACGTCGGGGTACTTCGCGGGGTTCACGGGGATGACGCCGTAGGGGTTCTTCAGGATGGTCGGTCCGCCCTTGAGCGGCCCCTGCACCTGGATTTCGAGGTCGACGTTGTCCTGCGTCGCGAGGAACGTCCCGCGGTCCGAGAGCGTGTACGCGCCCGACTGGTCGGCCTGTACGAGCGTGTCGCCCATGCCCTTGCCGATTTCGCGGTACCACCTTCCCGACGGCTCGACGCCGGCGGCCTCCCAGATGAGCAGTTCCTTCTTGTTCGTCCCCGAGTCGTCGCCGCGGGAGACGAACGTCGCCTCGGCCTCGGCGATGGTCGCAAAGGCGTCGGTCGCGCTCTCCATCCCCGAGATGCCCGCGGGGTCGTCGGCCGGCCCGACGACGACGAAGTCGTTGAACATCACGTCGCGGCGGTTGACGCCGTAGCCGTCCCGGAGGAACTCGTCTTCAGCGCCGCGGGCGTGGACGAGAATCACGTCCGCGTCGCCGTTCCGCGCCGTCTCGATGGCCGCGCCGGTCCCCTGCGAGATGGTCTTCACCCGGGCGTTGAACTGCTCCTCGAACACCGGGTTCAGGGCGTCGAGCAGCCCCGTGTCGTACGTGCTCGTCGTCGTCGCCAGCGTCAGCTCCCGGGTCGCGCCGCTCTCGCCCTCGCTTCGGCTCCCGCCGGAGCCCTCCGCAGTCTCGTTGTTCGCCTCCGGGGGACTCGCGTTCCCCGTGCATCCGCTCAGTCCGAGAACCGCGCCGACACCGGCGGCCTGTAGGAAGCGCCGTCGCTCTATCGCCATGCATTGTGGTTCGCCGAACGGGGAATAACTGTTTCCCATGTGATGTAACCACAACCGATTTCAATCACGGGGATTTGAAACGACCTGAGCCGGAAATCGGTTGCGTCGGATTCTTTTCGAACCCCTCCGTCCTAGCGCACATGAGTTGGGAATCGCTCTTCGCCCGCGCCGCCGCCTACGAGACCACCGAAGCCGACGTCACCGAGGCGCTCCGCGCCCGGCGGGGCGACGATGCCTGAGACGGAGCCCTCGCCCGCGCGGGTCGTCGCCGACGCCGACGTGCTCGCGGCGGACCTCCTCGCCGACGGTCCCGCGAGAGCGGCGCTCGACCACCTCCGGCGGCACTCGTGGACGACGCTCGTCGCCAGCGACCCGCTTCTCGACGACACCGAGGCGGTCGTCTCGTCGCTCGCGGACGCCGACCTCGCGGCCGACTGGCGCGAGAAGGTCGACTCGTGGGCCGAACTCGTCTCCCACCCGGACGGCGACAACCCCGCGCTGGCGTCGGCCTACCGCGGCGGCGCGATGCACCTCCTCACGTTCGACGACCGGCTGAGTTCGGCGCGGGCGGGCGCGGCGCTCGGCGGTCGCTTCCCGGTCAGTATTCGCCATCCGAAGGCGTTCGCGTCGCTGTTCGCGCCGGAGAGCCTCTACGTCGAAGTCGAAGGCGGGTCGTACCCCGGCCCGGACCGCGACCCGCGGGCGTAGTCGCCAGCGCCGGCCGGATCGCCGACCACCCGTCGGCTCAGTCGTTGAGGACGCGCGTCACCGCGAAGATGGCGAGGACGGTCACGAGGCCGAACGCGACGGCGACACCGAGGCCCTGCGAGGCGTCGCCGAAGAACACCGCGATGGCGGCGAAGACGGCGATTCCGTAGCCGCTGGCCGCGCCGGCGGCGACGACGTTCGCTCGGTTCATACGTCCCCGTACGCGCCCGTCGTGCCTGAGTGGCGACCCCCGCGATTGCGGGGAATGACGGGGCCAGGGTCAGCTGTCAATCGGGCGGCGCGCGCGCGGTCGATACCGCTGGAGGGGTCGGTGACGAGGGGAAGGGGCTCGTCGTAGTCGGGGAACATCACGACTAGTCTGTCAACGCCGAACGTATCAAATTGTTCGCTCGCAAACCAGTCTCGACGTTAGTTCCCGTCGCCGTCGGTCCCGGCGCGCTCGACGGTACAGCCGAGCGATTCGAGTTTCGTCGCGGCCGCCGCCACGTCGCCCCCCGGGACGAGCACGTGGTCGGTCGAGTACGCCGACAGCGCGAATATCGAGATGTCCTCCTCGGCGAGCGCGCCCGCGACCCGCGCCAGAAAGCCGACGAGTTCGAACGGCAGGACCATCTCGAAGGTGAGTCGCTTCCAGCCCCGCTCGACGTCGATGGCGGCCGCCTCGTCGACCTGTCCCTCCTCGACAACGACGGTCGTCTCGTTCTCGTCTCGAATCGTCGCGAAGGCGTCCGGGTCGCCCCGCTCGGTCTTGACGACCGCGTAGGTCGCCGCCGAGACGGTCACGGTCCCGCCCTCGAAGAAGTCGCTCGGGTCCATGCGTCTCGGGGTCGCTCCGCCGGGGTAAACGTAGCGGCCGGTGGCGGTGGTCGCCGGCCGCTCCCGTTCAGCGAACTTCCGTCGGACGCTTCGCTACCGCTCGGCGTACTTCCGTCGGACGCTTCGCGCCCGACGACGTTTGCTTCGCTCACTCCGTTCGCTCAGCAAACCACGTCGCGAACTTCGCCAACGCCCGCCCGCGGTGGGAGATGCCGTTTTTCTCCTCGGCGCTCATCTCCGCGAACGTCGCGCCGTCGTGTTCGAAGATGGGGTCGTAGCCGAAGCCGCCCTCGCCGCGCGGCGGGACGATGCGGCCGTTGACGCTCCCCGTAAAGAGTTTCACCGGGAGCGCCTCCGTCTCCTCCGCGTCCTGCTCCGCGCCGCGGGCGGCCGCGACGGTCCGGTCGTCGCGGTCTATCGGGTCCGGACTCGCCTCGAAGGGCTCGCCGTCGCAGTACGCGAGGACACATCGGAAGGAGGCCCGCCGGGGCTCGTCGAGTTCGGCCGCGGCCAGTCGGTGGACCGCCTCGACGCCGAGGGTGTCTTCGACGTACGAGGAGTACGGGCCCGGGAAGCCCTCGAAGCCGTCGATGAAGAGCCCGGCGTCGTCCACGAGCACCGGTTCGTCGGCGTAGCGGTACGCCTCGCGCGCGCCGTGGGCCGCGATGGGGCCGAGGTCGGACGCCTGTACCTCGGTGTAGTCGAAGTCGAGTTGGGTCACGTCGTCGTCGAGGTACGAAAGCGCCTCGCGGACCTTCCCCGCGTTCGTGGTGACGTATCGGAGCATGCCCGCCCCTCCGCGGGCGGACGTGGAAAAGTCGTCGGTGTCGGTCGCTTCGCCTCAGTCGACGATGACTTCGACGGGGCCGTCGTCGGCCTCGGCTTCCTCTTCTGTCTCCTCCGCCTTCTGGCGCTCGTTCCAGAGGAGGCCGCCGGCGACGAGGAGGACGACCCACGACCGCCAGCTCGCGAGGTTCAGCGTGTAGCCGATGCCGAACGGCTTCTCGACCAGCATGCCCTTGCCGGGCTGCCAGTACGACGAGAGCAGTCGACCGGCGCTCGGTCGCTCGAAGTTGTACGGGATGCCGAAAAGCGTTCCGCGCTGCGGTTTGTCTGCCATGTGAGACGAATACGCCGGCTCGGGATAAATCGTTTTGGCCTTCCGGCGAGGTGTCCGCGCCGACTATCGGTACCGGCCGCGGGACTCGACTTCTCGCAACCGGGCGATGACCTCCTCGGAGCCGACGGCCTCGTAGCCCGCTTCGAGCGCGTCGAGAAGCGGGTCGGCGTCGTCTGCGGTGCCCTCGACGCTCTGAGCGAAGACGTGGAGGTCCATCGCGTGGTCCTCGACGTGACCCGTGTGGAAGCCGAGGCCGAAGTCGATGAGGTACACGCGCGGGTCGCCGTCCGGCCCCGCTCCGACCCGGACGTTCCGCGTCGTCGGGTCGCCGTGGACGATACCGGCCTCGTGGAGTCGCGCGAGGTACTCGCCGACGACGCGGACGGCCTCGGCGTCGAGGCGCTCCGCGAGGTCGGCGTCGCCGACCCGCTGGAACGTGATGACGCCCTCGACGGGGTCGATGTCCCGAATGACGGGCGTCCGAACGCCGGCGCGCCGGGCGTCGCTCGTCAGCCGCGCCTCGGCTTTGGTCCGCTCGCGGCGGATTCTCTCGTCCAGTTCCGGGTGGCGGTACGTCTTCGGCACGCGCCGCTTGACGACCTCGTCGGAGCCGATATCGACGGTCGCCTCGGCCCCGCGAATCGCGCCGTCGTCCGTGTGGGCGCGAGCGACCGACTCGTCCGCGCCGCGCCACGTCACGGCCACTTGGTCGGGTCGGAAGTTCGGGTCCACGGTGGACTCCTCGACCGCGAGCGTGTCGCCCGCGGCGAGCATCCGCGCGCCGAGGGCGGCTATCATGCCTGCGTTGTCGCGGAGGAACCGCGGTTCGGGCGCGTAGAACTTCGCCCCGCGCTGGTCGCACATCTCCGCGAGCATCTCGCGCAGGCGGGCGTTCTGGCCCACGCCGCCGCCGAGGACGAGTTCGTCCGTCCCCGTCAGCGACAGCGCGCGCTCGGCCACCTCGGCGAGCATCGCGAAGACGGTCTCCTGGAGGCCGGCGCAGATGTCGGGGACGGGCGTGCCCGCGTCCGCCTCGTCCTTCGCGGCGCTCATGATGCCGGAAAACGAGAAGTCCATCCCCTTGACGACGTACGGCAGTTCGACGTAGTCGCCGTCCGCCGCGGCCGCCTCGACCTTCGGGCCGCCGGGGTGGGTCCAGCCGACGTGGCGGGTGAACTTGTCGAGAGCGTTGCCGACGCCGGTGTCCATCGTCTCGCCGAGGACGCGGTAGCGACCGTTGTGGTAGCCCAAGAGGTGGGCGTTCGCGCCCGAGGCGTTCAGACAGACCGGGGAGTCGAAGCCGGACTGGTAGCGACCGATTTCGAGGTGCGCGACCATGTGGTTGACGCCCAGCAACGGCACGTCGAGCGTCTGGGCGACCGACCGGGCCGCCGTGCCGACGATGCGGAGACACGGCCCGAGACCGGGGCCGCGGGAGAAGGCGACGCCGTCGACGACGGGGCCGTCGCCGTCGTGCCGCGCCGCGGCGTGTTCGAGCGCGGTCTCGACGACTTCGGGGACGGCGCTCCCCATGTGTTCTGCGGCCTCGCGCGGGTGGATGCCGCCGCTGTCCGGCTGGTAGGGGTCAGATTCGATGAAGACGTGGTCGGCCGCGGGGTCGGGCGTCCGCCCGGTCCCGGAGCGGAGCGCGTCGGGGTCGTCGGTCTCGAAAACCGCTGCGCTCGCGGCCCACGCTGTACCTTCGATTCCGAGAATGCGCATCGAGTGTGAAGAAACGACGGTTCGAAGCCGGGATTACGCCTCTTCGGCTTCGACTTCGGCGTCGGCGTCGGTGATCTTGTTGCGTTCGAGCATGTGGTCCTGTTCGACGTCGCGCGCGAACTCGGGGCTCTCGTAGACCTTCGCGTAGCCCGCGGTCTTGCGCATGCCGAACTTCGTGTCGAGTTCGTGGACGACGACCTCGTCGGAGTCCTTGTTCAACTTGGCCGCGAGCGAGTCGCGGACCGACAGACGAGACGGCGTCGCTTCCTCGTGGACGATCTCGAATCGAACGTCCGTCCGGTGCAACATGGGGTTCTCCTCCTCGGAGATGATTTCGATATCCATGGTTCAGTTACCTGTAATTCCCCCCGAAGCAAGTAAAAGGATTTCGAAGGGACGAGCGCGCCCGCGTCTCAGGCGTCGATGGGGGCGACGACGGCGTCGAAGTCGCCGTCGAACCGCGCGAGGAGGTCCCGCATCTCGGTCTTGGTCGCGTCGGTGACGGCGACGCGGACCATTCCCTCGTCGGGTTGGCCGTAGACGACCGTCGAGCCGACGGGCGCGGCGAGCACCGCCGGGAGCGTGGCGAGGTCCTCTTCGCCCGCGACGAGCAGCGTCGTCGGCTCGGGGTCGTCGAGCGCGGCCACGAGCGCCTCGACGAGGGCGACGGAGACGGTTCCCGGTTCGTTTTCGACCTCGACGAGGCGGCCGGTCTCGACCGCCTGCCGAATCTCCTTGCCGACGGCCTCGCGTTTCGTTTTGCCGTCGACGACGGCCACGTCCGGCGGGCGACCGGCGCGGCGGAGGTGGAAGGTGACGACGTCGCCGACGGCGACGAGCGGCGCGCCCGCGCCCTCGCTGGATGCGTCTGCGAGGAGGTCGTCGGCCTCGGTGTACACCGGGCCGAACGGCTCTTTGAACGCCGCCCGAAGCGCCGCCGGCAGGGTGAGCATCCTCAGCGGACCTTGAGCGCGTAGCCGCCGGGTTCGGTGACGTTCATCTCGGTGGCGATTTCGCTGTCTTCGGGGTGGGTGATGACGACGTAGCCCGCCCAGTCCTCGGTGAGACTGCTCGACCCGCAGTTCTCGCACGTCTGTTTGTCCGGGTCGTTGACGAAGTGGCACTCGCGGCAGGCGAGACGGGGCTTCGCCATCAGTTACCCTCCGCCGAGGCCTCGCTCTGCTGGCGCTTCGATTCGAGCCAGCCGTGCTTGCCGAGCCCCGGCTGTTTGGCCGTGAGGCCGATCTTCGAGTCGCGCGGGTTGCGCTCGTCGATGCTCTTGGTGACGATGCGGGCGCGCACCTCGTCGTCGACGGCGAGCGTCTGGTTGGACTCGGTCGACGCGAGCTGCTGGTTCTCGCCGTCGTAGGCGAGGTATTCGTCGGATATCTGCGAGACGTGCAGCAGCCCGTCGACCGGGCCGATGCCGACGAAGGCACCGAACTCGACGACCTCGACCACGATGCCGTCGACGACCTCCTGCATGTCGGGGTCGTAGGTGATGGCGTCGAAATCGGCCTCGTAGTAGACGCCGGGGCGGTTGGGCAGCACGGTGCCCTCGCCGATGTCGTTGACGTTCACGACGCTCACGACGCTCCCCACGTCCTCGTCCATCCGTCCTTCCAACTTGTCCTGCAACAGTCGCTTGACCCGCTCGGGCGTCACGTCGCCCAGGTGTCGGGGTGGGACTTCGACTGTATCTTTGAGTCGTACCCGTTTGTACATAGTTTCGTTAAGGTTCCGTGATTGCCAGCGTGGCGTGCCCCCGGATGCCGACGACGGGAATCCCGCAGTCGAGCACCCGGTCACGGAGGGGCTTGTCGTTCGTGACGACGTAGTCGACCTCGCCCGATTCGGCGAGTTCGACGACCGCGTCGTCGGCGTACGTTTCCTCGGTTTCGACCGCTCGGCACCGGGTCGCCAGGTCCGCGCCCACGCTCGCCGCGACGCCTTCGGTCCCGCCGCCCGACGAGAGCTTCTCCAGCTCGTCGAGGACGGCCGTGGGGACCACGAGGTCCGCGTCGGCCGCGAGGAGCCGGTCGAGTTCGTCGAACACGCGGACGTCGAGTTCGACCGGCATCATGAGCGCGTTCGTGTCCATGACGACTACGGTGGCGGTCACGTCACTTGAGCGTCCCGATACCGATGAGCCGCCAGCGAGCGCCCACGCGACGGTTGATGGCTATCTTCGCTCCCTCGGCGGCGCAGACGGGGCGCTTGAGCGAGACTTCCGCCTCGCCGCTTCGCGCGCTCGTCACCGCGCCGACCGTGGTCGCGGTGCCGACGGTGAGCATCAGGGGCTCGCCGGTGGATATCTCGTCGATACCCTCGTCTTCCTCGCCGCCGACGACGCGGTCGAGCAGTTCCACGTCCATGGTGAACTGCTCGCGCGTCGGCGGGAGCGTGCCGGGCTCGCCGGCGACCTGTCCCGCGAGCGCGTCGCCCTTCGTGAAGCTCGGGTCGAGACCGGTCCCGACGCCGCAGAGACCGCCGGGGCGGACCTCGTCGACCATGTTGCCGCCCGCCTGCAGCGAGCGGACCTCGGTCGTGATGGAGCGCCACTCGGTCTGGCCCTCCTCGTCGACCTCGCGGCCGGGACGGAGTTCGAGTTCGTCGCCTTCGTCGAGCTTGCCGGCGACGACGCTGCCGCCGATGACGCCGCCCGAGAGTCCCTCCCAGGTCGTCCCCGGGCGGTTGATGTCGAAACTGCGCGCGACGAACATCCGGCTGTCTTCGGTCTCGTCGCGGTCGGGCGTCGGAATCTCCTCCTCGATGGCCTCGATGAGGAGGTCGAGGTTGACCTCCTGTTGGGCGCTGATGGGGACGATTGGCGCGTCCTCGGCCACCGTTCCCTCCACGAACTCCTTGATCTGTTCGTAGTTGTCGAGGGCGCGCTCGCGGTCGACGAGGTCGACCTTGTTCTGCGCGATGACGATGTTCTCGATGCCGATGATATCGAGCGCCATCAGGTGCTCGGCCGTCTGGGCCTGCGGCACGTCCTCGGTCGCGCTCACGAGCAGGATGGCCCCGTCCATGATGGCGGCACCAGAGAGCATGGTCGCCATGAGCGTCTCGTGGCCGGGCGCGTCGACGAACGAGACGGTACGGAGTACGTCCGTCTCCTCGCCGTCTTCGGTCTCCTCTTCGACCGTGTAACACTCCGGCGCGTCGGCGCCGGGAATCTGACGGAACGTCGCGTCGGCGTACCCCAGCCGGATGGAGATACCGCGCTTCATCTCCTCCGAGTGCTGGTCCGTCCACGAGCCGGACAACGCCTGGACGAGCGTCGTCTTTCCGTGGTCGACGTGACCGACGAGTCCGATGTTCACCTCCGGTTGTTGTGGGTTTTTCGTCACCATTGACCTCCTGAGAGTAATCTTGCGTGAACTTGGCTCCGAACGACTGATAAAGGTGCTGTTCTCGGAGCGGCGGCGCTGTGGCCGCGTCGGGCGGTCACACACCGCGCGCGGTGACTCAGCGGCGTCTCCCGGTCCCGGCGACGCTCCGAAAAATGGTTCGTCGTGCCCCCCAGCACGACGGTTCGCGGACCGATTCGAGTAACCCCTCGAACCGCTGTCGGCCCCCGGCTTCGCCGGTTATTCAACGCCCGCGACGAGCGACTGAAGCTCCTCGCGGTAGGCGTCGGGCGTGAGCCCGAGGTCGATGTCGACCGAGACCTCGATGGCCTCGGTCGGCTCCTTGGTCACGCTGAGTTCGATGTTCTCGCCGGGGTGTGCGCCGCCGGCGACGAGAATCGTCCCGTCGTGTTCCCAGACGGCCAGCATCCCGCTGACGTCGAACTCCTGGCCCTCGATGGTGAACTCCCGTTCGTCGGTGAACGGGAACGTAATCTCGTCGAAGGCGATGGTGGCCTCGTACTCGGTCACGCGCGCCGACTCGCCGGTGTCGACCGTCGTCGACCGCGTGCCCGTCTGTTCGATGTCCGTGACGTCCACGTCTTCTAACTGTCCCTCGTAGTTCTTCCGCGCGTGGTCTTCGACCAAGTCGACGACCGTCCCCCGGACCTCCTTCGGGAGGTTCGACAGGCTCGGGTCGAGCGTCACGCGCGTCGCGAAGAACAGCGAGAACTGCCCCTCGGCCTGCCCGAGCGTCTTCTCCTTCAGCTCCTCCGAGAGGTCCATGTCCTCGTAGACGACCGTCTCGAACGCCGCGGAGACGCTCGCCGGACCGATCGACTGCTCGAAGGCCGGGTCAAGAGAGTGTCCCCCGATGTACTCCCAGCCGCCGGCTTCGAGCGCCGCCTCGGGAACCTGCGGCGGTGCCCGCGCGGCGCTCGCGGTCATTCCGGAGCTACAGCCCGCGAGACCCGCGAGTCCCGCGCTGGCCGCGATACCGAGGTACGCTCTCCGCCTGATACTGTGGGTTTCGTTGTTTTCCCCCTTCATCGGTCAGTACTGCCGCGCTCTGTCTCAAATAGGTACCTCCCCGAGAATCAGATGCGAGAACACCGACACGACCCGGCGGCCGTGGGAGCGACCTTTTTGCCGCTCCGTCTCCGAGCGCCTCACGTGCCCGCACCGGTGTCGTCGCCCTCGGAGTTCGCCTTCGAACTGGCGCTCTGCGCCCACCTCGAACAGACGACGGACTGGCTCCCCGCGCGCCAACTCGGCGCGTCGGTCGCCTCGCCGGGGAGCCGCATCATCGACGTGTGCGCCGTCGTCCCGGGGCCGGGATTCGACGAGCGCGCCTCGTCCCGGGGCCGGGATTCGACGAGCGCGCCCGCATCACCGACCGCGCGATTCCCGCGGCAGCCATCGAGAGCGACGTCGGAGCCGGGAGCGCCGTCTTCTGGCGCGACGGCTTCGACTGCCGTCCCGGCCGCGCCCGACGCGCCACCGACCGCGCCGTCGACGTCGGCTTTTTCGAGTCCGAGCGCCGCCGGAGCAGGGAGTACGTCCGCCGCGCCGCCCGCTATCCCGACGACTGGTTCGCCCGGCTCGTCGGCATCGAGAACAAACCCGACCTCGGGACCCCCGGCGACCTGCTCCGACAGCTCCGCCTCGACGCGAGCCTCGCGGTCTTCGACGAGGTGATTCTCACGACCGAGAGCTACGTCACCGGCGCGCACCTCAACCGCATCCCCGAGGAGGTCGGCGTCTGGCGCTTCGACCCCGACACCGGCGACCGGGAGGTCGTCCGCGACCCCCGCCCGCTTTCGCCCGACTCGACCGGCGTCGAACCCGTCGAATACCACTCGCTGCACACCGACGTGGCGCTCGTCTCGCCCGCCGAAAAGCGAACCGCCCGCCTCCGACTCGCCGAGCGCGCCTACGGAAAGGGATGGCGCGCGTACGACCTGCCGGGCTGTGCCAACGCCCGCGTCGACGCCGACGGCCGCCCGGTCTGCGCCCACTTCGGCCGCGTGGTCGACCCCGGCTCCGAGTGCGGCGCGGACTGCCCGGCGTTCGAGGCGGCCGACCCGCCCGAACTGGACCGCGACGGCCTCCGCGAGTCGCGGACGGGCTGGATTGCCGACCCGCCCGGCGCGGTCCGCAGACAGTCGGGACTCGACCGGTTCGTCTGACAGAGACGCCGGGGCGTCGAAGCGACCCTCACTCCGCGTCAGCCCGCCGCTCCATGTAGTTCCAGTAGGTGACGAGCGCGACGCCGATGACGACGACGAGGGCGAACTGCAGGGCGGCCCCGAAGAAGTCGAGTCGCCCCGTATCGAAGTAGGTTAGGCCGAAGTTCGTCGCGGCCGCGGCGAAGCCGGCGACCACGAGGTACTTGAACGCCTTGTCCTCGGCGATAGTTCGGAGCTTCACAGTTCGTACACCTCGCCGTCGACCGCCAGCGGGTCTTCGAACGCCTCGTCGGCGGGGTAGTAGTGCGCCACGTGGACGAGGCGCGTTTCGTCGGCGTCGAGTTCCTCGCCGAGCGCGATGGCCCCCTCGCGGGTCATGTGCTTCGTGCCGAAGGTCCGCGCGACCCCGTTTTCGTCGTAGTCGTCGCCGCCGATGGGGTGGTACTCGCAGACCGACGCGGGGACGATGGCCTCGGCGAGGAGCAGGTCCGGGTCGCGGAGCACGTCGCGGGACTCCTCGGGGATGGCGTAGGTGGAATCGCCCGAAAGCGAGAGCTTCGCGCCCGTCTCGGGGTCCTCGATGGCGACGCCGTAACAGACCAGCGGCGGGTGGACGACCGGCACGAGCGTCACGTCGAGGCCGCAGGCGCGGAACGACTCGAACGGCGTCCGGTCTTCGACCGAGATGCGGTCGAGGTAGTCGAACTTCGAGCGAATCGCGTCGGCGACGCTCTCGCCTGTGACCGGGTCGACCTCGTCGGCGGCGTGGACCGAAAGGTCGTCGAGGAGGCGGTAGACGTTCCCGAGGCCGTCGAGGTGGTCGAAGTGGATGTGGGTGACGAGCGCCTCGTCGGGAAGCGGCACCTCCTGCGTGAGAAACTGGTGGCGGAAGTCGGGGCTGAAGTCAACGAGGAGCGACTCGCCGGTCCGCTCGTTTTGCACGTGGACCGAAAAGCGCGTCCGCTCGATGCCTCGCTCGCGGGCCGCGAGGCAGGTCTCGCAGTCGCACCCGACGGTGGGCGTGCCGGTCGTGTCGCCGGTCCCGAGGAGGGTCACGCGCATTGACTCAACCACGGGGGCGGCGAGGTATAAACGTGGCCGACCGCGGCGAGTCAGGACCGGTACATCTGCCGGAATTCGACCACGGGGTGGAACGTCGCCGAGAGCGTCGTCGCTTCGAACTGGAAGTCTGCAGTAACCGTACGCGGAACCGCCGAGACGAGCGCCTCGAATTCGACGGACGGCGTTCGCGTTTCACCGCTCCGATTCGGCCACACCTCGTAGCCGAGCATCACTCGCCTCGCCTCTCCGTCGTCGTATCCAATCCCTCGGCTGATGTTATCTAACGACTCCACGCCGAGTCGCTCTCGCACCGTCGTCATCGCCTCGGCTCCCGCGACGGTCCCGCCGACTCGCGTCACCCACGACGATGCTGGTTCGCGCTCGTATACCGGCTCTTTCGTCGTACCCGACTCGTTCACGTGTTTGCGATAGCCGGTGCGTCGTCGAACCTCCGAAGTATCCGGATAGTAGTCGTACTTCGACGACCCCCGGTAGTCGCGCGAGAGTGTAATCGGGTCTCCAGTGGCGGGCGCAGGGTTCGACTCGGGTTCGGGAAGGGGCGTCGCGGTGGACGGTTTGGGGTCCGATGTACATCCGGAGAGCGCCGTCAGACCCCCGCCCGCCGCGACTGTCCGAACGAATCGGCGTCTACTGGAGGGCATCGGCTCGTCGTTTGCGGTCCACTAGTAAATGTTTTGTCAGAAAAGCGGCCTTACTGCGCCGCGCCGGCGTCCTTCTGCGTCTCGCCCTCGTGTTCGTCCGCGTGGTCGTGGTCGTGACTGTGGTCGTGACCGTCTCCGGACGCCGACCCCGCGACGAGTTCCGACGAGTCGGACATCATGTCGAGGTTCTTCAGGTTGTCGCGCTCCTCGAAGTCGGCGACGGCCTCAAGCAGGTCCTCCTGCGTGAGTTCCATCCGCTCTTCGGTGAGCGCTTCGAGGACGGCCTCGCGGAGGACGAGTCGGAGGTCGGAGCCGGTGAGGCCCTCCGTCACGTCGGCGATGGCCGAGGGGTCGAACTCGTCGATGTCCATCCGGTTCGTGATGACCCGGAGGATGTCGGCGCGCATCCCGCGGTCCGGCTTGGGGAAGTTGACGATCTCGTCGAAGCGCCGCCACGCCGCCGAGTCGAGCTGGTCGGGGTGGTTGGTCGCGCCGATGAGGATGACCTCGTCGCGAATCAGCGAGATGTCGTCGATGCTCTTGAGCAGCGTGTTGACCGCGCGCTTGAGCGCCGCGTGCTCGTCGGACCGGCGGGTCTTCGCCACCGAGTCGAACTCGTCGATAAAGAGGATACACGGCGACAGCCGCTTTGCGACCTCGAAGGTCTTCTCGACGTTCTTGGCCGTCTCGCCGAGGTACTGGCTCGTTATCATCGAGAGCTTCACCTCGACGAACGGGAGGCCGAGCTCGTGGGCGAGCGCCCGCGAGACGGTGGTCTTGCCGGTCCCCGGCGGCCCGACGAACAGTATTTTCCCGATTTCGCGGAGGCCGATGTCCGCGAGGTACTCGCGGTGCTCGATGGCCTTCATCAGCTTGTGAATCTCGCCCTCTTGGTCCGTCGTGAGCACGAGGTCGTCGAGGGTCATCTCGATTTCCTCGGGCGCGCGGACCTGCACGAGGTCGAGCATCTCCGCGTCGTCCTCGTCGTCGAAGTACTCGTCGAGCAGGCTGTCTATCCACACGCGGTCGGCGTGAATCGGCCGGGTCTGTTCCCTCGCGTCCGCGTGGGTCACGTCCACGTCGTCGCGGTCCTCGACCGACTTGGCGACGGTCGGATTCGTCACGAGCCGGTCGTGGTCGGCTCGCTTGACGAACCACTCCAGCGCCATCTCGGGTTGGGTCAGCGAGAGACGCCCGGAGAACTCCTCACGCTGGGTGAACATGAGGTCTGAAATCGCGTCCCAGGGGTGTTCGACGCCGGTCGCCTTCCGCGCGACGGACTCGGTCACGACGAGCGGTCGCTCGATGCCGCCCATCGACGAGTCGTCCTCGTCGCCGTCGTCCTCGGCGTCCGCCCAGAAGACGCGCCGATACCGCGGGGGAAGGTCGTTTTCGTCAAGCGTTCGGTCGTCAGTGTAGAGGTGGGCCGTCAGCAGAAACTCGACAACCTCGAGCGCCCGTTCACTCATCCCCCAGAAATTGCCCGGGGAGACGCATAAGAGCGTCGGAGCGCCGCCGGGACCCGCGCGCGACCGAACTGGCTCGATGGCAAGGAACGAGACGCTGAACCGCTATCGGATATTAATTCCAGAAAAATAATTCAAAAATATATTCTAAAACGGATTGATTACGTGATTATATTCCTTCTATTCGATTGTATATTGGTTCTTTCTTCAGAACAATTGGGAAAAATATGTCTTCGTAAACGATTAGGTCTTTATGGTTATCTTCCGCCACTGTGAGCCAAGAAAGTGAAATGATATTCACGAACGGCACGGGATACTTGCCCGAATGCGGTACATTCGACGCGGACGGTAGGTGGTGAATCGCGTGGCGAAACAAGTCCCGACGACCTGCATGCGCTGTGCGGTCGGCTGCGGTCACGTCCACCTCGGCTCGGACACGGCGTACGGTCTCGACGCGGTCCGGGGCGACCCCTCGCACCCCGTGAACAACGGGCTGGCCTGCGGCCGCGGCATCCGCGAGTCGGCAGACCCGGACGGGTCGTGGCTCACGCGACCGCTCGTCAGGGAGAACGGAGAACTCCGGCAGACCTCGTGGTCCGACGCGCTCACGCGCGCGGGAGACGCCATCAACGACGCGATGGCCGACGACCCCGACGAGGTCGCCGTCCTCGGGAGCGGCCAACAGACGAACGAGGCCGCTTACGCCCTCGGAAAGCTCGCCCGCGGCGGTATCGGCACCCGGAACTACGACGCGAACACGACGCTCTGCATGGCGAGCGCCGTCACGGCCTACTACCGCGCCTTCGGGAGCGACGCGCCGCCGCCGACCTACGACGACATCCCCGAGGCCGAGACGCACCTCGTCTGGGGGGCGAACCCGGCGGTCGCCCACCCGGTGATGTTCCGGTGGATACGCCAGTCGGCCGACGACGGCGACCTCGTCGTCGTCGACCCCGTCGAGACGAAGACCGCGGCGGTCGCCGACGACCACGTCGCCATCGACCCCGGCGGCGACCTCGCGCTGGCGCAGGCGATTCTCGGACGCCTCGTCGAAACCGACTCCGTGGACGAGGCGTTCGTCGAGGAACATACCGAGGGGTTCGACCGCGTCGTCGACGAGCTCCCGCCGGTCGAGGAGGCGGCGGCGGACGCCGGCGTCACCCTCGACGAGGTCGAGAAACTGGCGTCGCTCCTCGACGCGCCCACGCTCGTCTACTGGGGCATGGGCGTCAACCAGAGCGTCCGGGGCACCGCGACCGCCGGCGCGCTCGTGAACCTCTGTCTCGCCTCCGGGAACCTCGGCCCCGGGTCCGGTCCCTTCTCGCTCACCGGGCAGGCGAACTCGATGGGCACCCGCGTGGTCTCCTCGAAGGGGACGTGGCCCGGCCACCGACCGTTCGAACACCCGGACCACCGCCGGACCGTCGCCGAGGCGTGGGACGTGCCCGTCTCCCGGCTCCCCGACGACAGCGGCCCGGGGCCGGTCGGCATGTTCGAGTCGTCGCCGTCGGTCGTCTGGACCGTCGCCACCAACCCGCTCGCCGGGTTCCCGGACGCGACGGCCGCCCGCGAGGTCCTCGAAGACTCGTTCCTCGTCGTGCAGGACGCCTTCCGGTCCGAGACGGTCGAACTCGCCGACGTGGTGCTCCCCGCGGCGACGTGGGGAGAGTCCGAGGGGACCACGATGAACATGGAGCGGACGGTCTCGCGGGTCCGCGCGGCCACCGAGACGCCGCCGGGCGTCAGGCAGGACCTCGACATCATCGCCGACGTGGCCGCCCGCGTCGCGCCCGGACTGCTCCCGAGGCCGTCGGTCTCGCCGAGCGACCTGTTCGACGAGTTCGCCGCGCTCACCGAGGGGACCGACGCCGACTGCTCGGGACTGTCGTACACGCGACTCGACGGCGAGCGCGCCGTGCGCTGGCCCGCGCCGGACCCGACGAGCGAGGGCGGCTACCGCTACTACGACGCCGCCGAGGAGTCCGACGACCCGACGTGGTCGTTCCCGACGCCGTCGGGGAAGGCGCAGTTCAGCGCGCTCTCGGGGCCGTCGCTCCCCGAACCCGCCGACGAGTCGTACCCGCTGACGCTCACGACCGGCCGCGAGGCCGACGGGTACAACACCGGCGTCCGCACGCGAAGCGACACGCCGGACGAGCCGGTCGCACGCGCGCACCCCGACACAATCGACGCGCACCGCGACGCGGTCGCCGACCCCGAGGGCGACCGCCGAACCACCGTCGTCTCCCGCCGGGCGTCGGTTCCGGCGACGCTCGACCCCGACGACGCCGTCCCGCCGGGCCTCGTCTGGCTCTCTATCCACCATCCCATGACCAACCGACTCACCAGCCCCGCGGTCGACCCGCAGTCGAACGAACCGAACTTCAAGCAGTGCGCCGTCCGCCTCGAACACCCCGAGACGACCGCGTCCACCGACCTCCTCGCGGCCGAGGTGAGCGACTGATGGCGCTCGTCGCCGCCGGCGGACGGCCCCGCGAACCCGGACGCACCGCCGCCTGAGAATGGCCGACGCGTCGCACCCACACCTCGACACCGGCCGCGCGGGTATCATCCTCGCCGGCGGCCGCTCGACCAGATTCGACGGCATCGACAAGGCGACGGCCACCGTCGGCGGCCAGCCCATGATTCACCGGGTCGCCGCCTCGCTCGACCCCGTCGTCGACGAACTCGTCGTCAACTGCCGCGCCGAACAGCGGGACTCGCTCGCCGGCGCGCTCTTGGACTTCGACGTCCGGTTCGCGGAGGACGCACACCCCGACCGGGGCCCCGTCTTCGGCCTGCGAACCGCGCTGCGGGCGACGAGCGCCGAGTACGCGGCGGTCCTCCCGACCGATATGCCGCTGGTTCCGAGCGGGTTCATCTCGCACCTCTTCGGCCGCCTGCAGGGCGGCGCTGGCATCGTCCCGCGGGTCTCGGAGACGACCCAACCGCTCCCCGCGGTCGTTCACTGCCGCGCCGGCGAGGTCGCCTGCACCGATACCATCCGCGCCGGAGACGACCGCCTGCAGGCCGTGATGTCCGCGCTCGACGTCACGGTCCTCGACGACCGCGAAGTGGAGGCTCACGCCGGGACGCACGCGTTTCACAACGTGAACTCCTTCGACGACTTGCGCGCGCTCGCCGCTCGTCGGTGAGCGCGTTCGAGCCCCATACCACATTATCGTCCATTATATTCAATTGTGGTTATCCAATAATCACTCGACTATCTGCCCAAAGTACAACCTTATATTCGGAATATTCGGTTATAGAATGGACGAATGCGCCCTATTGGGTCAATTTCTAAAGATTCTCAACGAATACTCTTATGAACCTCTGTCGAGTCGTGTTATCACGAAACATGACCAAGTTCGCAAACAAACGCACAGGAATAGTGGATAATTGCCCACTGGTGGTCGGAAATGGCGAGTAAGAAGGAAGCGTGGAAGTCGGAGCTCTACGGCGACGCGGTCCGCGAGAAGATAGAGGAGTTCGCCGAGAAGGGCGTCGACGCCATCCCCGAGGAGGAACGGGACAAGTGGTTCACCCGCTTCAAGTTCTGGGGGGTCTTCCAGCAGCGGACGGGCCAGGACTCCTATTTCATGATGCGGCTGACGAACGCCAACGGCGTCCTCGAACCGGGACAGCTCCGGGCTATCGGCGAGGTCGCGCGGGACTACGCCTCCGGCCCCGTCGAGAACCCCGAGTTCGGCGACGCGTGGATCGACCTGACGACGCGCCAGTCGATTCAGCTCCACTGGCTCGAACTCGAAGACATCCCCGAGGTCTGGGACAAACTCGAAGCCGCGGGCGTCTCCTCGCGGTCCGCGGGTGGCGACACGATGCGGAACATCACCGGCTGTCCGGTCGCCGGCCGCGACAAGCACGAACTCGTCGAGTCCCAGCCGCTCCTCGACCGCTTCCAGGAGGACCTCCGCGAGAACGACGCGCTGTCGAACATGCCGCGGAAGTTCAACATCAGCGTCACCGGCTGCCGCGAGGGCTGCGCGCAGGACTCGATAAACGACGTGGGGCTCGAACCCGCGGAGAAGGAAATCGACGGCGAGACGGTCACCGGCTTCAACGTCCGCGTCGGCGGCGGCCTCGGCTCCCGCAAGCCGCGCGTCGCCCGCGACCTCGACATCTTCGTCGCCGACGAGGACCGCGCCTACGAGGTCGTCCGCGGCTTCGTCGAACTCTACCACGAACACGGTAACCGCGACGTACGGGCCCGCGCCCGCAGTCGCTTCTTCGTGGACGAGTGGGGCACGGAGAAGATTCGCGACCTGCTCCAGGAGGAGTACGTCGACTTCGAACTCCGGTCTGCGGGCGAGAACATCCGCGACGAGTACACCTACAACGCGGGCCGCCCGGAGTCCGCGGGGAAACACGACCACATCGGCGTCCACGAGCAGGCCAACGGCGACTACTACGTCGGTCTCAGCGTCGCGGTCGGCCGGCTCACGGCCTCGGACGCCATCGAACTGGCCGACATCGCCGACGAGTACGGCTCCGGCGAGGTCCGGCTCACCCGCCGGCAGAACCCGCTTCTGATGGACGTGCCGGAGGAGAAGCTCGACGACCTGCTCGCAGAGCCGCTCCTCGGCAAGCACACGCCCGTGCCGAACCCGTTCCAGCGCGGCACCGTCGCCTGCACCGGCACGGAGTTCTGCTCGCTCGCGCTCACGGAGACGAAAGCCCGGACCGCCCGGATGCTCCGGTGGCTCCGCGACAACGTGGACGTGCCCGACGACGTGAGCCAACTGAAGATTCACTACTCCGGCTGCACCGCCGACTGCGGGCAGGCGAACACGGCCGACATCGGCCTGTTCGGTATGCGCGCCCAGAAGGACGGCGAGATGGTCGAGGCGATGGACATCGGCGTCGGCGGCGGCATCGGCGAGGAGCCGTCGTTCGTCGAGTGGATTCAACAGCGCATCCCGGCCGACGAGGTTCCGGGCGCAATCGCGTCGCTCGTGGAGGCGTTCGCCGAGCGCCGCGAGCCCGGACAGACGTTCCGCGAGTGGGTCGACGCCGAGGGGACCGAGGCGGTCACCGAGTACTGCGTCCCCGAGGAGACGGAGTTCGAAGCGCCGTACATGCACGACGCGAAGCAGTCGTGGTACCCGTTCGCCGAAGAGGAAGCGAAGGCCGAACAGCCGGTCACGAGCGACTGAGCATGACCGACCGCATCGCATCCGACGACCCGGCAGACGACGCCGACACCGACGTCGACGACGCGCCTTTCGAGCACGCCTCGGCGGACGTCGCGCCGGAACTCTTCCCGGCGGAGCCAACGGTCGCCGACGCGGGTACCGGCGGAATCCCCGGTCGGCCGGACAGCGACTCCGCCACTCGTTCCTGACGTTCCGAGAGTCGGTGCCGTCGTCTCCACTTTCACCGCTTTCTCGGCGTTTTTCGACCTGCGAACAACTCGTAACGACGAATAGCGAGTTCTAAACTATTTATGGTGTTCGAACCCCGACACTGTGCCATGCCAGAGCCAGTCATCGCGGCCGCGTACCGCACGCCGTTCGGCAAGGCGGGCGGCGTGTTCGAAGACGTTCGAAGCGAGGACCTCTCGGTCACGCTCATCGACCACATCCTCGACGAACACGACGTCGACCCCGACGACGTGGAGGACCTGATGTGGGGCGTCGCCCAACAGCGCACCGAACAGGACAACAACGTCGCCCGCGTCGTCGCGCTCCTGTCGGAACTCGGCGAGGGGACGCCCGCGACGAGCATCAACCGGTGGTGCGCCTCCTCGATGCAGGCCATCATCTCCGCGTCCGACGCCGTCGCCGCCGGGAACCGCGAGTGCATCGTCGCCGGCGGGGTCGAGAGCATGTCCCGCGTGCCGATGGACGGCGACTCCTACGAGCACCTCCACCCGGAACTGAGCGAGCAGTACAACATCTTCCAACTCCAGATGGGGATGACCGCCGAGAAGGTCGCCGAGGAGTACGAGGTCTCCCGCGAGGCCCAAGACGAGTTCGCGCTCCGGAGCCACCGGCGCGCCGCCGACGCGACCGACTCGGGTCGCTTCGACGACGAAATCGTCCCGGTCGAGACGGCCGACGGCGTCGTCACCGAAGACGAGGGCATCCGCCGCGACACCTCGATGGAGGTGCTCGCCGGCCTCGACCCCGCCTTCTCGGGCGACGGCTCGGTCACCGCCGGCAACTCCTCGCAGATAACCGACGGCGCGGCCGCCGTCCTCGTCACCAGCCGCGAGTTCGCCGACGAACGCGGCCTCGACGTGCTCGCCTCGGTCGGCACGAACAACGTCGCCGGCGTCGACCCGACGGTCATGGGCATCGGCCCGGTCCCGGCCACCCGCGGCCTCCTCGACCGCGCCGGCACCGACATCGACGACTACGGCCTCGTCGAAATCAACGAGGCGTTCGCCAGCCAGTGTGAGTACTCCCGCCGCGAACTCGGTATCGACGCGGACGAACTCAACGTCAACGGCGGCGCAATCGCCCTCGGCCACCCCCTCGGGGCGTCCGGCGCGCGCCTCCCGGTGACGCTCATCCACGAGATGCAGAAGCGCGGCGTGGACCGCGGCCTCGCGTCGCTCTGCGTCGGCTTCGGCCAAGGTGCGGCAATCGAGTTCAGCAGGTAGGGCGAGAGTTCGGCTGTTTTTTGGTCCAGATTTTTGCCGAGCGGAACGAGGGAAAAACGCAGTGGCGCGGCAATCGAGTTCAGTCGGTAAGGTCGCCCCGCGTTTTTATCCCGGTTCGTCGTGGGACGCGAGCGAAATCCGAGGACCACGCGTCGGTGGTTCCCCGAACCGCCGACCTCGGCTATCGCTCACGAATATACGTGCGCCTTTCGTCACGTTCATACTTCGGTCGTCGAGAGTATCCCGGTGATGAATCTCACGACGGCCGTTCTCTCGGGGGGCGTCGCGGCGCTGGCGGCCGCGGGGGTCGCCTCCGCGGGAGTCGCTCCGAGCCCCGACCTCGGCGCGCCCGTCTGGTACGTCCTCGTCGCGCTCACCGTCGGCTACTGGACGGTGTTCGTCCGGTGGGCGCGGCGCTGACCGGTCGGGGACGACGCGAAAAATTCGACCGCGCGGCGGGCGGCGAGAGCCGTTACTCGGGGTTGACTAACTCTTCTGCGTCCCGGACGGCCTCGCGCTCGCCGATGATGGTGATGCGGTCGCCCTCCTGGAGGGTGTACTCCGCGTTGGGGACCGTCGTGTCGCCGTTCCGCGAGACGAGCGTGACGAGACAGCCGTCGGGCAGTTCGGGACCGATTTCGCGGATGGTCCGCCCGATGAGTCGCTCGGCGGTGACCTCGACCTCCTGGACGTCGCCGGAGCGGCCGATCTCGCCCATCCAGTTCGACATCGACGGGCGCTCGATGTAGTTGTCGAGCGCCTGCGCCGTGGCGATTGTGGACGAGATGGTCCGCACGCCGAGTTCTTCGAACGCCTCGACGTTGTCGGGGTTGTTCGCCCGCGCGAGGACGCTCTCGGGTTCGAACTTCGAGTTCGCCAGCTGCGCGACGAGCAAGTTCACGTCGTCGTCGCCGGTGGCGGCGACCACGAACTTGGCGTTGGCGGCCCCCGCGGAGCGTAAGACGCTCGTATCGGCTCCATCGCCGTGATGGACGGTGAAGCCCATGTTTCGGGCTGTCTGGACTACTTCTTGGTCCTGCTCGATGAGGACCACGTTCTCTCCGCGGTCTGCGAGGCGTTCGGCGAGCGCACGGCCCACTTTCCCGCCTCCGATGATGAGTACACGCATTGGGATGACGTCGAGGTATTCTGCAATTCGGCGAGCGAGGCCGGCCTCGAAGACGACGGTCGTCAGGATGACGAGGAAGACCGTGCCGACGAGAATCGAGGCGCTCTCGTTCAGCGCGGCGGCCTGTTGGGTCAGTCCGTCGGCCGCCAGTCGCGTCGCCTCCTCCTGCAGGGCGATGGCGAACAGCGAGGCCACGGACGCGGGGATGATACCGCGCGGGCCGACGAAGCTCATGAAGAGCTTCTCTCCTTTCGTGAAGCGGTCGCCGCGCGCCGAGATGAAGACCAAAAGCGGCCGAATCACGAGTGCGACGGCGGCAACGACGGCGAGGCCGCCGACGCCGAGGTTCAGGAGATTCTGGAAGTCCAACAGCGCCGCGAGGGCGATGAAGACGAACGACAGCACGAGCAGTGTGATGTCGCCTTTGAACGCCGAAATCTCCTCTTCGTACGGCACGTCTGCGTTGCCGAGGAGGATACCGGCGGTCGCCACCGCGGCGATGCCGGCCTCCGTGGCGACGTAGTCGGCGGCCGCGTAGGACACGAGCGCGCCGGCGAGGACGAGCAGGCGCGCGTTCTGTGGTGCGTTGCCCGGTGAGAGGTCGACGTACCGGAGCGCGTAGTACAGCGAGCCAGCGACGATTGCACCGACGACGACACCGACGCCGAGTCGCTCGGCGAACAGCGTCACGAGAGCGTCGGGACTACTGACGCCTTCGAGGATGGCCTCGAAGATGACGACGGCGACGATGGCCGCCGTCACGTCGTTGACGATACCCTCCGTGTCGAGCGCCGCGCCGACCCGGTCGCGGACCGGGACGACTTCGAGAATCGGTGCGATGACCGTCGGTCCCGTCGCGACGAGGAGCGCGCCCACGAGGAACGACACCGGCCACGGCGCGCCGAGCGCGTAGTGGACGACGACGCCGGTCGCGATGAACGAGATTATCGCCCCGACGGTGACGAGTCGGAACGTCGCGGCCGGCGCTTCCCGTAGCTTGTCGATTCGAAGGTGGAACGCGCCCTCGAACACTATGATAGCGACCGAGAGACCGACGATGGCCTGTAGTGCGTTCCCGAACGAGTCGGGAGAGATGACGCCGAGGACCTCCGGGCCGAGCAGGATGCCCGACGCGATGAGGAACACGACGCTGGGGACCTGAAACCGGTCCGAAAGCACCTGCGAGACCACGCCGATGCCGATTATCGCGGCGACGAGCGGGATGAGGTTCGCCCCTCCTGCTGCGGCCACCTATATCGCCTCCATGGATTCGGTTCATGTGGCGACGGAAGATAAAACCATACATCTCGGGCGGTATTTCCGCGGAGTTGAGAATACAAATGGGTGGAAAATTCTCGTAAAAGTTTGGTCTGTCAGATTTTACTGGCTCGCGTCCCGCCCGCGGCTCCGCCGCTTTCCGGGCCGGCGGTCCTCGTCGTAGATGAGCGACACCTCGTCGGCGTAGCGGTCGAGGATGTTCCGGCGCTTTTTCTTCATCGTCGGCGTCATCAGGTCGTTGCCCTCCGAGAACTCCTCGGGGACGACGCGGAACTGCTTGATTCGCTCGTAGGGCTCGAAGTTCTCGTTGGCCGCGTCCACCTCGGCCTCGATGCGCTCGTACACCCGGTCGTCGCGGCAGACGGCCGCCGGCTCGTCCGGGAGGTCGATTCCCTCCTCGGCGGCCCACTCCCGCAGGCCGTCGAAACTCGGGACGATGAGCGCCGAGACGAACTTGCGGCCGTCGCCGAGGACCATGCACTGCTCGACCACCGGCGAGGAGGCGAAGGCGTCCTCGATGGGGCCGGGGGCGACGTTCTTGCCCGTCGAGAGGACGAGAATCTGCTTGGCGCGCTCGCGGAACGCGATGTAGCCGTCGGGCCGGCGTTCGACCACGTCGCCGGTGCGGAACCAGCGTTCGCCCTCGTCGTCCTCGACGAACGCCGCCTCGGTCTCCTCGGGGTCGTTCCAGTAGCCCTGGGTGACGCTCGGGCCGCGGACGAGCAGTTCGCCGACCTCGCCGCCCGCGTCGCCGAGTCGGTCGCCGACGACGGTCGTGTCGAGTTTCGTCTCGACGGTCCGAAGCGGGTAGCCGATGGTGCCGATTTTCGGCTCCTCGGGGGGGTTGACCGAGATGACCGGCGAGGTCTCGGTGAGGCCGTAGCCCTCGTAAATCGGGAGGCCCATCGCGTGGTAGAGCGCGCACAGCTCGGCCGAGAGGCTCCCGCCGCCGCTGATGAAGAAATCGAGGTCGTCGCCGAGCGCCTCGCGGACCTGCGCGAACACGAGCCGGTCGGCGAGGCGGTGTTTCGCGGTGAGCAGGTAGCCCGGCGCGTCGGTCGTGTGGTACGCCCGCCCGACGTCGACCGCCCACTCGAAGATGCGCTTTTTCGCCGGCGACTCGCCGGCCTCCGCCCGAATCGCGTCGTAGAGCTTCTCGTACACCCGGGGGACGCTCGTCCCGGTCGTCGGGCGGACGAGTCGGAAGTCCTCGCGGAGCGTGTCGGGGCTCTCGGCGTAGGCGACGGTCGCGCCCGCCGCGAACATCATGAAGTGGCCGGCCATGCGCTCGAAGACGTGCGCCAGCGGCAGGAACGACAGCGTCACCGAGTCGGGGTCGATGACCGGCGTGTCGCCTTTGTCCGGGCGCGGGCCGAAGCGCCGGTAGCTCTCGTTGACGTTCGACCGGAAGTTCCAGTGGGTGAGTTGGACACCCTTCGGCCGGCCCGTCGTCCCCGAGGTGTAGATGAGGCTGGCGAGGTCGTCGGGGTCGCGTTCGTCCAGCCGCGACTCGGAGGCCGCCTCGTCGTACACTTCCTCGCCGCGGCGGTAGAGTTCGCCGAGCGTCAGCACGTCCTCGCGGTCGTCGTGGCCGTCGTACTCGTCCACGACGACGATGAACCGCAGGTCCAACTCGTCTTCGACGGCGAGCACGCGCTCCAGTAGCTCTTGGTTCTCGACGACGACGGCGTTCGCACCGGGGTCGGAAAGCAGGTACCGCGTCTGTCGCTCCGACGACGAGGTGTAGACCGTGGTGACGACGCCGCCCGCGCCGAGGACCGCGAAGTCGGTCTGCGCCCACTCCATGCGCGTGTGCGAGAGGATGCCGACCCGGTCGCCGCTCTCGATGCCGAGGTCGCGGAACCCGGCCGCGAGGCGGCGGACGACGCCCCGCATCTCCTCGTAGGTCAGGTCGGCGTAGTCGCCGTCGGGGGCCGCCGGGACGACGCCCTCGGCGACCAGCGACCGCCGGTAGACGCCGCCTTTGTATCGCTGTGCGACTCGCGAGGCGTTCCGCGACGCGCTCGCCTCGAACATCCGTGGGAGGGTCGACCGCTCGATGACCGGGTCGTCGAACGCCGCCTCCGCGTCCCGCCAGTCCATGTTCTGTTAGTAATAATTCAACATCTAAAAACTATGTACGTGCGGTCTGTTGAAAGCCCGCGATACCGCGGGGAAACGTTGATTGCGACCCCGGTCGCGTCACTCGTCGTCGCCGACGTAGTCGAGGTAGCCGAGCACGCCGCGGGTGTTCAGGCGCTCTTCGTCGCGGGCCTTCCGCGCGCCCCACACCTCGTCCATCTGTGTGTGCTCGACGAAGTGGTCGATGACGGCCTCGTCGTCGCCGAGTTCCGCGCGCTTCTGTCGGATGGCCTCGACCCACTCCACGAGGACGCGCTTGTACGCCTCCGCGAGGTCGGCGTCGTAGGGTCTCGGGCCGAAGTGGCCGAAACAGACCGTCTCGGGGTCGATGTCCTCGATGGTTCGCACGTCGTCGAGCGCCTTCTGGAGGTGGAACTGCGAGGGCGGCGAGGTCTGCCGGAGCGTCCGCGACCGCGGCTCCCAGATGCCGAGCGCGTCGCCGACGAACAGCACGTCGTCGCCGTCGTCGTGGAACATCACCTGATGCGGCGCGTGGCCGGGCGCGTGGTGGACCGTGAGCGTCCGGTCGCCGAGGTCGATTTCGTCGCCGTCGGTGAGCCCCTCGACGCGCTCTTCGTCGATTGGGAGCGGTTCGTCGTAGAACCGCCACTGGTCTTCGACGGCCGCCTTCGTGCCCTCGACGAGTCGCGAGGGGTCCACGAGGTGCGGCGCGCCGAGTTCGTGGGTCATGACGGTCGCGTCGGGGTAGCGCTCGGCGAGGTAACCCGCGCCGCCCGCGTGGTCGAGGTGGACGTGCGTCGGCAGGATGTACGCGAGGTCGTCGACGCCGACCTCGTCGAGCATCCCGAACACCGCCTCCCTGTCGGCGGCGATGCCGGTGTCGACGAGCGCCGGCTTCTCGGCGTCGATGAGGTAGACCGAGCCGTACTTCTCCACCTCGTACATCCCGCTGTCGACGTAGTAGATGTCCGTGCTGTCCGGGACGGGTTCGACGTCGCCAATAGCCATAGTTGACGCCCGTCTCCGGGGGAGAAAAGCGTTCGGTCGCCCCGACCCCCCACGTTGATTACGGGCGACTGCAAAGCCGTCTCCATGTCCGAACAGGGCGGCGAACCGCTTCCGGATGTCGATATCACGGACATCTCTCCGATGGCGTGGCGACTGCTTAGAGTCGCCGCCGGCTACAACCAGCGGGCCGTCGAACGCGCCGTCGACGACCTCATGCAGGCGCACATCTCGATGCTCGAATCCGGGAGCCGCGGCCTCTCACGGTCGCGCCGACGCGCCCTGCTCGCACTCTACACCGCGGAACTCGACGACGAGCAGGTCCGCACGCTCGTCGAACACTTTTAACTCGCGTCGTGACGCGACGCGGACCCTCGCTTCCGTCTGCCGATTCCGACGGGAACGCGGCTGTCGACACCGATATACCGCCATTCGCTACCGTATTGAAAATAATTAAGTAAGACTATCGTTAGAGATACCGTGTATCAATGATACGCGGTGTTACAAAGACTGCTCGCGGACGATTCGCCGTCTTCACGCTCGCCCTCGTCGCGTCCCTCGCGCTGGCCTTCGGGCCGTCGCTGGAGGGGCTTTCGACGCGGGGGCAGTACGCATTAGCGACGATGGTGTTCGCCGGCATCCTCTGGGTGTCCGGCGCGCTCCCCCTCGCGGTGACGGCGCTGTCGATACCGGTGTTGCTCACGGCCTACGGCGTCTACGGCGACATCGACCCGGCGCTCGCCGGCTTCGCCGACCACCTCATCTTCCTGTTCATCGCCGGCTTCATGCTGGCGAACGCGCTCCAGAAGTACAACATCGACCGCCGCATCGCGCTGTGGCTCATGGCCGTCATGGGGTCGTCGCCGCGGCGGCTCATCCTCGCTATCATGCTCGCCACGGCGTTCCTGTCGATGTGGGTCTCGAACACCGCGACGACGGCGATGATGACGCCCATCGCGCTCGGCGTCCTCGCGCAGGTGCTCGGCCGCGAGGAGGTCTACGAGGCCGACGCCGCCGAGGGCTCCTTCTCGAACATGCAGATAGCGACGCTCCTCGGCACCGCCTACGCCGCGAGCGTCGGCGGGGTCGGAACGCTCATCGGCACGCCGCCGAACGCGGTCGTCGCCACCCAGCTCAACGCGCTGCTCGGCTACGAAATCGGCTTCGTCGAGTGGCTCCTCGTCGGCCTCCCAATCGTCGCCATCACCCTCCCCATCGTCTGGTACCTCCTCACGTTCCGCTTCTATCCGCCCGAGGTCGACGATGTTGAGGGTGCCCGCGAACAGGCGCGCGTGTACCTCGCCGACCAAGGCGCGCTCTCGACCCGCGGCCGCCGGGTCGCGTACATCTTCGCCGCCACGGCGGGGCTGTGGGTCGTCGGCGGCCTCGATCCCGTGTTCGAGTTGTTCCTCTCGGACCCGGTGTTCAACACGCTGTTCGGGACCGCCGAGGGGGCGACGCTCCTCGGCGTCGAGGGGCATCAAGGCCTCCTGTACTACGTGATGGTCGGGATGGTCTCCATCCCGACGCTCGTCCTCGCGGACACGATGGAGTGGGACGAACTGGTCGACATCGACTGGGGGACGATTCTCCTCTTCGGCGGCGGCATCTCGCTGGCCGACGCGTTCGCCTCCACGGGCGCGACGCGGTGGCTCGCCGAGGCCGTCTTCGGCTCTCTGACCGGCGCGCCCATCATCCTCGTCGTCGGCGCTATCGTGCTTCTGGTGATCTTCCTCACGGAGATGACCTCGAACACCGCGACGGCGACGATCATCGTTCCCGTGCTCATCGGCATCGGGAGCATCTTCGCGGCGACGCTCGGCCTCACCGAGGTCTCCGCGGCGGTGTTCCTCGCGGTCAGCGGGGCCATCGCCGCCTCGTTCGCCTTCGCGCTTCCGGTGGCGACGCCCCCGAACGCCATCGTCTTCGGGAGCGGCCACATCAAGCAGTCGCACATGATGCGGGCGGGGACCGTCCTCAACGTCGTGATGACCGGCGTGCTGACGATTCTCATCTGGTTCCTCTTCCAGTTCGTCTGGCCGGCGTTCCTCTGGTAGTCGGCGCGTCTGCGTTCGGCGCTCGCCGACGCCTCTCCGCGCGGTCTCGACCTCCGTTCCTCGGCGATGCGATACGATTTTCCCGCCCGCCCGGAAACCACAGTCCAATGATTGACAGGCAACTGCTCCGCGACGAACCGGAGCGAGTTCGCGACGCGCTCGCCGCCCGTAACATGGAGGGCGTGGACATCGACCGCGTCCTCGACGTGTACGACGAGTGGCGCTCGCTGAAGGCTGAAGGCGACGACCTCCGCCACGAGCGCAACGAGGTCAGCCAGAAAATCGGCCAGCTGAAACAGGAGGGCAAAGACGAGGAAGCACAGGAAGCCATCGACCGTTCGGGCGAGCTCAAGACGGAGCTCCAGGAGCTCGAAGCCCGCGCCGACGAGCTCGAAGCGGAGCTCGACGAGGCGCTCATGGAACTGCCGAACCTCCCCCACGAGTCGGTCCCCGTCGGGGCCGACGAGGCCGACAACGAGGAGGTCCGCCGCGTCGGCTTCGACGACCGCCGCGAGCTTCCCGACGAGGTGACGCCGCACTACGACCTCGGCGAGGAACTCGACATCATCGACGAGGGCCGCGCGGCCAAGACCACCGGCTCGGGCTTCTACTTCCTGAAAGGCGAGGGCGCGATGCTCGAACACGCGCTCGTGCAGTTCATGCTCGACGTGCACCGCGAACAGGAGTACGTCGACCTGTTCCCGCCGATTCCGGTCAAGACCACCTCGATGGAGGGCACCGGCCAGCTCCCGAAGTTCGCGGAGGACGCCTACCGCATCGGCGGCTCGGAGACCGAGGACTACGACGACGACGACCTGTGGCTCTGTCCCACCGCGGAGGTCCCGGTCACGAACATGTACCGCGACGAGATTCTGCTGAAGGACGACCTCCCGCTGAAGCATCAGGCGTACACGCCGAACTTCCGGCGTGAGGCGGGCGAACACGGCACCGAGACCCGCGGCATCGTCCGCGTCCACCAGTTCAACAAGGTCGAACTCGTCAACTTCGTCGAGCCCGACGAGTCGTACGACCGGCTCGAAGCGCTCGTCGACGAGGCCGCAGAAGTGCTCGACCGACTCGGCCTGCCGTACCGCGTCCTCTCGCTTTGCACCGGCGACCTCACCTTCGCGTCGGCGAAGACCTACGACCTCGAAGTGTGGGCCCCCGGCACGGAGTCCGAGGACGGCCCCGAGGACCTCGGCGGCCGCTGGCTCGAAGTGTCGTCGGCCTCGAACTTCGAGGACTTCCAGGCGCGCCGCGCCGGCCTCCGGTACCGCCCCGAGCGCCACGAGTCGGCGGAGTACCTCCACACGCTCAACGCGTCGGGCACGGCCGTCGGCCGCGTCATGGTCGCGCTCCTCGAATACTACCAAAACGAGGACGGCACGGTCGACGTGCCCGAACCGCTCCAGCCCTACATGGGCGGCCGCGAGGTCATCGAGGGCCACGAGCCGGTCGGCGAGGCCGCGGTCGGTGCCGGCAAGAAGGACTGAGCGACCGACCCGCGCCGCCACCGCGCTTTTCGCTTCTCACTCTCTTTGTCTCCCGCGACTCGCGCCGTCAGTTCGCCGTCGACGACTTGACGAACGTCTTCAGCTCCGAGAGCTTCCCGTCGCGCGCCCGAAACCGGTCGAGGAAGACGAACAGCTCGTCGCCGTCGCGGTCTTCGAGATGGCCGCGGACGACGATTTCGTCGTCGGACTTCGACTGGATGTAGCGATCGATGACGTGTCGCGTGTCCTTCCGCGGCCGGTCGTCCCGCATGAACGAGACGAACTCCTCGCGCCCCGAGAGCGTCATGTCGCCGCGGTGCTGGACGAACCCCGGTTCGAGGAGGTTCCGAAGCATGTCGTATCCGTGGTGGTCGAGCGCCGTGTAGTACTGCCGGGCCAGATACGTCGCGTCGGGATGCACGCGCTTTCTTCGTCGGCCGACGGGAAGAATCCGACGCCGACCCGCCGGTCGTGACGCGTCGCGCGCGCGCCGACGCCGCGTTCGGGACGCTTTTCTCGGCCAGTCGCGTACCCCGGCTGTGGACCTGCACGTTCGATACGAGGGCGACGACGACCCGAAGAAGTGCACGGCGAAGAAGCTCGAACGCTTCGACATGGCCGTCCTCCACGGCTCCGACCGCGAGACCCCCTACGGCGTCGTGCTCAACCCCCACGCCGACAGGGCGCTGTCGCCAGCCGACGCGGACACGAGCGCGCTCGTCGCGCTCGACTGCTCGTGGGAGTCGGCCGGCGAGGCCATGTTCTCGCTGCCCGGCGAGCACCGCGCGCTCCCGTATCTCGTCGCCGCCAACCCCGTGAACTTCGGTCACCCGATGCAGTTGACGACCGTCGAGGCGATAGCCGCCGCGCTCTGCATCTTCGGCGAGAAAACGCGGGCCGAAGACGTGCTCTCGAAGTTCAACTGGGGCCACACGTTCCTCGAACTCAACGAGGAACCGCTGCGCCGGTACTCGGAGTGCGCGGACTCGACCGAAGTCGTCGAGATTCAACGGGAGTACCTCGAACGCGAGTAGCCCCAGTCAGCGGCGGTGAACCGATTCGGTCGCCCTTCAGAGTCGGCTCGACGTCCAGTTGAGCGCGATTGTCGTTCCCGTCTCGACGCGTTCGGTCGGCGTCACCTGAATCACCCGCGCCCACGTCCCGCCGCTCGGCGCGGTGTAGTTCATCCCGCCGCAGTAACAGTCGACTTCGAGCGCGGGGTCGTCCTCGTTGTGGCCGTCGTACGGATAGCCGGTTCTGGACCACGCGCTCCAGTCGATGGTGTCGGTCTCGTTGCGCGCGACCAGCGTCACTTTCAGCGGCTCTCCGATGGTCGTCGTCCCGTAGTGGATGTCTTCGCGGTCGGTATCGACGGTGTCGAGCGCCTGCGGGGAGTCGGGAAGCAGGTCGACTTCCGAGAGGTCCTGCGTGTCGTAGGTCTCCGTCGCTTGGACCTCGGCGTCGTCGGCCGCGCGGTACACCTCGGTCGTGAACGGGAGCGACGAGTCTTCGAGCCGAAAGCCGAGAAGTACCTCGTCCGAGGGGACCGACGTCTCTTCGACCAGCGTCGGATGTATCTCCTCGGGATTCTCGACGAAATCGGCGGCTTCGGGTCCGGTTTCGGTGCTTTCCTGTGTCTGTTCGGTCGTCTCGTTCGTCGTCGTCTGCGCGTCGGTCGTCGCCTCAGTCGTGGTCTGAGTCTCCGTATCGGTCGACTGTGTCGTCGGGCCTTCGCCTTCGGAGCCGGAGGAGCTACAGCCAGCGAGACCGGCGACGGCGACGGCGCCAATCGATTGGAGGGCTCTTCGCCGGGTGTACGTCTTCTTTTCACCCATATGGGGTCACTGTATTGGGTCAACCCCTTTAGAAGCCGGTGACCGTTCACGCGTCCAAACGCGGCTTATCACCTGTCTAAACCCGTTTCAACGCTCCCCGACGACCCCGGTGGCCGACGGGTTCGGCGCGTACCGGACTATCCTTTCACCCACGCGCCGACCGCCCCGGCGATGGCGCTGTCGATGGCGAAGACGAGCGTCAGCACGACGCCCGCGACGAGGACACCGACGCCGCCGAGGAGTCCGCCCAGCGGTCCGCCGGCCAGTCCCACGAGGCCCCCGAGGAGCGCCGCGAGGAGCGTCACGACGATACCCGAGATAGAGCCCGCGACGAGACCGTTCCACGCGCCGTTGCCGAGCGTGCCGCCCGCGAGGTAGCCCGCCGCGAAGCCGCCGAGCAGGCCCGCGCCGATCTGGCCGACGACGGGGAGCGCGAGCCCGCCCGTGCCGACAACGACGATGACGACGAAGCCGACGGCGACAGCTTTCCAGTCAGTCATGGGTCGGGGTAGGCCGCGGGCGGGCAAGAACTTCGTGGCGGTCGCCGGCTGACCGCTCTCGTCCGTCGGCGTCTGCGGGCGGGCCGCCCGCGACCCCTCCGCTTCCGGTCGAACCGTGCAGGAGACCTGCACGGCGAATCCCCCGCTCGAAGCGCCGAACCCCAAACGGACGCGCTTTTACGGCTCGGCCATGTAGCGGACTGCAATGATTTTCGAGTCTCTCCCGACCACGCCCCGGTCGGACGAACTCATCGACAAGGCCTTCTCGCGGGCCGCGCGCACGGGGCGAGCGAAGCAGAACAAGTTGGAGGCTCAGCAGTCGATGCTCCAGACGGCGTCGAACATCCTCTCGGACAACCTCGAAAACGTCGTCGTCGAGTGGCCCGACTTCGAGACGGTCGACCCCTTCTACTACGAGCTCGCCGACGCCATCGTCGACGTGGACGAGGTTCGAAAGAGCCTCTCGGAAGTGATGTGGGCCTCCCGGCAGGTCGACAACATCGCCCGCGAGTACCAGCCGAAGCTCCGCAAGACCGACGCGGACCTCGCGCGCAAGCACCGAAAGCAGGCGTTCGCCCGCATGGCGAGCGTCGTCGAGGAGGTCGAAGACGACCTGCTCCGCATCGGCGAGGCGCGCGACGCCCTGAAGGACCTCCCCGACATCCGTCCGGACGAGCCGGCAATCGTCGTCGCCGGCTACCCGAACGTCGGCAAGTCCTCGTTCGTCAACGACGTGACCCGCGCGTCGAACGAAATCGCCCGCTACCCCTTCACGACGAAGGGCGTCCAAATCGGGCACTTCGACCGCGACCGCATCCGCTACCAGATTATCGACACGCCGGGGCTGCTCGACCGCCCGGAAGACGAGCGCAACGACATCGAGCGACAGGCCGTGAGCGCGCTCGAACACCTCGCGGACGCCGTCCTCTTCGTCGCCGACGCCAGCGGGGCGTGCGGCTACCCCATCGAGTCCCAGCTCGAACTCCGCGACGCCGTGAAGGCGCGGTTCGAAGAGCGCGACATCCCGGTGCTCACCGTCTGTAACAAAAGCGACCGCTCGACCGACATGGACGCGGACCTCTACATGAGCGTCGAGACGGGCGAGAACGTCGAGGCCGTCCTCGACGCCGCGGTCGAGGCCATCGGGTTCGAACCCGACATCCCGCCGTCGCGCAACGAGTAAGCGCCGCGGACGCGGAGTTTCGGTTCTGTCGGTTCTGTCTTGCCGCAACGCCTCGACGGGAGAGCCGCGGCTACGGGGTAGTTCTCGGAGAAATGGGAACGCGGAGGGGGTGGTCGAGACCGGGAGTCCGGTCTCGGTCAGCGGGGCGCGGGCGCTTACTCGGCCTCGTAGACCATCTGGACGGTCGCCGAGACGGTCACGGGGCCGGGCGAGAGCTCGGTCGAACCGGACGAGGCGCGTGCGGCGTCCTCGGCGTAGGCGACCGGGTACGGGCCGGGCGAGGCGCTGCCGCCGACGGTGGCGGTGTGGACGCCCGCGACGGTCAGGCCCGAGGCGCTGGCGACCGCGTCGGCGTCGGCCTTCGCCGAGTCGACGGCGCGGGTCAGGGCCTCCTCGCGGAGTTCGGCGCGCTTCTCGTCGGTGAGCGTGAAGGCGACGCCGCGGATTTCGCTGGCTCCGGCACCGACCGCGAGGTCGATGACTTCGCCGGCGCGGTCGGGGGCGACCTCGACGCGGAGGGTGTGGGCGGCGCGGTAGCCGAGGAGTTCGCGCTCCTGACCGCTGTAGTCGTACTCGGGGTAGATGTTGAAGCCGGTCGTCTGGATGGCGTCCTCAGCGACGCCGGCGTCGGTGAGGGCGGCGCGGACGGCGGCCACGTCGTCGGCGACGGTGCCGCAGCTAGATGTGAATAAGGGGCGTCGTCGGCGACGGTGCCGCGGGCCTCGTCCGCCGAGTCGGCGGTGGTCGTCACGGCGATGGAGACCACGGCGAGGTCGGCGTCGGCGGTCACTTCGCCGGTGCCGGTCGCGGAGATGGTCGTCGCGTTCGTCGCGTTCGTCGCGTCTGTGCCGCCGTCGGTCGTCGCCTGCAGGGGTGCCGAGAGACAGCCCGCGAGGAGGACGAGGCCGACGAGGAATATCGGAGCAATCGTGCGTCGTTGCATACCCACCGTACGTCGGTTCAGCTATTCAAGCCGCGCTAGAGACAAAGAGCGACTGTAGCCTTCGAAACGGGGGACGGACGCGCCCGGCGCGCGCTACTCCGCGACGGCGACGTAACGCACTTCGACGTCGATTTCGCCGGCGGCCCACGGCGACAGCGGCTCGGGGGCGACGGCGTTCACCCGTCTCGTGAGTTCGCGTTCGACCAGCGGCGGGTCCGACGTCGGGTCGTAGCCCTCGGTCACGACGACGCCGTCCGGCTCCTGTAGCGGCCCGCTGTCGTACTGCAGGTCCATCGACAGCAGTCGGGCGTCGGTGTCCGAGAGGGCGTCCTCGATGGCGTCGCGCGCGTCGCCTTGGAAGTCGGCGTTCCGGTAGGTCGTGTAGGTGACCGCGCCGAGGAACGACGAGAGGACGAGCAGGCCGACCCCGATGACGGCGATGCGGAACAGGGCGGCCCGGCGGGCCTCGTCGCGGCGAATCCACTGCTCCGGCCGGTAGCCCTGCTGCCAGAGGACGCCGATGGCGACGAAGTTGACCGAGAGGATGTTGACGAGGACGAGGATGGCCGAGCCGACGACGGCCTCGGGCGCGCCCCACGCGATGCCGATGCCGACGACGGCGGTCGGCGGGACCAACGCGGCGGCTATCATGACGCCGACGAGCGCGGTCGAAACGCCGGAGGAGAGGGAAATCGCGCCGGCCGCCCCCGCACCGAGCGCGATGACGAGCGACAGCACGTCGGGCGCGAGGCGCTCGTCCACCTCGGGAATCGAAAGCACCTCAGCCGGGGACAGCGGGACTGCCCCGGTCTGTTTCAGCAGGAATGCGAAGACGGCGGCCGCGCCGACCGCGAGGACGCCGCCGAGTGCCTGCAGGCGAACGCCGCGGGCGAACATCTCGTCGTCGTCGACGACGGTGCCGACGCTCGCGGACATCGCGGGGCCGACGAGCGGGGCGATGACCATCGAGCCGACGACCACGGCCGGCGAGTCGAGGAGCAGGCCCGCGGTGGCGACGAGCGCCGAGATGACCGTCATGAGCACGTACGTCGGCACCGACGGCGCGAGGTCGGCGGCCTTCGAGGCCAGCTCCTCGCGGGCGATGCGGTCGCCGTTCTCCTCGTCTTCCTCGTACTGCTCGCGCAGCAGGTCGAACCGCTTCGAGGCGACCGTCTCGGCGGCGACGACGACGGTGTAGGCGTCGCGCTCGACGCCCGCCTCGCGGAGCCGCGCCAACACCGGCTCGACGGCCTCCTTGGGGACCGGGAAGGTGACGACGGCGACGAAGTCGCGCCCGGAGGTCTCCTCGGAGACGGCGTAGTCGACGCCCTCCTCGTCGAGCGTCCGCAGGACGGCCTCGCGCTTGCCGGTCGGCACCAACACCTGTACGAGTCGCACGGCCTCACGTCGGTCCGGGCGGTGAAATAAGCAGGGGCTCGGCTACTCGTTCGACTCGTCGCGCAACCGCCGGAGGACGGGCATCTCGTCGAGGCGCTCGTCGGGGAGCGCGCCCCAGTCGATGCCCTCGGGCCGGGGATACGGGGTCTCGGTTCGGACCAGTCGTTCGGGGGTGACGACGAGGTCCATCGGCACGTCGTGGGCGTCCGGCTCGGGCAGGTCGTCGCGGACCTGCCGCTCGTGGACCGTCGTCGCCACGGTCGTCTCCGCGGAGACGGCTCCCAGCCCTCGCAACACCGCGTATTCGAGGTCGCTGAACCCCTCACCCTTCCCGACGCGAGCGCCCGCCTCGGAGACGGCGACCGACCCCGAGACGACGAGGTCGACGGGCGGGAGGGCGTCGGGGCCGACTTTGTCGGCGTAGGTCTCGACGTGCGAGACGGTCGGCGCGCTGTCGAGGTCCTCGTCGTCGATGCGCGCGGGGTCCAGTTCGTAGAAACACTCCTCGTCGCGGAGCCGCGGGACGGCCATGTAGACGGTCTTGCCCTCGCGGAGCGCCCGCCGCCTGACGGGGAGTTGCGGGGCGTCCGGGTTGGCTTTCACCGCGTCGGCGTCGGCCCACTCGGGCGTCGCCGCCAGTCGCTCGGCGGCGGCCGTCGCGTCGGCGAAGTTCGGGATGCGGCCGTGCGGCGGGAAGGGGAACCGGGCCGCGCCCGACGATTCGAGGTCGTCCCACACCGTCGTTCGGAGCGTCGCTTTGTCCATCGCGTCGCCGTCGCGTACTCGCGCCGGGGGGATAGCTCCCCCGTTCGGGCCGCGAGCGGTTCCCGTCGTCGCGCGGGCGGCGAGTCGCTACGAGAAGTCGGCCGCCGACTGCGACAACAGCACCTTCCGCAGGACGGTGTCGGCCCCGCGGCGGACGCGCTCGGAGGCGGCCTGCGGGCTGATACCGAGTCGGTCGGCCACCTCGTTGAGCGTGGTCTGACGGGGGACCTCGAAGTAGCCCTCCGAGACGGCGGTGACGAGCGCCTCCTGTTGCTCGCTGGTGATGTCGAAGTTGTAGACGCCCGGTTCCCCCTCCGAGAGGGTGTAGATGCGCTCGACGTGGAACTCGATGCCCTCGTCCTGACAGCGGTTGTGGAACGCGGTCAGGCCGGTGTGGTCGTTGAACCGGAGGCGGAACAGCCACGGGTCGTTGCCGTGGGCTTCGAGAATCGTCGCCTCGCTGTCGGTGAGAATCCGGGTCAGACTCGACGGGGTATCGCCCCAGTTGACCTTGTACAGCACTCGGTCTTCGATGCGGGCGACCGCCGTCAGGTCGTCGACGATGCGGTTGTGTCGGACGGCGCGTTCGAACGCCTCGAAGTCGGTGCCGTGCGCCCAGAAGAACGGCATGACCTCACCGCCGGTCGGGACGACGCGCTCTAGCTCGATGTGGACGCCGTTCGACACGGCGGTGACCCTCCCGAGGTCGAAGCTCTCCGAGTCGATCGTCAACTCGACGATTACGGCCATTACTGGCTCTCATTGAGCACCCCCCGTATTGAACTCTCGTGTCGACCGGCCCCTCACGACCCGTCGGCCCCCGGACGCACTACTTCAATGGCCGGACTGTGAAAGCAACAAGGGAATGGTGACTTGCTAGCTACGCTCTCTCGGGGGACGTAGTTGTGAACGCACACGGACATCGACAGCCGTACGCCGCTCGACCGCGCCGCGACGGCGCGGAGGCGTACGGTCGTGTGATTGGCGGACCGCGCTCTCGACGGTACCGGTATCGGGTGGTGTTCACCGAGTGCCCGGAGCGGGGTCGTTCGGCGACTCCCGCGAGGCGCTTCGTCTCGGCGTCTCGCGCCCGTCGCGCGACACCCGTTCGGATTCGACGGGGGCCGCGCCGATGGTAGCCGCGACGTCTCCCCGCCTCGACGAGGCGTTCGACGCCCTCGGAAACGTCCATCGGCGGCGGTTGCTGTTGGGCCTGCGCCGACGGCGACGCGCGCGCCTCGACGCGGCAACGCGGGACGCGGCCGTTGGTGGCGGCCGCGACCCCGACCGACTGAAGGTGGAACTGTTCCACGTTCACCTGCCGAAACTCGCCGACGCGGGCTTCGTCGAGTGGAACCGTCGTCGCGGTTCCGTCGCGTGCGGCCCTCGATTCGACGAAATCGAGCCGCTGTTGCGACTCCTCGACGAACACGCGGGCGAGTTACCGGACGAGTGGCCGTGACTGACGCGGCCGCCGCATTCTCGCGTCGTCGGTGAGTCGTCGTGGGGGGCGACTCGCCCGGAGACGTGATTTTTTCGACACCGACGCCGCCAGCGCCGAGCCCGTTCCGCCCACCTTATCCGTCGCGGTGGCGAACCACCGGTATGTTCGAAGACCGACCGGACCGCGACGAAATCGTCCTCGTCGGGCGGTCGAACGTGGGGAAGTCGACGCTGATGCGAGAGCTGACGGGTCACAGCAAGTTCACGACGGGCAAGAAGCCCGGAGTCACCCGCAAACCCAACCACTTCGACTGGAACGCGGAGAAGTTCATGTTCACCGACCTCCCCGGGTTCGGCTTCATGTCCGGCGTCGACCGCGACACCCGCGAGGCCATCAAGACCGACGTCGTCCAGTACATCGAGGAGCACGCCGACGACATCCTCGCGGCGGTCCTCGTCGTCGACGGGAAAAGCGTCATCGACATCATCGACCGCCACACCACCGAGGACTCCATCCCGCACGACGTGGAGATGTTCTTCTTCCTCGACGAACTCGACATCCCGACCGTGGTCGCGGTCAACAAGATGGACAAGGTCGACGACCGCGACGAGCGCCTGAACGACCTCTGTGACCGCCTCGGGCTGTTCCCGCCGTGGAAGCAGTGGCGGAACGTCATCGCGCCCATCACGGCCAAGCGCGGCGACATCTCTCACCTCGAAGACGCCCTGCGGTCGCACCTCCACGAGCAGGGCCGCGACGACCTGTTCAAGTTCCTCTGAGCGAGGCGCTGACGCGCCGGCGCGCCGGTCTCTGCTCGGGCCGCCTCGCCCTCACGCCACCCGGTTCGTGAGCGGGTCGCCGGCGGCTATCTTCTCGACGTTCTCTCCCACGAGCGCCGCGATGTCCTCGTGGTACTTCCCCGTCGCGGCGCTCACGTGCGGCGTGACGAGCACCTCGTCGAACTCCCACAGCGACGACTCCGCGGGCAGCGGTTCCTCGGCGAACACGTCGAGCGCCGCGCCCGCGATGTCGCCGCCGTCGAGCGCCGCCACGAGGTCGTCCTCGTCGACGACGGGGCCGCGCGCGACGTTCACGAGATAGGCGTCCTCGCGCATCGCGTCGAGTTCCGGCGCGGCGACCATGCCCTCTGTCTCCGCGGTCAGCGGCATCGCCAGCACGACGAACCGGGCGTCGGCGACGGCCTCGTGAAGCCGGTCGGGGGTGAACACCGTCGAGACGTGCTCGACCGGGTCACCGGAGCGCCGGACGCCGACGACGTCCATCCCGAGGGCGGCCGCGCGGTCGGCGACGCCCCGCCCGAGGGTGCCGAGGCCGACGACGCAGACGCGCTCGCCGTCGAGGGTGAACGGCTCCTCGTAGCTCGGTAGGTCCCACTCGCGGTCGCGCTGGGCGTCGCGGTAGGCGTGGAGGCGGCGGGCGAGCGTCAGCATGTAGGCGACGACCGTCTCGCCGACCGTGGTCCCGTGGACGCCGGTGCTGTTCGTGAGGGCCGTGCCGGCCGCCTCGTAGTCGGCGACGGGGAACTCGTCGTAGCCGGCGCGGACGCAGTGGACCCAGTCGGCGTCGACGAAGGCGTCCCTGTGGCCGAACGTGGCGACCGCGTCCCCCGGTCCGAACTCCTCGCCGTCGCCGACGCGCTCGACGGGCACGCCGTGGCCCGAAAGCGCCTCGACGAACAGCCCCGGCGGCATCACGCGACCGACCGACTCGTCGACCGCGATGCGTTCGATGTGCATGGCCGAGGGGTCGCGGCGGCCCACGAAGGAAGTTGCGCCTTCGGCGCGGGTGTCCGGTTTCGGGCGGCCGACGAGCGCCCGCCCGGTCACAGCGGGTGGCCTGCCGCGAGAAGCGCGCACGCGACGCTCCGGGCGACGTAGGTTCGGAGCGGCCGAGCGATGGGGCGTCAGTAGTTGGTGGCTCGGATGAAATCTATCATCACAAGGGGCTGAGTGGGGGTAACCTTCGTCATCGCCACCGAGTCGGAGTCCGGGTCGGACGCTCAAGAATCCACCCTTTTCGCCCCGCCGGGCGGCGGTCATTGCCCCGGTTCCTCTGCTCCCGTCTCAGTCGTCCCGCGCCGCCAACGCGGCGTGTTCGGCCGCGACCGCCTCGACTCCGTCGGCGTCCAGCACGCCGGATTCGGTGACGACGCCCGAAAGTAGGTCCGCGGAAACGACCTCGAAAAGCGGGTTTGCGGTCTCGATGGCGGCCTCGCCGTCGTACAGCGTCCCGGCGTTCTCGCCCACGAAGCGGTCGTCGCCGCGCACCTTGTCGCGGGCGCAGACGGCGAAGACGGGCACGTCGGCGCGGGCGGCCGCGAGCGCGACGGGGAGGCTTCCGACCTTGTTGACGACGCCGCCGGACGCGAGCACCGAGTCGGCTCCGAGGAAAACGGCGTCGGCTTCGCCGCCCGCGACGAGTCCGGGGAGCGCCGCGTCGGTGGTCAGCGTCGCGTTCCGACCGCCACGGGCGAGACGCTCCGCGACGCCGACGCCCTCGCCGCCCGGTCGGGACTCGGCGACGAGGACGGCGGCTTCGGCGACCGCCGAGGCTTCGAGCGCCGCGAGTACGGTACCCGACCGCGAGAGCGTGGCGAGTCGGTCGTAGCCGCGGTCTCCGATGAGTTCGGCGGCGCGGGCGGCCGCCGCGCCGTCCGCTTCGGCAGCGTCGTCGATGGCCGCCTCGGCCCGTTGGCGGACCGATTCCGGGTCGGGACCTGACTCCGCCATGACGCGGTTGACGCGGTTCTCGACGGCGGCCATGCTCGGGCGGGCGTCGCGGAGTCGCCGGGCGACCGACGCGAGCGCGTCCCGCGAGTCCGCCTCGACGGCGGCGTCGCGCAGGACCTCCAGCGCACGGAGCGAAATCCACGCCGACCCGTGAGCTTCGTCGTCGGCGACGGTCTCCACTCCCGGTGCGACCCGGCGGTAGGCCGCCCACAGTCCGGGGACCGTCTCGCGCTCCCGCATCTCGGTCGGGTGGACCCACTCGACTTCGGCGAGTTCCTCGTTCGGGTCGACGTCGCGGCTCCCCGCGTCGAACAGGAACGGGTGGACGGTCCACTCGCGTCCCTCGTCGGCGACGGCGAGGGGTTCTCCGGCACGGACGAGCTCGGCGTCGGCCTCGCGGACGCCGACCTCCTCGGCGAGTTCGCGCCGGGCGTCGCGCTCGGCGTCGGCGGGGTCGCCCTCGACGTAGCCGGAGACGCCGGCCCAGCGGCCCTGATACGTTCCGACCGCCTCGCTCCGGCGAGCGAGGAGGACGCGCCCGCCGTGTCGGAGGAAGACGGTGACGACGTGTGGCATATCCTGACCTACGTCGGCGACTGACAAAACGACTATTCAGGCCGGTCGCGTGGTATCGGTATGCGACTCGCTATCCTGAGCGACACGCACGTTCCGGGGCGGGCCGACGGGATTCCGAGCTGGGTCGAAGCCCGCGTCCGCGAGGCCGACCTCGTGATTCACGCGGGCGACTTCGACTCGCCGGACACGCTCGCCCGCCTGCGCGACCTCTCGGCGCGGTTCGTCGGCGTCCGCGGGAACGTCGACCCGCCGACCATCGACCTCCCGTTCGTCGATATCGCGGAGGTCGGCGGGCTCACGTTCGTCGTCACTCACGGCACGGGCACGCGGACCGGCTACGAGTCCCGCGTCGCCGACGCGGTCAGAGACGCCGCGAGCGACGGCGCGGTCGGCGTCGCGGGGCACATCCACGAGGTGGTCGACGAGACGGTCGACGGCGTCCGCGTCCTCAACCCCGGCACCGCGACGGCGGCGAACCCGGGCGACGACGCGACGATGATGGTCGGCACGGTCGCCGACGGCTCGCTGTCTGTCGAGGTCGTCCGCGACGACTGAGGCCGGCGCAGTCGGCGTGTCGCGTCCTCCCTCCGGACCGACCCTCCCCGCTCGCCTGCGATACCGGCCCGGTTCGCCAGCATCCCGTCGTTTTTCACCGCCCTCGCCCTCCGAAGCGGTATGGAGCTGTTTCCCGTCCCCGACGTGCCCGAGGTCCGCGAGGGCGACGACCTCGCCGCCCTCGTCTCGGAGCGCGTCGACCTCCGGCCCGACGACGTGGTCTGCGTCGCCTCCACCGTCGTCTCGAAGGCCGAAGGGCGGTTCGCCGACCTCGACGACTTCCCGGCCGGCCCGCGGGCGCGCGAACTCGCCGCCCGCCTCGCCGAACTGACCGGCGACGAGAAGGACCCGCGGTTCGCGCAGGCGGTCCTCGAAGAGAGCGTCGACCTCGTCATATCGGAGCCGTTCCTCCTGACGGAGACGCGGTTCGGCCACGTCGGCGTCAACGCCGGTATCGACCGCTCGAACGTCCCCGACCACGACCTGCTGTTGCTCCCGAAGCGCCCCAGCGAGTCGGCGGAGCGCATCCGCGCCGGCGTCGACGCCGACCGGGTAATCGTCACCGACACCTGCGGCCGGCCGTTCCGACACGGGCAGCGCGGCGTCGCCATCGGCTGGGCGGGGCTGAACGCCTCCCGCGACTGGCGCGGCGAGGCCGACCGCGACGGCCGCGAACTCGGCGTCACCGTCGAGAGCGTCGTGGACGAACTCGCCGCGGCCGCCAACCTCGTGCAGGGCGAGGGCGACGGCGGCACGCCCACCGTCGTCGTCCGCGACTTCGAGTGGGGCGACCACGGCGAGAGCGACGCCCACTTCCGCGACATCGACGGCGACTTCGTGCGACAGGCGCTCCGCGAGTGGCGCTACGACCCCTGACGACCCATTTCTGCATCTCACACTCACACCATGCTCGGACTCGAACTCACCCCGGAACACCCCGTCGACGACCTCGTCGAACTGGGCGCGCAGGCGGAACGCGAGGGCTACGACTCTCTTTTCGTCTCGTGCCACTACAACAACCGCGACCCCTTCGCGGTCCTCGCGCGACTTGCGGCCGAGACGGACGACATCCGCCTCGGCCCCGGCGTCGCCAACCCCTACGAGCTACACCCCGTGACGCTCGCCGGCAAGGTGGCGACCGTCGCCGAGGCCTCGGGCGGCCGCGGCCTCCTCGGCATCGGTCCGGGCGACCCCTCGACGCTCCGCAACCTCGGCCTCGAAGACGAGCGCGGCCTCCGCTCCGTGCTGGAGGCGTTCAAGGTCGCACAGAAGCTCTGGGACGGCGAGCGCGTCAGCCACGACGGCACGTTCGAGGCGACCGACGCCGGCCTCAACTTCGACGTGCCCGGCGAGGTGCCGGTGTACGTCGGCGGCGAGGGCCCGCACATGTGCCGCATGGCCGGCAAGCACGCCGACGGCCTGCTGTTCAACGGCTCGCACCCCGACGACCTCGCGTGGGCCAGAGAACAGGTCGATATCGGCGTCGAGGACCGCCCCGACTCGCGCGGCGAGTTCACGCTCGCCGCCTACGCCAGCGTCTCCGTCTCGGAAGACGCGGACGCGGCCCGCGAGGCCGCCCGCCCGCCGGTCGCCTTTATCACCGCCGGGGCGGCCCCGCCGGCCCTCGATAGACACGGCATCGACGCCGACCGCGCGAGCGACATCGGCGAGAAGATTTCCGCCGGCGCGTTCTCCGAGGCGTTCGGCCTCGTCACGCCGGAAATGATAGACGCCTTCTCGATGGCCGGCACGCCCGACGACGTGGCCGACCGGATGGACGCGGTGCTCGAACACGCTGACGGCGTCGTGGTCGGGTCGCCGGTCGGCCCCGACCTGGAAGAAGCGATTACTCTCGCTGCGGCGGCTTACCGGTCGACGAACCGACGCCGATGATGCCGAGTTCCGCGCCGAGTGCGCCGAGGGTGACGTAAGCGAACGCGCCGACTGAGACGGCCATTACCGCACCCCCGGTGAGGATGAGAAACGGCGACAGGATATCGCTCGTCGCCACGCTCGCGAAGTTGAACACCAACTCGACGAGGCTCTGCAGAACCGCGATGACGAAGTCCGTGAGTGTTGCCATGCGCGACTGTCGGGATTCGGGGGTATTGATTGTGTGGGTTTCGCACGGCGCTCACTCGACCGGTGAAACCCGCACCGGACCGCGGTTCGCGGCGGCCGCCCGCCGCGCCGCTCGGTCGGCACCGATAAGGGCCGCGCGCACCGACCCCGACACATGCCGAATCGCTCGCTCGACGACTTTGCCGGCGGCGACGACGGAGCGGCCGACGAACCGACGGCCGACGCCGACGCTGACGGCCCCGATGTCGCGGACGCCCCCGCCGATTCCGCCGCAGACACCCCCGACGTGAGCACGCTCGCCACGTACCGATGGACCCCCGAAGCCACTCCGTGCCCCCAGTGCGGTGAGTCGGTGCAAAAGCGGTGGCTCGACGGCGACGAGTACGTCTGTCTCGACTGCAAGGACTGGTAGCGGCCGGGCGCGCCACGCTGGTAGCTACGTCGTATCTATTTTCCCACCAGCTATCGCGCCACTTCGCACGATTCTATCGGAGTGGCTCGGCAACGTTGCTCTCGCCGAGCCCTATCCGAGCCGGCCGCTTCGCCGGCCGAACCCGCGGACGAACGTCTCCTCGTCGATAGAGAGCACCGTGGGTCGGCCGTGCGGGCAGGTGTAGGGCGTCTCGCACGACCCGAGTCGCTCGATTAGTCGCGCGGCCTCGTCGTCGGTGAGGTCGTCGCCCGCTTTAATCGACGGATGGCACGCGAGGTCTTTCAGCAGTTCGTCCCGCGGGTCGGCGTGGTCGCCCGACGCGACGCCAGCCACCACGTCCGCGAGCGCGTCCGGGGCGAACGGTCGGCCCAGCGGTGCCGGGACCGCTTCGACGCGGTACGTTCCGGCCCCGTCCCCGTCGCCGAACTCGGCGACGCGGAATCCCAGTCCCTCGACGAGGTCGCGGTTCGCGTCGAGGAGCGCCGCGTCGGTCGGCGACAGCGAGACGGTCGCGGGCGGGTCGAGGGGGACGGCGTCGATGCCCGCCGCCTCGACGGCCTCGCGGAGTCGCTCGTAGTTGATGCGCTCGTGGGCCGCGTGCTGGTCCACGACGAGGAGTTCGTCGCCGGCCTCGCACAGCAGGTACAGGCCGCGGAAGCGCCCGATGACGCGGAGGTCGTCGAACACCGACGCGGCCTCGACGGGCGCGAGCGAGCTATCGAGGTCCATCGCCACCTCGCCGCTCCGCCGGAGGTCCGCGGTCGACAGCGCGTCGCGGACGCTCGACTCGACCGCCTCGGCGACGACCTCGGCGTCTCTGAAGCCCACCTCGTCCTTCGCGGGGTGGACGTTGTGGTCGACCCACGCGGGCGGCAGGCGGAGTCGGACGACGCCGACCGGTTCGCGCCCGTCGGGCAGGAGCGTCCCGTACCCGTCGGCGACCGCCCGACGGACTCGCGGCTCGGCGAGGGCGCGGCCGTTGACCGAGACGTGGACGTGGTCGCGCCGGGAGCGCGTCACCTCGGGGTGGCAGAGCGCGCCGTCGACTTCGACCGCGGCCGTCTCGCCGGCCGCGGTGACCTCCCGAACCGCGTCGAACGTCGAGGCGTGGCTCGCGGCGTCGCGGCCGTACACCGCCAAGAGCGCGTCCGAGAAGCGGTCGGTCCCGGGCGTCGTGAGCGTCTCGCGGCCGTCGTGTCGCAGGACGAACCGCGCGTCCGGACGCGCGAGCGCGTAGCGCGCGACGACCGCCGAGACGCGGGCGAACTCGGCTTTCGGCGACGCGAGCGACTTCTTCCGCGCCGGGCGGTCGGAAAACAGGCCGGTCACGTCGACGGTCGTCCCGCGCGCCCGCCCCGCGGGCGAGACGGTCTTGTCGCGCTCGCCGTCGCTCGCCTGTTCGTCGCCGTCGACGACGACTCGCGTCCCGCGCGGGCCGCCGTCGTTCGTCGTCAGTTCGAGGCGGGCGGCGGCCGCGGCGATGCTCGGCAGCGCCTCGCCCCGGAAGCCGAGCGTCTCGACCGTTTCGAGGTCGCCGGCCGCAGACAGCTTGCTCGTCGCGTGTCGCTCGACCGCGAGCGCGGCGTCCGACTCGGCCATCCCGCGGCCGTCGTCGGCGACGCGGATTCGGTCGGTCCCGTCGCCGTCGACCTCGATTTCGACGGTTTCAGCGCCGGCGTCGAGCGCGTTTTCCACGAGTTCGACCACGACGCTCGCGGGGCGGGCGACGACCTCGCCGGCGGCGATTTTCGAGCGCGTCTCCGGGTCGAGTCGGCGAATCATTCGAGTCTTCCTTTGAGCTCCGACAGGAGGTTCAGCGCCTCCAGCGGCGTGGTGTCCACGAGGTCGGCCTCGCGGAGCGCCTCGGCGACGGCTTCGAGTTCGGGGTTCGGTTCGGCCGCCGCGGCCGTCGCGGTCGTTGCAGTCGTCGAAGTTGCCGTGCCCTCCCGCTTCTGGTGCTCGTTCTCGCCATGGCCGTTCTCCAACCCGTCGACGTAGGCGGCGAGCGTGCCGTCTTCCGCGGCCTCGGCCACCTCGCCGTTCGCCGCGGCGGCGACGCCCTCGGCGTCATCTTCGGCGTCGCCCGCGCCCTCGGCGTCGGCGTCGGGTTCGTCCACGAGGTTCCGCGCCCGCTTGACCACGCTCGCGGGTACGCCGGCCAACTGCGCCACTTCGACCCCGTAGGACGACGAGGAGGGGCCGTCGGCGACGCTGTGGAGGAACGTGACCTCGCCGTCGCGCCGCGCGGCGGTGAAGTGGAGGTTGAACACGCCCTCGCGGTCGTCGGCCGCGTCGGTGAGGTCGTGGTAGTGGGTCGCAAACAGCGTCGTCGCGCCGACCTCGTCGTGGAGGAACTCGGTGGCCGCGCGGGCGATGGCGAGGCCGTCGGCGGTGGAGGTGCCGCGGCCGACCTCGTCGAGGAGGACGAGCGAGTCGCCGGTGGCGTTGTGGAGGATTTCGGTCAGTTCGCTCATCTCGCGCATGAACGTGGACTGGCCGCCCGCGATGTCGTCAGACGCGCCGATGCGGGTGAACACGCGGTCGAGGACCGGCAACTGCGCCGATTTCGCGGGGACGAAGCTCCCGACCTGCGCGAGGACGCAGACGAGCGCCACCTGCCGCATGTACGTCGATTTCCCGGACATGTTGGGGCCGGTGACGAGCGCGACGCTCCCCCGCGGGAGGGCCGCGGGGTTCGGCACGAACTCGTCTTGTGCGCGCTCGACGACGGGGTGTCTGCCGGCGTCGATGTGGATGCCGCCGGTCTCGCCGGTCGCCCCGGCTTCGTCGGTCGAGCCGACCGAGGAGGCGGCGTCCCCGTGGAACTCGGGGCGGGCGTAGTCGTTCGCGACCGCCACGTCCGCGAGCGTCCGGAGCACGTCGAGGTCGGCGAGGGCGTCGGCGACGGCCTGAATCCGGGCGGACTCGGTCGCCACGTCGGCGCGCACCTCGCAGAACAGGTCGTATTCGAGCGCGTCGGCGCGGTCCGAGGCGCGGAGAATCTCGTCTTCGCGCTCCTTCAGTTCGGGCGTGTAGAACCGCTCCGAGTTCTTCAGCGTCTGGCGGCGCTGGTAGTCGTCGGGGACGCGGTCGAGGTTCGGGTTCGTCACCTCGATGTAGTAGCCGTGGACCTGATTGTAGCCGACCTCCAGCGAGTCGATGCCGGTGCGCTCCTGCTCGCGGGCTTCGAGGTTCGACACCCACTCGCGGCCCGCCTCGGCGGTGCCGCGGATGTCGTCCAGTTCGGCGTCGAAGCCGTCGGCGATGACGCCGCCCTCGGTAATCTCCTGGGGCGGGTCCGAGACGACCGCGTCGCCGACGAGGTCGCGCACGTCTTCGAGTTCGTCCAGCGAGTCGCGGAGGTCCGCGAGGAGGTCGGAATCGGTTCCGGCGAGCGCCTCGCGGACCTTCGGAACCCGGTCGAGCGTCGTCTTCAGCGAGCGCAGGTCGCGGGCGTCGGCGCGCTCGCGGGAGACGCGGGCGACCAGCCGTTCGAGGTCGTACACCGACGAGAGGTGGTCTCGGAGGTCGGCGCGGGCCAGCGCGTCGTCGCAGAGGGCCTCCACGGCGTCCAGTCGGGCCTCGATTCGGTCGCGGTCGACGAGCGGGCGGCGGAGCCACGCCTCCAGTCGGCGGCGGCCGAGCGCGCAGGCCGTCTCGTCGAGGACCGAAAACAGCGTGCTTCCGGCGCGGGCGCTCCGCGACTCGAACAGTTCGAGGCTTCTGATGGCGGTCGCGTCGAGCTGGAGGAACTCGCGCGGGTCGAACCGCGTGACGCGGGTGACGTACTCAAGCTTCGAGTCGCCCTGTGCGTACTCGGCGTAGGCGAGCGCCGCGCCGACCGCCCGGAGTTCGGCGGCCGACTCGACCACGGCGTCCGGCCGGGGGGCGTAGGCAGACAGCGTCTCGCGGGCCGCGTCGGCGTCGAACGCCCCCGGCTCGAACGGCGTCTCCATCGGGTCGAACGGGAGGTCCGGGAGGTCGCAGTCGGGGCCGACGACGAGTTCGGCGGGCGCGAGGCGCTCCAGTTCTTCGAGCGCCAGCGCGCGGTCGGCCCCGGTGACGAGGCACTCGCCGGTCGAGACGTCCACGACGGCGAGGCCGTAGGTGGCGGCGTCGGCGTCGCTGTGGCGGCTCTCGCCGTCGCCGACCCGAGCGACCGCGCCGAGGTAGGTCGCCCGCCCGGCGTCGAGCAGTTCCTCGTCGACGACTGTGCCGGGCGTGATGAGTTGGGTGACCGCGCGGTCGACGAGGCCGGACGCCTCCTCGGCGTCTTCGACCTGCTCCGCGAGCGCGACCCGGTAGCCGGCGTCGAGCAGGCGTTCGAGGTAGCCCGCGGCGTTGTCGATGGGGATGCCCGCCATCGGCCACGTCCCGGTGGAGTCCTCGCGCTGGGTCAGCGTCACCTCGCAGGTGCGGGCGACGGCCTCCGCCGCGCCGCAGAACGCCTCGTAGAAGTCGCCGACCTGAAACAGCACGACCGCGTCGTCGTGTTCCTCGCAGAGGTCGGCGTACTGCGAGAGCATCGGCGTCAGGTCGTCCCGCGCTGCCAGCATCTCCGGCGGCGCGCCGTACACCGCCTCCCGCTGGGCGTCCGCGTTCATACTCACACCCGGGTCGCCGAGCGATAAAAACGCCCGGGAACGCCCCGGTCGCCGGCCGTCGTCCCGTCGTCCCCCGCGATTGAGCGTGTGTACGCCCGACAGGGTCAGTGTGGACACCCAGCAAGGTTAGGTAGACTGAGGCAATACTAACATGCAGAGACCCGTCGGCGGTGCGGACGGTCGGCGGGGCATCCGGAATATCAATGACTGATGCACATGCAGACGCCGACTTCGACCCCGCGCTCTCGGTCGAGGCGGTGTCGGACCTCGCGACACGAATCTCCGAGAACGTCGAACGAGTCATCGTCGGCCACCACGACGCCATCGAAGACATCATCGTGACGCTGTTCGCCCGCGGGCACCTCCTGTTGGAGGACGTGCCGGGCGTCGGCAAGACGATGCTCGCCCGCGCCATCGCCACCTCGATAGAGGGGTCGTTCGAGCGCATCCAGTTCACGCCCGACCTCCTCCCGTCGGACGTGACGGGCGTGAACGTGTTCAACCAACAGACCAGCGAGTTCGAGTTCCGCGAGGGCCCCGTCTTCGGGAACGTCGTCCTCGGCGACGAGATAAACCGCGCGCCGCCGAAGACGCAGGCCGCGCTCCTCGAAGTCATGGAGGAGCTACAGGTCACGGTCGACGGCGTCACCCGCCGCGTCCCCGACCCCTTCACCGTCATCGCCACGCAGAACGACGTGGAACCCGACCGAACGTACGACCTCCCGCTGGCCGAACTCGACCGGTTCATGAAGAAGATTCACCTCGGCTACCCCAACGAGGCCGAGGAGACGGAACTGCTCGGCCGCGTCTCGGGCCACCACCCCATCGAGTCGCTCGAACCGGTCGCGTCGGCCGGCGACGTGCGCGACGCCCGCGAGCGCATCCTCGACGTGACGGTGAGCGAGCCGGTCCGCCACTACGTCTCCCGGCTCGCCGCCGACACCCGGGCGCGCGCCGACCTCGGCGTGAGCCCCCGCGGCTCCATCGCGCTCGTCCGCGCCGCGCAGGCCCGCGCCGCCCTCGACGCCCGCGACTACGTCGTCCCCGACGACGTCCAGCGCGAGGTGCGGAGCGTCTGGGCCCACCGCGTCCGGACGACCGACGAGCGCTCCGGCCGCGACGTGGTCGAGCGGGCGCTCGACACCGTCGCGGTCGAGTGAGACCGATGAAGCTCACCCTCCGCGGCTGGGTCGCCGTCGCGGTCGTGGTCGTCGGCGTCGCCAACGCCGTCGCCTACGGCCCGCGGGCGCTCAACGCCGTCGTCGTCCCGGTCGCCGTCGGCCTCGGCGCTCGCCGACGCGGGCCGCACCGACGAGCGCGCCGAGTTCGACCGCCTCCGCGAGTACGTCCCCGGCGACCCGCTCCGCGACATCCATTGGAAGTCGAGCGCCAAGTCCGGCGACCTCGTGGTGAAAGCCTATTCCGACCGGGTCACGGCCGACGCGGTGCGCGTCTCGGCCGGCGCGACCGACGGCCACGAGGACGACGCGGCGGAGGCGGCCGCGACGCTCTGCTGTGCGCTTCTCGACGCCGGCGTCCCGGTCCACCTCAGCTCGCCCGCGGGAGTCGTGGAAGCGACCGCCGGCGACCGCCGGCGCGTCCTCGAACATCTCTCGCGGCTCCGCTCGGGGTCGGTGCCCGACGAGACCGCCGCGGTCGTCGTCAGCGGCGACGCCGGAAAGACGCACGTCGCGCTCGGCGGCCGCGAGACGACGTTCGACCGCCTGCGCGCCGACGGCGACGCCGCGGGTGGCTCGAACCGGAACCCGGCGACTCGCGTCGATGCCCGCGGTGCCGGCTCGGGGGTGTCGGCGTGACGGTCGCCGGCGAGTCGTCGTCTACTTCAGCCGGCTCGACGAGCACCGTCTTCGGCGTCCCCGCGGGCCTCCTCGCGGCGGCGGCCTCGCTGGTCCTCATCGGCGCGTTCCTCGCGGTCGTCTACGACATCACGGACGTCGTGGGCCGTCGCGACCAGTTCGTCCTCCTCGCCGGGGGGACCCTCGCCCTCGCCACCGTCGTGGGCTGGACGCTCCGGCCCCGCTACGCGCTCGGCCTCGCGGTCCTCATCGCCGCCGGCGGCTTCGCGGCGTACTTCCTCGCGCTCCCCGAGAGCCAACTCGCGCTGCTCTCGACGGAGCGCCTGCTGGCCGACACGTTCGCGCTCCTCAGCGGCCTGTCGGCGCTCCGGCTCCTGTCGGCCGACGTGTGGGCGCTCGCGGTGACGCCCGGGCCGGTGTTCCTCGCGTGGTACCTCGCGGTCCGCGGGCGAATCGCGCCGGCCGTCGCGGTCGCCGGGAGCGGCCTCGGCCTGTTCGTCCTCACCACCGACGCCACGGGGACGCTCACGCTCCTCGGCGTCGGCGCGGGCATGGCCGCGGTCGGCTTCGACGGCATCGACCGCTTCGGGAGCGCCGGCGGCCAACTCGACGTGCTGACGGTCGTCCTCGCCGCGATGGTCGTCCTCTCGGCCACCGTCACGGTCCTCCCCGGCGCGGGCGGGTCGCCGGTCATCCCCGACGAGGGCGTGGCCGACCAGCCGACCGTCGAGGCCAGCCTCGTGAGCGCGGACGACCGCATCTCCGTCGTCGGGAGCATCAGCCTCTCGCCGCGGGTCCGCTTCGAGGTCCAGAGCACGTCGCCGGACTACTGGCAGACCGCGACGTTCGACCGCTACACCGGCGACGGCTGGGTCAGGACCGGCGACACCCGCGACTACGAGGGCGGCCGGCTGGCCGGTCCCGATGGCCCCTCGCGGTTGGTCCGCCAGACCGTCACGCCGGCGACGCCGCTCGACTCGATGCCCGCGGCGTGGCGGCCCGTCGCCGTCTCCGGCGACATCGAAAACGAGACGCTCGTCACCCAGCAGGGGAACCTCCGCCCCGACAGAGCCGTCGAAATCGGCGAGACGTACAACGTCACGAGCGACGTCCCGCAGTACACCGCGGCGTCGCTCCGGCGGACCGGCACCGACTACCCCGACGAGATACGCGAGCGGTATCTCGCGCTCCCCGACAGCACGTCAGACCGCGTCCGCGACCGCGCCGCCGAGATAGCGGGCGACGCGGAGACGCCCTACGACAAGGCCGTCGCGGTCGAGGAGTGGCTCGAAGCCAACAAGGAGTACTCGCTCCGAGTGTCCCGTCCCGACGGCGACATCGCCGAGTCGTTCCTCTTCGAGATGGACGCCGGCTACTGCACCTACTACGCCTCCACGATGGTCGTGCTCCTCCGCTCGGAGGGCGTTCCCGCGCGGTTCGTCACCGGTTACACCACCGGCGAGCAGGTCGGCGACGACCGCTACGTCGTCCGCGGCCTCGACTCCCACGCGTGGGTCGAAGTCTACTTCGAGGACACCGGCTGGGTCCGCTTCGACCCGACGCCCGCCGGCCCCCGGCAGGACGCGGAGTCGAGCAGTCTCAGTGACGCCCGCGACGAGGGACAGACGGGCATCGACACCAACGAGACGAGCCCCGAGTCGAACGAGACCGAACAGCCCACGACGACCGCGACCGACACTCCGACGCCGACCGAAAACGGGACCGAGACGAACGAGACGCCCGCCGGCGGCAGCCCGCCGGGGCCGAGCATCGACGAGCGCCTCGGCGTCACGCCGACGGGCGACGGGGCGGCCGAAGACGACGGCGGCGGCCTCGTCCCCGAGCTGCCGTCTCGGGAGACGCTGTTCGTCGGTCTCGTCGGCCTCCTCGGCGTCGTCGCCGGCGTCAGGAGGACTCGGCTCCCGGCGCACCTCCGGTTTGCGACCGCGGCGTATCAGCGGCGCACCGACTCGCCGGCCGACGACGTGTTCCGGGCGTACGACCGCCTCGAACTCGCCCTCGAACGCGAGTACCGGCCGCGTCGCCCCGGCGAGACGGTTCGAGCCTACCTCGATTCGCTCTCCCGGGTCGGCGTGGACGAGCGGACCCGACAGGTCGGCCGACTCTACGAGCGCGCGAAGTACGGCGACGGCGTCACCCGCGCCGACGCCGACGAGGCGGTGGCCGCGGCGAACGCCGTCGTCCGCGCTCGTCTGCCGCTCGTCAGACGCTGGACGGACTGAGCGGCGCGAAGAACCGCGTCACTTTTTCTGTGTGCGCTCGCACGAACGGTCAATGGCGACACGAGACGCTGTCTTCGTACTCCTGTGTGCCGCTCTCTGCGTGGCCGCCGTGGTCGCGCCGACCGCGGCCGCACAGGAGGCCCCCGCGAGCGGTCCGGGCGTCGAACCGCTCGTCCAACAGGGCGTCGAACCGGACAGCACGCGAATCGTCGTCGACGTCTCCGAGAGCGGCGACGCCACTTGGGAGATTCAGTACTGGACCCGACTCGACGACGAGAACACCACCGAGGCCTTCCAGTCGCTCCGCGACGACGTGCGGGCCAACCCCGACGACTACACCTCGGCGTTCGCAGAGCGCATCGCCTCGACCGTCGGGGCCGCCGAGAACGCCACCGGCCGGGAGATGAACGCCACGAACGTCTCGGTCTCGGCGGAGACGCGGTCGCTCCCCGATAGCTTCGGGGTCGTCAGCTACTCCTTCGAGTGGTCCAACTTCGCGGCGGTCGACGGCGACCGCCTCGTCGTCGGCGACGCCATCGAGGGTTTCTTCCTCGACAGTAGCTCCCGGCTCATCCTCTCGTGGCCCGACGACTACGACGCGACCACCGTCGAGCCCGCGGGCGACGAGACGCGCGAGCACACGGTCATCTGGCGCGGCTCGCAGACCGAGTTCGTCTCGGGCGAGCCGAGCGTCGTCCTCGAACGCGGCGCTGGCGGTCCGGGAACGTCGGCGACGGCGTCCGACGATGAGTCCGACGCGGGCGGCGACGGCGGCGACGAGCCGAGTCCGCCGCCGGAACTCCTCAGCAACGAAGAGCGCGTCCTCCGACTCATCGAGTCCCGCGGGGGCCGCATCAAGCAACAGGAGGTCGCCGGCGCGCTCGACTGGACCGACGCGAAGACGAGCAAGGTCGTCCGCGGGATGCGCGACGAGGGGACCATCGAGGGCTTCCGCCTCGGCCGCGAGAACGTCCTCCGCCTGCCCGAAGACGACGAGGGCGCGGACGCGGACGACGGCGACCCGAAAGGAGTATAAATTTCTTACGACTGTTTATACCGGTGGTAAGTCCCTAATCGGCAGACGGAGGCGACCCGGTCGAGATTCCCAAACTGCCGTTGACTGGGGTTGATTCGCGGGTACGACCGCACGTTTATATCGGAACGCGGCTCCAAAGCGGGAGTGATGAGTCGACGAACCGCTGCGCTCGTCGTCGCCGCCGCCGTGTTGCTGGCGACGGTGGGCGCACCGCTCGCTCTCGCCGCCCCGGCCGGACCGATAGGAACGACGGCCGCCGTCACCGATGGGTCGGTCGCGGCCCCCGTTGCACAGACGACCGCGAACGACAGCGCGACCAACGACAGCGCCGCGTCGTCGGAGACGCTCCCCGGTCAGCGCCTGTCCGCCGTCATCGGCGTGCAGGGCTCGGAGACCGACGGGGAACTCGAACGCCGCGCCTTCGAGACGCGCTTCGCGAACGCGAACTCGAACGCCTCGAAGGCCGCGGTCGTCGCCACGCAGGTCGACACGGTCCGCGAGCGCCTCACCGAACTCGAACAGCGTAAGGACCGCCTCGAAGCCCAGCGCGCCAACGGGACGCTCTCTGAGGGACAGTACCGCGTGCTGTTGACTCGGACGGTCGCCGACATCGAGCGCACCCGGAGTATGCTGAACCAGACGACTGACGCCGCCTCGACGGTCCCCGCCGAGGACCTCTCGGCGCGCGGCGTCGAGACGGCCGAACTCGATAGGCTTCGCACGAACGCGAGCGAACTCACCGGCCCCGAAGTGGCCGAAATCGCCGGCGAACTCGCGGGGAACCCCGGGAGGGGAATCGGCCGCGAGCGCGCCGCAAACGAGTCGGACACCGACAGCGGCGGACAACCGGACGACGCGGGGCGGGGTGACGCCCCGGGAAACTCGCGTTCTGAGGCGAGCGGCCGCGCCGATGACGTTCGCGCCGACGACGGCAACGTGCCCAACGGCAACGCGCCCAACGGCAACGCGACCGACGGAAACGAGACTGACGCGACCGGCGACGCGTCCGAGCGCCCCTCGGACGGCGCTGACCGCGGCAACGCCCCGGACACGCCGCCCGGAAACGACAAGCGCGCGAGGGACGTCGACGAGAGCGGCCCCGCTGTGAACCCCGACGACGCGACGACGGACGACGAATCGGAAACGTCGTCCGCGGACGACTCGGGCGCTTGAGGCCGGGGACGGCGACCCCGCCTCCCGATACTGTTTAATATCCCCATCCTGTAGGTCCACACTGTAATGTCGGAAGTCTGCTCGACGTGCGGGCTCCCTGAAGAGCTCTGCGTCTGCGAGGACGTGGCGAAAGAGTCTCAGGAGATAGTCATCCGCATCGACGAGCGCCGCTACGGAAAAGAGGTTACAGTCATCGAGGGATTCGACCCGAGGGACGTCGACATGGACAGCCTGTCGTCGGACCTCAAGTCGAAGTTCGCTTGCGGTGGAACCGTCGAAGACGATTCCATCGAACTCCAAGGCAATCACCGCGGCCGCGTGGAGGACTTCCTCCGCGAAAAGGGGTTCAACGTCGCGTGACCGACCTCTGAATTAGCCCGCCGTCGAGATTTTTGCGAAGCGAGTCAGCGCGCGCGAGCCGTTAGTCTGCCAATCGCTCGACTCTGTTCGGTCACGTCACCGTCCAGCGACGCCGCCGTTCAGCGACGTTCGTCGTCGCCGCCTTCTTCGCCGTCGCCGTGTCCCTCGTCGAGACCCTCTTCGAGCGGGCCGTCCCACGCCGCGAGCCCGCCGGCCATGCTCTCGATGCGGGCGTCTTCGGTCCCCTCGTAGGCCGAAAGCAGGCGGACGGCCTGCACGCTGGCCTCGCCCCGCGGGCAGACGGTGACGACGTGCTCCGCGCCCGCGACGCGGTCGAGGTGCGAGACGAGGTTCGAAAGCGGGACGTTGATGCTCCCCGGCACGTGCCCGAGCGCGAACTCGGCTTCCGTGCTCACGTCCACGACCAGCGGCGGGTCCTCGGCGTCGAGGAGCGCCGCGACCGTCTCGGGAGCGATTTCGTCGACCATCTACAGCAGGCCCTCGTCGCGGGCGAGGAGGACGCCCTCGACGGTCGCGTCGTTCGTCGGCGGTTCGGTCGCCCGCTCGATGGCCTCCTCGACCGGGACGGCGCGGACCGAGAGGAACTCGTTGTCGTCGAGGTCGCGCTCGACCGGCGTGAGGCCCTCGGCGAAGACGAAGCCGCGGCGGTGCCGGAGGACGCCCGTCGAACACCACACGTCGCCGATGACCGACGCCGAGTCGGCGGCGAAGCCCGTCTCCTCGCGGAGTTCGCGCAGTCCGGCGTCGGTGAACGACTCGCCCTTTTCGACGACGCCCGCGGGGAGTTCGAGTTGGGTCTGACGGATGTTCGGCCGGTACTGCTCGACAAAGACGACGTGGTCGTCCGCGACCGCGACGACGACGACCGCGGTCGCCAACTCGGCCCAGTAGTAGCGCTTCGTCGTCCCGTTGGGCTGTTCGACGAGGTCGTAGCCGCCGGTGAACCAGCCGGTGTCGTACTCGACTTCGGATTCCAGCACGCGCCACTCGGGGTCGGGCAGGCGCTCGTGTCGGCGGCCGTCGTCGGTCATCGGTCCGCTCCGGTCGCGTCGCCGCCGAGTCCGCCGGCGTCGGTCGCGGTGTCGTCGTCGGCTCCGGCCGACTCATCGTCACCGCCCTCGGACTCCTCGCCGAGGAGCGCGTCGCGGTAGACGCGGCCGAAGGCGTTGCGTCGGAGGGTGCTGACGGCGGCGTCTTCCTCGTGTTGGAACGTCGTCGCCAGCACCGTCTCGGCGAAGGGGACCGCGTGCCACGCGACGCGCTCCACGTCCGGATTGCCGAGTTCGACGAGTTCGTAGTCCTCGTGGGCCGCGCGCCAGTCGTCGAACTCGGCGCGCGTGCCGACCGTGACCGAAAGCGACTCGGCGAAAAGCGCGTTCCGGACGGTCTCGACCACGTCGCCGGTCACGCGGTCGCGGTACTCCTCGCGGTCGAACTCCATCGCCTTGGCCGTCTCGCGGACGACCACCTGCGCGGTCGGTCCGACGCGGTCGAAGGCGGCCTCGGCCTCGTCGAGCGACGCCGGCGCAATCGTCCCGTGGGTTTCCATCGCCAGTCGGTTCGGGGTCCGGACTTACGACTCTTTCCTGTCCGCGTCGTCTTCGGTCCCCTCGTCGCGGTCGTCGGCATCGGCGCTGGCGTCGGCGTCGCCCTCCCGCGGCGCGTCCTCGGTCTCGCCGCCCTCGCCGTCGTCCGCGACCATCTCGCGGGTGAGCGACCGCGCCTCCTCGAAGATGCGCGCGGCGTCGCCCGACAGCGACTGCGACCCGTCGGAGCCGCCGAACGGTTGCGGCTCTCGGTCGGGAATGTCGTGGTCGTGTCCCTGTCCGTGCGCGTGACTATGGCCGCGGCCGCCGGTGCGGTCGACCGTGTCCTCGAACACCTCGTCGAACTCGCGTTCCTCGGCGAGCTCGGAGACGAGCGGGCCGAGCGAGTCGGCGTTCAGGTCGGCCCACTCGGGGGCGTGTTCGTCCAGCCACGTCTCGTGGTCGTCGCCGTGGACGATGGCCTGTAGCGCGAGGTGGTTCGCGAGATGCGTCTCGTCGCGTTGCGGCGCGTCGCAGACCGGACAGGCGTATCCCATACCCTCCGGTAGCGGCTCTGTGTACCAAAACCCGTCGCACTCTCGCGTCGCGCCACGTCGGCGTCGTCGGTCGTCGAAGAAATGTGACCGCGTCGCCCGCGTGGTGGTGGTGGTGGTGGTGGTGGGTCGCGGGCGAGCGGCCGTCACGGCACCGCGGTAGGGTGCCGCGTCCGGTGGTGGTAGTGGTGGTGATTCCGACTCGTTCGTGTGCCGATGCGTCAGGCGGAGGTGACGATGACCGTTCCGTCGGCCCAGAGGGTCACGTCGCAGGCAGCGTACCGGAACTCGATGTGACCGCGCGAGGGAGCCACCGACCCGCGAGTGTCGCCGTCCGTCGCCGGTGCCCGCACCAGCGGGTCGAACAGTTGACACAGCGCGTCGGGGTCGATAGCTTCGGACAGCAGTGGGAGGTCGATGGCGTCCACGCCTCTCAGTTGGGCGGTCGCGGTGACGACGGTCACCGCGAGGGTGTCTCGGCCGCCCCAATCGTGTCGGGCGACGACCTCGTCGGTCGTCCCCGTGTTCCATCCCACATCGTTGCCCGGTAGCACGCGAGTTTTGTCCATGGTTCGGTTCGCGTCGACACCTCGCCGACAGCCGTATCGACGGCGCTCCCGGATATAGCGGTCGCTGCTATCCAACTAGTGGTGGTGCGTGCGTCACCTCTAGGTGACTAGATTCTCAACTGAAAATCAGTTGGTATCGCTGGATTCTATGTGGTATGTTATCATTCGAAGACGCGTTCGACCAGCTTTCGCTCGGCCGCGCGCAGGTGGTACTGGTAGGTCGGCGCGCTGATGTCGAACGTCTCGGCGAGCGTCTCGGCGGTGCTGCGGCGCGGCCACTCGTAGAAGCCGGCGAGGTGGGCCGCCCGAATCGACTCGTGTTGCCGGCTCGTCCACGCCTCTCGCATCTCGGCGGCGAACGTCTGCGGCGAGTCGGCTCCCTCGGCGGTCCGCCGCGACAGCAGTCCCGTCCCGGGGTAGTTCGCGTCGAGCGCGTCGACGAACGACCGGACCCGGATTCGCTCGGGGACCTCGGCGGTGAGCGTGGTCTGGGTCGGCGTCGCGTCGAGCGCCCGCAGCGTCGCCTCCGAGGCGTACAGCGTCTCGAAAAGCGACTCCCGCGGGAGACGGAGTTCGAACAGCGACCCCGAGTCGTCGGTCGAGACGTGGCGCACGCGGGTCGCGATGTCCCGCCCGGCGGCGACGACGTCCTCGGGCTCCGCGTCGCTGGCGACGAACGCGATGACCGAGCCGTCGGACTGCGGGATGACGCCGCCGAGGCTCACCGCGTCGCCGACCCGCCGGGCGAGTCGCGACAGCGACAGTCGGTCGCCGCCGAGCCGTATCTGCACGTCCGTCCGGCGCTCTGTCAGCATGGCGTCGGCGCGCCCCGTGGCCGCGAGCGCGTAGCCGACCGTCTCCCCCAGTTCAGTGAGCAAGCCGTCGTCGTTGTCGACGACTTCCGACCCGGTCGCGTGGACGACGAACAGCGCCTCCACCCGGTCGTCGGCGACCGCGGGGATGACCGCGACGGCGCGGAACCCGTAGCTGAGCGCGTCGCCGCGGTGGTCGGCCCACGCGGGGTCGTCGAGCACGTCCGCTATCACCCGTATCTCTCGGCTCTCGATGGCGGCTTCGAGCAGCGAAAACAGCGGCTCCGCGGTCGCTACTTCCCCCAGTCGGTCGGCGTAGGCGGTGTCCGCGCCGTGGACCGCGTCGCTCGGCGGGCGGTACGTCTCGTCTACGTCGCTGGCCTCGGCGTGCCAGACGACGGCCACGCCGTCGGCGTCGACGAGTTGTTCGGCGACGGCCGACAGCGCCTCGCCGCGGGTCGGCGCGCGGATGAGCGACCGGTTGATGTTCCTGATGGTCGCGTTGATTCGGTCGAGACGCGTGAGCGCCTCGTTTTGGGCTTCGAGCCGGCGGTCGCGCTCGCGCAGTTCCGCCTCGGCGTCGATGCGGTCGAGCAACTCCTCGACGGTCGCCGACAGCAGGTTCACGAGTTCCACGTCGACCTCGGTCGGCGCGACGGTGCCGGGGTGGCCGGTGACGAGCACGCCGTGGCGACCCAGCGGCGCGGCGATGACCCGCTCGACGCCGTCGACGACGCCCCCGTCGGGCGCGAGTTCGACCACGCGGACGTCGCCGGAGACGAACGCGTCCCAGACGCCGCCGCGGTCGAGGCCGCCCTCGAACGGCTTGTCGCCGAGCCCGGTCCCGGCCGCGCCCACGCGGACGAGGCTCGTGTCCGCCTCGTCGAAGACGTACAGCTCCGTCCGGGCGTCGCCGAGCACCTCGTCGCAGGCGTCGACGGTCGCGCGGAGGACCGCCTGTCTGTCGGTCGCGCCCATCATCTCGCGGGTCCGGTCGTGGAGCGTCGCCAGCAGGCGCTCGTAGCGGTGTCGCTTCGTCACGTCGCGGAGGACGCCGACGGAGCCGATTTCCTCGCCGCCGACGACGAGCGGCGTCCGGTGGTTCTCGACGCGGACGACCTCGTCGTCGGGCGTCCGGAGTTCGAACTCGACGATTCCCCGCGACGCGGCCGCGAACGCCTCGTCGCTCCCGTCGGTCGCGGTCGCGTTCTCGGCGAGCAGCCCCGTCGGCGACCCGATGACGCGGTCGCGGTCGAGGCCGGTGAGCCGCTCGAACGCCGGGTTGACCGCCACGAACCGCCCCTCGTCGTCCAGCGCGTACACCGCGTCGGCGACGGCCTCGACCATCCGCCCGTACTGCTCGGCTTCGGCCTCGCGTTCCAACTGCTCCGTGATGTCGGTGAAGTAGACCGACAGTCCCGTCTCGGAGGGGTACGCCCGAACCGCGTACCACGTTTCGAGGCGGTCGTAGTAGGTCTCGAACGTCGCGGGCTCCTGTCGCTCCATCGCGCGCTCGAACTCCTTGCGGAAGACGGCGGCCTCGGGCACCGAGTCCCAGATGCGCGTCCCCAGCACCGACGCGGCGGACATGCCGAGCCCGTGTTCGGCCGTCGAGTTGACGTAGGTGACGCGCCAGTCCGCGTCGAAGCCCATCACCGCCTCGTCCATCCGCTCTAAGACCTCCGAGAGCGCGCTTTTGAGTTCGTGGCGCTCGGTCGCCGCGCCGACGACGGCCGCGATGTTCTCCAAGAACAGCACGTCGTCGTCGGCGAACCGGCCGCGGGCGACCGCGTGGACGACGATGGCTCCCCACCGGGTTCCGTCGCCGCGGATGGCCGCGCTCATCCCGCTTTTCGGCACCGACGCCCCCGCGCCGTCCGTGTGCTCGAAGCGCCCGTCCGCGTCGAAGTCGTCGACGAGCGTCGAGCGCCCGGTCCGGTACGTCTCGGCCGCCTGCGTCCCCTCGGTCGCGGTGGGTCCGCGACCCCGATTCGCCGACCAGCCCGCGGCGGCGGCGACGCGAAACGCGCCGTCGTCGAGGCCCTCGAACACCGTGACCGAGTCCGCCCCGAGCACGTCGCGGACCCGCCGGGCGGCGTGGTCGAGCGTCGAGTCGAGGTCGACGGCGGTCAGCGCCCGCGTGCCCACCTCGGAGACGACGCGCTGTTGCTCGATGCGGTCTCTGTGGTTCTGCGCGAGGGTGTACTCGCCGAGCGCCCGCTCGACGCGGGCGGCCACCCACGACATCGTCTCTGGGTCGTCGTCGCGGACGACGTAGTCCGTCGCGCCGGCGTCGACCGCGCGCGCCGCGACCTCGCTGTCGGCGGCCGCGACGACGACGGGAACGTCGAGGCCCTGCGCGTAGACGTCGCGGACGAACGCCTCCTCGTCGCCGGCCGCCGTGGGTGCGGTAAGAACGACACACGAGACGGCCGCCGAGGCGGAGACGAGTTCCGCGCGCGCCGCGGCGGGGGTGCGGACGTGACGGACGGCCGTCACTTCGCCGAGCGACGACAGCGACGAGTCGAGGGCCGCCGCGAACTCGTCGTCGTCACTCACACAGAGCACGGTGGGGGGCGGTAACACAACTCGTGTACGTGGCTCGCCTTGATAAGCCCTCGTTCGGCCGCGAGCGGTCCTGTCAGGCGCTTTGCCACTCGCCCACGTCGAGGACCATGATGTACGCGTCCTCGCCGTCGCCGTAGTAGCTCGGCACCCGGCGGGCGGGTTCGAAGCCGACGCTCCGGTAGAGCCCGATGGCCGGTTCGTTCGAGACGCGGACTTCGAGTTTCACGACCGCCGCGCCCGCGATGGCCATCGCCGTCAGCGACTGGAGGAGCAACCGCCGCCCGAGACCGCCGCCGCGGGCCTCCGGGCGGACCGCGAGGTCCTTGACGTGGCCGATATCGTTGCCGTGGTTCGGCATCACGTCGGCGACGACGTAGCCGAGCACCTCGCCCCCGCGGGCGGCGACGAGGAACGCCGGCTCGTCGACGAACATCTCGAACGCGGAGTACGGCCACGGCTCGGAGAAACAGGTCCGCTCGATGCGGAGCACGTCGAGGAGGTCGGCCCGGTCGACCCGCCTGACGACCGCGTCGTCGAACGCCGTCACGTCCGGCGCTACGTGGTTGGCACGCAAAAGCCCGACGGCACGGGGCCGCGGGGGTGACGGACGCATCGAGGCGGCTGGTCCGGAGCGGACGCTCACGGGAGCGGTCGGCGCGGCCCTCGGCCCCCGCCGTGGCCGCCGCTCGCCGGGCGAAAAAGCGAGAAAGTGGTTGGTCGCGTTCAGTCGTCCGCGGGGGCAGCGCCGCCCTCGGCCTGCTGCTTCGTGAGGGGGAGCTTGCCGCCGGCGGTGAGGATACGACGCTCGCGCTCGGAGGCGTGCAGGTTCGCCGTCGCTTCCCAGTCGTCGTTCACGCGGATGGTGAACTCTTCCTGGCCGGATTCGACGGCAGCGGCCACGTCGTCGACGATTTCGACGTCGTCGCCCTGCTCGATCTGCTCGTACGTCTCCTCGTCGATGGCGAGGGGGACGATACCGAAGTTGAACAGGTTCGCCTTGTGGATGCGAGCGAACGACTGCGCGAGGACGGCCTCGATGCCGAGGTACATCGGACACATCGCGGCGTGTTCGCGGGAGGAGCCCTGACCGTAGTTCTCGCCCGCGACGAGGACGCCGGTGCCGGCTTCCTTGGCGCGCTGGGCGAACGTCTCGTCGACGCGCGAGAGCGTGAAGTCCGAGAGGCGCTCGATGTTCGAGCGGAACTTGAGGATGTCGGACGTCGCCGGGATGATGTGGTCGGTCGTGATGTTGTCCTCCATCTTCAGGAGGGTCTCACCCGAGATGTTCGAGCCGAGGGGGTCCTGCAGGGGAACTTCGCCGATGTTCGGGCCCTTGATGAGCTCGTCGTCGATGGCGTCGTCGGCGTAGATGAGGTCCGTCTTCGAGCCGTCGTACTCGTCGGGGAGTTCGACGCCGGGGGCGTCGAGTCCGAGTTCGTCGGCGAGGTCGCGGGGGTCAACGATTTCGCCCTTGAGCGCCGCGGCGGCGGCGACCTGCGGCGAGCAGAGGTAGACGTTGTCGTCTTCGATGCCCGAGCGGCCCTCGAAGTTGCGGTTGAAGGTGCGCAGCGAGACGGAGTCGGAGGCGGGGACGTGGCCGATACCGATACACGGGCCACAGGTCGCCTCGGAGACGTTGACGCCGGCCGCCATCATCTCGGCCGTCCAGCCCTCGCGGGCGAGCATCTCGCCGGCCTGCTTCGAACCGGGCGCGACGATCATTTCGAGGTGCTTTGCGACCTCCTGGTCCTTGACCATCTTCGCGGCCGGGAGGACGTCCTCGTAGCCGCCGTTGGTACAGGAACCGACGAGGACCTGCTCGACCGTCTCGCCGGCGACTTCGCGGACCGGAACCACGTTGTCGGGCATCGACGGGCAGGCGATGAGCGGTTCGAGGTCGCCGAGGTCGATGACGATTTCGTCGGCGTACTCGGCGTCGTCGTCGGCCGTCAGCTCGACGTACTCGTCGCCGCGACCCTGGCGTTCGAGGTAGTCTTTGGTCTTCTCGTCGGTCTCGAACAGCGACGAGGTGGCGCCGAGTTCGGTCCCCATGTTGGTGATGGTGGTTCGCTCGGGCACGGTGAGCGATTCAGCACCGGGGCCGGTGTACTCGAACACCTTGCCGACGCCGCCCTTGACGGTCTCGCGGCGGAGCATTTCGAGGATGACGTCCTTCGCGGAGGACCACTCGGGGAGTTCGCCTTCGAGGCGGACGTTCACGACCTCCGGCATCTCGACGTAGTACGCGCCGCCGCCCATGGCGACAGCGATGTCGAGGCCGCCGGCACCGATGGCGAGCTGGCCGAGGCCGCCGGGGGTCGGCGTGTGGGAGTCCGAGCCGAGGAGCGTCTTGCCGGGCGCGGCGAAGTTCTCCTTGTGGACGTTGTGGCAGATACCGTTGCCGGGGCGGGAGAAGTGGGCACCATATGTCCCGGCCGCGGAACGGAGGAAGCGGTGGTCGTCCGTGTTCTTGAAGTCGAACTGGTAGGTCTGGTGGTCGCAGTACTGGGCGGCGAGCTCAGTCTGCGCCTCGTCGAGGTCGAGCGCCTCGAACTGGAGCCAGACCATCGTCCCGGTCGTGTCCTGCATCAGGACTTGGTCGATTTCGATTCCGATCTCCTCTCCGGGGGTGAGGTCACCCTCGACGAGGTGGTCCGAGAGAATCTTTTCCGTGAGCGTCTGTCCCATAACACCCGAACGTCGATGGTCCTCGGATATAAATCCCGCGTACTTCCCTATCTTCGAACGTGAACGATAGCGCCGTCTCGGGGTTTCTAGCGTCTAAGGGCCATTAAACTCCTTGTTGGTTCTCCCATGTGACTGGTCACCGCGGGGGTCGTCACCGACCCAAACGGTGAGCGATTTCGACCCCGTTGTGGCCCCGAACGCGGGGGGGTCGTGTGAGGGGTGACGACGGCCGAGGTTCGGCACAGTTTTGCGCTCGCTGGACGGGGTTCGGATATGCACCGCGCTGGCTCGTTCGTCGCACAGCACATCTCGCCGGTCACGGCCGAACAGGTCCAACCCAACGGCGTCGACCTGACGCTCGAAGCGGTCCTCGAACAGGTCGAACCGGGCCGACTCGGCCGCGAGGGCAAGACCGTCGGGGAGCGCCGCGCCCTCGACTTCGCCGACCCGGAGACCGAGACGTACCGACTCGGCCCCGGCGGCTACGTCCTCCAGTACGCCGAGACGGTCCGCATCCCCGAGGACCACGTCGGCTTCATCTACCCGCGGTCGTCGCTCATGCGGAACTCCTGTATGCTGAACACGGCCGTCTGGGACGCCGGCTACGAGGGGAAAGGCGAGGGCCTCCTACAGGTCCACCACCCGGTCGAACTCGAACGCGGCGCGCGCGTCGCCCAAATCGTCCTCGCGGACGCGACTCACGACGAGACCTACGACGGGAGCTATCAGGGCGAGCGCACCCGCTGACGACCGCCGACCGCGGCTCTCGGAGGCAGTCGCCCGCCGGATGCTACCGGATGAATACCGATATCCCGATTCACGGGACGTTCTCGGCAATGACGAATTCCTTTCAAGTCGGTGGGCGTCGTATCTGTTCTCGCGGAGGGCACGTCGGGCCGAAACGAGGGGCGACCTGTACACACTGAACCTCCGCAACTTCCTCCTTCCACATCTTCGTCTTCGTCGCTTCGCGCGTTCCCGCGAACACGCTCCGTACCCGTGAGCCGCGGCGTCGCGCTGCCGGCTTTCGATTCGCCGCCGCGAGCGAGCGCCACGGGGGCACCGTCACCTAAAGCCGCTTCGAGCGCGGCAGTCGGGTTCTCTGACCCAAAGGCACATTTACGCCCATGCCTAAGTGTGGCCAATCACTGATGTCACGGAGTCCATCTCTCCCGGAACGTCCTCATCTCGATCTGGACCCCGAGATGTCGGATGCAGAGCGGCTGTCTGCACTCCGCCAGCACTTCGAACGCATGGTCGACGTCAACCGCGAACTCGACCAGCGGCTCCAGAACGCCGACGACCGCCACGCCGAGTTGGTCGACGAGGTCGACCAGATGAAAGCGCGCAACGAGGCCCTGAAGACGGCCTCGTACTACATCGCCACGGTCGAGGAGCTGACCGACGACGGCGTCATCATCAAGCAGCACGGCAACAACCAGGAGGTCCTGACCGAGTTCGCACCGAACCTGAACATCGACGACATCGAGCCCGGCGACCGCGTCGCCATCAACGACTCGTTCGCCGTCCAGACCGTCCTCGACGACGAGACGGACGCGCGGGCGCAGGCGATGGAGGTCGTCGAGTCGCCGACGGTCACCTACGACGACATCGGCGGCATCGACGAGCAGGTCCGCGAGGTCCGCGAGGCGGTCGAACAGCCCCTCGAAAACCCCGAGATGTTCGCGGAAGTCGGCATCGACCCGCCGTCCGGCGTGCTCCTGTACGGCCCGCCGGGCACCGGGAAGACGATGCTCGCCAAGGCCGTCGCCAACGAGACCAACGCCTCGTTCATCAAGATGGCCGGCTCCGAACTCGTCCAGAAGTTCATCGGCGAGGGCGCGCGACTCGTCCGCGACCTGTTCAAGCTCGCCGCCGAGCGCGAGCCGGTGGTCATCTTCATCGACGAGATCGACGCCGTCGCCTCGAAGCGCACGGACTCGAAGACCTCCGGCGACGCCGAGGTCCAGCGCACGATGATGCAACTCCTCTCGGAGATGGACGGCTTCGACGACCGCGGCGACATCCGCATCATCGCGGCGACCAACCGCTTCGACATGCTCGACGAGGCCATCCTCCGCCCCGGTCGGTTCGACCGCCTCATCGAGGTTCCCAAGCCCGCCGTCGAGGGCCGCCGCCGCATCCTCGATATCCACACCCGCGACATGAACGTCGCCGACGACGTGGACCTCGACGCGCTCGCAGAGGAACTCGACGACTACTCCGGCGCGGACATCGCGTCGCTCACGACCGAGGCCGGTATGTTCGCCATCCGCGAGGGGCGGACCGAGGTGGCGAGCGCGGACTTCGACGCCGCCCACGAGAAGCTCTCGAACGTCGATGAGTCCGGCACCGGCCCCATCTCGGGCTTCACGGACTACCAGTACTGAGCGCTCCGTCCGGGGGTATCGCGCGTCCGTCCCCCGCTGGCTTTCGAGCGCCGCTATTCGTAACCCCCTTTTCCACCGCCGCGAGAGTTCGGACATGAACACGATTCGCGTCGTCCGCGGGGTCGGCACCGCCCCCACCGAGATGGCGTCGTACGACGCCGCGCTCGCCGCCGCCAACGTCCACAACTACAACCTCGTCGCCGTCTCGTCGGTCGTCCCCGCCGACGCGACCGTCGAGGCGGTCGACGTGGCCCCCGACCTCGGTCCCGCCGGCAACCGCCTGACCGTGGTGCAGGCCCGCGAGACGACTTCGACGCCCGGCGAGACGGCGGTCGCCGGTCTCGGCTGGGCGACCGGCTCCGGGCCCGGCCTGTTCTACGAGGCGTCCGGAACCGACGAAGACGACGTCCGCGCGGCCGTCCTCGACGGCCTCGACGCGGGCCGAAACCTCCGCGAGTGGTCGTTCGACGACGAGGAGGTCGCGCTCACCACCGGCACCCACGAGGGCGACGGCTACACCACCGCCGTCACGGTCGCGGCCTACGGGCAGAGCGAATCCGTCTTCTGAGACTCCGCGCTGACCGACGGACTCATCAGCGTTTGTGAGTATTGCTCCGACATGAGTGGTGACGCGCCGTTCGACCTGTCCCCGTGGCGAGTGGCGCTCATCTACGCCGCCTTCGGCTTCCTCTGGGTCGCGACGAGCGACAGTCTCGTGGAGGGGCTTCCGAACCACGAGCTCATCCAGACGGCGAAGGGATGGCTGTTCGTCGGCCTGTCGGCGCTGTTGGTGTACGCCCTCGTCGACCGGAGTCAGACCGAACTGAACCGGACCTCCAAACGGCTGGAGTCGACGCTCGCGCACACGAGCGTCCTCCATCGAATCCTCAGACACGACATCAGGAACGCCTGCACCGCCATCCTCGGCTACGCCGAACTGGTCGAGTCGCGGGACGACGCGGACGCGAACACCGACCCCGTGGAGGCGATTCGACACCGAGCGAACCGACTGGTGGAGGTGAGCGACGAGGTCGCGCTCCTCAGGACCGTCGAACTCGCGGAGGGGAACGAGGTCGACGTCGACCTCTCGTGTGCGGTCGCCGACGCCGTCGATGACCTCGAAATCGAGCATTCTGCGGTGCGGGTTTCCGTCACCTCGCCGGAGACGCTCACCGTGCGGGCGCACCCGGCGCTCCCGCGAAGCATCGCCGAACTGCTCGACAACGCCGTCGTCCACGCCGACTGCGACGAGCCGAAGATTCACGTCGCCGTCTGGCAACTCGGCGAGGTCGTCGGCGTGACCGTCACCGACAACGGTCCCGGCATCCCGGACGCCGAGCGCGAGGCCCTGCTTTCGGGGTCGGAGACGCCGCTTTCGCACACCAGCGGCGTCGGCCTCTGGCTGGTCCGCGCCATCGTCGACGCCTCCGGCGGGTCGCTCGACATTTCGACACCGAAGGCCCACGGGACCGTCGTCACCGTCTCGCTTCCGCGAACGGCCTGACGGCGGCGTCACCGGGTCGTCATCCCGCTGTTATCCCGCCGTCGCCGCGTCGTCACCCAGTTTCGATTCGCCACCGCGCCGCCGACCGACGACGGCTTTTTACACGTCCTTCCCGTATCGCAGACGACTGATGAACGGGAACAACCCATATGCGGGCGCTCCCGGCGTGACTGGGGCCGGTCAGGCGTCGCCCGACCGAGAACTGACCGTCGAGCAGATGGACGCGCTCCGGCGGGCGGTCGCCGGTATCGTCTCGCGGACGGAGTCGTACCTCCCCGAGGGCTTCGCCGTCGGGTCGGAGCTCTCGACCGGGATGAACGGGCCGCTCGCCACCGTGGCCGTCCATCCGCCGGTCGGCCACCCCGTCAGCGCCGGCTTCTCGCCGGACGCCGACGAACTCGACGCCGGACTCACCGACGAAGACCGCAACGAGGTCGCCCGCGGACTCGCCGCCACCGCGGCGTTTCAGGTCATGAGCGCCGTCGGCGACGACCTCACGCCCGCCGCGCGGTAACCCGCGCCGACCCCCATCGCTGTCGGGGTCCGAGTGGCGACTGACGCGCCGTTGCGACCTGCCGATCGGTTCCTCGCCGCCGTCCCGTCGCCTCGTCCTGCGTTTCAGCGCCGCGCTCCCGTCAGTTCAGAACGAGAACAATACACTTCACGGAGGCGGTCGAAAGACGAACAGCAGGAAGCCCACGATGATGAGCGTCGCGTCGGTCTCGGCGGACGCGTCCGACTCGCCCGTCGGACCGGCCGCCGACCGCGGTGTCGCAACGAACAACCCGTAGGCGAGCACGGCCGCCGAGACGAGGCCGCTCGCGCCGACAACGAGCGAAAGTGGGAGCGGCGAGAGCGCGCCGACCGCCGTCCCGACGGCGAGCGGGAGCGGTAGTGTCGCGAGGATGGCGTCGTACCGCGTCGCTTTCGTGACGATGCTGTCGCTATGGGGTGTTCGTGTGCGCATGATACCACTCGGCGACGGGTACGAACGTCTGAATATTAGCTATTTCGCCCGACGGGACGGCCGTGCGGCTCACGGATATGCTGAGTCAACGGAAGACTCGGGGCGCGACGAGTCGCCTATTTTCCCCAGAAGGGGTCGCGGCGGCGGTGCTTTTCGAGGTAGCCCGACAGCGCCTCCAGTTCGTCGGTGGGGATGTCGTCGCGGAGCTCCTGTTCGAGAATCTTCGCGTGCTTTTCGGGGAGTTCGATCCAGAGTTCGTCACCCTCCTCTATCTGGCGGCCGACCGTCGGGCCGTCGATGGCGACGCTGACCCGCGAGCCGGCGCGGGCGCTCGACACGTCCTCGCCGTTTTCTTGGATGCCCGAGAGCTGACCGACGCGGTTCGCCTCGCCGTCTTCCCACTTCACGACGTTCATGTTGTTCTTGATGGTCCCGGACATGACTTCGACCCCGACGACGGCGGGGTTGTTCTGCCGGAAGACGTGGTCCTGGAGGATGCGGAAGCGACACGGGCGGACGATTTTGTCGAGAATCGTCTCCTGTTGGGCGCGTTTCATCTCCTCGACGTGCTCTTCGTACTCCTCGACGAGCTGATAGATGACGTCGTCTTCGAACAGCTTCACGTCGTTCTTTTCGAGTTCGGCCTCGGCGTTCGAGAGCACGTCCACGTTGAACCCGAGGATGACCTTGTGCTCGGGTTCGCGGGCGGTCGAGGCGACGGCCACGTCGCGCGGAGCGATGTCTCCGACCTCGGCGCGGAGGATGGGTACCTCGGCCTCCTGTAAGGCGTTCGCCATCGCTTCGAGGCTGCCGAGCGTGTCGGCCTTGACGACGACGCCCTCCTCTTCGGTGGTGACCTCGATATCCGCGAGTTCGGCTTCGACCTCGCGGACGACCTCGTCGAGGTCGCGGTCGCCGACGACGCGGACCGGCGCGCCGGCCATCGCGTCTTCGAGGTCGGGGGCGGCGATTTTCACGCCGGCCGCGGCGCGGACCTCCTCGACCTTGTCGAACCGCTTTTCGGTCCGAATCTCGGCGTTCGGACGGGGCTGGAGGAGCGCGCGGACCTCGGTGACGATGGGGTCGTTCGCGCCGCCGACGACGACGGTGTCGCCCGCGCGAATCGTCCCGTCGTAGAGGACCACGTCGAGGGTCGCGCCGAAGCCGCGTTCCTCCTTGACTTCGAGGACCGTCCCGGATCCGGGACCGGCCACGTCGATGGCCATCTCGTCTTTCATGTAGCGCTGCGAGAGGCCCATCAGGACGCCCAGCAGGTCGGGGATGCCCTCGCCGGTCAGCGCGGAGACGGGGACGACGCCGATGTTGGACTGGAAGTTCTGGACGCGCCAGTAGAAGTCCGAGGAGAAGCCTCGGTCGGAGAGTTCGCCGATAATCTCGTACAGTTTCTCGTCGAGTTTCGAGCGGGCGCGCTGGGACTGCTCCTCGTAGGTCTTCTGGATGGGGGCCCCCTCTTGGGGGTTCCAGCCCGGCGTCGTGTCTATCTTGTTCGCGGCCACGATGAACGGCGTCCCCGTCCGCTTGAGGATGTCGATGGCCTCCTCGGTCTGCGGCTGGAAGCTGTCGTTCACGTCGACCACGAGGATGGCGATGTCGGCGAGCGCCCCGCCGCGCGAGCGGAGGGTGCTAAAGGAGTGGTGGCCCGGCGTGTCGATGAACAACAGCCCCGGGAGGTCGAAGTCCTCGGGTTTGACCAGACTGCCGGCCATCTGCGAGACGGTGTCTAAGGGGACCGCGGTCGCGCCGATGTGCTGGGTGATGGCGCCGGCTTCGCCCTCGCTGACGGCGGAGCCGCGAATCTTGTCGAGAAGACTCGTCTTCCCGTGGTCCACGTGGCCGAGGACGGCCACGATGGGTGTGCGAAGCGTATCGGATTGTGACGTCGAATCAGTGTCGGACATGGAGAATCGCCCCGGAGAAAGCTCTTACCGGAATCGAGTCGGTGACTCAAGTTAAGTCCATCGTCACGCCCGCGCCCACGAGTCCGCGATTCACCGTGTCGACTGTTCTCGCGGCCCGCAGGCGAATCCGGGCGTCCGTCGGCCGCCCGTCAGACGTGCCCGTGCCGTTTATGTGAACCGACGAGGAAGGGGTGTGTATGGCCGACATACTCGCCGAGAACCTCTCCGGAAAGGCCGTCATGGGCTCGGACGGGACGGAACTCGGGATGCTGTACAACATCACGATGGACCTGAAGTCGGGCGAGCTTCACGACCTGCTCGTCCAGCCGAACGAGCAGATTTCCCCCGGTCGCGTCTCGTTCGACCGGGACGACCGCGGACGGTTCCGAGTCCCGGTGAACCGCGTGCAGGCGGTCAAGGATTACATCGTCGTCCAACGGTAGACTCAGGATAGATTCTCAATGCGGATTCTCGACGCTTCTGCGTTCATCAACGAGTACCACACCGACGACGAGACGGCCTCGATTCCCCTCGTCAAGGAAGAACTCACCGGCGAGCACGCCTTCCGCTTCGACGCCCTCGAAGGCGCGGGAATGTACGTCCACATCCCCGGACAGGGGACCGTGGACAAGGTGCTCCGCGCCGCGGGCGAGACCGGCGACCGCGACGTGCTCTCGGAGACCGACACGCGCCTCATCGCCGCCGCGTTCGAACTCGACGCGACGCTCGTCACCGACGACTACGCGATGCAGAACGTCGCCGAGCGGCTCAACGTCGGCGTCGAAGTCATCGCCCAAGACGGCATCGCGGAACAGCGAAGCTGGAAGTTCCAGTGTCAGGGCTGCGGCCGGGAGTTCGACGAGAACAAAGAGCGCTGTCCCATCTGCGGGATGGAGCTGTCGCGGAAGAACCCGGCGTAAGCCGGCCGACTCAGCGGCTCGATTCCCCTTTTTCAGACCATGCCGGTCGCCTGCGCGTAGCTCACGAGGAACTGGACCGCGTTGTACAGCCCGTGGACCAGCGCGGCGACCAGCAGGTTCCCGCTCTTCTCGTAGACGAGCGCGAGGACGCTCCCGAGGACGAACACCATCCCCAGCGAGACGTACAGCCCCTCGCCGGAGAACGACCAGAGGTGAATCGACGCGAACACCAGACTGGACAGGACGACCGCGGGCGCGGGACCCCAGAGTCGGCGGAGTTCACCGAAGGCGATGCCGCGGAAAATAAGCTCCTCCGCCGGGCCGACGAGGACGATGGTGATGACCGTGAGATACAGGAAGTACACCGGGTTCTCGCGGCCCTGCTGGGCGATGACGCTGTCGCCGCTCTGGATGCCGAGCGCGGACATCAGCGCCGACGCGCCGAGGTAGACGCCCATCACGGCGACGAACCCGCCCGCAATCCACAGGGCGTCGCGCGCGGTCGGTCGCTCGAACCGAATCAGGTCCCAGTCGTCGCGCATGGAGAGGTAGCCCGCGCCGACGACGCCGAAGCCGACGAACTGTCCGGCGGTCTGTATCGCGCCGATGAGCGCGGTGTCGCCCGGAACCACGCCGCGAGCGAGGCCGGCGGCGACCGAGCCGAGCGTCGCGCCGACGAGGAGCGAAAGGGCGACGACGATGATGATGCCACCGTACGCCTGGAGGTGGTCTGCGGGGCTCGCAGACGAGCGGGCGGTGTCGTGTGCCATTGTCCCCCCTTCGGAACGGTGTCGGATAACCGATTCGGGTCGATTCTCACCAGTCTGTGGAGTCACGTGAGTCTGTGTCGCTTGCGCCGTTTTGAGAGGAGGGCCGGGCTGCGGAACCACCTCGAAAGCCCCCGCCACGACGGCTCCCGCGGGCCGTCGCGGTCCTCGGCCTCCGGCCTGCGGTCCTCACCGCCCCGGGGTTCGCCCTCGCGGCGGCCCCTTTCAGTCCCGCCCCGTGGACTGTTCGGTAGTCGCCGCTGGGTGGTTGTTCGGTAGTCGTCGCAAAAGCTAGTTCTCGGCCGCGGTCGCCGCGACCCTCTCGCTCCGACTACTCCACGACCAGCCGGGACTTCTCTTCGACCGCGTCCGCTTCCTCGAAGTCGCCGCCGCCGAGCAGGCCGCGGGCGGCGCGTTTGCCCCACTCGACCGCCGGCTGGACGAACGTGTCCACGCTGGCGAGTTCGCCGTAGAGGACGCAGGCGGCCTCCATCGCGTAGAGCAGCTCGCCGAGGCCGTACTCGTCGACGCGGTCGAGTTCGATGCGGACGCTCGGGCGGCCGGCCGCGGCGAGGCTCGCCTCGGTCGCCTCGAACTCGGCGTCGAGCAGGTCGCCGAGCGACGAGCCGCCGAGGTACGCGAGGCCGTCGAGGTCGGTCTCGGGGATGGCGACGTCCTTGCGCTCCGCGGCGCGGACGAGGGTCACGAGCTTGTCGCGCGGGCCGGCGCGGTACAGTTGAAGCTGGGAGTGCTGGTCGGTCGCGCCGAGCGCCCGCAGGGGCGTCTGGCCGAGGCCGTCCTTCCCGAGCGACTCGGCCCACAGCTGGGCGAACCACTCGGAGAACGTTTCGAGCGATTCCGCGTAGGGCATCATCGCGTTCTGGTGCATGCCGCGCTCGGCGAGCGCGTAGGAGACCGCGCCGTAGGCGTACGCCGGCGAGTCGAAAAGCGAATCCGACAGGCGCGCCTCCTGTGCGGCCGCGCCCTCCAAGACCGCCTCGATGTCGTGACCGCAGAGTGCCGCGGCGGCGAGGCCGACCGTCGAGAGCACCGAAAACCGACCGGGGACGCCGTCCGGGACGGGGAGCGACGGGAGGTCGTGCTTGTCGGCGAGGTCGCGGAGGTTGCCCTCCTCGCCGGTCGTGACGAAGGTTCGGTCGGCCCAGTCGACGCCCGCGTCGGCCATCGCCTCCCGGACGACGAGGAAGTTCGCCAGCGTCTCGGCGGTCGTGCCGGACCGCGAGACGACGTTGACGACGGTCGACGAGAGGTCAAGCGAGTCGAGGAGGCGCTCGACGGCCTCGGGGTCGACGTTGTCGAGGTAGTAGGCGTCCACGTCGCTTTCGAGCGCGTCGGTGAGGGTGGCCGCGCCGAGGGCGCTCCCGCCGATGCCGACGGTGACGACCGCCGAGGGGTCGTCGAACCGGCTCACCGCGTCGCGAATCGCCGCGGGGTCGGTGCTGTTCGGAAGGTTCAGCGATTCGTAGCCGTGTTCGCCGGCCTCTCGGCCTCGTTCGATGCGGTCGTGGGCGGCCGCGACGCGGCCGTCGAGTCGGTCGAGCGCCTCGCGCGAGACGCCGTGGGCCGACGCCGTGTCGAGGACGTTCCCGAGGTCTACCTGCATACAGGATGCCGCGTCGCCCGGCGTCAAAACGACACCGGTCGCTTTAATCGCGGCCGCTCCCAAGGGCGACCGATGGCAGACGACTACGGCGGCGTCATCGGCGCGTTCCCGTACGCCTTCCGGCACAGCGAGTCGTGGCTGTTCAAGTGCTACGTGCTCGTCGGTGCGCTGGCGACAGGCGTCGTCTCGTTGTTCGTCGCCTTCGGACTCGTGGTCCTCATCGGCGCGACCGCCGGCGTCCCCGGCGGGTCGCTCACCCTCTCGCGGTCGTTCTACGTCCTCGTGGGGCTGTTCGTCGTCGCGCCGCTCGTCGCCCCGATACTGTTCGTCGCCCGCCGACACCGCCGCACCGGGTCGAAACCGCGGTACGACCTGAGCCTCGCGCTCGCCGGATTCGTGTTCATGCTGTCGGTGTACGTGGGGCTTCTCGCGTCGGTTCCCGCGGAGCTTCAGACGCCGGCCGAGCCGTTCACGGTGGGCCCCGTGACCGTCTCGGCGCTCGTCCCGGTCGTTCAACTGCTCTACGGCCTGCCCGCAGTCTACGGCCTCGTCCCCCCGGTCGCGTGCGCGGCGGGCATCTACGGAATCCACCGACTGCTCCGATAAGCGCCGCTAACTCCGTTCTCACCCGACTCTCGCCGCCAACTCGTCCCGGTAGCGGTAGACGACCACCGAGGCGACGACGCCGACTCCGACGAGGAGCGCCACCGTCCCGTAGTTCGCCGCGCCCGCGTTCCGCCCGGCGGCCGCCGCGAGGGCGAACGTCGGCAGGCGACCGACGGCGACGAGGACGACGAGCGTCCGGAGTCGAAGCGGCGAGAGCCCGGCGAGCGCGCAGAGCGCGTCGTCCGGGAACGCCGGCAGGAGAAACAGGACGAACAGGCCGGCGACGCCCCGGCGGTCGGCGACGCCGTCGAACCGCGCGAGCGCGTCGTCGGCGACGAGGCGCTCGACCGCGGGTCGGCCGAAACGCCGGGCGAGCAGGAAGACGATTGCGCTCCCGGCGACGACGCCGACCATGCTGTAGGCCGTCCCGGCGACCGTCCCGAAGAGGTAGCCGCCGACGGCGGCGAGGGCTTGCCCGGGAATCGGCGCGAGAATCACCTGAAGCGCCTGGATACCGACGAACACCAACGGGGCGAACGCCCCGGTCGATTCGACGGCCGAGCGGACCCACGCCGGGTCGGCGAGTCGCGGGGCGAACGCGGCGACGACCACGGCGACGGCCGCGAAGGCGACCGCGACGACGCCGAGCCTGACGAGCGCCGCGTTCCGTGCGTCGGTCGAGTCGAACAGCCGACCGGTCACAGGAACGAGGCGGTCTTGAGCCGGGCGTTCAGCGCGTACTTCCGCAGGTACTGACGGGCGGTCGTTCGCGTCCCCCGCGCGACGGTTCGCCCGGCGCGAATCCCCTCCAAGATGGCGTCGGTCGTGACGTCGCCGTCCGCCTCGACCGAGACGGCCGTGTACGCCCGTCCGACCAGCGCGGGTCGGTGCGCGTCGCTCCCGCCCGTGCCCGGGAGTCCCCGCCGGCGGGCGTAGCGCCGCGCCTGCCCGTTTCTGAATCCGGTGAGCGTGTGGGCGTTGTACACCTCGATGGCGTCGACGTCCCGGATCGCCCGCCGGGACGCGCCGTGCCGGAACGTCTGAAACGGGTGCGGCACGGCCGCGAGCCCGCCCGACTCGCGGACCGCCCGCGCCGTCTCGCCGGCGGGTCGTCGACGCCGAGCGCGAGGAGGTGGCCGTCGGCCGTCGAGACCTCGACGCCGGGGACGACCCGGACGCCGTACTCGTGGGCGATGTCGAACGCCCGCGGGAGCGACCCGACCGAGTCGTGGTCGGTGAGCGCGACCGCGTCGAGGCCCACCGACGCCGCGCGGCTCAGCACCGCTTCGACCGACATCTCGCAGTCGTAGGAGGCGTCGGTGTGGACGTGGAGGTCCACCGCGAGCGTTCGCGGCCCTCGCGAGTCCCGCGTCCGACCGCTCATACCACACCGAATTCGAGCGCGAGACAGCCGACGACCGTCAGGACGCCGGCGACGCCGACGAGGACGTGTCCCGCGTCGGTCTTGTACGCCTTGTAGTCGGAGGTCATGAGCGGGCAGACCGCCACGATTGTCGCGCCCGCGACCCAGCCGTTCCACAGCGGGACGAACTGGAGGAGGAAGTAGTTCGCCAGCACGACGAGGTGCGTGTGAACGACCGTCGTCCCGTGGTAGTACGAGGTTCCCGAGTCGTCGCCGAACCCCTCGCTGTTGTGGCGGATGAGTCGCAGGCCGCCGAAGGTGAGGACGACGAAGCCGACGACGGCGCTCACGACCGGGTTGGGCGCGAGCGCGACGTGGTACAGGAGCGCCGCCGACACGAGGTACGCGAAGATGTCGATGAAGGAGTCTATCTGTCGGCCGAACGCCGAGGCGGTCCCGGTTTTGCGGGCGTAGTAGCCGTCGGCCTTGTCGAAGGCGAAGCCGGCGAGGACGGCCACGATGGCCCAGTTCGGCTCGCCCGACACGAACAGTATCGCGCCGACCCACGCCCAGAAGAGCGCGCCCAGACTCAACCAGTCCGCGGCTCCGAGCCGCGAAATCATGTTCTCCCCCGTCGATGAGCGCACGACCTCGCTCGCCCGCGCGTCGACCGCGTCCAGCCTCCCGCGAAGTGCTGACCTGAGTTCGTCCGTCATGCCTATCTGTCCGACACACTCGGCCGATTGAGTATAAATTTAATCGCTATAGTATATATAAATCAAATATCTATATATCTGGGTTCCCGAACGGAGCGCTCGGGACGGAACTGAGCGCTCTGTACCGCTATGGACGCGGTTTGACGCGCCGGCGTCGCCACGGGCCGACCCGGTAGTACGCTCGGGTGCGGGCGACTCGGAAGCCGACGCTCCCGAAAGTCCACTGCGAGGGTCGGTTGTCGCGGGCGACGAGCGCGTGGACCGTCTCAGCCCCCTGCCCGGCGGCAACCGCGACGGCCCGCGAGACGAGCGCGGTGGCGATGCCGCGGTTCCGCGCCTCGGGCGCGACGAACACCCGGCGGACGTAGCCGCCGGGGACGGTCACGTCGGCCTCCAGCGGGCGGACGTGGTACGTCAGACCGGGGTCGCCGAGAAAGAGGTAGCCGACGAGCGCAGGTTCCTCGTCTGCCTCACCATCGAACGCGCACACCGCCGTCTCGTCGTCTCGAAGTTCGGAAAACGCGTCGTAGCGTGCCTCGAACCGGCGCGCGTCCTCGGGGTCGAGCGCGCGAATCTCGACTCCCCCCGGGGGGTCGCGGTCGGCGTCCGCCGCGTCGGCGTCCGCGACGTACTCGTCCATCTGCGTCGCCGTGAGTCCGCGGGCCTTGAGCGCGTCGTAGACGCGGCGGGCCGTCTCGGTCCGGGTCAACCGCCAGAGCGCGGGCATCGCCAGTCGCGTCGGAGCGCCGCGAGAAAAGCCCACCGTCGCCGTGGGTATCGGTGCCACACGGCCGGAAGCGCCCGAAACGGGGAAAAGGCCCGGTGGCTTACAGCGGGTGATGACCGAGTCCGAGTCCGAGACCGAGTCCGAGTCCGAGCGAACGGGAACCTTTCTCGTCACCGCCGCCGACGAGGAGTCGGCCGTCCTGAAGGACGTTCACTCCGGGCAGGTCCACGCGCTCTCGTCGAACCCCGGCGTCTCCGAGGACGAAGCCGTCCGCGGGACCGTCGCGCCCGACCCGCCGATGAACGTCTCGTGGCAACTCGTCGAAGTCGAGTCGCGCTGGACCGTCTCCGTCGAGCGCTCCACCGAGTCGCCGACGACGAACTCCCGCGACATCGCCGCCGACAACCCCGACGGCGAACTCGTCCGCGAGGAACGCGCCGGCACCGGCGAGATTCACGTCCTGTCGGTCCCCGACGACATGACCGAACAGGCCGTCGACGACATCCTCGACGACAGAGAGGGCCTGCTGTCGCGGGCCGCCAGACTCGACGTGAACCGCGTCGAAATCCGCTCGCAACCGGGCGTCGTCGCGGTCCGCTACATGCCCTGAGCCGGGTCTTTTCTGCTCGCCCCCGCTCGTCTTCTCGCGCTCCCGCTACCGCTGTTTTCCGGTCGAGGAGACGGGACCGTCCGCGCTCTGGACGCACCACCCGCCGTGGACGCTCCCCTCGCGCTCGACGAACTCGACCGTCGTCTCCCCGCCGATGCGGGTCGCGCCCGCCGGGTCGAGTTCCTCCACGCGGAGCGTCAGCGTCAGCGCGTCGCCGCAACAGCCCACGTCGAGGAACTCCTCCCACTCGTCGCCCGGCGCGGCGTCCCCGTGGACCCGCCGCAGGTAGGTCACGAAATGGTCCGTGGTCAGCTGGTCGCGGCCCCACGCGCTGAGTTCGTCGGGAAAGGAGACGACCACGCGGGTCGCCGTCTGGTCGGTCGTCATAGTTCACGATTGTCGGCCAACGACTATGGGCCTGTCGCGGGTTCGTCGGGCGCTCGCCAGACCGCGCCGCGGCCGAAACCGTCCGCGGATAAGAAACCTTATTCCGCACCGCTCAGGACCGCAACCCATGGTTGAGTTTACGGTACCGGAGGTAGACTACACCCGGTACACGAATCGCCAACTCGCGGCCGTCCCCCTCGCGGTCCTCGCGGTGGCCCTACTGGTCATCGGAGGGTGGTACGTCGCGACTGGTGCGCCGGTGAATCCGGGCGTCGACTTCACCGGCGGTACCGAACTCCGCATCGCAACGGATGCCCCGCAAAGCGAGGTCGCCGCGGCCTTCGACAGCCAGCCCGAGTCGATTCGCTCCGTCGCGGCCGACGGGACGTACGTCGTGACGTTCCAGTCGGGGAGCGCGACGTCGAGCGAACTCCAGACGCAGGCCGAAGACGCCGGCTTCGAAGTCAGGTCTATCGACGCCGTGTCGGCCAACTTCGGCGGCGAGACGCAACTGCTCGCCCTCGGCGGCCTCGCGGTCGCCTTCGCGGGCATGAGCGTCCTCGTGTTCGCCATGTTCCGCTCCTTTGTCCCCTCCATCGCGGTCGTCCTCTCGGCGTTCTCCGACATCGTCATCCCGGTGGCGCTGATGAACCTCTTCGGCATCGAACTGTCGCTGGGGACCGTCGCGGCCCTCCTGATGCTCATCGGGTACTCGGTGGACTCGGACATCCTCCTGAACAACCACGTCCTCCGGCGCTCCGGTGACTTCTACGAGTCCACCGCGCGCGCCATGCGGACCGGCGTGACCATGACGCTCACGTCCATCGCGGCGATGATCGTCATGACCATCACGGCGACGCTGTTCGGGATTCAACTGCTCGCCGCCATCGGCACGGTCCTCGTGTTCGGTCTCACCGCCGACCTGATGAACACCTACATGCTGAACGTGACCCTCCTTCGCTGGTACAAGTTCGAGGGGGTGGCCCGATGAGCACGCTCCGCGACAACTGGCGGGTCATCTTCCTCGTCGTGGCCATCCTGTTTTCGACGTTCGCCCTCTTCTCGCCGACGATGGGCAACCAGTCCCCGGTCGGCGAGGACGACAGCGCGACGAACCTCCAGTTCGGTCTCCAACTCGACGGCGGGACGCGCATTCGCGCGCCGCTCGTCGGCGTCACCGCCGAGGACGTCGAGTTCAACGGCGACTCCGAGCGCGTCGTCGAACGGGAGGTCGCCGCCCAGATAGCGGGCGCCGACGCCGCTGACGTCATCGCACGCACTGGCGCGGAGTCCAACACGGTCGAAGCGACCATCGAGAACGTCACGACCGACGACCTGAGCGCCGCGCTCGACGCCGCTGGCTACGGCCACGGCGAGGTCAGAGACGGCGTCACCGCGACGACCCGAGCCGAGACGGTCCGCGTCCTCCAGTCGAAGATCAACGAGGCCGGCCTCTCCGGCGGGACGGTCCAGCAGGTGACCACGGCGACGGGCGAGCACTTCGTCCTCGTCGAGGTCCCCAACCGCGACCAGTCCGACGTCGTCGACCTCGTCGGCGAGCGCGGGACGGTCCAGATCGACATCTACTACCCGACCTCGCAGAACGGCACGCGGACCTACGAGACGCGCGAGGCCGTCCTGACGCAGGCCGACTTCACCTCCATCGGGACCGCACAGGAGTCCCAGACGGGAAGCGGGGCGTTCGTCCCCGTCTCCGTCCGCGACGAGCCCGCACCGGAGTTCCAGACGGCAGTTCAGGATACCGGCCTCGCCCAACCCGGCGGGACGCGGTGTACCTACATGGAAGACGGCGGCGAGAACACGACCGAGGGCTGTCTCCTCCTCGTCGTCAACGGCGAGGTCGTCAACGCCTTCGGGATGAGCCCCGGACTCGCGGACTCCATGCGGGCCGGCGAGTGGGCCGGCGCGCCGAGCTTCCAGCTCCAGACGCGCAACACGTCCGAGGCACAGGAAATCGCCATCAACCTCCGCGCCGGCGCGCTGCCGGCCAGCCTCGACCTCTCGGGCGAGGACAGCGGCACCTCGTCGTACATCTCCCCGAGCCAGGGTGAGAGCTTCAAGTTCGACTCGCTCATCACGGGTATCATCGCGGTGCTCGCGGTCGCCGGCGTCGTCTTCGTCCGCTACGGCAAACCGCAGGTCGCCCTGCCGATGATCGTCACCGGCCTCTCGGAGGTGTACATCCTCCTCGGGTTCGCCGCCGCCATCGGCTACCCGCTGGACCTCTCTGTCATCGCCGGCTTCATCGCCGTCATCGGGACCGGGGTGGACGACCTCATCATCATCGCCGACGAGGTGATGGCCGAGGGCTCCGTGACCTCGCGCAAGGTCTTCCAGTCGCGGTTCCGCCGGGCCTTCTGGGTCATCGGCGCGGCCGCCGCGACGACCATCATCGCCATGAGCCCGCTCGCCGTGCTCTCGCTCGGCGACCTGCAGGGCTTCGCCATCTTCACCATCCTCGGCGTCATCGTCGGCGTGCTCGTCACCCGCCCGGCGTACGGTGACATCCTCCGACTCCTCCTGACCGAGGACCGCTGAGGCCGACCCCACTCCGGCCGACGCGTCTCTTTCTCCCGTCCGGTACGACTCCGACCTCGGGCACTGCGAACCGCCGATTCCGCACGCTCGGGTAGCCTCGGCGATTCTCGCAGTTGATACCCCCGTACCCGACCGACTGTTCCCAATTTCAGAATCGAGAGACGGCGGCGGTTTCGATCGTCCCCGCCGGGGAGTAGTCGCCGATAGAATCATATAGACTGCCTATAAAACACTGCTTGAAGCGGCAACCAAGCAACCGCCGCCCGTCGGTAATCACGGTGCACGCACTCCACTCATGGACGACACGACAGTTCGACACGACGAGACGGACGCGACGACCCGGCCGGACGCCTCGCGGCGGTCCGCCGGGGACGACGAGGAGTTCGTCGCCATCGTCGCCCCGTACGACGACGCACCTGACGAGTGCACCATCTTCCCCGCAGGACTCTCCGAAGACGAGTTGCTGACGACGTGGCTCTCCGCGCAGGAAGGCGGGTACGTCGCGCTCGCCGAGATGCGGTAGCCCCGCTCAGCGACCCGTTTTCGAACCACCCCGACCCTCCACTTTTTCGACCGCCGGTCCCGCGACGCCTCAGAAGTCCCCCAGCGACGACTGTTCGTGGGCGGCCATGAGGTCGGCGCAGGTGGACCACGACTTCCGCGCGCAGTCCGGCAGGATTCCGTGTTCGCGGACGTACTCCCGCAGGAACTCGCGGGTGGTTCCGTCGCTCGGGTAGCCGCTTCCCACCTCGCCGTACTCGTCGGCGATGGCCTCGACCCGCCGGTCGCGTTCGACCTTCGCCACGACGCTCGCCGCGCCGACGATGGCGTGTTCGTCGTCCGCGCGGTGCTGGGCGTGGACCTCGACTTCGACGCCCGACTCGGCCAGCCCCTCGCGGACGCGGCGGCCGAATCTGGACTCGTTCACGTCGCCCGCGTCGCAGACGAGCTCGTCGGCTTCGACGGCGACGTCGGCGGCCGCCTCGACCTGCGCCCGGACGGTCAGCAGGTTCATGTCCGTCTCGGGGTCGTCGATGGTCTCCGGTTCGACGAACGCGACGCCGACGTCGATGTCGTCGCGCTCCCGGAGTGTCGCGGCGAGTTCCTCGCGCCGCTCGGGAGCGAGTCGCTTCGAGTCGGCGATTCCGTCCGGGAGGGCGTCGGGGTCCGCCCGGACCGCCGTGGCGACCATCGGACCCAACACGGGTCCCTTTCCGGCCTCGTCGACGCCGATGTGCATATCTGGTCGGGTCTTGGGGTGGAGAATTAGAGGTTGCGGTCCGCGACGACGCCCGTGGGAGGTCCCGGGGTCTCGTTTCAGTCCTTGAAGAACTCGTCGTCCTCGAACGGTTCGTCCTCGCCTTCGACCGCGATGACGTCGAGCGCGGTGACGACCGCGCCCGTGTCGAGGATGCCGGCGAGGCTCGGGTTGGTTCGGCCCTCGTCGCCGGAGACCAGTTCCTTGATGTAGAGGCCGCCCTCGCCGTGGATTTCGACGGTCGCGTGGCGCGCGTCTTCGAGGTCGCCGGTGGCGTCGTAGACGTGGCGGGTGCGGGTGATGCTCGCGCGGCGGTGGTCGACGCGGTGCGGGGTGTACTGCTCGATGGTCGCGCCGGTGAGTTCGTCAAGCGCGGCCTGCAGGTCCTCGTCGGTCACGTCGTCGTCGAACTCGACGGCGGCGCGGTACTCCTTGCTCGCGTCGAGTTTCTTCACGCGCTCGACCATGTCGTAGGTGGCGAGCCGAAGCCCCTCGACTTCGATTTCGCCGTCGGCCATCGCGTTGATGTCGCCTTCGAGCTGTTCCACGTCGATACTGCGGCGACGCGGCTCCATGATTTCGACCACGAACGGCCGGCCGGTGCCGAGCATGAGCGCGTCCACGTCCTCGCGGCCCGCGCCGTGGAACTTCGCGTCGACGCCGTCCATCACGTCCGTCACGACGGGGGCGACGAAGCCCTCGACGCTGTCCTCGTAGAGGTAGCCGGAGCCGCCGCAGTAGTCGCACGGCTCTTTGCCCTTGTAGCCCGAGCCGTCGCACTCGCGGCATGGCCACTCGGTCTGCGGGATATCGCGGGCGAGCTTCCGGTAGCGCCCGTAGACGAACGCGGAGTTGAGCTGCGCCTCGACGGTGTCGGCCTCGATGTCGAGGAGGAACTGCACGTCCGGGCGGGTGAAGTCCACCTCGGTGCCGGTGAGCCGGCCCACCCGCTTTCCGACCTCGCGGTTGAACTCGGATTTGAACAGTTCGCCGGCGTCCTCGGGCAGGCCCGCGCCCTCGCGGAGGAGCAGTTCGTTCTCCTCGACGAGCGGCGGCGCGCGGGTGCCGACCTGATACGTCTCGACCTCAACGTCCTCGATGGCCTCTGCACAGCGTTCCGCCCAGTCGTCGAACTCGGCGCAGGCCCCCTCGCAGACCCAGCAGTCCTCGGTCTCGACGGCCTCGTACGGCTCGTCGTCGTCGAGGGCGGCGGCGACCCGGAGCGACTTGCCTCGCTCGGCGTTCGTCAGCCCGAAACTGCGCTCGGCGAAGGCCCGGCCCAGACAGGCGTCGCAGACCGGCCCGCTCTCGGCGAGCGCTCGCGCGTCCTCAAGGATGCTCATGGTCGGTCTCTATCGGGGCGCGCGTAACTAGCTTACTTTGTTCGTCGGGTCGTCGCGGCACGGCTTGGCGACAGACCTCAGAACAGCGCTGTTTGTCAACACGTCCCGAGTGGAGTGCTATCTCGGCTCCGAGAAATTTGATGTACGGCGGCGTGGTAGCCGCTTCAACACCCGGCTCTCCGGTCGATATCTCGTGTCTCTCAATACGCAAACGAATCGGACGCTCGCACTGTTTTCGACCATCGCGGTCCTCTGGGGGACCTCCTTCATGGCCATCGAGGTCGGTCTCGACGCCCTCCCGCCCGTGCTGTTCGCCGCCCTCCGGTACGACGTGGCCGGCGTCGTGCTGTTCGTCTACGGCCTGCTCGCGGCGGAGGACTGGCGACCCCGCGGCCGCGACGAGTGGCTCGTCGTCTTCGTCGGCGGCGCGCTCCTCATCGGCGCGCACTTCTCGCTTCTGTTCTCCGGCCAGCGGTACGTGACGAGCGGCGTCTCGGCCATCGTCATCAGCCTCGCGCCCGTCCTCACGCCGTTTTTCGCGTGGCCGATGCTGCCCGAGGAGCGCCTCGACGCGTTCGGCTTCCTCGGCGTCCTGCTGGGGCTGGCCGGAACGGTGGTCATCGCCCTCGCCTCGGGGTCGGTCGGCGGCCAACTCCTCGGCGTCGTCCTGCTGTTTCTCGCCGCCGCGGCGTGGGCGTTCGGCTCGGTGCTCGTCAAGCGCCTCCCCGGAAATCCGCCCGTCGTCGCGATGCAGGCGTGGATGATGCTCCTCGGCGCGGGCATGCTCCACGTCACGAGCCCCGTCCTCGGCGAACCCGGCCTCGCGAGCGTGGCGTGGTCACCGCTCGTCGTCGCCGCGCTGCTCTTTTTGGCCGTGCTGTGCAGCGCCGTCGGCTTCATCGCCTACTTCGTCCTGCTCGACCGCATCGGCGCTGTCGAAATCAGCCTCGTCAACTACGTCACGCCGGTCGTCGCCGCCGTTTCAGGCTGGGCGTTCCTCGGCGAGCGCATCGGCCCCGTCACCGTCTCCGGCTTCGCGCTCATCCTCCTCGGCTTCGCGTTCATGAAGCGCGACGCGCTCGGCCCGCTGGCTCGTCGCTTCGGCGTCCGCGCCGGCCTCGTCGCGCCCGAACCGGCGACCGACTCGGACGCCCTGCCGACCGACGACTGAGTCCGTCCCACCCCGGCCCGCGGGGGGTCGCGGTCCCGTCGCTTCGGGCGTGGCCGCGCGAATATCGAACCCCGTTCGAGTCGAAAAAAGTCCCGCCGCGTCCGACGCCGGTGTCCGCGCCGGCGTCAGTCGCGTTGCTCAGTTGCTGGTCTCGTTGCCCGACGACGTGGTCGTCTCGTCGGACGTCGTGACCGTCTCGTTGGTGGCGGTCGTCGTCGTCGCCGTCTCGTTCATCGCGGTCTCGTTCGTGGACGTCGTCGTAGTCGTCCCGTTCGTCGTCGTTTCGTTTGTGGTCGTCTCGTTCGCAGTCGTCGTGGTCGCGGTCCCCTCGGCGGCGACTTCGTGGGTCGCGAGGACTTCCTCGGCACCCTCGGTGCCGACCCAGACGACTTCGACCGTCGAACCGGTCTCCGCGGACTCGATTTTCTGGAAGTTACCGACCGAGACGGGGAAGTCTTCGGTCTCTTCGCTGTCGTCGACCCACGTCGTGGCGCGCTCGTCGTCGACGGCGACGTAGACCTCGCTCGTCTCGTCGGCGGTGATCTTCTCGCCGCCCATGTGGACGACGCGGAGGACGCCGCTGTTCGTGCGGAAGGTGAGTTCGGGGTCCGGAACCTCGGCCGGTTCGGCCTCGGTCGTCGTCTCCCCGCCGGTACCGTTACCCGTCTCGTTACCCGCGGTCGGCTGTGACTCGGAGCCACCGCCCATACAACCGGCGGTGGTGAGGAGGGCTCCCGTCGCGGCGACGCTCTTCAGGAAGGTACGTCGTTCCATACGCCACGGTTTGCAAGCTAGTATATATGTCTTGTAGTTTACAGTTTGGGGATGGATAACGACTCACACGACTGGTTCCCACAGTTCGTCTATCGGGTAATTACAATAGTCCAACTTGTCCGAACACCCACAGGGCGACGAGCACCGTGGCCGCGCCGAGCGCGACGAGTAGGAGAGTGATGACGGCGACCGCGGCCAAGAGGAAGCGCCGGTCGGCCGCCGCGGCCGCGGGAGAGGCGTCGTCGTATCGGGCTTCCAACAGCCGGACGTTCCGGGCGTTCGCCTTCCACGCCGCGTCGAACACGTCGCCGACGAGCGGGAGCGACCCGACGGTCGCGTCGAGGACGACGTTGCCGAGCATCCGCGCGAGCGTCGCCCGCGGGACGCCGAGCATCGCGGCCTCGACGAGGATGTACGCCGAGAGCGCCGAGGCCGTCGCGTCGCCGATTCCCGGGACGAGCCCCAGTATCGGGTCGAGGCCGACGCGGTAGTTCGTCCCCGGAACCTCGAACGCCTCGTCGAGGTAGAAGCTCACCGCGCGGAGCCGCGCGAGGGTCTCTTCGTCGCCGACGCCCGCCGACTCGAAGTCGACGACTGCGTCGGGTCTCAGCGGGTCGTCAGCGCCGCTGTCGCCGTCGCTCGCCGCCGCGGGCGTCGCCGGGGTGTTCCTCGAATCGTTCACGCGTGTCAACTCGCGCGGGCGGACCTTGAGAATAGCGTCGGCCGGAGGCCTGTCGAGTCGAAGCGGACCGCGCGGGACTGCCGAAAAGGGCGAGGCGCGTCGCCCCCGCGGTTCGGGCGAGCGCGTCGTAGAGCTACGAAACCGGACGCCGTCGTCTGACCAAGCCGGACGCGGGGCCGACGGCGGACCCCCTGTGGTCGGTGCCCGCGCTCAGAGGCCCACCTCCATCGCGCGCTTGACGACGCCCGCGCCGTAGCGCTCCTCCAACTCCTCGTGTTGGTCCGGGCGGTGTTCGTACACGTCTTGGAACAGGCTGATGGGCGTCATCGCGGCCTGATAGGTCGCTTCGTCCCACATGCGGTCCTTGGCGATGTCCATTTCGGTGCCGCCGATGCGGAGCGTCGCGGACTGCGTCATGGCGATCGCGCCGCGGCCGGCCTCCTTGGCCGCCTCGAACTCCTCCATGGAGTCGACGATGTCGTCCATGCTCGGGACGTACGAGGTCAGGCCCAGCAGTTCCTCGCGGAGTTCGTCCGCGGTGAGCTCCCGCGCGTCGCCGCCGACGCGGAGTTCGTAGCCGCCGTCGGTGGGTTCGAGCGAGAGGCGGTCGCCGTCGTACACCTCGACGCCGTCCTCGGACGCGAGTTCGACCTCCTCGCCGCCCGCGTCGAGGAGCCAACTGCCGGTCTTCGGCGGGAGCGGCGATGTGTTGGCCTCGACGACCTGCCCGGGGGTGAGCGACCAGATGCCGAGCATCCCCTTCGCCTGATTCTCGGTCATGCGCTCGCGGTAGCCCTCCACGTCGCGGATGTCGTCGTAGGGTCCGTCGACGGCGATACAACCGGCGGCGCTGGCCCCGCGAGAGGTGTTGTGTCGAAGCTCCGGCCACGCCGGGAGTTCGCCCGTCGGCGTCATGGCGCGCATGTCCTTCGTGTAGTCGACCTCGCCGTCGACGAGGAGGAACAGCCGTTCGAGGTTGTTCGTCGGCTTGCCCATCTCGTCGCGGAGGTCGCCCATGGCGAGTTCGGCCGCGCCGCTCTCGATGATGACCGACATGGCGAGGCTCCCCTCGTCGAGTCCGTGCTCGTTCTCGACGATGGTGAAGCACTCGTCGGCCTTTTTCCAGTCGTCGATGCCGCCGACCTCGGGGATGACGAAGCCGTCGATGTGCTCGACCGCGCCCCGCTCGGGGTCGGTGACGTCGAGCATGTGCTGGAAGCCCTGATACCGGGTTTCGGGGCTGTCGCGGTGCCAGACCATCCGGGGGTGAATCTCGCCGGGGAAGTCGGCTCCGTGTTCGGAGATAACCTCGACGATGTTCTCGGCACCCTCGTCGCGCATCGACGGCGCGGTGGCGTCCTCGTTGTCGGGGACCCACACGTCGGGCGCTTGCATCCCGCGGAGGCCGGCCGCCCGTCGGAGCATCTTCGCGGAGTCGTCTTCGCCCTCGACGGCCGTCGGCGAGGTGAAGAACGTCCGCACGAACTCGCGGTCGTGTCTGCGCTCAGTCATCGTCGTTGCTCGTGATGGGGTCGGCCTGCTCCTCGCTGAACCCTTCGGACTCCTCGATGCGCCGGCGCGCCTCGGGGTCGAACTGCGTCTCGATGTCCTGGTACCGCGAGACGAACGACAGCTCGTGGTGGCTCTCGGTCGGGTGGTCGAGGTAGCGCTGTTCGAGGTCGAACTGGCCTTCCTCGTCCCGTTCGGCGAGCTTCTTGAAGTCCTCGTAGACGGCGTGCGCGCCCGAGTGGAGGCCGAACAGCGTGATGAAGATGTACTTGTAGCCGAGGTCGCCCAGCTCCTGGAACGTCAGCGGGTCCTCCTCTTCGGACCACGCGAACGACGACGAGTAGTTGAACGCGAGCTTCAGGTCCGGGTGGGTCTCGTGAATCTCCTCGGCGTAGGCGACGGCGTCCTCCCGTGAGGGGTTCGGCATCTCGGGCCAGACGATGTCGACGCCGGCGTCGGCGTAGATGCGGCCCCGCTCGACGTGTTCGTCCCAGTCGCCGTTCGAGGAGCCGTAGGCGTCGGTGCGGGCGATGACGACCGTGTCCTCCGACTGCTTGGCGTCGACGGCCGCCTCGAAGCGAGCCTTGGCCTTCTCGCGGGAGACGATCTGCTTGCCGGCGATGTGGCCACAGCGCTTGGGCGTCGTCTGGTCTTCGATGTGGACGGCGGCGACGCCGGCCTTCTCGTACTCGCGGACGGCGCGGCGGACGTTGTGGATGCCGCCGTAGCCCGTGTCGCAGTCGGCGATGACCGGGAGGTTCGTCGCCTCGACCATTCGCTTTGCGTTCTCGACCATCTCGGTCATCGTGACCATCTCCAAGTCGGGGAAGCCGAACTGCCCGAGGACCGTCGAGTAGCCGGACATGTAGGCGGCGTCGTGGCCCGTCATCTCGGCGAGGCGGGCGTCGAGCGCGTGGTACATGCCGGGCGCGAACACGAAGTCCTGCGTGTTCAGCATCTCCCGCAGTTCGCGGGCCTTCTGGTTGTCAACATCCTGTGCGAAGACGTCGCTGTCGAGTTCGGTCGGGTTCATTGGGTGTCGGTGGACTGCATCGTTCGCTCGATGCGGTTCAGTTGGGCGCGGAGCGCGGCGAGTTCGCGCCGGATGGTCGTCATCTCGTCGTCCTCGCCCGGTTGTCGGATGAATGGGACGAGCGGCGCGTCCATGTTCTCCTCGTTGTTGGGGTAGCGCCGCGCGGCGCGGGGACGAGTCGTCGTCGAGCGAGGGGTGGTCGGCGTGCGGGTCGTCGTGTCGGTTCGGGTCGTGTTGTCGCGGTCTGTCATCGGTTACGTCGGTGGTGTCGGCGGTCGGTAGCGGTCGGTTCGTATCGCGGTCGTCGAGCGGTCGGTCGCGTGGTGTGCTGCGGATACTACCATCGGATGTCTCCTCACCCGGTTCGACTGCCGAGAACTATTAATAGTTAATGATTGATAATGATAATATTAGTTAATGACTTAGTTCTGTACGGACGGATATTAGGCCTTAATTTGACACGTGGTAACACATCTGGGCTCTCCGTGCGGACTCAGAGCGTCTTCGGCCCCGCCCGGCGACCGGCCGTGCCACGCCGTGACGGGGCGTTCCGCGGACACTACGCTTAATCGCGTCCACGCCCGACGACGCACCAACGAATGGCATCCGCGATTGAGATACGCGACCTGACGAAGTCCTACGGCGACGTCCGCGCCCTCGACGGCGTCGACCTCGACGTTCCGGAGGGGTCGTTCTTCGGGCTGTTGGGGCCGAACGGGGCGGGGAAGACGACGTTCATCAACATCCTCGTCGGCCTCGTCCGCAAGACCGGCGGGAAAGCGAGCGTCTTCGGTTACGACGTGGAAGACGACTACCGCGAGGCCCGCGACCGTATCGGCCTCGCGCCGCAGGAGTTCAACGTGGACCGCTTTTTCCCCATCCGCGAAGTGCTCGAACACAAGGCGGGCTACCACGGGATTCCGCACGACGAGGCCCGCGAGCGCGCCGACGAGGTGCTCAAGCGCGTCGGCATCTACGACAAGCGCGACACCCGCTTCGACTGGCTCTCCGGCGGGATGAAACGCCGCTTCATGCTCGCGCGGGCGCTCATCACCGACCCCGACCTGCTCATCCTCGACGAGCCGACCGCCGGGGTCGACGTGCAACTGCGCCACGAACTCTGGGAGACCATCGTCGACCTCAACGACAGCGGGACGACCATCCTGCTCACGACCCACTACATCGAGGAGGCCGAACGCCTCTGCGACGAGGTCGCCATCCTCGACTCCGGCTCCGTCATCGAGGTCGCCAGCCCCGAGGAACTGATGGACCGCGGCACCGACGACATCGTCGTCCAACTCCGCGACCCGCCGACGGCGGTGCCCGACTTCGCCGCCGACGACGACCGCGTCGACGCGGTCGAACTCGATGGGGCTCGCCTCGTCGTGACGGCGCAACAGGGCGGCCTCGTCGCCCCCGACGTGGTGCAGGCGCTCGACCGGCAGGGCCACGAAATCGTCGACCTCGAAATCTCCCGCACGTCGCTCGAAGAGGTGTTCGTCGAGATGACGAGACAGGGCGAGGGCCGCGCCACCGCGGAGGTCGAGCAATGAGCCTCGCGAGCCTCGACGTGACCGGCTTTTACGCCCTGCTTCGCCGCGAGGTGCTCCGGTTCGTCCGCCGTCCGCGAAACACGTTCGTCCCGCCGTTTATCACGAACGTGCTGTACTTCTCCGTGTTCGGCGTCATCCTCGGCGAGCGCATCAACGAAATCGCGGGCGTCCCGTACATCCTGTTTATCCTCCCCGGCCTCATCGTCCTCGGAGCCGTCTCCAACGCCTTCGAGAACGCCTCGTTTTCCATCTTCCACGGCCGCTGGAACCGCTACATCGAGGAGGCGCTCACCTCGCCGCTTTCGTACTCCTCGATGGTCGGCGCGTACGTCCTCTCCAGTGCGACCCGCGGGGTGCTCGTCGGCGCGCTCGTCGCCCTCATCGGCGCGTTCTTCACGTCCGTCGGCGTCGCCCAACCGTTCTATCTGGTCGCGTTCATGCTCGTCATCACCCTGCTTTTCGCGGGCCTCGGCGTGGTCGGCGGCCTCTGGGCCGACGACTTCGACGACCTGACGATGATGAACCAGTTCATCCTCCGCCCGCTGGTGTTCTTCGGCGGCGTCTTCTACTCGCTCAACGAGATTCCCGAGACCTTCCAGCAGGCGTCGCTCCTCAACCCGATGGTGTACATGGTCAACGGCGTCCGCTACGGCTTTCTCGGCGTCACCGAGGTGGACCCGAACCTGTCTCTCGGCGTGCTGACGGCGCTCACGCTCGCCGTCGTCGGCCTCAACGTCGTGCTGTTCCGTCGCGGCTACGGACTGACCGACTGAGTCGGTCACGACTCCCGTTTTTCGGTGTCTCGGCGTCGCGGCTTCACTCACGACCCCGACGCGTGCCGACAGTCGTGTCCGAAAGACTGTCTTTTCCAATGACAACTATTTTGACACCGGCTCTAGAACTCTCGTCCGCAGTATGGTATCAAAACCCTCCTCCGCGGCGTCGACGCGGACCGTCTCGGTCCTCGCCCTCGTCGCGGCCGTCCTGGTTGGAGCATTCCTCGCCCCCGTCGTCTACGACGCGGCCGCGCCCACCCCAGACAGGGTCGCGGTCATCTCGGTCGACGGGACCATCACCTCCTACACAGCTGACCAGCTGGAAGAGGACCTCCACGAAGCGCGAGAGAACGAATCGGTAAAGGCGGTCGTCCTGAAGGTCGACAGCCCCGGCGGCTCCGCGGCCGCCTCAGAGCGGATGTACATGGCGGTCAATCGGACCGCCCAAGAGATGCCCGTCGTTTCGAGCGTCCAAGGCACGGGCGCGTCAGGGGCGTACTACACGATGCTCCCCTCCGAGAGCATCTACGTGACGCCTTCGTCGGTCATCGGGAGCGTCGGCGTCCGCGGGTCGGCCCCCATCGGCGGCACGTCCAACGAGATTCGCACCGGCCCGGACAAGGCGTCGATGACCGTCGACCAGCGCGAAGCCCAGATTGAGACGCTGAAACACGCCTTCGTCGGCAGCGTCATGGAGCACCGCGGCGACGACCTCTCGCTGTCGCGCGAGGAGGTCGCCTACGCGAAGGTCTACACCGGCGCTCGCGCCACGCAGAACGGCTACGCCGACGACATCGGCACGCTCCAGACGGCCATCGACCGCGCCGCCTCCGAGGCCGGCCTCGAAAACTACGAGGTCGTCGAGAAGGACCCGCCGACCCGGTCCGGTATCATCCTTCTCAGCTCCCAGAGCGGTAACTCGACGGTCGTCATCGACGAGAGTCCCATCGGCTACGACGGCGTTCGCGCGCCGCAGTTCCTGATGGTGTACGGACAGGTGCAGTACGAAGACGAGGTGATCGCTAATGTCTCAGCGTAACGTACTCAGCGGGACGGTCGTCTTCGCGGTCGCGCTCGGCCTCATCTTGGTCGGGGCCGCGGTGGCACCCTACGCCGTCCAACTCGGCGGCAGCGACTCGACAGACACCCAAAACGCCGCCAAACAGGCGTTCGACGCGGACGAACTCGTCGCCACGCCCGGCCCCGAGTCTGGCGAGGTGACGATGGACTCGAACGCGGCACCGAAGACCGTCCTCATCGACGTGGCCCACGGCAACGACGTGAGCGAGTCCGACGTGCAACCGCTCGTCGACGCCCTCGTCGCCAACGGCCACCAGGTGAAGTACCTCACCCGTGAGGACGCCCAGCGGAACTTCAACGCCTCGCTCCGTCAGGCCGACGCCTTCGTCGTCGTCAACCCCGAACAGCCGTACACCAGCGGCCAGCTCGCCGGTGTCCGGAAGTTCGAAGACGCCGGCGGCCGCGTCGCCCTCGTCGGCGACCCGCAGTCCGCGGGCACGACGAGCATCCTCGGGCTCGTCACCGTCTCGGTATCGTCCGGGGCCACCGGCGGCGACGCCGGACTGACCTCCGACTACGGGGTCACGTTCGGCTCCTCGTCGCTGTACAACATGCACGACTACTACCTCAACTACGAGAACGTCTACGCCACGCCCGAGGGCGACACCGCCCTGACCGAGGGCGTCGACGAGGTCGTGTTCCGCGACGCCGCGCCGCTTTCGGTCTCGGCAGACGGCGTCTCGCCGGCGCTCGTCTCCGGCGGCGAGACCCGCGTCGAGTCGATTCGGAAGACGGGTCCGTACACGGTCGCCGCCCAGAGCGAGACGGTCGTCGCCATCGGCGACGCCGACTTCCTCGCGCCCGAGTCGGCCTACGAGGCCGACAACGAGGTGCTCGTCGGCAACCTCGCGGACTTCCTCGTCTCCGGCGACAAGGCGGCCGGCGCGCCCGAACCGGCCACGCCCGAAGCCGGCGGTCCGGCCGGTTCAGCGACGGGGTCAGCACCCGGTTCGACAACGGGCTCAGCACCCACCCAAGGAACCACGCCCACGCCGGCGTAACTGCGTCGCCCCGACGCGACCGAAGCCGGCGGCCGGCTCTCTCGTCCCGGACTCGACTTTTTTCTCACTCGACTCCGAGCGACGGCTAAGCCCCCGTTAGGCGTCGTCGCCGCCGTCGGCGACCCTGTCGGCGATGCGGTCCGAGTCGGCCGCGTCGGCCGCGCGGCTTCGCTCGACCAGCCGCGCGAGGATGTCCGCGGAGACGCCCGACACGTCGCCGGCCTGAATCCCCCAGAGCGTCGCGTAGAGGCCGCCGAGTTCGACGAGTTCGTCGTGGGTTCCGGACTCGACGACCTCGCCCTCGTCGAGGACGACGATGGCGTCGGCGCGGCGAATCGTCGAGAGCCGGTGGGCGATGACGAGCGTCGTCCGGCCCGCCGAGAGCCGGTCGAGCGCGCGCTGGATGAGCAGTTCGGTCTCCGTGTCGACGGCGCTGGTCGCCTCGTCGAGGACGAGAATCCGCGGGTCTTGGAGCATCGCGCGGGCGATGGAGAGTCGCTGGCGCTGGCCGCCCGAGAGCTTCACGCCGCGCTCGCCGATGCGGGTGTCGTAGCCCTCGGGGAGCCGCGAGACGAACTCGTGGGCCTCGGCGGCTCTCGCGGCCGCGACCATCTCCGACTCGGTCGCGTCGAACGCCCCGTACAGGAGGTTCTCCCTGACCGTGCCGTCGAAGAGGTACACGTCCTGACTCACGTAGCCGATGGCCTCGCGGAGGTCTCTGATGCGCACGTCGCGCACGTCGCGGCCGTCCACGCGGACCGCCCCGTTCGTGGGTTCGTAGAGCCTGAGGAGGAGCTTCGCGACGGTGGATTTTCCCGCGCCGGTGGGGCCGACGAGCGCGACGGTTTCGCCCGGCTCGGCCGCGAACGAGACGTCGCGGAGCACCTCGCGGCCGGTCGCGTAGGCGAACGACACGCCGTCGAACTCGATTCGACCGGCGACGACGTCAAGGGACTCGGCGTCGGGCGCGTCGCGGACGACGGCCTCGCGGTCGGCCAGTCCGAAGATGCGCTCGCCCGAGGCGCGGGCGTTCTCGTAGGAGTTGACGATGCGGCCCGCGCCGGACAGCGGGTCGATGAACCGCTGGGTCATGAACAGGAACGTGACGAACTCGCCGACGAGCAGGTCGCCGGTGAAGGGCGCGGGCGGGCCGAAGATGAGCCAGACGCCGCCGATGGCGAACGTGGCGGCGAACGCGACGCCAGCGAGGAGTTCCATCGACGGCTGGTAGAGGTAGTCGAGCCTGACGACCGCGAGGGCGCGCCGGTAGTAGTCCATGGAGGCGTCGGCGACGCGGTCGGTCTCGTACTCCTCGGTCGCCGAGGCCTTGATGACCTCCATCCCCGAGACGTTGTTCTCGATGCGGGTGTTGAGCGCGCCGACGCTCTCGCGGAGCGCGCGGTACAGCGGCCGAATCGTCCGCATGAACCAGACGGTGAAGACGGCCAAAAGCGGGACGGCCACGAGCGTGACGACCGCGAGCTGGGCGTTCAGGTAGAACAGCACGCCCGCGATGCCGACGACGGCGACGACCAACTGGAGGCCGCCCGAGAGCGTGCTGTCGAGGAACGTCCGCAGGTTTCGCACGTCGCCGTCGAGAATCGACAGCACCTGCCCGGTCTGTTTGTCGTCGAAGAAGGCCATGTCGAGGCGCTGGAGCGCGTCGTAGGTATCGACGCGGACGGCGTGCTGGACGCGGTTCGAGTAGACCGCGAGGCCGAGCCCCTGCACCCACGAGAGCGCGACGCCGCCGACGAACGCCCCGATGACGAGCCAGAAACTCAGCCAGAACTGCTCGGCGACGGTCGTCGGGAGCCACGACGACGGGACCAACGGCAGGGCGTACGCCGTGTTCCGGAAGAACACCGCGTCGATGGCGACCCCGAGGACGAGCGCCGGCACGATAGCGACGAGTCGTCCGAGGACGCTCGCCAGTAGCCCGACGACGAACCACGCGAGGTTCTCGCGTCCGTATTCGGCGAACAGGCGGACCATCGGGTCGCGCCCGGATTGGAGGCTCACTTACCCGAGGTAAGCGTTCCGCGAGTATGACGTGCGCGGTCGGGGTGATTCGCGCCTCCCGGTCGCCCCGGCGCTCGCCTCCCGTGCCCCCGCGCGAGTGAACACCGATAAGACCCTCACGCGCCGAGTCGGACGTATGCGCCAATTCATCGTCATCGGCCACGACGCGCCGACGACGTCCGACTTCTCGCTCGACGACATCGCGGGCGGGGCCGGCCGACTCGACGTGCTCTGTCGCTGTGTCAACTCCGCGTTCTTCCTCTCGCACGACATCCGCGAGGACGTTCGCGTCCACCTCGTCCTCGGCGACGAGTACACCGTCCGCTTCGAGGGGTCGGAACTCCGCCGCCTCAACCCCGACGAGCGCTCCACCGCCGCCCTGATTCGCAAGGCGCTCGAAAAGCGCGAGGAAGCCATCGGCCACATGCCCGCCGAGTCGTCGCCGGGGGTCTCCATCCGCCGGATGGGCTTCGAGACGACGCTGGAGGAGGCCGCCCGCAACGCGACCGTGGTCGAACTCCACGAGGACGGCGACCCCGTCGTTCAGGTCGATCCCCCCGAGAACCCGCTTTTCGTCCTCTCGGACCACCACGACTTCACCGACGAGGAAGCCGAGTCGCTGGCGGCCGCCGCCGACGAGCGGGTCCGCCTCGGCCCGGAGATTCTCCACGCCGACCACTCGATCACGGTCGCGCACAACTACCTCGACACCGCGGGGTATTCGCGGTACTGAGACGGGGTCGGCGGTGTGTCACGCCGTCTGACGGTGGCCCGTAATCACAACTGTTAAACGCGACGGTGGCTTGCCTCAAAATGCGGGCCGGTGGGGTAGCTTGGTATCCTTCGGCCTTCGGGTGGCCGTAACCTCAGTTCGAATCTGAGCCGGCCCATTTCTACCCCTATTCTACGACCGCGAGCGACTGTTCTGTCGCTCGCACTCCGAATGCGGTTGTCTGGGCGACTGAAGATTCGAACGCCCGAGCGACAGCGAGGGAAGTTCGAATCGGAGTCGAGACACCGAAACGCTTCGATGAGTTAGCCAGAGCTAACTCATTTGATGGGGACCGACGCACCGCTGAGGCGACGAACGAGACGGCCAGTCACGCTCGTGACCCCGCCGTCGCCCGAGAACCGAAGCAATTATCAATTTTAGGTGGGCCTAAAAACTATGGAGCACGACGAGACGCCACGGACGGGACTGACGCGGCGCGACTACGTGAAATACGGCGGCGCGGCCGTCGGCGGCGGCCTGCTCGCCGGCTGTACCGGGGGAAGTGATTCGGCGTCGACGGCAGACGCCGACACCGAGTCGGCGGCGAAGACCGCGACCGAGGCGACCACCGACACGGAGACCGAGACGCCCGCGGACGCGTCGTACTCGGTGACGATGTCGCCGGTCGGCACCGTCGAGTTCGACGAGCCGCCGCAGAGCATCTTCACGCGGCTTTCCCACCACGCGGGGATGGCGTTCGCGCTCGGCCGCGGCGACGACGTGAACGCGGTCAACGGGCCGGCGTACTACGACGCGACGTGGAAGCAGTTCACGGCGCGGCTCCCCGGCGTCGAGGTGAACTGGGCTGACCTGTACCCCTCGTGGGAGACGAGCAAGGAGAAGCTCTACGAACTCGACAGCGACGTGCATCTGGCCGACCCCGCGTCGGTCGTCCAACTCGAACAGTGGGACATGGGCGACGTCGAGGAGGTCGCCGAGAACGTCTCGCCGTGGTTCGGGAACTCGCTGAGCGCCCGTCATTCGTCGCCGACGGACGAGTGGACCGGCGACTACGAGTACTACACGCTGTGGGAGCAGTTCGAGAAGGTCGCGCAGGTGCTCAGAGAGGAGGAACGCTACGAGGCGCTTGCGGCCGTCCGCGACGACGTGCTCGCCGAAATCGAGGCGGGGCTCCCGCCGGAAGACGAGCGCCCGAGCGTCGCGTTGCTCACCGCGTCCGACATCGAGAAGCAGGTGTGGGCGTACACGGTCGGCAACCCCGGCTTCATGACCTCGCACATCCGGCCGCTCGAACCGCACGACGCGTTCGAGGGCTCCATCGAGTCCGGGTCGACCGTCGACTTCGAGGCGCTGTTGGAGGCCGACCCCGACGTGGTCCTCTTCCTGAGCGGGATGCAACCGAGCGTCAGCATGAACGACCTCCGGGCGACGCTCGAAGCCGACCCCGTCGCCGCGGAGATTTCGGCGGTCCAGAACGGGCGCGTCTACCCGCAGGGCGCGCGCTATCAGGGGCCGATTCTCAACCTCTTCCAGCTTGAGATGAGCGCCAAGCAGTTCCATCCCGAGGCGTTCGGCGAGTGGCCGACCTCGGACGGGGGTCCGTACCCCGAAATCCCGGGAGACGAACAGCTGTTCGACCGCCAGCGCGTCGCCGACATCGTCACCGGCGACTTCTGAGCGGCGGTCGCCCACGCCGCACCGACGGCCCCGCCAACCGGCCCCGCATTCTCCGTCGCCGGACGACACAAGAGATTTGTCCCGTCCTCGACTCCACCAGATAGACAGATGACGGACCGACCCGCGTTCGACCGACGGGCGTTCCTCGCCGCGCTCGGGAGCGCCGGCGTCGGGTCGCTCGCCGGCTGTTCGGCCCTCGGCGGCGACTCGACCGAAACCACCAACACCGCCGCCCCGACCGAGCGCGTCGACGACGACGTCGCCCGCGACCTCGCGGCGCGGTTCGCGCCGACGCTCTACTTCGACGCCGACGAGACGTGGTTCCCGACGGACCCGCGGTCGTACGCGAGCGACCGAGACGGCGAGACGGTCGTCGACGGCTTCGACGCGCTGGACGGCTACCACGCGACTCAGCGGGAGACCGGCGAGCGAGCGCCGGAGCCGACGGTGTTCTACAACGTGGTCGGCTACGAGGGCTCGTCGCTGACGGCCGTGCAGTACTGGTTTTACTCGGTGTTCGACCAGTTCACCACGAACTTCCACTGGCACGACTGGGAGGTCCTGCACGTCTTCGTCGACACGGCGGGCGACGAGCCGGTCCCCCAGCTGTACGTCGCGAGTTCGCACGCGCGGTCGGTGCCGAACAACGAGTTCCTCGACCCGGACCCCGCCCGCCCGCCCCGGGTGCTGTCGGAACTCGGGTCGCACTCCAGCGCGCTGTCGCTCAACGACCGCGCCGACCGGTTCCAGCGGCTCCCGACGGGCGGGACGTTCGCGGACATCACCAACCGGGCGTTCGACCGCATCGAGGACGCCGCGGAGATACCCATCGCCTACGGACTCCCGCGAGACGAGGGCGCGCGCCTGCCCTACGTCGTCCCGGAACTCGACGGCGCGCCGGTGTACGAAGACGAGCGGCTCCCGTCGGTCACCCGTGAGTCCCTCGTCAGCGAGGCGCTCACGGTGCGGTCGTTCGACGCGCTGTCGTCGCCGCCGACGGACCTCCCGGCGCGGTCGACGGGGCTGGTGTTCGGGCCCGAGACGGCCGCCGACCGCGACGCCGACGCTGAAGCCGATGCTGACGCCGACGCAGATATCGAGTACGCGCTCGCCCCCGCGGGCGGAGTCGAGCACATTACTGAGTTCACCGGGCCGCAACTGAGCTTCGAGTTCTCGGTCCCGGGCTTCGTCGAGGACGCGATTGCGAGCCATCTCACGACGACGAGCGCGCCGTGGAGTCAGCCGCGCTACGCCGACCCCGCGGCCGACATCTCCGACCCGACCCACCGGAGCGCCCTCGCCGAGCGGTACGACGTCGTCGACGGGCCGTCGGCGCTCAACACGCTTTTCGTTCGGGTGACGGAGGCCGTCACCGACGCGGACGCGCCGGACGGCGAGGGCGTGACGACCCGCGAGTCGGGCGTCGAGTCCGTGCTCCTCTTGGAGAGCGACCCCGAGGCCGCGCCGACGTTCGGCGGTTTCGGCGTCCTCCGGGACGTGCCCGCGGGCGACCACCGACTCACGGTCAACGGCGCAGGGTCGGCACCGCACAGCGAGACGGTTCGGGTCGGGGACGCGGGGTCCGGTTCGGCGTCCGCGACGGAGACCGAATCATCAGCCGACGACGGCGACGGCGGCGACGAAACGCTCGTCACGGCCGGGGTGGACGGCGAAGTCCCGCTCGTCGCGCGGGAGTCGGCGACGAAAGTCGAGGTCGACGCCGACGGAACCGACCGCGACCTGACGGCGCTCGCGCTCGAAGACGACTTCGCCGGCCGACTGTACGACGCGCCGCTGTCCGGGCCGGACGCCGTCTACGTCCACCGCGGCGGCGCGTACACCGTCGAGGTCCGCGACAGCGACGACGAACTCGGCGCGTTCCGCGTGAACCCCGACCCGGACACGGGCGCCGCGGGCGACGACGCGGATTCTGACTCCGACTCGGACACCGACACCGGCCCCGCGCCCGCGTCGATTCCGAGCGTCCGCATTGACGAGCCGCGGACCGGGAAGGCGTCGCTCGCGACGTTCCTCGCGGATATCTCCGCGGAGACGGCCGCGGCAGTCGCGGCCGTCGATGATGACTCGGACGGTTCAGACGACTCGGACGACTCGGCGGCCGCGGGCACGCCGAACGACTCGACGGAAACCGCGACGGGCGGCGGGCAGGCCAACGCGGTTCGCGGGCTGGCGCAGGCGACCGCGGACGGGCGGACGAGAGTCTCGACACCGTCGCCTCGCGGCTCGAACGCGTGGCCGAACGGCTGGCCGAGGCTCGCGGGGAGCTTCCGGGGTCGCTCTCGCGGGCGACCGACCGGCGACTCGAACAGGCGCGGCGACGCTCCGAGCAGGCCCGCGCGGCCGACGCGCTCTGAGCGGTGAGTCGATAGTTCGCGTTGCCGACCGGCCGCGAACGCGTCGCTCGCCGGTCGAATATACGCAAAATGTGAGTTATCGTTCTGCCGCGAAACGCGGCGTACTAAATTAGTTTAAAGGCGCGTGAGGTTCGTCGCGCGGGGGCCCTTGGGGGCCTGCTCGATGTCGAACTCCACATCCGTGCCTTCTTCGAGGTCCGGGCCGCCGATGTCTTCCATGTGGAAGAACACGTCGTCGTCAGCATCGTCCGTCGAAATGAAACCGTAGCCGCCAGTGTCGTTGAAGAAATCAACGTTTCCTTTCGCCATTGCTTTTGAACACACACGCCCTTTACGGATAAGACTTGTGCGGGTCGTGTTGTCACGGGGGTTATTTTATTGAATCCGTTTCCGAATCATCGGAATTTGTAGACAAATGTTCTGGTACGTCGGTTCTCTCGGAGCTCGCCTAGCGGTTCGTCGGTGATTCCGGGATTAGCTGTAGCATCGACAGTTCTGCTTTCGGGGGCGCCCGAGCGCGGCCGACGAGGTTTTACGCGTGGCCGGACGGTCTCCGACACCGTGGATGCTAACGACGTTCGTCGGAAGTGGGCAGACCGGTCGGGAGAGTTCTCGCCGGAGTACTACGCGTACTACGGGTCGAACGAGACGAGCGAGTCGATTCGACGGGTGTTCGAGGAGCGTCTCGACCTCTCGGCGTCGATTCTGGAACTCGGTTGCGGCCCCGGCCGACACCTCTCGCACCTCCGCGAACACGGCTTCGAGAACCTCCACGGCGTCGACATCAACCCCGACTGCTTCGAGGTGATGGCCGACGCCTACCCCGACCTCGCCGACTGCGGGACGTTCCACGCCGACGCGATCGAGACGGTCGTCGACGAGTTCGAACCCCGCCAGTTCGACGCCGTCTACTCCGTCGAGACGCTCCAGCACGTCCACCCCGACGACGCGTGGGTGTTCGAGGCGCTCGCCCGGAGCGCGGGGAGCTACGTCGTCACCGTCGAAAACGAGGGCGACCGGTCGGTCCCGCCCGAGGACCGCGGCGTCAACGACGAGGAGTACGACTTCCCGCTGTACTACCGCGACTGGGCGGCCGTGTTCACGCAGTTCGGCTTCGAGCAGGTCGCCTGCGAGCACGGCGACCGCGACACTCGCCGCGTGTTCCGGCGGGCCGACTGAGGCCGCGAGCGCGGCCGCCGCCCCGTTTTCACCTCAGAAGCCGCCGTAGCGGAGATACACCATGTCGGCGATGAGGACGAGTTGAAACGCTCCCTGCACGCCGCCGAGCATGGCGTTCTGTTTTCCGATGGCCGAGATGACGCCAGGGTCCGGGTCGTCGGAGGTCATCTCGAAGTACATCCGTATCTCGCCGGGCATCAGGAAGCCGAAGCCCTGCACCGAGAGGACGGTGACGACCGCCAGCGCGACGACGATGGCCGGAGTCGTCATCTGGAAGTCGCCGATGGTGGTCGCGACCCACGCGAGGGACCCGACGGTGGCGACGGCGAAGACGACCTGCCAGCGCCGGTCGCGCCACGCGTTCAGTCGGCGACCGAGCAAGAGGAGCGTCGGAATCAGGTTCGCGGCGGTGAACAGCGCGAGCCACGGTTCGGCGTGGGGAAACACCCCGAGTCGCTGGGCGAGCGTGATGCCGCCCGCGATGGTGACGAGCGCCATCGACGGGAGGAAAAACGCGGTCTTCGGCGTGAGGCGCTCGAACACCGCGGCGCTCTGTTCGTCGGTCAGCCCGCCGATGACCGGCCCGAGAATCGCCCCCATGAACAGGTCGGTGCCCGTCCACAGCAGGCCCGCCATGACGTGGACGAACGTGTGTTGCTGGAGCGAACCGACCGTGACCGCGTACCCCAACGCGACTACGGAAACCGCGACGATACCGCCCGCAAAGGCCGGGTTCGCCCGCCGTGCCATGCCCCCGATTGTCCCACCAATCGTTGCCCTGTGTTGACTCATCACATTCGAGACGTATACTATCGGTGATAAAACCGGCGACGGACGCACTTATCCCCCCTTCCCCCCACCTTCCGACCATGACTGACGCCCTCTCGTTCGATATCACGAGCGTCGACGACGTCGCGGCCAACCGCGACGAGGTCGTCGCCGCGGTCGAGGCCCACGCAGGGACCATCGCGCGCGAACTCGCCATCCTCCAGGGCGGCGACTACGGCCAAGAGACGTTCAAGACGCGCCGCGGGACGTGGACGCTCAAGTACGAGGCGGGCGCGCTCCAGTACCTCCGGTTCAAGGGGAAGTCGGGCGGCGAGACGTACGTCGTCTCGACCAAACAGCCGCCGGAGCCGAAGGCGCTGGCGACGGCGATGCAGGACTACCCGGCGTTCGTGGAGGCGTACAACGACCACGTCGAGTCGCTCGACGGCGTCCTCGACGACGTGCCGACGGCGTTCCCCGCGGTGACGACGACCGAGGAAATCGTCGCCCAGCGGGACCAACTCGTCTCGACCATCCGCGAGGTGGCCGACACCATGGCCGGCGAACTCAACCGCTTCGACGGCGAGTACGGCACCTTCACCCAGCGGGTCGGCGGCACGCGCTGGGAGCTGAAGTGGGACGGCCCGCGGGCGTCGTACCTCCGCGTCGGCGGCGAGGGAGGTATCTACCTGCTGTCGCAGTACGAACCCCCCGCCGCACCCGACGTGCGCGAACTCGCCGGCGACTTCGCCGCGTTCGTGGAGGCGTACAACGACTACGTCGAGGACCTCGAAGCCGACCTCGCGACGGTCTCGTTCGACGACGCGGGGTAGCGGGGCACCGCGACGCTTTTGGAAACGCCGCCGGCACGTACCGCCATGAGCGACGACGACCTCGCGTGGGAGACCACCGACACGCGCATCGACTACTCGTGTCCCGGCTTCGACATCCGGATGGACGACGTTCGGCTCCCCGACGGGACCGAGACGGACTTCCACTACGTCGACGAACCCGCGGCGGTCGTCGTCCTCCCCTTCACGCCCGACGGCGACGTGGTCGTCATCGACGAGTGGCGACAGGCGGTCGGCCGGACGAACCGCGGGCTCCCCGCCGGCGGCACCGAACCTGACGACGACGACTACGCCGCGGCCGCCCGGCGCGAACTCGCGGAAGAGACCGGCCACGAGGCCGAGACGGTCGGGCCGCTCGTGACCGTCGAGCCGACCAACGGCATCGCCAACTCGGTCCACCACTACTTCGTCGCGCGCGGGTGCGAGCCGAGCGCCGACCAGAACCTCGACTTCAACGAGAGCATCCGCCCGACGACGGTCGGCTACGACGACCTCAAGCGAGCCGTCCTCGCGGGCGAGGTCCGCGACGCGCGGACGGTCCTCGGCGTGCTCTACTACGAACTCGCCGGCGAGTAGCGCACCCGGTCACTCGCGCACCCCGCGTTCGCCCCTCGAACCCCGTTCCGAGGCGAGAAGGATTTTGACGCCGGCGCTCTAAGTGGTCGCCTGTGTCTACTACGACGCGTCTCCCCGACCTCGCTCGGTCCTTCCTCGCAGCTATCGCCCTCGGCGGCGGCGGTCTCGTCGTCGGCACGATACTCGTCTTTATCACGCAGTTCGCGGCGGCGAGCGCGGGCGTCGAACTGACGCCCCTCGCGCTCGTCGTCACGTCGCTCATCCTCCTGCAGGGTATCGCCTTCGGCGGCGTCGCCCTCATCTACAGCCGGTACCGCGGCCTCGACCGCTCGTACTTCGGCGTCTCGGTCCCGTCGCTCCGCGACATCGTCGCGGTCGTCCTCGGCTACGTGACCGCGCTCGCCGCGGCGTTCGTCGGCGCGTTTCTCGTCTCGACGTTCGGCGTCCAAGCGGGGTCGAACCAGGTGACCGAAATCGCCGCGCAGGACCCCGAGGTGCTGTTGCTCCTCGTCCCGGCGTCGTTCCTCCTCATCGGCCCCGGCGAGGAACTGCTGTTCCGCGGGGTCGTCCAGAACCGCATCCGCGAGTCGTTCGGGCCGGTTCCGGGCATCGCCCTCGCCAGCGCCATCTTCGCCGCGATCCACTACGTCGCGCTCACCGGCGGCGCGGGCGGCCGCCTCGTCACCATCGGCATCCTGTTCCTCCCGAGCGTCGTCTTCGGCACGGCGTACGAACTGACCGACAACATCGCCGTCCCGGCGCTCATTCACGGCGCGTACAACGCGACGCTGTTCTCGCTGGCGTACCTCGTGTTCAAGCTCACCGAGATGAACCCCGGCGGGGTTCCGTCCGGTCTGCTGTTCTGAACCGTCGCCGATACCAGCCTTTTTCCTTCGCTATCCCCTCCGTCAGATGTGTTCTTCTCCACACTCGTGTCGGCCGTCCAGGGGCTCGTTCCGGCGGCCGTCACGGTGGATATGCTCGTCGTCTTCGCGCTCATCCTCCTCTCTCTCGTCTTGTTCGCCACCGAATGGCTCCCCATCGACGTGACCGCCATCGTCGTGATGGTCCTCCTGATGGTGTTGGAGCCGTGGACGCAAATCACCCCGCAGGAGGGGCTCTCGGGCTTCGCCAGTCCCGCGACCATCACCGTGTTGGCGATGCTCATCTTGAGCACTGGCGTCAACCGAACCGGAATCGTCCAACACATCGGACGAAAGATGGCCGAGTACGCCGGCAACAGCCAAACGAAGCAGCTCGCCGCGACGATTAGCGTCACCGGCCCGGTGTCGGGATTCATCAACAACACGCCGGTCGTGGCCATCCTCGTTCCGGTCGTCGCGGACCTCGCGCACAAGGGCAAGACCTCGCCGTCGAAGCTCCTCATGCCGCTTTCGTTCGCCTCGATGCTCGGCGGCACCCTGACGGTCATCGGGACCTCGACGAACATCCTCGCCAGCGACATCGCGGCCCAACTCGGACGGGAGTCGCCGGGCCTCGGCCTCCACGCCTTCGGCATGTTCGAGTTCACCAAGCTCGGCGTCATCGTCTTCGTGGTCGGCGCGGTCTACCTCATGACGGTCGGCGTCCGCCTGCTCCCGAAGCGGGTGCCCGCCGAGGACGACCTCCTCGAGGAGTACGCGCTCCAGGAGTACCTCGCCGACGTGGTCGTCCCCGCGGACTCGTCGCTCATCGGCCAGACCGTTCAGGAGGCCCTCGGGAACGACGACCTCGACATCGACGTGTTACAGCTCATCCGCTACGGCGAGCAGTTCCTCGAACCGCTGGCTCGCAAGGAGATTCACGAGAACGACACGCTCCGCCTCCGCACGAACCGGGAGACGCTCGAACGAATCATGCGCTCGGAAGGGCTCACGTTCGTCGGCGGCCCCCGCTCCGAGAGCGACCTCCACCCGGGCGAAGCAGAGCCGGTCATGGTCGAGGTCGTCATCCCCTCGGGCTCGTTTCTCGTCGGCGAGAGCCTCGCCAGTTCGACGTTCCGACAGCGCTACGACGCGAACGTGCTCGCCTTCCGGACCCGCGGGAAGGTCGTCCGCGACCGGTTCGAGGACATCGACATCCGCGTCGGCGACACGTTACTCGTGCAGGCCCCGCCCGACAGCCTCACGCGCCTCGTCCAAAACGAGGACTTCATCGTCGCCCACGAGTTCGAGGACGCCGACTACCGAACCGAGAAGACGCCGTTCGCCGTCGCCATCATCGCCGGGGTCGTCGCGCTCCCGGCGTTCAACGTCCTGCCCATCGTCGTCTCGGCGCTCGGCGGCGTCGTCGCCATGATTCTCACCGGCGTCCTCAAGCCGAACGAACTGTACAAATCGGTCGAGTGGAACGTCATCTTCCTGCTGGCGGGCGTCATCCCGCTGGGCGTCGCGCTCCAGCAGACGGGTGCCGCGGCGCTCCTCGGTGACGCCGTCGCCTCGACCGCGACGTTCCTCCCCGCAATCGGCGTCCTGTGGGTGTTCTACCTCGCGACCGGGTTGCTCACGAGCGTCATCTCGAACAACGCGAGCGTCGTGCTCATGATTCCGGTCGCCGCCAGCGCCGCCCAATCAATCGGGGCCAACGCGTTCGCGTTCGTCCTCGCCGTGACGTTCGCGGCCTCGACGGCCTTCATGACCCCCGTCGGCTACCAGACGAACCTGTTCGTCTACGGCCCCGGCGGCTACACGTTCTCGGACTTCCTCCGCGTCGGCGCGCCCTTGCAGTTGCTCCTGTCGGTCGTCACCGTGGCCGGCATCGCCTTCTTCTGGGGCGTCGGCGCGTAGGGCGCGTAGGCGCGTCACCCTCGTTGTGCGAGTCGGCGGAAAAACGTTCGTCGGGGTCGCTCGCCGGCGCGGTCGCCGGTCGTCGGTCAGTTCGGTCGGTCGTCGCCGGCCCCGTCGGCCCGCATCGCTCGGTTGGGGGTTGACGCCGCGGGCGTCGCCGTTTCGCGGCCCGGCGTGCCGCCCATCGCACGCCCGGATTCGAACTGCGAGACGAGCGACTTGAGCTGTTGTGCGCGTTCCGAGAGCGACGAGGACGACGCCGCAATCTGCTGGGTCGCGGCGGTCTGTTCCTCGGCGGCGGCCGAGACGTTCTGCGCCTCGGACGCCGTCTGGTCGCTGAGGTTCGTTATCTCGTCCATCATCGTGACGACCTCCTGGGTCGACTGCGCCTGCTCGTCGGTGGCGCTGCTGATAGACTGGATGGAGTCGTTGCTGTCCTCGATTTTGTGGACGATCTCTTCGAGCACGTCGACCGTCTCGCCGACGGTCTCGCGGCTGGATTCGACCTCGGATTGCGTCTCGAAGGTGTCCTCGGCGACGTTCTCGGTCGACTGCTCGATGTCGCGGATGAGCGAGTCGACCTCCTGGGTCGCCTCGGCGGTCTCTTCGGCGAGCGTCTTCACCTCGCTGGCGACGACGGCGAACCCCTCGCCGGCGTCGCCCGCGCCCGCCGCCTCGATGGACGCGTTGAGCGCGAGGATGCTCGTCTTCTCGGCGATGTCGTCGATGAGGTCGACGACCTCGCTGATCTGGGTGACCGACTGCTGGAGGTCTTCGACCTCGTTTACGGTCTCGGTCGACCGCGACTCCAACTGCTCCATCTTCTCGATGGTCGAACCGGCGGCCTCCTGGCTCTCCTTGGCGCGTCCGACGGTCTGTTGGGACTGCCGCGCAATCTCCTCGGAGGAGGAGGCGATCTCCTCGATGGTCGCAGAGAGGTTGCTCAGTTCGGACTCCGCGGCGTTGAGGTTCCGGTGTTGGGTCTCGTTGCCCGCCGAAATCTCCTCGATGCTGTTGGCCACGTCGGTGCTCGTCGTCTTCACGGCGTCCGCGCTCGCGGTGACCTCGGAGCTCTCGTCGTCGACCTGCTCGGCGAACGTCTGTATCTGGACGATGACCGAGTCGATGGCCTCTAACATCTCGTTGAAGCCCCGTCCGATGCGGCGCATCGCGTCGTTGTCGCTCTCGGCGTCGACGCGGACGGTGAGGTCGCCGTCGGCGGCCGTCTGCATCGCGTCGCCGTAGCTCTCGGCCTGCCGTTCGAGGTCCGTCGTGAGCGCGTCGAGTTCGCGCCGCCGTTCGTCGGCGTCGTCGACGAGTTCCTTCATGTCCGCGACGATGGCGAGCGTCGCGGTGCCGCCGATAGCGAAGACGGCGACCGTGGCGGTCATGAGCGGCGAGGTCACGAGGTTGAATATCTCGGTGTATAAGCCGAGCTTTTCCATCGTGAGGCTGACCATCCACAGAATCGCCAGCACGGAGGCGAACGCGTACGTCAGCCAGAACGACGCTTCCGCGTCGGTGTCGCGGTAGTTGAGCCACGCCAGCACCGCCGCGCCGATGAACCCGATGGTCCCGATAGCGTCGAACAGCGCGTCGATTATCACGCGGCGTCACCGTCCTTGATGACGTTTTTCCGGCGCAGGTACGCCGCCGCGAAGAACGTGACCCCCGCGAGGCCGATACCGAACGCGTGCTCGACGAAGTTGAGCACCGACCCGAGGAACAGCGCCTCGACGTTCGTCGCGACCATCCCGACCACGAGCAGGACGTACCCCACGGCGAACAGTTTGGTCTCCTCTCTGTACTGCGTGATAACCGGTATGAGCCCGACGAGCGCGACGGCGAGCGCGGTTACTTCGAGCGGTGATAAGTCGGCTAACATCTACCTTCTCGGTTGAGCCAATCTCTTTGTAAACTGTTCGTCCAAAAAATCACGTTTGATATTCCTCGTGTAGATTATCTAGAACATTTCAAGGAATGCGGTGGTATATCTTCGCGCGTCCATTTTTCGACGGCCGGCCGCCCCGCGAACGCAACTCTTACCGCCGCGCTCGGGAAACGCCACTCCATGCGCGACCACTTCGAACTCCGCGACGGGGACCTCGCCGGGCGCATCGGCCGCCTTTCGGTCCCCCGTGCGGGGGTCACCGTCGAGACGCCGGCGCTCCTGCCGGTCGTCAACCCCAACATCGACACGATCTCGCCCGCGCGACTGGAGTCCGAGTTCGGCGCGGACATCCTCATCACGAACTCCTACATCATCAAGACGAACGAGCACCTCCGCGAGGAGGCGCTGGACGTGGGTCTCCACGAGATGCTGGACTTCCACGGGGCCATCATGACCGACTCGGGGTCGTTCCAACTCGCCGAGTACGGCGAAATCGACACGACGACCGAGGAGATTCTGCAGTTCCAGCGGGACATCGGCACCGACATCGCCACGCCGGTCGACATCCCGACGCCGCCGGACGTGGCCCGCGAGCAGGCCGAGACGGACCTCGAAATCACGAAACGGGCCCTCGCCGACGCCGAGGCGGCCGACACGGGCGAGATGCTCGTCAACGCACCCGTTCAGGGGTCGACCTACCCGGACCTCCGCGAGGAGGCCGGCCGCCACGCCGACGCGACCGACCTCGACGTGTTCCCCGTCGGCGCGGTCGTGCCGATGATGAACGCCTACCGCTACGACGACATGGTCGACGCCGTCGCGGCCGCCAAGCGCGGCCTCGGCGTCGACGCCCCGGTCCACCTGTTCGGCGCGGGCCACCCGATGATGCTCGCGCTCGCCGTCGCGCTCGGCTGTGACCTGTTCGACTCCGCCGCCTACGCTCTCTACGCCCGCGACGGGCGCTATCTCACGGTCCGCGGCACCGAACACCTCGAAGACCTCGACTACCTCCCGTGTACCTGCCCCATCTGCACGGAGTACTCGCCGGACGACCTGCGCGCGAAGGGGTCGAAACGACAGGAGCAGCTGCTCGCCGAGCACAACCTCCACGTCACGTTCGCGGAACTCCGCCGCATCAAGCAGGCCATCCGCGACGGCGACCTCATGGAACTCGTCGAGGAGCGCGCCCGCTCGCACCCGGCGATGCTCGACGGCTACCGGGCCCTCCTCGACCACGTCGACCAGCTCGAACGCGAGGACCCCGCCTCGAAGGGCGCGTTCTTCTACGCCTCCAACGAGAGCGCCCACCGCCCCGAGGTCGCGCGCCACCACGACCGCATGGACCGCCTGACCGCCGAGGGCCACGTCCTCCTCACCGAGGGCGGCACCCCCTCCGGCGACGACTTCGACGCGACGTGGCGGGTCGTCCCGCCGTTCGGCCCGTTCCCGCGGGCGCTCTCCGAGACGTATCCGCTCACCGCCGAGGTGCCCGAGCGCCTCGACCGCGACGCCTACGAGCAGGCCGCCCGCGGCGTCTCGCGGCTGGTCGAGGAGAACCCCGACGCGGCGTTCACGCTGGCGCACGACGACTGGCCCGAGTCGGCGCTCGCCCGCGTTCCCGAATCGGTCGAGTTGGAGTCGCTGTCGGCGGTTTCCGAGCGGTTGGCCGACGAGGCGTCGGCCGAGAGTGACGACGTGCGCGTCGAGGGCGACGACGGTTCGGCGTCGACCGAGGAGTAGCCGCGTCGGCCGCATCGGTTGCGGTGGTCGCGTCGGTTTCGTCGGTCGCGTCGGCGTCTGTCGGTCGATGCTCTTAGGTTCACCCGACGTATCAACGAACACGATGGAGGCTGTCCTCTGGTACGTGCTCACGGGAACCCGCGGCGGTGAAAACCGTGTGCGCATCCTCAAGACCGTCGAGGAACAGCCCCGAAACGCCAACCAGTTGGCCGAGACGCTCGACCTCGACTACAAGACCGTCCGGCACCACCTCGACGTGCTCATGGACAACGACGTGGTCCAGCGCAGCGGCGACGACTACGGCGCGGTCTACCTCCCGTCGCCGCGGTGTCGCGCCAACTGGGAGACCGTCGAGACAATCGTCGAGCGGATGGACTGAGCATGCAGGCCACGGACGCGGTGATTATGGACAGATTTGGGAAAGCGTATATCAGGATGACGGGGAAAGGGGAGAACGAATGAGTATCTGGGTGGACGTCGCGACGGTCTCCTCGGGCGTCAACGTCGTCGTGCTCCTCGCACTGTCGGCGGTGTGGGCCCGAAACTACCTTACCTTCAGGTCCAAACACGCCGTCGGCCTCCTCGTGTTCGGGGTGTTCCTCCTCGCCGAGAACGCGCTCGCGTTCTACATGTACATCCTCGACCCGACGCTCTCGGGGTGGTTCAGCACCGACGTCCCCGTCATCGCGTGGCGGCTGATGATGCTGTTACACGTCTTCGAGACGCTCGGCCTCGCGTTCCTCGCGTGGATTACGTTCGACTGACGGCTTGTTCTTCCCCGGAGTCGGCGTTATTGCAGTCGAATCTGCGTGCTGCGCGATGAGTCACTGCAAATGCAGGCAATAGGCTCAGACGTGGCGCGTTCGAACCGCCCGGCATGGGGAGTCTCGGTCTGAAGGAAGCGGTCGCTATGGCTCTCGGTGGGATGATCGGCGGCGGCATCTACTCGGCGTTCGGCATCGTCGTCGCCATCTCCGGGTCCGTCGCCTGGCTCGCGTTTCTCCTCGCTGGAACCGTCGCCATGTGTGCCGGGTACAGTTACGTCAAACTCAACGAACTCGCGGACGACACGGGCGGTGCACCGACGTTCATCCGGGCGTTCGTCGGTAGCGACACCCTCGCGGGGATGACGGGGTGGACGCTCCTGTTCGGCTACATCGGGTCGATGGCGCTGTACGCCTACGCCTTCTCGTCGTTCTTCTCCGAGATGGTCGGTCGGTTGCACGTGCTGGGGTTCCCCCTCGCCAGCGTGGTGTCGGTGGTTCTCATCGGGCTCTTCGTCGGGCTCAACCTGCTCGGGGCCGCCGAGACCGGGAAGGCCGAGGACGTGCTCACGTTCTTCAAAATCGTCGTCATCGGCGTCTTCGGCGTCTGGGGCGTCTGGTACGCGGCCAACGGTCACACGATTTCGCTCGGCCTCGGAGAGCTCGCCAGCCTCGGCCCCGTTATGGGCGCGGCGATGTCGTTCGTCGCCTTTCAGGGGTGGCAGCTCTTGCTGTACGACCAAGGGCAGTTCGAAAAGCCGGTCGAGAACATCCGCAAGGCCATCTACGTCTCGATTCCCGCGGCGACGCTGCTCTACATGCTCGTCGCGTGGACGACCGTGAGCCTGCTCGACCTCTCGGTCATCGCCGTCGCGCCGGAGACGTCGCTGCTCTACGCCGGCATCGAGTTCATGGGCCGGTTCGGCGCGTTCGTCATCGGGCTTTCGGCGCTGTTTTCGACCGCCAGCGCGGTCAACGCGACGCTGTTCAGCGGCGCGCAGTTCTCCAGCGGTCTCGTGGGGATGGGGCTGGTACCCGACCAGTTCGGCGGGACCGACGGCGAGGTTCCGAAAACCATCGTCGTCGTCCTCGGGGTGCTGTCGGCCGCGTTCGCGGTGTACGGCAGCCTCCGGAGCATCACCTCGTTCGCCTCGCTGGCGTTCATCGCCGTCTTCGGCGGGATAAGCTACCTCGCGTTCGACCGCCGGCGCGATATCGAGGGGCTGGTCACGCCGCTTCCCCTCGTCGGCCTCGTCGGCACGGCGCTTTTCTTCCCGCTTCTCCTGTACGACCTCTACGTCACCAGTCCGGGGACGTTCTTCCTCGTGTGTCTCATCTCCGTGCTGGTCGTCGGGAGCGAACTGCTCTACTTCGAACGCGAACCGGTCGCGGAGACGCTCCCGTGGATGGGCAACGAGTGACAACTTCGACACCATGACTGACAACGACTCCAGACGGCTGACGCGGCGTCGCGCGCTGAAGGGACTCGGAAGCATCGCCGGAGCGACCGCGCTCGCGGGCTGTTCGACCGACTCGATTCCCGGCGCGTCGTCGGGGCGACACCTCCGGTACGCACAGGTGTTGCCGCCGGTGTCGCTCGACCCGGTCGAACTCGACGACCCGTGGTCGGCACAGGCGGCGTCGGCCGCGTTTCAGGGCCTCTACGCGTACGACGCCGAGTTGAACCTCGTCCCCGTCCTCGCCGACGGAGCGCCGACGAAGCGAGACGAGACGACCTACGAGGTGTCGGTGGCGGACGACGCGACGTTCCACGACGGCAGCGCCGTCCGCGCCGCGGACGTCGCGTACTCGTTCGAGGCACCGGTGAGAGAAGACACCCCGAACCGGTGGGCGGTCGAGATGGTCGCGGACGCCACGGCGGTCGACGAAACCACCGTCGAGTTCGACCTGCGGTACCCGTACCCCGCCTTCGAGCACTCACTGACGCGGCCCATCGTCCCCGAACACGTCCGCGAGGCGGACCGCGAGGCGTTCGGGACAGACACCGTCGTCGGGTCGGGACCCTACGAGTGCACCGAGTTCACGGAGGGGGCCTCGGCGGTGTTCGAGGTCCGCGACGACGTCTGGGGACCCGCCGACCCGGCGGTCGAACGGGTCACCTTCATCGGCAACCACGCGGGCCTCGCGCGGACGATGAGCCTCAAGACGGGGCAAAACGACATCGTGGAGCGGGTCCAGCCGAAACTGTGGGAGGCGACGGCGGCGATGCCGCACGCGAACGTGGTCTCCACCGAGAGCTTCAACTACCACTTCGTCGGCTTCAACACGAGCGCCGGTCCGATGGCGAGTCCGAAAGCCCGCGAGGCCGTCGACTACCTGTTCTCGATGGACGACCTCGTCCGACACGTCGTCGAACCGGCCGGTCGCCGTCAACACAGCCCCGTTCCGAACCGGGTCGCGAAGGCGTGGGACATGCCGCTCGAAGCGTGGAAGGACGTTCCGCACGGGGCGAACGAGACGAAGGCGAAACGGCTGTTACACGCGGAACTGGAGCGAATGGGTATCGACAACTGGACGCCGAACGTCGCCGTCCCGAAGCACGACCTGCTCCGACAGAAAATCGGGACCAAACTCGTCAACAAACTGCGGGACATCGGCTTCCGACGCGCCCGGACGACGTCGTATCACTGGCGGGAGTACCGCGACAAGGTCGCGACCGGCGACTCGGAGACGTACGCCATGTTCGTCGGGTCGTGGTCGGGGTTCGCCGACCCCGACACGTTCCTGTACCCGCTGTTCCACGAGAACATGGAGGGGTTGACCAACGGGACGTTCTACGGGGACGAGGCGGTGATGGAACACATCTCGAAGGCGCGGGCGACCGCGGACAGACAGGAGAGACAGACGCACTACGAGCAGGCGATCACGACGCTCCTCGAAGACCGGGTTCACCTCCCGGCGTTCACGCTCGACAACTCCTTCGGCGTCAAACAGCGCGTCGACGGTTTCGAACCGCACCCGCTCGCGGCGCAGAACCCGCGACTCGTCTCGGGAGAGGGCGTCCTCGGACTGACGGACTGACGCTTCCGGGCCGCGGCCTCACTCGCGGTGTTTCCGCTCGTGGGTCGGGTGCTCGGAGATGTAGACGCTCGTGTGGTCCGGCACGTCTTCGGTGACCCACGAGTTCGCGCCGATGCTCACGTGGTCGCCGACGGAGACCGCGCCGAGCACCTTGGTCCCCGCGCCGATGACGACGCTGTCGCCGATGTCGGGGTGGCGCTTGTACCCCTTCTTGAGCGAGTGCTCGTCGTCTTCGTCCTCCTCGAAGTGGAGCGCGCCGAGCGTCACGTCCTGATAGATGCGCGCCCACTCGCCGATGGTCGCCGTCTCGCCGATGACGACGCCGGTGCCGTGGTCGATGAAGAAGTAGTCGCCGATGGTCGCGCCGGGGTGGATGTCGATGCCCGACTCCATCTTCGCGTACTCGGTGAGTTCGCGGGCGTACGCCGGCGCGCCGGCCTCGTAGAAGGCGTGGGCGACGCGGTGGACCACGATGGCTTGCACGCCGGGGTACGACCGGATGATTTCGAGGTAGCCGCGCGCGGCCGGGTCGCCCTTGTACGCCGCCTCCACGTCCTTTTTCAGCGTCTCGCGGATATCCGGGAGTCTCCTCACGACCTCGTCAACGATTGGTGCGGGGTCCTCGTCCGTGTAGGGCTCGATACCGGAGTGACAGAGCGCTCCGAAGTTGGCGACGGCGTCGCGGAGCAGTTCCTCGTCACCGACCCACGGTCCCGCGTTCCAACAGCGCGGGAACAGGAGGCGCTTGATGAGGTCGACGTCCTCTCGCAGGTGGTTCTGTCGGGGGAACGAAAGCGACGTGTCCGTGGGGAAGGGGTCGTCGTCGGCCCGGTAGGACGCCGCGAGCCCGAGATGCGCGTCGCCCGAGTAGGTGTAGGACATCCGATAGCGATAGTTGGTGTACGAGCGGTATTTAACTCCCCGTTTATCGGGTCCGCGCCGCCGCCCCCGAGCCGCGCTCCGCGCCGCCTCCCGCTCGCCCCGGCCGACTGCTCGATGCGACTTCTGGCCGCCGAAACCGGGCGACTGGGGACACATCGGGGAGAGATTTGGGTGACAGTTCGGAAAATCTTCTTTTAAATATTCGCCCCCGTCTGAGACATGCGACGCACACTCGCAGTGTTGATGACACTCGTCGTGGTCGTCGGGGGCATCCCGGCGGCCGCAGCGGCACAACAGGAGACCACGGCCGTCTCCTTCGAGAACCAAGCGACGGGCGGGACGACCGTGACGGTCGACTCCGTCACGCTCCCCGAGGGCGGCTTCGTGACGATTCACGACGCCTCCGTCACGGACGGGAACGTCCTCGGGAGCGTCGTCGGCTCGTCGGCGTACCTTTCGGCCGGCACCCACGAGGACGTGACCGTTCACCTCGACGAACCAATCGACGAGTCCGGCACGTTCGTCGCCATGCCCCACATGGACACCGACGGCGACCGCGTCTACTCGTTCGTCGCGGCCAACGGCGAGGCCGACGGCCCGTACACGGCCGACGGGAGCGCCGTCGTCGACACCGCGACGGTCGACGCGAGCGCGACCGTCTCGATGTCCGACCAGCCCACGACCGGCGACTCGGTCGTGGTCGACCGCGTCGAACTCTCGCAGGGCGGCTTCGTGACGATTCACGACGCCTCCGTCACCGAGGGCCAGGTGTTCGAGAGCATCCGCGGCACCTCCGCGTACCTGCCCGCCGGCGTCCACGAGAACGTCCGCGTCGAGCTGGACGCGCCCGTGACCGAGAACACGACGCTCGTCCCGATGGCGCACATGGACACCGACGGCGACGAGACGTACACGTTCCCCGAGTCCGGGGGAGAGACCGACGGCCCGTACACGGCTGACGGGAGCGCCGTCGTCGACACCGCGATGGCAATGCCTTCGGACACCGCGAGCGTGAACTACACCGCGAAGGCCACCGGCGGCTACTCCGTGGTCGTCGACTCGGCGTACCTGCCTGACGGCGGCTTCGTGACGGTCCACGACGGCACCGTCACCGAGGGCGCGGTGTTCGAGAGCATCCGCGGCACCTCCGCGTACCTCGAACCCGGCCTGCACCGCGACGTGCGGGTCACCCTCGACGCGCCGTTGAACGAGACGACCACCGTCGTCCCGATGGCGCACATGGACACCGATGACGACGAAATGTACACCTTCCCCGAGTCGGAAGGCGAGGCCGACGGTCCGTACACGGCTGACGGCAGCGCCGTCGTCGACAGCGGCGACGCGACCGTCTCCGCCAGCGTCGACTACGCGACGAAATCGTCGGACGGCGCGACCGTCGTGGTCGACCGGGTCGAACTCTCGCAGGGCGGCTTCGTGACGATTCACGACCCGTCGCTGTCGGGCGGCGCGGTGTTCGACAGCGTGGTCGGCACCTCGATGTACCTCCCGGCCGGCGTCCACGAGAACGTCGAAGTCACCCTCGACGAGCCGATTCGCTCCTCGCAGGTGCTCACTCCCATGGCGCACATGGACACCAACGACAACGAGGCCTACGACTTCGTGACCAGCGAGGGCGACGCGGACGGCCCGTACACCGCTGACGGCGGCGCGGTCGTCGCCAGCGCCCACACCTCGGTCAACGCGGTCGTGACCGCGATGGACCAGTCCGGCGACGGCGCGACCGTCACCGTCGAGTCCGTCACGCTCCACGACGGCGGCTTCGTGACGGTCCACGACGCCTCCGTCACCGAGGGCCAGGTCTTCGAGAGCGTCCGCGGCACTTCCGCGTACCTCGAACCCGGCACCCACGAGAACGTCGAAATCACCCTCGACGCGCCGTTCGAGGAGTCCGGCACCATCGTTCCGATGGCGCACATGGACACCAACGGCAACGAGGCCTACGACTTCGTGACCGGCGAGGGCGCGAACGACGGTCCCTACGTGGCCGCCGGCGGCGCGGTCGTCACCACGGCCGACTACACGGTCGAAGGCACGATGACCGAGACGACGACCGACGAGCCGGCCGACTCGATGACCGACGAGCCGACCGACTCGATGACCGACGAACCCACGACCGAGATGACGGACGAGTCCATGGAGACGACGACCGAGTCGTCCACCGACGCGCCCGGCTTCGGTCTCGTCGTGGCCCTCGTCGCGCTCGTCGCGGCGGCGCTCGTCGCCGCCCGGCGTCGGTAACCCCCTGACGACGCACCGGCCCACCACCACACAGAGGCACCCTTTTTCGTACGCCGCGCGGGTCACAAGCCACCCCCGCGCGGCACGCGCCCCGCTTCGGGGTTATTTCGTCTCTTTCATCCGCGCCGCGTAGTCCCACGTGTGCACCCGCTCGGGACGAATCCGAATCACGACCTCGTCGCGCTCGGGCGAGAGCAATCGCTTCGCCAGTTCCGAGTCGGTGTCGCCGAGATAGCGCGCGATGAGTCGTCGCAGAACGTCTTTCTCCGCGTCGGGTTCGACGGTCGCGGTCCCCCGACCGCGGACGCCCCGGTACGGCGGGTCGTTGGTCGAGATTTCGAACGCCACGTCGTCGCGGGCGCGGAGGAATCGCACCACGTCGGCGTCGGCAGAGGTGGCACACCGGAGTTCGACCGCCTCGGGGTCCCACTCGTACCACAGCGAGAGCATCCAGAGGTCGTCCGCCGGGGTGCGACACGAGAGCCGAACCGGGACGGTCGCGTCGGCGAGGAAGTGGTCGACGCGGTCGCGCGACCACGGTCCGGAGGGGTCGGAGGCGTCCATAGTGGTCGTTCGGTCGGGACGGGCTAAACTCGGTAGGCTCGGTGGAAGTAGAGCCGCCGAACTGGTGAGTCGGCCGCCGGCGGGTCCGCCGTGCCACCAGACATACGGGTGTCAGGACACAAGCCCACGTGATGACGGACACAGACCTCGGTACGGCGGTAATCGTCTACGACGACCCCGGCGAGGGAACCGTCGAGAAACGCGTCGAAAACGAGAACATCGCCTACTTTCAGGACCACTGGATAGTCAAACTCGACGAGGACGCCGGCGGCAACGACGTCGTCCGCCGGATTCCGATTCAGCGAGTCCACTACGTCGAGCGCTCCGTCGAGGAGTTCGAGACGGAGGTCAAGACGCTCCGAAACCAGGTCGAGTCGTTCGCGAAGAACCTGCAGTCGTCCCTGCTCGGCGGTAGTGACGACGCGGACGCCGACGCGCGAACGCAGGAACCCCAGCGCATCGAAGTCGAAGACGGTCGGTCAAACGAGTAGTCCGTCGTCTCCGCTGTTTTTCGCGTAACTCGACGTTTACGAAGAGTCCCCGCGTTCCACCCGTTTCGGCGCGCCCGCAGAAGACAAGTTAATTGCCTATCGGGGGCCGAAAGCGGGTATGACCGATTACTTCGAGGTTCACGCCCGCGACGGCGCCGCCCGAATCGGGGAGTTGCGGCTCTCCGAGCCGGTGACGACGCCGGCGGTCGCGGACGACGTGCTCGCGGACGCCGGCAGTCTCTGGGCGGCCGACCGCGAGTTCCCCGACGGCTCCGACGACGCGCTGACCGTGCTCCCGCATCGGTCGCTCCCCGCCGGGAGCGCCGACGAAGTGCGCGAGTCGTTCGCCGTGGACTACCCGGACGCGGAGTTCCCCTCGGCCGCCGTCGTCACCGCCGACACGGCCGCCGACTACGGCGCTGACGCCTACGTCCTCTCCGACGCGCAGGGCTTCGTCGGCCACGCGCGCGCCTTCCGCGACAACGTCATCGAGGCGAAGGAGAACCTGCCCGCCGACACGGCGCTCATGCTCTCGGGCGTCGCCACGCCGCGGAACGTCTCGCTTCTCGTCTACGCGGGCGTCGACCTCGTCGACGAGAAACTCGCCCGCGCCCGCGGACTGGAGGGCTTCTACCTCACGAGCGACGGCGAGTACTTCCTCGAAGACCTCGACGAACTCCCCTGCGCCTGCGAGGCCTGCCGGACGCCCGCCTCGGAGTTCACCCGCGCCGACGCCGCCGACCACAACGCCAACGCCCTGCGCGCCGAACTCGCGCGGGTCCGACGCCGCGTCCGCGACGGTCGGCTCCGCGACTACGTGGAGGGGCAGGCCCGCCACGACCAGTGGCTGACCGCCCTGTTCCGCCGGTTCGACCAGCAGTACAGCTTCATGGAGGAGCGGGTCCCCGTCATCCGCGACTCGGAGCTCACCGCGGCGTCCGAGGAGTCCATCGACCGCGTGGAGATTCAGCGGTTCGCCGACCGCGTGACGAAACGCTACCGCAACCGCTTCGACAACCCGCTCGTGCTCCTGCCGTGTTCGGCGAAGAAACCCTACAGCGAGTCCCAGAGCCACCGGCAGTTCCAGGAGGCCGTCCAGTACCGCGCGCACATGGTGTCGATGACCTCGCCCATCGGCGTCGTCCCGCAGGAACTCGAACTCACCTACCCCGCCCAGCACTACGACTCGGTCGTCACGGGCGACTGGTCGGAAGACGAGAAGTCGTTCGTCGCCGAGGTGCTTCGGCGCTACCTAGAGCGCAACGACTACCCGCGAATCGTCGCGCACGTCCCGCCGGGCGCGTACACGGAAATCGTCGAGCGCGTCGCGGACGACCTCGACCTCGACGTGGAGTTCACGGTCTCCGAGCACCCGACGACGACGGAGTCCATCGGGAACCTCATGCGGACGCTCGACGGCGAACCCAAGTTCACCCGCGAGGAGCGCGAGCATAACGTCGTGAAGGCCCTCGCCGACTACCAACTCGGCCCGGACGCGGGCGACGCGCTCTTTGCGGACGTGGAGTTGGAGATGACGAGTCGGTTCCCCAAGCTACAGGTGTGGAACGACGCGGGCGTGCAGTTGGCGACGATGGTCCCGCAGTACGGCGTGCTCTCCTTCACGCTCGAAGGCGCGAAGGTGTGGCGCGACAGCGACGCGCCGACGAAGACGGTCGAAATCGACGGGTTCGTCCCGCACGGGTCGGTCCTCGCGCCGGGCGTCGTCGACGCCGACGCGGACATCCGCCCGGGCGACGAAGTCGTCGTCGAGGGCCCGAAGGCGTTCGCCATCGGCCGCGCGGAGATGGGCGGGCGCGAACTGGTCGAGTCCACGCGCGGCATCGGCGTCGAGATTCGGCACGTCGAAGAGCGATAGCTTCGAACCCGGTTCGGAGAGGGGGGGGCTCCGACTCGGCCCGAAAACCGCCCGACACGCCGAAGACACCCTCGAAATCACATCTCTCTGATGATTCGTTCCGCGGTGGTTAATCAGCCTTTGAACGCCGCTAAATGGGGCGTATACCCGGATTTCTGTGCACCCGATCATGGCGGAAATATCATGTCACTACAACTTTAAGTAGCATCCCGGCCCAAGGTGGGCAATGATGGCAGAACGACACGAGGGAGAACGACCGGAGCTCGACGAGCTTCCCGACGAGAGAGCGGTAGACTGGACGATCACCCGTGCGCTGTTGGCGGCGAGCGATTCGACGTCCCGCGCTTTGGAATCACACCTGTTGCGGGTGCAGTACCGCGGTGACGCCGACCTCGACACGGCGGCGACGGCCCGACACATCGACGACGCGATCGACCGACACGCGCGAATTCTCGAGGATTTACGCCTCGCGCGCGACGCGCTCGAACACCGGTAACCCGACCCGAGGCCGCCGCGTCGTTGTCCCTCGCCGCGCGAACCGGACCGTACGCCCTCTCACATAAGTTGTTTATTTAACAGCGGCTACGAACAACCGTGTATGAAGTTGGCCGTCCCAACTGACTTCGACATCCTCGAAGCGCTCTCAGATCGGAGGCGAAACACCGCCGTGAACCTCTCGTATATCCTCGACAAGAACCGCTCGTACATCAACACGCGACTGCCGATTCTCGCGGACTACGGCCTGTTGGCGCGAGTCGGCCCCGCGCCGAACTCCGGGCTGTACGAAATCACCGACAAGGGACTGGTCGTCCTCGACAACCGCGACCAGTACCGAACCGACGGCGTCGACTTCGACGCCCTCGTCGACTCCGAACTCAGGGCACGGACCGACGAGACGGACGCATAACGGCGAACGACGCGCCGAAACCGGAGGTCGGGACGGCCTTCGGAGGCACCCCGGCGCGCTGTTCCTCGCGGGGAGTGGCGACGCCGCTCGGCCCCGCGTTCTCGACGGGTCCGCGGTGTCGGAAACCGCCCGCGCTGTGAAGCGGTCGCCGCCGCCTTTTTGCCGCTTTGCCGCCCAGTTCGAGGTATGGCTGTCGAACCACTCTCGCTCGGCGTTCCGAAACCCATCATCGACTCGCTCCCGGAGGCGGACGGCACGGCGGCACAGGACATGCAACGCGCCGTCGACGGACTCGAAACGCGACTGAACCGCGCGATCGAGGACGCCGACACGGAATCCGAGGCCGCCGGTTACGTCGTCGACGCGCTCGAACGCCTCGAAGGCCACTACGAGCGCTACGACGAGTTCATCCCCGAACTCCGCGCGTGGGGCCAGTCGCCCATCTACGCCATCGCGTGGCGGAACCTCCAAGCGGACCTCATCCTCCAAATCGAGGAGTACGAGTGGTTGAAACCACATATCGACCGGGAACGGAACCTCCGACTGGTCGAAGACGGCATCAGATTCGGCAAGTAGCCGAGGCGTCCGCGGTACCGACTGACGGTCTGCTTTCGAACCACACGACTATTTTCCCCGACTGTTGTGTGCTAATTATGAAATACAGTGGACGCGCTCCCGAGCCGTCATTCTTTGGTCTAGACACGTACAAGGTTGGTGCATGAGTGAAGTTAGTGATATTACGGGAGAAGTCCGAAAGAAGAGTGATTAGTAGTTCAATATCTGTCTCGGTGGTCAAATATCGAACTCGTGATTAACTATTCGATCTCAGATTCCAATAGGAAGGATTGTGAGTGTAATACTATATTAATGGAGTGATATTCCGGTCGGCTGTGTCCTCGAAACCGCGCGCGTTCAGTCAGCCGACGCGTTCAGTCGCCGCGGGACCGCGAGCACGCTCGCACCTCGGTCGTGTGACCGACTGGCGGTTCGAAGTCGAGCGACTCCGCATCGACTTTCCGACAGATGTGGAGACGACAGTCGCTAGTGAGGACAGTCAGTCGCGCCCCGTGAAGGGTGACCGAACCTAATGGGGAAGGGGGGGAAGGGGGATGAGTTCGGTCAATTGGATGCGTCCGAGGGGTTACTCTGTACGGTACTGCATCCGATTGAATACAATCGCTTCGAATATATAAATGATTCTGATTATCAGCGCGACGAACAGTATCGCGGAAGGTATAACGAATGTAACGTCGTTACAGCTTGGCCGGCTCTGCGTTTCGGTGCCGGTGGTTGGTCTGTCGAAGCCCCTCTCAGTCCGTCGTGGCGTCGTCGTCGGCGCGGACGAAGGCGAGGAGTCGCCGCGAGAATCCATCGACACCTCGACGAGTGGCGACCGACCGCGGTTCGACCCCGGGCGCGGTTGACGGACGCGATTTCGCTACTTAACCTGCCGCTCTACCCACTCGCTCGCATCGACGAGGAGGTCCGACAGCGCCTCCTCGACGGGCACGTCACCCGCGAGACCGACGCTCCAGGTGACCTGCGACTGAATCGCCTGCAGGTTGAGCATCGTGTTCTGGACCCGCGACGCCAGTACCACCGGAACCGTCGCGTCGAACCGGCGGATTCCTTTGACCGCCTCGACGCCGTCGAACGCCGGCGGGGCGTGGAGGCAGACGACGAGATGCACCGGCCCGTCGGTCAATCGCTCGAACAACTCCCGACTCGACCCCACGAACTCGACGTCCACGTCGCGGTCTGTCGCAATCGGACCCGCCGGTGGCGGACCGTAGGCGAGGATGCGCGGCGTCGCCGCTATGGTTGTCTCGGACACGCATCAGACTGTTCGCCCAGAGAGTATTTGACACTTTCTCCGGCCCGAGACGACGCCGGCCGCCGACGGCGGTCGCGCCCGGCGGTGGCACGCGGGACCGCTCGCCGGCGTCGCCGGTTGTCGTCAGTCGTCGGTCGTCGGTTCAGAACAGGGAGTCGAGGCGGTCGTCGACGACGGCCTCCGCTTTGTCTCCGTTGTCGGCGGCGTCGCCGGCCTCCCGTTCGCGGCGGTCCCGCTCGGCCTCGACGGCGGTCGACCGGACTTCGGCCACGCGGTCGCTCCGCGACACGTCGCCGAGGAGGACAAGCACGCCGACGTGGTTCGACTCCGGAAGCGGGTAGTCGCCGCCGCGGACCTCCATGCTCCCGGTCTGCTCTTCGACCCACGTCCGACTCCGCTCGATGGCCTTCCGGTTGAGCCACTCGGGCGGGCCGCTGACGACGACCAGTCCCCGGGAGGCGGAGTCGACGTCGCACGGGAGCGTGAGTCGCCCGAGCACCGCCTTCCGCGTCTGGGTCGTGATGCGGTTGATGGAGTCGAGTTCGTCCGCCGACGACGACCCCCCGCCCAAGAGCCCGGAGATGCTGAACCCGCCGCCGTCGCCGCTCTCGGGGAGTTCGCTCGCCGCGTAGCCGATAGTCGAGATGCCGCCGCCGCGGAGGGTGTTGATGACCTCCGAGGAGTCGACGACGCTCTCGCCGACCGTCCCCGACTCGCCCACCTCGCCCGAGGCGAAGAGGATGCCGAGGCGGCGCACGAGTTCCTCGTTCATCGACTCGTGGGCCGCCGCGACGTCCTCGCCGCTTTCGGCCCACGCGCCGTTGTCGAACGCGAACACGTGGTCGGTCACGTCCACGAACGCCTTGAGCGACCGCGCGGCGTTGCGCGAGTACAGCGCCCCCTCGTCGGCGGCGGGGAGGACGCCGACGCCGTAGATGGGCTGTTCGTAGACGCGGTTGAGGTGCTTTGCGAGCACGGGGGCCGCGCCGCTCCCCGTGCCGCCGCCGAGACCCGCGAAGATGAGAAACGCGTCGGCCGTGGAGGTCGGCGCGCCGTCGGTGCCCCGCAGGAGCTGTCGGCTGTCGCGCTCGGCGAGTTCCGCGGCGAGTTCGTTGTCCGCGCCGACGCCGTGGCCGCTCACCTCGTCCGCGCCGAAGAGGATGCGGTTCTCCTCGGGGACGAGGTCGAGGCCGCGGAGGTCGGCCGACGCGGTGTTGTACGCGACCGCGTCGACGACGTAGTCGGCGTTCGTGCGCTGTTCGTACCGGAGGAGGGCATCGAGGACGTTTCCACCCGCTTGCCCCACGCCGAAGCAGAGGACCTTCATCGTCTCTCTTTGACACGTCATCAGTGGTGAATCTTCTGTTAGTACACTGTCACAGCCAGACTCGGACGCGCCGCCGACGGGGTAGTTCTATACGACCCCCGCGAGAACCATCGGCAGACGCCATGACCTGTCCGCGGTGTTCACAGCCCCTCTCGACGCTTTCGTTCGACGGCCGCGCGGCGCGCTACTGCGAGCGATGCGGCTTCGTCGGCGTCGAGACGGTCCACGAGCGCGACGCGCCGAGCCGAGAGTCGTGGGACGACGCGATAGCCCGCTTCCACGAGCGGGCGCTCGGCGAGGCGCGCGAGCGGGACGGGAACGCGGGCGGTGCTGGCGGAGCCGACGGCGGCGAGTCGACCGACGGCGACACCGAGGTCGAATCCGAGCGCAACGAGGTCGGCACAGAGGACGACGAGGACCACACAGAGAGCGACGAGGACGACAGCGACACGACTACCGACGCGGCTGATGCCGGTGACGACGAGGCCGACGACGAAGCCACCGACCGCGAGCCCAGTGGCTCACAACTGAAAAACGGGGAGGACGGCGACCGCGGGGACCGCGCGGACGAGTGAGCGCGCTCCCGGCGGCGCGTCGACCTCGGTCGTGACGTACTGTCCGGTCGGGGGCGTCGGTTCGGGCCGGCGCTCAGTTCGATTCCGGCGCGGCTTCCGCTTCGGGTTCCGGTTCGGGTTCGGAGGCGCTCCCGTCGGACTCCTCTTCGGAGCGGGCGGCGACGAGCGACCCGCGGGCGACGCTGTAGAGGGGTCGGTCGATGCTCCGGACCTCGTTGACCGAGAACGGAATCGTCGAGTCTTCGAGGTGGTGTTCGAACAGCTCCTCGAAGCCGTCGGGGCTGGAGGTGCCGCCGGTGACGACGACGGGCACGTCGAGGCCCTCCTCGATGTCCTCCTCGTCGACCTCGCGTTCGATGTTCTCGATGACGTAGTCGAGGAGGTTCTCGTAGTAGATCGACAGCGCGCCCTCGACGCCGCCGACGTCGGTGCGGAAGTCGAGCTGGAAGTCGTCTTCCTTGATGGACGTGACCTTGTCGACGGCCGTGCCGGTGGCCTGTGCGGTCTGCTGGTCGATCCAGTCGCCGCCGCGGGCGATGGAGAACTGCATGACCGGCACCGCGTAGTACGCCAGGCAGATGTTCGTCATGCCCGCGCCGAAGGAGACGCCGAGGCCGGTGAAGTTGTTGTCGGCGAGCTCGCTGTAGATGACCGCCATCCCCTCGTTGATGGGTTCGGGGTCGTAGCCCATGTCGCCGAGCATCGATTCGAGCGTCTTGTCGTGATACAGCGTCGAGAGGTCCGAGTCGATGGGGTCGGCGGGACTCGAATAGAACAGGCGCTCGTTCGGCCGGGAGGGCGAGCCGACGACCTGCTCGATGATGAGCTTGATCATCGGAATCGCGGAGGACTCCTCGCTGGAGAGGATGCCGTGTTGCATCGGCCGTCGCGTCTCCTTGCCGAAGATGTTCGCGAAGTTGAGCGCGTCGTCGCCGACGACGTACACCTTGTCGTCCTTGCGGATGTGGAGCACGTCGCTCCGCGAGAGCATCTGCTCCGCCATGTCGCTGTAGTCGATTTCGACGAACGAGTTTCGCTGCTGGACAAATACGGTCTCACTCCCATCCTGACTCGCCGACAGGATGTTCATGGTACCTACGTCAAGGCCTTTCGCCATACCTCACGCGTCGTAGGGCTGTCGCATAAATCTGTATGCGGTTTTGACATTCATGTCGGCCGATGAATCCAACGCCGGACCGACGCCGCGTCACCCCCCGACCGCGGGGCCTCCCGCGACGGCTCAGGAGAACAGTCCGCGAATCCGGTCGACGACTCCCTCGGACTCCTCGCGTTCGGCGTCGGCCTGCTGTCGCTTCCGGAGTTCGGCCAGCGCGGCGGCCTGGTCGTCCGTGCTGTCGCCGACCGCCGTGTCCTTCTTGCCGCCGCGGAGCCCCTGGAGCCCGGCGACCGCGTCGTCGACGCCCCCGCCGCGCGTCTCGGTCGCCTTCGCGTTTTCGAAGCTCGCGCGGTCCACGTCGTCGACGGCGGAGGTGTCGAGCTTCAGGCGGGTGGTCTCGGTCTTGCGGACGCCGCCCCACGACAGTTCGGTGTTCGACAGCGCCTCGTCCATGTCGCGGCGGACCTGCGCGGAGACGGCTTCCTCGTCTTCCTCGTCGGTCGCGTCGGACTCCGCGTCGCTCCCGCCCGCGGCGGGGCCGCTCGTCTTCGCCCGGGCGATTTGGAAGCCGACGAGCGACGTGCCGCTGGCGGCGACGACCGCCACCGCGCCGAGCGAGTAGACGCCGACGATGCGGCCGCTCCGGTCGGCGCTCGCGGCGACGTTCCAGTTGTGGGGGTACGCGCCGACGAACTGGACGACGGCGACCGCACAGACGACCAGTCCCGCGCCCGCGAGGAGCTTCGGGAACCGGTACCGCGAGGGGAGCAAGACCACGACGGAGACGAGGAGGAGGGGAATCCCGAGCGCGCCGGTGACGCCCGCGACCTCGCGGAGTTCGTACTTGAAGATGTTCTCGGGCGGGATGCCGCCGCTCCACACCACCGCCGCGAGCGCGACGGCGAGCAGTCCGATAGCCGTAAAGAACAGCGCGAAGCCCGCGTAGACGGTCGTCTCGTCGGGGTCGGCGTCGACGTACCGTCGGTAGAGGGCGATGAGGGTGTTCTGCCCGTCACTCGACATACCTCAGACCATTCTCCCGCGCGACATATAATGTTCGCCGGGTTCGGCCTCGTCCCCTCGCCGGCGACCGGCCCGAGACCCCGTCACCGCCCGCCGGCGCGCTCGACGGTCACGTCGTAGGCGGCGACCGTGTCGTCGAGGGTCGCCTCGGCGAGCGTGGGGTCCGCGTCGAACCGGGCGCTGGTGAATCTGGCGGGGCCGTGGACGACGGTGTCGCCGAACGCCGCCGCATCGGTCACGTGGGCGTGTGCGAAGTCCAGTCGCCCGCCGATTTCGACGCCGAAGGTGAGTGACCCGACGGTGCAGTCCGAGAGGTCCACGTCGCGAGCGACGCGGACCCCCGAACAGAACAGTTCGTCGCCGAAGCGCGCGTGGTCGCAGATGACGCTTTCGCCCACGGCGGCTTCGACCAACCGGACGGGCGACTCGGCCGAACAGACCGCGTCGGAGAGTTCGAGCCCCCCGTCGACGGCCACGCGGACGAACGACGCCGGCCCCGACTCGAACCGCGCGCTCCGGAAGCGGAGCGCCCGGCCCTCGACGGTCGCGTTGTCGAAGTAGACCGGGCCGCCGAACGCGCAGTGGGTGAAGTCGACGGCCCCGTCGCGGGCGGTGAGTCCCGTGCAGTCGACCCGGCCGCCGAAGGCGGCGGTCGTCGCGTCGATGCCGCCGTCGACCGTGAGCCGGGTCGCGTCGAGTTCGCCCTCGACCGTCAGGTGTTCGAGCGAGAGGCCGTCGTCGACGGTCGCCGACGCGGCGACGACGCTCCCGCGGACGCGGCAGTGCGCCAGCGAGAGCCGACGGTCGAACGCGGCGTTCCCGAAGTCGAGGCGGCCGCCCAGTCGAGTGTGGGAGAACCACGCCGGCCCGCCGAACCTCGCCTTGGCGACGGACACGTCGTCGTCGACGACGCCCTTCCTGAACGTCGCCCCGGCCTCGAAGCGCGCCGCCGTCGCCACCACCGTCTCGGCGCTGAAGGCAGTCGCGTCGAAGCGCTCGTCGAAGCGCGCCTCGCAGAGCACCCAGCGGTCGCCAATCTGCAGGTGGCGACAGCTCACCGCCCCGGACGCGTCGAGACGCTGCATGCACACCGCGCCACCGACCGAGACGCGGTCGAGCCGGAGCGCGCCGTCGAGCGTCGCGTCGCGGAGGTCGATATCCGATTTCACCATCGCGCCGCGGAAGTCGAGCGACGCGTCGGACGGCGGCGTCACCCCCGCGAGGTCGATGCGTTCGAACGCCGCGCCGACGAACGCCGAGGGTCGCGCGTCGTCCTCGACCGCCTCGCGGAGCGCCTCGGTGACGGCCTCGGTGGGGGTTTCCTCGGCGGGTCGGTGGAAGAGACAGCGGTCTGACCCGCCGCTGGCGGGGTGCGGACACTGCCACACCGATGACGACTCGTCGGCACCCGTCTCGTCGGCGGCGTCGAAGACGTGCTCGTAGGTACAGTGCACGGTGCGTTCCACGTTACTCGACCGTTCGTCGTTATCACGTAAATAGATTGTCACGAGGTGTGCGCGTCGCGCTCCGCCACAGGGTCGCGGCCGTCCTCGCCGCGGTCGCGTTAGTCACTTCCCGACGAACGGCGCGCCGACTTCGGCGTCGCCGACGACGGCCGAAAACGTCGCCGCGAACTCGAAGTCGCGGACGGGGAGCGTCACCAGCCGAACCGTCTCGCCGGTGCTGTCGTGGAAGCCGACGACGGTGCGGTCGGATTCGAGTTCGACGGAACAGCCGGCGAAGACGGGGCGGTTGAGCTGTATCGTCCGCATCTCCCGCACCCGCTCGGGGGTCGCCTGCCCGCCGTCGTGTCGAATCTGGACGAGTCGCGTCTCGGTGAGGAGCACCGTCATCTCCTCGTAGTGGCTGACCGACCGGAGCGTCTCGCGCTCGCCGACGAACTGGTGAATCGACTCGTAGAAACTCACAGCCCGCCTACTCTGTCCACTCGTATCAACGTATCTACACAGTTGTTCACCGACGACGAGTTTTCGCCATCGGCGCGGGTTGCGAGGCTCACAACCCGCGACTCGAACGGACGGGCACCGACCGCCTGTCAGAGGCGAGCAGGCGGGACGGGTCGCCGTGACTGGGCGGTCGTGCTGTCCACATCCTGACCGACGCGACCGCCCGTCGCACAGTCGCCGTCCGGAGCATATCAACGTCTGCCCGGCGGCGCGGTCGGTCGAACGCGGAGCCGCCGCGGTCAGTCGGTGGCCTCAAGCGCCGGATCGCCCGCCAAGACGACGATGTCGGCCATCCCGCGCACGGACTCGAACGGAACTCGGACGCCGCGCGGACCGACCTCCAACCCCTCGGGCGGGTCCTCGACGGAGACGAGAAGCGCGGTCACGCGGTCGTCGTCGAGGTCGACACAGAGGTCGACGGCCTCGCCAAATCGATCGCCCGAGGCGGTGTACACGGGGCGGCCTTCGATGCTCGGAATCGGTTCGATGCCCGACGATAACTGGGGACCCATATCTCCGCTATCGGACGTGTCAATCAAAAATACCTCGGTCGGAACGGAACGACATCGCCGTTTCCCAACCGACCGCTGAACGGCGACCCCCGACCGTGGTGTGGTGTTTCAGCGCCACCGCGGTCGTCCCCCGCCCGACGACGCGGACAGCCCCGTTCGACGTGTATGCGGCTGATATTCGTGACCTCCGATATATTTTTTAGGAGCGCCTAAGAGATATCTATCTGGTCAGGACGAACCGAGCCTCGGTGTTCCTTCCGTAGACCCACCACCACTACCGAGGCCGACTGACCATCTTCGCGTCCCGACGAGTCTCCCGTGAGCGCCCGCGGTGTCTCTCGTCGCGGTGACCGATGGTCGTCGCCGGTCGGTGGTGTCGTTCCCGCCGCCGAGGGTGGCCCTCACGTTTTTGTTGCCGAGTCGACACCCTTCGATATGGTAGACAATCCGACACGGGCGTACGGTGCGCTGGCCGTCGTCGTCGCGGCGGCCATCAGCGGTGCCGTCATCCTCTCGGGATTCGTCGCTATCGACTTCGTGCTCGACGCGGTCACCGTCTGGGGCTACATGGCCGCGGTCGGCGTGATGGTCGTCTGCGCGGTCGTCAGCTGGCTGACCGACCTCCCCGGTATCCTGTCGGCCGAGTTCGGAGGAAACGGGCGGTAGGTCGCCGGGGCGGCCTCGGAAACGCGACTCGTCCCTTCGACACCTCTGCGGTCAGTCGTCGTCCCGCTTCTCGTCGGTCGTAATCATCGATTCGCGGATGTCCTGTAACCGCTCGGTGCCGCGGAGTTCGGACATGTTCACGCCCAGCGCGTCCGAGTCCTCGTCGGTGGCGACGCCGCTCGTGAGGATGCTCCGGACGCCCTCCTCGACGGTCATGTCGATGTCGTACACGTCGTCGGCGGGGATGTAGGTGAGCAGGCCGCCGGTGACGGGGTTCGGCGCGAGCGGGAGGAACATCGAGACCATCTCGCCGTGGCCGGTGGACTGCTCGATGGTCGCGGGAGAGCCGCCCGTCTGGAAGCCCAGCACGTACACGTCGTCGTCGAAACACTGGACGAGCTTCACGTCCTGGAACTCGTCTGCCCCCTCGTCGAGGACAACGTCGCCCATGCGGCGGAAGCTCTTGTACACCGTCCCGACGCCCGGAATCGACGAAATCACGAGGTCGAACACGCCGATGATCTTCTCGCCGTACTGGTTGCGGCCGACGGTCCCCACGACCGCGACGATTCCGAAGAGGACGAGCAGCGCCACCAACTCGGTGAAGAAGTCGACGACGAACGAGTAAACGCCGAGTTCGATGAGGAGGCTGATGAACTCGACGCTCTCGAAGCGGCTGATGACGCCCGCCCAGCGAAGCAGGTCGATGAACGGTTCGAGGGCGTCCCTGACGAAGTCGATGCCGACGCGCAGGACGTACAGCGTGATGACGATGGGGATCATGATCGCCACGCCCGTCAGCAGGGTGTTGTAGGCTCGTTCGTACAGCGATTGACCGGTCTCTTTGGCGCTCACGGCGAGTGTGCCCGGCGAGCGCGGAGGGTCAGCGGAGGACACGCCCGGTGGTTCATGTGGCTCGTACAAATAGTGTCGGCAATCGAACTGTCCGGATTTCCGAGACGCGCTTCGGCGCGGACGCTCGCGAGCGTTCGGAGGCGAGGCGAATCCGTCACGGGCGACGAAAACGGGGACCGCGTGTGGGCCGGCCCGAGTATAACCGTGAGCGACGACGCAAGGCGGGACGGTGGCCCGTGCCGTCCCGAAGGCGGGGTCAGGAGACGACTTCGAACCGACCGACCGAGAGGTCGAGCGCGAGCTGTTCGCGCGGGTAGACGAACTCCTCGTCGCCGTACGTCGTCCGGACGGTCCCGTCTTCGATTTCCACCACCGTCTGTTCCGTACACAGCGTCGAATGCCGGATAGTCGACCCCTCCGTGATCACGTGCGGGGCGACCTCGATTGCTTGTGCCATCGTTTCGCTAGCGGGCGTCAAATAGTATAGTTCTTTCGCAGTTCACGACATTCGGTGAGCGAATGTGGCTATATAGGGGTATTGACGGTTTGATTGTACACTTTCCGTTCCGGACGGTTTCGAACTGCCGGTCGCGGCTCCGACTCGGCCGGACCTCGCGGGGTCCGCCGACTGCGCCGCGGAACAATCGCGGTCGAATCCGGGCGTCGCCGCGCGTCTGTCGGCACTCGCGCGATTCGGCCCGCACCGTGAGTCGGTTGTCGCCCGCCGCGTCAGCCGCGTTCGAACGGGTCGCGCTCGGGGAGTTCGTCGTCGAGGACGGCCGCCACGGCGTCGACGAACGGGTCGTGCGCCGACAGCGCCTCGCGGAGCGCCTCGTAGTAGGCGACGGTGTCGCCCGCGAGGAAGTGCGAGTCCACCCGCCAGAGCGTCCGCCCAGTGCCGAACTCGCCGGCAGGGAGGTCGTCGTGTTCGCCGCGCGCCTCGTCGAGCGCCGCGACGAGTCGCTCGCGGAGCGCCGCGTACGGCGAGTCGCCGGAGAAGTCGGCGTCGCCGTGGACGCCGTCTTCGAGGTGGAGTTCGAGCCGGAACTGCCCGCGTTGGAGGGCGCGCGGCGTCGGGTAGTGCTCGAAGTGGAGGTCGTAGCCGCTGTCGCGGCCGCGCTCCCACGACGTGGGCGTGACGCGCCCCCACGGCTTCCCCGAGTCGAGGGCGTGCCACTCGTGGCCGCCCGCCGGCGGCGACGCGCGGAGGTAGTCGGCCCACTCGTACTGGAGGACCTCACGAGCGAGCTTCGCTACGGCGTCGCGGGTCGCATCGACCTGCAGCTCGTAGTCGAGATAGAAGCTCGTTTCGTCCGCGGTGTCCGGGCCGTTCATACCTCTCTGCTAGACGCCCACACGGATAAAGATTCGACACAGGCTCCGCAGAGCCCGCGTTCGCTCAGTTCTCGCGTCGCACTCGGCGTCCGGCCCCGAGCAGGAGCGCCGCGATTGCGGCGACCGCGGGCGCGACGCCGAAGCCGGGGACCCCGGTCGCCGTGGTCCGAGTCTCGGTCGTCCCGGTCGCGGACTGCGTGTCTGTCGCGCTGGCGGTCGTCGTACCGTCGTCGGCCGTCGTCGGACTCGCGGGCGACGCGGTGGACGTTGGCGACTCCGCCGCCGACTCGGTGGTCGCGGGCTGGTCGGTGTCGTCGTCGGTGTCGTCGTCCGCGTCGGCATCGTCGTCGGTGTCGTCGTCCGACTCGTCGTCATCGCCACCACCGCCACCACCACCACCACCGCCACCACCACCGCCGCCACCGCCGGTCGATTCCGAGACAGAGAGGTCGAGTTCGGACGTGCCGGTGACGGAGTAGTTGTTGCCGTCCTCGTCGCCGAGTTTGGTCACGGACACGTTGAGCGCACCGTCGGCGGTGGTATCGGCGGTCTCGACGGTGACGGACGCGACCGCGACCGTTCCGTCGTCGTCGGTGTCGAGGCCGACGACGCGAAGCGACGCGACCGTGCCGTTCTCGTCGTACGACGTGTTCCTCAGTTGCGGGTCGGCGTTGTCGGGGGTGGTGAGTTCGGCGATGCGGCCGACGGCGTCGTCGTCGAGTCGGACCGTCAGGTCGTACGCGCCGACGCCGCCGTCGACGCTGTCGACGACGAGGTCGAACGTCCGCGTCGAGTCGGGTTCGACGGTCGCCGCGTCGGTGCCGAAGCCGACGGTCGTGTCGGTCGCGGCGACCGCGGGCGGCGCGACGGCGCTGAGACAGACGACCGCCACGAACACCGCGACCGCGGGCGTGTTCGCCTCAGTCATCCGTGGTGACGAACAGCCACTGCACGTCGCCCACGTCGACCCGCCCGTCGCCGTTGAGGTCGAACGCGGGGGTGCTCGCCTGGACGGCGTCGGCGTCGCGGTTCACGAACAGCGCCTGCGCGTCGACGATGTCCACGCTCCCGTCGCCGTTGACGTCCTCGAAGGTGCCGTCGCCGTCGGGGTCGGCCATCGCGTAGCCGTTGCCGGTGAGATCGCCGGGTTCGACGTTGACGGGTCGGTTGTCGATGCGCGACACCGCGTAGGCCGTCCCGTTGGGGTCGTAGGTCGCGGCGGGCGTCAGTTCGAGGGCGGTCGACCCGCCGAGCGCGACGCCCTTGACCGTCACGGTGGCGAGGACTTGCGAGCCGTTCGCGTCGCCGTCGTCGGCGTCGACGCCGGCGGCCTCGATGCGGACCTCACTCCCGTCGTCGCTGATATTGACCGCCGAGAATCCGGGGTCGTCGCGGAACTGCACGTCCGCGATGCGGGCCACGCTCGAATCGCCGACCGCGAGGGTCAGTTCGTACGCGCCGACGCCGCTGGCGGCGTCACTCGCGGTGATGTCGAACGCCCGGGTGTCGCCGAGGGGGACGGACTGGCCGTTCGAGCCGACCGCGAGCGCGACGCCGTCGGTCGGTTCGGGCGTCGGGTCGGGCGTCGTCGCCTCGCCGTCGAGGTCGACGTTCAGCACCGCGGAATCGAAGTTCTCGTACCGGCTCGAATACGCGCTGTCGGTGTAGTCGACGTAGAGGTCGACGCCCGAGTCCGGCGCGGTCACCGGCGTCCCGAAGGCGTCGAGGTCGCTCGTCGGCACCGAGACCGTGACGGTGCCGCTCGCGCCGTCGTAGGCGACGTTCGTCGCCTCGACGTAGCCGCCGCTTCGGTCGGCGAAGGCGGCGGTTCCGCTCACGCCGGTCACGCGCGATGGTGCGTCGATGGTGACCGTCGTCCGGCCGTCGCCGCTCGTCACGTCGACCGCGTCGGCGTCGACCGTCGTGTCGACCCGTCGCATCCGGTCGTCGGATTCGGTGTCGACCTCGGCGGCCGCGACGGTCGCGCGGTTCTGCAGGTAGCCGATGACGCCGTCGGCCATCGTCGTCTCGTTGTAGACCGCCACGCGCGGCTTGTCGGCGAGCGGGTAGCCGCTGCCGCCGTCGGCGATGTAGGAGTTAGTCGCCAGCGTGTACGTCGCCGAGTCGTTGACGGGTTCGCCGTTCACCGTGAGGTCGCGAATCGTCGCGTCGCCCTCGCCGGGCGACGAGCTATCGCTGTGGGGCACCCACTCGAAGGTGACGCCGCTGACCTGCTGTTGGGTCTGGGTGCCGTACTGGTTGTCCATCTCCAGCGGCGTTATCTGGCTCTCGACGACCTCGCGGAGCTCCGCGCCGGTCAGTTCGACCACGACGATGTGGTTGCCGAACGAGAGCGTCGAGGTCACCATCCCGCGGGTGACGTTGAACTCCTCGCCCGCGGCGTAGTCGCTCGGATAGAGCGTGTCGCGGATGCCGCCGGCGTTCGTCACGGCCACGTCGGCACCGGTGTAGCCGCGGACGCCGTCGGTGACGAGGTGGCCCGTCGCGGAGTCGTCGGTGTAGCTGGAGCCGACGCCCGTGTGCTCGGGCATGACCGCCGTTGCGAGTTCCGTGTCGAGGTACTCCTCGCGGAGCGGGTTGATGTACGCCTGCCACGAGTCGTTGCGCGGTACGTCGGTCGTCACGTCGACGAGTTCGCCGGAGGCGTCGGTGACGCTCCCGTTATCGACGGTTAGCTCCATCCGCATGATGGCGTTTGCCTTGCCGGTGGTCTCGCCGATGAGGACGCCGTTCGTCGTCTGCGGCGGGTAGCGCCGTTGGTCGTCGCCGGAGACGAGCGCGTCGATGCCGTCGACGTTCCGCGCGAGGTCCTTCGAGTCCGGGATGCCGACCGGAGCCAGCGCGACGACCACGTCGACGTCCTCCTCGTTGCGGAGCGTGTCGACGGTCCGCCGGGCGGCGGTCGTCGGGTCGACGACGGTGTAGCCGTTGCGCTCGATGACGCCGTCGGTCTTGGCGTTGATGGCCTCGTCGGTCAGCCCGAAGAAGCCGACCCTGACACCGCCGCGTTCGACAACGGTGTAGTTCTGCGTCCCGGGGAGATTCTCGCCCGTCTCCTCGTCGACGACGTTGGCGAGGAGCCACGGGTAGGTCGACTCGTCGGCAACGGCCTCGAAGACGGCGAAGTCGTTCGTCCCCGCGTCCTCGTCGTAGTCGAGTTCGTGATTCTGGACGACTTCGGCGTCGGGATCGATGAGGTTCATCGCTGTCACCGGCGGCTCGTAGCCGTGTTCTAGGTCGTCGTAGTTTCGGAGGGCATGCGGGCTGAGTTCGTCGCCGCCGCCGGCCACGAACACCGGCCCGGAGGCGTTCGCCCGCTCGCGATTGATGAGTGTAATCATCCGGCCGAGTTTGTCGTCACCGGAGCCAGCGGCCGCCTTGCCGATGTCGTTGAAGCCGACGAGCGTGATGGTCGTCGCGTTCGTGCCAGCGGTGTCGTTACCGGCGTCGCCGTCGGCCCCGTCCGACTGGAGCGTGGCGGTGGTCACGTCCGCCGGGACGGACGCGTTCGCCACCGACTGAACGTTCGAATCGAGTGCGCTCGCGTCTCCGGCCGCGACGCCCGCCGCACCGGCGGGGAGCGTCGCGGTCGTGAGTACGACCACCAGCATTGCTGTTACAGTACGTCTGAAAACTGTCCGTGATGTCATGTGCGCAAACACAACAACCCGCACCGAGGCGGATGTGATAACCGCTGGTAAGACTGATATGTTGGTAACCATACTACAACATACTGACGTGTCCGACGCGCTGCGGTTCGTCTTCGGGCCGGCGGGGCGAACGCACCGACTTCACCGCACGTCGAGCGACGGGGGCCGGGGGACGCCGGCGGTACTCGGCCGGGAACGTGTCCGGCAATATGAAAGTAAGATGAGTTATAATAACTGAGAACCATCAGTAAATCGAGAAAACACCGAAGAGGGAATCGACGACCCGCCCGACTCGGTCGGGAGAGGACGCGCCGGCATTCGCCCGAGAATCTCGCGAGGATACGTCCGGCGTCGACTGCGCGGTCCCGACCCACCGGCAGTTGCTCAACGAATCGGCGTTGGGGAATTCGGAATACGTCTTCTCGCCGTCGAATCCGCGGATAGGGGCAGAAGCGGTCCGAATCGACTGCGAAAACAGCGTCGGAAGACGGACGCCTTCGCAGGCTCACTCGGTCTCCTGTCGAACGTGCTGGCCGCGTGACCGGCGTATCTACCGGGACCGCACACCGACCTCGATGAGCGCGCTTCCGCTCGACGTGCGACGTACGCCACCGCCGAACTCCCGGGTTATATCACTTTCCAATTATGTGATGAATCCGGAGACGACTCGCTCGCCGCTCGCGGTAGAGCGACGTATCGGTGGGCGTCTCCCGTCGCGCCGATACTCGCCCGGCCGATTCACTCGGCCCCGCCGTCGAGCGCGGCGCGCGCTCGCGTTCGAACGTCGGCGGGGGTCGCCGCCGACGCGTCGCGTCGGGCCATCCGCCCGGTGACGAGGTCGAGGAGGTCGAGCGCGGTCAGCACGTCGCGGACCTCGGCGCGGTCGAGTCCGAGGCGACGCTCGACTTCGTACAGCGTCTTCGCGCCCGCGACGGCCGCACACACGTCCGCCGTCGAGCAGTCGAGCGAGGACACCGACGCGGGAAGCGGCGGGAGGTCACTCGCGCCGGAGTCGTCCTCGGTCACCGCAGGCGTCTCGTCTGCGTCGACCGCGTCGGTCCCGGCGTCTCCGGTCGGCCCCGCAGTCGACGCCGGCCCGACTTCCGCGTCGGCCTCGGCTCGCGTCTCACGCTCCGTCCCCGCCGAGTCCGCGGTGTCCTCGCCTCCCGGTTCGGCCGACGGCTCAGGCGCGGCCGCGCCCCCCTCGTCGGCGACGCTCGGCTCCGGGGTCCGCGCCTCGTCGCCCGCGTCGCTCGCTCGGCTCGAAGACGCCGTTTCGGTCGACGGGCCGTAGGACTCCGGTTCGTGAATCCCGCGTTGAATCATCTGGTTGCGGACGGTCTGCGGGGTCACGTCGACGCCGAGAGCGGCGGTCATCTCCTTGAACGTCTCGCAGGCCTCGTAGGCCTCCCGAAGCCGAACCGGGTCGTGATGGGCCGGTACCGCGTCGGAATCCGGCTCCGCGTCTGTGTCCGCTTTTGCGTCCGCCTCCACCGCTGGCTCCGCCACGGTGCTGGCGTCCGCGTCGGTCTCCGTTTCCGTGCTGGCGTCCGGGTCGGTGCTGGCGTCCGGGTCGGTGCTGGCGTCCGGGCCGGTGCTGGCGTCCGTCTCCGTCTCCGCGCCCGCCTCGGTGGCGTCGTCCGCCGACGCGGATGCACCCCGGTCGCTCTCCGGCGTTTCGCCACTCTCTGTCGGGACTTCGGACTCCATCGTCGGCGGCGACGCGCCGGGTCCGACAGCCGCGTCGACCGCCGCGTTTCGCGTCCCGGAGCCGTCGGCCCGGGCGACCAGTTCAGTCGGCTCGGAGTCGCGTTCGGAGTCGCGCTCGGCCGACGCCGGTTCCGGGTCGGCGTCTCCGCCCGGCGGGGGCGCGAGCGCCACGTCGAGTTCGAGTCGAAGCCGGCCGTCGGCGACCGACGCCGCCGGCGACGACACGGAGAGCCGGTTCGGGTCGACCGCGCACTCGGACGCGAGGTCGTACGCGACGGTAACCGAAGCCAGGACACCGTCCGCGGCCGATTCGCCGTCGCTCGTCAGTTCAAGCTCGCAGACCGCTCCCGTCGTCTCCGTAAACTGTTCGAGAACCGCCGTGAGCTCTCGGACGTTCCTGACCACTTCCATATGATGATGTCAACTGTGTCACATCGCATATAATTTATTGCCGTCGGGCTCATCTAGTAATATATATTCTATACAGACGTCCGCTCGCCTCCGAGGCGAGTGCCCCGGGACGGTCTGGGGCGTTCTGTCGTCGGACGTGACTGTCGCCGTAGCTGTTTTTATCACTGTGACGCGACACCACAGACGTATGGACGTGTCTCCACTCCACGGTATCGCCCCGTTTAGCGCGGAGCGGCGTGCGATGCGAATCCTGCTGGTCGACGATAACGAGGCGATGGTGGAGCTGTCCGCGACCTTTCTCGAACGCGAACTCGACGACGTCGAGACGGAGACGTACACCGAGCCGGGACCGGCGCTCGACGAACTCACCGACGGGGAGTACGACTGCGTCGTCAGCGACTACGACATGCCGGGGATGGACGGGCTCGAACTCCTCACGGCGGCGCGCGAGCGGGGCATCGATCTCCCGTTCGTCCTCTTCACCGGCAAGGGGAGCGAGGAGATCGCGAGCCGCGCCATCTCCGCCGGCGTCGACGAGTACCTCCAGAAAGGCGGTCCCGAGGAGTACCCCGTCTTGGCGAACAAGGTCTCGAACCTCGTCGAGAAGTACTGGGCCGAGACGCACATGCGACGCGGCTTTCTCGCCATCGAATCGGCCGAGGAGGGAATCGGCATCATCGACGACGAGGGCGTCTACCAGTACCTCAACGAGGCGTACGCCGCGCTCTACGACCGCGACCGGGCCGAACTCATCGGCGAGCACTGGGACGTCCTCTACCCGGCCGACGAGGCCCGGCGGTTCCACGACGAAATCCTCCCGCAACTCGAAGCCGAGGGGTCGTGGCGGGGGTTTTCGACCGGCGTCACCAAGGGCGGCGAGGCGGTTCCCGAGCGCCTCGTGCTGACGCAGATGGACGACGGGGGACACGTCTGTATCGTTCAGGAACTCACCGAAGTCGACGCGCTCCGGGCGGAAGTCGAACTGAAAGACCGGGTGCTCGACGCCGTCGGCGTCGGCGTCGTCGTCACCGACCCCTCGCTGCCCGACAACCCCGTCGTCTACGCCAACGAGGCGTTCGAGACGCTCACGGGCTACGACGCCGAGTCGGTGACGGGGCGCAACTGTCGGTTCCTCTACGGCCCCGAGACGGACCCCGAGACGGTCGCCGCGATTCGGGCGGCCGCCGACGCCGGCGAGCCGATTTCGACGGAGATTCGAATCTACGACGCCGGCGGCGAGCCCGTCCGGGCCCGTCTCGATAGTCACCCGATTCGGGACGACGACGGCGCGGTCGAGTTCGTCGTCGGCTTCTACCGCCCGGCCGACGTCGACGGCGCGGGCGACGCGTTCTCGTCCTGATTGGCTTTCGTCGCGGCCGCCGACGATATACTGGAAACGGTGGGGTGTCCGCCTCCCGCGTGAGTAAAAAATACGGTCGCGGCGGGTACTAGCCGCGCCCGTGTCCGCCCACGCTCGACTCTATCAGGTCCTCGCCCTCTCCGCGTTCGGCTTCGCGGCGTACCGGTGGTTCCACGGCTCTCCGCTCGTCGCGGTTGGTTGGACTGTTGTCGGACTGTGGTATCTGTACGCGCTCTGGCGGGGAGTCGACCAGATCGACGAGTATGCCGTCGATACGTGACCGCAAAAAACCGGCCGGCCGCGTTCGGACTGTCTCTACTCGTCCGAGGCGCGCTTGAAGAACGCGAGCGCCGCGCCGAACAGCGTCAGGTTCTGGAGGAACGACGTGAGCTCCTCGTCGCGGGCGTCGTCGTCGACGGCCCAGAAGTCGTGCATCGTCGGCGTGACGCCGGCGAAGAACGCCGCGACGCTCGCGGAAGCGAGTTTGGGGAGCTTCCAGAGGCCGATACCGAGGCTGCCTCCGAGGAGCAGACCGCTCGCGGCGGGGACGAGCCGGTCCGCCTCGGGGACGCCCTTCGCCTCCGCGTAGGCGATGCGGCCGTCGAGGTCGGTCAGGTTGCGAATCGCCAGGACTGCGAGGCCGCTCGCGAAGAGGGCGCGGGCGAGCCGCGATGGCGCGTTGCGTTCGGATTCGTCGGGGGCTGTCATCACCGTTTGAAAGCGGACTCAAAATTATAAGGGCTCTGTTTACGAACCGGCCGATGCGTTTTTACCGCTCGCCGTTGCGTCTTCGAAATTCGGGCGCTGTTTCGCCGTCGCGCGCGAGTTGCAGTGTGGCCGTCCCCGGCGGCGTCGATGGATGCGTTTCTCGTTCCGGACGGGGAGTCCGACGCGACCGAGGACGCGACACGTTCTCGCCCGGCATCACCATTATTGTCTCTTGGCGTTATCTATCGTCGCGTATGGTCTCATCTCGTGACGCGCCGCGTTCACTCTCGGAGCCGGCGTCTATCGACGTCCTCTACGTCGAAGCCGACCGCGACTTCGCGGCGCTCGTCGCGTCGCAACTGGAACGCGAGCGCGGGCGATTCACCGTCCATACCGAGTCGGACCCGCGGGCCGCGCTCGACCGGATTCGGAGCGGTGACGCGGCGTTCGACTGCGTCGTCTGCGGCTACGACCCGCCCGACCTCGACGGTCTCGACGTGTTGTCGCGGGTCCGCGACGAGTTCCCCGAACTGCCGTTTATCCTCTTTACCGAACGGGGACGCGAGGAGATAGCTGGCGAGGCGCTCGCCGCGGGCGCGACCGGGTACCTGCGGAAGGGCGATGACGCGACCCAGTACCGACTCCTCGCCACCCGCATCGAGAACGCCGTCGAGCGCGTCCGGTCCGCTCGGGCGTCGCCGGGCGAGGCGCTCGAAGCGCGCCTGTCGGTGAGGTCACGGGCGATGGACGAAGCGCCCGTCGGCATCGTCCTCACCGACCCCCACGCGGCGGACAACCCCATCGTCTACGCCAACGAGGCGTTCGAGACGCTCACGGGCTACGACGCCGAGGAAGCAGTCGGGCGGAACTGTCGGTTCCTACAGGGCGAGGCGACCGACGAAGACACCGTCGCCGAACTGCGGGCGGCGGTCGAAGGGCGCGACCACGTGACGGTCGAACTGCTGAACTACCGCAAGGACGGCACCCAGTTCTGGAACCGCGTGCGCATCGCGCCCCTGTTCGACGACGACGGGGACATCGACTTCTTCGTCGGCTTCCAAGACGACGTCACGCCGCGGAAGGTCTACGAGCGGACCCTCTGGGCGAACACCGCGCGGCTCGAAGCCCTGTTCGAACACTCGCCGGACCTCGTCGTCGTCCACACGGACGACGGCACGATCCGAGACGTGAACCAGCGGATATGCGAGGAACTGGGCTACAGCGAGGCGGAACTCGTCGACAAGACCATCTGGGACCTCGACCCCTCGTCGGACCCGGCCCGTTCGCGGTCGTTCTGGGGGGAGCTACCACCGAACGAACCGGATCGGTTCGAAGGCGAACTGCAGCGCCGCGACGGCACGACGTTCCCCACCGAGGTCCACCTCATCCAACTCAACGTCGCGGGCGAGGACCTGTACGTCGCGATGATTCGGGACATCACCGAGCAGAAGCAACGAGAGGTCGAACTCGTCGAGCAAAACGAGCGGCTCGACCGCTTCGCGAGCGTCGTGAGCCACGACCTCCGCAACCCGCTGCAGGTCGCGATGGGCCGACTCGACCTGCTCGCGGACGACTGCGACAGCGACCACGTCGACGCTATCGACCGCGCGCTGGAACGCATGGACGACCTCATCAGCGACCTGCTCGTGCTCGCCCACGACGGCGACGACGCCATGGAAATCGAGCCGGTCGCGCTGTCCGACCTCGCGCAAGCGTGCTGGCGAAACGTGGTGACCGGCGACGCCACGCTTTCGGTCGAGACCGAACTGGTCCTCGACGCCGACGCCGACCAACTCCAGCAACTCCTCGAAAACCTGTTTCGAAACGCCGTCGAGCACGGCTCGACGGGCAGTCGGGATTCTCCCGACGACGCCGTGGAACACGGTTCCACGGGCAACCGGACTGCGTCCGGTGACGCTGTAGAACACGGTTCTACAGGCGACCGAGACGACTCGCCCGACCGCGGGGCCGGCGTGACCGTCACCGTCGGCGAGACCGACCGCGGGTTCTTCGTCGAAGACGACGGCGTGGGAATCCCCCCTGAGAACCGCGACACCGTGTTCGAGGCCGGCTACACCACGTCGTCGCAGGGGACCGGCTTCGGACTGAACATCATCTCGCAGGTCGCGGCCGCACACGGCTGGGAGGTGACGGTCTCGGAGGGGTCCGAAGGCGGTGCGCGGTTCGAGTTCCGCGTCGACTGAGCCGCCGCGTCAGGCGTCGCTGTCGCCGAGGTCGAACTGCCCGTTCTCGGAGACCGCGTTGAGGACGACGCTCGTGTTCGACTCCCGAATCGGGGCCTCGCTCAACAGCGCCTTGATCTGGCGGTTCATGTCGTCTGTGTTCCTGAACTTCCCGACCGCGAGCACGTCGTAGTCGCCGGTGACTTCGTACACCGAGACCATCTGCGGCTCGTCGGCGAGCAGTTCGGTGACCTCCGAGAGGGCGCTCCCCTCTACTTTGAGATGCATGACGGCGGTCACGTCGTAGCCGAGCGCGTCGTAGTCGACGCGGGGCGTGTAGCCCTCGATGATTCCCTCGTCTTCGAGGTCTCGCAGGTGGTTCGAGACGGTCGTCACCGACACGTCGAGTTCTTCGGCGAGGCTCCGGAGACTGCGCCGCCCGTCTTCGAGGAGTGCGTTGATGAGGTCGGAATCGAGGTTCTCGTAGGTCATCTCCGGATCTTTTGCGTGTGATTGTCATTAATCCCCCGGTCTAAATTGACGATTCGGTGAATCGTCGCCCAGTCGCGTCCGGAAACTAGGTCGCACGGTCGTCGAGCGCTCCGCCGGACGCGTTCAATCGCTGACGTACCCGTCGGCGAACGCGCTGGCTGCGCACCCGAGCGCACGGCGCGACATCACCCGTGGTAGACTTCGTGTTGCCACAGCAGGGAGCGAGCGACGGCGACTCCCCACGTCACGGCGTCTTCGAGGGTCGTCCCCTTGCGGGTCGTCTCGACGATATACCCCGGGAGTCGCAAGTCGCCGTACGCTTTGTGGACGAACAGGGGTCGCGACCCGCTGAGCGAACCGCTCCAGTCGAAGTCGTAGTGCGACGGGTACGCCGAGCGGTCGATGTAGCAGTCGTTGACGTAGTCGCAGGCGTTGCCGGCGTTTTCGGGCGTGGCAGGCGTCGAGAAGACGGCCTGCCCGACTTTCCCGTCGTATCGGTAGATGCCGCTGGAGCTGTGGAGGTCGACGACCACGTCGGGGTCGTGCGACTGGAGTTCGTCCCAGAGCGCCCGCGCGAGCTTCGAGGTCGGCTCGGAGCCGGTGGGGAACTGGCGGTTCAGGTCGCCGTCTTCGGTGTACCGCGCGCCGATTTCGATAGCGGGCCTGTTGGCGCGGGGGACGACGACGAGTTTGCCGCCGGTCGGGCGAAGGTGTCTGAGTTGGTCGGCGGCGTGGTAGCCCTGCGGTTCCTCGCCGTGGACGCCGCCGACGACGAACGCGGTCGGGCCGGGCTTGCCGGACGTACTCGCGGACGACGTCTTCGAGGTTGTGCTGGACGAAGTACTGCGAGGAGTCCGACAGGAAGTTGACGTAGACGACGAGGGTGGGGTTCTCCTCGTCGGTGCCCATCGTCGGGTAGAGTCGGTCGCGGAGATACGGTGCGGTCCCGACGACGCCCGGCGAGAACGCCGCGGCGGCGTCATCGGCCGCGCCGAGGAGCGCCGTCCCCCCGGCAGCGGTCGCAAGCGAGCGACGGCCGAGCGCCCCTCGCCCCGACCCGCGAGTCGCAACTCGTTTGGCCGACCTGTCTGGATTCTGACGGAGGGATTTGAGGTACTCGTGCACGGTGTTGGCACCTGTCTCCATAAACGAATATGAACTGACAAATAGGTGCTGGTACTGTGCGATAAATCGAACAATCTCCCACTACAGGCCGATACTATGGTTATCCACACATATCAGAAAAATATTATTAATCGACGCCACATTCCTTTTGTCATGTTGGCCAGTAGTAATTATTGCGTGGACGTGTAATGTCGGAAACAGCATCGCGAATCCGCGCCCTGCCTACCGAGCGCACACCTCGTCCAGAATGAGCGCGTCCCGCGCGATTCCGCCTGGACGGGTGAGCGGCAGGAGAGGCACCCAGTCGACGCCGCCGGCGGCCCGACGACGTAGCGTATCGAGCGCGCGGCGATGGGCCGCTGACCGACTCGCGCACATCGCGTGCCCAGTCTCGGGTCCACCGCACGCACCCACCTCCCCATCGACCAATGACAGACTCCTCAGATAGAAACGCAGCACGTACGGGACTCCCCGTGAACCGTCGGGACGTTCTCCGAAGCATCGGTTTGGCAGCACTGTTGTCGTCCGCGGGGACGACCGCGACCGCGACGCCGACGCAGACCGAGGGTGACGCCGCTCCAACCGAGGCGACGCCGCTCAGCGAGTATCGAGAGAACGTCGTCTGGTACCGCACTGGCGACAAATCCGGCCGAGAGAAGTTCAGAGCGGCCGTCTCCACCCCCGACGGCGGCGTCACGACGCTCGGCCTCGCCACCACGTCCGACGGCGGTGCGGAGTCGTGGCAGTACACCTGGGACGCCGACGGTGAGACGCGGTGGACGACCTCCCACGGTCAGGCCGGGTTCGACGTCGCGTACGGCGGTGCCCGAACCGCGACCAACGGCTACGTGCTGTGCGGAGCAACGCGGGGTCGCTGCGCCCAACAGATGTACGTCGTCGAGACCAACCGGAACGGTCGAGAACGGTGGACGCAACGGTTTCAGATCTCCTCGACCGCGGACGACCGCGCGAACGACGTCGTCCAGACGCCCGACGGCGGGTTCGTCGTCGCCGGAACCTCCGGCGGCCGCGCCGCGCTGGCGAAACTCGGCTCCGACGGCGCGGTTCGCTGGACGCGGACGTACGCGGGCGGGACGCGCACCGAGATCGCGTCCGTGACCCGGGCCCAAGACGGGTTCACGCTCGCGGGGACGCGCACGAGCGACGACGACACCACCGAGTTCCTCATGGTGCGAACCGACGCGGCGGGACGCGAGCGGTGGCGAACGTCCTACGCGGCGAACGAAGACAACCGCCTCGAAGAGTGCATCCGGGTCGACGGCGGCTACGTCCTCGCGGGGACGACGGGGGCAGCGGACGCCTTCACCACCGACGCGCTGTTCGTCAAGACCGCGGCCGACGGCGACGCGGTCTGGACGAAGACCCACGGCGAGGACGGTCAGGAGTTCACCGCCGACGGAATCGTCGCCCTCGAAGACGGCTACGCCGCGGTCGGAACCCGAAGCGTCGACGTCGTCGGCCCGCAGATGTGGCTCAACGGACTCGACGGGAACGGGAACCGCACGTGGACGTACACGTTCGGGACCGAGCGCGCCGAACAGCCGCACGCAATCACGGCGATGGACGCGGAACACCTCGGCATCTGTGGCTCTCGGAACCCGCCTCAACGACGCGACGAGTACGACGGCTTCGTGGCGAAAGTGAGACTTCCGAAATAGGCGCAGTGGGGACTCACGACCGACTATCGCAAATGAAGCACAGATCACGGCACATTTTTCTAATCAGAATTTTATTAGTTTTAATCAAAATGTATAAAGTGTTTTAAACTTCATGAATACAACAATGTATCGATGACTAACACGAATCCGGGTCCACCGACCGACTCGGACGACCCGCCGTCAGAGCGGTCTGACACCGACGGATATCTGGGCTCCACGTTGCCCCTGAGCCGTCGCGGGTTCCTGAAAGCGTCGAGTGTCGGCCTCATCGGCGCGTTGCTGTGGAGTTATCTCCCCTCCGCGACGCCGTCGTCGCGGAAGACGCGGGCGACGTTCTACACCGACCGGAAGCGGCGGGCCGCCCGCGAGAACATCGACTCGCACGACTGGGCGCGGGCGAGACGCGACGGCGTCGTGTCGGCCGCAAACAAACTCCTGGACCAGTTCTCGCTCGACGACCTCTGGGAGTACGTCGGCTCACAGCACGTCCCTCGGACGGCGTGGCTCGCCGAGGGCACGGCGGGGAGCTACCCGTGGTCGAGCGCCTGGGCACCGAAGTCGCCGGCTTCGGGGGCCTCCTACGCGGCGAAGCCCGGTGCAAAGTGGAAGATATCCGACCGCGAGTACACGCTTCCGACGAACGACTTCGAGGCGTATCGCCGGAGCGGCCTCGACGAGACGGGCGCGTTCGACCCGTCGCTCGCGGACCGGTCGCTCCTCGTCAACGAAGAACACCCCGAGATGGGTCCGAAGTGGGGCGTCGACGACGGCCTCGGCTGGGTCGACGAGAACGGCGACCTCGGCGACCCCGGCGTCCGGTGGACGCCGGTCGGGTGGGCCCACCACTGGAACGTCATCTACGGCATGCGCTCGATGCTCGACAACCTCTCGCACGCCTACCTCTACACCGAAGACCAGCGGTACGCACGCGCCGTCGCGGTGCTTCTCGACCGACTGGCCGACGTGTATCCGGACATGAGCCTGCAGGAGACGGTGTACTTCGACGACGGCGGGTACACGGAGGTAAACGGGCTTCCGAACCCGACCCACGGCGGGACGGGGCAGGGCAAACAGATCGGGTCGATTTGGGAGTCGTACTGGGTCAAAGCCGTCATGAAGGCCTACGACGCCGTCTTCCCCGCGCTCGACGTCGATTCCGAACTCACGCGCTTTCTCGACCGGAAGGCGACCGAGTACCCCTCGTTGCCAGCGAAGGACACCACGGACGCCGTCCGGTCGAACATCGAATCGGGGTTCATCAGGCAGATGCTCCCCGGCGTCAAGCGGGCGCAGATACGCGGCAACTTCGGGAGCCACCAGCAGACGGTGGCGCTCTCGGCGGTCGTTCAGGACGACCGAGACGGCTACACCGACGAGGCGCTCGACTTCCTGTTCAAAGCGGGAACGCTCGAAAAGGAAGACGACGGCACGGCGTTCGGCCGCTGGCGTCTCACCGGCGGCGAGGTGCTGTCGAAGCTCCTCGCCGACTTCGACCGCGACGGCTTCTCGAACGAGGCGAGCGTCCACTACAACAGCCTCGTCGCTCGGGCGTTCGAGGGCACCGCCGAGGTTCTCAACGGCTACGACGGCTATTCCGGTGCCGACCTGTATCGCACTCCGCTCGTCAGTCAGGCGTTCGAGACTCAGTCGCGGCTGACGTTCCTCAATCGGTACGTTCCGCGTATCGGCGACACCGCCGGGACGGGCAGTCCGGGGTTCGACGACATGATTCCCACGGCCACCCTGATTCGGGCGTACGTGAAATACGGGGGCGAAGGCCTCGTCAAGTGGCTGTATCACCGAAACGGGAACTCTGACGCGGGCCTCCGAGGCGACATCTTCGACCGGAACCCCGAGCAGATCGACTCCGCGCTCCAGACGGCGCTGGCCGCGACCGGGCCGCTGGACCTCGAAAGCACACAGCTCGCGGGTTACGGGTTCACGGCCCTCCGGGCGGGGTCGGCCGCCGACGGGACGGGGCGCGGGGTGTGGACGTACTACGGGCGGAACGCGTTCGGTCCGGACGACGGCTACGGGACGAGCCACTGCCACCGCGACACGCTCAACCTCGGCGTGTTCGGCCACGACCTGAACCTCTCGCCCGACCTCGGCTATCCGGAGGAGACCGGCGACTGGCCGAAGCGGTGGCACTGGACCGCCAACACGGTGAGCCACAACACCGTCGTCGTCAACGAGCGACAGCAGGACCGGCAGTGGGTCGCCGCCCCGAAGCGGTTCGACCACACGGACCGCGTCCAACTGTTCGACGTCGACGCCGCCGACGTGTACGAGGAGACCGACCGATACCGCAGAACGACCGCGCAGGTGACCATCGACGAGGCGAACTCGTACGCGGTGGACTTCTTCGCCGTCGCCGGCGGGACCGACCACCACTTCAGTTTCCACGGCCCGCCGACCCCGGGCGACCGCGTGACGTACGACCTTCGAGACGGCGTCTCGGAGTTCGTCGCCCGCGGCGGTGCGGGCGGCATCGAACCCTCGCGGGACGCCGCCGTCGACGGGTCGTGGTCGATACGCGTCTTCGACCCCTCCGACGAGTCGCACGACTGCCGTGGGCTGTCCGTCGCCGCGGGGTCCGACGCGGAGGCGCGGGTGTCTATCAACGCACAGCCGACCGGGACGGAGGCCTACTGGCAACACGTCCAAGCCATCTACCTCGGCCAAGACGAGCGCGGTCGGCACGTCTGCGCGGGCGTCGGCAACCACGGTTCGGGTGACGACCCGCGGCTCGGGCTGTTCTACCCCGAGGCCAACACGTGGGCAGCGTCCACGTCAATCGACGGCTGGAGGAAGGGGTCGTGGTACTCGCTCACCGTCTCGACGGACGGGACGACCGTCGACGTCGCGCTCGAATCGCCCGACGGTACGACCCGCGCACGGGGGACCTACGAGTTACCGAGTGCGACCGACGACCGGGTCGGCATCTTCGGCGGACTCGGGACGCGCCAGACGGGGAGTCTCTACTTCGACGGGTTCACCGTCGACGGCACCGCGGTCGAACTCCTCCGGACGGAGTTCGAAGAACAGTCCGGTGTCTCGACCGAGCGGCTGCACCTCACGCCGCAAGACGGGGGGACGTACGCCGGTCGAGACGTTCCGAAGCCCGCCCCCGGGGAGCAGACGGAGTACGACGAGCGGGTCGGTAACGGCTTCAACTACCTCTCGGAGGTCGAGCGCGACCCCGACCCGGGCGACCGGTTCAGCGTCGAGTGGAACGCCCTCGACTACTGGGACGTCCGTCCGGCCGACGCCGACCCCGTCCGGATGCGCCTGACGATGCTGACGGCGTGCGACGACGTGGCAATCGCCACCGGCGACCCGCCACAGCGCTGGAACAACCCGGACTCGCTGAACTACCTCCTCGCCCACCGACGGCCCGAACGCGGCAGTTCGGTCTTCCGGTCAGTTATCGAATCGTACGAGGGCGAGCGAGCGATTGCCGACGTGACCGCCGTCCCCGTCGAGAGCGACGACCCGACCGCCCGCGCCGTGCAAGTCGAACTGAACGACGGCCGGACGGACTACGTCCTCTGTGCGACCGCTCGTCCCGACGGCGAACCGACCCAGCACACCGTCGACGGCGTCTTCTCCTGCGACGGCGCGTTCGCGGTCTACTCCGTCGACGACGCGGGGAATCACGAACACGCGTACCTCGTCGACGGGTCGTCGCTGACGGCCGACGGCGAGAGACTCATCGACCAACGGCCGCGTATCGAGGGGACCGTCGACGGCTTCACTCGAAGCCTCTCGCTCGACAACGAACTGCGCGTCAGCGTGTCGAACGGGCCGCTCGACCCCGGGCGCATCGAGAGCGCGGTCGGCTCGTGGGTGTACGCCGACGCGGTCGACGGCCGAAACGGCGCGTACGAAATCGTCGGCGTCGAGGACGCGACGAGCGCCGGGGCGACGCTCAAACTCGGCGAGCGGACGACGGTCAAACAGTTCCGCGACCCGAGTAACCCGGACGCGGGCTACGAGTACGTCCTCGAAGAAAACGGGCGGTTCGTCATCCCGCTGAGCGCCACGTGGTCGGGGTAGGAACCCGTCGGTCGCCCGCTCGCCGGCACGCGGACGCCGCTTCGCCGACGGGCGTCGCAGTGGCGGGCGCTAGCGTTTCAGTTCGAGAATCCACTCGCACTTCCCGCAGGGCGTCTTGCCCGTCCGCTTGGCCTCGCCGCGCGTGACCTCGACGAAGTGACCCTCGCTGTGGCCGCCGCAGACGATTTCGCCGTCTCCGTCGAGTTCGTGATACGCGTAGCCGCCGGTGTACGCGCCGTTGGGCGTCGTCGCGACGCGGTCGTCGTCGTCGCGGGTGTCCTGTGCAGCGAGTTCGCTTCGCTGCTCGCTCGTGGGCTTCTGGTCGATATGCTCTCGCGTCGGCATCCGTGACTGGTACACTCGCCCGCCGGCATATGTTCATTACGGCCACGAAAAGTCGTGACAGACCGTCACTACCCGTCGTTTAGCCCGTGTTCGGCGTGTCCGGCGTCACCGGCCTCGCCCGCCGACGCCGTGCCCGCACCGGTCGCCGCCGTTGTCCGCGAATGACTGCTCATCAGAGTCGCTCGTATGCTGCGAGGACGCCGAGAGACCACACGAGTACGCCCCCGATGTGCGCGAGCGAAATCGGTCCGGTCACCGCTGACCCGACGTACCAAAACGGGCCGCGGGCGTGCCGAGAACGACGGTGATGGGGCGTACACCCAGATCGCCTGCTTGACCTGACGAGCGTGCCGCGTTCGGACATCTCGTACTCAATCCACTCCGACCTATCCCCACTCCAGATTCAGCGTGGTCGCCCGGTTTGCAAACTCCTCGTCGTCGATTTCGCCGCGTGCGTACTGCTTTCGAAGGTCTTCCATGGCGCTGTCGGCTTCCTTCGGGGTCGTCGTCTCGGTCCCGCTCGCCCGTATGCGACTGACGTACACGAGACTCAGACCCACGAGTACGACCAGGAGGATGATACCGACCGCGAGCCACCAGAACCCCATGCTTCCGGCGGCTGTCGCGCCCCCCGCGGCAGCCTCGTGGCCACGGTGGGGGCCCATCGGACCGTGTCCACCCCATTGGAGTATGACGGTCGCCGTTTGCATCATCTTTCTCACCTCTACGTAGTGGTATACTCACAGACCGTATCAACTCACGTCGTGATTGTCGCTCGCTGGGAACGCTCCTGTCCAGTCGTCCGAACTGCTGTCGAACAGACCCCTCTAGTCGCAGGACTGATTCGGTTCTGCTGTTCGCTGTTGTTGTTTCTCATCCGCGACGACGGACAGTCGCGTGTTTCTGTTTCATGCGCTGTGCGCGTTGTGTCTCGCGCCTTCGAAGCCGCCATGTGCTGTGAATCAGCCGTCGACGAAGTTCTCAATGAGAACCGCTCCGGCGAGGTACACCGGAAACAGGTACAGAATCGCCATCACGGGGAGCACGATGAATATCGACGTGTGGCTGTCGCCCGTCTCGTATACCTGTGCGGCTAACAGAACGACTATCAATCCGAGGAACAGGTCCGTCCGGTCCATGTTGGCTCGTGGGCGAGCAGTCTGTTAGTTGTGGTGTGTCCGGGACCGCTGTGTTCCGACCCACGAGATACGCGTCGCCAACTCCATTTGACTTCGAAGGCGATTGCGTACACGCTGGGAACCACGCCGACGCGACCGCCTCACCCACGATGAGCGTGGTTACTCTGGTCCCAAGAGCGATTCCGAGGATAGACCCGTCTGTCCTGCTCACACATCGTATCTACCGACCGTTGGGCACGGACCTTGACGCTGTCGAGTGGTTTCGCTCGTCGCGTGCGGTGTCCTCGTGAACGGCTTCTAGTGGTGTTACCATGTCACGTTAGTTATCTGATGGCGATGGCGACGAACCGCTTTCAGCGTCTCGACCGCTGGCTCAGTGACCTACCTCAGTGGCAGTACGCTGCCTGTACGGGATTGGTCGTGTTCGCCACCTCCCTCGGTGTTGGAGCGTTGCTCGGTGCCGCCGACCTCGTCGAAGCAACGACGATGGGGTCATCATCGGCCTCTGGTTCGCCGTCGTTGAGGTCCGTGACTGAGTGGTCGGTTTGTGTTGCTTCGTCAGTCGTGACGAAGCACTCCAGCCAACAGATAGACACCGGCCCCGAGTATCACTGTGAGGAATACGACGAGGATGAACTGTGTGAGTGATGTCACAGCGATACCTATCAACGCTACCGCACTCACCACACTTCCTGTTAGTATTCGCGCAATCTGTGTCGCCTGAGCTACCTGTTCGCGAGTGTCGTCACTCCGTGTGTTCTCCTCAGTAGACATGTGTTCGGTCGCACCGTCTCGTTCGGATCGGGTGCGTCTCCTATTGAGATCGTTGTGCGAACGACACATAAGCAATTGGTCAAGAATTTTGCCGCTTTCCAAGTGGGGTGTGGTGGTTCCCGAGTCGTGCTTCATTTCGTCACCAACACGACAGGGGATGTCTCAGTCTCGCTCAGGTCAACTCGTCATAGACAGCAACCGAGAAGTGAGCATAAACGTTGACGTACTACTGCCGATAACCGCGGCGAGGAGTTCGGCTGCCACGAGTGACAGTGGCGATAGTAGTGGGAGACAATAATTATCATGGTCTAGGAACTAGCTAACAACGAGACACCACCGTAGGTCCGTCGGAGGGCTTGGAGACTCCATGTGCGAATCCATAGCGGGTCTCGTATATGACCCTGAGTAAACATTTTCACCCCGGAAATCTGATCACCGGCCTGAATTCGCTCGTGGGGTTACTCATGGAAGATTGAAGGGTAAAACCCTGCTCTTCAGGGCGGGGAGGATGTCAAGGGGAAGCCACGCCATCTGTGGGGATACCACACTGAGAATCCGATTTGAGCGAAACGCGCGTCAAACCGCAAGTCCATACTTCGTTCGAGTGATGGGCGAGTCGCTATCGAGACGTTCGGATTTGCAGATATACACCACTGAATGAACAGACGGTTGATACAAATAGTAGACCACCATTCAGCACGTCTTGAAGGCCGCCAGACACGCCCGGGTTCGTCACCAGTCCGAAGGCACCTTCGAACACGACCGACTGAATGACCAGCGCCAACCCTCCAATCGACATCAACAGGTGTGGCACGCGTGCGCTCGCGTCTGTACTCATGTTGCGAGGGTTACAGGCGTCGCTCATGAACGCTGTGTATTCTTTCGTCGTTTGGTGAGCTCCGTCGCTCAGTGTTTGACGAGGCTATCCACCAGCCCGGTGTTCGACTACGGTTGCAAGTCCCCGTTGATGATGTCAGCCACGCGCTGTCGGTCGAACAGTCGCTCGGCTTCCGGAACGTCGGGATACGGGCCGCCTTCGTAGGTCGGCCACGCGCCGAACTGCTCGGGATACAGCTGCTTGGCAATCATCTCCAACTGGAACAGGTTCATGAGCGGGCCGCCGTAGCGAACTCCAATCGGGTAGACACGGTCGTTTGCGACCGCCGAGAGGCCCTGCGCAGTCGGCTCGTCGTACAGTTCCTGTTTGGTCGTCGTCCAGTCCGGACCGAGGCCACCGTCGACGAGGATAACGTCCGGGTCGGCTTCGACGAGCGCTTCCATGTCGATTTGTGTCCCGCTCGGCACGTCGGCGAGTGCGTCTTCGGCGTCGAACACGCGCGTGTGGGCTCGGACCGTCCCGGGGCCGTTGAGTGGGTACACCCAGATACCGCCGCGCCACAGGAACCGCGCCGTCGACGGCCGCGCCTCCATCTCTTCGAGGCCGGCCGTAATCGTCGATAGGAGGTCGCTGTGAATCTCCGCCAGCGCCTCGTACCGCGCCCGCGCTTGGAACACCACCGCTACCTGCTCGAAAATCTCCCAGAGCGTGTGATACTGGTACTGGTCCGCCCACCTCGCCGGCGGCTCGCTGTGGTTTCGGCTCAGCGAGTTCCCGAACCACGGGGCGACTTCCGTCCGAATCTCCGCAACGTCGTCGGGCTCCCACGCCTCCATCGTCGCCATCAACGCCGGGTCTTCGAGATGGATATCGCTGTCGAGCTCGTAGAGCTCCTCCTTGTCGGGATTCCAGGTATCCACCAGCCCGGCCCAATCGACCGAGACGCCGGGGAGTCGTTCGAATAGCAGGTCGTACAACTGCCCGAACCCCTCCGGGTTATACATCCCGTTGAGCGACTCGCCCTGCCCGAGTGCGACCGCCATATCCGCGTGGTGCAGCAGGACAGTAAACACGTTCTCCGGAGGCTCGGTGAACTCCACACGGCCGGCCGGCGAGAGGGTGGCTGCGTAACGCTCGTCGTCCGTTGGTGTCGCTGTCGTGTTCGCTTCGGTTGTCGGTGGTTCGGACGCCGACTGTCCGCTACAGCCGGCGAGTGCGGCCGTCGCTGCCGCAGCCCCGTACTTCACGTAGTCCCGTCGCGTGAGTTGCTTGTACTTGTCCACTACATTTTAGGTTGGCCTAAAACCAAATAATGACTTCGATTTTTAGGCAGACCAAAATGTAGTGTGCTATCGAAGTGTTCACTCGGGTTGGGCGGTGTCTCAGCATTCTGCATGGGTTTGCTAGCGCCTCGCTGTGGCACCGATATGGCTGTTATACCTAACACCGGGCGACCGCTGGTTCCCTAACGTGGCCTTCAGCGACTGGTCTCCACGGTACGAGGCCGTCACGGGAGTACAGTCGGTTCACCAATCGCTCAACCGTCGGTGTGTCGTCCCCTTCGAACGCGTCCCACGTCGCGTTCACATTCTATGCAGACCTCACCGTAGTACGGACCGGTACCGATCCGTCGGTTTTGAAGTCGGTGCAAAGCCCACCTTCTCAGTGAGTTCCGACCGGTGGGTGAACCCTATCGATCGGAGCGAGTGGCTCGGATTGTCCGGTGACTCGACCGACCGCTGGAGAGCGCGCACGAGTACGGGCCGATCCCCCTCCCGCCTACGATAAGTTCTTGTCACTCGGTGAGAGCTTCGACATATGGACGGCAAACGAGTCCTCGTTACTGGCGGTGCCGGCTTCATCGGTTCGAACCTCGCAAATCACCTCGCCGAAGACAACGACGTGATTGCGATTGACGACCTCTACCTCGGGACGCCCGACAACCTCGACGACGCGGTCGAATTCCACGACGCGAGCGTCCTCGACGACGACCTCCCGACCGAGGGCGTCGACGCCGTGTTCCACCTCGCGGCGCTGTCGTCGTACAAGATGCACGAGGAGAACCCGACGAAGGGCGCTCGCGTGAACATCGAAGGCTTCGTCAACACGGTCGAACAGGCGCGAAAGGACGGCTGCGACACCGTGGTGTATGCGACCACGTCGTCGATTTACGGGTCGCGGACCGAGCCCTCGCCCGAGGATATGCCCGTCGAATCCCGGACGGGGTACGAGGCGTCGAAGCTGGGGCGCGAGCGCTACGCGGAGTACTTCCACCACCACTACGATATGCAGTTGGCCGGGATGCGTTTCTTCTCGGTGTACCAGGGCTTCGGCGGCGCGGAAGCACACAAAGGCGAATTTGCGAATACGGTCGCGCAGTTCACCGACCAGATTGCGAACGGCGAGTCGCCGGAGCTGTTCGGTGACGGGTCGCAGACGCGTGACTTCACCCACGTCGACGACATCGTCCGCGGCATCGAACTCGCCGCCGACCACCGGCTGCAGGGCATCTACAACCTCGGCACGAGCGAGAGCTACTCGTTCAACGAGATGGTCGACATGATAAACGAGGTGTTGGGGACGGACGTCGAGCCCGTGTACGTCGAGAACCCCTTCGAGGTGTACGTTCACGACACGAAAGCGGACTACTCGAAGATACACGACGCGACCGGATGGGATCCCGAAGTCTCGTTCGAAGAGGGCGTCGAGCGGGTTTGTGAGCCGTATCTGTGAACTGAAAGGACTACTCGTTGATGCGGATTAGCGTGTTGACGTGGGTTCGGCCTCGGTCACGGCTGTGACGTGGGCGAGTTCGACTTCCTCCGCGTGAGCTTCGACTGTCTGGAACTGACTTTTTGCCCACTCGACCGAACGCGGCGAGTTGTTCACCAAGAGACCAGCAATGCCGTAATCGCCATAGATGATGACTCCTGCAGCCGTCTCATCAACGATCCACAGACCGAAGGAGAACGGGACCGCCGCTCTGTGAAATCGCACACCACAATCACGAAGCAACGACTGCGTGAACTCGGGGAACACCTCTCGAAATGATTCGAGGACATCATCAGCAACCAGTAGCTCTAAGCCGTACTGTTCGCGTTCACAGAGCCGGTTGTACACGACTCTCGTACACCCGAATACGTCACGAGGTGCGATAATTCGAACTGTCGTCCCGCGAGTCGTTTGCGTAATGTACTGTTCGAGTATTTTGCAGGGCGCTGCTGCTTCCGCTTTGTGTACTGTCACCCCGCGTAGAAAGTCGTAATCGAGCTCCCCCTCTTGGGCCAACTGTTCGAGAAATACGTCCGCCTCCTCGAACGAGGCCAATTCTGTTAAGTATGACTCACGGACGCGTACGGCGTGCCGTCCGAACGCAGTCGCCTGCCACTCCCCACCGTCATATTCAGCGAGGGATTCCTCTTGGAGGTCTCGAAGACCACGATTGACTGTCGATCGCGAAACATCCAGCGTTGTTTCGAGCTGACGTTTCGTATATGAGGCCGTGCACAACTCGGCGAGCATGCTGTGACGGGTTTGGAGGGTCGAAATGAGAGTCTGAGACGGGCTACCCATCGTAGTCCAGAAAATGTTATCCGTCTATAATAAATCTAACTTCATTTAAAACCAACTGTCGATCCGTGCGTTGCGACGGTGAGTTGTGCAGAAGGCGAAGGCTCTATCTATTCGACTCATCATATGCAGCTTCTCCATGCTATTTCTCAGTAAATGAAGTAATGTTAATGAATGGTAACAACTCCACTGAGGCAAGCCCTCATGACCGACGATACGCACGACGACGACACGAATCGAAATTCACCGAACAGCGCATCCAACTGTACTGCCGGCTCACCACAGCCGACTCGGACTACACGGCGGGGTGCGATGAAAGCGCTCGGCGCGTTGAGTCTCGGCTCTATCGTCGCCACGCAGGGAGCGAGAGCACAGTCATCGGACCGGGTTTCGAAGTCCCTCGCACGGGCAATGGCCGAGGCAAAGGTCGAACAGCTTGCGGGTGACGATGAACTACAGAAGTGGAATCGTACCGACGTTGGCTCCGCAACGCTGTTCAAACTCCCCGTTTCGGAGAACTCGACAACGAACTTCGAACCGGCAGTATACGTCTTCCCGGTTACGAACGAGAAGGGTCATATCGTTATCTCCGCGCGGAAGCAGCTTCCACCCGTGTTGGGGTACGGCACGAGCCCTGCACCCCAGTCACGCCTGCGTCGTCTCTCGAACTCGGCTATTCACGACAGTCTCACATTCGACGAGACGCTGCTCTATCTGGGTGGGATGTCGTACGGTGTCGCAGCGACGGATCCGACTGCTGGCGATGACGAGCAAACACGGTTCGTGGACCTTCGAACCGGGCACGCACGTCCGCTCCCGACCGTAAGTGGCATCGACCGGTTTGAGTCCAGCACTCACGGAGCAAAAACTGAGTGGCGTACGGTCCAGGAGGCATCACCAGAACAGCACGTCCGCCAGATAGGTATCCAGCGAAGCACGGACGAAGATGTGTCTGGAGTCCCGAACTGGACTGAAGGCGATACCGATGATTCGTGGAATGAGTGGGACGGCTGTTCTCCGATTGCGGCATCAATGGCCATCGGCCACCACGAAGGAACCTCCTATTCTGACCGAGACGCTCTCATCGATAGCCTTCATCAAAAGATGAGTACAAGGGACGTCCCCGGCGCGGGTAGCGGACTGACCATCCCCGGCGATATCCCGCGGGGCATTCGAAAGTACGATAGCGGTGACAACGACTACGAATCTCCGGAAAACAACTTCGTCGATGTGGGCCTAACTCGACCAGAGCAGACGAAAAATCAGATCGACGATGGTAACCCGCTTCTGTTGTCCACGATGCCGCTGGATGTCTCGCTCGTCGGGCATACCGAAACCGTGGTCGGCTACGATGACGCGAGCAATTTCTACTACAAATGCCACGACACCTACGGCGGCACGAGTTGGATCCGACATAAAAACTGGCTCACGGGGTTCACGACGCCAGTTACGCCAGCGTAGACAGTACTCGTCACAAACAATTTACATCCCCGCATCCAAGCCAAAACATGTCATTCAATGACAATCTCTCCATCCGAATGACCGAGGTTGCGCTCTCGGTTGCAACCCTGCTCGTCGTGGTGGTGCTGCTCGCCATCCCACCGGTTCAGCTCTCGAGTATCGCCGCCGGTTCGCCCGCCGGTATCGCGATTGCACTCGGGATTTGGGCGGTACCGACGCTTCTCGGTGCCGTCGCACTCTATCACGTGTACGCGGGTCCGCGACGACTCGCCTCATACCTGACCGGCGGACTTAGCGTCCTCACACTCGGTATCGTTGTGCTGAACGTCTCTGCGGTCCTCACGACCGACGGGGCGTTCACGTACGGCGGCTCTGGTGCGTTCGCCGGCCCGATTATCGCGCTCTTCATCGCGTCCCTGCTCGGGTTCGTCGTGCTGGTTGATACCGGTGTCACGGCTATTCGGTCACCGACGCAGTAGACGCGTTCCTCGATGTGGCTTTTTTGTCTTTGCGGCTTCTTTCGGAGCAGGTGCTGTTTCGAGCGTATCACCCACGTCGACGACATCGTCCGCGGCACCGAACTCGCCGCAGAGGAGCGACTTCAGGGCATCTACAACCTCGGGACTGCCGAGAGCTACTCGTTCAACGAGATGGTCGAGCTGATTAATGAGGTGCTCGGGACGGACGTTGAGCCGGTGTACGTGGAGAATCCGTTCGAGGTGTACGTCCACGACACGAAAGCGGACTACTCGAAGATGCACGAGGCGACCGGGTGGGAGCCGGAAGTTTCGTTCGAAGCGGGTGTCGAGCGGGTCTGTGAGCCGTACCTCGACGACTGACGAGCGCGCTCGCGTTAGTGTGTTTCGACCGGGGGTTCCGAGCTCACTCACCGAGGCCCGGTGTCGACAATCGAACCCCCAGTACGAGTCAAGTGTCAGACGGTGGTTGTCGCCCGACACGGCGCAGTCGACGTTTCCGGAGCCGGTCTCCGAGAACGCACTGCTTCGAGGGTGATTGACCTACTTTTCACCCGGCTCTCGTAATTCGGCTGCGCCCCCCATTTCGGCACAGTTCCGCCCGCACGCTCCCCGAGGAGTCCACCAGAGCCAGCTCAGGTGAAGCACTTTGGCGGTGGAGCCCCACGTTCCCGAGAGATGGGTCGAACGGTTTCACTCTCCGGGACGTGATTCAGCTACCTGCTGTACGCGTTCCAACTGACTGCGCTCGCGTTGGTTCTCGTGTTCGTCGTGCCCGCGTTCGAGTACCCGGTCAATCTCTTCTTGGGCGGGCTGTTCGCCGCGGTCGCTCTCGCGTCGATAGTCGCGCTGTGGCGGCGCGCGACCGGACGGGACGAAGGCAGTCGGCTCGGAACCGCCGAAGACATCACCTACGACCCGTTCGCTGACCCCGGCCAGGCCGCCCGCGACAGGTGGGAGAAAGCCGTTCGACGGCTTCCCGGTTCGGACGACGAGGAGTGAACAGCCGGGGGCATGGGGATGAGGCGACAGCTCTCGAAGCCCGTGCGTCGCCTATACCGAGGCCGTACGAACAAACGTCTTTGTATCGGTCCGCGAATACGGTCGTATGTCCTACACACGGTTCCGAACCGCGGTCGAAACGACGTGCAAGCGATACGGTCCCGACCGGTTGCCGAAGGCGGACCGGCGTGATATCGGCGCGGGCTACGCGATGGCGACCACCGCTGCGGGAGCCACTCTCGTTTTCGTCCTCCTCGCGTGGGGGCTGTTCGCCCTCGGCGCACCGAGCGGGTCTGACTGGGCGCTCATGGCGCTGTTTGGAATGGGCGGACTCCCGCTCGTCGTGCCAGCCGCATTCGTCTCCGCTGTCACCGTCTGGCGGACGCTCCCCGCCGACGTTCCACACTTCGGTGCAGTCGCGGGCATGCTCACTACGCTGGGTACGTACTTTCTCGGTCTCTGCGTCGTGTTCGCCTTTCTCGTGGTCCCGGTGGGCGTCTCCGGACAGGTCGAAGTCGCACAACTTCTCGAAGCCGCCGGCTTCGCGGCCGCCATCGGTTTCGTCGCGGTCGCATCGACGATTTGGGTGGCAGTCCCGATCGGCGTCGGAGGCGGGCTTATCCATGAGGCGGTTGCTCGGGGGCACTTGGCCCGCTAGCCGCCCGGGTCGGTACGAAAACACACGGGTCAAGGAGAGTTCCCACTTCGAGCCGACGGCTACGCCATCTCGGGAACGGGGAAGTCGAACAGTCCCTCTCGGAGTTGATCGGGGGATTCGGTCTTCCCCCACTGGATGAGTTTTCCCACTAACTCTGGGTCAGAGAAATCGACGTGCCGTGCCCGCTCGTCTCCCCAGTCGTAGATGTGCTTCGGGAGCCAGTCCGCCTGCCGAAGCTCCGCGAACAGCAGTCCAGCGGCCTCGTCAGCACTCGCGTCTCCGGCCCTGTAGACGTCTAATATTTCGGCCATCCGTCGGTGCATCTCGGATTTCTGCGGGACGAACGGCGCGCCATCGCCTGGCGACGGTTCCGCGAGGAGCGAGTCGAACTCGTCGGGTCGCCCTGTTGCGAGGTAGTTGAAGCAATGCCGCTGGATGTACAGGTCGTGGAACAGGACCTGTCCCAGCCACATCTGCGTCCACGCGTTCCAGAGCCGGAAATCGCCCATCGACTTGTAGGCGTTGCTGATGACCCGGTCGTTGGTCGCGAGCTGATGGCGATGCATCTCGTCGATCGGCGCGAAGCGTGTCGCCGAAAACTCGCCGTTTTCGAACGCGTCCAGAAGCACGTTGGTCGACACAAAGACGGATTCGAGGGTGTTCACCAGACCGACCGCGTAGAGCGGGTCGACGAAGCCGTAGGTGTTGTTGGTCAGGTAGTGTCTGTGGCCGGCGGACTGACTGGCGGTCCGCTGGAGTCTGCCGGTTCGGACCCACGGTCGCACTGGCGTCGCCGATTCGAGGTGGCGTTCGATATCGGGGAACTCGGCGATGATTCGTCGGGCCTCTCGCTCGGCGCTGACCGACTCGTCTGTGGGGTACTGCGCCCGGTCGAGCACTAACCCGACGCTCACCTTGTTCGCCTCGGAGCGCTCGAAGTTGTCGAAGGGGATAATCCACATCCAGCCCCCGTCGAACACGTGGTGGAGCGTCCCGTCGTGGAGGCGGTTAGACTGTCCGGGGCGGGCAGCCTCGTCGAGTAGCTCGTCGAACGGGGCGAGCCCTCCGACGTGCGTGAAGATGGCGCGCGAATCCGTCTCCAACTCCGGGGCGTTTTCTCGGTATCCCCTCTTCTCCGCGAGGATGGAGTTCCCCCCGGTCCCGTCGACGTAGAACGCCGCTTCGATGACACCCCGCTCGGTCGTCACCGATACCTCGTCTCGGCCGATGTCCACGCCGGTAATTTCGGTCTCGTCGACGTACTCGACGCCGTACCGCTGGGCGGCCGCGACCAGATATTGGTCGACCTCTGAGCGCAGGAGATGACTCTCGCTGTAGAACGGCAGGCTTGGCGGGATCAACTGGTGGCTGTGGTCCGCTGTGACTCCTCGGTCTGGCTCGTGATACGCGAAGCCAATGGAGTGTTTGATACCGCACGACGACGTGACGTTGTCGACGATTTCGTTCGTATCGCTGAGATACTGAATCTCAGGGATGCCGTGGTACTCTCCGAGAATCCACATCCACATCGAACTCTGCGGGAGCATCGCCTCGCCGACGGCGAACCGCGGATGCGACCCGGCTTCGAGCATCACCACGTCGAGGCCGTGTTTCCCCAGAATCATCGCCGTGAGAGACGCCGACATCCCCGAGCCGCCGCCGACGACATCGTAGGAATTCGGCGGCGGTGACTCTCCGTCACCCCGGTCGCCTCGTCGCCCGTGCTGTCGATTCCCGTTGCCCGCGTCGGTCTGTCCTGTCCGTTCCATAATTCGTTCGACGGACAGATCAGGATTATAGTCATTCCCTGAGACGGCGTCTCAGTTCGTGATATTCCATTCAATCTGAAGACAGGTCACCCCCGTTGGGTTCACGGCTCTCCGGCGGTCATCTCGGCCACATCGAGCCGATCCGCATCGCGCTTGTAGCGCCGATAGAGATCCACGGCCCACTCGCGAGCCTCGGGGTCGTCGGTCGTGACCGAAGCAATCGGGAGGGCTGTCTCGTCGTCGAAACCGCCGACGATGACTACGTCGTCGATGATGCCCATGGTAAAGGGTAGTCCGGGGTGGGTGTACAGCGCGGGCGCTTCAGCCGACGCAATAGTGTCGAACGCGTTCTTCGAAGCGTTTCGGTCGGCTTCGAGCGCCAGCGGCGTACAGATAGCCTCGAAGTCGACATCGTTTCGGGCGTGTTCAATACCCTGTTCTGTGACCTTCGGCGGACACCCTGCGACGACCAGACTCCGCGAGTGTTCGAACGACGCGAAGTGTTCGAGCCACGGTTCGATGGGCGCGTTCGGATTTTGCGGTGTGGCGACGTGGAGATCGGCATCGGCGAACAGGTGGACGTGACGCGTGAACTCTGGCGCTGAAATCTGGGCGAGGAGGGGTTCTAACCGGTCGATCGCCGCGACCGACCGCTCGAATCGTGACACGACGTCGGCCACAGCACAGCCGGCTCCAGTTGTCTGGTATCCCGTAGGTGTCTGTTCGAGCAACCCCTCATCGGTGAGCGAAGACGTCCACCGGTAGGCCGTCGCACGCGAAATGTCGAGTTCGTCTTGCAACGTCGATCGGTCGACCGGTCCATCTCGGGACGCATCCAGCAGCGGTGTCTGGTCCAGTAATTGGCGTGAGTCCCAGCCGTGATGAGCCATGTCCTCGGAACGGACCTGTAAACCGTAAGTATACCTCTCGGAGACTGTTGTGGAATCGAGGGTGGTTGAAACTCATCTGTCGGCGACACGCCGAGCGAACAGCTCACCTGACTCGTTCGTACATCTCGAGAATGCCGAGTGACCACACGAGTGCGCCGGCCAGTCCGGGGAACACCGACGCGTTCTGCGAGAGACCACTCCACTCCCCGCACAGCAATCCCGCGTTGAGACCGAGGCAGAATCCGTTGAACGACGCGATGGCTTTCGGGCGGGTTCCTGCGTAGCGTTCGAGGACGACGAGTCCGCACAGCAGGATGAGCGACCCGGCGAGGAGCGCGCCCCCAATCTGGACAAGAGAGGGGCCTCTGCCTACCGTCGAGTCGACGTACCAAAACGGGACGAGAGGCGCGACGAGGACGACGGCGATAAGGGCGTATACCCCGAGTCGGCCGAGCGCGTTGGCGAGGGATTCAGTACCTGGCATTCCGTACTCGTGCGTCGACTCGGACGGTGAAATAAGTCGGCACTGTTCCGTAGGGTGGCTCCCTTCGGAGCCGCGGGACGAGAGTTGTCTCGGTATCTCGTACGAGGGTCGTTGCGCCGCGTGGTTAGTCTCTCCGTTGTCGAGAATTGTGTGCTCTGTGGTGTGGCAACTACACGACTGTGATAATTCAGTCGGGCGGGCGGTGTCTAGCGGGCCACGACTATAGCTGTTCGACGCAACTACGAAATCATGCGTGCGGACGAACACGGGGATGGAGGTATCGACCCTACAGCGATGGGAACCTGGATTGCGATCGGGGCAGGATTTGGCGTCGCACTCGGCTTGGTGATGGATAATCTCGCACTCGGGATTGCAATCGGCGTGGCGCTCGGGACGGGTCTGGGGGCCGGGTTGTCATTGCGGTGAGTTGCAGTCGGTGCTGTTCGTGGGTCGGTGGGTTACACTATACCTCTGGTCAATCGGAGTACACCCCGCCGTTTGTCCCGCAACAATCGACTTCGCTTAAGCGGTAGCGTGGAAGCACATTCCTCAATGAACAAGCAACGTCGTTCGACCGATCGGAGATTGTTTGTGATGACGAGCCACTTTGGCTCTCGACTCACGAGTGAGTCGGGAGGAAGTGCGTTTGATTCGAGCGCGAACACTTGTCACGGACAATCTGGAACTGTGGCTTCGTTCCAACAGACACCCACGGGACACAGCAATCTTCGAGGGTCCAAACACGACGGCTCTCGGGGGATACGGGCCACAATAATGGTTCCACTATCGCAAACACGACCGCGACGGTCCTCTCGATACCACGGGGGAGAACACGAGACCACCGGCGATTCCATCCTCACTGCCGGGGTGACCTGCCAGTAACCCCGTCCAGACGGGCGTGACTGGACGCCACGGTAGCCCCATCCACAACCTGCGAGTAGTGGTTCGGGCGAGAGCTGACACTCCCACGGACGGCCCGTTCTCGGCTTCGTCACGTCTTCGTTTGACCAGCGACGCCAGACCCCCACTTCAAGTCGAGACGAACACAAAAAAGACAGGTCAAAGCGGCCGAAAGACGGGGTTTCAGTGCGTTCGACGCTCGGGGTGGAAGCGACCATGACCAGCGATGAGCAGGCATCGCCCCCCGGTCAATCGACGGCAACAGAGAATTTGAGAATGGCCGGTACACCCTCCGTATGCTGTGGTGTACTGGAGAATAGACGACTCGCGTGTGCTCGAACACAGGTGAGTGAGAGGCGACCGTCAACAATGGGGTGATTTCCCCTCACTGTGAATCTCGCGTCTGAGCGGCGTCAGACGTCGACATCGACGGATCGATGCGATAGGCACCTCACATCGCGGCAGTAGCTCTCCAGGTGTATCTACACCCGATCAAGCCACCGCTTGCATACACCCATGCGGGAACTCGGCGTGGATGTACACCCCTGAAAAATGGGGCTGTAGGGTGTGTCTTGACGGATTTCTAATTCTACACAGGTGTAGGAACGCAGGCGAATCGATGCGCCCGTGTAGCCGCACGAAATAGCTATCTACGTGTCTGCGAGACCATCGAGTACCGATGACGCCACCCCTTCCCACACGCGACACACTTCCCGACAAACTCCTCGAACGAGACCATTGGGTGGGCTGGCGTAAACAGACACGTGGTGGAGACGAAACGAAGGTGCCTGTCTCGGTGAACGGCGGCTATGCCTCCGCAACCGATGCGGCGACGTGGACGACGTTCGACGACGCGCTCGCGTATGCAAGGGGTGGCGCGGCAGATGGTGTTGGCTTCGTGTTCAGTACTGACGATCCATATGTTGGTGTCGACCTCGACAAATGCCGCACTCGCAGAACGGGCGAGACAGAAGCATGGGCCACAGAGATCATCGACCAGTTGGCGTCATACACGGAGATCAGTCCATCAGGAACGGGGTATCACATCATCGTCCGTGGATCACTGCCGCCAGGTGGCAACCGAACAGGGGACCTCGAACTCTACGAAGACTCGCGATTCTTTACGATGACTGGTGACCACGTCGACGAGACGCCCACGACGGTTGCCGACCGAGCGGACGAACTCACCGCACTCCACGGTGCGTACTTCGAGACACAACACACTCAGGGTGGCACACACCCACAGACCACAGACAGCGCGACGCAGAAATCGAGTGCTGTCGACACGCCAGGAAACGACCTCACCGACGAGGACGTAGTCGAGCGGGCATCGACCGCAGCCAACGGGCCGAAATTCAGCCGACTGTGGAAAGGTGATACCAGCGCGTATGACAGCCACTCAGAAGCCGATATGGCGCTGTGTTCGATCCTCGCGTTTTGGACAGGTGGCGACGAAGCACAGATCGACCGGCTACTCCGAGACTCGGGCTTGTATCGCAGGAAATGGGACGAGGTCCATTTCGCTGACGGGTCGACGTACGGAGCAAAGACCATCGAGCGGTCGGTATCAAGGACGTCCGATTTTTATGACCCTTCACAGTGGTCGACTGCAGTCGGTCGTTCAACGTCGCACACAGACACCACCAATGGACGTCCAGACCACCAGACAGCACACGATCCGACGTCGACCACACCAACCGAACGTACAACCCCACCCTCGTCTCGCGATACCGACTATCTCGACCGGCTCGCAGAGCTTCAGCGCCACCTCGAATCGGTACTCGCAGAGAACGAACGACTCCAAGCAGAGTTGGAAACCGAACGCGAACGGCGACGTGAACTGGAAGCAGCGGCAGCTGCGGTAGACAAGACAGACGAGAGTGGTCGTGGGTGGTCGCTGTTTGGGTGGTTCAGACGGTAGTCACGTCGCAGTCGTTCTCTCGTTTGTGAGACAGGTGATGATCTATCTCAATTCTGGGATAGTAATGACTGCAACTCCTGTAAGGTACGCATCTCGGTGAACCCGGGTTGGTGAATCTGGAACGACGATGGCGGCGAATTCGAACTGTAGGTCTTTTCGACGCGTGGGTAGCCCTCGTTTGGCTCGTTGAGGGCACGAAGTACCTCATGTGCATCGCTTCGATTCTTCACGACCCACACCGCTGCTTCGGGATCGCACGCTGCCATCTTGTCATAGTCATCGGGGACCGCAGTCAAAATATCGTGATTCGCTCGCTCGGCTTCGAGTGTGACAGCGATGTCACCATTTTCATCGAGACAGACTGCATCGAGACGCGAACGCGAGCCTTCATGTTCGTGGTACGCGACAGCCTCAACAGCCGCTGAGTCATCGTCTTCGACGAACTCTGCTTCGAGATATCGTCTGCCAAGTTCCACCATGACGACGTGGAGACTCGACTCACTGAGATCGCCGCGGCCGTGACCGTGGGCGACGCCTTCGCGGTGGCGAACTGCAATCGCACGACGGCCCTTGGGCGTGACAGTGTAGAGTTTGTGTGGATACGTACAATCGACCGAGAGCGACCCACCATCGATGAGTTCTTGGACTTCCTGATATCTGATGCCGGTGTATTCTTGGAGGCGAACCATGCTATCATACAAGAGATCGTACTCGAATTCCGGGTCGAATCGACGCTGATGTGCCGAGTAGACCGCTTGGAGAAAGCGCAGTTGGGCGTCGGTAAACGCGCTACTGCCGCGTTCGACTGCCGAGAGTTTGAGTGGGAGTTGTGAGATCGGGATTTCATCGCGGTCGACAGCGTCGAGGCTGTGACAGCATTGGACGGCGTTTTTGATGCCCGTGAGTGTTGGGTCGTATCGAGTCGAACACTCCTCACAGACGACGACGTGAACTTCGGGGTCATACCCCACCATTGGGGGAAGACGCGACGTGTAGGGCAGCGCAGAGTTGATACGCGCATCGGGTGTCGGCGCATTCCGCGGTGGATAGGCTTCTGTTGGTGCGTCTTCGGATGGTGTGTGTGCGGACGTGGGAGTTGCGTGGTGTGTCGACGTTGCGGACTCATCGAGCGGTGCTGATTCGCGGTGGCCCAGTGGCGTCTGTGTCTCTTCTGTGGTGGTCCGACTGCCAATCCCCGAGACATCGAGCCCATACGCGTGGGAAGTCTGCGTCGTACGCAACTCAAGTGCAGCCGCGTATGCTGTCTCACGAGCGGGCGAAAACGGGTCAGTACTTTCTGGGTGGCCAGCTGGGAGTGGTGGGCTCTGGAGGACGAACGGTTGTGGCTCTGGCTGTCCGAATTCCGCAGGGAGCGTCGCGAGCCACTGGCCACGACGAAGCGCGCGCAGTCGGGTTTGCACCTCCGTTGCGGGACAGTCGGCTGTTGCAAATCGCCGACTGAACTGCGAGTCGACTGCGACGTTCCCTGTGACAATCGTCGAGACGTTATTGAGGACTTCACGATAGGCCTCTGGATTGGCCTCTTTGAGTTGTGCAGGAAACTGCATCGCCAGGGTAATCGAGAGGCTGAACGAACGAGACTGGGCAAGGAGATCTGACAAGAGCGATGACGTCGATAACTGCGCGGCTTCTTCGAGATACAGATTCACAAGTGGGTGGGCTGTCTCATCGGCACCCTGCTGGGTCCGACGTCGAAGGGCAGTCCACAACGCCGACAGAATCACGAGCGTGATGACGCGTTGTGAAGCCGGCCTGAGACCCCCCGTCTCGATAATAATGACTGCGTCTTCGTCGATGAGTCTCGGAAGGTCGAATTCCGGATCGTCGCTGTCGTCATCTGGAGTGTGATTGAATACCTGTGCAAGTCGTGCATCGATAGGGATCTTCTCGATGCGGTTTGCAACCCCTTGCATCAGCTCGTCGAACGAGCGCTTCGAGTTGGCGGCGACACCTGCGAGCATCGCTTGGAGGTCTTCATCAACGACCGGAGGCGGGTCGCGTGTTTCGTGTAATCTGGCGACCGCCGTTTGGAACTCACGATGGCTAAAGGCGTTCGACCCATGAATCGGGTCGAACATCGCTTTGAGAACGTAGCGAATGATGTCGGGTGAGCGGACGGCCTGTTCGAATCGCTCCCGGCCCATGATGCCGATCAGGATATCGATGTAGTGGTCGACGACGTCTTCGACAGCAGTCGTGCGGTCGACGCCTGCATCGAGTTGGTCGCGAATATCGAAAAACGACAGTGCGGGGAGTGTTTCTGTGCAATCGAAATAATAGACATCGTCAAGAGAGCCGTATTTCGCATAATGTGCTCGGAGATAGTCGTCGGCCATTCCGTCGCCTTTCGGGTCGATGAAGATATCTGCGCCATCGGTCGCTGCGTGATTCGCGAGGAGTGCTGCGACGAGACTCGATGATTTGCCAGAGCCGGTCCGGCCAAACAGACCGAGATGGAGTGGTTGGAGTGCTGGCGGCAGTGAGATAGGGACGGCTTCGGCATCGCCGTCGGCCGTCTGTGCATGTCCGAGCGTGAACCCCGCTGTTCGATACCGCTCGATCCGGTCACGTGGTGGGCGTGGGAGACCGTGTTCGTCTGTCGGTGTGGGTGCGAGCCCACGGTGGGCTTTTGTCGGGAGAGTAGCTGCATCTACTAGACATAGCAACGGGAGTTCATGGCTATCCATGACGAGTCCACGACTGGCATTCTCCGTCCACGGCAGTCTGGCAGTGAACTTCGAGTGTTCTGGCTCACTCACGACCCGATTGCGTAGTGATTCGCAGATTGATTTTGCGCGGTCGCCGTGGTGTGTACGACCTTCGATTCGGTAGTGGTCGCCATTGAGATGTGAAAACGCAGTCGCGATTGGAGTGAAGACGGGAAGTTGTGCATGCTGATCAGTCGTTGTCGCAACTGCCCTGGCGGTGACCACATAACTGTGCTGTGCGTCTTTTTCGTCGAGTGCATCCACGCGCGAGCGAACCCCTGGGTCAGAGACGTTGGTCTCGGGGGCAGTCGTCGTAATCCAGTCTTCGAAGAACCGCTGGACAGCTGTATCTCGACCCTGCTTGAGCCGTTGTGTTCTGTCAATGGCGTGGTGTCGCCAGTCTGGATACGGGCTCACGAGTATCTGGACTGCCATCGGCACGGACGCGTCCGCAAGCGTACTCACCACCGTTGCGAGTGGAAGACGGCTGTGTTTGTCGGTGAACTCGTCGTATCGAGTGAGCGTGGTTTGCCAGTCTTCGCGTCGGTCTGTGACGCCCACGAACTCGACTGCTCGGTATCGTGGTGGTGAATACGATTCGAGGGCCCCATCGTCTGGGTTGGTGGTGGCGTCAGACTCAGTCGGTGAGAGACAACACAGTGGGTCTGTCGTTGTGGTCGAAATGTCGAACGAATTTGGGACGAGTTCTCGACACCACGTCTCAATCGTCGATGCGAGGTCAGTGTCGACGCTCAGGACGTACTCGATGGATCCTGTGTCTGCTCCGTCAGTGACGAGTACCCATTCGAGGGGGGACGAAGTTTGTGTCGACGCTAAGAGGTAGTACAATCGAGTGAACTGTGCAGTGACAGTCGAAGAAGCGAACGTATCCGCAGTTGGCGAGAGATGGATGAAGGTTCGGTCGGTGGTGGACGAAATAATGAATTTCACTCTCGCTCAGTGGACATAATTCCTCCTATATCTGTGATTTCAGAAACAAAACTAGATAGAATTGCATCTTTGTTTGATAATTGTATTCTCAATCGATTTCTAACTGACACGGTTGCTGGGTTTGTGACTCGACTGGCGTCTTTTTGACGCTTGATAGTTTCTTCCCCCGACACTGGCGGCTTGGCGAGGTACCCAACGTAGTAACACGTCGTTGTTAGCTTTCGTTGTTTTTCGATCGGAATGTGTGTCGTGCCACATTGTGAGTGTATCTCTGGACCCAGGATATCGGTGACACGGTCTAGTTGCGGTTACTCTGAAAGGGGCCGGACGCTCGACAGTCGCGACTCGTTCCTGCGGTACTTGCGTTGTCGGGGCACGCCGAGCGTCCGGCCCCTTTCAATCCCACCCTTAGGCTGTAGTGGGGTTGACGATGGCTGTCGGTAGCCCGGTATAGTACGAACGGCACGCTCCGCTCGCCGCCCTGTGCCCGCTGTACTCACGACTCACTTCGTTCGTCGTTGTGACGAGTTGCTCCTTGCAGTCGCGCTCGCATCGCTCGCATCTTTCCGGTGTGCCAGCACCAAGCGCGCTGTCGGTTACGACGCCCTCGCAGGCTCGGTCGTGTTAAGGAGTTCGAACAGGCGGGTGAACCGTGCGGTGACGGTTGCCGAGTAGAACACATCGACTATCGGAGAGATATGAATAAAGATTCGCGGTGACGTGCGCTGAATAATGGCAAAAATCACGGTCGCTAAACATAATTTCTCTCTACGTGTGGATGTGATAACAGGACCGCGGTGGTAGGATAGGATATAATCTCATAGGAGTGTAAATCCTCACAGTTTCAGCTTTCGTGATACCGTGCTAGCTTCCCCCATGTTTCGAGATGGTTCTCCGAGATGTCACTCCGTTCAGCTACTTCTTCGGGCTTAGCGATTGAAAGGTCAGCTACGGTGTGAATGCCAGCATCAACCAATCTCTCCGCATATCTCTCACCGATACCATCGATAACCTCGACAGGTATGTCCTCCTGAGGAGAGTGGGCTTTAACGATATCGTACTTCCCGTCCTGAAATGCAGCCTCTCTAACCCACTTCTTCAAACTATTTTCTGTAAGTTGTGTCTCACTCGCCACCTGAGCAGGATCACGATTGGCGAGTTCAGTCACCGTGTATATGCCAGCATCGTTTAATTGAGTCTGTTTTTTCTGACCAATTCCCCTGATATCTTTTAATGGCCTGACGTGCTCATCATATACGATGTATTTTGACACATTCAGCTGTGACGCATCATCGGCTTTTAGATAGTCGTCGAGAAGTTCTTCCGCATCGAGGTACTGAATATACTCGGCTAATGATTCTCCGTCCACTATTTTTGTGCGGTTATCTTGAGACCTTTTGATTGCTGGCTTGGTGAATGAGCTACTTGTCACGACCACCATATGATCGAATTCGGCACCCCTGTACGGGGCATATTGTTCAACCTGATTCTTCTGTACTTTATTTCCCTCCCTATATGCCTTCGTTTGAATTAGTACTTCCATCTCGAATGGGATTGATTTCGTCGCCCTGATATCTTCTCCCTCCTCGTCATTCCCACCAGTAACCTCTGTTGTCCATCCATCTATCGTCCAAAGATCAGCGACGAATCTCTCAAATTCTTGCCACTCCAATTCGTAGAGCTTCGAGCGAATATCGTGAATTGCCCCACCCATAACTGTCCATACGTTAACAATATTCAAATACCTTCTCTCGGGCACCCACTCCCCAGTGAGAAGTAGTCGGAGCGCAAAGGTTGGTCAAGACTCATTCGTACGCATACCATTCTGTATATGATTTAGCAAGCGAAGGGAATTGTTTCCATAGAAGGCCCCCCGCAGCCTCGCGGCCTGTGCCTCGCTGCGCGCCGGAGGTGCTTGCGTCGGCTCGGCTCGCGACGCTGCGGCCCCCTTCACTCCCACCCTGTGTTCGTTGGGCAGTCGTCGATGGTGTGTCTGCGAATGGTACGCGATTGTATATCCCACTATCACCTACGATATGACGCCATCATTGGGATTGTTTTTCGGCCCGGACAAACAGCTCCTCGCCGCGTTCGTCCAGTATCTCAAAGGCCGTAAAGCCATAATCGGTGAGGAGAGCTTTGATATCGTCATATTTTATCCCCTCACCTTCGTGAACCTCGATATAGAGCCGCTGGCAGGCATCGCCGGAAAATGTCTCCTTACCGCCTTGAAGGACGGACAATTCCGCCCCTTCAACATCGATCTTCGCCACTGACGGCGCAGGAAGATCCAAATCGTCTAGTGCCATCCCTGCAAGCGCGACTCCTTCGTTGACTTCGCCAGGGGATGCCGTCGGTGAACCGTTTCGAATATCCGCCATATTCATCCACAATAGATTGGTCGTATCGGAAAGGGCAGTGCCGATAAGCTGCCCATGTCCCGATTGGAGGTTCTGAGTCAACGCCATAATATTGGCGGGAACAGGCTCGAAGGCGTATGTCTTCCCCTGTACTGCCGCCGCGAAGACGCCGACGTTTGCTCCGATGTCGTAAAACACATCATCCTCTTCGATGAACTGAACCACGTCCCTAATCAGTGGCTTTTCGGTCGCAAGGATGTGCAGTCCTGCCCCAGCAGCGGATATGGTTGGGAAGCGATACGAGACTGATTGCTCACCTATTGATATGCGTACCGGAGCAGGGAAACACGCGATGAGGCGATAGAGCAGTCTGAGCACGAGAAAATCGAACGGGAGCTCGTTGCCCTGTTTACGCCGATAGTTAAGCGATAGAGCCAAGGACACGAGAGGGTCCATAATCCGTTGCATTGAAACGAACTGGGCCTGCAATTAACATAAATCCCCACTTTATCATTTCTGATTACGGGTTGTAGAACAGGATTTGCCTCGTTGACCCACTAACCTCGGTTTCAATATGTCTGTACTCTGATCCGATTTCAGGGGTCCGCAGTCATACTATCGGCTGTCGTTGAATTGTCCTTTATCACACCAATGTCGAGTAAATCCAGATCCCCACCGTCGAGCTGCGAGTCTCGCCCCCGTCAACACGGGCAAGATTGTTCCCTTCGTCGAAGTAGATGGGACGCTCCGCGGTGCCAGCGTAGATGACGTGTGACCCGTTGTTTACTGATTCGTCGTAGAACATCCCCTTTAGACTCCCTTCAGCGCCTCCAATTTTACTATAGATACCACTCAGCCACGTGTTCAGAATATCGACGAGATGAATCAGGGCACGACCAAGACTATCTGTCTCGCGGTGGAAGGTGGCCGTATCTATTCATGAAACCGTATCCATCGACGCCTCAACTCGCAGACGCCCCCGAAGGGTTGCTGTCGAGCGGGCACCTGTGGCTCCGTGAGTACGTCGCTGGACTTCGGTTGCGGTTTCAGATGAAACCATCGGGGCTTCTGGTCTTCGGAGACCGAGACCGAGTCTTCGACGACGTGCCACCGCCGTACGAACACGCTGTTCGGCACGTCCGAGAGCAGTTCGACCGTGACGCGTTCCACGACGCTGTCGACGACCCGTCAGCGTACGTCTTCTTTGGTGTGGCTCCGTGCAACGTCGGTATCGACTATGACTGGGACCGAATTCCACCGTTTCTTGGCTGTGCTGTCTGGAACGAAGCCAACGAACGACTCCTCCCCATCGACAAAGCCGAACGGGTGTTCGAGCGTCTGGGCCTCGCGCCAGCGAACGTCTTCCAGAAGGAGGTGAACGTCCGGGACTTCCATCCCGAGCGCTTCGAGATTCCCAAATCTGCATGGTACGATGGACCCGCCGCAGGTATCGTAATCGAGAACCGAGGTGGTGGACGCGCACTCATCGAAGAAACCCGAGTCGAAGAGCAGGTTGACCACGAGCCACTCAACGGTGAGCCAACAGGAGTCTCTCACAGCCTTGTAACCAAGCCACGAGTCAACCGAGCCATTAAAGCCATCGAAACGCACGGAAAGACAGCCACGACTGCCGAAATTCATGCACGTGTATTCGAGATGATTGTTCGAGAGGAGTACACCCGACTTGACCACGGCAACATCGATTGGACGACGTTGCGGTCTGCAGTCGGGTCGGTTGTCGCCGAGAGATTCGATGAGTTGGCCGATAATTGAACCGCCAGTCACCACCTTCCGACGCCGAAACTGGAGTTCGCCTTTTCAGCATTCCATTCGGGAGACGTACTCCACAATTTCGGAGCGGGGATTTCAAGAGCAATAGCGGGAGGGAAGGGGAGGTGAGGTGAGGTGAGGTGAGGTGGATTTGAACCCCGGTCGCTGACGTTCCCCGGTTCAACTCTACTGTACTCTGTGGCCGACCTCGTGGGTCGCACCAAGCCGAGCAGAGACTCGCCATTCAGGAGTTGCGGTCGGCAAAACCATAGCGGGAGGTAGATTTGAACTACCGATCTCCGGGTTATGAGCCCGGCGGAATCTCCCGGCTATCCCATCCCGCTGCGACATCATACCCGATTGCTAGAGGTAAGACTTGTGTTTGGATCAGTGTCTGTCTGGGCGTTGACGGACGTGTTGGAAACACACGGCTCTGTTGAAACCCTGTTTCAGTCTTGCGATTTGTTGAGAGACTAGTTTTCACTGTGACCCACGGAAACTAGCCAGAAAGAGCGCTCTCTCCAATATCAACGCTGAAGGATTTCAACAGAGCCTGATTTCTCACGTTTCCCAGTCCCAGGAGACGGATGACATCTCCTCAGCCTCTTGTTTGAATCAGTCGGAGAGCGTCGGCATCTCGGGGAAGTCGATTCTCGATCGAGTTGTAAGCTCTTCTGACATCGCGTCGGCTGCCGTACTCAAATCACTTCCAAACGCATATTCTCTCCAAGTGTCGCAACATCTGGCGACGGATTGAAATGCTCGCCGTCGTTGTGACTGTTCGGATGTCGATCCACCGACACGACACTCAAGAACAAGCACTGCGAAGCGCTCTCCGTTCGTTGGGGTGCGAGTAAGTGTCCGTCGTCAATATCGCCCCACGTACTCGGTGATGTTTGAACACAGGACATCCAAAGTTATCTAACGAACTACCATCTCTTTAAGTATATGAGAGCGTGTATCGCTATTCCTTCCCTCTCGACACACGGTGGTGCTGAACGAGTAGTCTGTGAACAAATTCAGTATCTATCTTCTGAAGGTTGGGGAGTTACTCTCCTTGTCGCCGATTATGACCAAGCAATTTTAGACGATTATGGCGTGCCTCATAGCGTTAATATAGTTGTCACAAGCGGGGGGTTGATAGACGATATACTCACAGTTAGAAAAATCCTCAGTGAAGAAGATATTGACCTCTTTCTCACACATACATTTACCAAACGAGTTTACTTAGCGACAAGGCCTTTTGGCGATGACACTCCCTATATCCCCCACGTTCACGGTACAGTTCTATGGTTTGTTGATGAACCGAATCGTCTTCCCCATGCAAATTCTCGGAGCTATCAAGAACTAATCTCTTCCGTGCCAGGTCATGGGGAATTCTATGATGAACTCTCTCCCTCATCTCAGGATACATTACATTCATACGTAAATGAATGGCTGGAAAAGCGCGCACTTCAGTCCAGTTCGACAGTTATCACTGGCTCCCATCAAGTTCAAAGAGAGTTAGAAAACCTTTACTCAGTTAATTCATTGATCGCGCGCCCTGGTGTATCCAAGGCATGGATTTCACAATACGAGGAGACTGAACATCTTAGTCTCACGAATCATGACTATACAATACTAAGTGTTAGCCGACTTGATAAACGCAAAAGAGTTTCTTTATTAATCAAGGCTGTTGGCTCTCTTCGACAGGACGGATATGACGTGGGATTAGTTGTTGCGGGGACTGGCGAACGTCGTGAACATCTTGAGAATCTCTCTGAAAAATTGGGAATTCGGGACTCGGTTATATTCGCAGGGTTTGTCCCAGAGAATAAACTACCGTCATATTATAAATCTGCGGATGTTTTTGCTTGTCCGGGCTGGATGTCTTATGGCATCACGCCGTTGGAAGCGTATGCAATGCGTACCCCGGTTGGAGTTTCATCTGACGCATTCGTTAACGAGGTTTTAACAGGGAAACCAGGCGTAGAGGTTGTCCAACCAAATATAGATGAATGGGTGGAAATGATACCCAAATTATTGAAAGTAGATCCAACTTCAATTGACCCATCTATTGTGCCGACATGGGAGCAGTATGGATTAGAGCTACACAAGATAATTAACAGGCTTGTGGTGGACAAATCCCGATAAGAGACGTTGTATCTACGGCGACCGGCTATCGGAGATTACTGATATCCCGGCAGTCCCCAGATAGCACCACCCGTTCCCTTTCAATTTGAACAAATCTGGTTCAGAAGTTGACTGGTCCGACGTCTCGCGGTCGGCTCGGCGGAGACGATGTTTTCCTCTCGGTGGGGTATCATGCCGTCCGTGCCAACTATGAACGTCTGTGCGCTCGACGAGTGCGCTCACCACCGGGTAGCGAACCAGTAGCCGACTCCGTTGGATCGAAGTCAATGACCCGCTTTTCTTTGGGCATCGCCTCAACGCGAATCCCACGCCACTCACCGTCGACGCCAACGAGCGCTTCGGAGTACCCCGCATCCTCATTGCCTGGAATCGCATCTTGGACGAATCGCATCTGGGCGTAGTTCAGCCCGAACTCTGTCGCCCACGTTTCGTCCATTCCGTCAAGGTGGTGGAACTGCTTGACTGCACACTGGTCGAGAATTGCTTCGGACTCTGTGTGTTCGAAGAACTCGTCGACGGTCTGTGTGACGAGTCGAATCGAGAGGTCGTGATGGCGGTGATGACGGAATACCGTCTCCAAGAACGCCAGACTCGCGGCGTCCTGCATAATATACCGTGCTTCGTCAATGACGAACACGACTTCTTTGTCCGTTTCCTTGGCACGCTCGTACACCAAGGAAATGAGCAGTTGCATCGTCAGCGCGGTACTACTGCTGACGCTGCCTTCTTGTTGAGCCAGGTCAAGATAGATGACCTTCTCGTCGCGGATGTTGAATTCGGATGGCCGGCCGAGATTTGCGTACCGCCCACCCTCCTCGAACAACCGAAGTTGTCCAAGGAGCCACGTTGCATCTTCTCGTAGTTTGTTCGCCTCGGCGTTCGTCCGAACGACAAACTCGCTTGGCGACGCAACCATGTCTTCGAAGACGTCCATCATCTCTCGAATGGTCGGACTCGGATTTCCATGCGTATCGATCTCGTCAGTGATTCCTCGGCGTTCGTAGGCCTGTTGGAGTCCAAGTTCGAGGGTGGTCCGGCGGTCACCAAGTGAGATGCCACGGAGCGCGAAGTAGTTCGTCAGGAAGCTCATTGCGTCGTCGAGTTTCTCGTTAAAGGGGCTTGCATCCTCACCCAGTGCTCGCTGGACGTGTTCGGGCGTCTGGCGGATCTCTAAGGGGTTCAACCCGAGTGTCCCACCAACGGTGATCCGTTTGGCGTCCAAGGCTTCGGCGACGCCAGCCCAATTGTTGAGGGGTTCGAGAATGATGCCGATCCGGTCTGTGCTTTGTTCGATTGACCGGATGAAATTCTGTTTTGAGCCAAATGACTTCCCAGAGCCGGTATCGCCCACAGTAAACATCGCATAGCCGTTCTCGCGAGCAAACGGGTCGATAACGACCGGGCTGTGAGTGTCTTTGTGGATGCCGAATTCGACGCCCCCTTCTTCGAGAATTGTCGCGTTGTGTGGTGAGGCGAGGAGTGCACCAACGGCCCCACCAAGTGCGATTGCGCTGCGACCAATGACGTTCTCTCCAATCGGTGCTGCAGATTGGAGTGCGAGGTCTTGGTTGCAAATCGCAGTCTTCGGTGTGAGACTCGCCGGCTCATCGCGAAGCGTGCTTTTGACGCTTTGGACGGCATCGTGAAGCTCATCACGTGTGTCAGCCCGGACAGTGACGAACAGTGCTTGGTCGAAGACACGAGTCCCACTCTCGACAGCATTGTACGTCGCCGCAGCCTGGTGTGCCCGCTGTTGGAGATACCCACTTCGAACGCTCTTATCGAGGTCGGCATCGACCTGGAGGTCATCAGCGATCTCTTGGAGTTCGCTTCGAGCACGTAGCTGGTTCTTTGGTCGAATGTGGGCTGTGAGGTCGAACTCGATGTCTGTTAGCTGGAACAGATCACTAAGGTAGCCATCGCTCGGGTAATCTGGGTAGTCGGTGATCGTGAGTGTGGAAGTCCACTGCTCGCCCACACGGGCTGCGCGCGTCTCCCATTCAATGGCTGCGGGTGCAATCGTCGTCTTGTGTGACTCTGCGACGTCATCGAGGAGTTGTCCCTCAGTGTGTCCTGTTTGGATTGTCTCTTCGTCGAGGACATCTGCGAAGTCGACTTCTTGGTCTTGTGGTTCATCACCAGTGCGATGCTTCTGCACACCGATGACAATGACGATGGACAGGAGTACGCCCGCAGCGTACACCGCCGCCCCTTCGGGTGACGTTGGCTGGTGGAGCCACTCGACGAGTTGGCGAGTGAGTTCGCGCTCGATTTGAAGCGTGAGCTTACCCATTGAGCTCATCCTCTCGGCGCGAACGCCCGATAATCGGTTGGTCACGAATGACCTGTCGTGGATCGTCGTAGTCGTGTTCGTGGCCGTTCCAGAAATCCATCGCCAACACGAATAGTTCGACCGTGCTCAATCGACGAGCAGACCACCCTGACGCCTGTTGGATGAATCCAGACTCGATGTTCGTGATTCGGGTCTCTAATCGGTCGAGCATTCGCGCACGCTCTTCGGCCGCTGAGAGGTCTTCACGTCGGGTGACGAATGGGTTGAACAGGAAGCCAATTCCGGGGAGTCCAGTCAGTTTTTCTGCGGGTGTTCGTTCGTCACGGAAGCGGTCATAGACTTCGAGTGGCGAGACTTCGACGCCAATGAAGAACCGAATCTGTTGGGTTCCACGGTTTCGCATCGCTTGTGGGCGCGTCTCGCGGTACTCTTCGAGGAGTTCACGGAAGACCGGGTTTTGGGTGACGTCGTCATCCGACAGTCGCTGTTCGATATTTGCTGTGAGCTGTTCGACCGGAAACGACCGTGTCGTCGCGTGAAACTTCAGCTTTGAATCGAGTTCCTTGTTCGCGAACTCAGCGCCGGCTGCGTGGAGGCTCGCCCAGTCATCTGACATGGCGAAGTCCATATTCCCGGGATTGACTTCGATGAACGCCTCCATCACGCCATCCGACCGCTGGATCGCACCCACACCGGGCCAGGCACGCTCGATGTTGGTGAGGTCCTGTGTTCGTTCATCTGGTTTGAACGGTGTATAGTTCGCGAGGCCACCCTCGTTTCGGACGGCTTCTTGGGTGTCTGTCGAGGGACCAGCACTGAATGTTCGACGCGGTCGCGTTGCGAATCGAGACACGTCTTTGGCCCATGCCCACGCAGTGAGGTGGTCCGGTGCGACATAGATCACGGCGACACCCAGTCCAACACCACCTGTGATGAGTGGGACTGCGAGTGAGTCGAGTCCAGTGAGCCCGGCGATGAACAATCCGAGAAGTGGGAACGCAATCAGGACCCCAACGTCCCCTTCTTCGATATTGAGCCCTGGAATACGGCTTTCTTCTCCGAATTCGTCCATGATACGGCGTTCTGCAGCGTCTGAATCAGTCGACATGATGAATTAGCGATTGGCGTTGTGTGGGTCGTTCTCGGTACGGCGGTACGAGGCAGTGTCGCGTGTGGTGGTTTCAGCTCGGGCGGCGGCTTTCTGTGCGATTACTTGGCCAGCAGCGGCTTTTGGGCCCCAGCGGGCGGCGGTCGTAGCAACGCCTGCACCACCGATGGACGCGCCTGCGGCGACACTTCCGACGATGACTGCGCCTCTGCTTGCGGTTCCAATGGCTTTCGCAGTAAGCGGGGTTGCGTAGGCGAACGTCTTCCACGTCAGATAGAGTGCGATGACAGGGAGTGAGACGGCGACGAGATACTGCAGGAAGGCAGTTTCCGGCGAGAACGTCCCACTGGCGAATAGCAGGTCGTAGCCTTTGAACACGACTGCTGCGGGGAGTGGGAGGACGACTAATGGGACGAATCGCTTTGCGAATCCGGTTGCGATGTCTGAGAGGACGGGGATGTTTCCATAGCCGAGTGCGATGGCAATCGGCATCCCATAGACGTAGACGTACAGCAAGATTTCGCGGATGAAAAAGAGGGCTTGAATTGCCCACATTGAGATCCCGCCGAGTGCTGCGAGGAGGAGACCGAGAATTGGGTTTGTGATGGTCACTCCCAGGAAGTTGACTAAAACATCAGTTAGGCGTTCGAGTGAGGGAACAAGAGCGATTGTGAATCCGTCTACGAGGAATAACGATACAGTTGCAACCCAATACCAGAGGATAATGAAAATGGCCCCTGTCCATGCGTTTCTCTTCGTCTTAGTGTTCTCGTACGCACTTCCTATGTTGAAAATTCGGATCGCATGTCTACCTTGGACACTCACCACGAGGAGCAATAGTGCGATGAGCATGACTTCTCCACCGACAAGCGCCTCCCGAATCTGAATCCAAGGACTGTTAGACGGTGTACCGAAGATAAATGCACCACTTGTTTCTGGAGTTGGCGTGCCGAATAACTCAGCAGAAAGTGTGTCATATCCTGTCCGAATCCCCTTCATGAAGGAACTGGTAACCCAGCTAATGACGTCTTTGAAACCTTCCAAAACGACGTCTATCAGATCAACCATGACTATCTCCTGTTAATCGTGATACTGCAGTCTCTCATGACGTCGGAACCAGAGTATTCGACAGTGAATCTCTCTGAAATCTTTTTGGCAAAAACACGGCTTCCAACAAGCACAGAGAACTCACCTGTGTTCTTCTCTACAATACACCCCATGCCGTCATTGCCGACATGTGCACCAAATGGTAGAGAACTGCTGAACAGATCTCTTGTCTCACTCGGCGGAATAGTCACCTTATCAGCGTCGTAGAGACCACTATTTCGTGGGTCTTCGATTGGGTTTGGGATGTCTCCAGAGAATTGGAGTGAGACGGCTGCATCAGGTCCTGTTCCAGAATTATGGACAGAGACACATGCTTCGGCATTTTGTATCCGGTTAGTCTCACTCTCCCCATACACTGCATCCCACGGCTTGTCTGGGTTGTTTCTGAACAGCCCGACGGCAACAATTTCGAGTTGCGGTCGAATCTCCACACTCGTCTCGGCCACCGTCTTTTCGCCGTGAACGGCGATAATTCGATAATCTCCGGGGTTGTACGCAGTCCCAATCTCGAATGAGACCTGCTGAACGCCGGCCGCAACCTCCCGTGTCCCGAATAACTCGCCGTTCGGCTGGATGAGATTGAGCTGTTCTACGTCAGCCGCAGAACCAAGCTCGACAACAAGTTTGGTTCCGTCAACAGTAACCTGACGCAGGATACCCTGGTCGTCAGCATCGTCGTTCGCGATGGAAGTCCCATCACGAGTCTCACCACTGCCGTTGAGACAGCCAGCGAGACCACCAACGGAGAGCCCGGCTGCGGTTCGGATGACGGTTCGTCGATTGAAATGTGATTGTTTGTGGTTCATGGATATCGTTCAGAATCATCTCGTGGCCCGAAGAATTGGAGAATCTGCCTCCCTGCATAGAACACGACAATGAAAGGGATGAACTGCCAGCCGACCTCGATGAGCAATCCAACCCACCCATCGAGGGTGCCGAGTGGATGCCATCGCACCGTCGCCGTGTCGGACACATAGGCTGGATTTGCGACCAACCACGTGCCGGGATGATAGCGTGCCGTGTAGATTCCGGGTTGGTCGATAGTTACGACCGCGACCCCAGACTCGTTCGTCCGAACACGCTGGTCGGCAACAGTGAGATAGCCGCCTCCAGACTCACCATTGAGCGAACCGTGTCGGTCATCGGCAGTGAGGTCGATTGGAGAGCCAGTCTCGGTATCGCGGAGCTCAATGTGGATGGTCGCCTGGTCGGTCGTCTGCGAGACCACTTCGGCGGTAAGTTGACTCTCGCGAAGTTCACGAGGAGTGCCCACCGTTGACGTGATGGGTGTCGCGTCGACGCCGTGGACGATACCGCTCACACGGAGTGCATCACGGTCGAGGTTGTCTGTGCGGACTGCAAGTCCGTAGGTAGGCGTATACACCCGGTCGACGACCTCGACAGCGACCGTGTCTGGTATCGTGGTCTGTGGACTCGGACGTTTTCTCCCCCACGAGTCGAGTATGATCGGTCCATCACGAATTGGTTCAGCTCGCGGGCCGATGCGTGATGGATATGCGTGGACATAGACCGGGAGTGCCTCGGAGTGAATCTCGGTCTCAGCTGTCGCCGTTGCTTGGGTGAGCCGGTCCCAGCGAGGGTCACGGGCGGTGTAGAACCGCCAGACACCGCGAACGCGTGACTCTCCATCTTCGGTGAGCGTGTAGCCTTGCCACGGCCGAGACTGGAAAATCGCAACCCCGGTGTCGCCATTGGGATACGCCGCATCGTAGGCAGACGCGTGGAGATTGTACACCTCGACATCGAGTGAATCAGCGACGGTGATCGTCTCGGTCCGATACGTGACGTCCGTCTGAGTGCGATTCCCGATTGTGGTTGTCGTCGTCTTCTTGAGTCGGACATCGATGTCGGCTTCGAGGGTGAGCGTCGTGCTCCACGTTTCGTCGAGTTGGTACGCGAGGACTGGTGTGTGACTCCCTCCTGAACGGACGATAACGTCATCGTCCGATTTCAGTCGAACCTCCGAGATCTCGTCATTGACGAGTGACCACCGAACAGACGAACTACTATACTGACTCGTATTCGGAATCCGAACACGGTAATCGACAAATCCACGAACGCTCCCCTCGGGTGCGACGTACAGTGGCGTCTCACCTGCTTCGAGATGACCTCGCGTCGATGGATGGACAGCGAAGAACGTCGCGTGTGCATCGTCGATGAAGCGTCCACTTGTGAGCGACGCGTGGTCTGGATACAGCGATGTCTGTGAATTGCCTGCGTTCAGGTCACGGAAGTCATTGCGTGTCCACGTTGCCGCGGTCGCCGGTGGACGGGTGAACGTGATATCTGTCCCATTCGCGAGTTGCTGGATCGGGGTTCGGCTTTCGCCGTAGCGCTGGCGATACGTCGTCTCGTTCATGTACGCGTCCGAGTCACCGGACCACAGCGTAGCCGTCTCGTTTTCGGTCAAGCCATTGTCTTCTGTCCCCGGGCGTGGTGGCGTGGCTGTGACGAGACCGGTGAGCCCGCTCGTGAGAAGGAGGCAAACGAAGACGACAGCCCACGCGGGAGTGTGCATGTGGGACGGCACTGTGAAGCCCGCACTCACCAGGGCGCGAGATCGACACACTCTGCAAGTGGCAGTCCCATCAACGACCCCGCAACGGTGTATAGGGGACCGAGTACAAGCAGGGTGACTGCAGACTTCAACGCCGCCCGCATATGCTCTTTCAGTTTGGCTTTCTGCTCGTGATTCGTCGTGAACATCTGGAAGAGCGAATCTCCTTGCCAGACAACGATGAGACCGATCAGCCCGAGCGCCGTGGTTAATTGGAAGAAGCCTTCGAGCATCTGTGGCAGTTTGCTTGTACTGCAGATGACTCCATCTTGGGCTGCAACAGGCTGTGTGAGAACAACGAGTCCAAAGATAATCATCACGGCAAGGCGGCCGGACGAAACAACTCGAACTGAATCGTGATCTGGATTGACTACTGTATTGGGTTGGCTGTCTTTTTCGTTCGACATGTAGGTTGCTTGTGAATTGTGCCAGCGGGCTACAATTCCTATACATTCAACTTTCAGGCGATAATTAAGTTCTTTTGATTGCTAAATGTGTGGTTTAGGTGCTAATATCTACAGAATATCTAGATTTCACTGGTAGTTCGTTTCTTCATGACTGTCTTGCCTACGAGGAGTTTACTGCTGATTTCAAGCCCAGATCGCATCACGAGCGAGCACTCTGTTGTGCGTGAGTGGCCGAACGTGCGTTCACTGCTACTCAGTGTGGTCGGTTCCCTGCTCATCTGTCGCTGCATTGCTCACTCGGTGTGTGGTGTGTCTTCTTTCGAGAACGAAAGGTGAATACACAACACACGCGACCACTACCACGTACCACCCCAGCCAGGAGAAGAGCGTGTGATTGATGCAGTCTATCCAGATGATCCGAATGACGTGCTTCGGATGGTTCTTGAGAGTATCGAGAAGCGAATCAACGATATCTGGGCGACAACAGATCTGGTTTTTCGGTCGGAATACGAATTCGAGCAGGAGGACGGCGCAGACTATCTCGTCGGCAAGTGACTAATTGATTGGTTTTCAAGACCGAAACCCGCAACTTCAGATTGAATGTCGGCGATCCGGTGGACTAGTCTCGATGAGTTGAACTGGCCACTTCCCTTCTCCACGATATGATGACCAATGAACTCGACTCCTTGCTTGAATGGTTCGAGTTGAAGGATGAACTTCGGACAGGGTGGGTGCTTCGGAATATCGACTCGCCTGAATCGGTCGCAGCCCACACGTGGGGGACAGCGTCGCTTTGTCTGCTCTATGCCGACCAGCAAGAGGTTGACCCTCAGAAAGCAGTGACGATGGCACTCATTCACGACCTCGGCGAAGCTCGAACGGGTGATATCGCAACTCGCGCGGAGGACGGACGCCAGACCATCTCCACATCCGAGAAGGAGTCGGCTGAACGGAGCGCAGTAACCGATCTCCTCGGACCTTTCAACGATACCGAACTGCTGTCGCTTTGGGAAGAGTACGAAGCTCGTGACACCCCGACAGCACAGTTCGTCAAGGACATGGATCTGATTGATAATTGTCTCCAGGCGCTCAAGTACGAGCGCCAAGGTCGGTACGACGACGCTGAAGCGAACGACCACTTTGCCGAGTTCGAGAATCTGGACGAGTTCTTTGCGACCGCCGCGCCTCGTTTCCAGACAAAAGTCGGCCAGGACTTGTTCGAGGAAATTAAATCGCAGTACGAACGAGAACTCGGGCGACCCTGCCAGCTCTGAATACATCTTTCAGTCGCAACTCCCCCCTGCTCGGTGTAACTCCTGTATGCAGCAGAGCAAAATCTACAGAGGGCGCAGTTTACGATTGCAGCATTAGGTGATAGTCTTCTTCCGTCCCGTCAGGCCGTTTCGTGGTCATATCGTGGACGCGAAAGCCACAATTTTCATAAAACGGCACCAATCCGGCTCGGCAGTTCAAGGTCAAGACCTCCACGTCTTCTAGTTTAGGATGCGATGTGATAGCCTGCATAACCTGCTTTCCTAACCCTTCGCCCCGATGTGATTCATCGACAATCACATCAAGAACCTTTCCAGAGTAAATATAGTCCGTCAAGACACGTCCCGAAGCAAGAAGTTGCCCACTCTTGACTTCGCGAATACTCACAACTTCATCGGTGTGGTCTACTGCCCGGCGAATATCGTCCAACTCACGGTCTTCCCACCATCCATACATCTGATATAACCTCTGAAGTTCCTCGGCGTTCTCGATTTCATAGACGACCTCTGTCTCCATGATTTCTGCTCGTTATGTCTCTCTGAGATGACTTAGTGATAACCTCGCAGACTTATTTTCTGCCCGACTTGCTCCCATCAATCGTGCAAGAGATGCGCTCTGTCTGTGTCACATAGGTTCTATCAGGTTCTACGGCATTCAACAGTGCCTACTAATCACACCTGTTGTGATTTGTCTCGATGGACCCACCACCACAAACTCGTTTTATTCACTCACACTACCGTTGTCCACAGAGGAGCTTTCTTCAGTGCCGCTGCTAGAACGAGCGTCTGTACCCGCGGTGGGTGTCGACGACCTGTGGCGTGCGGCCGACTATCGACCGTTGATCACACGCTCGTTAGCGCCACCCCATCACAACATCCGTGATACCACTTCCACCCGCGGACGTTGTTGTCGCCGCGAGTTCCGAGACAGCGTGCTCGGTGAAGATGACGCGTTTGGTCCCGCGGCGTTTCACGATCTTCACACCCGCTTTGCCAAGGTCATCGAGAAAGTCCATGACCCGACTCACGGTTTGAGTATGGGGTGTTCGGCCTTCCTTTGCGTGGAGGACGGTGCGAATCGTACTTGCGTCGAGTGCGAAGCCTGCAGGGACGTTCGTGGCGTACTCTGTGAAACACACCAGAGACACACCTCACACCGAGTGAGTAGTGGTAGGAAAGGATGTCCCTCGTCAGTTTGGTTCTTGCTTCCCGCGATTCAGTGTCATCAATGTCTAACTGCGGGTAGATGGCACCGCCACTTACTGAGGGGAGACACACCTCACACCGAGTGACAAACCACCTGAAGAATATCCTGTTATGCTGCATCTGAGGCTGATACATCTGGGTTTGGCCTACATCTATCCGGACGCACTCACTCACTCACTCGGTGTGTAGTGTGTCCATGAACAACATCTAATACTTAAACACTCTTGAAATCGTCGTTAACATCTGAATATCGGTGTTTGATGTCTCTCACTCGTTTTGAGGTCCGGCAGTATTAAGAGACATTACCGCATTGGTGAAACTAAGCATGGTTGATACTGATGACCGGTCGTCGCTTTTTGAGACCGGAGATATATTCTCAAATCGTGAACTTCTCCGGGTTGGGCACGTTCCTGAGCTTGACCGGGTAGTTGGTCGAGATCAAGAGATTGCTGCTGTCGGGGGGGCACTTGCACCAGCAACACGTGGCGGCCCACCAGAGACAACAATCATCTACGGAAAGACTGGAACCGGTAAGTCACTCGTGTCACGGTGCGTTACTCGAGAAGCACGCATCGAAGCCAAGTCGCACGACACGACACTTGCGTATGCGTATGTCGACTGTTCAGATTATCAGTCAGAGACGAAGGCAAGTAGAGAGATGGCTCGACAGTTGGTTGATACGCTGGGAGTTGACCGCAACGTCCCACGAATCGGTATCTCTGCGTCTGACTACCGGGACATTACGTGGGAGATTTTGAACGACTACGATGTCGACGCATTCGTTGTCATTCTCGATGAGATTGACAAACTCGACGATGATGAACTACTTCGAAGCCTCACACGTGCACGTGAGAGTGGGAAAGCAGCGTCTCACATCGGTGCAGTCTGTATCAGTAACAAGATCGAATATCGTGACCGACTGAACGAGCGCCTTGATTCGAGCCTCCAAGATAACGAGTTAATTTTCGACCCGTATGACGCCACACAGATTCGTGCGATACTCGAACACCGTATTGACGCATTTGGTGACGGTGTATTGGCTGATGGTGTGGTTCCAAAAGTCGCAGCAATCGCAGCAAAAGAACACGGGGATGCGAGAAAGGCAGTTGACACACTATACGAGGCAGGTCGGCTCGCAGAGAAACAAAATCTTGAGACTGTGACGGCAGCTCACGTTGATGAGGCCGTCCACAAAGCAGAGGTAAACCGATTTGAACGCCTGATTACTGGATCGACACCTCATGTACAACATATACTTCGGGCGTTGGCACTGCTCACCGCCAAGAACCCTGGGAAGGGCGCATTCCGGACACATGATATCTACGATGCTTATTGTTCGCTTGCTTCAACAGAGGGAAGTTCGCCGCTTTCTGAAGATCGAGTATACAGACTGCTTAAAGAACAAGCCTTCCTTGGAATTACAGAGTCAAACCACACGGGCGGAGGACCTGGCGAAGGAAGCTATCTTGAACATCGTCTGCTTGGAGATCCGGAAGTGGTTGTTGAAGCGCTGAGTGAGTAACCCCCTGGCCTCCTCTTTTCTGATTCACTCGTTGTGAGGTGTGTCTGAGTAGGATTCTCCAATAGCTATGTAACACCACTGTTGGTCACTCGTTGCGAGGTGTGTCTGGCTAATTGCTCATATCACCTTGTTCGTGTATTAGTCACTCGGTGTGAGGTGTGTCTCCCTAAACGAATTATATCCTCACTCGTTACGAGGTGTGTCTGGCTGGTTGCTCACATCATCCTGTTCGTGTATTAGTCACTCGGTGTGAGGTGTGTCTCGTCTCAAAATCAGGACCTCCGCTCACTCTTCTCGCGGATCACTCACGAATTCAAAGAGCCGAGTCGGTTCGTGGACCAGTTTCACGTAGCCGCGAGCCTCAAGCACTTCGAGGCGATTATACACACTGTTGCGTGAGTAGCCAGTCTCGTCGACAAGATACCCCTTTGTCGCGATTCCCCACGGACTCTCGCCATCGCGTCCTTGCTTGAGCACGTCGAGAATTGCTTTGTCTGTCCCAGTGAGATTTGAGCCACTCATAGTCTCTACTCGACCAGCATATGCTATAAAGCATGGCATTACAAATATGCAATTTGACTGGGCATTATGCATAGTATTAAGTCGGTGAAGATCATAGTTGTAACTGAGAAGTACCGGGTTCGGCTTTCGCAGAAAGGCCACGTGCTAGAACACGTGACCGGTGGCTTCTCGATTGGAGCAAGAAAGCCAATGTCAACTACGCACACCACGACACAAGAGCGTACCGTATCGTTAGCCGACCAACTCATCGACGCCCTCGCACGCTCGTTCACCCTTGGTGTCGACGCCGAGGGCTTCACACACCACTACTTCCGTCCTGCCGACGCCGTCGTCGTCTTCGATGGTCGGACCCTCGATCACTACCAGTCACTCGATGGCCGGCCGCTTCGCGAGTGGAAGGCATTCGTCTCCCAGAAGCGTGGGTGGGATTCGATGGGCCAACTTGCATCCATCGGACTCCAGGTGGATACAGAGCGTAAGGAGACTCCCCGCGCATGAGTGCTCACGAAGAGCTACAGATGCACCTCGCCCAAGCGCTGACGCGAACGACTGAACCCGACGTGCAAGCGCATCTCCACGCCGCCTTAGAGTCCTGCCAGGAGTTACCGACGACGCCCGTGGCGTGTCCCGCGTGTGGGTTGTGGGGCTGCCAGAACGGATTGAAATACACGACTGTCGACGTGGATAAACCGAGTCTCAAACGCTATCAGAGCAAACCTATATTTTAACGCGTAACTACTAGCTTTTTGACTATTCTGGAGACGTACTGTGTCATGACATACCCGGAAAACGAGTGCGTCAACGAGCGCTGGTGAAGCAGAGACGACCGCATAGACTGCTATAGCCTGTCGAAACAACGGTTTCTGATAGACGATTCTCTTCTAGAAATACTAGCGATCGATACGTCACCAATACGAAGGCCCACATACTGCTCACCGGCTGACTGGGTGGAGGTAGACACATCAAACCACTGTTTTCTCGTCTCTCCAACCCAAATGCTGAATAATATATCTAGTCAACAGATACAACAGTATTAGAACTGACTGTTACCATTTTCAGACAGCAATCACTCACTTTTGGTCCTAACGGAAAATCCACACAACACACTATGTGGCCACCAGAATTCCCAAAAACAACCAAGGGTGTGTCCGACTCGTGGTGTCCCAGTGAGTGTCGGAAACTACGGACCGGTGTACCGGACATATGGATGTTATACCTCCCTCCTCTGTTGTCTATGCGGCCCCGTTACTGTTCGGCGTGACCCGATCGACGACGTGGTCGCAACGATACCGCGGACACAATCACTAACTAAGTGCACGTTCGACGCGGTTAGTTGTGTTCTCCGTCCTTCTACTGTGGTCTGGCGTACCCCTCCAAACACCTCCCTTTCGCATCGGCGGGCGCGAAACGCACGTGACTGGGCTCGTGGTGCTCGTCATCCTCATTTTCGGCGGGATGTATCTGTACACTCGCTGGCGTCAGTTTCTTCGATAGGCACAGCCACGGACGCGCGTCGCCCCGCCTCCAACGAAACATTACCACCGCCCATTGATTGCGCGCTCGTAGGCCTTCTCCGCTTGGTCGGCGACGCTATCCCAATCGTACTGCTCAGCGCGTTTCGTCGGCTCGGTGGATGGTGTCTCTCCCGCGAGTGCACGCGATAGTGAGTGGATAAGAACGTTACCGATTGAGATTATCTTTCCCAAGATACGTCTGTTTTAATTACCTTCGCAGGTACACCCGCAGCCAACGATCTCTCTGGGACATCTCTTGTCACAACACTATCGCTAGCGATGACCGCACCATCTCCTATTGTCACTCCTTTTTTTATCGAAGCACCATACCCAATCCAAACATGGTCACCAATCTCAATCGGTTCTGTCATCTTTTTCGTATCTCCTTGAATTGTAATTGGGTGAAAGTCTGAATCGGCGAGATCTACGTCCCACGAAATTGAGCAATCTGTCCCTATAGAGATACTGTCAAGACAATTGATAGTTGCGCGATCGCCGATACGCGATCCTTCTCCTATCGAAAGGTTCCCACTCACGTTGATTTTCGACCCGGAACCAATGTATACCGGAGTGTTTGGTGAATCAATGGTGAACTTAGAATCTCTAGAAGTAGTTAACAGTGACCGGTGGAGGTTAGCAGTTATTGGTGAATATGGGCTCAAACCATAGAAGCAGACTCCATTAACGGTGATGTTTGAAACCGCAGCGACATCTATAGTGGTTCGCTTTGATGTTATTAATGAGGCGAAAGATCCAGTATACTTTTTCGAATTATAGACTGATTTGATTAGCCCAGAGGGACCAAGATTTTGAGCAATTTTGAGAATTCTTCTGGCTTTCTCGCTCGTCACCCGAGAATGCAGATCACTAAGGCTCACAGGATATGTTTACCGGAATGCTATATCAGACTTCGCATCCAATAGATTCAACCACTCGATAGACGGGAAATTACTAAGCCGTCTGGTGGTCAGTCCTTCGCTAGTATGGACTCCGCAAGACCAGAACACAATAACTGCTAAGGATTCTAGCCAAGCCATCTGACTATGTCCAAAAAGAAATTGGCGGTGGAACTCGTTGTACTCCTGTTTCTCTAGCGAACAGTGTCAAAATCTGAATACAACACTTTGTTACTTAGAGTCACTCAGTCCGGCAATGGTGCGCTCGTAGCAGCCTCAGCTTGGCCAGTTTCGCTGTCCCAATCGTACTACTCGGCACGTTTCGTTCTAGTCAGGACATCAGACATTGTTGGTTGTCCCGTCGCTTTTGTCACTCGTTGGGAGTGGTGTGGAGCAGTTGATTCAGAATTCGGCTACTAGAGCCAGACGTTACTGTAGGAATTGTCGATCAGGTCTGAAAAATCGGCGTAGGTGATGCCGAAACCTTCGCAAGTGTCGTTTGGGGTTACTTGATTCGCTTTATGACGTTCGTCATGCTGTACACGGGTCGGATCAAGGTCACGACATTGTCGTTATCGGCCTAATGCGAAACTCACCGAAGCCGTACTTCGAATGTGTTCCGATGCGAGTCAGACCAGCTTTAGCCGTCTCGACCGGACAGTCACCAGTATATGTGACTTGTTGTCCGTGATCAATCGTCTGGAGTTGATGCCGACTGCCGCTCTTGACGAGACACTCCTCGCGATGGCGGAGCTTCTGTGACATCTCCCACCACTCCGGGATATTGACGGTAGTTGTGCCGGGATAGTCACTACTCAGGACAAACGGTGTACAGAGATCGATACGGTACCGGTCTGCCCCTTCGAGTCGAGAATAGTCAAGTTGTTCGAGGTCGACGAGTCGCGTCTTGTGGAGGCTTGTTGCCCCGTAGCCGTAGTTTCGTTTCCCACCAAACTGTAATCCATCGATCATGTCGTCGTCAAGTGGGAGGATTCCCGACTCAGCAGCGTGGAGGTACGCATGCACGAACCACGTAGTTTTTCGAGCATCAGTCCACGACGCCGATTCTCTGCCGACACGCATCTCGTACGCAAACGTCGGGTGACCAGAGTGCCTGCGAAGGTCGTGCGCGTTGATCGCGTCTCGCGGCCGTGAATCAAGCAACCACAGTTGTTCAGGGTGTCTGTGAAGGAAGAGGTCATCATACGCCTCTACCTCTGGGAGCGCTGCACCCATCGAAGGATGGGCGCGGAGCTTCGAGTGTTCGTCAGGATACACGCCGAACTGCCCTGGCGCGAACATCCCGTGACTCGCGTGGATACTGCACCGGATATCACGTGGAAGTGACTGGGCCAGTGCGTTGGTGATGGCGTTCCCTGTCACGTAGTAGGGGTGCCCGAGGTAATCCATTTCGAGACGCCAACACACCTGTTGAATCCACGTCACGGGCGGGCACCCCATGCTTCGAAGTCCTCGATGTACTGCAGCGCCGTCGACCATGATCGGATGCGACGCAGATTCGAATCGAGCACCATCTGCCAGCGATTTGTAGCCGTTTCGAGGGGATGCTCGTTGAGTGATTGCCAGATAGTCGCCCATGAGCGCTGTGGAGAGTCACCGAGCGGTGCATATGGCCGACTGTTCGGTGATGCCGCGAGCCTGAGATTGAAGCGCTCGCTCGTGAAGATTGTCCGATGTGGGATGGTTGTCGTCGGGTCGTCGACGATGAGAGCGAGATCCTCGAATGAGTATCCTATCTCGTAGCTGTACACGAGTGCAGCGGTCAACAGGGTGTGGTACTTCAGACTCGTATACGGATAGAACGAACTCTCGTTGAACAGGGCCGCAACCTCGCTTTCAAGCCATCGCTGATGGGCACGCTCTGAGTCGGCCTCAGTTAGGAGGTCATGCACATCTTGTCGAATCGTCGACCGAGGGATGTGCTTCCGTTCTACCGGGGTCTCACCGGTACAAATTGACAGCCGATACAGCGACGTATGGGTTGGTGTCGTGAGTGACGGGTCCCCCGTTGGTCGACTGAGAGCTGCCGCATCAGCATCTGCACCCTGTGGGACTGGTTCGTTAACTCGAACGCCATCGAAGGTAGCTGACGCGTGTCTGTGACTCTCGCCAGTAAACTTGTGAGCGTCGTGTCGAAGTGCCGCGAGATGGACATCGGTCATGCCGATTCCACCCGCTCGGCGAGTGCAGACTGTAGCGACGGGAGGTAGTCAGCCACCCACATCTCGTCTTTCCCGCCCATCGCCTTGGTGGGCTTTTGCGCCCGGTTGAACACACGACGGAGTTCTCGTTCTTCGTATAGCGGATTCAGAAGTTCGGTGTCGACGATGCCGCCACCAAAGTTTCGCATCCCACCGAGTTGGTGCATGAACTCAGTATTGTGATTGTCGAGATACGCGACGGCCTCAGCCAGAATTCCGAGGAACTCTGGCTTCGTCTCACGAAACGACAGATGCCAGCAACCATCGAGATTGCCGACTGCGTCGAGTTTGGTGTTCCGGAGCGGGTCGCGGTGGTCGTCTCTGTTTCGTGAGACAATATTCCTATTGAGGCGACGATAGTGTCCCTCGGCCTGGCCACGCGTGTAATCGACGCCGGATCGAACCGGTGAGAATCGAATCGGACGGCGCATCACTTTCCCGGGGTTGTTTCCGAATCCTCCAAAGAGGTCGAAGACAACGCAGCCGTGTTCGTGGTCATCAACGCATGAACCCTTCTCGTGATACCCGGATTCGAGGTCGCGGTTGTAGATCGCTTCCTTGCGGAAGTTCGCATTCGATTCCCCGGGGTGGCACGCGGTGCCGCCGTACTCTTGGATGACTGCTTCCATCCCATGCCGGAGCCATCCCGACAGTGAGAAGGCTGGAATGAGGCCACCGATCTGATTCTGTGGGTCAGTGTCCTCGTAGTTCCCGCTGGAAGCGTGATGCCGATCGGTGATTATCGAGTCGCCAACGACGAGGAGATCAGCGTGAATGCGGACGAATACGTCCGTGATCTGATCTACGTCGATATCAGTGGACATTACAGCCGCCTCGATTGAGTTGGCACAAACTGTTCGACAGATTCTTTCGAGCTTCCGTGTGAGTGTGTCATGCTTCGTCTTGGGCGAAGCACGGGGCGGTGTCTCCAGCACCGTCCTCTCCTTTGAGGCGACCCGTGCTTCTTGATAGATGCTACGTCCGGTGGCTACTTAGTACTTTTGCTTAGCAAAATGCTTGGCAAACAATTGGATCGCTTGCATGGTAGATTGCTGAGTATTATACTCACGGACTCAGAACACAGCGTCATACATGGTTAACGAACGCTACGAACCGAACGAACGGGAGGAAGTTGTCCTTGAGCTGTTCAAGCAAGGGCGGAGTTCTGATGCACCGTGGGGTCGAGTCAATCCGTTGTACCTTCGGGAGCACTCTGATTTGGACAAGGGTCAAGTCGAGTACGCGCTGCGGAATCTGACGAATGCCGGATGGATTATGCAGTTGAACCGAGGTGGGTTATATGAGTTGGTGGAAGATCCGCGGGAAAGGTAGTAGTGTGAGATTTAACTATGTCCAACCAATATTGGAGAAGAACAAATTGTGATCAACCTACCCATTTTATATGTCGACCAATGAATCAGTTCTCACGAAGAATGTATCGCCAGTTCATGATTAGCCGGGTCCAATTAGAATTAATTTCACCTAACCAATGAGTAGTTCTCACGTCGTCTCGGTCGTGCTGAATTGGAATAACTTTGAAGACACACGAGACTGTGTAGACTCTCTGCAGAAAATATCCTATAAAAATCATGATATTGTCATTGTAGACAATGGATCTACTGATGATTCCCTTTTGAGACTACAGAACACATTTCCTGAGGTTGTATTTGTTGAGTTAGATCGTAATCGTGGATTCTCTGGAGGAATGAATGCGGGCATCTCTTGGGCTGTAGACCATGGGGCAGATTTCACATGGATTCTGAATAACGATGTCGTGATCGAAGATTTCTCAATTTTGGAGAAACTACTGCCATACTTCGAAATGGAATCTGTAGGTTGTATAACTCCTCAAGTCTTTGAGTACCCGGACAAGGAAACGGAATGGTTCACTAAAGGTGAACTGGATCGGGGATCTGGTCACTCTACGCATCATAAATGTATCTCAGAAAAACCAGAACAGTTTGTTGAAAACGAATACCTCCCGCTGTGTAGTACTCTCATCTCTACGGACGTATTTGATGAATACGGATTATTGCCTGAGCGTTACTTCATATATCGTGAAGATGTTGCATTTGCATACGATATATCTGAGAAATTCAGGATGCTGACCATTCTTAATTGTAGGGTATATCACAAAAGTAGCAATAGTAGTGGAGGGGACCTAAATAGAACCTTGACCTATTATACTGCACGGAATCGTTGGTTACTGTACTACAAATATAACCACGAGATGTCTATCTTCCTTTTTGTGTGGCAATACCTGAATTGGGTATTCGTACAATTTTTGATGGTGATGAAATCTCAGAACATTGATGGTCTAATTGGACTCACTCAAGGTACTGTAGACGGTATATTGAATAAACAAGGCCGAGGACGATACCCGTAATGAGTGGAATGTCAAAGAAGATTGGTATTGCCCTTGCTAACCCAGAGCTATTTGCGAGAGCGATTAATCGGCTCTATCATACGAAGTTACGTGAGACCGAGTTTAATCATCGCGGACTGAATTTCATGGACCAAGACTGGGACAATCTGATTATTCTCGATGGTTGCCGATACGACACTTTTGAGAGGGAGTCCAATTTACCCGGCCAATTATCCGAAGTTGAGTCTCTTGGCTCAATGACTGTTGAATTTCTTCATGGGAATCTTGCGGATCGATCTATGTTAGACACGGTATACGTAACTGGAAATGGCCAGTTTTACCATAATTCTGGATCACTCAATACCTCGTTCTATGATGTAGAAAATGTTTGGTCGGAAGACGAATTCTGGGACGAACAAAATCATACTGTTCTTCCGGAAAGTATGGTTCACTGTGGCCTTCAAGCATCGAAACAGTATCCAAATAAACGTTTGATAATCCACTTCATACAACCGCACTATCCGTTTATTGATTCAGACATTGAGATTGATGACGCATTTGACCCAGACACACCTGGTTTTTGGATGCGTTTGATGAGAGGTCAGATTGACGTTAGTGAAGAGGAAATAAGGGAAGCCTATCGCAGTAATCTTCGTATTGCTCTACCGCATGTTGAGAAGCTCCTGACTCAACTCTCTGGTAAAACGGTTGTGACCTCAGATCATGGAAACATGCTTGATGAACGCTCATCTCCAATCCCTATTCGTGAGTGGGGGCATCCACAAGGAATCTACACTGAAGAGTTGACAAAAGTTCCTTGGTTAGAATACCAAAATGGACCACGTAAGGATATCACTACAGGTTCAACGAAACATAGTGACGATGAGGTAGATAACGAAACCGTTGAAGAACACCTGAAGCAATTAGGGTACTTATCTTAAGATGAATATTCTTCAAGTTGTTCCAAACCGTGTCCACCCACCAAATACTGGTGGAGATCATAGAAAACATGGTCTAATGACAGCGTTCGTCTCTTCCAAAGATGACGTCACACGTTACTGTCAGGGCGGAGACCCACGTAACTACTTCTCAGGCAAGTTTCTATCCTCAATTGAAATTGAGGGTTCGTATCGAGAACTTAGAGTTAATCACCCTCTCCATGACCTAGCTAGTCTTCCAGTTCTCTTCGACTTTCCATATGTCCTTCTTGGACCAGCACTTGAACTTACACCAACTAAGACCTTACATCAACTCGTTGATGATGCTGATATTGTGTTTGTTGAAGGACCTTGGCAAGTTTCTGCAGTTGATTCTATTTTAGATGATGGCCTATTGGTCTACTCCAGCCACAACTACGAACCAGAGCGATTCTCTGCTCTTTCGTCTGGTTCACCATTACACCAATTGTTTTATAGGTGGGTCAAGAAATCCGAACGTAAGGCTGTTGACCACGCTGACCTAGTCGTTTGTACATCAGAACGAGATAAAGACATTTATAGCCGAGAGTTCAGCGAGGCGGAGATTCTCATTGCTCCAAACGGAACATATGCCAATAATTCACCGACGGACAGTGCAACTAACCGCCAGTCTATCCGAAACCAGCATGACATTGGAGAAGATACATCTCTTGTTCTCTTCGTAGGAAGTAAGCACACCCCAAACATTGAGGCACTCAAGTTTCTTCATGATATTGCAGCTGAGGTTAATGATGAAAGCATCCAATTTCTCGCAGTTGGGACTGCCTGTGAAGAAGTCGACAAAGAAACCCACAATGTTGAACAAGTCGGTTTCGTTAAAGAGATCGAGCCGTACTTTCAAGCTGCTGATTTTGCCGTTCATCCGATGAAATCTGGCGGAGGAACGAATGTGAAGCTATTCGATTATTTTAATTGGGAACTTCCAGTGATCTCAACACCATTTGGTGTTCGTGGACTTGACGTGAGTGATGGTGAAGAGATCATTATCTCAGAGTTGTCAGAGTTTCAGTCATCAATCCAGCGATTGCATCAAGATGATGAACTCAAGAAGTCGATTGGCGAATCTGCTCAAGAAATTGTTAAAAACAAATATGACTGGTCACAGATTTCAGCGGAACTTCGCCAAACAATACTGGATTGGGTATAACCCATATAATGGAAAGATTCTATAAATAGCTAACAACATCTAACTTACACATGAGCAAGAACGTCCTGCTAATCACAGTGGACTCGCTCAGGGAAGATTATCTCCCGCTAGATAATGACTGGACAAATACACCTGCTGCGGCGGAGTTGGCTCAACAAGGAATTTCCTTCGAGTCTGCGTTTGCGACGGGACCTGCCACAGCAGTCTCATTCCCTGGTATTCTAACTGGGACGTTACCACTATCTTGCGGTGGGCTTGGACCGCTTAATGAAGATCGTCCACGGCTGGCGACTGAAATGCAGAAAAATGGATTCCATACTGCCGGTTTTCAATCAAATCCGTTCCTTTCCCACCACTTCAATTATGATGACGGATTTGACACATTTGAAGATTATCAGAATCCGCTTATGGGCATTGCAACAAAGATATTTCCACGCGGAATCGAGGTAAACCACCCAAAACTTCGAAAGATTGACGATAAAGTCAACTTTACCAAGCGAATTAAGGACATTTACCAGCTATTCCGTGGAAAACCACGTCCATACGTTAGTGCAGAAGTAATAACGGACGATTGTATTACTTGGATTGATGATGTTGAATCAGACTTCTTCGCTTGGGCTCATTATATGGATGTTCACCATCCATGCTATCCTCCAGAGAAATACCGCACAGAGTTTGGGGTCAAAAATGTCACACAGGAAGAAGTTTCAGAGTGGTACTCTGCATTAATTCGTTCCCCGGACTCACTTGGTACTGAAGAGTTGGATGCTCTAGAACGACTGTATCGTGCTGCTATCAAGTACACGGATGAGCAGATCAAACGTATACTTGATAAACTGAAACAGATGGGGCAACTTGAAGATACTCTTATTATTTACACTTCAGATCATGGCGAGTTGTTTGGTGATCATGACCTCTATGGAAAACCAGAGCGGATGTATGACGAACTACTACAGGTTCCACTCCTTGTTGCAAATGGTCCTGCTAAATTGCGTGAGACTACAACTGATCTGATTAGTCTGATGGATATTCCCGGCATTATCTTCGACTCTGTCGAGGTTGATGCTCCTGAGGCATATGAAGGAATCATACCTAGCCAAGAAAATAGGGAGTATATCATTGCAGAACATCAAGTCGAAGGAGACGCAGTCATCGGTGTTCGGTCCGATAAGTGGTTGTTCGAACTTGATCAAATCCGTGGTGAAAAAAGATTATTTGAGATCACTAGCGATCAAATCACGGAAACACCTACAGATGCCGGTGGAGAGCTGGTTCAATCGATAGCTGAGAAACGGCTATCTGAATTAGATGTTGACTCCGAATTAATTGATGATGACTTAGGCGAGGACGTTGAAGGCCGGCTTGAAGATTTGGGATATTTATAGAATGGTAGATATTCTTCAATTACACAGGAAGCCACCGTATCCTCCCGGAAGTGGGGCAGATCGGCGAGTTTGGGAATGCGGAAAAAAATTCGCTGAACTCGGTACTTCGTGGGTAGCAGCACCTTGGGATGGTGATACGCCGCCGGAAGAGACAGTTGAAACACTCGACATAGCTACCCCATGGCTCAATTCGAAAGTGAGCCGAATTTATTTCTGGACACTTCTAATGGCGGCTAGAATAGATATATTGAACGAGATATTCTTGGAAAGATGTCTTGATGCAATTAACTCAAAAGGACTTGAGCCAGATTTAGTAGTTAGTGAGTGTCCACAGCTATCGCCTGCTGCCCTTACGATTGCGCGCAGATCTGATGCTCCGTTTCTAATCAACAAACATAATGCCGAATTTCGAGTCGTCGAGCAGTTCTTAGATGGAAGGAGTATCCCCAAATTAGTTCGAGATTCGATTGTCGACCGTCATCAAGAATTCGAACAACGGATGATTGACAATGCAGATGCTGTCGTTTTTATGTCTGAATCTGATTGCGAGTCGTTTGATCTGTCTTCAACGACATACTCTGTTATCCCGAATGGAACTGACTACTCAAAAATTGGGACAGAGAAGTCATCTACTCAACATCCAAGCATTGGTGGTCTGGACACCTCGAAGCAATCTTGCGTTTTCGTTGGGGCGTATGACTACGACCCAAACAAAGATGCTGCACAGATAATAATTAACGAAATTGCACCAACGTATCCAGAGATGCAATTCCTGTTGATCGGTCGAAATCCCCCATCGACGGATCAGCCCAATGTGTTGACTCCTGGGTTTGTTGATGATCTTGGTGCGTGTCTCGGGTATGCTGACATCGCCCTTTGCCCTCTCTCTATGGGTTCTGGAACGAAATTGAAGATGTTAGATTACATGGCAGCAGGTCTTCCCATTGTGACTACTTCTGTTGGTATTCAAGGTCTTAGTGTTGAAGATGGGGAGACAGCGCTCGTTAGAGACTCAACTGCGGGAATCATTGAAGCAATTGAGCAGCTCACTACTTCTAAATCACTTCGGGATGATTTAGGGTCAAATGCACAAGAGCTAGGAAAACAATATGACTGGGGTAATCTTTTTGAAGAATATGATAGACTCATAGGGAGACTCGTCTAAGAACAAATTTTCACGTATTCTGGCAGAGACCCTTGATAAACCCAACCCCCCAAGACCAGAACCAGATCGAGATTAGTATTACGTAAACCGGGAGTTGAGTCCATCGGTTACGTTTCGCTGAGAGGAATACACTCATACTGACTATCCCCATAACCCCGAGGGATAGTGTTCCAGCGAATCTCTTAACCCAAGAGCGTGATCTAACAGCATTTCCAAGAAAGAGAGCTAGAAGAAGAATTATCGATGATGGAGCAAAATGGAACCACTCGCCCATCTCTGGATGTAACTTTGTCGCTTGTGCCCGGCCAAGTCCATACCGATACCCCATCTTCGTAAACGACTTCCAACTCGGTCGTCGATAGTGAAGAACTTCGGCTTCTGGGGTGTAGAGTATTTTGTAGTCCTGTTCTCGAATTCTGTAGTCCATCTCTTCGTCGTCAACGGTGATAAGATCGTGATTGAACCCACCAACTTCTTCAATCACCTCGCGACGATAGACAACATTGCATGTTGGGTTATGATAGATCTCGCGTGTCTCTTTACCTTCAAATCCATATCTTGCACCAGCACCACTCAACAAGGAAAGGACATCACCAACTGACTTCGCAAAAGTAGAATCATCTTCTGGAGTGATGTTTGGCCCACCAACAGCAGCCACTTTACCATTGTCGTCAAAGTGATTAATTAGTGTTGAGAGCCAATTTTCGGGGACAACACAGTCAGCGTCGGTGAATGCAACAAATTCACTATCTGATTTTTCCACCCCCAGTTCGCGTGCATAGCTGATTGTCCCTTTATCTTCAAATATTACGTCACAGTCGTACTTTTCTGCAATACTGATTGTATCATCTTTCGAGTGACCATCAACAATAATAGTATTGAATGACCCTGGGTAATTCATTGACTCTAGAGACTCCAAGCAAGCAGCAAGAGTAGCTTCATCATTGTAAGTCGGGATAACGATTGACGTATCGTACTCTGTCATCGATAGATCTTGCCAGATATGATACGTTCATTGGTAATTATACTTGTCACAGCGCTCGATCTACGATTCTAAACCAGATCACAATGATCGATAGAAATTAGCTATTCAAACACTAGATAACGTCGGTTTTGGAGTTCTATGTTTGGTTTTAATGCTGAGTACCCACAGAAAAAAGGTTCTGAACGCTTTTACGAAAGGAATGAAACGTGGTTCTAAAGTCATTAATTCGGCTCTGTTGAAATCCTTCAGCGTTGATATTGGAGAGAGCGCTCTTTCTGGCTAGTTTCCGTGGGTCACAGTGAAAACTAGTCTCTCAACAAATCGCAAGACGGAAAGAGGGTTTCAACAGAGCCATTAATTCATATTTTGCGGATCGTTGTTCCGAAATTCAACAGGTTTAGCAAATCTCACTTGTTCAGGAGTATTGATTCATTACCATTGTCATAAATCATCGTATTTCTCCTATTCAGGGTTTCGTATTTGTCACCAATCTTGATTGCAAAGTAATTGAATTCAACAGTTGAGCCAAAATATAGTTCATTATTATAGTCTCGAAGGACTAACACTCCTTCCTCTGGGATTCTGCCTTGGCTAATTGTTTCGCCACGTTGCTCTGTTGGCATTGAGGCTTGTGTTCCAACAACGTGTTCAACATTATCATCACCAATAAGTAGCGACTTCTCTGTAGGATAGTCCGATAGAAAGTCACCAGTTGCATATAGGTGTGAGGGATATTGTTGGTCTGTCTCCCTGTTCTCATACGTTGGTTGAACATCCGAAACATAATATATGGGAACTGACATTATTCCAATAACAAGAAGTATTGTGACTGCGATAGTAGGTAGTCGCTTGAGCCAGCGATGTTCTGTTTGTATCTGTTGATATCCGTCTATAGCAGCCCAGCCACCAACAAATACAAAGAACGTGAATATTCGTGCAAGCGTATTGACCGTGATGAAGCGTGATAAGACACCTAAAACCGCAATAGTTGCACCAACGAAGGTAACAAAAAGAACTGGTCGAAACTGTTTGTCATCCGAAATGGCGATATACAATAAACTCATGCACCCAATTGCGAGTACTACTTGAAACAACCAAAGTGCCGGCCCTGATAAAATCATAGAAATCTGTGAGGGGGTGACTGATTGCTCAATTATCCACTCCGGAACATTTGGACTTGTAAACGGGTCAACAACTAATAGGCTGACGATTAGTCCAGCCCCTAGTCCTTGAATAATAAACCACGTCGCAAATACTGATACGCCAAGCAAGAATACAACACCGAACTGATAACCCGACGTTAGTTTAAACTTTCCAGTCTCTAGGCATTTTGCAGTAACAGAAGTCATTCCTGCGATCGCGATGATGAGTAGTCCCATTATCGCCGAGAAGTGATGTCCACCAACGAGTGTTACAATTGAGAGTATTAATAGAATCTTCCAACGCCAACCCTTTGATCCAGAGACCTGCCGCACACAAATTAGCGCAACTATTAGAAATATCACAAAACCAAACGATTGTCGATTGAATGCCGTTTTGTCGATGAATCCTGGGATCCAAGCTAAGACTGGTAGAAGGGCTAATGAAATTGGAGCTTTGCTATATCGGTGAGCAATGGCCGCGACCATGATCACTGCCATTGCAGGGAGTATTATAGATAGCAGATATGTAATCAGGGTTTGGCCAGTCGGGCCTGGCATGATTGACAAGTTTGTCACTTTGCTAAGTACAATAGTCAACATATGGAGAAGCGGAGTTGCTGGGAAAGCCCGACGCACAACATCAATTGTTAACGGCCAACCATTCTCTTGGATCTGCATTGCAACATATGCTGCGTTGTGACTCCCTCGACGATAGAGCCAACCCGCTTGAGCTCCCGGAAATAGTAAGATTGTTGAAATAGCTAAACCTGCAATACCGACTTGAGACCCTCTGATAGTAGTGAATAAAAGTACGGCAACACCAAGAATTATGAATCCCAGAGAACTCTGGCGAATACTTAAAATGACAGTAGTAATCGAGAGACATGCAACAGTGATTTGTAATTTTTTGATTTTATTCATACTCAGATTAGTCATGGATAATACTCAACCAATAATCGCTCATCCTGACTTGTATCATTGTCTCATTTATACCCTAAATGTTCTAACCTTTTTTCGATATCCGAACTTAAGCCGCTATTGTTATCGCTCATCTTCGTGGTTGATATATCATTATCATCCACATATTTATTCACATCTTCATATATCTCTTCTTTTGGTATATCCTCTTGATTTTGGTGAATAGTTAGTTCACCATCGTCTAAATATTTTGAAGCCTTCCATGATCCGCCATAGAATTTCCAATATCCTGCCTCTGAAACCGCGTCTAATGTGTGTTCGATATCCATGTGTGGTCCAGTAGATTCTGCTGCAACAACTCTTTCAGTAGCATTTTGAAGCCAAAGCCTCAAATCATCGATTTCACCATCAGTTGCCTGTGAAACCAGATCAAATACTCTCCGAATCGAAAATGGTTGGTTGATCCATTCATCGGATTGACTCCCTCCAGGTGGTTTAACAAACGCTGGGACATGTAGTAGCTCATCATACAGATAGGTTCCATGGCCCCAGTAATCATGTTCTCCAAGACTCTGACCGTGGTCTGCGACACCAATAATTAAAGCATCATCATATCTGTCTTGATCACGCAATTGTTCAACGAGATAACTAACTCCATTATCAAGAGACTCCACTGAAGATTTGTACCCGTCTCGTATTGTGTTCTGCCCAATCTCGGGTGAGCTGCCTACTGAATGTAGGTTCCACTTGATCTGTGAGTCTCTTTCATCGTCAAAATATGGTTCATGTGCATCCATATAATTCACAAATCCAAATACAGGCATCGAATCCGAGACTGAGTCAAGTGAAGACGTCAATTGATCTGTGACTTCATTTGCACTTGGAACTTTTTGATCAAAAAAGAGATATGCGTACATCGCTTTTATTAGTCTCTTTGTCGTGTTTTTTTCTGTACTCCACCGGAGAACTTTTGAGAAACTCCGCAGAAGATCATCGTTCTCATTAACTGCGTCCCATGGGGAGCCAACGTCGGCAAAAGGTAGCTCTGGATAAATGAACTCACTCTGACTACCAAACCCACGATAGAATCCAAAGTCAGGACTTACCCATGGATTTGTTGAGATCGCAACCGGCTCGTAACCATTGTCTGATGTGACTTCTGCTATTGTCTTTGGTTCCCTTGGCAATTTTTTTGTTAGCCCTGTTGCACCATGCTCTGAAGGATACTTCCCGGTGAATAGGGATCCATGTGCTGGAACCGTCCACGATCCTGTCGAATAGGCTTTTTCGAGAACAATACTATCTGCGAATAGTTTGGAGAACCCTGGCGTCGATACATTCTTAGAGTATGGTTCAATGTAATCGCGACGAAGAGTATCAAATACCAGTAGAAAGACATCGCTCGTCATGATCTTTCAACCCGGTCAATGTAGGAAATAAGTTTGGTTGTCAATTCAGAATCCATCTCAAGAAGGATATCCCGATCCATCTTATCAAAACTATCGGTGGCAACCACAAAGAGAACCTGGCAAAGTGTCCAGAATATTCCGACGCCAATTAATGCTGGGAGAGAGAGGCCATCTGGGAGTATAGAATACAGGATAAAGCCAAGGATAGTACTAGGGATAAGTGGCTTGACCATATTCATCGAAAATGGGTGCGCGCCGATTTCTCGATAGATGATCGTCAACTCAAGAATGTTATATGCAGTAAACCCCATTGAGGTCGCAATTGCTGCTCCAGCGATCCCAAATGAAGGAATCAAAACAATATTGAAGCAGATGTTGACTATAACCCCGAGTATTCCGGCGTAAAATTCAATTTTAGGACGGCCAATCGCTTGCGTAGTTGCTCCATTTGGACCCACAAAGACTCGGCCGTACATCCCGATAGATAGTATCGAGAGTACGATAGCTGCTGGTTTGTATTCTTCACTAAGGAATCCAACGACAACCTCTGGGGAAAACAAGACAAAAACACCAACTAATGGAAAAGTTAGAATTGCGAGCCACTTTGTAGTGACTGTATATATTCGGCTGACAGAATCTTTTCTACCACTCTCAAAGAATTCGGTAACTAACGGCATGTAAATCGTGACCGATGACATTAATCCGATAAGAATTAATTGTGAGAATGGTCGAACAGACCGATAGTAGCCTACTGATGTCGAACTAGAAAGGTACCCTAAAAATAGCATGTCTGCATTCAGCATTAATATAACAAATGTTGAGCTTAGAGCTAGGGGTATGGAAAAAGAGAATAGCTCCTTGGTATGGGATGCAGATGGTCGAGAGGGTTTGTATTCAACTAAGTAATAAATAGCCGCCGCAGCGACAACTGCTGAAATAATTGGTAGTGAAAGATAGTACGATAGAGCACCTGTCTCTGGACCTAAGATCCAGACGCATAGCCCTAAAACAATTAACGCCGTTCCTTTTGGTGCGATGTCTTTAGAGATTGCAAGAGCTTTTGAAAGTCGATAGCCACGGAGTGTTCCTCGTAGAGCCCCCCAAACGACTCCAAAGAATATCTGGATACTAAGTATAGATAGATACGGTGTGATTGATGGATTATTAAAACCGTCTGCAATTATTGGAGCTCCCAAGAACACCACGATACTTGCTGTGAGTCCAATTCCGGAAGCAGAGATAAGTCCGCTGGAGATTATTTTTTTATCATACGCTTCTGAATCTGACCCTGCGAGTAATCGTGGTATTCCATCTCCGAGCCCAAATACAGCAATTGGGATGATTGTTGTGACAACTGCTTGTGAGATGGTTATGTTCCCGAATACATCTGGAGGTAGTGACTGTACTATGGCTATGTGTCCTAAAAAGCCAAAGAACCGAGATATCATCCCACTTGAAGCAAATAAACCACTACTCAGGATAATGTCTGCAATCCCTTCGGATTCACTTTCCATTATGTTGTGTGGTTGTCTCTCTTCATAAAATAGTCCGTGGTCCGTTTTATCCCAACTAACGACCGCTACTACTAAGATAGACTACCAAGCTAATTAACAGTAGATGCCCAACATTCACGACGTCGAAGTCCGCGACCTCCAAGTCAACGCCGACCAGCGGGGCCACTTGGTCGAAGTCTTCCGCAGCGACTGGGACGTATACGAAATCGACCCGGAGATGTCCTACTACTCGATGACGTACCCCGGCGTCGTCAGGGCTTGGCATCGCCATCTCGAAGGCCAGATCGACCACTTCGTCTGTCCGAAGGGCCGCATCACGGTAGGCATCTACGACGACCGCGAAGACTCGCCTACCCAGGGAGAACTTGACACGTTCGTCATCGGCGAGCACAACCAACAGGTCATCCGCATCCCCGGTGACTGCTGGCACGGATTCAAGGCTATCGGCGACGAGCCGTCGCTGCTCATCAACTACCCGACGAACCTCTATGACTACGAAGACCCCGACGAAGAGCGAATTCCGTACGACGACGACCGGATTCCGTACGACTGGAACGCTGAAATTCACGGCTGACGCTACTCAGCGTATCCAAGGTCGGACAACTGCTTTTGGACGTCGTCAGATAGTTCAACAGATGAGCCAGTGGCACGTTCACGTGGAACATGTCCCATGAGACGTGATTTAATCTCTGGGTCATCAATTTGCTCACCAGTTTCAAAGTTAATGAGGACCGAGCTATCTGTTGTTGGGACGTAGATGAGATGGTTACCGCCCTCAGTAACGCTAATTTGGTTCGGACCGTAGGCAACCTCTTGGGAGAGTAACGCAGTCTCTCCAGTTGAAGGTTCTTGCAACGGTTCTCCGTCAAACTCAACATTCACCGTGGCATCCATCTCCGAGAGAATTGTCGGGACGATATCTGTTGAACTCCGACGTGTCGTAGACCCAAAAATCGATTCAAGGTTGGTTATAATCGGAACTTCGAGAACTGGAGGGACAAGCGCATGACCGTGGCCAACACCGCTAACACCTCGGGAGTCCTCGAAATGCTCTTCTTCGAACGACTTGTACTCCCAAAACTCCTCTCCGTGGTCACTAGTTACGACGACGATTGTATCATCAAGCTCAGCCAAGCCACCGAGAACGCGCTCAATCTCTTCATCGACGTAACGAAGAAGCGTATCGTACAGCAGCCTTCTTGCTGAACGGTATCGTTCGAACTCATCGTTCTGAATATCTCCGGAAGTGAATCGCCAGCGGTCAATCCCGTCAACGTCTGGTATCTCATCGAAATACTCGGTTGGGGGGTCGTGTAAGGGCTCATGGAGATCTCCCAATTGTGCATAACCGAACTTCGGGCCAGATGTGGTATTCCACCATCGCTGAATCTCTGAGAGAACATCTTCAGCATCTGCATCATGGCGTCGTTTTACAGATTTAAACCGGCCCTCCATGGGGATTGCTGCGGTACCAACCGCGGTGATAAATCGAGTCTCGTATCCTACCGAATCAAGCAACTCTGCAAGCGTGGGGACACCGTCTTGAATTCCATTCGGGGGATTACTCAGATCCTGGTTTCTGGCGGAGTCATCTGGGTATGCCGCGCCATGGTTGTGTGGGTGGAGTCCTGTAAGGATAGATGGTACAGAACTGAATGTCCACGGTGCCGCAGCAATTGCTGGTGTGTATGAGCTTAGTGAATCGAGAAAGGGAGTCGTTTCACGATGATACCCAGATACCGAAAGCCGATCATCTCGAAGACAATCAATAGTGATGACGAGGATGTTCTTTTCGGCGTCTACATTGACCATCGAAGAACTTCCACCACCCCGCAGTTCGTACGCCATTCGACTCCGAAACTGTCGAACTTTTTCCAGACCTGTCTTCCCAATCTCCTTAATCATTGAAATCTCGTTTCTGGGGAAGATTTATAAGATTTTGCTACAGCTAATTTCACTAACTAGTTCGAGCAAGCGAACCATACTTGAGTCAGTATGATAACATCACAGACACACTCATGAAAGGCGTACTTCTCTCAGGAGGCACGGGCTCCCGTCTCCGGCCCATTACCCACACTGGGCCGAAGCAGCTCGTCCCGGTCGCGAATAAACCCGTCCTCGAATATGCGGTCGAAGACCTCAAAGAAGCGGGGATCACCGAAATCGGCGTCATTCTCGGCCACAAAGGTCGCGAGGAAATCCAAGACCTCCTCGGCGATGGCTCTGACTACGGCGTCGAAATCACCTACATCGTCCAAGGCAATCCCCTCGGCCTCGCCCACGCGGCAGGGTGTGCGAAAGACTTCGTCGGTGACGACGACTTCGTGATGTACCTCGGCGACAACATCCTCAAAGAGGGCGTCGTCGACCTCGTCGAGAGCTTCGAGTCGGGTGATTTCGGTGCGGGAATCGCGCTCCAAGAAGTCGAGAACCCACAGCAGTTCGGGATTGCGGACGTCGACGACCAGGGCAACGTCACCCAGCTGATCGAGAAGCCGGACGAGCCGCCGACGAATCTCGCACTCATCGGGATGTACGTCTTCTCGCCCGCGGTCTTCGACGCCATCGAGAAGTTAGAACCCTCGTGGCGTGGCGAACTCGAAATCACGGACGCGATTCAGTCGCTCCTCGAAGACGGCTACGCCATCGACTCGCACGTCGTCGAGGGGTGGTGGAAAGACACCGGCAAGCCAGAAGACATCCTCGAAGCGAACCAACTCGTCCTTGAGGACAAATCGCTCCGGAAACAGGGAACCATCAGCGACGATGCGACGGTCGATGGCCGCATCGAACTCGCGGAGTCAGCGACCATCGAAGATGGCGCAGTCGTCCGTGGTCCGGTCTCCATCGCTGATGGCGCAGTCATCAAGTCGGATACCTATGTTGGTCCGTACACGTCCGTCGGCCCGAACTCGACGCTCGAAGGTGTCCATATCGAGAACTCGGTCGTCATCGGAGAATCGAGCATCAACACCTCCGGGCGCATCGTCGACAGCCTCCTCGGCAAGGGCGCGAACATCGGGAGCGCGGACGACTTCCTCCCGGAGGGCCGTCGCCTCGTCGTCGGTGAGAACTCCCAACTGAAACTCTAATCATGCACATCATCACCCACGCCTGCACGCAGTGCGGAACCGTCGTCTCCGCGAACGAACTTGAATCGAACCGCGTGATGAAGTGCCCCGGACTGGGCTGTGAGAACGTCCTCCGCTTCACGGATCTCGACCAGGCCGACCAGGAGCACTTCCTCGACAACAAAGCCAGCTACGAACTGTAATCGCTGAACGCGGCTTCGAGTGCCGTGAGGTCGGTTTCCAACGTCGGTTGGGAGCGACCGAGTTCGCCTTCTACGTTCGACACGTCGAGACACGAGCGCCGCGGCCTCGCAGCCGAGCGGTCGAGGTCAGCCATGACCGACGACTCGATGAGTGTCGCATCGCCGTCAATCACACCACAAATCGCCTCGCCGAACTCGTAGGGCGTGACGGCCGACTGACTCGCAACATGAAACGTTCCTGTCGACCCTGAATCGAGCAGTTCCAGCGTCGTCGTGGCGACGTTGCCAGCCCGACTGGGCGTCATCGTCTGGTCGGTGAACAGTGGGACTGTCTCGCCTGCAGCGAGCGTCGAGGCGACCCACTGAGGAAAGCCGACGAGGTCGCCCGTGTCACCGCGTGCGCCATAGACGAACGACAAGCGGAGAATGAGCCCATCGGGGTTCACGTCACGAACAGCATGCTCGCCGGCGAGCTTCGAGCGGCCGTACTCCTGAATCGGTGCTGGATCGTCACCTTCTTCGTAAAACCCGTCTGTCTCACCGTCGAAGACGTAATCCGTCGAATAGTGAACGAACGAAATCTCGCGGTCATCACACACGGCCGCGAGGTCACCCGGTGCGGTTCCGTTCACGGCCATGGCCAACTCGGGATTCGATTCACAGCCATCCACGTCAGTGTAGGCAGCACAGTTGATGACGACATCAACTTCGTACTCATCAAGGAGGGCAACAACCCGCTCAGTATCTGTGATATTGACTTGATGCAGCGGGCAGTCGAAGGCGGGCTCCTTGGAGTGATAGCCGCCGACAACCTCGTGACCCTGCTCGCGGAGCGTCTGGACCACGACACTCCCAAGCAAGCCGTTAGCGCCGATGACGAATGCGTACATGTACTCGTTGTGTTGATGAAAATGTAAATATATGCTGCCTCTGTTGGGGGCATATGGACGTACTCGTTACTGGTGGTGCCGGATTCATCGGTTCGAACTTCGTGCGGTATCTGCTCGATACCGGCGACGATTCAGTCGTCACGCTCGACGCACTCACGTACGCCGGATCACGTGACAACCTCGCCGGCTATCTCGGCCACCCGAACCATCGGCTCGTCGAGGGTGACATCCGAGACCGCGAGCTCGTTGACGACCTCGTGGCCGATGCCGATGTCATCGTGAACTTTGCTGCGGAGTCGCACGTCGACCGCTCCATCGGTGGGGCCGAGCCGTTCGTCTCGACGAACGTTCAGGGGACGCAGACGCTCCTCGACGCCGCCCTCGATGCGGACATCGACCGGTTCCTCCAGATTTCGACCGACGAGGTGTACGGCGAGATTCACGACGGGAAGTTCACGGAAGACGACCCACTCGCGCCGCGAAATCCCTACTCGGCGACGAAAGCCGGTGCGGACCTGCTCGTCCAGAGCTACCGGGAAACCCACGACCTGCCGACGCTCATCACGCGAACCTGCAACAACTTCGGCCCGCGGCAGCACCCGGAGAAACTCATTCCGAAGTTCATCCAGCGCGCCGCGAACGGCGAGACGCTCCCGGTCTACGGCGACGGCTCGAACGTCCGCGAGTGGATTTACGTCGAAGACAACTGTGCAGCGCTCGATGTGGTCCTCCGAGAGGGCGATATCGGCGAGGTGTACAACATCGGCAGCGGCGTCGAACTGTCGAACCTCGAAACGACGGAGAAGATTCTTGAGGCAGTTGGCGGCTCAGAAGACCAAATCGAATTCGTCGAAGACCGCGCGGGCCACGACCAGCGCTACGCCATCGACGCGACGAAGACGAAAGCACTCGGCTGGGAGCCCGAGTGGAGCTTCGAAGACGGCCTCGACGCGTGTGTCGATTACTACCTCGGTGACGAAGAATAGATGGCTGACCAGCGCAACCAGGCGGACGAGTCAACCACGAGGATTCCCGATGACGAGTGGGAGGCAATCGTCGCAAACGTTCCGATCGTTTCCGTCGACCTCGTGATTCGCCACGAGGGCGGTGTCCTCCTCGGGCTCCGTGAGAACGAACCCGCACGCGGTGAGTGGTTCGTCCCCGGTGGGACCGTATTCAAAAACGAGACGCTGACGGATGCCCTCCACCGGGTCGCCGACGAAGAGCTAGGCGTGGACGTGACGATCGAGTCACGACTCGGTACGTTCGAACACTTCTACGACACGTCGGACGTCGAGGGCATCGACTCAAAGCATTATCTTGCGACCGCGTTTGAGGTGACGCTTGACGACGACAACCTCGAAATGGACACTCAGCACAGCCAACTGAAGGTCTTCGAACCGCCGTACGAAGGTCTCCACCCCTACGTCGAGCGGTATCTAGACGCGCTCGACTGAGGTTGAAAAACAATTCTTTGTCAGCTCAGAGCCGATAGCGTGAGAGAACCAAGAGTCGGAGGTGAGTTATTCCCCAAGAGAGCCCAACAGGAACGACCCAAACACCATCTGCAGGCCAAGCACGACGGCCACGGTCGCCACGACGTCGGCAACCGCAATCGGAAGCGCACTAAAGCCACTCGTGACCCACGTAAACGCGAGGAACCCACCGTACGCTAGCCCACCGAGCAACACGAGTGAGCCAATCGTCGCCCCTCGCTCAAGCGACAGTCGCTCTGTGAACCAGGTCGTAAACGGATCCGACGCACCACGGACCGGGTCCGAAGACGCCGTCGAGAACGCGCCGAACAGCATCAACTGGAAGCCAGCGAGCGTCAGTAACCCACCGCCAATCCCGGTGTGAATCCCGAACTGCGCGCCCCCGACCTCCAGCCCAGTCCACGCCAACAGCAACGCCGCCACACCAATCACGGACAGCCCGAACCCGGGAGCCGAAAACAGGTACCCCGGCGCGTTCACGAGCATGAACCGAACGTGTCGCCAGCCATCGGGGAAACTCTCTAAGTTCGCCTCGCCCTCTCGGGGATGGTAGGTAATCGGTTTCTCTTCTATCTCCAAGTCCTTCGCGCCGGCTTCCATGATCATCTCGCTGGCGAACTCCATGCCCGTCGACGAGCAGTCCATCGTCTCCCAGGCGTCCCGAGTAAACACACGCATTCCACTATGCGCGTCACTCACGCCAGCGCCGTAAAACACGTTCAAGAACTTCGTCAACAATGGATTCCCGACGTGTTCGTGTAGCGGCGGCATCGAGCCGGGCAAAATCTCACCCTCCAGACGCGAGCCCATGGCCATATCCGCATCACCCGACCGAACCATATTCAACAGCTTGGGAAGCTCCTCGAAGTCGTAGGTACAGTCGGCGTCGCCCATGGCGATGTAGTCGCCGCGGACGCGCTCGAACGCGTACAAATACGCGTAGCCGTAGCCCTTGCCGTCGGGCTCGACGACGATCGCCCCATTCTCTGCCGCAATCTCGGGCGTGCGGTCGGTCGAGCTATCGGCGACGACGACCTCGCCGTAAATCTGCATGTCTTCGAGGGCGGCTTTGACCCACTCGATACACTGGGCGATGCCCCCTTCTTCGTTGAGGGTGGGCATCACGACCGAGAGGGTGGGGGCGATATCACTGTCCGCGGACAGGAGTAGCTCGTCACCGCTCAGGCGGATGTCCGAGGCAGACTGCCCGTTCGTCGCTCCCTCCTGTGGAGCGTCTACGGGGGATTCTGGTTGGGATCTCGTACTCATTTACTGGATTCCTCCGTGTCACTATTGGGTGTGCCTGCGAGAGACGGCAAGCGTACACACTCCGAGTTGACGCGTACTATCAGATAGACGAAAGCACACCTATAAAGAATTTGGCCTCTCCCTGTCTGAGGGTGTGTTAGGAATTACAGGCTCTCTAGAGTGTTCTGATGGGCTACTTGTGTGGTCGTACTTCACGGGAGGACGGACGCCATTCGAAGAGATATAACGACCATATCGGTGTTAGAACAACGCTGTGAACTGTCTCAGGTTCTAACGGGCGTAATCGCTTCGACGAAGAAAGGGTGACGGCGTGGTTACTGCGGTGCGGTCTGGGAGTGCAGGGTGGCGGAGTTCGACCCGGATTCGGAGGTCCAGACGACGCGGATGGACTCGCCTTCCCAGACGGCGTCCCCAGTTGCGTTCTTCACGACCGTCGCGGAGCTACCGGCTCCGACGGTCGTCGGGAAATCATCGCTGAACAGGTAATCATCGGTCGTGTCGGCGGCGACGCCGGTTCCGTCGACGGACACGGTGAGGCGGTCCGCCGAGATGCTGGTCCCGGATTCGTGCGTGATGACGAGCTGGGCGTCGGTGTCGGTGTCGGATACGTCGTTGTCAAAGTCGAAGCTGAAACTCGCCTGTGGGGACGTGTCACCGACTTGGTCGCCGAGGCCGAGAACGAACGTGCCGATGACGGCCGCGAGGATGACGGTAATCGCGACCATCAGAATCACGCCGATGACCGGTGAGACAGCGGATTCGTCTTTGAAGAGGGTTGTGAGTTGCATTTGAATGTCCTGTGCCCGGACAGGGGGTGATCGGCGGGCGATGGCGGTCGAGCCGCGAAATCGGGTGCGACGCCTGTCGACTGTGTGCGATCTGCCTGTGGGGCTTACCCATTCATTCGGTGGGAGTGCTATTAAAGACAGATTGAGCGACTGTCACAGCAGGCAGACAGTCTCTCTCAGTGGTCTGTGGCTATCACGGAGCCGGAGCCAAAATCGCGATTCGCCACCGAACTGGCTCGCCTCAAGTGAGTAGTTGCTGAACGACGCGCGCGGACTGCCGTGGCGTTCGTGACGGGGTCGGCTGTCCCGTGGCCCTCCGTGACGCCGCTCCGGCTGCTGTGAGCGCACCCACGCGGACGCAAATAATCAGATTCAGATATATTCTGTTCAGCTAGTAAAATTGGGGCTGTCTATATCGTCACATTATATTGGAAGCTCATATCCCGAAATCATATGAAAAACTGGAACAAGTAATCTATGAAGCATAATAACTCGACCAACATACGGTCTCAGAACAAAAACCACCGACTCAGATTACTGTAATTCATGTATGGAAACAATATATATCTGAATTATATTATATTCTTGACACTATTGTTCGAACTACCAACGCGACTATTTCCACACCGGAGACGAAAAAACGGTAAGGTCACCGACCCGTGTCCAAGGGAGTCCCTTGGTATACAGACTTAATGTGGCTGCGGTGAGAAAGATGTCAGTCGTCGTCCGATTCCGCTCGTTCGGTCACCTCGTCCCACGCACAGAGTTGGAGCGCATTCCGGAGGTGGAAGTTCTTCTCGTCGGGGTCCTCGGTTTCGAGCGCCTTGTGCAGGTGGACCTTGGTCTGTTCGACGAACGTTGACTGCTCACTCATCGCTGTGGCGTCCCCACTCATCGGTCGTTCCCCGTCCGGGTACGTTCCGAGTACCGCGACGTATGATATCGTACAACCCAACCATCATGTCTAATAGCTAATCTAATCTAAAAAGTGTTTCTAGACCGTCTACCTCTTATGTGGTGTCTTCTCGGTGCGCTCTGATTCGAACCGAGGCGCTGATATTTCTTCTACACGAAAACGCGAAGATCTGACATCCAGTCGGCTTGAGGCAGTCGAAATGAGACTCGGTCCAAGGTGTCCGAATGAAACGGTCCGTGGTACTAGTCGCGAGCGAACCCGACTTGGTAGTAGTCGGGCGTCTCGGGGCAGTCTTTTTCCTTTCGGGTCCAGCGGTAGGTGCTGTCCGTGTCGATGCTGTTGTCCCGCGTATAGATCCGAAGCAGTTCCCCTTCGAGCGGGCCGCTCTCGTATTTGAAGTTCCACCACGGGAACGGAAGCGCGCCGCCTTTGCCCGGGGGGAACCGTCCGCCTTGACCCTCACACCGGAACGGAAGCGAATCGTCGCGACAGGAACCGTCAGGCGTCTGGTTGTCGCACGACTCAACTTCGAGGATGACGAACGACTCGTCCGGGTAGTACTCGTCTTCCTTGACGATCGCTTGGCCGCCTTTGCCGTTCGCGGCCGCCGTCCCCGTCGCGAGCAAGAGCGCCCCCGTTCCGGCCGACGCTTGCAGCACTCGTCGACGTGTGACCCCGTCGCGAGAGCCAGACTGTGCCCGATCGGCCGCCGGTTCGTCCGGCGAATTTGACAGTGGCATCATGCAGTCCACTCGGACAGTTCTAATCAAGATTCCGTCAGACAACTGTTCGTCGACTGTCGTGTCGCCACGACGCTAAATTTATAATAATTGTTGATGTAGTATCCATGTAGGGGGATAACAGATGTACAACCAACATGGGGGCGTGCCTGACGATGACCAACCGACACAGCAAGTGGTCCAGCCCGCACAGATTGACGCGACTGAGCGGTACGTCTGTAGTCTGATCGGCCTCGGCGCGGTGGCGGCGGTACTGTTTCTGTTTTATCCGCTCTTGCTCGCGGTCACGCGGCCGCTCCACCTGTTGTCGATTACCGCCCTCGTCTTCGTCCTCGCAACGGTCTGGCTGGTCGTCTGGTTGGGGTCGGAACTGGTCTGGGAGTGGCAAACTGGTCGACTCTTTCCTTGAGCTATCTTTCTAGCACAATTCGTCGCTGATGGCGGGACAGTCCCATTGTGTCAGATGACTATTAACTCCTGTTCCTGCTCGCTGACTCCCCCTGTCCACCGTATTAGGCCGGCCTAAAATCGACGCATTTTTATCTATTTAGGCGAGCCTAAAATTCGCATGACATCGAAATTCGACCCGAAGAACGGTGTATTAGTTGGATTAGTAACGGTTGTTTGTTTACTCACGGTTGGAAGTGCAGTGGGGGGTGCGGCGGCGTCGCCCGCACATACCGCAGTAACCGGGGTGAGCGTGTCCGACGACGAACCGGAAACCGGCGACCGTATTATAATAACTCCGACAATTAGTCATTCCAGTTCGGGAAGCGGCAGTTTCGAAATCACGGAGGTGACGGTGGAGGACCGTTCTGGAACGAAACACAGCGAGGCGAACCAGATCGGCGTTCTCGGTGCCGGCGATACCGCCGAAGTGCCGATTAGTGCGCGCTTCGCCACCGCCGGTGATAAGCGACTGACGGTTCACGTCCGCGGTCGGTATTACGACTCCGATGGCGCGACGTCGGAAATCGTCCACCTCAAGCATCCGGTGTTCGTCACGGTCTCGGAACCGAGCACGTCGACGACAGTTCCGCCGCGGGTCCAAATCGAGACCCGCCAAGCGGTCGCCGAGACTGAGACCACCGTGGCGGTCACGGTGTCGAACGGCGACGACGAGGCGCTGACGGACCTGTCGCTCCGACTCGACTCGGTTACCGGCGGGATGCAGGCTCAGACCGCGCTCACGCCGGTCCTCGCCGCGGAGAACTCGACGACCTACGAGTTCACGGTCGAACCGTCGGAGGCGGGCGAAACCGCGCTCAAGGCGACGCTCCGTTACAACGACGGCGAAACCGTCGACGCGTTCGACACCATGCAGGTCGAGCCGCTCCGGGACGACGTGTCGGTCTACGCGACCGCCTTCGAGGAAAACGACTCGGTCGCCGTTCGGTATCGAGTCACCAACCACGGGAACGCACCCATCGACAACGTCGTGATTTCGGGTGCGTCGAACCGGTCGGCACTGCCGACGACCTCGCTTCGGTCGGTCGCCGCCGCGACCTCGGAGACGGTCGTCGTCGAGGTCAACGAGCGCCCGTCGGACACCGCAACGGTCTCCGCGACGTACGACGTCGGCGAGACGACCGGCCGGGCGACGCAGTCGGTCCAGTTCGATTCGTCGACAACCGCCTCGGGCGCGAACGCACTCACCGTGAACCTCGGTAGTACGGACCCCTCGAACTCATCGACGTTCCTGCTCAGTGGCTTCTTCGGTGGTCTCGTGGTGACTGCGCTGTTGTTCACCGGCCGCCGGTGGGTCAGAGACGACTAAACGCCCGCCGTCTCCCGTCCGCTGCTCCCCGCCGTATCGCCGCTTCGACGTAGACGGCTCTCACCCAGCCAGGTCTGCCCGCATCGTCTCCTCCGTATCTGACGCGTGGCGATGCACGCATTCCCCTGTCGTCTCGACTTGTTCAGAAAGAGCGTGCTGCGTACAGAGAGTGTATGCAGCAGACAGCACCCGCCGAAATTGATTTAGTAAGACGAACGTAATACTTGCGTATGTCTGAAGCAACCACGGGTTCAAATGGTGATGACGAGATTGTCACGGTGAATTTCAAAGTCACGCAGTCGTTTCTCGATGAAATAGACAGCACATGGCAGGGACGTGGGTTCAACAGCCGAAGCGAATTCATCCGTTACACCCTCCGAGACGCGATCGAATTCCCGACGTTCGACCGCGATGAACTCATTGCTCTCCTCCAGGCAGAGGAGGACATCCGTGCAGGACGGACGATGAATGCCGACGAAGCCCGCGAGCAGTTCGGAACGGACAGTGATGAGTGAGGGCGACTGGACATGGGAACTCACATCGACAGCACAGGACGACCTTTCATCTCTTTCTCCATCTGAGCAAGAGCGGATACTGAACAAGCTTGACGAGATTGTCGACTCGCCGTGGCGAGATCCACCGGACTATGGTGAACCACTCCAGAACAGTCTGCACAAGAAGGTACGCATCGGTGAGTTCCGCTTAGCCGTGACCTTCCGTCAATCCGAACAGCGGATGGTTGTCGCTCGAATCAAGCGTCGTGGTGGAGCGTACACTGCCGACGACGATTGAGGCTCTTTGCTGGACGAAATCTCTGACCGACTCGTGCTTTGAGCTCAACACGGCCACAGAGACCTCCCCGAACGCTGTCAGAAAAGTCGTGCAAGACTTAGAGGGTGTATCTGTCACCGTTCGGAACGAATATTAGAGGATAGACGGGGATTTATCAAGCACCCACCTCTGGGGCGACCTACTCGTTGCCGACGTTGTTGAGAGCGCTGTTCAACTCGTAAAGTTCCCGGACGACGCTACTGTCGGCAACCCGATACCGGCGGGGAGACGTGTTCGCGACCTCCTTGATGAGTTCGACTTCGAGCAGGAGGTCCGTGTAGTTACCGACGGTCTGGCGCGTGACGCCAGCGTGCTCCGCGAATTCGGTTTTGTTGAATTCGCGGTTCGGCGGCAGGTCGAGCAACGCGTCTACCAGGATCGGGATAGCGTCGTGCTGCGTCAAGTAGAGCCATCCACTCGGATGCTCCTTTCGGAGTTCCTTTTTTTGGGCGCGGTCGCCGTCCACGTGCTCTATGCTCATACAAGAGTTCAGGCCGGTCGTGTGTATAAGTGTTTCCACTAGTGTTAACGGCCATTAACAGTCTTTATGTAGAAGTGAGTTCACGCATCGGGTATGGAGAAGCCGTCGGTGAAATGTGCCCTCTTGGCGACGATGATAGCGAAACACAAGTGGGGCACACCGATCACGGAGGAAGCGCTCCTCAATCTCTCGGCAATCGATGGCGACTATCCGACTGCACGAGAGGTCTACACCGACCTCCGGAGTGAGCGCTACATCACGTATCGTGGGAAACGCGGCATCGAACTCAACAAGAGTAACTTCGAGAACCTCGCCGATGTCCTCTACTACGAGTGTGGCTGGGAAGCCTGGGAGATCGCCAGTCGGCTCAAACACTACGAGGGCATCGAAAACCACGACTGGGGGTAATTCGTCGCCGAGGTCATTATCATGTCGTGTCGGGCTATGAAAAACGAGTAGCCAGAGCTATTCGAGTAGTAGAAATCGTGGCTCTGTTGAAATCCTTCAGTGTTGACATTGGAGAGAGTGCTCCTTCTGGCTAGTTTCCGTGGATCACAGTGAAAACTAGTCTCTCAACAAATCGCAAGACGGCAAGAGGGTTTCAACAGAGCCGAAATCGTCGCATTCTCCAACGTCACTAGTCGTTCATCTGTTAGAATCCTCGTGACCGAGACAGAGGGTGTATGCAGCACGGCATCTACATCCATTCCGAGAAAATTTTGAGGTATGAGTCTACAAACTCGATTCTACCAACAAACCTACAATCAAAACTGAAGTAGTGAGAATGTGCTACCGAATACCTCCGTTAAGCTGGCTCTCCTTGGAATTGCTATCTTAGTGGCAGGCGTCGGTGCTGTGGTTTGGGCAAGATATATTCTATCTTGGATACGCGAATCGAGGAACTGAAACCTCCTACACTTGGTGCGAAGATGCTGGCTATGATGACCGACTTGCGCGCTGTATTCAGCGCGGCCTCGGAAAACTATCAGTAGCTGAGGACTTCAACAGAGCCTCATATCCCGCTACCCAGGTTCGCCATCACGCTGAGACGCTCGTCAGACGTAGATTCGGTCGGCGAGGAACTGTTGGACCTCGTCGTACAGAGCCTCGCTGTCGACCGAGTCGGTCGTCGCTTGCCGAAACAGGATCCCAGCGACGAACGTGATGATGTGTTCGCTCGTTCGCTCTGGGTCCACCGGCTTGAACTCCCCCTGTTCGATTCCCGCTTCGATGGTCTCTGTGAGCCGTCGTTTGACCCTGTTTTCCGACTCGGTGAAAATCGAGCGATAATCCGGGTTCGAAATCGACTGCGTTCGCAGTTCGACGAACGCCTTCGCGAGCTGTGTCAGTTCGGTCTCCGGCTGGCAACTCAGCGACGGCGCTGCGACGAACAGCGTCAGAAACCGTTCGAGCTCTTCGCGGGGCGTCGTGTCCTCCTGTTCGAATATCTTCGCGAGGAACCGTCGATGCACGGCGTCTAAGAGTTCCGCCAGTAACGACTCCTTGTTGTCGTAGTAATGGTAGATGACCGATTTGCTAATGCCGACTCGGTCGGCGATTCGTGAGATGGAAATCCCGTTGTAACCGGACTCAAGTAAGACCTGGTGCGTCGCTTCGAGGATGGCCTGTTGTGTCTGATGGCGATCTGTGTCTGCTGAATCCGAGAAGTAGGTCATGAATTCTGGAGTCGTCCGCGCGAGGGGTCTAGCGTAGATAGTGTCGAACCGTACTTAACGGTGTCTTTGGCCGGGATCGACAGACGCGTCGACCGCGTACCCGTCGGTTGTATCGCCCCGCGATGTCTCGTCTCGTCTCGTCTCGTCTCGTCTCCTCGGCGTTCCCGATGCACTCGCCTGCCGAACGACGGCGAGCGACCTCAGTCGTCGTTCGTGTCGTCACCGTCCGCGACGGCTTGGAGCGCAGTCAGCCGCTCGGGCGGGGCGACCCCGCCGAGGACGACCAACACGCTGAGCGCGTCCGCATCCGGCCGCGGATCGTCGCCGTTTCGAACCTCCAAACTCCCGGTCTGGTCTTCGAGCCAGCCCTGGTTCTGGCTGATCGCATCGCGATTGAGCCACGCCGGCCGCCCGGTAATCACGAGCAGGCCTCTCGATGCCGTCCCGATATCGCAGGGGAGCGTCAACTGTCCGCGGACGGCCTCTCGGGTCTGTGTCGTGATCCGGTTCAGCGAGTCAATCTGGTCGACGGATTCGGTGTCGTCGCCGATGAGACGCTTGAGACGCCCGCGAACGCTCGTATCGCGCGGCGGGAGCGGGCGTTCGGAATAACCGAGCGTCGCCAGCCCACCGCCGCGGAGCGTGTTCATGATCTCGGAGGCATCGACGACGCTTTCGCCGACGTCGTCGGCGGTCGTAACCTCGCCCGCTGCGAACAGCGTGCCGAGGCGGCGCGCGAGTTCCGCGTTGAGCGTGTCGTACGTCTCGTCGGACACCGGCTCTTCTTTGACTCGCGAGGCGGTGTCGAACCCGAAGACGTGGTCCGTGGTCGATACGAGTCGGCGGAGCGACCGCAGCGTGTTCGAAGCGCGCTGTGGGTCAGTCGTCGACGTCGAGAAGACGCCGACACCGTAGACCGGCTGGTCGTACATCTCGGAGAGCCGCTCGGCGATGACCGCGGCAGTTGGGCCACCCGTCCCGCCGCCGAGACCGGCGCAGACGACGAAGGCGTCGCTCGCTGCGATCGGTGCATCGTCGGTCGGTTCGAGGAGCTGCCGGTGTTCCTTCTTGGCGGCTTCGGTACCACCGGCGGCGTCACCCTCGAAGCCTTCCCCGTTGGTTTCGGCCGTGCCGAACAGCACGCGCGCGTCTTCGGGGACCAGCTCTAAGGCGTCGAGGTCCGCGGCGGTCGTGTCACACGCCGCCGCGCCGACGATGAAATCCGCCTTCAGCTGGCGCTCGTACTGCAGCAGTTGTTCGACGACTCTCCCCCCAGCCTTCCCTGCTCCGAAGCAGAACACGTTCATAGATAGTCTGGTCTGTTACTCACCAGGCGAAAAAAATCCCGGTCTCCCGCGGTTGTGCCCGACGCCTCGTTTCGAGGCCCCGGCGTGCCGGCGGTCTGCCGGCCGCGTGTGGCGTCCGTTCCGTCTCGATACGGCGACGCCGCCGACGGCTTTCAGCGCGTGAACGTCGTCGGGGTCACACCGCACCGCCCGCGCCGTCCGGGCCGCCCGCCGGCTCGGTCGTCTCTGCGTTTTCGCCGTGGACGAGGCGCGCCCAGACGACGAGCGCCGGCGGTAAGACGACAAGCGAGGCCACGTACGAGTACAGAATCGAGACCCCGGTCAGGAGCCCGAACTGGCCGAGAATCGGCGTGATCGCGATGACGAGCACGCCGATTCCGGTCACCGTCGTCAGCATGCTGCCGGTGAGCGCGCCACCGGTCCCGCGCACCGAATCGGTCAGCGCGACGAAGACGTCCGTGCCCTCGTCGTACTCCTCGGCGAACCGGTGGACGAGGTGCGCCGAGTAGTCGATACCGAGGCCGATCCCGATCGACAGGATCGTTCCGGTCATCACGTTGAACGGGATATCGAGATACCGCATCGTCGCGGCGATCCCGGCGACGGTCACCATGATCGGGACCAGATTCACAATCCCGAGCGAGGGCTGGCCTTCCAGCAGGGCGTAGATGATGATGAGGAAGACCGCGGAGCCGCCGAGCGCGAGCACGAGGCTGATGAACGCCGACTGCGCGATGACGTCCGAGACGGCCTTCAGAATCACGACGTTGCCGGTCGCGGTCGCTTCCGTGCGGTAGCGGTCGGCGACCGCGCGCGTGTCTTCGGTCACGTCGGCTTGGCTGGCGTCGGATTCGACCGCGTACTCGACGCGTGCGGAGGTGTAATCGTCGGTGATGTAGTTGAGCGCCTGTCCGCGCGCGGGCGACGCGAGGAGCGCGTCGTAGATCTGTTTGAGGTTGTCGTCGGGAATCCCGTTCGCGTCGCGGTCGTTCCGGGCGACGAGCGCCGCGAACTCGGGGTCCCGCTCCGCGTAGCTCTGGATGACGGTGATGATGCTCGTCTCCCGCGCGTGGCCGTCGTCGACGACGAAGCTGTCGGGGGGGCTGTTCCCGGCCCGCCACATGGACTCTAAGGTACCACCGTCCGTGAGCGAGCCCTCCACATAAACCGTCGTGACGTCTTCCTCACCGGTCTGGAAGTTGTCTTCGAGGAAGTTCGTGGTCTCCGTCACCGTGTAGTCACGCGGTTGCAGCTGTTGGGGGAACAGTTCGAGGTACTCCGGGTTGTCCTCCGGCGGGAGGAACGAATCCTGCGTGAAGCGACTATCGACGCCCGAACCGTAGTACCCCATCCACGCGGTACTCACGAGCAACGCGACGAGGAACGCCTTTGGGGCGATGCGGGCGATGTGAATCCCGACGGGGAGGATTTTCCCGAGGAACGAGTCCTCTGCCCCGAGCGGCTCGGACCCGAACTCGGGGAACCCGACCCGCTCTCGGAGGCGGTCCATGTACACCTTGGCCGCCGGCAGGAAGATGCCGAAGATCAGGAAGGTGAACACGATTCCGACGGCCGCGACGATACCGAAGTCCCGAATCGGCCCGAGGTCGCTCGATGCGTTGGCCGCGAAGCCGATCACGGTCGTCCCCGTGACGATGGTGAACGCGACGAGGAGTTGGTCAGTCGCCGTTCGCATCGACTCCTGGATTCCGAAGCCCTCGGTCCGCTCTTCGCGATACCGATTGATCGCGTGGATGCCGAAGTCGATACCGACCGCGAGGAGGAGCGGCGGCACCGCGATCAGCATCTGCGAGAACGCGATTCCCGCCAAGCCCATGAAGCCGAACGTCCAGAGGACGGCCATCGCGAGGGAGACGACCCCGATGAGGAGGTCGATCGGGTCGCGGTAGGCGAACACCAAGAAGAACAGAATCAGGACGACCGCCGCGGGCACGACGAGCGCGAGGGAGTCGCCGATGACCGAGGAGAACTCCTCGGAGAGGATTCCGCTACCGAAGACCCGGATATCCCCGCCGACGGAGCCGACGATGAACTCGGCGTGTCGCTGGATATCCGTAAGCGGGCTCTCGCCGCCCGTCCCCGCCGAGTCGGACACCTCCGCGGTGAGCGAGTGGGTGACAATACCGATGGTCGCGGACGCAGACGCGGAACGCGCGTTGAAGTCCTCGCTCAGACTCGACCGAATCGCGGGGTTCTGTTCGACGGCGACTTGGACTGCGCGGTCGATTTCCGTCGGCGTCGCCTGCTCGACGGCGTCGATCTCCTCGGCGAGCGTCGTGGCCGACGGGTCTATCGTTCTGGCGACGGCGCGGGCGACGCTCGTCGTCTGTACGACCGATAGCTCGGGATTGGCTTGCAACCGCTGTTGGGCCCTGAGCATCCGGAGTAGCTCGGGCTTCGACAGGACGTTCGTCCCCGATTGAATGAGCTGTGTCGTGCCGGTGTCTTCTTCGAACGCCACCCGCTCGAAGTTGTCGTTGACCTCCTCGAACGCCTGATACGCGGCGACGTCTTCAGTAAACTGACTGGTTCCAGACGAGGTTCCAGACTGTCCAAGCCCGGCGGAAAACCCCGCCGAAAGCAGTAAGAACGCGAGGAGCACTGTCTTCGGTTGGTCGACTATCCAACCGTCGACAACGTCGATGTAGTGCTGGTAATCGATCTGGAAGTCCATTAGTTACTCGTCCGTGTTGAAGCGCCGCCAGCCGAACACGCCGAGCACGCCGATCACGACGACCGCACCGACGATCAGCCCAATCGGGAGGCCGCCGCCCTGCGACTCGGTCACTTCGATCGGCGTGGTGTACGTTTGGGACACTTCCGTGTCTCCGTCCGGCATCTCGTACTGGAAGTCGAAGGAGACCGGATAGCGCTTCGGCAGCGCGTCGGCCCCGGCGCTCAGCGCAATCGTGAACTCCTCGGATTCGCCCGGCTGGAGCTCGCTGATTATCCCCTCGTCGTTGTCGCTACTGAGCGGGTCTCGGACGAACGCCTGGGCTTCGATGTTCGTGAGTGGCTCGTCGCCGTTGTTGGTGACCCGCACGCGGACTGCTCTGTCACTTCCGGCTTCGATCGTGTTGTTGACCACCTCGACGATAAAGCGGTCCTGATGCGGAGCGATCTCTGCGTTGGTCGTGAGCCCGTCGCTGACTCGAATGTTCCCGCGGCTGTTGCGGTACTCCACCGAGAGGTTGAGCTGTTGGACGTTCGCGCTCGCGGCGTCGCTAACGCCGACCTCGTATTCGAACGCGGCACTGTCGCCCGGTTCGAGGTCCGGCAGCGCGTACTCGGACGTCTCGACGTTGATGTTCGGATTGCTCGAACCGAACCGGAGCACCGGGTCGTCGACGCGTTTCGGCCCGTTGTTGACGACCGTCCCCGAGACCGTTCCGTCCGCGCCGACGCGGAGGTTCGTAGAGACGTTTTCGAGGGCGAAGCTCTGTTCTTCGGCGGGGGTGACGCCGATGTTCAGCGTTCGCGACGTTCGAGCGATGCCGTCGGTGTCGGTGTAGTCGACGTCGAGATTGACCGTGTAGCCGCGCACCGTGGCGTCTTCCGCGAGCGAGACGGTGTAGTTGACCGTCCGACGCTCGCCGACGGCCCAGCGGCCGACTTGGGCGGTCGAACTCTCCGAACCCGTTCCGAACACGAGTTCGTCGCTCCGCGAGGTCGCCGTGACGCTCGCTTCGCTCGCAGCGCGGGTGCCGGTGTTTTCGATCGTCACGGAGAGGTCGCCAGTGTTCCCGACCTGCGCAGTCGACGACGTCTCGACGACTTCGAACCGCGGCTGGTCGCGGACGCGGACCGTCACGTAGTGGGTCCTCGTTCGCGTGTTATCCGTGTACTCGGCGCCGGACGGGTCGTAATCGACGAGTCGCGTGTACGTGTACGACACCTCGATCGGAATCCGATACGTTCCGGGGGTTGCATTCTCGGACACCGTGATATCGATTGGCGAAAGGTCGACAGTCCCCGTCGCGACATTTCCGGCCCCGATAGTGCCGGTGTTAATCTCGATGGGCGCGTCCCCGGACTGTGCTTCGACAGTGACGCCGCGGGCGGTCGTCACGCGGCTTTCGTATCGCTCGGGGCCCGATTGATCGATCTGACCGTTGTTTCGGAGTGTGAGCCGGAGCTGCGACTGCGTCCCGGGCTCGAACTCGCTCGTCGAGGTGAACACGTCGATGTCGGGCGACCCGTACACCTGCCCCGAACTGGCGGTCTGGGCGACGACCGGGGTGACCAACGAGGTAGTCAGCACGAAGACGAGACAGAGGGCAAGTAGCGTAGAACGAAGCGTGTCTCTGTACATCAGTGCGTTTCAGACGTGAGGAGGAGGGCGCTGATTCGGCAAGGCTCTCGGGACAACACCTGTGTATACATCTCTACTAACAGTAGCGACACACAACTAATATCTTTTGTGGACACTGGTCGGTGAGTCAACAGAAAACCCGCCATTTGACGGGCGAAACCACGTCAAACGGACGGTTATCGAGGGCAGTGACGGCCGGTGACAGCACGCAACCCAAAACTGGACTCTCAACTGACGTGAAAGCTACCTACAGGCGTTTGAGGATGGTGACTGTGACAGAAAGTACTTACTGCCGGACCAGATAGTCAGGGGTATGAGTCCACGGACCCGCTCGATACGAACATTATCTGTTATCTTCTTGTTGATTCTCGGGCTGACGGCGGTTCCTAGCGGCGCAATCGCTGTGCACGCGTTGGACCCCACAGACGAATCGGTGCGGTTCGCGGACGCCCAGCGGGTCGAACAGCAAGGCGACTTCGTAAAACGCACGCTGGTCCTCAACAACACCGACGAGGCTAGACTCCAAATCTCGTCTGCGGAAGGCGACTTCTCGGCGACCGTCTTAGCGACCGACGGCTCCGGCGACGGCGTTGTCACCGTGGTGTTCGACACGTCGAACGCGAACGCCCCCGACGCCGCGTTCCGGACGGCGGACGCAAACGACACTGTCTCTGTCCTCACGCGCCCGAACGCGGCCGCCCCTGAAGCACTTCCGACCGGCCGGTACAACGTAATCGCCTCCGCCGGCCAGACCCGGATTGCGGACCGTCTCTGGATTGAGCCCCCATCGGTCCGAGGGAGCGCGGCGTGTTCGGTACCAGCCACCCAGCAGCCCGGTAACGTCGACTGTGCTGACCGATCGCGCGGGAGTGGGTCCGCTCCCGTCGTCGCGGTCGGTGACGACGCAGTCGTGCAGTACCACGTGAGCGGGCTCGAAAGCGCCGTTCAGCGGCCTGCACCCGGCACGCAGCCGGTGTTCGCGCGGAACGCGTCCACGGGCGCGCGCACGACACACGTCGTACAGTGGTCCCCAGAGACGGACGTCCGCACGAGTCAAACGCTCCGGATCAACTATCGCGAGGGGCTGTCTCCGTCCCTGCACAGCTCGCAGTTGATCGAACACATCGGGATTGATACGGATGCCGACGGCGAGATCGACCGGTCGCTCAGAACCGCCGTCAATCGGTATCAGGTCACGTCTAGTGGCGGGCTGACAGTCGCATTCGACGAGCCTGTCTCGGTCGCGGACAACGAGACGCTGCTGTTCGAATACCACGTCGTCAACCCCCGTACGGAGGGTGTGAGCGATGTTTCGGTGTCGTTCGGAGAGGAGACCGCCCACAGTCGTCTCGAATACGCGTCGAATGCCCTCGGTAACGTGGGTCCCGGCGTCGACCTCCGCGTCGAGAGTTCCGAGATGGACTTCGTCTCCCCGCAGACTGTGTTCGACGTCGCATACGACGCGGAGACTGACACGCTCAACGTCGTCGCTGACTCCACGCGCTTGGAAACCGGGACGTACAACGTGACCGTCGTAATCGACAGCGAAATCCACGCCGACGGGGAGCGGGTCGTACTGACCGAGGCGTTCACGGTCGCCGAACCGTCGGTGGACAACCTCACGGCGACCATGTCCGGCACGAAGCTTAACGTCTCGGCACGGACCAACCTCGCCCCACAGACCAAGATGGACATCGACCTCACGATGTCACAGGAGGGCACCACCTACTTCTCCCGCTGTCTGACGACCGTCGGGCAGAACGGCGTCGTCTCCTGTAACTTCACGCCGGCGAAGGCTGGGGCCGCGAACGTCTCGATCAGCTACAACGACACGGTCGTCGCGGGGCCGCAAAAGATCGAAATCGAGCCGAACGTGACCACTCGCGATGACGCTCATCCGCGTGGTACTGCCGCCGACTCACAACTGAAGTCGTGGCTCGTCCGCGGACGCTCAACCTGACGACGTAGTCTCGCAGGCGGCGTAACCGCCGTCCCCGACGTGGGGGCGCGGTGACTCCCGCCCAACCCGTCTGGACGTGTACCCGACGGAACAGTTGGCAATCTCAGACGGCTGTTTTCCGAAGCGCCGTGGTCACGATCCGCTGAGTTCCCACAGTTGCTACCCTCGAACTGCCCGCCTGAGATGCGGTTCGGCCCCGACTGAGAGCCGTGCTCCGAGCGACTCGTCCCGGCGGTCGTGATTCCTCGCCGCGTTTCGTCTACTTCTGAGGATGGGACTGCCGTCATCGCGACCGTGCTAGTCAGCGTCGTTGCTGGGGGTTTGGTCGGGGAGTGGCCTGCTGGAGGCCGTTTTCTCGCGCGTCCGTCCCCGAGGGTCGGCCAGAGCGGTCCGACCGTCTCCACTATCACTATGACGTTACGTGCGCGCGGATGACCCGACGCCAAGTCCGAGACGGCAACGGGAATAGTGACCAATCAAGCAACAGAAACAGAAAGCATTTACCAAGGCCGCTTATATGGTTCTACCGTACCCCTGCCCATCCCCCGCTAGTAGGGATCCGCGTCATAGCGATGTGCGTGGAAAATACTGGCGCTACAAGTACACTATGACAAAGCTCAAAAACCAAACGCGTGCGATACTTCTCGCAGCGCTAATGGTAACCTCCGTCTTTGCGGGGACCATCGCGCTGACCGGAAGTGCCGCCGCGGAGCGTGGAGATCTCGACGCAGATAACGAAGCGTTCAACAAGACAATTGCATCCGGAGACCGCGTCTTCCTCGGTGAGGAGATTAACACCGACGCAGGACTCGGCGCTTCGAATCCGCTTCTGACGGGTACGGCAGGTAACGCGGAAGGCGTTACGCTGGACCTTTCCTCGCCAATCCCGCAGAGCTCGGATGACCAGCCGCTTGGTACGTACTCCGCTGACGGATCGTCTAGCGGATCTGCCAACGTCACCCTCCTGACGCCCCGTATCACGGACAGCGAAATCGTGACGGCGTCCGGTGGCGACGTTACCGGCTCCTCCATCAGCTCGGGCGACGCTGATGAGCTCTACGTCAACGCTGACTACAACTACGAATCGGCCGAGAAGGTCGAGGTCACCGTTGAAGACCCGAGCGGAACTGACATCACCAACGAGGTTCTGACCAGCTCCGACGGTCTCGTCGACGACGGTACGACTGGCACGCAGAACGGTGCCCAGCTCGACATGTCCGGTCAGGACGCTGGCGAGTACACGATCACCATCGAAGGCGCTGAGGACCTCGACTTCGGCTCGGCGTCCGAGACGCTGACGCTGACGATCTCGTCGCAGGACGAGGTCGGCATCGAACTCGACAGCGAGTCCGTGACGCAGGGTACTGACGTTCAGTACACGGTCACGAACGGCATCGACGGCAACGAGCACGTCGTTGCAATCGACATCAACGACCTCCAGAACGACGTCACGACGCAACAGGCCAAGGCGGTCTTCCGTAACATCGGCGACACCTCGGAGGTCGGCATCGCGAACAGCACGGCTGTGAACAACTCCTCCGCGGCCACGACCATGGACGTCAGTGACGCGGACATCGCGTACGCTATCGTCGAAATCGACGGCGCGAGCGCCGTTGGCGGCATCGAAACGCAGTATCTCGACGACAGCGACATCGACGTCGAAGTCTACGACGTCGGTGTGAACGCGACCGAAGCAGTCGACGAAGACCCGACGAACGACATCACGCTCACCGTCGAGGAAGGCGGTGCATCGCTTTCGAGCCCGACCGGTCAGTACGTCGTTGGCTCGGAAGTCGACATTAACGGTACGGCTACCAGCTCCGACAGCGTCGCAATCTACGTCCGCGACGATGGCGACTGGCAGCTCCTCGAAATCGGCGGCGACAACGAAATTAACGTCGACTCTGACGACACGTTCGAAGAGGAAGACGTTGCGATCTCGAACCTCCCCGGCGACGGTAGCAGCATCCTGTCGCTGACGGGTACCTACCGCATCGGCGTCATCGACGCGTCCGACGCTGACACTGACGACGACGGTTCCGTCGACGACGCGCTTACGACGTCTGACTTCACCAGCGGCGTGAGCAGCAGTAACTCGATCCGTGTGGTCGACCAGGGTCTGACCGGTCAGTTCACCACGATCAACGGCCAGGTCGCTCCTGTCGACTCCGGAACGACTGACGTTAACGGTACCGCCAGCGGTGCCGACTCCGTCCTCGTCATCTTCGTCGACGAGCGCGGTAACGTCGAATACCAGTCCGTGAGCGTTGACAGCGACGGTACCTTCGAAGAGGACGACATCACCGTCGGCCTCACGCAGGGCCAGGTCACCGCCCACATCCTCTCGGTCGGTCGCGACGGCGCTGTCGGTGACGGCTCGCTGCCGTCCGGCCCGAGCAACGGCGCGAACCTCGACGACCTGACGGGCTACCTCGACCAGCTCGACAGCAACAACAACAACGGTGAGCAGGTCAACGAGCTCATCGCCTCCGAAACGGTTGACGAGACGGCGAGCGACGACCTGATCGTCACCGAGACGTTCCGTCTGGCCGAGTCCTCGACGTCCATCGACTCGATCTACCCCGACGCCGCTGAAGCGTCTGGCATCAACCCGGTCGCAACCGGTGAAACGATGGTCATCGCTGGCTCGACGAACCTCAAGCCGGACGACAACACCATCAGCATCGAAGTGACGAGTGAAGACGGCACGTCCGTCGCACTCGAAGACACTGACGAGTGGAACAACGACGGCCAGTGGATGGTCGAAATTGACACCACCGACTTCGAGACGGGTACGTTCACCGTGGAAGCCGACGACGGCGACAACACGGACACCGTGAACGTCGAAATCGTCTCCGAGCGTGAGGACACCACGACGACGTCCTCGGGCGAAACGGAAACGTCGACGACCACGGACGAACCCACGGAAACGACGACGACCTCGGAGCCGACTGAGACCACCGAGGAGCCGACTGAGGAGACGTCCACCACGTCCTCCAACACGCCCGGCTTCGGTATCGCAGTCGCTCTCGTCGCACTCGTCGGCGCGGCCCTTCTCGCACTCCGCCGCGAGAACTAACGCCGCCGTCCCGCCTCGTCACTCCGACGAGGACGTGACGACAGCAGACGAGTAACCAACCGGATTCGTTCCGGTCTTTTTATTTTACCCGACCAACCCGAAGAGACACTTCTGACAGACGAGCGTCGCCACCGAGACTACGGTGGAGACCGACGACTGGGTCGTCCTCACGTACTTCTGGAACGGAGTCAGGACTCGGAGAGCTCTGGCACATTCTCGAACAGCGGGCGGCGTCACCCTAAGCGAGCCCGGAAGACAGAGAGCTGTTCACTCGGGAACGGGGAGACTGCTCGTGAGGAGCTGTGAGAACGCCTCGGCGAACGTCGTGTTTGCGCTCCAAATCGCGATCTCGGGTGCCGATCGGTTACTGCGGACACTCAGGAGGAAGCTATCCGAATCGACGAGTAACAGCCGCACTGCGTGGTCGCCTTTGGACTGTTGCGGTGGGATCGACACGGCGGACACGCAGTCGATCTCTCGCCACTGGTCCGAAATCTCTTGGTCGCTATCCTGAAGCAGGTGTACCGAGACGTCGCGCGAACAGCACGAGCGGACTGTACTCAGGAGTTCGGCATCCGGATGACCGAGGCTCTCGGCACCGTAGATCACTCGCGTTTCGGCTTCGTCGATGAGTTGGCTGGCCCGGCCGATGATCGCCGGCGTGCCCGTGATCGTCCACACGTCTTCGTTCTGTTCGGCCGCCGGTGCGGTCTGCCGTTCGAGCGTCTTGAGCCGGTCGAACGCCGTGTCACGCTTGGATGCGAATTCGCGACTGAGTTGCGACTCGACCTCGGACAGCGATATCGGTTGGAATACCTGTGGATTCGCCTGTTGGACGCTAATGAACCCTCGCGACTGCAGTTCTTTTGCCGTCGTATACACCTGCGAACGGGGGACGTCCGACGTCTTCGCAACCTCGCGGGCCGTTCCCTCACCGAGTTCGATCAGTGCGGTAAACACCCGCGCCTCATACGTAGACAGACCGAGCTCGATGAGCGCGTCGATCGCTTCGCTGTTGTTCATGGGTGAACTACCTCTCGGAGAGTGGTAGCGGTTTGGGTATTTGTCTCCCTTGATTCCGCTCTTTCGTTGCGTGGGGCTCCCACATGGATGCGGAAGGTGCTTGGCCAGACGGACCTAGTCGTACGTCATCTCGGGACGTTCAATCCTCCCTCGACAGAGAGGACTGCCCGAGAGGCGACTTGAGACCGAAATAGATTAGTATCGATGGATTTGAGGATAAGAAAGGTTGGCGTCAAGCCAGCCTCTGTATGGGCAGTCACCGGATCGACCCAACTAGTCGTGTTCGCGGCCAGTTGTTTGATGGCTGTAACGCGAGTAATCTACACCGATTTGCTTACTCGCAACGACAGGCCAGCACCACTTCATCTTGGGTCGGCGGCTCCCGATTTCGGGACCGTATCGCTCCGTATCTTCGGGTCCGTCTCCGTTAGTCCTGCTCCGAATTTCAACGATGATAGTTGGGTCTGTAGATTTATCTTCGAAACGCCCACTGGCTAGTGTATTCGAACATGGACTCCAAGCACGTGGGTTGGGCGGCCGCAGTTCTACTGATACTCTCTTTTACTGCAGGAGTAACCGCCGCGGCGGAGCCATCGACGACAACTGGAGACGTGGCTATCGATGTTTCGGACACACACCAGCAGGTCGAACGGAACAATTCGACCGACCGTTCAGAGCCGAGTCTGACGCTGGTTATCGAAAACCGGACTGTGGCCGACGGGGACACGGTTACGACCGGCGACAACCCCGAACTCACGGTTCGAGCAAACAGTTCAGCGGCAATCGAACTGCTCGTCGTCCGCGTGGATGGAGACAGCCGACGGATATATACGCCGAACAGCACCGCGGTCCAGGAAACGTCAACGCTCGATGTGAACGCTGGCGAGCACGATCTGGAGGTTCTCGTAAAGGAGGGCGGGAGAACCACGACCCACAGGGCAACGATAATCGAGGATTCGATCGCCCCGGCGTTGGTGTTCACGTCGCCGTTCCGGACGGGCAACACCAGTATCTACGAAACCCCCGAGAACAACTATACGATCAATCGGTCTCGAATCAGCCTCGACGGGACGCTCTACGACCACTCGGACGTCGAGCAGGTGTCGATCGAACTGCGGTATCACGGCCAGGGTATCGATACTCCCTGGGGCTTCCGAAAGCGGGTCGTGATCGACGATCCGAACACGTCGATTTCGAAACCGCTTCGGCTAGGGCCGTTCGACGACAGCGTGGGCGCTGGCCAAAACAGTCTCAAGATTACGGTGCTCGATTCGCGCGGCCACCGTCGTCAGTACAATGTCAACATCTACGTCAAAGACGAGACGCCGCCGTCGATTGAGATACTCAACCAGAGCCTCGTCAAAACACGCTCGGCGGTTCGGTTGACCATTCGGGTGACGGACGCGGTCGGCATCCGCTCGATCGGTGTTCGTCGCGGCTCGGCGGACGGCTCGGGGTTGAACTACGAGGTCCAACCGAAGCCAATCGGTGCACGGCCAATCGAACACACGTTCACGAGGACGATACCGATCACGGGAGACCGTCGGAACATCACCATCGTTGCGGACGACGCCACCGGCAACGCGACGAAACGAGAACTCGCGGTGAACGTCACGCAGCTCGTGCAACCGGCCATCGAACTCCAGCCGGACGCGATTCGGGTCAGCGACGGCCGGGTCCACGTCGAGGGTCGCGTGTACGATGGCCGCGTTACCAGCGTGTACGCCGAGACGGTCGGACCGGCCGGCGACACCGTCGATTTAGCGCAGATTTACGGTGGGGGCGTGGCCAGCGACGTTACTATCAACGAAACGCTCCAACTGGACGGGTACCCGGCGCGTGTTCGGGTCCGTGTGACCGATTCGACCGGGAGAGAGCATATCGAGACGGTTCAGGTCGCACCACCGAACGCGACGGCCGACGAACCGAACGCGTCGACGCCGACTCCAGCCGGCTCGGTGCGCACGAACACGCCGTTACCCAGCGTCCCCTCGGAGCCCTCGTCTGACGGACTCATCGACACGCTCGTCGAGGCGGTTAGAAACCTGATTTCGACAGTTACGCGAGGCGAGTCCCTCGGAACGTGACCCGAGAGGGTATCGCCGATGCTCCGTGAGGGTTGGCGTTTCTCACCCCGTTCGTTGCCTCCGGGCGTCGGTCACCGACCTCAACGGCGAACCCCTCGCGCGTTAGCGCGGGGGATGGTAAGAAACGCGGGGGAGCGTCACACTCGCGACGAGCGGATGGCGGTCACGCGCTCGGAGATCGAGTCCAAGAGGACGAGCGTCGGGGGGAGTGTCGCCAGCGACGCGATGAGGGTCAGGAACACGACGCCGACGGTCAGGAAGCCGAACCCGCTGAGAATCGGGAACGGCGACAACACCAGCGCCGAAAAGCCGAACACAGTCGTCATTCCCGACACGCTGATCGCCTTTCCGACCCGAGTGGCTGCGGTCTGAACGGCATCGAGTCGACTGACGCCCGCCTGCTGCTTCTCTTGGTAGTATCGGTCCATCACGATGATGGTGTACTCCGCACCGATCCCGACAGTCATCGCCCCGAGACTCGCACCGAGTGGCGAAACCGGGATGTTCAGCAGATACATGTAGATGTTCTGCCAGCCGATGACGAACACCATCGGGATGAGCGGCGCAACAGCCTTCACCAGATTGCGATAGTACAGGAGGAGCAGGACGAACACGAACAGGACTCCCAGTCCGGTCGTCACGTTTCGTGAGTTGATCTGCTCCACGATGGAGGGCGTCGCAATCGCGGCGGTTCCCGTGATGTCCGCCGTCACTCCGGGCGGCGGACTACTGTACGCGATCGACTCGCGCGTGTTCTCAAGGAACGAGAGGGCCTGCTGGGTGGTCATATCCCGTGCGGAGTAGACCATGATGTGCGCACGCCCATCGTTGTAATACTGGAGTTTCTGTCTCTCGGGGATGGTTTCGAGCACGCGCTTGACGCCACTCTCGGTTTGGGGGATTTGGCCCCCGTTGTGCTGTTTAATCAGCGTCGCTGGCGAATCGACGCCTTGTACCAGCGGGGCCTGTGTTGCGATGTGCTCGAAGTCAAGCATCCACTGCAATGTTGTCGGGTGTTTGAGATTCGTACCGGTCACGAGCACGTCGTAACTCGTGCTCGAACCGCCCCCGGCGACAGAGCGGAACTGTTGGAGGTCGGTGTACGCGGGGAGGTCCTGCGGGATGAACCCTTCCGTATCCGCGAGCGTGTCGAGTGACCCGCCGGCCTGAAAGCCCACGAGAGCGATCAGCAGCGCGATGCTGAGGACGAGCACTGGATGACTCGCGAGCGTCCGCGCCGAACGGCCGAGCAGTTCTCCAACGAGGCCGACGCGATCTGAGTCGCCTTGGGACTGCGTCGTTTCGGCCGTCGTCGGAGCGTCGTCTTCGGTCGGCGTTTCGCCCGTCGAGTCGTCCCGCCGGCGAACCCAGAGGGTGAGAAGCGGGAGGAGAACGAGAATCCCCGCGACGAAGGTGAGAAGCACGCCGAAGATCGAGGTCTGGGCGAACCAGATAATCGACGGCGACGACGTCGACACCCACGTCGCTCCGAACCCTAGGGCGGCGGCGAGCATAGCGACGAAGACCGGTGGGCCGATCCCGCCAAGCGCTTGCGGAAGCGCTTCGCGCGGCGGATGGTTTTCGAGTTCTTCCTCGTACCGCTCGTGGAACTGCACGGAGTAGTCGATGCCCAGCCCGATCAAGATGGGGAAGACCGCGCTGGTCATTGTCGAGTTGGGGACTCCAGCGTATCCGATCGCTCCGAACGTGTAGATGACGCCGACGAAGACGGCGACAATCGGGAGGAGACGGAGGCGGACGCCGCGGAACAAGAAGAACAGCGCCACGACCATGAGCCCGATCGCGAGGCCGAGTAACTGCTGTGTACTCTGCTGGATGAGCGTCGAAAGCTGTGCAGAGAACGCGGCACTGCCAGTGACGGTTACCGTCGTCCCGGCGGGGAACTCCGCCCAGTCAGTCGCTTCTACGGCCTGCGTGTAGATGGGGCGTTCGTCCTGTTGAGAGAGCCCCGTATCGAAGACGATCTGGACGACCGTGTAGTCCGGTGATCCGATAACGCTCCGAATTTTCGCCTCCGAATCGGGGATTCGGCCGTACTCTTGACGGACCTGGTCTGCCGGACTCGTTACGGTCTGGACGTTCGCCTTCGTCGACATCTGCCGGTCGACGCGGTCGATCGCGTGGAGTGTCTGCGGTTCCGAAATATCCCCACGTACGAGAACGGCAATGCTGCCTCGGTCAAACGATTCCGTAAACGCGTCGAACGTTGGGTTGTCCGCAACGAATGCAGCGTCGCCAGTAACGCTCGTGATCTGCGCAGCACCGCCGAACGCTCCGAAGATCAGCAGGACTGCGAGGAGCAGCACTGCGACTGGTCGCTGTTGGACCTGTCTTCCGACCGTGCTGAATACCTCGCGTAGCTTATCCATGGTTACTCCTTGTCCCGTCCATGATCCGTCATCGACGGCGGTAGACGACGGCTATCGCTCCGATCCCGAGGAGTGCGAGAACACCGATTACCGACATCGGGATCGGGAGTCCACCGCTCGACGGGGACAGGGCAATGCCGACCGGCAGGCCGTCAGTGTATTTCGTGTCGCCGTCGGCCTCGTCGTACCGGACCTCGACCGAGGCGTCGTAGGCTTTGACGATCGCTTCCGAGCCGGCGCTGACGGTGAACGTCGCCGTCTTGGTTTCTCCCGGCTGCATCTCGCCGAGATACGCACCGTCGTCGGACGTCGAAATCGGATCGCTCACGAAGAGCTTGGCGTTCGCCGCCGAGATCGGCTCTTCACCGTTGTACTGCACCTCGACGTCCACCGTCTCGGTCGTCCCCGGCGAGACGGCCGTACTGACGTTCACGACCGTGAACGGGTCCTGTTCCGCCCCGATCGAGATCGACTTGCGAATCGGCGACGACGTCGTTCTCACGTCGCCGTCTTGGTTCTCGTATTCGACGATGAACGGGAACGTGTTCGTCCCCGGCTCGGCGCTCGCCGGAATCGAGACGGTAAAGGAGACCGGCTGGGACTCGCCCGGTCCGAGGTCACCGATTGCGGACTCGCCGTTCGTCGGCGTCACAACGGCTGTGTCACCGATACGGACGGCGACGTTGCTCACGGAGCCGCTGCCCGTGTTCACGACCTGCGCGTTGATCTTCGCCTCTCCCTCGTCGACTCTGAAGCGTTTCGTCTCGATGTCTCTGATCTCGAACGTTCGCTCGGGGTTGACCGTGACTCCGGTCGTCAGCGTATCCGAGGTCTCGGTGACTCCGTTTTGGTTCTCGTACGACACGGCGAGGTTGACGGGGTACGACCCGGCTTGGGTTTCTCCCGCCGCACCGACTTGGACGGAGAGGTTCGCCCGCTCACCCGGTTGGAGCGACGGAACGTACAGGCTCGTCGACGACTGCGGGTTCTGCGTCGTTCCGAAGAAGATCGTCGGCGACTGCGTCGTGAGCTGGACCGACGACGACGTGGCGGTTCGCGTCCCCGTGTTTTCGAGCGTGAACGAAAGCTGGCCGGTGTCCCCGGCGAACACCGCGTTGTTGTCGTCGTTCACGACCTCGAACTGCGGACGGTCTTCGACTTCGACCGTCACCGACTTCTCTTTCGTGACCGTCCGCCACACGTATTCCGGGCCATCGACGTTGCCGTACGTGACCATCCGGACGTACTTGTACTGTACCTCGACGGGAATCTCGTAAGTTCCCGGCTCGGCGGCACCGATCTCGATGTTGAAATCGAAGCGGCCGGTTCCCGAGTCCGGGATTGCGCCCGCCGTCACGGTCCCCGTTTTCACGTCGATCGGCGCGTCGATCTGCTCTTCGAGAACCTTCATCTGGACGCTCTGCGCAGTCTGGACCTCCTGTTCGTACTGCGCCGGTCCGCCCTGTTCGAGCCGTCCGTTGTTACTCGCGACGATCGACAGCGTGGCGGACTCGCTCGACCTGTAGGTGTTGTCCGACACGCTTAGCGAGAGTTCCGGATTGCCGTACACCGAACTCTCGGCCGACACCGGGACCGCCGCGATTGACGTTACTACTAGCACACAAAGGAGTATCGCTGATTTGTTCCGTACCATCGTGGTAATATGTTAATTTTCTAACTGCCCACTCGTCAGTCGAGTAACCGAGTCTTCGCTGTTTCCGACGTTCGATTTCACACCTGAGAGGTGATTCGTTGAGGCGTAAAACTCTATCGAACGGTCGTTCTATAAGATCGATTTTGTATATAGCTAGACACTAATAGGCGCAGTATCGGCATCGGCCTCGGGCCGACGACGTGTAACTCAGCGAAGGCGAAAGCTAAATCCGTATCCTGACCTATCTGAGTGTAAGACAAACGTGGTGACTAACAAACTGACCCCGTGGGCCGTGGCGCTCGTCGTCGTCTGTGCGCTTTTCACACCCATGTTGAGCGGATCGGCCGTGGCGGCACCGTCCGGGGTCACGTTCGTCGAGTCACCAATCCAGTCGGACGCGACGTGGACCGAAGACGGCGGCCCCTATCGACTCATTCGGGACGTCGCTGTCGAACCCGGCGCGACGCTCACCATCCGGCCCGGAACGGAGGTCCAACTCGCAGAGGGAGTCTCGCTGACGGTCCGGGGGTCGTTGCACGCGGTCGGCACCGAAACGCGGCCGGTCCTGATCACGCAGAGTGCGAGTTCCGGGGACGTAAGGTGGGAGACGATTCGATACAACGGCTCGGAGTCATCGACGCTCTCCTTACGCAATACGACGTTACGAGGCGGTCGAAGCGGGGTTACGACCACGAGCGGCGAGGGGTCAGTCACCGTCACCGATTCGCGGCTGCAAAACTTCGCCGAGGCTGGAATCTCCGCTAACGGCACGACGACGCCCCCGGTGACGATAACGCGGTCGACGTTCTCCGAGATCGGCGGCCACGCCATCCGCGCAAGCCCGTCGATCGGGGCCGTCGAGGAAATCGAACTCGACTCGACGGACCGACGCCGGAACCGGACCGCACGGCACACGCTCAGACTCGCCCCCGGCGTCGGCGTCTCGATGGAGACGATTCGGCTGCGGTACCCGAGCGCACGGTCGGTGAGAAACGTCGGGTCCGAGTCGCTCGGTCGCATTGGCCTCGACACCGACAGCGATGGGGAGATCGACCAGTCGTTCGACGACGCCGTCTCGGACGTGTCGGTCAGCGGGCGTCACGTGGAAATTTCGCTCTCGAAATCGGAGTATATTTCGAGTCGAGATCGACTCGTCGTCGAGTTCGACGGGGTCGTGAACCCGCGGACGCGGGGGGTGTACCCGGTCGGGGTCAGTCTGCTCGACCGCCGAGTCCCGCAGCTATCGGACGGGGTCCACGCGATGTACGTCGTCGGAGCGGAGACGACGCCGTTCGCGTACGCGCCGCCGACCGACCTCACGCGCGTCCGCGGGATCACCGTCCACGACTCCGAGTTCGATGCGATCGACGGCGCGGGGCTGTTCGCCGACGCGGATATCGTCACCGGCATCCGGGTCAGCGACAGTCGGTTCGCCGACGTGCGGGGAGACGGTGTGGCGATACGGGCCGCCCAGAGCGAAGGCAGTTTCCGTGGTAACAGCATGCACGCGGGCGACGCGGGCATCCACGTCGAGACGCGGGCACAGACGACGCTGGTCGCGACCGACAACCGGATTTCGCGGTCGACGACGGGGATTCGCGTTCGGCAGTCGGAACGGCGAGACCGTGGAGTCACGCGAGTGACGCTCCGCGGGAACGAGTTGGTCGACAACGACCGCAACGGGCTCGAAATCCAGTCCGAAACGAGCGAGGGCGAACTGTGGCTCACGGACAACGTGATCAGCGAAAACGGCCAACACGGGGTCGCGCTCTCCAATTGGGCTATCAGGAACGGTCGGGTGACAGGGAACCGAGTTCTCAACAACAGCGAGGACGGGGTCGCGATCAACAGCCACGTGGTTCGAAACGTCACGCTGTCACGGAATCGAATCGCCGAGAACGGCGGCGACGGCCTCGACCTGTCCGTGCGCGCATTGGCCCGCGATTTCGTCGCGACCAACAACACGATTGCCGACAACCGCGGCCACGCACTGACGGTCCGCTCGGACCTCCTTGTCCACCGGGTCACCGTCGCGGGGAACCGCCTCGCCAACAACGGTGGTGCCGGGCTCCTCGTCTCCAGTCCGCTCACCCACAGCGGGCAACTCAACGTGTCTGACAACGTCATCGCCGCGAACGGCTACGGACTCGTGGCTCGCGGCACGCTGAACGCGACGGTTCGGAACAACGACATCGTGTTCAACACGAATGCGAACGTCCGGCCGCCGCCGGTTGCCGGTGTCGACCCCGGTACCGGGATCTACATCGCCGAGGGGTCCCGCGGTGCGATTCTCGACCAGAGCGACGTCGACGCTCCGTTCGCGGAACTCGTTGCGAACCCGCAACTGCGACAACAGATCGAAATCGCAACGCTCTGGGACGACACGGTCGCCGTCCTTCGCACCGACGGCGTGAGTCACACCCGGTCGACGGCCGAGGGTGCGGTCGATATCCGCCGCGTCGACGACACGCTGCCGACAGGCGTCGAGCTCTCGTACGGCGGGGCGGACGCCGACAGCTACCGAATCGCTAACAACGACGTCTACGGCCACGACACCGGGATGGAGATTAACATCTCCCGGCTCATCACGGCGAACGCGACGGCGCGTATCGTCACCGATTCGATACGGACCGTCAACGCGGAGTCGAACTACTGGGGGGCCGCGAGCGGGCCGTATCACTCTTCTATCCTCCCGGAAGGCGACGGCGACGAAATCACGATAACCAACGGCTGGGTCGACTTCATCCCGGTCGCGGACGCCCCGATCGGTCAGCGTTACCGACGGCCGACCCCGCGGCTCAGTGCGCCGTCGACGGCGTCCCCGGGGAGTCGAATCCAACTCTCGGGGGGCGAAAGCACCGTGGAGACCGGTTCGGTCTCGGAGTACCATTTCGTCGTTAACGGGACGAGCCACACGACACGGGAGCGCGCCGGACTCGGCGTCCGCATGCCGAACGAGACGCTTACGGTCATACTCTCCGTCGAAGACGGCCTCGGAATCGACAGCAACGAATTCGCGACGGCGTGGATTCGCCCGGGACCCGCGGCCGCCTCGGAGTCGGCGAGTTCCACCGAGACCGCCGCGGCCCTGCCCGAGCGTGAGCCGGGGGCGACCTCTGGGACCGGACTGCTCTCCGGGTGGGGCATCCTCGGCGGTGGCTGTTTCTTGGCCGCGCTTTTCTTCGGCGGGTATGGAATGGTTCGGACGGTTCGAAGCCAGCCCGTTCCGATGCGCGGGTTGTTCGTCCAGCTACTCGCCGGGCTCGGGATTCTGGTCTGGCTCGTCGCCGGCGTCGTCGGGTCGAACCGGCTCATGCTCGTCGCCGGCGTCGCCGGGATACTCTGGGCCGGACTCACCGCCACCGCGTATCTCGTCGCGACTCGGACCTGACATCTCGTCGGGGACGACCGTTCGGTGTTCTGTCTTTTCGCCTAGGCGTCGACGGCGTGTTGAGACCGACGCACGGGTGTCAGAACCGTCGACTGCGGCGGCATGTCTGGAGGATTTGGGTCTAAGTAGTGAAAAGACTCATTTATTCTTGGCTCACTGATTTGTTCTGTAGAAATGGAGCGACGCAACCAGATGGTCCCACTGATCGATCGGCCCTCCAAGAGACAGACACCGGTGACGCGGTCGGTTCGGCTCCGAGAACGAACCGACAGCGGTCGCCAAACGAGCGCGGCGACCGGGTCGAGCGTATGACCGGCGGACGCGGTGTTCGGCCCGCTATCGCGGCGACGGTCACGCTGTTGGCCGTCACGAGCGTACTCGTCGGAGGGATTTCGGCGGTGAGCGCACAGTCGGGTCAAATCGTGGTTAACTCGACGACGGTCGAGCCGGATGATCCATACGTCGGTGAGTCGGTCACGGTCAGAGCGACCGTTTCGAACTTCGAGAGTAGTTCCGGCGGCGTGGACCTCAGAGAGGTCACCCTCCGGTCGGGAGGCGTCATCGTCGCCGAAGCGAACAATCTCGGAACGCTCGGTCCGGGTGGGTCAGTCGACGTGCCGCTGTCCACCACGTTCGCGAGCGCCGGGGAAAAACAGCTCAGAGTCCACGTCTCCGGCCGCCAGGAAAACGGGAACGTCGTTAACGTGGAGTACCCGGTCATCGTGAACGTCGACAGGCGAGACGTTCGGGCCGGTCTCTCGGTGGGTGACCAGACGAACGATACCATCGAAGTGGAGCTGACAAATTACGGGAACACGGACCTCTCGGAAGTCGAAATCGTCGCGTCGGTGAACGACTCCGAGGTCGCCCGGAAATACACCGCGGACCTCGGCCCGGACGTGAACCGCTCTGTCGTGTTTGACACCGCAGACCTGAGCGACCAAGTCGTGCAGTTCACCGCGACGTACGTCGTTGACGGAGAGACGTACACGAGCTCGCTGTCGGAGGAGATAGACGACGAGTCGGTTCCCGGCGAGATTCAACTGACGAGCATCGAGACGACGCGAAGCGCCGGAACCGTCACGATACAGGGCGACGCCGCGAACGTCGGGAACACGGACGCGAGCTCGGTCTTACTGACCGTCAAGGAGACGGCAAACGTGTCCCACGGCTCGCCGTCCGGCGGCTATTTCGTCGGGCGCGTGGAGGCCAGCGAGTTCGCCACGTTCGACGTGACCGCACAGCTCAGCGGCGAGCCGACCTCCGTCCCCATCGAGGTGTCCTACATCGTCGACGGCGACCGCGTGACGACGACACAGCAGGTGCCACTCGATGCGAGCGGCACCGCGCCTGTCGCCGGCGGTCCCCAGTCCGATCAGGGCCCGGGTTCGAACGAGTCGTCGTCAGGTGGGTCCCAGCTTCCGCTGCCCATCATCGGGGGCGTTCTGGTGATCGTCGTGGTCGGCGGGGTTGGCATCTATCGCTGGCGCCAGCACTAGCATGAGTGTCATTGAACTCACTGACGTCGTGAAACGCTACCAGAACGGCGAGGAGGTCATCGCCGCGCTCGACCACGTCGACTTTCACGCCGAACGCGGTGAGATGGTGACGATCATCGGCCCGTCGGGGTCCGGGAAAAGTACCATGCTGAACATGATCGGACTGCTCGACACCCCGACAGAGGGGACGGTCCATCTCGACGGTCGCAACGTGACCGACTTCTCCGAGGACGAACTGACCGAAGAGCGGCGGTCCGGAATCGGGTTCGTGTTTCAGGACTTCCATCTGTTGCCGATGCTGACCGCGACCGAAAACGTCGAGCTTCCGTCGATGTGGGACACCTCTGTCGACCGGCACGACCGCGCCCAAGACCTCCTTCAGCGGGTGGGTCTCGGTGACCGACTCGACCACAGACCCGACCAGCTGTCGGGGGGACAGCGACAGCGCGTCGCCATCGCGCGGGCGCTGATCAACGAGCCGGACATCCTCCTCGCCGACGAGCCGACGGGGAACCTCGACCAAGACACCGGAGAGACGATTCTGAGCGAGCTGACTCGCTTAAAAGAGGACGAAAACGTCGCGATTGTCGCGGTCACGCACGACGAACAGATGCTGGAGTACACCGACAGCTCCGTTCGGCTCGTCGATGGCGTGGTCAAAGAGGTCGTCGAGAGATGAGCGTCGTCGACCTCCTCTGGCGCTTCCCCAGCGTCCAGATGGCGTGGCGAAACCTCGGCCGGAACAAACTGCGGACGGTGTTGGCCGCCCTCGGCATCATCATCGGCGTGGTCTCCATCTGCTCGCTCGGGATGGCGACAGCCGCGATTCAGCAACAAGCGACGTCGCAACTCGGGAGCATCGGTAACGAGGTGTCGATAACGTCCGGTCAGGACAGCGACACGGACGGGGTGACCGACGACCAGGTCGATACGATGCGGAATCTGGTGACCGACGCGGAGGTGGTCCCCCAGAAGACGAACTCGACGTCGGTCTCGTCGCGAAATGGACGGGAGGTGCGGGTGAGCGTCACCGGGGTGACGAACGCGGCCGCGCTGTACAACCTCACCTCGGGCGAAGCGCCCTCCCGGCTGTTGAGCGGCGCACTGCTCAGCAACAGCACCGCGACCACCCTCGGGATTGAGGAGGGTGACCCCGTCGAATACGACGGCCAACTGTACCGCGTGCAGGGCTTAATCGAGGAAGAAAACGCGTTCGGCTTCGGCGGCGGCGAACTCGTGTTGCCCGAGTCCGCGCTCTCCGAGCAGAACCACTACGACGTCGTGACGATTGTCGCCGCGGATAGCTCGACCGCGACCGAGATCGGCGGGGAGTTAGACCAGTACTTCAACACCGAAGACGAAGAGGAACTCAGCATCAACACGTTCGGCAACGCAGGCCAAGTCGGCGGGTTCTTGGAGACGCTTTCGCTCGCCTTGCTGGCAATCGGCGGCATCTCGCTCGTCGTCGCGAGCGTCGCCATCCTCAACGTGATGTTGATGAGCACTGTCGAACGCCGCGGCGAAATCGGCGTCCTCCGTGCGGTCGGGATTCGGCGTTCCGAAGTGCTTCGGATGATTCTGACGGAGGCCGCCCTGATGGGCGCGCTCGGAGGCCTTATCGGCGTGGCACTCTCGCTCGCGGCGGGGCTCGCCATCTTCCAGATGATTACAGGAAACCCGCTTGGGGCGTTGCAGTGGAGCGGTGCCCAGTATCTGGTGTACGGGTTCGGCTTCGCCGTCGTCGCGAGCATCCTCAGCGGGGTCTACCCCGCGTGGAAAGCGGCGAACGACCGGCCGGTCGACGCGTTGCGAGGCTGACCCGCCTGCCGCGAGTCGCCGCCCGCGGCCTCACCCGTGGGTGGAGTGCTGCCCCGTCTCGGACGACGCGTTCCGTCTGTGTAGTCGCGTGAGACGGCGGAACACCGAGAGCGCGAGCAAGTAACAGAGAACGAGCCCGGCGACGAACGTCCCGGAAACGACCCAGAACACGACCACGCCGCCCGCCTTGAGGAGTCGGACTAACAGCGACGCCGTTCGGGGCCCCAAGTACCCCGCGAGCGTGGTTTTGTTGGCGCGTGTATCGCCGGTGATATCTTGGATATTGCGGGACTCGACCCCGGCGGCGGTGATCAGAAACCACCCGAAGAAGACCGCCACCCCTTCGAGTGAATACTGCTGGTGTGTCGCTGCGACGACCGAAAAGACGGCGACGAACGCCCAAGTGAACCCGACGCCGATGGAATCGAGAGTCGGATAGCGCTTCAGCCAGCCGTAGCTTCCGAGCACGACGAGGGGAACCTGAGCAAATAGTAAATCGCTGACGTTCGCGGTCGCCGTCTGAAACACCAGCAGACAGACCACTAGCTCGTAGCCGAGTAGCGCGAGCAGTTCCGTCGCGAGTAGCTCCGTCTGGTACCGTCGCACGAGTCTCGTCCGGTGCGGTTGGTTTATCTCGTCTTCGGCCGTCCCCCCTCGTCGGTCTTCGACGTATATGAAATAAAACAGGAGCGGTGCGAGCAGGAGCCCGCCTCCGATCGAGCGGGGGTCGACTCCCATCGCGACTCCCGAGATCGCAACCATCGCGGCCGATAGCAGACACAACCAGATGTTCAATTGAAAAAACAGGAATCGAGCGTCTGCCACTCTCATCTCAGCGCGTTCCCCCCCGAGAGCCACCGTTGCGGCAGACCTGTGGTCCGAGCCATTGAAACCAGTCCGTACTGTTCATCTCTCAGGACTATCTCGCCGCTCGTACTATACTTGTTTGGTCACCGCCACGACTGAAGTCGTGTGCTCGGCCGTGCGGTCGTTTCCCCTCCGAACGGTCCCGAGCGGTAGCGGTGTCATCGCCGCCGCCCGACTGCCGCGTTCGCCGCATTCGAACCACCGTCTGAACTGCGATTCGAACCGAACCGGTGCCCGCACCGAGGCCAACTCTGCGAGCGTTTTCGCGAACCCATCCGCCTCTCTTCCCGCTTTTCGTACTGACGGAACTAGACTACGCCTTCCATGCGGAATTGTGCATTATATTACAGATGCCCCAAAAGAATAATTAGATCGATAATACTGGTATAGAATACGTGCTTGACCGATGGCTCACTCCCGAGATTTCTATCTCTCTGATGTACCTTGGGGTGGTCCCATCGGTCGTGAACTGTCAGCTTCTCTGGCAGGAACGTGACAAACCGGGTGTCATCTGGTTTATCCTTTCGATGGCAACCGGGGGTCTGTGGTCGTTACTGTTCGCAACGTTTACCCTCATTCCGGACCCGCAGCTCACGCTCGCGGTTGCGAATTTCTTCTGGGTGATGATTCCGACCGCCGCAGTGACGCTTTTCTTACTCGCCTACGAGTTCGTTTTCAAACAAACGGCCTCCAGAACCGCCGTTTATGCGTTGTTCACTCCGATTGTACTCTTATTTATCCTCTCTTGGTTCAATCCGTACGAACTGGTGTTCACGAGTGCGTACTACGTGACCGCGGACGGAATCTTACACTTTCCAATTTTCGACGGCCCCCTGAAGGTTCTCGTGACGAAGATATACGGTTACCTTCTCGTGTTTCTGGCCGCGGGCATGTTCGTCGGAGAGTTGCTTCGGACGAACGGCACGCAGCGTCGACAGACAGTCTATCTCTTGGTCGTGTTCTCGATGCTCGTCGGCTCAACGCTCGTTAAGGTCGCGGGGCTCGTCCCAATCTATTTCGACCCTACGTCCGTCTTGTACTCGTGTTCCGGACTCTTCTTTGCGTATTCGATTCGGGAACACGGGTTACTGAAATTCGTACCCGTCGCTCGCGAGCAGACGTTCGAAGAGATCACCGACCCCATCTTCGTGGTCAACGCCGCCGGCTACATCGTCGATGCGAATCAAGCCGGGGTCCGACTGTCAGAACAGAGTCTCATCGGAACCAAAATCGAGGAGTTCATCTGTGGCTCCACGGTGTCTGCGGACGCGCAAGGCTCCGGCGTCGTCAAATTAGAGATATCCGGTGGAACGCGGACGTTCTCGATTGAGACATCGGAGATCATCTACGGTCGGGGAGTGACCGGGAAAATCGTCGTGTTGAGCGACATCACGGCCCTCAAGGAGCGCGAAGAGGAATTAGACCTCCTCAAGCAGGTCCTTTCGCGTATCTTCCGACATAACATTCGAAACGACCTCAACGTGATTGCGGGGTTCGCGGCCATCATTCGAGACTCGACGAGTGGTGAGACCGCTCAGTCGGCAGATCGCATCCATACGCGCGCCATGAAAGTCGTCGAACAGGCGGCGAAAGCGAGGAAGATCGAAACGGTGTTGTCGTATACCGAGACGGATCAACGCCCGCTCGACGAGTATCTATCCAAGGTCGAACAAAGCGTCTCGGCCGAGTGGCTGACGCACGTCTCGTTTGACGTCGATGACGTCGTCGTTGACGCGCATCCTCGGTTCGATCTCGCACTCGCTGAGTTGATCGAGAACGCCGTCTCTCACCACGCCGGCGACGACCCGATCACCGTGCGCGTCACGACGGACCTCTCTCCGACAGCGGCGACGATCATCGTCGAGGATAACGGTCCGGGTTTACCACCGTCCGAATTCGCCGTGTTAGAGGCCGGAGAAGAAACGGATCTGGAGCACGGCTCCGGAATCGGCCTGTGGTTAGTGTACTGGATCGTCTCCCGTTCGAACGGGACGCTTAGTGTCCGGGCGTCCGAGTCCGGCACGCAAGTCCGAATTCGACTGAACCGAGCGGATTCGGCCGCTGACGGCGGAGACTCGCCCGCGACTGACGACGGTCGCGGATGACGATGTCTCCGACCGGCGCGTCGGAACTGACAGCAGAAGAGAGTCGCGTACCGTGCGTACGGTCGCCAGACACAACCTGCGTCACACAGGCTACGCTCCGGTACGACACTCTCACGCCGTATCGGTTCGATTCGGCGGCCCCGCTGGAGTTCCGCAGTCAGACAAGGACGCACTGCGATATTATTCCTGTTGGTATGACAGAACACCGCATGCTAATCCGACGACGGGCGGGGGCACCGAAAGCCACAGTCGCGTTCGAGACGCATCGGCCGTGGCGCAGAGCATATTGTATATTTTATACTTTCCTTCGGATAACTACGGTCTACCCTACATTCTAAATATGTGAACTGTATATTAGCGACACGACCGCGTAGACGTCCAGATTACAGAAAGAATGCTATTTTAGCCCTGTTAATTCAGTAATACCCAGCTACAAGATTAAAATAACAACAATGTATTCGAATATAACCGAATTCATTGGCGAGTAATAGTCGATCGAATTACTAATTCGGGTAACAGTAACTTTATTGCGATTATAGATGTGGGTGATCCGTCCATGATTTTCGCCCGTTGTGGTACGCGATATGTGATGGGAGTCGACGCGTCCCCGCGAGGCGCGACGCGATGAGCGTGTACGCGACCAGAAATTACACGCATAAATTTGTAACCCAATCTCGCGCCCACGCGGCGTTCGGTCCGTGCCCGCGTTTAGTTCGACAGCACAGATATGTATTGAACGACCATGGTAATTCAGTAATACCAGTATTACGCAATTGTCAGCGTCCGATTCAGGTCGCCGACGAACAGTACGTTCAATACGGGCCGGCAGACCCGGCTGGTACATGGTCGCGTTCGGCGGGCTCGCAACAGTCGTCATAGCCGTAGTCGCAAGTCTGTTCGTGGCGTGGGCGATCGGAGCCGGGTCATCGGGGTCGACGCCGTTTGCGCCCGCGGTCGGGGCCAACGCGATTTCGGTGATGCGCGCGGGCTTCATCGTCGGGCTCCTCGGCCTCGCGGGTGCGACCCTCCAGGGGGCGAACGTCACCGGGGCGATGGGAACGACCTCGTCGTGTTTCCGGTTTGCGAACCACGCTCGTCGACAGATGATAAATATTGTGAAAAACAGACAATAGTAGAGTGGTTGAATCACCACAATTATAAAAACAATCAAATTCGACAATTTCGACACGAACACTCGTAGTATCCAAATTAATATTGATAACTACATGGTTATATGCACTTCAGAAGGTAAATAGGTCAAAAAATATCGGAAATATGTTTCATGTGGGTTTTGTACGTGTATAATGTACTGATATCGGTTCTACTCGAATCTGAGACGCATCTGACTACTCTGTAATTTCGTCCGATTCCAACCTTCCTCATGGCGATTAGAATAGTATATTTCAAACAATATTCGTGGAGGACTGCTGACGCGACAGGCTGTGACGGGTTAGCCGTCTGTGACAATCCCTTCGACCCGTCCGTGGTCGAACAACTGCTCGTCGTCTCCGAACTCCGGGTAGTCGTCGCCGTCCTCGTAGGTCGGCCACGCGCCGAACTGGTCGGGATACAGCTGTTTGGCCGTCATCTCCAACTGGAACAGGTTCATCAGCGGCCCCTGCCACCGCGTCCCCTGCGGGTAGACGCGGTCGTTCTGGACGGCCGCCAGTTCGCGGCCGACGGGGTCGTCTCGGAGATTCCGCTTCAGCCCGTCGAAGTCGAACGTCTCCGTGACGGTCCATAACGCGAGAATCACGTCGGGGTCGGCCTCTAACAGCGCCTCCATGTCGACCTCTTGGAACGGCCCCGTGAACTCCGCGCCGCCGAAGGCGTCGACCGCGCCGAGCGGCCGGGTGTGGGAGTTCCAGTAGCCGGGCGCGTTCAGGCGGAGCAGATAGATGCTCGACAGGTCCGTCGAGACGGAGAGGTACGCGGCGGTGGGCCGCTCGGACTCGGTCGGAAGGCCGTCTTCGACGGTGCCGAGCAGGTCGTCGTGGACGGACTGGAGCGCCTCGTAGCGCTCGCGCTCGCCGTACAGCGACGCGACGCGCTCGAACAGCTCCCAGAGGTCGTAGTACTCGTAGCCGTCGGCCCACTCCTCCGGGGGCGCGGCGTTGAAGTTACTGTAGTAGTTGCCGAACCACGGGCCGATGTTGTCCGCGACTTCGTCGACGTCGGCTCGGTTCCAGTTGTCCTGCGCGGTCACCCACGCGGGGTCGACGAGATGGAGGTCGCTGTCGAGTTCGTACAGCCGCTCTTTCGTGAAGCCGTACTCGCCCGCCGCGTCCGCCCACTCAATTTCGAAGCCGTCGAAGCCGGCAGTGAAGTACTCCAGCCCCGCGACGGTGCCGTCCCACCAGAGGTTGTTGACGGTGTCGCCCCGTCCGAGCGCGCTCGCCATGTCCGGGAACCACGGGAAATGAGTGAACACGTTCGTCGGCGGCTCGTCCAGCGTGACCGTCCCGACCGGCGACAACTCGGCCGCGTAGCTCGACTCGGGCGTCTCCGTGGCAGCCTCGGTGGTTTCCGTCTCGGTCGCGGTCGCCGTCGAAGCCGCATCGCCCGACTGGCCGGCACAGCCCGCGAGCACCCCGCCGCCCAGAAGCGCTCCGCCGTACCTCAGGTAGTCTCTCCGCGTCGCCCCCGTGTTCTCGTCGTTCCTCATGTGAATCAGGCCCACCTAAAACGATATAGCTGCTTCGAAATTTAGGTGAGACTAAAAACGATTAGCACGATCTGAACAGTCGGCCTACGACTCCGCTCCGCGGATGATGTCGGCGACGCGCTGGTGGTCGAACAGTTGTGCGTCCTCGTCGTGAAGCGTCTCGATGCCGTCCCACGCGCCGAACTGCTCGGGGTAGAACTGCTTGGCCACGATTTCGGTCTGGATGAGGTTGATAATCGGCCCCTGATACGACGTGCCGCCGCGGTAGAGCCGGTCGGTTTGCACCGCGGTGAGCCGCTGGCCGAGTGGGTGGTCGCGAAGCCGGTCCATCCGCGTCTCGAACTCGCTGTGCGAGAGACTGGCGAAGCCGTACGGGAAGACCAGGATGTCCGGGTCGGCTTCGAGCAACTGCTCGTAGTCCCAACTCGCGTAACTCCCGTCGATGTGGGGACCGAACCCGTCGACGATGCCGAGGTCTTGGTACTGCTTTTTCCCGTTTCCAGCGCCGATGGGGTACGCGTCGAGCGACCCCTCCGAGAAGTCGGAGAACGACGAGATGAGGCCGATTTCGGGGCGTTCGCCCTCCGGGGGTAGGCTCGCCTGGAGGTCGGCGATGAGCGCGTCGTGGACCGTCCGTAGCCCCTCGTACCGCTCTCGCTCTTGGAATACGTCGGCGACCTTCTCGAACGCCTCGTACAGCGAGTAGTACTCGTAGTCGTGCCAGTCCTCGCCGTGCCGTCGGATGTAGTTGCCGACGACCGGGCCGACGTTCGACGCGATTTCGTCGAAGTCCGTGGCCGAAAAGCCGTCGTGTTTCAGACCGACGAAGTGGGGGTCGAGCAGGTGTACGTCGGCGTCGAGTTCGTAGAACGCCTCTTTGTCGAACGTCCCCGACGAGAGCTGACGGACGCCGTCGAACGAGACGTCGACGCCGGGAAGCGTGTCGTAGAACTGCAGCGGCCAGCCGTCGCGGTAGACGAGCGCCTGCAGCGAATCGAGTTTGCCGAGAGCGATTCCCATGTCGCCGTAGTTGCTGTAGTACGCCATCCACGTCTCCGGAACGGCGTCGAACGCGACGTCGCCGGCGGGAGCCATCGTCACCGTGTACGGCGCGTCTTCCGGCGTGGTCGTCTCTATCGCCGTCGCGGTCTCGGTCGACGGTGCGGTCTCTGTCTGCGTCGCGGCCGAATCGCGCTGCGAACAACCGGCCAGTAACCCGCCCCCGAGAACTGCGCCACCGTATTTCACGTAGTCTCGTCGCGTCGGTCCCTCACGTCCCTCGTCATCACTTGGCATGTGTTTTTAGGCTAGCCTAAATTAATATAATCACTTCGGTTCCTCGGTGGTGACCGGCGCTGGTGTCGATTCCGACTCGGTGCAGCCGCTCGGCGCGCGTTCGGTATCGAGTCTCAGATTTAGGGTGTCGACCCGACGACGCCCGGCGTCGAAGCCGGGCTAGGGTTCGGACACGCCGACGACCTGCTTGCCGATGTTGTCGCCGGAGAACAGGCCGAGGAACGCGTCGGGCGCGTTCTCCAACCCGTCGACGACGGTCTCGCGGTGTTCGAGGTCGCCCGAGGCGACCCACGCCCCGAGCCGTTCGCTCGCCCGTCCGAATCGGGTGGCGTAGTCGCCGATGAGAAGCCCTTGGACCTTCGCGCGCGGCGCGATGAGCTGCGGGAGCTTCCGCGGGCCGGTCGGCACGCCCTCGTCGTTGTAGTGGGCGATCTGCCCGCAGACCGCGACGCGGGCGTCGAGGTTCAGCTTGGTGAACACCGCGTCGGTGATGGGGCCGCCGACGTTGTCGAAGTAGACGTCGACGCCGTCGGGCGCGGCGTCGTCGAGGGCCGCCCGGTAGTCGTCGACCGCTTTGTAGTTGATTGCGGCGTCGAAGCCGAGGTCGTCGGTGAGCCACGACACCTTCTCGTCGGAGCCGGCGAAGCCGACGACGCGACAGCCGTTCAGTTTCGCAATCTGGCCGACGACGGAGCCGACCGCGCCGGCGGCCCCGGACACCACGACCGTCTCGCCGGGCGAGGGGTCGCCCACGTCGAGCAGGCCGAAGTACGCCGTTCGGCCGGGCATTCCGAGCACGCCCAGATAGGCGGGGAGGTCAGCGACGGACGGGTCGACGGGCGCGACCTCGCTGGCGTCGAGGATGCTGTAGTCCGCCCACGCCCCGTTGCCGGTCACGACGTCGCCGGCGTCGTAGGCGTCGCTCTCGCTTTCGACGACTTCGCCGACGACGGCCCCCTGCATCGGCTCGCCGACGCTCCACGGCTCGGCGTACGACTCCGCGTCTCGCATCCGGCCGCGCATGTACGGGTCGACGGAGAGGTATCGCACGCGCACGAGGAGTTCGCCGTGTCGCGGTTCGGGTCGTTCCCCCTCGCGGAGTTCGAAGCTGTCCGTGTCCGGCTCTCCCTCGGGTCGCTCGGCGAGAATCCACTCGCGGTTCGAATCGCGCATACCCGAACACGGACCCGCGGACCAAGGACGGTGTCGGTTCCAGCAGCACCGTCCGGTTCGACAGACTGGCGTCGGGCGTCGGTCGACGGCGCTCCCGTCGCGCGGCCCACCCTCACGCCACCCTCGACGAACGACCGCTACACCTTCGCCGAACCAAGCCCCTATTGCGTCGGACCGGTTACGAACCGCCGAACCATGCAGGTCGCAGTCATCGGCGCGAACGGCGGTATCGGACGCGAGCTTCTCCCGCGACTCGCGGACGCCGGCCACGACCCCATCGGCGTCGTCCGCGACGAGTCGCAGTTCGAGGCGGTCCGCGACCGCGGCGGCGAGCCGCGACTGGGCGACCTCGAAGGCGACTTCGACGCGGCGCTCGCCGGGGCCGACGCGGTCGTCTTCACCGCCGGCTCCGGCGGGTCGACCGGCGCGGACAAGACGCTCACGGTCGACCTCTGGGGCGCTCGGCGGGTGGTCGACGCCTGATCTGGTCGCCAAGCGCTGCGCCGACGACCACCTCGAACAGTCGTCGCTCGACGCGACGATTCTCCGCCCCACGGCGCTCACCGACGCGGACGGGACCGGCTCCGTCTCGCTGGCTGTCGACGGCCTCGGCGGCGACGCGCCCGAGATTCCGCGGGCGGACGTCGCACAGACGGTCGTCGCCTGTCTGGACATCGACCGGACCGTCGGCGAGACGATGACGCTCACGGGCGGCGAGACGCCCATCGAGCGGGCGCTTCGGGGCGACGACTGAGTCGGTGACGCGCCCGCGGCTACCGCGGGACCGGACCGATATCAGGCGGTTTCATACTCCCTCGCCGAACAGCTAGCGAAACCGTGAGTACGAATGGCGGCACGACGGGCACGCGACGCGAGACGCTGGGGATAGTCGTCGGGTTCTTCCTGCTTTCGACGGCGGCCGCGGCCTACGAAATCGCCCCGGCGAGCGTCTTTCCGGCCATTCAGGACTCGCTCGGACTGAGTTCGAGCGCGGCGGGCTGGCTCGTGAGCATCATGTACGCGACGGCGGTCGTCACGAGCGTCCCCATCGGCGTCGTCCTCGACCGATTCTCCGTGCGCCGCGTGGTCGGACTGGCGACCGTCGCGCTCGTCGTCGCCGGCGGCTGGGGCTGGTACGCGGCCACCGCCGGCGCGTACGGCTGGCTCCTCGTCTCGCGGGTGCTCGGCGGCCTCGCGTACGTCACGTTCTGGAACGCGGGCGCGAACGTCGTCGGCAGCGCCGTCCCCCCGCGACAGCGCGCGACCGCGGTCGGCGTGTTCACCGCGAGCGCGCCGGTCGGCTTCGCCCTCGGACAGTTCGGGAGCCCGCTCATCGCGAACGTCGCCGGGTGGCCCGCGATTCTCCCGCTGTACGCCGGGGTCGCGGTCGTCGGGGTCGCGTTCTTCGCGGCCGCGACTCGCCGCCGCGTCCCCGGTGTCGACGCGCCGTCCCCCGACGGGGCGGCGCTCCGCGAACTGTTCGGAAGCCGGGCGGTCTGGACCGTCTGCGCGCTCTGCTTTCTCGCCTACTCGCTGTACCTGTTCGTCAACACGTGGCTGCCGAGCTTCCTCGCCAGCGAGTTCTCGATTTCGCTGGCCGCGAGCGGCCTCCTGACCGCGCTGTTCCCCGCCATCGGGGCGGTCGCGCGGTCGACAAGCGGCGTGGTGACCGACCGCGCGTTCGGCGGTCGCCGCCGCCGCGTCATCGTCTCGTCGTTCGCCGTCGCAACGCCGGCGGTCGTCGCGTTCGCGTTCGTCTCGCGGCTCGGTGCGGTCGTCGGCGCGGTCGTCGTCGTCGGCTTCGCCATCCAGCTCGTGACGGGACTCATCTTCTCGTACATCGCCGAACTCGTCGCCCCCTCGGTGCGGGCGACGGCCGTCTCGCTCCTGACGAGCGTCGGACTCCTCGGCGCGTTCGCCGCGCCCATCGCCGCCGGCGCTATCATCGACTACGCGGGGTACACGCCGGCGTTCCTCGCCGCGGGCGGCGTCGCCGTCATCGGCGTGCTCTTGGCGCTTCGAGCGCCGGAGCCGACTCGGGCGTAAGCCTCCGAACCGCGCTGTTCTCACCCGTCCCAACGCCTCGATTCGCTCGCCTATTTATATATTAACTATTCAGTCACTTTATGTATGAGGCACACCGACGACTACGTATGGCCCGCGCAGTCAACCCCGTTCGAACCGACTACTCGAACACCCAGATGGGGCTCATGGGGACGCTCATCGTCGCTTTGATTGCAGTGCTCATGATACCGTTCGCGCCGTTCATCCTCCTCGGTCTGCTGTGGAGAGCGTTCCACTAGAGACGGCGAACCACGCGTTGACCGGCGGATATCGGGCACAACGAATTTTATCGACCCGGCCGACCGACCGACTGGTATGTCCGTTCCCCGCCGAACACTCCTCCACTACTGCGGCCTCGCCGCGATTGTCGGGCTCGCGGGATGTGCCGGCTTCGGCACGTCACCCGCCGGTGCGCCCGACCTCGTGCTCGTTAATCAGAACGACGCCCCAATCACTGTCGAGACGACTGTCACCGACGCCACCGGCGAGACGCTGGTCTCCACGCGTCTCGACGTGCCCGTCGTCGAGGGTCACGGTCGTCCGAACGCGTCGATCGACAACGTGTTCGACACCGACGGAACGTACGCCGTCTCGGTCGCCGTGACTGATGGACCGTCGGCCACGACAGAACTCGATGTCGACGGAACTGCTGAGGACACCGACACCCACCAGGTGTACTTCGAGGGTGACGATATCACCTTCTCGTGAGCGTCGAGACGGGCCCACGATCCCGCCGACTCGCCATGGGCCTCTCCCTCTCGCCCACCAACGGAATGTTCGGAAACACATGCATGTTCAATTGAATACGTAATAATTGATACTGTTCGTATAGTTGGGCACTGTCTAGTTAGTGACCTCCTCAACCGGCGTTCGTCCGTCGAGCGATTGATGCGGTCGGTGGAAGTTATAGTATTGCGCAAATTGTATAAACCACTCGCGGACGCTCCCATGACTGCCCACCCACGAATTATGGAAGCGGTCGACTCGCA
>NZ_CSTE01000001.1:87545-135632 GCF_001368915.1 Haloferax massiliensis | reverse complement strand
GCCGTCCGCTCACGCTCCCAAGTTTCTTCTAAATCCGTCGCAAAGCACTCGCTGAGCAGGTCTGCGAGCATCTTGACCAACTAACTCAACGACCTGCTCGTTCCTCAAACTGGCTTAACTAGACAGTGCCTATAGTTGAAATATTTAATCGACGTAGTACCTACAGTTGAGACATTGATTCGCCGAGATAGCTTCTCAGGTGCGTCGCTCGCGTTCTCGAATCAAACTGCGATTCGAAACTGACGACACACGAGCTGAAAGAGCAGTTTGCGTGCTGTTCGAAGTAATATCTCAACTACCATCTCGACACATATGTTCGTTGTTACGACTGTTGAATACTCAAAATACTGTCTTGAATACGCGGCCCGTGCGACGGTGTTCACGCCGGGCGACAGCGGCGGCAACAGCTCACAGTAGAACCACAATTGTCGACCGTCAGGAGAGGCGGAGCATCGTCCTGACGGCGATGCTCAGCTGTCGTCGTCACTCCGGCCGTCGGTCGCGAGCGTCGCGGTCGGTGGCGAGTTCGGTTGTCTACTGATCGAGGTCGAAGTCGTTCTCGACGAGTTTGACGAGTCGCTCGACGGCCTGCTCGCCGTCGCTGCCGTCGGCGGTGATGACGATTTCCTCGTCCGGGCCGACGCCGAGCGAGAGAACGGCGATGCTGCTTTTCGCGTCTACTTCCGTCTCCCCGCCGGCTTTCCGCACGGAGATGTCCGTCTCGAACTTCGACGCCGTCTGGACGAACATCGACGCGGGTCGTGCGTGGAGACCGGTCTCGTGCTCTACGACTACTGTCGCTGATTTCGCTGCCATCCGTGCCACCATTTCCCACGCCGGTACTAAGGCCTTTCCGCTTGGCGAGCGTTTTTGCCGGCGGACGTGGACTAGTCGCGTGCCATGTTCGCAAGCGCAGCGTATCCAGCGGTAGCTACGAGGGACCGATGAGCGACTGCATAATCTCGGGCGTCGGCGTGACGCCGCTACGCGGTGTCGGCACGGTCGTCCAGTACGATTCGACGGTCGACCTCGACGACGACGAACGGTCGGCGGCCGACCCCGAAACTGAGCTTCAGCGGTTCGAAGAGGCACGGGAGACGGCGGCGGACGAACTCGCCCGCGAGCGGTCTCGGACGGCCGAGCGCGTCGGCACCGAAGAGGCGGAGATATTCGACGCGCACCAGCAGTTCCTCGGCGACCCGCAGATCACCGGGGGCGTCGAAGCCGCGGTCAGCGAAGGCGGCGTCACCGCCGAACGAGCCGTCTCGCGGGCGTTCGAGGATCCAATCGCCACGTTCGAGGGGGCAGACGGGATGTTCGCCGAGCGCGCGGACGACCTTCGCGACGTCCGCGACCGAGTGCTCCGTATTCTGCTCGACCGCGACCGGGTCGACCTCTCGGCGCTCCCCGAGGGAACCGTGCTCGTCGCGGAGCGACTCACCCCGAGCGACACCGCACAGTTAGACCCCGACGCAGTCGCCGGGTTCGTCACGGTCGAGGGGGGCCGCACCTCGCACGCCGCCATCATGGCTCGGTCGCTGGCGATTCCGGCGGTGGTCGGCGTCGCCCCCGACGCGCTCGACCTCGCCGACGATACGCGTCTCGTCGTCGACGGCACCACGGGCGACGTGACCGTCGACCCGGACGACGACGCCGTCGCCGCGGCGCGAGAATCGGGCGGTGCGACGGTTCACCACGACCCCGTCACGACGGCCGACGGCCGGCACGTCGAAGTCGCCGCGAACGTCGGAACGCCGCGGGAAGCGGTGGCGGCCGCCGAACGCGGTGCGGACGGCGTCGGGCTCTTTCGAACGGAGTTCCTCTTTCTCGACCGGGAGACGCCGCCGGACGAAGACGAGCAGTACGAGGCGCTCCACGAGGTGTGCGAGGCGTTCGCCGGGTCGCGCGTGGTCGTCCGAACGCTCGATATCGGGGGCGACAAGCCGATTCCGTACGTCGACTCTGCCCCCGGCGACAACCCGTTTCTCGGCGTTCGCGGCGTCCGGTTCGCACCGGGCGAGCGGCCCGAACTGTTCGAGGAACACGTCCGCGCGATTCTGCGCGCGGCCGCCGGCCCGGCGCAGCTCGCCGTGATGTTCCCGCTGGTGTCGACGGTGACTGAGCTCGACGCGCTCCTCGACGAAGTGAGCGCAATCGCCGCGGACCTCGACGACGCGGGCGTCGACTACGCGGTCCCCGAACTCGGCGCGATGGTCGAGACGCCGGCGTCGGTCTTCCTCGCCCGCGAGTTCGCCGACCGCCTCGACTTCCTCAGTATCGGGACGAACGACCTCACCCAGTACGTGATGGCCGCGGCCCGCGACGACGCCCGCGTCGCCTCGTTACACGACCCGCTTCACCCGCCGGTCCTCCGCGCCATCGCGCGGACGGTCGAGGCCGCCCACGAGGGCGACGCCTGGGTCGGCATGTGCGGCGAGATGGCCGGCGACCCGGACCTCACCGAACTGCTCGTCGGACTCGGTCTCGACGAACTGAGCATGAGCGCCGTGACGATTCCCGACGTGAAGGCGGGCGTCCGGGACGTCGACGACGAGTCGGCGGCGGCGCTCTCCGAGGCGGCCCTCAGCGTCGAGACCCGCGAGGACGCGCGAGCACTCATCGACTGAGCGACCGACGACCGGGCGCTCGTCCGGGGAGAACCGGCCGCCCGCAGCGTGTTTTTCTCAGCCGTCGAAATCGACACAGCGCTCGACGACGAGGTCGAGCAGGCCGTCGGCGTCGCGGCGCTTCGTCAGCTCGGCGAACTCCTCGGCCTGAAAGAGTTTGGCGAGGTTCGAGAGGAACGACGAGTAGCCCTCGGTGTCTGTCACCAGGAGCAACACGACGACTTCGGCGTCGACGCGCTCGTCGGGGTTGTCCATGCTCCGGAAGGCGACCGACTCGCCCGCGGGCGGCAGTCCGAGGAGCACGGCCTGTTCGGAGACGTGGTCGGGGTCGGCGTGGGGGATGGCGATGCCGAAGCCCATCGTCGGGATGTCGAGCCCCGTCGGGTAGTCGGCTTCGCGTGCCAAGAGGGCGTCCGCGTAGCTCTCGTCGGCCCAGCCTCGGTCGTAGGCGTACGCGCCGAGTTCCGTGAGGACCGCTTCGTCCGTCTCGCCAGTCAGTTCGAGGCTTTCGGTTCGCATCGATGAGTCGTACGCGGGTCTCCGAGAAAAGTGTTGGTACCGGTTCGCCGACGGTTCGGCGAAGCACGGTGGCTCGTCGCGGTCGGGCCGCGGACGCCAACGGGGAACTGTCCGGTCAGTCGTCGGAGCGATTCTCCGCGCCCGCCGTGTCGACGGTCGAGCCGAGTTTGTTGGGAAGGAGGCCGCCGCCCTTGCCGGTGTGACGACGCTCGACGGTCTCCCGCGCCTTCTCTTCGGACGCGCCGGCGACCATGTACATCCGCTGGGGCCACATCCGGAGTGCGACCCAGATACCGAGGACGATGACGAGTCCGACCGCGAGGGCGACCGGCGCCGGGATGAGCGCCAGGATGCCCGTCGCGGGCGACCCCGCGTCAGCGACGGGCGACGTGATGAGCCCGCGACCACCGAGGTCGAAGCCCGCGCTCCCAGCCGCCTGCGTCAGGAGCGGAGCCACCGCGGAGGAGATGTAGTGCAGCGGAATCAGCAGGATGGTCCCCGTGACGACCATCTTCACGATGTTGCCGTTCATGATGGGGACCATCAGCGCGAAGAAGAACGGGAACGTCGCCAGGTCGATGCCCCACAGCACGTCGTTGCCGGGGAGGATGATCGACATCACGATGGCGATGGGGACGATGAGCAGGCTGGACGCGATGACCGACTCGTGGCCGATGAGGATGGCCGAGTCGAGGCCGATTGCCATGTCGCGGTCTTCGAACCGCGAGGTCATGTAGTTCCGAATCGACTCCGAAAGCGGCGTCAGCCCCTCCATGAGGATACCGACCATCATCGGGAGGATGTGCATCACCGCGGCGAACGAGATGCCGGCGGTGAGGATGGCGTACCAGCTCTCGGCGACGAAGAGCGCGTTACTGTAGGCGGCGATACCGATGACGAGCCCGATAGCGAGGCCGACGAAGATGGGCTCGCCGAGGATGCCGAACCGGTCTTGAATCGCGTCGGGGTCGGCTTCGATGTTTCCGAGGGGCGTCTTGTCGACCGCCCAGTGAATCGGAATCGCGGCGACGGCGTACGGCGCCGAGGTCCCGTGCGGGATGGAGATACCGGGCGTATCGAACGTCTCTTCGACGGCCGGTTGCGTCCAGTCCGCGGCCACGAGGACGAACAGCCCCAGCGTCAGCCCGACTGCAACCGAGTACAGCCAGTTGTTCGTGCTCATGTAGACCAGCCCGCCGATGAAGGCGAAGTGCCAGTAGTTCCAGATGTCCACGTTGAGCGTGTAGGTGAACCCGATTGCGAAGAGGACGAGGTTCATCACGACGAACAGCGGAATCATCCAGACGCCGAGTTCCGCGATACCGAAGGCGATGGCGGCGGCGGCGGGCCAGCCGACGTCGACCGCCGGAAGCGTGATGCCGGTCACCTCGACCATCTGTTGGGCCAGCGGGCTGATGTTCTCGCTGAACAGCCCGATGACGAGATTGATTCCGATGAAACCGATACCGATGAGGATGGACGAACGCGCCGCCTTCAACACGTCCACCCGGAACGCGAGCGCGATGAGGAAGATGATTATCGGAAGGAGGACGCTCACGCCCAACGATTGGATTACGCTGTTGATGGAATTCAACAGGGAGCTTACACCACTCTGTAAGAATACGTCTGGTACTACCATGTTATTAACTCACAACCCTGTCTCAGGATGAGGGCGTTCCCACATAAATATTACTATCGTTCGTGAAAAATCGGTGTCATCGTCGACTCGCCAACCCGTCAGTCTTCGAGCGCCGCGGCGATGTCGTCGAGGACCTCGTCTTGGCCGATGCCGGTCATGAACGCCGTCGTGTGGATGACCGGAATGTCGAACTTGTCTTCGTTGAGTTGCGTCGTGGTGACGATGAGGTCGAAGTTCCCCGAAGAGACCTTGCCGGGGGCCTCCGTCGCCTTCGCCTTGGCGATGGTTCCGATGTCGAGGCCACGCTCCGGGAGCTTCTCTTTCAGCGCTTCCTTGACGACCGTCGACGTCGCGACCGATGTGCCACACACTACGAGGATATTCTTGGTTGTCATTGACGTGTATTGCACATCATCGATGATCACTAAAAAGATTGCGCCGGTCCGCCGCGCCGCAGTCGCCGAGCGGAGCGGCGCGTCCCGCCGTTGGCGGTCGTCTCAGGGGAAACTCGCTGCGATGTCGCGGAGGAGTGACTCCGGGTCCGACGCGAGCGACACGGCCGACGCGGCACCGGTCGCGTGGCCACCTTGTTCGAAGGCGAGGCGGACGTCTTCGGCGGTGGAGATGCCGCCGCCGACGAGGACGCGAGTGCGCGGGTTCTCCGTCTCGACCATCGCCACGAAGTCGCGAACGCGGTCGGGGTGGGTCTGCGTGATCGCTCGGTCCGACGAGATGTCTTCGGGCATCTCGTATATCATCGAGTCGGGGTCGAACTCCGCGACTGCGCGACCCATCTCGATGCTGTCGACGCAGACGACCGAGTCGAGATCGAGGTCGCGACAGCGCTCGATTTTCCACACGAGGTCGGACAGCGTGTCGCGGTTCTCCGCGTGGTTGATGACGACGCCGTCGGCCCCCGCGTCTGCGACGGTCTCCGGGAGGATTTTCCCCATCCCGCGACCGGGCTCGACGGCGTCCATCGCGGGCGCGGTGACGGCGAGGTCGGTGTGCTCGGTTATCAGCCGGATGTCCGGCAGTTGCGGCGTCAACACGAAGCGCGCGTCGGTCTCCGCCTCTATCGTTTCGAGCATCCGCGCGAACGACAGCGCGTCCTCGCCGCTCGTGTTCGGATACACCTTGAAGTTGACCTGAAAGTGGGGGTACGGGAGGTTCATGGGCGGGTTCGGGTGGTGCTTCGGGAAGTCATAGCAGCGTCTCCGCCTCCTCGATGGTCGCGCCCTCGTGGACGATGGCCGAGAGCGCGTCGATGATGGCCGCGGGGTCGTCCCGCTGCCAGACGTTGCGGCCGAACATCACGCCCTGCGAGCCGGCTTCGACGGCACCGTGAACCATCTCCAGTACCTCTCGGTCCGTCTCGACGGCGGGACCCCCGGCGATGTACGTCGGCACCGGCGCGTTGTGCACGATGCGCTCGAAGCCCGTCGGCGGGTACGGCGTCTTCAGGATGTCCGCGCCGAGTTCGAAGCCCAGACGGTTGGCGTTGACGAGGTAGTCGGTGTCGAACTCGTCGTCGGCGCGCTGGCCCCAGAGGGTCGGCTCGACGATGAGCGGAATCCCCGCGTCGTCGCAGTCTTCGGCCGCGGCGGCGACGAACTCGGCGTTCTCCTTCAGCACGTCGGGGCTCTCCCGTCCGAAGACGAGCGCGACCTTCGCGGCGTCGGCCACGTCGGCGCAGTCCTCGACGCTGAACACCTGGGAGTGGATTTCTGCGTTCTCGATGTCGCCCGGCATCGTCGAGTCGTACAGGAGGTCGAGCGTGCCGATGGTGTGGACGTCGGCGGCGTCGATTCGGTCCTCGAAGCGCTTCAGGAACGGCACGCTCGCCAAGATGCCGTCGGGGCCGGCGTCCAACACCGTATCGAGGAGCGCCGCGGGGTCCTCGAACCCTTCGAGGGAGCCCCAATGGAGGCCGTGGTCGATAGCGACAGTCACCGATCGTCCGAGTGGTTGGTCCGTCATGGCTATTGGAGAATCGTCGTGGTAATCGTTCGCTCGCGCGGGCCGCACAGTTCGAAGAACATGACCTCCTCCCAGGTCCCGAGGTCGAGCTCCCCGTCGCGGAGGACGAGAAGGACCGGCCGCTTGATCATCGCGGAGATGAGGTGCGCGTGGGCGTTCGGCTGCTCGCCCGCGGTGATGTGGTCGAGGTCGTGGTAGTAGCCCTCGTCCGGGGGGGCTATCTCCTTGAACTTGTCAATCATGTCGTCGAGGAGCTTCTCTTCGTACTCGTTGGTCGAGAGCGCCGCAGACGTGTGCGGCGTCGACACGTACACGAGTCCATCGGTCACGCCGAGGTCCTCGATGGTCGCTTCCACCTCGGGAGTGACGCTCAGAATCTCGAACCTGCTGTGGCTCTCGATGGAGAAGCTCTCTGTCTGTATCTCCATACTCCGTAGCTCAGAGAGTGAGCGTAAATAGTTTTTGCCGCCCTGTCCCCGAATACGCCACAGCGACCCTATTTCCCCCGATTTCCAGCGCTGACAGTTTTACGTCCGCCGTTCGAACGGTGTCGCCGGTCCGTCCCACCGTCGCTCCGAGCCGAACAATCGTTCTACTGAGTAGAACAAACTATTTAGGACCGTCTCGACGACACACAGTCATGACAGAGAACGCGCCCCACCGGGTCGAAACGAGTCGGAAGACGATTCAGATTCTCGACGCGCTTCGAGAACACGGGTCGAGCAGCGTGACGTTCATCGCGCGGGAACTCGAAATGAACAAGAGCACGGTCCACAACCACCTCAGCACGCTCGAAGCCGAGAAGTTCGTCGTCCGCAACGGGACCGATTACGAACTCAGTCTCCGCCTGCTCGGGTTCGGAGGGTACGTACAGCACCGCCACCCGCTGTATCAGGTGGCGAAGCGCGAGGTCCACCGATTGGCGTCCCAGACCGGCGAGCTGGCGAACCTGATGGTCGAGGAGTACGGACAGGGCGTCTACCTCGCCTCCGAACAGGGCGAGCAGGCGGTCGATTTGGACATCTACCCCGGTCTCAGACGGCCGCTACACGCCATCGGCCTCGGAAAGGCGATACTGGCGCACCTCCCGTCCGAGCGCGTCGACGAAATCGTCGAGGAACACGGCCTTCCCGCGGAGACCGACCAGACCATCACCGACAGAGCGGAACTCGACGCGCAGTTGGCGACGGTCCGTGACCGCGGCTACGCCGTCGACAACGAGGAACTCATCCGAGGACTCCGGTGCGTCGGTGCGCCCATCATCGCGAAAGACGGGACCGTGCTGGGTGCAATCAGCGTCTCACAACCCGTCAGCCGCACGAACAGCGAACACTTCACCGACGAGGTTCCCGATATCGTTCAGAGCGCCGCGAACGTCATCGAACTTCACGCGAACCACTGAAGATTACGGACCTATATCTGTAATCTACATCTTGGCGACCGCTGCCCGTCTGCGGGGGGCTTCGTCCACACAGTTCATCTGAAGTGAACGACCGTTCCCAGATATAGAATACTATGGTGGCCGCCGGAGATTGGCGTTTGTCCGCTAACTGCACCGAACGTCGTCAATTATCGTGAAATAGCGGCGTCTTCGCTTCGTCTGTCAATCGAACGCGATTCCAGGCCCACCATGTGACAATCGTTACCAATCGAACGTCGTTGCGGCCGACCGGCCGGACTGCGCCCTCGCGCGCTCGTTGGGGTACCATCCTCGGAAGGATTTAATTGCATCCTGTGTGACGGCGTGGTATGGAGAGCCCGCAACTGGTCGGCGTTCATCTCGGTACCGCGAGCGTGCATGTCGATGTGTACAGCACCGACGGCGAACGACTCGCCGGCGGCGAGGCACCCGTGGCCGAGCAGACGACGCTCGCGTGGGAGCGAGCGCTCCACGAAGCGGCGCCGGCGCTCCCGCAGACCGGCATCGGCTCGGTCGCGAGTACGTCGGGGACCGCCGTGCTCGTCGATAAGTACGGCGAGCCGGTGTTTCCCCCGCAGATGTACTTCGATTCCGCGCCCGAACAGGCGTCGAAGCTCCAGGACCTCGACCTCTCCGACCTCTCGATTAACCAGAACATCGCGTTTTCTCCGACCAGTCCGCTTCCGAAGATTCTGAAGCTGCGGGCGGAGTATCCCGACAAGTTCCAGACGGTCGAGTGGATTCTCAGCCCGACGACGTGGCTGTTGTACCGGCTCCGGTTCGACGCGTCGACGCCGTGGCGCGATATCGAGACCGACTGGACGAACGCGCTGAAGTTCGGTGCCGACGTGACGACGCCCCTGCCCACGTGGTTCGAGTCGCTGTTCGAGACGCTCGACCTGCCTCGGTCGCTCTTTCCGGCGATTCGACCACCCGGCTCGTTCATCGGCGTCGCCGACGGCCAGTTGGCCGAGCGGACCGGCTTCGACGGCATCAAACTCTTTCAGGGGCTCACTGACGGCAATGCCTCGGTGCTGGCGAACGGCGGCGTCAAACCCGGGGACTTCAGCATCACCTTCGGCGCCTCGAGCGTCGTCAAGTACGTCTCGGAGTCCGTCTCGCCGCACCCGGCGCTGTACTACCACCGTCACCCTATCGACGGCTACCTGCCCGGCGCGTCGTTCGACACCGGCAACCTCCTTCGGTGGTTCTTCGACCGCGTCCTCAACTGCACGCCGGAGCGCGGGCTCGAACTCGCCCGGCAAGTCCCGAGTGGCCACGGCTACGAGGTGTTCCTCAAGGGCAACCGAAGCCCGTTTTTCGACGCCGACGTCGCGGGGTCGCTCCTCGGCCTCAACTACGACAACTCCCTGTCGACCGAGGAGGTCCACGGCCGACTGGCGCGCGGGCTCATCACCGGCATCATCCTGACCGAGTGGACGTACATCTCGCTGGTCGAAGAGCACTTCGACACCGACATCGACCGCGTGCTCGTCATCAACGACGGGACGCCGACGCTCGACGGCAACTACGACTGGTGGAACACGCTCCGGGCGTCGATATGGGACCGCCCGGTCGTCGAGATGGAGCCGCGGACGACTGCCGGCGCGGTCATGGCTCCCGCGCTCATCACGTCGATTTACAGCGACGTCGAGACGGCGGCGGAAAACCTCCTCCGGGAGCGCGACGTTATCGAACCGGACCCGTCGGTCGGCGCGGACTTCGATACCCAGAAAGAGACGTACTTCGACCGCTGGCGGGACATCGCGGAGTTCTATCAACGGGAGTGACCCCGACCGCGACGGCGTAGCCCGCCGACTGGACGACAATCGGCCGCGTCGGTGGCACGGACGCGGGAACCGTAGACGACCACGTCGCACGCGTGCCGATGCGATCGAGCGCGTTCTGCGTTTCGTGACCTGACTCCCGGAGTGTTACAAGCGTATATCTGTAATCTATGCTGTCCATCGCGCATCCGAGCGAAGCACGTGACCGCCCGGTCCGAAACGGTTTCCAACCCACATGGAAAGTGATGCACACCGACCCCGACCAGCGGCGACCATTCCAACCGGCGTTGCGGTTCCGCTGGTCGCCCGCTCGCCGCCGAGCCACTCCAACGACGCTCAAAACGTGCGCTCGCGCGGTTATCGCGGACCAAGTCCCCGCGCAGTGCACCCGACACGTCTAGTGCTTTCACCCGGAGTGGAAACGCAAGCATCGACCCAAAACGCTCGTAATCGTGGCATTACAACGCAGAGGACGCCGGAGATGTCCACTTGTCGCACACAGAGGCGGACGTTCAGAAAGCGGTTCCCCGCGTGCAACGGTTCCGTTTCGAGGCGGAGACGCAGAGCCCTCCGCCGAACGGTGGCCGGCGAGACAGCCGACAACCCGTCCCAGGGTCACGTTCTCGACCAGCGTTCGATTCAGCAGTCGCGACCGTGCTAACCCACGCCCCAAACCCAAATATTTAATCAGGGTGGAAATAGTGTGTTATCGTATGGCAACCAACGAACCACGAACGCTTGAGGCGGTTGAGCGGACCCTCGAACTCGTCGAGGCGCTGGTGGAGGAGGACTCGCTGGGGGTAACGGAACTGTCGGAGCGAACCGGACTTCCGACGAGCACCGTCTACGTCCACCTACAGACGCTCCGAGAGAACGATTACGTCGTCAAGGAGGGCAGCAAGTACCGACTCTCGCTTCAGTTCCTCCACTACGGGGGCAAGATCAGAGAGCGGCTTCCGGTCTACCGACACGGGCGAAAGGTCGTCCACGACCTGGCGAAAGAGACCGGTGAACTGGTCAATCTCGCAATCGAGGAGAACGGTCGCGGCGTCGTGATATTCATGGCGCGCGGCGACAACGCCGCCGTCGACCTCGCGCCCGTGGGGAAGCACTCGTACCTCCATCGACCGGCATTCGGGCGGGCCATCCTCTCGTGTTTCTCGGACGACGAGGTGAACGACATCGTCGACAAGTGGGGGCTTCGAGCGGTCACCGAAAACACCGTCCGCACGCGCGAGGCGCTCTTCGAGGAACTCGACGCCACGCGGGAACGCGGGTACGCTATCGAGCGAGACGAAGGCGACGTCGGCATCAGCTGTGTCGGCGCGCCGATTCAGGACATCGAGGGCAACCCCGTCGGCGCGATCAGCGTGACCGTCCCGTCGAACAAGCTCCGGGACGACCGCGTCGAAGAGGAACTCTCACACAAGATCCTCAACGGGACCAACATCATCGAACTCAAGATAGAACACGCGTAACCGACGACACGATGTTTCCACGTCAGTTGGAAACGCCACCGAAACCACTCGACGGGTTCTCCGCGTTCGTCACGCTCGCTCGACGGCGACGCGGGCGGCGGTCCGAATCGCGTCGACCATGCTCGACTCGGATGCGATGCCCTGCCCCGCGATGTCGAACGCCGTGCCGTGGTCGACGCTCGTCCTGATAATCGGCAGTCCGACCGTCATGTTGACGCCGCTGACGGTGTCGGTACTGTCGAAGCCGAGCATCTTGATGGGGATGTGTCCCTGGTCGTGGTACATCGAGACGACGCAGTCGTAGTCGCCGGCGGCCGCCTTGACGTAGACGGTGTCCGGCGGAATGGGGCCTTCGGCGTCGATGCCCGCCTCGCAAGCCTGTTCGACCGCCGGTTCGATGGCGTCGTCGTCCTCCGTGCCGAGGAGTCCGCCCTCTCCGGCGTGGGGATTCAAGCCGGCGACGGCTATCGTCGGGTCGTCGATTCCCAGGTCGTGCAACCCCTGAGCGGTGACCGTGATGGTGTCGAGGACGTTCTCCGTCGTCACGAGGTCGCAGGCCTCGCGGAGCGGGACGTGCGTGCTCACGTGCGTGACGCGCAGTCCCCCCTCGATGAGCATCATCGAGTAGTTGTCCGTCTCGGTGTACGCCGCGAGCATTCCGGTGTGGCCCGCGAATTCGCTTCCGGCCCGTGCCGTCGCCTGCTTGTGAATCGGAGCCGTCGCGATGGCGTCGATGTCGCCTTCGATGGCGAGTTCGATGGCGCGTTCGATGTACTCCAGCGAGGCTCGTCCGTACGCTTCGTCGATTTCGCCGTGGGCGAGCGACGCGACGTTGTCGAGGTCGAGGACGGACAGCGTCGACGGGTCGACTCGAACGTCAGCGACGGTGTCAACCCCCTCGACGGTTAGGTCGCTCTCACACTGCGCTACCGCGTCCCGGACCACGTCTGCGTCACCGATGACGACGAGGTCCGCGTCGTCGGTCACCTGCGGTGCTGCTTTGACGATTATCTCGCTTCCGATACCACCGGGGTCTCCCATCGTCACGCCGACGAGGGGTCTCTCTCTTGCCGTCATCACCGCGTACCGATGAAGTCGAGGCAATTAACTATTGTCGTCGGGTCACCGAACGACCCCGCCTTGGTCACAAGCAACGTCTCGTCCGCCGGTCCGCCGCGAACTCTAGTGAGCGGAACCCCCTCCGCGAGTTCGATTCCCGTCAGGTCGAGCGACGTCACGTCGAGTTCGTCGAGCACCGCGATGGTCGTCGAGCCGCCGGTCGTGAACAGGCCGGTCAGCGGCCGCGACTCGTGGACTGTTCGGACGGTCGCGCGCAACGCCGCCGCGATTCGGTCTTTGACGGCGGCTTCGTCGAGTCCGAGCGCGTCCGCGGTCCGATTCACCGCATCGACGGCCTCGGGAGACGCGGCCGACGCGACGACAGCGAAGCCGTGGACGCACTGTGCGTCGAGAAGCAGCCCGAGCGCAGAGGCCGCGGCTTCTTCGGGGCGTTCGAGCATCGCCTCGGGGTCCAGCGCCACGAGCGCGTCGTCCGGGACTGCGGCGAGTTGCTCGAACGACGTCTCGCTGATGCTCCCAGCGACGCCGAGTACCGCACCCTCGCCCCCGCCCGAGGGTGAGAGCGATAGCGCCCCCGCGAGTCCGCCGCTCCCCGCGTAGGCCACGCCGGCGGTGAGTTGGTCGGCCCCCTCGGCGAGCAACCGAAGGTGCGTCTGAGATGTCGCGTCGGCGACGACGACGGTCGGCTCGTCGTGGCGTCCGTGTATCTCGGTGAGTCGCGACCGGACGGCCTGCCGTCCCGCGTCTACGATGTCCGTGTGCACCGTTTCGACGGGATACGGAACCGACGAGAGCAACTCTACGACGGATGACGTCGAGGGGAGGTTCTCCGAGTCGGTGAGCGTCCGGAGGACCGGTTTACCGTCGACCAGTTGGACGCCGCCTTCCGTCGTCCGTCCGTTCGCGGGGAACGCCGGCGCGAGCAACAGCAGGTCCGGTGTCGCGGCGTCGAGGAGCGCCGTCAGTTCGTCAGCGACGTTCCCCCGGAGCGTCGAGTCGAGTTTCTTGTACAGGACGGGCGCGTCGTGCGCTGTCACGGCGGTTCGAACCGAGTCGTACGCCTCCGTCGGCGGCGCTTCCCGCGTCTCCGTGTCGACGACGAGAACGTCACAGTCCGCCGGTGTGCTCGGGTCGAACACGACGTTCGTCCGATACCCCCGACTGGCGAACTGACTTCCGGTGTCGTTCGCTCCGGTGATGTCGTCTGCGATGACGACGGCATTCAAATCGGCCATACCGTCCGGTTCCGCCCCGCCCCCATGAATGTTCGGCCGTTCTGTGCCACATGTCAACAATAGTTAGAAATGTATTTACATTACAATCATGAAGCAGATTCCATGGCATCGAACGAATGCCGAGACAGCGAGAGGAGTGTCACCCGACGCAGGAACGTCCTGAGAGCCGTCGGCGGCTCAGCGGTCGCCGGGCTAGCGGGGTGTATCGGCGGCGGCGGCGGTGGCGGCTCAGGGTCGACGTCGACAGAAGGAAGCACGACCGGTTCGGTACAGGAAAACGGTTGGCCGGACTACAGCGGGCGCGAGATGCGCGTCGTCACCGACGAGTGTTCGGACGTGTTCAAGCGCGTCTGGGAGGACGCGTTCGCCGAGTTCGAAAACAAGACGGGCGCGTCCGTCACCCTCGAATGCGGCGCAGAGGGCCAGAGCATCCAAGAGCGTATCATTCAGCTCATTCAGTCCGGCAACCCGCCGGAGCTGTTCCCGACGTCGGTGACGCAGTCGACGCAACTCCAGAACCAGGGGACGCTCGCGCCGATGACCGACTTGGTCGAGACGGTCACGGACCGACTGGGTATGCCCCACGAGCGGTCGTTCCTCGAACGCGACGGCGAGCACTACACGATTCCCTTCTTCGCGATTCCGTACCTGCAGTGGTACCGAGAGGACGTCGCCGAGTCGACGCCGGACTCCTGGGAGAACATGCTCGGCTGGATGGAGGAAGCCAGCAACTCTGACGAGGTGACCGACGCGACGCTGCTCCCGTGGTCGACGCACTACTGTAGCGAACTCGTCGCTCAGTGCTTCCTCCGGAGTAACGGCGCGAACATGGCGACCCGGAACGACGACGGCGAGGTCGTGGTCTCTATCGACCAGGGAGAGAACCGCGAGCGCTGGATCGAGATGCTCGAATTCCGCAAACAGCTCCAGCCGTACACGGGACCCGGCTCGGACATCGGCTGCGAGGAGCGAATCAACGCGCTTCACACCGAGTCGTCGGCGCACACGACGTACGGCGGTGCGCGGCCGAAGATTCAGTCGATCGAACGCGACCGCGACTTCCACCAACACATCCGCGCCGAGCCGATTCCGGGCCCCGACGGCCCCGGGGAGTTCTTCGGCGTCATCAAGTCCATCTGCTCGTTCCAGGGGTCGAACACGGACATGGCGAAGACGTTCCTCGACCAGTTCATCTTCCAGCCGGAGTACTACGAGCGCTACATCAACATCCAGAACGCGCCGCTGTACCCGAAACAAAAAGAGGAGATCGACATGCGGGAGAAGCTCCCGGACTCCTACACCGACGAGGATATCGCGGCGTGGAAGTCCGTGACCGACGCGATTCCGCCGGCGCACGAGACCAGCCCACCGAACCCCTACGTCGATTCCATCTTCACGACGCGACCGGGGTCGACCGCCATCTCGCTCGTGATCAGCGAGGACATGGACCCAGGAGAGGCGGTCGACCAAGTCGCCGAGAGCGCCCGCGAGTCGCTGAAACAGGCGAAAGGGCCGTAACGACGCGTGAATCTCATCACAGACGCCGACGCCGGGGTCCGTCGTCTCGACGTGCCGAAGGCCCCGTAACCACGACAGCGGACCAGGTTACATTCCGAACGACACACCGATTCAAACACGATTCCAACAACAGATGACCAACGAACTTCACGGCGTAAACCCCCCGCTTATCACCCCGCTCGACGCTGACGGCCAACTGAAAGACGACGCGTTCAGAGACGAGATTCGCTACCATCTCGACGCCGGCGTTTCCGGCGTCGTCGTCGGCGGAAGCACCGGCGAAGGAATGCGGATGAGCAACGACCAGCTCCAGCACCTCTACGAGGTCGCGGTCGACGAAGTCGACGGCGCGGTTCCCGTGGTCGCGGGGGTCATCGCGCGGCAGACGCACGAGGCCACCACGAAAGCGGGACTCGCCCGCGATGCTGGCGCCGACTTCCTCATGGTGATGCCACCGACGGGGTACGCCGGCTCGCATATGGCTGACAACGACTCGATTCGCGACTACTATCGCGCGATTGCGGACGTCTCCGAGCTTCCGATCGTCATTTACGACGTCATGGCGTTGCTCGACCTCGACGCGGAACTCGTCGGCGACCTCGTCCGGGACATCCCGGAAGTCGCCGGCATCAAGGTCAGCAGCACGCTCGGCAACTTGACGCACTACCTCCGAGCCATCGGCGACGACGGCTTCGTGCTCGGCGGGATGAGCATCGCGCAGTTCCCGACGTACACGCTGGGCGTCAACGGCGGTATCGTGGGTATCAGCAGCGTCTGCCCGCGCGTCTCCGTCCAAATCTGGGAAGCCACGCAGCGCGGCGACTACGACCGCGCCCGCGAGCTTCACCTCTCTATCGTGCCGCTCATCCGCGCCGCGATGGAGGACTACGAGTCGAACTTCCCCGCCGGCGAAAAAGCCGCCATCGACGTCCTCGGGCGCGACGCGGGCCATCTCTTCCCCCCGTTCGACGAGGTGGCGAACAGCGACGAGAAACGCGCGGCGATCGAGCAGGCCGTCGCACACATGCACGAACGAGGAACCAGAGAAATGGTCCCCGCCGACGATTAGGGCGGTCCCGCGTCACGGACCAGTCTGCCATCCAACCGCGACGCAGACGCCGGTGCCGTCCTGCCTGCGACGACCCGGCGTACGGTCAGCGTCCCCTGCCGGCTTCCCTTCTGTATCACTCACGTACCGTTTCCGACGCGTGTCCGGTTCGGACCCCGATGCGCTCGTCACCTCGTGTGTCACGTCACTGCCGGTGACTCTCCCAGACGGTTCGTAAAATCCCGCTCTCGGGTCGGCGTTACCAGTCGACCCAGTCTCGGTCGGCGATTCGTAGCTCGCGGTCGATATCGTCGATGCGAGCGAGTTCCTCCGACGCGAGTTCGATGTCCGCGGCGTCGAGGTTTCCTCGGATGTGGTCTTCGCTCGACGCCTTCGGGATGGGGTGGACCCCGTCTTTCGAGAGCAGCCACGCGATGGCGACCTGCGCCTCGCTGAGCCCGTTCTCGCGGGCGATATCGGTTATCTCCGGAATCTCGAAGACCTCGCCGCGGGCGAGCGGTGAGTAGGCGACGACCTCGATATCGTGACCGCGACAGTACTCGATGAGCTCCGGTTGCGGGAGCAGCGGATGCAGTTCGACCTGATTGACGGCGATTGGAACGTCGCAGGCGGCCCGCGCCTCGTCGAGCAGGTCGGTGGTGAAGTTACTCACGCCGACGTTCCGAATCAGGCCCTCGTCCCGGAGTTCGGAAAACGCGCCGAGCGTGTCGGCGGGGTCGTAGTCCTTCGCCGGCCAGTGCACGTAGAGGACGTCGACGTAGTCCACGCCGAGGCGGTCGAGGCTCTCGGAGACCGCTTCGGGGACGCGGTCGGACGCGAGGTCGCCCGGCCAGAGCTTCGTCCCCAGCGTTATCTCCTCGCGGTCGACGTCCGCCCGTTCGATTCCGTCGCCCACGTAGGCCTCGTTGTCGTACAGTTGCGCCGTGTCGATGTGGCGGTAGCCCATCTCCAGCGCCGTTCGGACGCTCTCCGCACAGGCGTCCGGGTCGGTGTTCTGCCACGTTCCGAAGCCGACTCTCGGCTCTCCAAATACCATGGTCGTCAGTACGTTCTCGCATACTCCTACAATAATCTATGGGGGAGGATACGCCTTCGAGGGTCGCGCTCCGCCCGCTTTCGTCCCGTTCACCCGCTCCGACGACTGCGGTGATGGGAAGATTTTTACCGTTGGTTCATGAAGAATTGGCACGTTCCATGAGTACAATCAACAAGCATGGCTCTCGGGCTCGGGAACTACGAGACGAGGTGTTCGAGTTCCTCTCGAAAAAGAAGGTACTGGCCGCGCTGACGATTCTCCCGCCGATGTTGCTCTTCACGTTCGTGAATCTCGTTCCGATTGTCGGCGTCATCGGCGCGAGTTTCTTCAGCATCAACGCCTTCTCGAACGAGTGGCAGTGGATCGGCGTCGCCAACTTCGAGACGCTCTTGTCGAGCGATTCGTTTTACGATGCGCTCAGCCGGTCGGTCGTCTACGCGGGCGGCTCGGTCGTCATTCAGGTGGTCTTCGGCACCACCCTCGCGTTGCTACTCAACCGGTCGTTCAAGTTCGTCAACATCGCGCGGACGTTCGCGATTCTCCCGTATCTCATCCCGAACGCGGTCATCGGCTTCATGGCGCTCTGGATGCTGAACTCGCAGTGGGGAATCGTCAACCAACTCGCCGTCCAGATCGGCCTCATCCAAGGCTACGTGTCGTTCTTCGGAAGCCAGGAGTCGGCGATGCTCGCGGCGATTCTCACGAGTAGTTGGAAGGACTCCATCTTCGTCACGGTGATGGTGCTCGCTCGACTGCAGGCCATCCCGGAGAGCTTCTACGAAGCCGCGAAGATGTCCGGCGCGACGGCGTACCAGCGCTTCCGTGACATCACCTTACCGAACCTGAAGGGCGTGTTCTTCATCGTGCTGCTGCTGCGTGCGGTGTGGATGTTCAACACCTTCGACTACATCTGGGTCCTCACGCAGGGCGGCCCCCGCGGGGCGACGACGACCGCACCCATCTACGCGTACAACGTCGCCTTCGGGACGAGTCGGCTCGGTATCGCGGCGGCCGTCTCGACCGTGTTGTTCATCGTGTTGTTGGTCGCGGCGGTGTTGTACTTCCGCATCTTCGAACCGTCCGCGGAGGTGCGTGCAGAATGAGCATCCGAAACGACATCGGGCAGAAGTGGTCGAGCGTCAAGCAGCGGACCGTCGACAAGCCGTGGAACCCGTTGACGCACCTCTCGCACCAGGGTCGGTCGAGAGGGTGGAACCTGCTTTTGAACGCCCTGTTGGTGCTGCTGCTGTTCGTCGTCATCTTCCCGATCTTCTGGATGGTCAGCACGGCGCTGCGGCCGACCGACATGATCTACAACGTTCCGCAGACGCTGTTGCCGCAGGCCTTCTCTGTCGAGAACTTCGTCAACACGTTCGAGGGGACGAACTTCCCGACGTACTTCACGAACAGCATGATTCTCTCGGTCGGCGTCGTCGGCGTCACGACGTCGATGTCGACGCTCGCGGGCTACGGGCTCACGCGCATCGACATCCCGCACAAGAAGACGTTCGCGAGGATCATCCTCTTTGGGTACATGTTCCCGCAGATCCTCCTCGCGATTCCGATGTTCATCTTCTGGAGTCGCATCGGTCTCATCAACAGCCACCTCGGTCTCATCCTCGCGGTCACGGCGACGGCGCTTCCGTTCGGTATCTGGCTGATGTGGAAGTTCTTCCAGAACGTCCCCATCTCGTTGGAGGAGTCCGCCCAGATGGCGGGCGCGTCGCCGTTCCGCGCGTTCTACGAAATCGCACTTCCGATGGCGAAACCCGGCGTTATCGCGGTCGCCATCTTCTCGTACGCGACGGCGTGGGGCGCGTACACGATTCCCCGCATCATCATGCCGACCAGTGAGAACTGGCCGCTGACCGTCGGTATCCACATGTTCACGATTCAGAAACAGACGCTCTGGGGAGAGGTGATGGCCGCGAGCGTCATGATGGTGATTCCGGCGTTCATCTTCGTCTTCGCGCTCCAGAAGTACCTCCTCGAAGGGTTCGAAGTCGGCGGGCAGATGTGACGCTCGGCCGACCCCCCTCTCCGACGTAACCTCGATCTCTTCTCCTCTCGTTTCGAAACCGAGAATCTGCATCCACCGAAACGTATAATGGTAACGTCTCTCAATCTGTATGTGGTTGTCAATCATGACTATTGAGGTCAGCTCCCTGCGGAAAGAGTTCAGTTCGCCGTCCGGCACGATAACGGCCGTCGATGGCATCGACTTCAGCATCGACGAGGGTGATTTCTTCACGTTCGTCGGTCCCTCCGGGTGTGGGAAGACGACGACGCTCCGCTGTATCGCGGGGCTCGAAACGCCGACGAGCGGGAGCATCCGATTCGATGGCGAGGACATGACGGGGAAACCGGCTCACAAGCGGAACTTAGCGATGATGTTCCAGAACATCGCTCTCTACCCGCACATGAAGGTGAAAGAGAACATCTCCTACCCGCTGAAAGTCCGGAACGTTCCGAAGCAAGAGCGATACGAGAACGCCGAGGAAGCCGCGGACATCATGCAGATTCGCGAGTTGCTGGAGAAGTACCCCGGCGAACTCAGCGGTGGCCAGCAACAGCGAGCGGCCTTAGCGCGAACCATCGTCCACGAACCGGAAGCGTTCCTGATGGACGAGCCGCTGAGCGACCTCGACGCGAAGCTCAAAGTCGAGATTCGCAAGGAGATTCAGCGCGTCCACGACCGCGTGAAGAAGCCGACGATCTACGTGACCCACGACCAGGAGGAGGCGATGACGATGAGCGACCGTATCGCGGTGTTCAACGACGGCGGCATCGAGCAGATCGGGACGCCGGACGAACTCTACCAGCGGCCGACGAACCGGTTCGTGGCGAACTTCATCGGCAACCCGTCGATGAACTTCTTCGACGGCACCGTAGACCGCGCGAGCGGCGAGACGGTCGTCGTGTCGGTCGACGGCCGAGAGGTCGAGCTTCAGGTGGTCGATTCCACGGCGGTCGGCGTCGGCGACGAAGTCACGATTGGCGTCCGGCCCGAAGACGTCAGACTCGACCGGAACGGCGGTGATCTCGAAGGCGAAGTCACCCTCATCGAGCGGATCGGAAAGCAGATGCTGGCGACCATCGAGGGCCCGCAGGGCGAAGTCAGGGTGACGCTCCCGGCCGACAACTCCTACGAAAAAGGCGAGGTGATCCGCCTCGCCATCGAGGCTCGGGCGACGCATCTCTTCGATTCCGGCTCCGACGATGTCGTGACTCGCGGTCCGGACGTGTGACGAGGTGACCGATGAACTGGCTGCGTCACCGCGATTCGACCGTGCTCGACCGAGTCAGGAACCCAGCGTACACGGGTGACAATCGGTGTCTCCCCTGTACCGGCGTGAACGCCGTCTTCGCCGTCGCCCTCGCCGGAGTCGTCGCGTGGGTGGGGTCGCCGCTCTTGGGTGCTGTCGCACTCGCGGCGTCGGCCGCGGCCATCGGCCTCCGGGGGTATCTGATACCGGGGACACCGACGCTGACACAGCGGTACCTCCCCTCGCGGGCGATGGCGTATTTCGAACACGGGCCGGAACAGACGGCCGTCGATTCGCACCCGGAATCAGTCGACGTGACAGACGGCGACCGCGACAACGTCCTCGTCGAAAACGGCGTGCTTGTGCCGTGCGACGGCGGGGCCGATTTCTGTCTGACGGACGCCGTTCGTCGTGCGTGGACGGACGCAATCGACGCCATCGATGCCGACGTAGACACCGCGCTCTCGGAGTCCGCGCTCGTCGATGCCGAGCCGTCAGAGTTCGTCGTTGACGAATCGGCCGGCGACTTCGCCGTCTCCGTCGACGGGGCGCACGCCGGTCGGTGGCCCTCGCGCGAAGCGTTCCTCGCCGACGCGGCCGGTGCGGTTGCGTTGGCTGACGAACTCCCGGGCTGGCACGGGCTGTCTTCGAGAACGCGCGGCATCGCCCTCGGCGAACTTCGACTGTTCCTCGACCGCTGTCCGACCTGCGGCGGCGAACCCGATTTTCAGCATCGAACCGAAGAGACGTGCTGTCGGACGCGAACCGTCACGACGATGCGATGTGCGGACTGCGACGCCTCGTTCGTCGAAGTCGTCGGCGCGTGACCCGTTTCGCTACCGCCTGCGGTATCTTTAATATCCCCGCCCCAACTCTGTGAAACAGACGCATGCTAGCTTCACCCAAGAGAGTCGAGAGTGCCGAACACACCGTCGTCTACCACGGTGACGACGAGTTCTCGGCGTGGCCTTTCAACGGCGGGATGTGGAAGACCGATGACGGCGTGGTCGTCGCGTTCATCAACCACGACTGCGACTACTCGGTGCCGGAAAACCTCCACGACGCCAAGGTCGTTCGCTACGGGAGCGTCGTCTCCCCGACCGAGAACAAACAGAACCAGCTGAGCCACGCGCGCATCGAGACCTACGGCGCTATCCGTGCGATGCGAACCACCGACGGCGGCGACACGTGGACGGACGACGGCGTCATCTCGGATAACGTCGAGACCTCCGAACAGGTGCTCTACAACGAGATTCCGGACGTCGAACCCCACGACTTCTCGAACCGGGATACCCTCATGGCCTGTTGGTCGTCGCCGCATTCGGCCGCCTCGGACGCGGTTCCCTGGGTGAAACTGTCCGACGACGGTGGTGACTCCTGGAGCGACGCGAAGCGCCTCCCGATGTTCGACTTCGAGCGAATACAGGGCCGTCCGTCGTACATCACTCGCGAAGACGGCACGCTCCTGTTGATGCTGACGGGAAAAACGGCCACGGACCCCCACGACGTGCCGATCGTGTACGCGTCGTTCGATGGGGGACAGAACTGGTCGTTCCTGTCGCAGATCGACGGGAGCGAGAAGTACCGCATGCTGTGTCCCTCGCCGGTGCTGCTCGACGACGGGACGCTCGTCGCGGCCGTTCGGTGTAAAATCTCAGTCGACTGCGAGTGGACCGAGATCTACCGCTCGACCGACGACGGGCGCAACTGGTCGTTCGTCTCGCGCGTGAACGACCTCGGCGCACCGAGCAAACTCCTGGAGTACGACGGGTCGCTCGTGTGCATCTACGGCTACCGCCACCCGCCGTACGGCATCCGCGCCCGCGTCAGCCACGACGACGGTGCCACGTGGAGCCGAGAATGGATTCTCCGGGACGACGGCGCGAACTACGACCTCGGCTACCCGCGGGCGGCCGTGCTCGACGACGGGACCATCCTCGCCACGTACTATTTCAACAAACGCGGCGACGACGTCGCCGTCGACGGGGGTCCACGACACATCGCGGCCACCAGATTCGACCCGACAGAACTTCTCGCCGAGCGATGACCGCCCTGCGAACGACCTCGTAACCGCGCTTTTGCCACTAGCCGTGGCACCGTCTCGTCAGATGAGTCGCCGTTTCGATGTATCCCGACTAGTGGCTCGCTCGTCGTCCGCGGCGCAGTCCGCGGGAACTGCTATCGTCCCCGAGTAGGCATGCGACGAAAACACAGAAGACGTGATTTCGACAACAATGCATTGCTTTAAATATACAATATTGTTCCTGTGCTGACTCTCTATCTGATTTGGGGCAACGTTAATATCGAACCCAAATAGAATTTTATTATGATTCTAACCCGAATATTAACACATATTGTTTATATACCGACTATATCCGCTATCGCACGCGATTAGGTCCATTTAGTTAGTCGATTCGAATCGATGCGCCAGCCGATTTCCACGATGTGTTCTTGTCTATTTCACACTATATCGTTCGATGCTATCGGGAAATCGACTTCGCCATACGCTACCTGTGGTAGCTCGAAGCGAACGCTATCCACCCGGTCGCGCGCGACGGTCCCCGGCGGCTACCGAGGCGAGAGAGCCCCCGCTACGTGCGGTCGAACTCGTCGTCTATCATCGCCAGCGTCCCGCCGGAGTTGAAAAGCAGGCGGCTCACGACCACCCACGTCGGCACCGCGAGGACGACCAGCGCGACGGTGCTCGCCACGGGCGACAGCGGCGGCAACAGCCCGCGGTAGAACCACACGATGGCGAACGTCAGGACGATGCGAAGCATCGGTTTGACGGCGACGTTCATCTGTCGTCGTCGCCCCGGCCGTCGGTCACGAGCGTCGGTTCGGCGTCGAAGTTCTCGATGCTGAACCGCTCGTCGACGTCCTGCGCGGCGCTCGGGACGCCCGCGCCGGTCTCGAACTCGTCGACGTGGATGCAGGCGGCCTTGTGGCCGCCGGTCGCGCCCGCCACGTCGTCGAGCGTCGGATCGACCGACGCGCACTCTTCTGTCGCCTCGGGGCACCGCGGGTTGAACGAACAGCCCGACGGCGGGTCGAGCGGCGAGGGGACCTCGCCTTCGAGCACCTGTCGCTGCCGCGCGAGCTCCGGCACCGGCTGCGGAATCGCCCCCAACAGCGCCCGCGTGTAGGGGTGTTGGGGGTTCGAGAACAGCTCGTCGGCGTCCGCGAGTTCGACGATTTCGCCGAGGTACATCACGGCGACGCGGTCGCAGACGTGGCGAATCACGCTGAGGTCGTGAGCGATGAACAGAAGCGTCAGGTCGAACTCCTCCTGCAGGTCGTCGAGGAGGTTGAGAATCTGCGCCTGAATCGACACGTCGAGCGCGGAGACGGGCTCGTCGGCGACGATGAAGTCGGGGTCGACAGCGAGCGCGCGGGCGATGCCGACGCGCTGGCGCTGGCCGCCGGAGAACTCGTGGGGGTAGCGGTTGGAGTACTGCGGCGGCAGGCCGACCGTCTCCATGAGTTCGTCCACGCGGGCGTCGCGTTCGCCCTCGTAGAGGCCGTGAATCTCCATCGGCTGTTTGATTATCTGGCCGACGGTCTTCCGGCGGTTGAGACTCGACGCGGGGTCCTGGAAGACGATTTGGATGCGCTTTCGCATCTCCGTCATCTCCCGGTCCGACAGCGCCGTCAGGTCCGTGCCGTCGTAGCTGACCGTCCCCTCCGTGGGCTCGTCCAGTCGGAGGACCGACCGCGCCGTCGTCGACTTGCCGGAGCCCGACTCGCCGACGAGTCCGAGCGTCTCGCCGCGCTCGATGTCGAAGCTGACGCCGTTGACGGCCTTCACCGTCTCGTCGGCTCCGAGCAGGCGGTCGATGAAGCCGTCGTTCTGCGTGAAGTGCTTGTGGAGCCCCGAGACGGACAACAGCGGCTCGTCGCTCATTGCGACTCACCTCCGTCGGTCGCGGGGGCCGTGGGGCGTCCGCCGTCCGCCTCCGCGCGCTCCGTCTCGATGGCCGACGGCGAGAGGTCGTAGCCGCGGGCGTGGAGACACGCCGCCTCCCGGCCGGGTTCGACCGCCCGCAGTTCGGGGTCGTACGACTCGCACTCGGCGGTCGCGTGGGGACACCGTGGATGGAACGAACAGCCCGACGGCAGGTCGGTGAGGTTCGGCACGTCGCCCTCGACGGGCGTCAGCCGGTCGGTGTCGTCGGTGAGCCGCGGAATCGACCGCATGAGGCCGCGGGTGTAGGGATGCCGCGGGTTCTCGAAGAGGTCGTCCACGCCGGCGCGCTCGACGACCCGGCCGCCGTAGGCGACGGCGACGCGGTCGCAGGTCCCGGCGACGACGCCGAGGTCGTGCGTGATGAGGATGATGCTCATCCCGTACTTCTCCTGCAGTCTGTCGAGGACGTTGAATATCTGCGTCTCGATGGTCACGTCGAGCGCCGTCGTCGGCTCGTCGGCGATGAGCACGTCCGGTTCGCAGGAGATGGCCATCGCCAGCAGCGCGCGCTGACGCATCCCGCCGGAGAACTGGTGGGGGTAGTTGTCCACGCGCGAGGTCGGTTCGGGGATGCCCACGTCGGCCATGAGTTCGATGGTCCGCTCGCGGGCCGCCGCGTCCGACACGTCCTGATGGGTCTTGATGACCCGGCTGATCTGGTCGCCGACGGTGAACACGGGGTTGAGGCTCGTCATCGGGTCCTGAAACATCATCGCGATGTCGTTGCCCCGAATCGACCGCATTTCGGCCTCGCTTTTTTCGAGCAGGTCGTCGCCGCGGTAGCGGACGCTCCCGCCCTCGATGCGACCGGGGGAGTCGACGAGTTGGAGCATCGACAGCGCGGTCACGGACTTGCCGGAGCCCGACTCGCCGACGATGCCCAGCGTCTCGCCCTCGTAGAGGTCGAACGACGAGCCGTCGACGGCCTTGACGGTTCCCTCGTCGGTGTAGAATCGCGTGACGAGGTCGCGGATTTCGAGCACGGGCTGTTCGTCCGGTTCGGCGCTCATCGCTCGCCTCCGTCGTTGCGGGGGTCGAGCGCGTCGCGCAGGCCGTCGCCGAGCAGGTTGAACCCGAGGATGGTGACGACGATGACGAGGCCGGGGAACACCGAGTACCACCACTCGCCGCTGTAGAGGTAGCCGCGGGCGTTCGACAGCATCAGCCCGAGGCTCGCGTTCGGCGGTTGGATGCCGAGCCCGAGGAACGACAGCGCGGCGCTGGCGAGGACGGCCGTCCCCATGTAGAGCGTCCCCTGGACCACGACGGTCGGCAGGGTGTTGACGGCGATGTCCTTCACGAGGATGTGTCGGTCGCTCGCGCCGAGGGACTTCGCGGCGTCGATGTAGTCCTCTTCCATCTCCTTGAGGACTGAGCCGCGCATGACGCGCGCGAAACTCGGGATGTAGACGACGCCGATGACGGCGATGACTTTCACGATGTTCGGGAGGGTGAACGAGCCGTACTCCGTGCTTCCCACCCCGAGGACGCCGAGCACCGCGATGGCGAGGATGAGACTCGGGAAGGAAAACAGGATGTCCATGAAGCGCATGATGATCTCGTCGACCCACGTGTTGCGGTAGTAGCCGGCGATTGCGCCGGCGGTCACGCCGAGCGCCATCGCGAAGCCGACGACGCCGAGCGAGACGGTCATCAGCGTCCGCAACCCGTAGATGATGCGCGAGAGGATGTCCCGGCCGTGGTGGTCGGTGCCGAGGTAGGCCGTCGTCGTGCCGACGACCTCGCCGGCGTCGTTCTCGACGAGCATCTCGGTGCCCATCGGCATCGGGTTGTGTTCGCCGTCCGGTGCCTCGAACTGCGTCGTCGGGTCGTGGGGGGCGAGAAACGGCGCGAACAGCGCGGTCAGGAGCATCGTGAGGATGATCGCGCTCCCCACGAGCGAGAGGGTGTTCCGGCGGAACTCCTTCCAGAACATCTCGAACTGACTGTGGTGCGTGCCGGGGGCTTGCGCGGCCGGCACCGCCTCGTCCGTCTGGTCTGTCGTTGCCATGTTAGTTTCCATCGTGTCTGATGCGGGGGTCGAGGTAGGCGTACAGCACGTCCACCGCGAGGTTCGCGAAGACGAACACGCTCGCGATGAACAGGATGAGCGCCTGGATGATGCGGTAGTCGCGACGGTCGATGGCCAGTATCAGGAGCTTCCCGATACCGGGGAGGTTGAACACCGTCTCGGTCAGAATCGCGCCGTTCATGAGTTGGCCGAGTCCGACGCCGATGACCGTCACGACGGGGATGAGCGCGTTCTTCGAGGCGTCCTTGAGGACGATTTCGCGCGCGCCGATGCCCATCGCGCGGGCGGTCTTGACGTAGTCCTGACTGAGCGTGTCCAGCATCTCCGAGCGCATCATCCGGGCGATGAGCGCGGAGTAGGCCGTCCCGAGCGTGATGACCGGGAGGAACAACTGCTGGAGGTTCGCCACCGGGTCGACCCACGGCGGCGTCCAGCCGCCGGTCGCCCACGGGAACGAAAACTGCACCGCGAAGATCATGATGAGGATGATGCCCAGCCAGAAGTCGGGAATCGAGATGCCCGACAGCGCGGCGATGCGCGCGGCGTGGTCAGCGGGCTTGTCCTTGCGGACGGCGCTGATGATGCCCGCCGGGATGGCGATGAGCACGGCCGTAATCATGCTGAGAATCGACAGCTCGACCGTCAGCGGGATGCGCTCGACGATGATGTCGGTCACGGGCGTCCCCTGTTGGACCGTCCACGACACGCCGAAGTCGCCCTGCAGTGCGTCCAGCACCCACATACCGTACTGGACGTACAGCGGGCGGTTGAGCCCCATCTCCAGGCGAATCTGTCTGACGAGCTCTTCGTTGCTGAGCGGGCCGAGCATCACCCGGACCGGCCCGCCCGGCGCGAGGTGAACGAGTGCGAAGACGACGACGCTCACCCCGAGGAGGACGGGAATGCTCAACAGCAGGCGCTTGAGGACGAACCGGGACATGCTCACGGCTGAGTCACCTCCTCGGTCGCCGCCGGCGGTCGACGAGTCCGACGCGAACGCGTGTGCATCGGCTCCTCACTCACCCTTCGAGACGAAGCGGTAGTTGTCTTGGAACGTGCCCACCTCGTAGTCGTTGACGGCGTTGCGCCACGCTTCGAGTTTGTTCACGTAGGCGATGTCGATCTGGATGCCGTGTTCGACGAGGTACTCCTCCAGTTCCCAGACGATTTCCTTCTGTTCCTGTTCGTCCGTCGACGCCTGCGCCTCGCGGAGCTTCGAGACGTACCACTCGTGGCCGTTCGAGAAGTCGCCCTCGACGTCTTCGGGCGCGTCGGGGCCGCTCGGCGCGTAGATGTCTTCGAGGTCCTCGGACGGGTGGTGCCAGTTGTTGTGGTTGTGGTTGTTGTCGGCGTAGCCGGCGTCGAGCCACGACGTGGCGACCGGAATCGACTGCGCCCAGTCCTCCATCGCGGCGTGCCACGAATCGGTGCTGTACACCTGATTGAGGAGCGTGGACTTGTCGACGGCGGTGACGCTGGCCTCGATGCCGATTTTCGACAGCTGGTTCTGGATGACGACGGCCTCGTCTTTGAACCACGACCCCTTGGTGGCGATGATGTCCATCTCGAAGCCGTCGGGGTTGCCCGCGAGTTCGAGTTCTTTCTTGGCCTTCTCGGGGTCGTACATCTGCATCTCCTTGAGCTTCGGCGAGGTCCAGTCGCTTTCAGGGTACCACGGTCCCTTCTGGACCGCACCCTGCCCGTAGAACACCTCGTCGAGAATCTCCTCGCGGTCGATGCCGAACAGCACCGCGCGGCGGTTGTGCCGGTTGCTCATCGGGTTCCCCTCGGATTCCATCAGGTTCACGTACAGCACCTGCGTGAAGTTGCCGGGGACGGACTCGGTCGTGATGTCCGGCTGGCCGCTGAGGCTCTCGAAGTCCTTCGGGGGGACCTTGTCGGTCAGGTCGAGTTGGCCCGAACGGAGGTTCGCGAGGCGCGTGGAGTCTTCGCCGATGAAGTCGAACCTGAACTCGTCGACGGCGGGCGCGCCGTCCTTCCAGTAGTCCTCGTTCTTTTCGAGGAGGACGTGACTGCCGCTTTTCCACTCGACGAATTTGAACGCGCCGGTGCCCGCGCCGGAGGGGTCCTGCGTGAGGTCGGTCGCGAGGCCGCTCGGACCTTTGCCCTCCGCGGTGTCGCCGCGGGAGCCCTCGGGGACGATGCCTTCGAGCCCGCGCGTGAGCCACCAGTTGAGCGTCCCGAACGGCTGGGAGAGGTTGAGCCGGAGCGTCCGGTCGCTGACGATTTCGGTGTCCTCGACGAACGGGAGGCGACTCTTGACCGGCGAGTTGTTGTCGGGGTTGAGAATCCAGTCGACGGAGTACTTGAAGTCCTCGACGGTCACCTCGTCGCCGTTGTGGAACGTGATACCCTCGCGGAGCGTGTACTCGAACGCGGTCCCGCCGTCGACGGGGTCGGGAACCTCGGTCACGAGTCCGGGCTGGAGTTCGGAGTCGGGCGTCAGCTCGATGACCTCGTCGTAGATGAGGCCGCCGATGGTGCTGGTCGCGGTGTCCGTCCAGAGCGCGGGGTCGAAGTTCCACGGCTCCGCGGCGAGCGCGACGTTGACGCGGACGGTCTCCCCCGAGTCGCCCGACGAACTGCTCTCGGTGCTTCCACCGCTCGTTTCGGTCCCGTCGGAGCCACCGGAGCCACCGGAGTCACCGCCGGTGCAGCCCGCGAACGCCGTCGCGCCGACCGCACTCGCGGCCGCGATAAATTGCCGTCTGTCCATGTTTACCTCGGTAATGTTGTCGTCTGCCATTGTTTTCTGGAGCTACGTACACACCCTTGTAGCGGTACGCGTGATACCTTAGCTCATGAAACACCGTTATTTATATCTTTGCCAAACTCTCACAATCTTGGCACTATTTCTCACTATGGTCCGGTCGAGTTCGTTGTGCTACCGCTTCCCAAACAGTTTAACGGGGTGGTTGCAATGTCGGGGGCATGGCGTACGCCAGCACGCTCTCCCTGCGAGAGTTACGACAGGACCTTCACGCCCATCCGGAGTCCGGGTGGAAGGAGTTCCGCACGACCGCACTCATCGCCGCCGCGCTCGACGAGCGCGAGTTCACGCTCCACCTCGGTTCCGACGCCGTCGCCGAAGACGAGCGCCTCGGAGTCCCCGACGACGACGCGGTCGCGGCCGCAGTCGAACGAGCACGCGAAGAAGGCGCACCCGAGGCCTACCTCGACCGGATGGACGGCGTCACGGGTCTCGTCGCCGAGAAGCGGTTCGGCGACGGGCCGACCGTCGGCGTCCGCGTCGACATGGACGCCCTCGAACGCACCGAGTCGAGCGACGAGGCACACCGCCCCGCGAAGGTCGGCTTCGCGAGCACGCACCCCAACGAGATGCACGCGTGCGGCCACGACGGCCACACCGCCATCGGCCTCGGCATCGCCCGCGACATCGACGACGACGGCGGGTTCGACGGCACGCTCCGGCTGTTCTTCCAGCCCGCGGAAGAGGGCGGGCGCGGCGGCAAGCCGATGAGCGAGACCGACCTGCTTTCCGACATCGACTACTTCCTCGCGCTCCACCTCGGCCTCGGCAACCCCACGGGGACCGTCATCGCCGCCTACGAGAACCCGCTTTCGAACGCGAAGCTCGACGTGACCTTCGAGGGCGCGCCGAGCCACGCGGGCAACGCGCCCAACGAGGGGCGCAACGCGCTGCACGCGGCGACCGCCGCGGTCCAGAACCTCTACGGGATTCCGCGCCACGCCGACGGCGCGACCCGCATCAACGTCGGGAAGTTCGAGTCGCCCAACCCCCAGAACATCATCGCCGAGGAGGCGCGCCTCCGCGTCGAGGTTCGCGGCGGGACCGCCGAGTTGAACGAGTACATGCTCGACAAGGCCCGGCGCGTGCTCGACCACGCCGCGGGCATGCACGACGTGTCCGTCGAGACGGGGCTGTACGGGAAGACGGCGACGTTCACGGCCGACGACGAGATGATAGAGGCCGTCCTCGCGTCGGCGGCCGACCTCGACGACGTGACCGAGACGGTCCCGCGACTCGACATCGGCGGCAGCGAAGACGCCTCCTACCTCATCCGGCGCGTGCAGGAACACGGCGGGAAGGCGACCTACGTCGGCATCGGCGCGAGCAACGAGTTCGGCCACCACACCTCGCGGTTCGACATCGACGAGGACGCCCTCGACATCGGCGTCGACGTTGTGTGTCGGACGATTCGAACGCTCTAACGCGGCGACTCGACCCGGCTGTTCGACCCCGACCAGCCGCGCGTCTCGCCCGCTGTCGCCGCCAGTACCCCGTAGAACCTGCCACGAACACGCACAATTAATAGACGCCGTTTGTGAGTTGAGCCGCATATGCAGGCCTCCCAGCAACGACTCCGCGAGGACATCGAAGCGAACGCCCGCTTCGGCGACATCGACGTGCCGGCGGGACGCGGCCGCACCGTCCTGACCGGGAGCGACGCCGACCGCCGCGCCCGCGAATACTTCGTCGAGCGACTGCGCGACGCCGGCCTCTCGGTCCGCGTCGACGCCGTGGGCAACGTCGCCGGCCGGTGGGTTCCCGAGGGGGCCGACCCCGACGCGGCCCCCGTCGCCGCCGGCAGTCACCTCGACTCGGTCCCCGAGGGCGGTATCTTCGACGGCCCGCTCGGCGTCTACGCGGCGCTCGAAGCGGTCCGGTCGCTCCAAGAACGGCAAGCGGACCTCGCGCTCGACCGCCCCATCGACGTCGTCTCGTTCACCGAGGAGGAGGGCGCGCGCTTCTCCCACGGCCTGCTCGGGTCGTCGGTGGCGACGGGGACGCGCGACGCCGCCGACGCGCTCGCGTTCCGCGACGCCGACGGCACGACCCTCGAAGCCCATCTCGACGCTATCGACTTCCGCGGGACCGACACCGTCGACGCCGCGGCGTGGGACGCGTGGGCCGAACTCCACATCGAACAGGGGACGGTGCTGGAGTCCGCGGGCGCGTCGGTCGGCGTCGTCGACGCCATCACCGGCATCACGACCTGCGCGGCCGACATCGTCGGCGAGGCCGACCACGCGGGCGCGACGCCGATGGACGAGCGCCGCGACGCGCTGGTCGCCGCGAGCGAGTTCGTCGTGGCGTTTCGAGCCGCGGCCGACGACGTGGCGCAGAATCGGAGTTCGACCGCCGTGGGGACCGTCGGCCAGTTCGACGTGGCCCCGAACGCCCGCAACATCGTCCCCGGGGAGGTCGCCCTGCAGATGGACATCCGCGACGTGGACTACCGCGCGATGGACGCCATCGCCGAGCGGGCCGCCGCCGCCCTCGACGAGCTCGAAGCCGCCCACCCGGTCGAGACGAACTTCGACCGCTACCGCGACCAGCGCCCCAGCCAGATGGCCGACGACTGCGTCGCCGCCGCCCTCGACGCCGCCGCGGCCGAGGATATCGACGCGAAACGGATGCACTCCGCGGCGATGCACGATACTGCAAATGTTGCCGACGTCACCGATGCCGTGCTCCTGTTCGCTCCGTCGGCGGACGGCCTCTCGCACAACCCCCGCGAATGGACCGATTGGGAGGACTGTGCGACCGCGGCGACGGTTCTCGCGGGGACGCTCGCTCGCCTCGCCGGCGCGTGAGCCGCGGCCGGCGGCCCGCCTCGTCGTGAACTAGTTCTCCGTTTTCACACATTTCACGGCCATATTTGCGTCTCTACCGCGGTTTCGTCGCGACCGCGGCACCTGTCTCGATATGTAACACGCGACACTGGGTCAGCCCGTGTCGCGGGCGGACGCTCGTGTACCAGCGTCTGGGGCGCGCTCGAACGCGAACCGCGGCTTTCCGTGCCGCTCCGGTCGAACCCTCGCCCCGAGAGTTATCGAGTTCCCCCCGCGAAACCTGCGGCTACTCGCTCTGTCCCGGGCGTTGTCATCAAATACAACGACTCTCCGGGACGTGTGCGGTGCGACCGCGAACAGCGCCGCCGAGCGGCCGGATATCGAGGGCGACGCTGATTCCGCGTATCTGGCAATCAATGGGGTTCGAGCGACGGGCGTCGCTTCGGGTGCGTCACGGGTCGCGCGCTCGTTCACGCAAGTCGGGACCCGGTCGTCTCACGGCCCCGTCGCTTGCTGGACAATTATCGAGTGATATCCGCTTCGAGCCCCGGTCTCAACACCGATTTCCCTCATCCCATTTCGATTGCAAGATATTCGGAACAGCTATGACACCAGATGGACGTTCTCGTAGCATGCCCGAGAACCCCAACACCGATGCGCCGTCCCGCACGCTGAGCACGGTGGACACGGCGGTCAGCGTCGTCCGGGCGCTCGAAGAGTTGAACGGGGCGCGCGTCGCCGAGTTAGTCGACTACCTGGACCTCTCGAAGTCCACGGTGTACAACCACCTCGCGACCCTGCGGAAGAACAACCTCGTCGCCAAGGACGGCGACAGCTACCATCTTAGCCTCCAGTTCCTGCTTCTGGGCGAGTACGTGCGCAACCAGCAGATACTCTACCAGGTCGGCAAGGAGGAAGTCGAGGCGCTCGCGGAGAAGACCGGCGAGTACGCCCACCTCTCGACCGAACAGCACGGCCTGCGCATCAGTCTGCTCAAGGTGCGCGGCGAGCGCGCGGTCGGCAGCCAGTACCAGCGCTCGAAGATTCAGCGCCCGGACAACCTCCACGCGTCGTCGACCGGGAAGGCCATCCTCGCGTTCCTCCCGCGCAGTCGGGTCGGGGAAATCGTCGACCAACACGGCCTGCCGGCGAAGACCGACGCGACCATCACCGACCGCGACGCGCTGTTCGACGAACTCGACGCCATTCGGGAGCGGGGATACGCCTGCAACGACGAGGAGGAAATCGAGGGCCTCCGCGCGGTCGGCGCGCCGATTCGAGACCGCAACGGCACCGTCCTCGGCGCGCTGAGCGTCTCGGGGCCGACGAGTCGCATCAAAGGCGAGCAGTTCCGCGACACCATCCCCGAGATGGTCACGAGCACGGCCAACATCATCGAGGTGAACATGAACATGGCGGCGCGGAGTTCCAACGCCGGGCGCTTCGACTGAACCGCCAACCCCCGACGGCCATGACACAGATATGCCCGTAATCTTTTGTGGCATCTCTCTCGATTTCAGGGTGTTCGGTCGGGCGATTCGGTGCTCTGACCGTCGTCCCGACCGTTACACCGGGGATAATCCTCGCACCATCTTCGAAAATATCATGTGTTTGAACACTGTCGGTGTTGTGATTCGAAGAGCCGTCCCGCGGCCGTCGTCCGCCGCTCGAAGGGGGAAGAACTGAACCGTCAGTCCCGTCTCTCGTGGGTGAACGGTGTCTCTCCGATGTCGACACGCTCCAAGGTAATCGTCCGTATCTCCATGTCTTCCAAGACAGCGCCCCACCCGCCGACGACGGCCGTTTCATCGCCCGTATCGAGCGTGAGGTTCTTGTACGCTCCCAGGTCGGACAGTGCCAATCGCGACGGCGGTCGCTCGTCTCCGTAGAACGAGATGTCGGCGACGCTCCCTTCGACAGTCGTCTCTCCTCCATCCGCGAGGTCGACACCTTCGACAGTGACCCCGAGTTCGAACCCGCTTTCCCAAAGCGGGACGATATCCCGAATGAACTCTTCGATGGTGACGTAGGTGAACTGATCTTCGGCGTCGAGGTAGACGGTCGGGTAGAGGTTCCACAGGCAGGTGAGGAAGAACCAGTGAAAGACAAACGGCAGGATACGGTCGTAGACGAGGACGCCGTAGTCTTCGTCGGAGCGCGTGTTCGGTCCGAAACACGTCCGGTTTCGGTCGATGACGACGAGGAGCGGTCCCGGAATGGTACACACGCGAAGCTCTGAGAGCACCCCACTCGGGTCGAACGCTGCGGGTGGTTCATCACCCCGGTCGATGTAGACGGACGCACGGACGACGACACCTCGGTCGCGGGCCTCTCGAAGCGCCGGGGAAAGCGACTGGAGCTGTTCGAACGACCCGGCGACCTCCACGACGGTTTCTGCGTCGTCGATGAGGTCCTGTGCGTTCTCGACTGCTGTGTCGACACGCTTGGTGACGCCGACTCGGGCGTCCATCCGCTCGGGAGTTCGGTACCGCTCGCGGACCGCTTCGGCGGCATCGTGGAGGAGTTCACCCCTGGACTCTAGGTCCGCCATCGCCGCCTCCGGGTCGCACGGCTGGACGTACAGTTTCTCTCGTTCGATCGTTTCGACGTATCCCTTCGATTCGAGGCCCCGGAGAACGTCGTACACTTGCGAGACGGGGACCGCGCTCTCACGGCCCACCTCGATAGCAGGTGAGACGCCCATCTTGAGGAGTGTGAGATAGGCGTCAGCTTGGTACGACGTGAGGTCCGCGTATTCGAGGGCTTTCGTCAGCGTTTCGCGGTCCATACCCGCACCCACACAATCGTTCACAATGAATACTTCGCTGATGCCCGACCCCGGCTCGGGGGGTCGCTTGCGTTCGACCGGGACGTGGTAAGACGCCTGTGTGGGGGATTTCGACCGCCTCAAAGCGACTGCCGTCGCCCGCGAACAGTTCACCGTTCGGATTTCTCAGTAATAGTTGAACATCTGTCACTTCTTCGGACGTCGTTGGTGGGCGATATACTACATCCGGGACCCGTCAGAGACACCGCTCCCGAGATCACGACTCACCCAGGCCAGTCGAACGTACGATGCCTGTCTCGAACCACGAGTCAACTGCCGAGTGACTGTCCCCGATCTCTCTTGAGGGAACGCTACGAACGGAGGGCACCGCCGGACATTACGGCAGTAATTTTGTAATAGATGCGTCGGTCCCGCCCCATAAATACTCTAGAGTATGATAGCTAAGCCGGTGACGAGACTCCGTGTACCGACCGAGAATCGAATCGATTCTGCCGTCACTCCCAGACACGCCGTTAGAAGCCCTCCAGAAGGGGTTTAGGATGTCGGCGAACTTATTTTTCATCGTCCTATACAGAAAATCTGCTCGTGTTCGGCATCTTACCTCATGGGACTAGTTGAAACAGAAAATCGATTTCCATCCGCTCTAATGTCGATTTTAGGGAGGAAAGAATTCTCGACAACCTTATTCTCAGCTGATTTGTTTTCTCAATCTATAATTGATATGACCTGATGGGTGAGATATGTGTGTTGCATGTGGCCGAATGTCAGACAATAGCTCCCCGCAGGATACCGAACGACGGCTCGAAGGTCGTCCGTGAGAGCTTCACGAAACACGGGGCGACGGCTCAACAGGAGACAGCTCCGTGTCTGTTCTCGCCGTAGCGTCGAGCGGGAGGACACGTGTTGGCGGGGCTCTCTCCACGGAGCGCCGCCGGGAGGAATATCGCCGCCGAAACCCCGCTCGAAACGGGGTCCTCAGTCCGCGACGGGGTCGGTCAGTTGGATTTCGGTTCGACGGTAATCGTGACGTCTTGCTCGCCGACACGAAGGGTGTACTCACCCGGAACCGCCGACACCCTCCCAGTTTCGTCGACGCGCCCGATCGATGCCGCATCGATGGGGACCGATACCGTCTCCGTGACGCCGGGGTCGAGCGAGACGCGCTCGAATCCACAGAGTTCCCTGACGGGGGTTACGCGCGTTCCGGCCTGGTCGGTGACGTACACCTGCACGACGGTCGAACCGCGTCGGTCCCCGACGTTCTCCACGGGGAGTTCGACTGTCGTGGTCCCGTGGGGTGAAATCCGTTCGTTCGTCACGGTCATCGAGCCGAACTCGAACGCAGTATAACTCAGCCCGTGACCGAATTCGAAGAGCGGGTCGTACGACGGGAGATGCTCGTCGGGACCGATCGGTGCCGGATGCGAGAAGTGATTGAACCGAGTCGGAAGGTGACTCGCGGACCGAGGGAACGAAATCGGTAACCGCCCGCCGGGGTCGCACGCCCCGAAGAGCGTCTCCGCGACGGCTTGACCACCCATCGTCCCCGGGTAGTACGCCAGCAGCAGCGAGGGAAGATTCTCCGCCATCCACTCCACGGCCAGCGGTCGACCGGTGACGAGGACGCCAACGACGGGCGTCCCCGTCTCGTGTAACGCTGTCACGAGCTCGCGCTGCGCATCGGGGAGTTCGAGCGTGGTTCGGTTCGGAAACTCGTCGGGAGCGGTACCGCTCTCCGCGGTCGGCCCGAACTCGTGGATATACCAGTTTTCTCCGACGGCGACCACCGCGACGTCCGCATCCTTCGCGGCTTCGACCGCGGCGTCGATATCGTCTGCTTCGGTTATCGTCGTCCCCCGCTCGTAGGTCACCGTCCCATCGCACACGGATTCGATTCCGTCTTTGATTGTGATGACGTCGGTGCCCGCTTCGTCGGGGACGCTCCAGCCACCGAGTTGGTGAACGGGGGTGTCTGCGTTCGGTCCAGCGACGAGAACGTCGGCACCGGGGTCCAACGGGAGCGTGTCGTCGTTCTGCAGGAGCGTCATCGACTTCCGCGCGGTCGCTAACGCGTCGGCCCGATGGGCATCGGCACCGACGACGTCCCGCGCCTCGTTCGCATCGACGAACGCGTCTTCGAAGAGCCCGAGCCGGAATTTGAGGTCGAGGACGCGCCTGACGCTCTCGTCGAGGGCGTGCTCTGCGACCGCCCCCGCTTCGACGAGCGACACGAGATGGTCCGCGTGCGCGACCGCATCGACTGACGCGACATCGAGTCCAGCGTTGCGGGTCATCCGGACCGACTCGCGGTGGTCGCTCGCGACGTGGTGGTCTTCGTGGAGCATCCGGACCCCGTTCCAATCAGAGACGACGGTTCCATCGAATCCGAGTTTCCCTCGCAGAAGCTCCGTGAGATATTCGCGTGAGCCGTGTGCGGGTTTCCCGTCGATCGCGCTGTAGCAGGGCATAACGGACGCGACGCCCTCGTCGATCGCGTCGACGAACGACGGTAAGAAGACGTTTCGAAGGAGGTACGAGGACACTTCGACGGGGGCAGTATCCTCCCCCCGTGCGGGCTCGCTATAGGCCGGGAAGTGCTTCGCGGTTGCCGCCACGGAGTTGGGGTCGTCGAGACCGTCGCCCTGGTATCCACGTACCATCGCACCTGCCATCCGCCCGCACAAGAATGGACTCTCGCCGAACGTCTCGAAGGTGCGACCCCACCGCGGCTCTCGGGCAACGTCACACGTGGGCGAGTAGTTCTGCTGTGCCCCCGATTTTCGGACTTCGGTTGCAGTGACCGCTGCTGCGCTCTCGACGCAGTCTTCGTCCCACGTTGCCGCCATCCCGAGTCCGTTCGGGAACGCCGTCCCTTCGGCGACGTACGCGTGACCGTGGACAGCATCCACGTTGAACAACAGCGGGACGCCGAGTCGGGTCTTCGACAGCGCGACTTCTTGCAGGTGGTTGACCGTCTCGACCACGTCGTCGATTCGAGAGTCGAGCGCCCCGGCCCATCCGAACGACGCGACAGCGCCGACTCCGGATTCGACGATTTCGTCTTCGACCGTTTCGACCGATTTGAACTCGTCGAGCTCTCCCGCCCACGTGCCGACGAGTTGCCCGACTTTCTCTTCGACCGTCATTCGGTCGAGAAGGTCCTCGATGCGCTTGTCGGTCGGGAGAGTCTCATCTCTGTAAGGGGGGTGCTTGCTTTCTGACTGCATACGGCGAAGAGAAAGCCGCTACTACTTATACATTTGCCAACGCATGAGTAGCGCCGCTCAGGCGGCCGTGTTTCGCGACGAGAGCGTGACCGTGCCGCGTTCTCCGACTCCGAATCCGAATCCGACTCCGAATCCGAATCCGACTCCGAATCCGAATCCGACTCCGAATCCGAATCCGACTCCGACGTGTTCGGTGTGGCCCTCTTGGGAGAAGTGTTACCGCAGACAACTGCTACACCCAACCAAATATTTATTAACAATGGGTGTGGTTTGTTATCAGTACGTCATGTCAGACAGTACTGGCCGCTTTAGCGACTTGATTAGCCGGCGCAGTTTCGTCGAACTAACCGGTGCAACCGGAATCGCAGCCCTTGCGGGGTGTAGTGGTGCTTCCACCGGAGGGGGAACGACCGACGACGGTGGCTCGAACGGGGACACGACCGGGTCCAATGGAGGCGAGACCGGCGGTGACGATTCCGAGACGCGTGGGGCGACTGTCCTCGACAAGAAGATGGTCGGTGCCACGAACAACGGCGTCCCGACGAACCTCCACCTGAACCCGGAAGCGACGCAGAACTACGACCCACGAGCAGGGAACTTCGTCTTCGAACGGTTCGCCGCCTACAACTTTTCGACCGGTGAGTTCGAGTTAGCCGCGCTCGACTCGTGGTCCATCGACGGGCAGACGGTGACGCTCACGCTCCGGGACGACCTGCTGTGGGATACCGGCGAGGACGTGACCGCGCGTGACGTCCTGACCCAGTTCCGCCTGATGAAGAAGATGAACACGTCGCTTTGGGACTTCACCGAGAGCGTCGAACGGGGCGAAGACGACAAGACCGTCGTTCTCAACCTCAAGCGACCGTCCAACCCGGAGGTCATCAAACACACGCTCGCCAACGGGTCGCTCCGACTGTTCGCGTACCATCCGACCTTCGAACGGTTCCTCGACAAAGACGCCGAGGCGCTCCAGCAGTTCAAATACGAAGGCGACGTGGTCGCGAGCGGTCCCTTCTCGGTCGCGTCGAAGTCGAAGCAGTCGTGGGAACTCACGAGGAACCCCGAATACTACGGCGCTGATAACGTCAACTTCGCGGGCATCTCGCTTCTCTCGCGGGCGGACAACACCGCACTCCAACAGGGTCTGATGGGCCGCGAACTCGACTTCGTCACGAGCCTCTTCGCGCCGCCGAAAATCGTCAACAACTTCCCCGACTCCGTCGAAGAGGTCACCATCTCTGCGAAGTGGGGGTACGGCGTCCTGTTCAATCACGACGACCCCGACTTCGGGAAGCGAAACGTCCGGCAAGCCGTCGCTCACGTCATCAATCGCCAGCAGGTCGTTGAGAATGCAGGGCCACGAACGAAAGCACCCGCACCGAAGGTTACTGGCATCGCCCCGGACGACCAGGAATCGTGGCTCGGTGACGCGTACGACACCTTCGAGAGTTACGGCATGGCGGCGTCTCAGACAGACAAAGCCGCGTCTCTCCTTCGGGAGGCTGGCTACTCGAAGGAAGATGGCACGTGGACGCACAGCAGCGGTCGAACCCTCGGTGGGACGTACTACACGCCCGCCGGCTGGACGGACTGGACCACGGCGACGAACACTGTCGTCGACCAGTTGAACGCGTTCGGCTTCGACTTCGAAATCAGCCAGAAGCCAACGGGAGACTTCTTCGGCGGCTACATCGAATCCAACTTCAAGATCGGCGCGTTCTACTGGATGCCCGGTGGTGCCCGGTCGTCGTTCCCGTACTTCCCGCTCCGCTGGCAGCTCACTAACCCGGACATCGACGGCGGTCACAACTTCCCGGAGGGCGAACAGACTGTCCCCGGGATGGACGGCGGCGAGACGACTATCGACCCACTCTCGGTGGTGCAGGAGATTTCGACCACGCAGGACCGAGCCGCGACGGAGGAACTCATCAAACGTGTCGCGTGGCACCACAACCAGAACCTCCCAGTACTGGGACTGGTTGCGAAGTTCGAACAGTCGTGGCTCACCACCGACGAGTGGGACGTCCCGGCGGAGGGGAGCGACGACCGAGCAATCAAGTGGCCAAGCGAGTGGCTCCCACGCCAGGGGCAGCTCACGGCCGAGCGGTAATCGGAGTGGAGCAACGCAACCATGAGTAACTACTACGTCCGTCGGACGGCCAGGGTGTTCGCGACCATCTTCGCGGTCGCGACGCTCACGTTCGGACTGATTCGGCTCCTTCCAGGCGGCCCCTTCACGCAGTTGCGCGCGCAACTGCTTCGGCAGGGCGTTCCGGCATCGGAGGTCGACGCTCGGATTTCGAATCTCCAGAACATCAACCCCAACGCGCCGCTTTGGCGGCAGTACCTGGACTACATGGGCTCCGTCGCACAGGGGAACTTCGGCGAGTCGATTTCGCTGGGCGAACCGGTGGCACAGGTCATCGCCGAAGCGGTGCCGTGGACGGTGTTCGTCGTCCTGGTGTCCACGATTCTCATGTTCACCGTCGGTATCTTCCTCGGGTCGTTACAGGCCTACTGGGAGGGTTCACGGTTCGACAAGGGGTTCAGTGGCCTTTCGATCGGCCTCATGTCCGTCCCCTTCTACGTCGTCGCCGTCATCTCGCTGTACGTCTTCGCGTACCAGTGGGGATGGTTGCCGACGGCGGGAACAGTCGGGACCAACGTCGAGAAGGAACTGAGCGTCCCGTTCTTGCTCAGCGCACTCGAACACAGTCTCTTGCCCATCTTCTCGTACGCGCTGGGCGGAATCGGCGGGCAGGCGTTGGCCATGCGGGGGAACAGTATCCAGGTGCTCGGTAACGACTACGTCCGTGTCGCGAGGCTCCGGGGACTCGCCGACCGTCGTATCGCAACTCGGTACGTCGCGAGGAACGCCATCCTTCCGATGTACACCGGGTTCCTGCTGCTCCTCGGATTCCGCCTGTCGGGGACCGTCATTCTGGAGCAGATATTCTCGTACACCGGACTCGGCTACTACATGTTCGCCGCGCTGAAGGCGAACGACTACCCGCTCATGATGGCGACGTTCCTCGTCATCACCGTCGCGCTCGTCGTCGGCGTCTACATCGCCGACCTGACCTACAGCAAGATCGACCCGCGAATCAGTTCCGGAGGTTCTGATGAAGCGTACTGAGAGAGCGGAATCCAGCGAATCCGAATCCAGCGAATCGGTGTCTAGCGCAGCGGTTACGGACGGTGCCGGCGTCGACTGGCGAGGGTCGGCCTCGTCGTCGATGACGGTGACTCGTGAGGAGCGACTTCGAGAGTTCTACGAGGAAACCGTCTTGGAACCGATGCTCGTCGCGTGGTCGGACAGCAGAACCCGACTCGGACTGCTCGTCATCGGTTTCTACGTGGCGTTGGCGCTCGTGGCCGTCTTCGGTCTCTGGCGAGAGCCCTCGACGAGTCAGGCCCCTCGGTATCTGACGCTGTTCGAGAGCATGCAGTACCCGCTCGGGACGACTGCGTCGGGGACTGACCTCGCCGCACTCATCATCCACTCGACCCCGGACATCTTGTTGATGGTCACCTCGGGTGGACTCTGGGCGACCGGTATCGCCGTCCTCGTCGGGACCGTCGCTGGGTACAAGGGCGGTTCGGTCGGACGCGCGTTGATGTCGGTGTCGGACTTCGTCATGGCCATCCCCGGACTCCCGCTGGTGATGATTCTCGCGATTACGTTCAATCCAAAGAACCCGATCCTGCTCGGCATCGTCATCAACATCAACTACTGGGCTGGCCTCGGCCGGTCGATCCACTCGCAGGTGCTGACGATTCGGGAGAACAACTACGTCGAAGCCTCGCGGACGATGGGCGTGAGCACGCCGCGAATCATCCTGAAGGACGTGATTCCGAACATCATGCCGTACGTGACGGTCAACTTCGTGTTCGCCGCGCGGTACGTCGTGTTCGCGTCGATCGGGCTGTTCTTCCTCGGCGTGTTGCCGTACTCCGACCAGAACTGGGGCGTCACCCTGAACTTCGCGTACAATGGTGGTGCCCTGTTCTCTTGGGGCGCCGCACACTGGCTTCTCGTTCCGATGGCCGCGATTATCGGCCTCTCGGTCGGACTCATCCTCCTCGGACAGGGGATGGACCGCGTGTTCAACCCGCGCGTTCGGACTCGTCTGACGGGGGAGTCAGCGTCGACCGCTTCGACCGACGAGAAAGACACCGGGATGACGGAGGTACTGTAGATGACTGCCAAACGGCGCGGAACGACAACCCCTACGACAGCTATGACGACAGACGACCCAATCATCGAGATTAACGACGCGGCCGTCACGTACGACGGCGGCGAGACGTTCGTGTTGGACCACGTGAGCATGTCTATCGAACGTGGCGAGATTCTCGGCATCGTGGGCGAGAGCGGAAGCGGCAAGTCGATGTTCGCCGACTCGATGCTGGACGCCATTCCCGACCCCGGACGACTGTCCGGTGAGATACTCTACCACCGCGACGATGGGACCACGGTCGACGTGCTCGAACTCTCCGACGACGAACGTCGAGAGTTCCGGTGGGAGGAGGTGTCGATGGTCTTCCAGGGCGCGATGAGTTCGTTCAACCCGACGATGAAGATCGGCGGGCACTTCAGAGAGACGCTGAAGGCCCACGACGCCGACGTCACGTCGGGAATGGAGTTCGCCCGTGAACTCCTCTCTGACCTGTACCTCGACCCGGAGCGCGTGCTGACGTCGTACCCGCACGAGCTCTCCGGCGGGATGCAGCAGCGGGCACTCATCGCCCTGTCGCTCGTTCTCGAACCCGAGGTGCTGGTGATGGACGAACCGACCGCCGCACTCGACCTCCTGATGCAGCGTTCGATTCTGACGCTCCTCGAAGACCTACAGGAGAAGTACGATCTGACGATGGTGTTCATCACCCACGACCTGCCACTGGTCGCCGAGCTCGCCGACCGGATGGCCGTCATGTACGCCTTCCAACTCATCGAGGTCGGCGACCGTGAGCAACTCATCGGGAACAGTGGGCACCCATACACGCGAGCGTTGCTCAATGCGACGCCGGACATCGAAGCACCGCTCGAAGAGATGCGACCGATCGAAGGCCAGAGTCCAGCACCCGTCAACGTTCCGCAGGGGTGTTCGTTCGCACCGCGATGTCCGCTTGCGACCGATGAGTGCCGAGCTGAAGACCCGGCGTCCACGCAACTCGAAGCCGGCCACGCCGTGGCTTGTCACCACGCGGAAGACGCGCGAGACGAGATTGCGCTGCACTTCGACCGTTCCGAGGAGTTCGTTCCGGTCTCGGGAGGTGGTGGGTCGTGAGCCGCGCCGACGAACCGTCGGCTGAGTTCGACCAACGCGACGAGCCACTCATCTCACTCGAAAACGTCGAAGTCAACTTCGAAAAAGACCAAGGGCTGTTCGACCTCTTCGAGGAGCCAGACGTGGTCAAAGCGGTCGACGGCGTCTCGCTCGACATCGAGGAGAACGACGTCCTCGCACTCGTCGGGGAAAGCGGATGTGGAAAGACCACACTCGGGAAGACGACCATCGGACTCCAGCGACCGACGGGCGGGACGGTGACGTACAAAGGACAGGACATCTGGGCCGCCAAAGACGGCGACGGAGAGATTCCGTTCGACGAGATTCGGTCGTCGCTCCAGATCATCCATCAGGACCCTGGGAGCTCGCTCAACCCAAACCGGCGGATTCTGAACATCCTCGCGGAGCCGATCAAGCTCACTCACCCGGAGGCCGGGACCAGCGAACGCCGCGAGCGGATTCACGCGCTTCTCGAACGCGTCGGTATGAACCCCCCATCGGACTTCGCGGACCGGTACCCACACCAGCTCAGCGGCGGGGAGAAACAGCGCGTGGCGCTCTGTCGCGCCCTCTTGATGAATCCCGACGTAATCCTCGCTGACGAGGCGATAAGCGCACTCGACGTCTCCTTACGGGTCGAAATGATGGACCTGATGCTCGATTTGCAGTCGGAGTTCGACACCTCGTTCGTGTTCGTCTCGCACGACCTCTCGAACGCGCGGTACTTCGCGGAACACGGAGACGGTCGAATCGGTGTGATGTATCTCGGAAATCTGGTCGAAGTCGGTCCAGCAGACCAACTCATCGGCGACCCCAGTCACCCGTACACGAACGTCCTCCGCTGGGCGACGCCGAACCTGTCCCGACAGTCGGGCGAGGCCGGTGAGCCGCCGATGCGGAGGATAGACATCCCAGACCCGGTCAACCCACCGAGCGGGTGCCGTTTCCACACGCGCTGTCCCGAAGCCCGTGAGGCGTGCCGAGAGGTGCCACGACTCCAACAGTCCGGCGAGGCCGCTGGCCACCGCGTCGCCTGCTTCAGAGACGACCCGAACCACTCCTATTGGGATAGCGACCCGCTGACGGAGGAGGGCGACTGATGTGAGTGGTTGGTCGTCGCCGCCGCGTCACTCGCTTGTCACCGGTTCGAACCCGCCGTTCCATCTCGACCGAAGCCTGACCGGTATCGGTCGAATCGGGAACTTGATAATCAGTGCGAAAAACGGTACCGTATGGCACAGATAGAGACGGTTGTCGACGTTATCTGCGACCAGCGCGACCGGTTCCCGCTGTTCGTCGCAATCGGCATCGTGATGGGGCTCCTGCTCGGGTTCTCGCTGTTGTATCTCGAACCGGGAACCGCCGCGTACGCGATTGCGCTCGTCGACGTTGGCCTCGTTGCGGTCACGGTGGTCGGGTTTGGCGGCGGCTTTTGGCTCTGTACGAAGCGCTCGGTAGAGGAGTGACACGGTACTGACGACGGCGCTGAGCACTCGGCGAGGGAGCGGCCGGCCGGTCTCACGAGAAGCGCGCTGCCTGCGCGACACCCGGCCGCCGCTGAGTAAGTCGAGCCGGCAAAGCACCCAACCGCTCCCTAGAGACACCAGCCAGGTGGTCTCCGTTCGGCCCCACGGAAGCGGTTAACCGTGTAAACAAAATAGATAGAAACCCAGTATGACAACTATAGTATATTAAACGGTCAGTCCGATGACCGCGGACGACTCACCTGAGATGACAGCGAGGTCAGCGATCGACTCACCAACTATGCTCGGATTTGATGTGGCAATTGTGTTCTAATACTACAATAATGTGCCGGTCGGTTCTTGACCCCAAATCAGTCGGACACCGTGGGACCGCTCTGAGTACGCTGTCCCGCTCCCACCAGAGACACGATCTCTCGCACGATTCCCTCGTGGTTGACCGTGGGTGTCGGACCCTTTCCCGAATTCCCCGGTCAACTCGATTCGATCACGTTGAACAGAACCTCGTGAAGACTCGGTTTCGCACGCGTGGGAGCTGTTTTGACCAAGTCCCTCCTCCTGCGAGTGGAAGTCACCTGAGCTGCGACATAAGTTAATAAATAAAACAATACTGTGTGCCTCGAATCGCATCGACAGTTGACTGACGAGTCAAGTTGCAGGCGTTGTGATCTAGAGACTGAGACTGCTAAACGGAATTTTAAATTGAATATTAGCGAAAATGATAAATTATCCGCGGTCGGAACGGGGGTGTCACCCACGCGGTAGCGAGCGCGTTGCTCGGTTCGGTGGGTGTCGGTGAGGCACGCTCGTATCGGACCGCCGCTCCGTCACCGCGTGGGTCGGACCGTCAGTCCAGTCGCGCTTCCAGCGACTCGACGAGCGAGTCGTTGCCGATGTAGACCGGGACGCGGTCGTGGATACCGTCGGGCGTCCCCGAGAGAAGCGACACCTCGCCGTCGGACGACCGCCCGCCCGCGCACTCAATGATGTAGCCGATGGGGAAGCCCTCGAACTGCTGGCGGAGTTTCCCGCTCGGTGCGTCGGTCTGGGCGGGGTACGCGAAGACGCCGCCGTAGTGGAGAATCTGGTTCACGTCGCCGATCATCGACCCGCCGTAGCGGAGCTTCATCCCCTCGGTCCGCTCGGTCTCGCTGGCGAACGCCTCGAACTCGTCGAACCAGCGGTTGACGCGGCCGCCGAAGCTGAAGATGGCCGGGTCGTCGGGCAGCGTCAGTTCCTCGCGGAGCGGGCGCTTGACGCCCGATTCGAGGATGTACTCGCTGACGACGCCGTCGCGGGCGGCCACGAGCGTCGTCACCGGGCCGTAGAGGATGTAGCCCGCGGCGAGCAGGTTCTCGCCGCCCGTGGGGAGCGGTTCGTCGTAGACGCTGTAGAGCGTCCCCATCACGTTGTTCGGCTTCAGGTTCGTCGACCCGTCGAGCGGGTCGAGCGCGACCGAGACGCCCTCGCCGACGTCGATGACGTCGGGGCGCTCCTCGCTGGCGTACTCGCCGACGCCTTCGAGGGGGCGAAGCCGCTTCAACAGCAGTTCGTCGGCGTACGTGTCGGCCTCCATCTGGCGCTCGCCGCTCGGGTTCGTCCCATCCTCGTAGACGCGCCGGCCGGGCAGTCCCGCCCGAATCGACGGCGCGGCCGCACAGAGTGTCTCGACGACGGCGTCGACCACGTCGTCCTCCCGACTCGATGCGTCTGTCATGCGGTCGATACACCCCGCGGAGGCGCGGGCGCGCCGAAGCGGTTCGACGGAGCGCCGACGGGCGATGCACGGACGGGCGTCGGGGTGGTCGTCATTACCTACTGGTCCCGTGGGCGAAGTATAGTTCTGTCCCCGCGCGTAAGCGTTGCACGACGCCGACGGCGGAGTTGGCGGCGGGTTTTCGACTCCGGCTCTGTTGATGCCTTCGCTGGTGGCGGTTGTTGGATTCGTGCTGAATACAGGCGCGAGTCGGTTATCGGTTCAGCACTCAATGTGGACAGCTCAAATCGCTACGTACAGAAGAACCGCTTTTCGCCTCGGGTTTCCTCGCTTCGCTGCGGGGACCGCTCGGCGAAACCCCGCTCATGCCAAAAAGCCGGTCTCGGTTCGCTCGACCGCTGAATCGCGCTCACTACCGGGTCCTTCGGACCGCTCGTTCGCGCGAATGCTTTTCGTTCACTACGCACGCGCCACTGAGCGGTTAGTTCAGCGTCGGTACGATGGAATAACGAGGCCCCCGTGAGAGCTACACCGTCTGTCTGTTTCACACTCTTTTTGACAGATTTCCAGTCATCGGTTGAAACTGACGGCTCTAGTGATGCACCAACGCCGGGGCAAGGACCATCACGCATCTGTTAGAGAGAACAGATAGAGAAACAGGAGAATCGAACTGCCAAACGTCAATGCGCCGTACAGAGGCAGAGACTTCCACGAGGCGGTTCGGCTGAACCGATTCGACACGAGAGCTCCGACTGCTGACAGTCCCAGAAGGCCATACACGACCGGCAGTCCCTCTAACGAGAGATAGCCGCCGATAACCTCCACAGCGATCATCGTCGAAAGGAGTCCACAACAGAGAGCGAGGATGCCAGCGGTGGACCGTCGGTTACTAGTCAGTCCCATACCGAGTTGTGACAACCAGTTGTACTAAATTCTTTGTCGATAAGTGGAAACGGATTACTGAGCGGCGAACAGCCGTTCGAACACGACCGTCGGGAACTGCGGTTCGAGTCGGCTCGGCGGCCGCCCCTTCCGGTCGACGCGCTCCGCCGTGACTCGGCGGGTGATGCCGTCTTCGGCGAGTTCGTAGAGGATTCGCTTGACCGTCGTCGCCGAGAGGTCGACCGATTTGGCGATGTGCTGGCTCGCCGCCTGTACCGACTCCTGTTGGTCGGGGCGCAACGCGAGGAGTTCGTGGAGCACCTGCTGGCGGTTCTCCGGGAGCGCGAGCACGCGGCCGAGCGAGACGCAGGGTTGGGGGACCGCGGCGATGCCCGCGGCGACGTCGGCGGCCGTGATGCTCCGGTGTCTGTTGCGGACCGCCTCGTCGGCCGCGCCGAACAGCGCCGCGAG
>NZ_CSTE01000001.1:0-86463 GCF_001368915.1 Haloferax massiliensis | reverse complement strand
CGGCGATGTCGCGGGCGAGGCGGTGGTCGAGCGTCCGCCGCGACCCGGCCGCCGACGCCCGCGTCATCAGCACGTCGATGAGCACCTGGCTCTGGTAGGACTCGAACTGAATCTCGTCTGCCGTGTAATCGGTCAGCACCGTCTCGTCGGGCGGCGCGCGCCCGATGGCCAGCCAACTGACCTTGCTCGGAAGCCCGGCACAGAGGTCGACGAACGCCTCGCCGTCGAGCGTCCCCGGCTCTCCGAGGTGGTCGACGGCGACGACGGCACCCGTCTGGGGGGCGTCGAGCGTCGCTTTGAGCCGCGACTGGAGCGCCTCGGTCTTGATGCCCTGCTTCGGCACCGACTCGTCGACGAGCGCGTCGAGCACGGCGTGGTAGAACGCGAACGCGCTCGTCGTCTCGCGCGCGTCGACGTAGACGAACCGCGGCGCGAACGTCGCCTGCACGCGGGTCGTCGTGTGGATGGCGGCGTTGCTGACGCTCGACGCGCGGACGAGGTGGTCGAAAAGCGCCGTCACGACCGCCGACTTCCCCGACCCCTTCGGGCCGTAGACGTAGGCGTTCGGCGGCAAATGCCCGTCGAACACGGGGTCGAGGTAGTCGAGCAGTCGCTCCAACACCGGCCCGCAGTTCACCGGGTCGTCGGCGTGTGCGACCGGCGAGAGCGAGTCGTAATCGACGAGGAGGCGAGGCGTCCCGTCTCGACGTTGCCGACGTTTAATCCTCGCTTCGATGTCCATATCCTAGTGGTAGTTCCGAAATGAGCGATATATGAGTTCTGACTGCTTACGGGCGCGCCGCCGTGTCGACCGCGGGAAACGCGCCGGCGATGGCCATCTCGGCGGCGACACGGTCGTCTCCGCGGCCGCCACTCACGAATCGCTCTCCCGGGCGCTCGACTGCGGGCGGTCCCGCCGCGGCCGCCCCGGAGGCGAACGTGTTCGGGGTAACCGACTCGGTGGTCCCCCGCGAGGTACGACGTGTATGGCAGACACCATCCTCGACGTGCGCGACCTCCCCCCGGCGGAGCGCCATCCGAAGATTCACGCCGCCTTCGACGACCTCGACGCCGGCGAGTCGCTGACGATTCTCAACGACCACGACCCGAAACCGCTGTTCTACGAGATGCAGGCGGAAGTCGACGCCTTCGACGCCGACAACTACGCGGTCGAGAAACAGGGTCCGAACGAGTTCGCGGCGACGTTCCCGAAGCAGTAGCGGCGCGGACGGCGGCCAACCTCGGTTCACACCTTCCGTTCTCCATCCTCGGCGAATATGTTCGGCGTCACCGGTAGGGCTCCGCGCCGCGCTAGTTCGCGTATGAGCGCCATTCCCGCCGACATCGACACGGCCCGACAGCCACCGATGACGATTCCGCTCCGGCACTTCGTCGTCGCGCTCGGCTTCCTCGCTGCCGCGGTGGGCCTCCGAGTCGGCCTCGCCGCCGGCGTCGTCGCCGGAACCGCCCGTCTCGCGCACGTCCACCTCCTGCTCGCGGGGTGGGTCTGCGTCACCATCATGGGCGCGATGACGCAGTTCGTCCCGGTCTGGTCCGGCGTCGACCTCTACTCCCGGCGACTCGCGACCGCGCAGTTGTGGGCCGTCGGCGTCGGCGTCGGCGGCCTCGCGGCGTGCTTCCTCCTCGGCGCGTTCGCGTGGCTCCCGCTTTTCGGTGCCGCCGCGCTCCTCGGCTTCTGGACGTTCGCCTACAACGTCGCGCGCACGCTCTCCCGACTCGACGACTACGACGTGACCGAGCGCCACTTCGGCCTCGCACTCGGCTTTCTCGCGGTCGCCACCGCGCTCGGCTTCCTGCTCGCGGTCGACTTCACGCGCCCGCTTTTCGCCGGCGTCGGCGTGACTCACGCGAGCGTCCGCGCGGCCCACGTCACGCTCGCCGTCTTCGGCGTCGTCGTGACGACCGTCGTCGGCGCGCTCTACCAACTCGCGACGATGTTCACCCAGACGAAGCTCCGCGGCGTCGACGTGTGGCTCCGCCGCGTCGAGGAGGTCGGCTACCCGCTTGGCGTCGTCGCGCTCGCCGGCGGCCGACTCGTCTCGAACCCGACGCTCGCGCGGGTCGGCGGCGCGCTCGTCGCCCTCTCGCTCCTCGGCGTCGCCGCGATTCTCGCGCGCCGCCTCGTCGAGTCGTCGGTCGACTGGACGCCCATGCTCACCCGGTACGCCGTCGCGGCCGTCGCGCTCGCCGGCTGGGCCGTCCTGACGCTCCCCGCGTGGCTCGCGGCCCCGCTGGCCGGCGACCGCCTGTTCGGCGCGCCGGGAGCCGACTCGCTGTTCCTCCTCGGGTTCGTCGGGTTCGTCGTGCTCGGGACGCTCTACCACGTCGTCCCCTTCATCGTCTGGGTCCACCGCTACAGCGACCGCCTCGGCCTCGAACCCGTGCCGATGCTCGACGACCTCTACGGCGCTCGCCTCGCTCGCCTCGACTTCGGCCTCGTCGTCGCCGGCGTCGCCGCCGTCGTCGCGGGCGACCTCGCCGGGCTCTCGTCGACCGTCGAGACGGCGGGCTGGACGCTCGTGCTCGTCGGCGTCGCGGCGTTCGCCGCGAATCTCCTGCGGGTCATCTGGGTCCACAGCCCGCAGTCGTTGGTCGGCGGCGCGGCCGCGTCGACTGTCGACGCGGACGACGGCGCGGACTGAGCCAGGTCGTCAGAGACGCGTCTCGGACGCGGTCACTCCATGAGCAGTTCGGGCGCGAGAAAGAGAACCGCGAGCAGGCACGTCAGGACGAGAACCGCCGCGAGACGCAGGACGCCCGCTTCCCGCCGTCGATTGTTCGGAAGCGACTCGGCGACCCCGGACAGCGCGGTCCCCGCTATCATGAACAGGAGCCAGTTGCCAGACATGGACTGTTCCACGACGGCGTACTGCCAGTAGAGACCCGACATGACGAGCGCGCCGCAGAGCTGAACGACCGGAAAGAGGCCGCCGGAGGGCTCGCTGAACACGGTTTTGTCAACTATGGAGGGCATCGAACGCACCATCGCCCGCGAAGAACAAAATAGCACCTACCGTCGCCCACCTCGACGGCCGTGCGCTCAGTCACTTCCAGTCGCGCCCCCGAACGGGTTCGGCCGCAGGCTTACCGACCGCGCGGCCGACGACTCACCCGTGATGCCAGAACACGCCGCGCTCGCCGACCTCCCGGCGCAGACGCACACGCCCGTCTTCGAGACCGACCGCCCGAAAACCGTCAGACTCCGCCTCGAAGCCGGCGACGAGGTGCCGGCGCACTCCCACCCCGGCTTCGACATCGTCTTTCACGTCGTCGCCGGCCGGATGGAACTCGCGCTCGACGGCGAGACATACGAAGTCGCGGCGGGGGAGTTGATGCGCTTCGGCGGCGACCGCGACATCTCGCCGCGCGCGCCGGTCGACAGTAGCGCAGTGCTCGTGTTCGCGCCGGCCGCCGACGACTGAACCGCGGGGCCGACCACGCGGGGAAAACGGACCTACTACTTTTCGCTCGACAACCGCTGCAACGCCGCCTCGAACTCCTCGGACAGCGAGACCGCTCCCGACTCGGATTCGCCGTCGTCGTCGCCCGCCGGCGTCTCGCCGTTGCGGTCCGACTCGCCGGTCGCCTGCGAGTCGGCCGCGTCCATCGCGTCGAGTTCCGCGTTGATGGCCGCCGCGTGGTGGTGCATGGGTGCGACGCGGACCCGGACGCGGTCGTAGTCGTGTCGGTCGGCGAGGCCGTTCCACGCCCGGAACGCGCCGACGGTGAGTGTCTTCGACTGCGGGCAAAACGGCGTCGTCGGCGTGAACTCCGCGAGGAGGACCGACGGGTCGTCCCGGTCTTCCGCGTAACGAAAGCCCGCCTCGGGGTGGCGTCGGTCGAGGTTCAGCCGCGCGAGGTTGTAGCCGAACGTCACGTCGTAGACCCCGCGGTCCTCGAACAGGTCGCGGGCGACCCGGTGGACGGCGACGTGGTCCTCGCCGTCGAGGACGCGGTGACCGTCGAGGAAGACGTCCGGGTCGGGCAAGTGCTCCGGGACGAACTGGTCGATATCGTCGAAGCGGTCGGCCCGCGACCCGCCGCCGAACAGGGATGGGATGTCTGGCATGGTCCGAAATAGGGTCGCCACGGGCGTAGGCCCACCCCCGAACACGTTCATCTCACTGTCGGGGTGCTGTCGCTCCGGTTGGCTCGGGGCGGTGGATTACGCACTGAACCACCCACCAGTCTCGAAGTGGCTTTATCTGTGGTCTCCAGTTACTATACGCTACTCAGGGAACGATGAGTTCTAACCAATCGCTCGAAATTCTTGCCGTGGCGATTCTCTATCTGTGCGTGTTTGTGATGGTCGTCGGACCAGCTATCGAGTCGATACTCGGTTTTGAGACGCTCTCGGTGGACGCCACAAGAGGCGGTGAACGCGCGTGGGACTTAGTCTCGAAGCCGCAGGGCTGGGTTTTCTGCCTCGGCTACGTCCCAGTTCATTTCGCGTACCTGTTCGTCCGCGCACGACTCGCTGGCGAATCGATTGACAGCTATTGGGACTGAAACGTCAGTACGTTTTACTGTGCCATCTGCATCTTGTACGCCGCTTCTGACAGCGTTCAGTGAGGTTTCTGCGGGCGCGCTGAAGACAGCGCGCGAGTCGGTCAAAACGGTTTGATGAATTGAGCACGGTCAGACGCCTGTCCGAGACAAGTATTTCACAACCGCACTCACAAAATGCTTGATTGTACAACACATCATATACTGCAGAATATGGTCTCCGAGAAGACGAAACTAATCGCCCTCGCACTGCTAACGGGATACCTGTTCAGATCGGCTGGCTCCCAAAGACCGTTTTCACCTATCTGGTTGGGGCTTTTCTTTGGCTGTTTGCTCAGTGGTGTGTTTCTTATCAGGGTTCTCCGGCAGTACCAGTCTACCTGAATGATGGCTCCGCACACTGGGCTACGTAAGTCGTACGACTATGAGTCTCGGCCACGGAAGGAGGTCCTGATGTGGTCGGGCCCAAGAGCGGACGCGTCTCGGAACGCAGGGTATCAAAATATCGCCACGACAGAGACGGCTTCGGACGCACTTATCTTCGATTGATCAATCGCTGTATCCGGTCGCGAACGTCGTCCGCGGAGTCGTATATTTCGTTGTCGACCGAAGCGAGCACCTCGTCGATTGGTTTCCACCCGCCTTGTGTTTCGACCTCGTAGTCGCCGTAGTTCTCGACGAGTTGCTCCGTCGTGGTCGGATAGTCCTGAACCTCAAGCGCGTCGTCGAGGTCCCCGAGTTGCTTCCCCGGTTCGGGTTCGTCGGCGCGGTCACGCGCCTCTCGGAGCGCTCGCTCGCGCTGGCGCTGTTCTTCCTTGGCCGCTTGCTTATCTCGGCCCTGTTTGTCGTCAGGCATCCTTGGCTTCGCATTTTGAAAGCGAACGGCATAACGCTGTGGTCGCTTCTCGGGGCGGTCGCTTCCGGCGCACCGCCGCTCAGCGACGACGCCTCTCGAAAGAGCCAGATAGAAAAAAGCGGACAGCGATGATTGCCGGTCGCTGCGGCGGCGCTACTGCGGGTCGGGGTCGAATATTTCGGGGTCCTCCGGCCCCTCGGCGCGGATGACGGCCATACAGCCCTTGCGGACGACGCGGGACAGCGAGTGGTCGACGAGTTTGAAGTCGCCGGGCACGGGCGAACTCATCGTCGCGATGGTCGTGCTTCCCGGCGGCACGAGCCGCGTCTGGATGTGGCTCTGCGGTTCGGTCGTCAGCGACCCGTCTGGGTAGAGCGTCTCCCAGACGCTCCCGATGGGGTGGAAGCTGCTGGAGAGGTTCGGCCCGCCGTCGACGAAGTACACCCGGACCGTCTCGTCGGTGCCGACCGTCGCGGCCGGTCCTCGGCCGTTGGGCGTCCACGCGTACTTCTCGCCGTTCATGAGGACGTACGTCGGGTCCTCGTTCCGCATGGACTCGTAGTCGAAGGTGTGCTGGCCCTCCTCGCCGGCGGCCTTGTCGGTGTAGAGTTCGTGCTGGCCGAGGTATATCTCGTGGTCGACTTCCGGAAGCCCCTCCGGCGGCTCGACGAGGATGAGCCCGAACATCCCGGCGCTGATGTGCATGTCCATGTTCGGCACGGCGCAGTGGTAGATGTACGCGCCGGGGTAGGTCGCCTTGAACCGCAGGTGTGCCGTCTCACCGGGGTTCGTCATCGTCGCCTCCGCGCCGCCGCCGGGGCCGGCGACCGCGTGGAAGTCGACGTTGTGCGGCATGGTGTTCTCCTCGGGGTTCTCGAACGTCAGGTTCACCGTGTCCCCCTGCCGGACGCGGACGAGCGGGCCGGGAACCTGCCCGTTGTAGGTCGTGTACGTGAACGTCACGCCGGGTTCGACCTCGGCGGTGACCTCCTCCGGCCGGAGCGTCACGTCGACTTCCGCGGGTTCGCTTCGGTCGATGGGACCGGGAATATCAGTCGGGTCGGCCGCGACCTGGTCGACGATGTTCGTCGGACTCTGTTGTGTCGGTTCCTCCGTCCCGTCGAGCGACTGCGCGGCGGTCGGCGCTTTCGTCGCACAGCCGGCCAGCGAGGCGGCACCGCCGAGACCGAGCCACTGGAGCGTCCGCCGCCGAGTCGTAGATAGCATGTTGTCTCCCTCCGGTTGAATCGAGTGTCCGAACACGGGTATAAACGAACAATGATTGCACGGTTTGGAGACGCGCTCCGAACATCTTCGCGAGTCGTACCACTCCGTGAGACCCGAGGACGGCCACCGCTCCCGGGCGTGCGAGTCTGTAGAAATCGCGCGGACGGTTCAGTCGTCGCCGACGAAGCGGTCGCGGCGGTACCGACACTGCTCGCAGAAGAACTGTGCGAGCCCCGCCGGCTGCGTGCCGGTGAAGGCCATCTTCGAACCGCAGTCCGGACACCACTCGGAGTGGGTGGTATTCGTGTGGTCTGAACTCATACCACGTACAAACGCGTGGGTTGTTATTACATTAACGATTATACCAAATTAGGGTGGGTTGATAGCTTTCGGGACGCAAGCGGTGCCGACACCGCCGCTCGCGGGGGATTGACTGGATGGGATTGACTGGAAGAGATTCGGCGACTACGCCGACTCAGGGTTCCCAAATCGCGGTGACGACGCCGTCCTCGCGCTCGGTCGAGCAGTAGGCGAACCCTCGGTCGTCGAGCTTCGGGTAGAGGAACTTCGGCTCGCGGTCGTTGAGCTGGACGAACACCGTCTCGCCGTCGAGGTCGGCGAGGCTGTTCATCGTCTCGGTGAGCGGCTCCGGCGGCGGCAACTCCCGCACGTCGAGGAAATCCACCGTTCGGTCGGTCGGTGCGTCGAGTCCGTCGAGGTACGCCTCGTGCTCCATATGCGAGTCGTGGGGGCGACAGCGCAGGAAGTTCACCCCGAACGTGTTCGTCTCGGTTTCCCCCGACCAGTCGGCCGAACAGGTTCGGGGTGTGACTCACCGTCCGCGCCGTCGAACCAGCCGACCAGAGCCATGTCTCGACCGCCACACGTCGACACCGACACGAGCGAGGGGAGCGACGCGGACGCGCCGTCGACGGCGACCGCCCCGCCGGACCCGTCGAGCATCGACACCTCGCGGCGACCGTTCGTCCTCGTCTGGGAGGTGACGCAGGCGTGCGACCTCGCGTGCGACCACTGCCGGGCGGACGCGACGCCCGCGCGACACCCCGACGAACTGACGACGGCGGAGGGCAAACGCCTGCTCGACCAGGCCCGCGAGTTCGGACCGGGGCAACTCGTCGTCCTCTCCGGCGGCGACCCGCTGGCCCGCCCGGACCTCGTGGACCTCGTCGAGTACGGAACCGACCTCGGCCTCCGCATGACGCTCACTCCGAGCGGAACGTCGTCGCTGACGCCCGAGACGGTCGCCGACCTCGCCGACGCGGGCGTCAGGCGCATGGCGCTCAGCCTCGACGGCGCGACCGCAGCGTCACACGACGTCTTCCGGGGAGAGGACGGGAGTTTCGAACAGACCGTCGCGGCCGCCCGCGCGGCCCGCGACGCCGGCCTCCCGCTTCAGATAAACACGACCGTCTGCGCCGAGACGGTGGACGAACTCCCCGCGCTCTGCGACCTCGTGGCCGACCTCGGCGCGGTGCTCTGGTCCGTGTTCTTCCTCGTCCCCGTCGGGCGCGGGCGCGTCCTCGACCCGATTTCCCCGGAGCGCGCCGAGCGCGTCATGGAGTGGCTGACCGAGGTGAGCGAGGAAGCCCCCTTCGGCGTCAAGACGACCGAAGCGCCCCACTACCGTCGGGTCGCCATCCAGCGCCGTCGTGACGCGAGCGACGCGCCCCCGACCGACGGCATCGGCCGCCGACTCGGCATCACCGCGGGTGACGGGTTCGCCTTCGTCAGCCACACCGGCGAGCTGTTCCCGTCGGGCTTTCTCCCCGCGTCCGCCGGCCCCGTCCGCGACGGCGGGCTCGTCGAGCGATACCGCGAGAGCGACCTCTTCCGGTCGCTCCGGGACCCCGACGCCCTCCGCGGGAAGTGCGGCGCGTGCGAGTTCCGCCACGTCTGCGGCGGCAGTCGCTCGCGGGCGTACGCCCACACCGGCGACCCGCTGGCCAGCGACCCGCTCTGCGGGTACGTGCCCGCCGACTACGACGGCCCGATGCCCGCGACCCGACCGGCGGGCGACTGACGCCCCGTAGCCCGTCGCGGCTTGCTGGAATCTCCCCGAACACGTTCGGGGTAACCGCTTGCTTTCGTCGCCGCCGAGGTACACCTGATGACGCGCGATTCCAATCTCACGAGACGGCGCTTTACCGCACTGACCGCGACGGCGGCGCTGTCGACGGCGCTCGCCGGCTGTTCCGGCTCCGGCGGCGACGCCGCGAACGCGGCCGAGGCGGACGGCGACGACGCGACGACCGCCGAATCGACCGCGGAGCCGACGACCGAGTCCGGTGAAACGACCGGCGCGGATAGCGGTTCCGGCGGCGGGAGCGCCCCGCAGTTCGACGGCTGGTTCGACAACGTCGGCAACTACGACGGGGTGGTGGACGAGACGGGGAGTTCGACGGTGACGGTGACGGTTGGCGCGCAGGCCAACGGCGGCGCGTTCGGCTTCGGTCCCGCGGCGATTCGCGTCTCTCCGGGTACCACGGTCGTCTGGGAGTGGAACGGCGAGGGCGGGTCGCACAACGTCGCCGCCGCCGACGGCTCCTTCGAATCGGAGTTGGCGGGCAGTAGCGGTCACACGTTCGAACACACCTTCGAGGCGACCGGGACGTACACCTACGCCTGTACGCCCCACGAGACGCTCGGGATGAAGGGCGCGGTCGTCGTCGAGTAGCGTCCGACCGCGCCGTTTCCGGTCTGTTTTCGCCCGTTGTCGGCCGATTCACGACTTCCGCGAACTTCTTCTCCCGGTGCAACGAATCTCTCGTATGCCTCGGTTCTCGCTCCTCGCCGCCGCGCGCCGTCGCCCCTCGATGACGTTCGCCCTCGCGGGCGGCGCGTTCGCGCTCTGGTACGTTCTCGCCGACCCGGTGGTCGCGTTGGTGACCGGCGACGACCCGGCCGTCCCCACCGCGCCGCTGGTGGTGCTCGTCGCCGGGGGCTTTCTCGGCGGCGGTCTGCTCGCCAGCCTGCTCTGGCGGCGACTCGGCGGGGCGAACTCCCGGGTTCGCGGCACGCTCGTCGGCGGGCTCGTGGGATTGCTCGCGCTCCCCGTCCCGATGTACCTGCTCGAACTCGCGGTGGTCGTGATGGAGGGCAATCCGTTCGAAACGCCGGTCGGGGTGGGGGCGGTGGCGGCGCTCGTGAGAGGTGTGGTCCTGTTTCTCGTCGTTCCGCTGTTCCTCGGGGCGCTGGGCGTGATTGCGACGCTCGGCGGGACGGTCGTCGTCGGGGCCGTGACGGGGTTGGTGCTCGCGTGGGAGAGTCGGGAGTCCACCGGCGGTGAAAAATCGGGAACGTGAATCAGCCGTCAGTGGCTCTGTTGAATTCCGCTTCTTCGACGGGTCTGGCGCGACAGTGACGCGTGCGCGTACAACAGAAGTCGGTCTCAACAAGCGAGCAGAAAAGAAGCGGTTCGACAGCGCTCGACCGTTAGTCGTCGCCCAGGATGCCCTCGGCGACGGCCATGTCCTCGACGCTCGGGTCGTCGGCGGACTGCCGGAGGACGAACCGCTTTCTGACGAGGTCGGCCGCGTAGATGACCGTCCCGAGGATGATGAGCGTGTCGCCGGGGAGCCGCGCCCAGAACAGCGTCTGAATCAGCGGCCGGTTGTAGAAGGCGACGCTCCGGGCGGCGGCGTAGCTCCCGGTGAACGCCGTCTCCAGTTGGAGGAAGCCGACTGGGAGGACGGAGACGAACACCATCAACACGAGGCCGACGTTCCAACACCAGAAGGCGGCGCGCAGCCACGAGCCGTCCCAGCGGTCGGCGTCGATGGAGAGCTGGAGCATGTAGGTGACCATGCCGAGCGCGAGGAAGCCGAACGCGCCGAACATCGCGGCGTGGGCGTGGCCGACCGTCAGGTACGTCCCGTGCTCGTAGTAGTTGATGAGCGGGAGGTTGATGAAGAAGCCGAGCACGCCCGCGCCGACGAAGTTCCAGACGCCGCTGGCGACGATGAACATGAACGGCAGGCGGTACGGGAACGACTCGCCCGACATCGCGCGGTACTGCCCGAGCGCCTCGTAGAGGATGAACACCAGCGGGATGAGTTCGAGCGTCGAGAACACGCTCCCGATGGGCACCCACATGTCGGGCATGCCGACCCACCAGTAGTGGTGCGAGACGCCGATGATGCCCGTCCCCATGACGAGGAGCGCCTGAAGCATGACGGCCTTCTCGGCGCTCCGGCGACTGAGGAGGTTCATCGACACCAGCGTCAGGCCGACGATGGCGACGATGAAGAACTCGAAGGCCCCCTCGACCCACATGTGGACGACCCACCAGCGCCAGAACTCCGTGACGGCGATGTTCGTCTCGGGGGTAAAGAGGAAGCCCGCGGTAAACAGGAGGGCGATAGAGCCGCCGGCGTACAGAATCATGTGCGCCAGTCCGTACGGCGCTTCCTTGTCGAGAAGCGGCTTCAGGCCGCGGACCGCCAGCCCCGCCCAGATGAGGAAGCCGGCGAGGATGCCGAACTGCCAGAGCTTCCCGACTTCGAGGTATTCGAGCCCCTCGTTGCCGAGAATCCACCACAGCGAGCCGTCGATGTAGCCGTTCGCGCCCAGCCAGATACCCGACATGCCGCCGACCACGACGACGACGATGGCGCCGAGGAGGACGTTGATGTACGTCGACTGCTTCGGCGGCTCGTAGCCGGTCAGAAGCGGCGGGAGGAACAGCCCCGCGCCGAGCCACGTCGCGGCGATCCAGAGGATGCCGAGGTCGATGTGCCACGTCTTGGCGATGGCGAACGGGAGCAGTTGCAGGATGGGCACGCCGAATATCGACTCGACGCCGAAGAAGCCGGCGCGCTCGATGTAGAAGTGCGCGAGCAGGCCGCCCAACAGCACTTGTGCCAAGAACAGCCCCGCGGCGACCGGGATGAACCGGAGCGCCGCCCGCTGGCTCGGGAAGACGCTCACGTCACCGGGTTCGGGCACCGTGATGTCCTCGGCCGACGGCTCGGGGAGTTCGACCGACTTGTACAGCCAGATGCCGAGGCCCGCGCCCGCGACGAGGAGCACCATGGCGACGACGCTCCACGTCATCGAGGCGGCGGTGGCGTCGTTCCCCGCGCCGGGCTGGTACGGCCAGTCGTTCGTGTACGAGTGCGTGCCGCCGGGGCGGTCGGTGTGTGAGAACCACGCCGTCCACATGGCGAAGTCAGCGAACGCCCGCGCCTCCTCCTCGGAGTCGATCATGTCCACGGGGACGCCGCGCTCGTGGTCGCCCTCGTGGTATCGCTCGACGTACTCCTGGCGGACCTGCTCGTGGGCGTACACCTCGGCCGCGGTGTACCGAATCGCGCCGCCCTCGTAGCTGTCGTCGAGGTCGTTTTTCACCACGTCGGCGACGGCGGCCTGGTCGGCGGAGTCGAGTCGGTCGTAGGACTCACCGTACCGTTCTTGGGCGTAGTAGTTCCGCATGAACTGGACTTTCAAGTCCAGCGCGTCGGCGGTGTAGTCCGCGCCGTAGTACGCGCCGTTGCCCAGTATCGACCCGTGATTCATCAGGCCGTCTTTCTGGAACACGGTCTTGCCCTCTCGAATCGCGTCGCCGCTGACGACGACGTCGCCGTCGGGTCCGACAACTTCGTCGGGGATGGGCGGGGCCTCCTGATAGGCGAACCACGCGCCCGCACCCATCACGACGAGGTTGAAGACGAACACGACGACGATTGCCTTCGCGATGGTCTTGCGTTGAATCTCCATACACGTCGTGGTTCACACGCCTGCTATAGGCTACACGCGCCGCTTCCCGGCCTCGCACAGTCGGGACGAACATGTTCGGATTGTCGCTCTTTGAGTCGGAAGTCGTCTCTCGAACTGTATGACGACCGACTCGCTCCCCGCCGACCACGACCACGAAACGCCCGATTCGGCGACCGACCGCGTCCACGACACCTCGTGGTCGGCGAACCTCGAACTCCCGCGACACGCCGCCGACCGCGACCTCGTGATTTCGGAGGCCGTCGACGCGGTCGAACACACGACCGCCGGCCACCACGTCAACCTCGTCACCCACGGCGACCACGGCCACCCGGAGACGTACCTCTACGACGCGCTCGCGGCGCGGTTCGACGGCGTGGAGTACGAGTACGTCGAACAGTGCGGTTGCGGGGGACACGTGACGCGGGTGTACGTGGAGTAGTCCCGTCTCGAACCGTGGGTGGGCTGTCCCCGCGCTCGCGTCGATTACTGTACCTATTTATCCCAGAACTTGGATGGCACGACTATGGCCTCGCAACTCGTTTTGGCCCTGCTGGCAGGCGTCTTCGCCGGAGCCCTGTTCGGCCTCATAGAAACACCTATTCCGGCCCCGCCCAACCTCGCCGGAATCTTGGGTATCGTGGGAATCTACCTCGGATACAAGGGAATCCAGCGGTTGGGTCTCCACGTCGATATCTCGGGGGTGCTCGCGTCGCTGTTCTGAGCGCGCACGCGAGAAATCGAACTGCTACCCCGGAAAATTCATCCGCCCCTCAGACGCGTTACTCCGACTTCCCCTTCGGATACGTCTCGCCCGCCGACTCGCCGCCCTCGCCTTTGAGCCACATGAACGCGCCGAACAGCGCGGGCGACGCCAGCATCGCGCCGAACGTCCCGGCCAGCGCGATGCCGCCGAGGCGCTCCGTTCCGGAGTCGCCGAACGGCTCGGCCACCTGCGCGTTCGACCCGCCCTCGTCGTCGGTGACGACGACTGCGCCCTTCATGCCGAGCGTCTTGTGCGGGGTACAGGCGTAGGTGTACGTCCCGGCCTCCTCGAAGGTGTGTTCGAACGCGTGGCCGCTGTCGCCGACCAGCTCGGACTCGAAGCTCCCGTCCTCGGCGACGACGTTGTGCGACCCGCCCTCGCCGGTCCACGTCCACGCGACGGTCGTGCCCTTCGAGACGCGAATCGCCGCGGGACCGAAGCCGAACGCGCCGCCGTTGGCCTGCGCCCCGACGTCGACGGTCACGCGCTGGAGGCCGGTCTGCGCCTCGACGCCGTCGAAGTTGGTGGTGTTTTCGAACCACGCGTCGAGGTCGGCGTCCCCCTCGCCGGCGCTGTCAGTGGCCGCCTCCGATTCGCCCTCGCCGGTCGAGTCGGCCGCCTCGGTCGCGGTCGCGCCGCCGGCGTCGCCGACGACGATTGCGCCCTTCATCCCGATGGTCTCGTGGGGCGTACAGACGTATTTGTAGACGCCCGCCGCGTCGAACGTGTGCTCGAACGTGTGGCCGCTGTCGCCGACGAGGTCGGACTCGAAGCTCCCGTCCTCGGCGGCGACGTTGTGCGACCCGCCCTTCCCGGACCACTCCCAGACGACGGTCGTTCCGGGGTCGACGCGCAGGGCGGCCGGGCCGAAGCCGAACGCGCCGCCGTTGGCCTGCGCCCCGACCGTCACTGTCACCGTCGAACTTCCCGTCTCGTCCACCACCCCGTCGTAGTTCGAGGTCTGAGCGAACCACGAATCGAGGTCGGTCCCCGACTGCGCTCGCGCGGCGTCGGCGGCGCCTCCCAGCGCGGTCGCGGAGACGGCCGCGCCGCCGAGGAGTCGAAGTACGGTTCGCCGGCCGAGCGTCGGAGATGTGGTGTCGTTCGGGTTCATGATTGAAGGTGGCGAGGCGGCGGTCCCGCCTCGCTCGACACTCGACGGTCGGTGGTCCGGTGAAAAACCCGTCTCGGTGGTTCCCGAAACGCGGCCGAAGGGCGAACATGTTCGGAACTATCTTTGTCCGGGAGGAATAAGTTCGTTTCACTACCGATGCCCCGCGCAACACTCTCCATCACGCTCCCCGATCAGGTCTGGGTTTCCGACCTCTCGGGACGGTATCCGGACGCCGAGTTCACCGTCCTCGCGGCGATGCCGGCCGACGAGACGGGCGTCGGCCTCGTCGAGATACGGACGGCCGACATCGAGCCGGTCGTCACGACCATCGACGAGTACGACTCGGTCGTCTCGGTGACGATTCTCGAAGCGCAGCCGGAGCGCGCGCTCGTGCAGTTCGAGACGACCGAACCGCTTTTGATTCTCACGCTCAGCGAGGTGGGAATCCCGCTGGAGCTGCCCATCACCATCGTCGACGGCGAGGTGACAGTCGAGGTGACCGCGCCGCGCGAGAACCTCTCGGAGCTGGGCGAACAGCTCACGCAGTTCGGCATCCCGTTCGACCTCGTCTCCATCCACCAGTCGATAGACACGGAGTCGCTTCTCACCGACGACCAGTACGACCTCCTCGAAACGGCCGTCGCCGAGGGGTACTACGACACGCCGCGGACGTGCACGCTCACCGGGCTCGCCGAGGCCGTGGGGCTGGCGAAGTCGACGACGAGCGAGAAGCTCCACCGGGCGGAGGGGAAGGTCATGAAGGCGTTTCTCGCGCGGGACGACGCGACGGTCGGGTAAGGTCTCAGTCGCCGGCCTGGTCGCCGACGGCCGACCACAGAGACGACAGTTGGTCCGAGGCCGACCGCGACGGCGACGACACCGAAATCGAGAGGTCGCCCGGTTCGCGCGTCACGACCACCTCCTCGAAGCCGACCGCGTAGCGAGCGGCGTCGCGGCCGCGGTCGCGTTTTTCGAGGAGCCCCGCCTCGACCATCTGTTCGAGCTTTCGGTACACCGTCGACCGCGGGAGGTCACACGCGGCGGCGATGTCCGAGGCGGTCATCGGGCCGTCGAGCTGCTTGAGCACGGCCCGGCACTGCGGACTGGTGAGGGCGTCGAACACCGTCTCGAAGTCCGGTTCGAGCGCGTCTGAGAGTGGATTGGTCGACATCTGCGTGGGAGTGGGTTGCTCGACGGCGACCCGCGCGCCGTCGGTTCGGTTTCCGGTACGCCGCCGGGGCGTATGAAAGTCGCGGGGTACCAGCGTCGGGTTCGGTCGAACCGATGGCCGTCGATTCGGACTGGTACGCCCGACTCGACTGTTCACCGGCCCGGTACGTAGCGACCGTGCCGAACATGTTCGTCATGCTCCTGTGCGTCGGGAACTGGCGAGACGGTATTCCATCCCCCCGGGTAACGACCGACTGTAATGCGAAACTACGTTGGTGCACCCGGTTCGACGGTGTCGCGTCGCGAATTCCTCGCCGCCACTGGAAGCGTCGGAGCGCTCGGTCTCGCGGGGTGCGCCGCGCCCACGAACGGGGACTCGGCCGCCGTCGGCGCGGACGAGACGACGGTCGCCCAGACGAGCGAGTCGGCGCTGCCGTACACCAGTCCGCCGGAGGTCGTACAGGTCGACGAGCAGGGCGGACAGGTCACCCTCAAGAGCGCGCCGGCGCGCCACGCGGCCCACCCCCTCGAAACGATGGGCGGGCCGGTCGAACTCCCGCAGGTGTGGGCGTTCAGCGCCGACGACGGAAATCCGAGCGTCCCCGGGCCGATTCTCCGGACGACCGAGGGCAACGACATGGAGGTCACGCTCGACAACACCGACGGGATGCGCCCCCACACGGTCCACTTCCACGGCGTGCGCAAGGCCTGGAAGGACGACGGCGTGCCGACGACGACGGGCATCCGCGTCGACCCCGGCGAGAAACACACCTACACCATCCCGGCGAACGTCCCCGGGACGCACCTCTACCACTGCCACTACCAGACCCACCGGCACATCGAGATGGGGATGTACGGCATCCTCCGCGTCGACCCGGAGGGGTACGAACCGGCCGACAGGGAGTACTTCATGACCGTCCGCGACTGGGACTCGCGGCTCCCGCGGCAGATGGCTGGCGAGAACGTGACCTACGACCCCCGGAACCGGAAGCCGGACGTGTTCACCGTCAACGGCAAGAGCGCGCCGCGGACGCTCCACCCCGAAGACGGCTCGCCCATCATCGTCGAACAGGGTGACACCGTCCGCATTCACTACGTCAACGCGGGCTACATGAGCCACCCGATGCACATCCACAACCACCGCTTCCAACTGGTGGAAAAGGACGGCGGCGTCATCCCCGAGGCCGCCCGCTACGACATGGACGTGACGAACATCGCGCCCGCGGAGCGCCACACGGTCGAGTTCACCGCCGACGCCCAACCCGGCATCTACCTCATGCACTGCCACAAGGTCAACCACGTCATGAACGGGAACTTCTACCCCGGCGGCATGCTCAGCGGCGTCGTCTACAAGGAGGTTATGGACACCGACATCTTCGCGAAACTGATGGAGTACGCCGGCTACGAGGGGTAAGGAAACGGACCGAGAGCGGCGGTGTGTCCGCTCGTCTCGACGTTCGGCGGCTCTTTTCGTGTTCGACTACTGGTGCCAAAACCGCCGGATGGACCGGGATTCACCGCCCGTAACATGGACAGACAACGGACCGAAAACCGCTATTGTTTTAGGCTAGCCTAATTTTTGGCTTCTTAATGCGTCGGAGCAACTCAACGCGTAGAGAACTGCTGGGAAGTGGCGCTGCCCTCGGCACCGCGCTCTTCGCAGGGTGTCTCGGTGGCGGCGAGAACGGAACTGGCGGGACGACCGACAGTTCGACCAGCGACCCGAACACCACGAAAGCGACATCCACCGACGAGTCGAGCGCCGCGAGCGACACCGGCGGGTCGTACACTGTCTCGATCGAACCGATGGGTCCGGTCGAGTTCGACGAACCGCCGGAGCGATGGACCGCGCTGTTACCGACCCTCGCGGACATGGGGTTCGCACTCGGCGGGGGACAAACGCTCGGCATTCAGAACCACGCGCGCTTTGCGAACGAGGCGTTCGAATCACTGCCCGGCGTCGAGTTCGACGCGGACGCTATCGTGGAGTTGGTCGGAGACGGCGTGCCGAAAGAGTTGGTGTACGAACTGAACGCCGACGCTCACCTCCTGGACCCCAATCTACTGGTGAACTGGTACGGCTGGGACCGCAGCGACGTCGAGGAAGTCCGAACCGAAATCGGTCCCTTCTTCGGGAATTTCAGTCGCAAGCACAGCTCGGAGTGGCACGACGGCTACCGCTACTACGAACTCTACGAGATGTTCGAACTGGTCGCCGACGTGTTTCAGGCCCGGCCGCGGTACGAGGCGTTTGTCGACCTCCACGAGGAGATGCTCGACACGATAGACGAGCGAATCCCGCCGGCCGACCAGCGCCCGACCGCACTGCTGGTCTATCCGGCCGGTCAAGAGGGTGATGAGTTCTATCCGTTCCGCTTCGATGACGGCGGAATCAGCACCAAGCAGTGGCGAGAACTGCGGCTGCAAGACGCGCTCGCGGGGACGGACATCGAACATTTCAGCGGGACCAACAACAGCACAATCGACCTGGAGGCTATGCTCGAAGTCGACCCCGAGGTACTGCTCGTCCGCAACTACGGTGGTGCGTCCGAGTCGGAGTTCCGAGAGGCCGTGGTCGAACCGTTGCAGGACGACCCGGTCGCGAGCGAGGTCCGAGCCGTTCAGGACGGGGCGGTCTACCCCGCTGGATATCTCGACCAAGGACCCATCATCAACTTCTATCACACCGAACAGGCGGCCTTGAACATCTACCCGGACGCCTTCGAGGGCGCAACCCTGTTCGACCGCGAACGCGTCGCCGACATCGTCACCGGCGATTTCTAATCGTCGTCGAGGAACACTCTCGCCGTTCGCGCGGCGACTGATTTCCTCCGCCACTGATAGTTTGCTGAGACCGTGCTGCATACAGGGCGCGAGTCGGTCACAGGAGGCGACGAGCAAGTTCGTAGGCGACAGTAGCAGGCAGCGTAGTAACGAGAACAACGAAGACTATCTCATCAACAGTTGGGCCAGACTGCGTGAGCGAACTGTAGAACACTAATGCGGCCACTGAAAGAACGCCAACCACCGTTGCGACATACTCCGGATTCGTCCATCGAACCGGCCCGCTGTTGGAGGACATATGATTATTTATTCACATTACACGTCTAATCTTTGTGGTTATCTGCTCTGTTCTACAGGCGTCAGTGCTGAACCCACCCTCTGAGTGTTGCACGTCGATTCTGTCAGTTTCCGAGGGATTCAACCGACCCGCGGCTGTCACAACTGTTATTAGCTAGTTGTATCACTAGGTAATCAATGGCGTCGACACAACTCCAACACGCCCGAGCGGGACGCGTCACCCCGGCGATGGAACGAGTCGCCGAGCGCGAGAACCGCGACCCCGAGTTCGTCAGGAAGCAGGTCGCCGAGGGGCAGGCGGTCGTCCCCGCGAACCGCAACCACGACTCGCTCGACCCGATGATTATCGGCCGCGAGTTCGCCACGAAGGTCAACGCGAACATCGGCAACAGCGAGACCACAAGCGACCTCACAGAAGAGTTGGAAAAGCTCCACACCGCGGTCCACTACGGTGCGGACACGGTGATGGACCTCTCGACGGGGTCGAACCTCGACGAGATTCGCGAGGCGAACGTCGCGTACTCGCCGGTCCCCATCGGCACCGTCCCCATCTACGAGGCGGTCAAGCGCGTCGACAGCCCCGAGGACATCACCCGCGACCTGCTCCTCGACGTCATCGAGAAGCAGGCCGAGCAAGGCGTCGACTACATGACGATTCACGCGGGCGTGCTGATGGAACACCTCGCCCTGACCGACGGCCGGAAGACGGGCATCGTCTCCCGCGGCGGCTCTATCCTCGCCCAGTGGATGGAGGAACGCGGCGAGCAGAACCCCCTGTACGTCGCGTTCGAGGATATCTGCGACATCTTCGCCGAACACGACGTGACGTTCTCGCTCGGCGACGGCCTCCGACCCGGCTGTCTGGCTGACGCCGGCGACGACGCGCAGTTCGCCGAACTCGACACGCTGGGCGAACTCACGCGGACCGCGTGGGACTACGGCGTGCAGGTGATGGTCGAAGGTCCCGGCCACGTCCCGATGGACCAGATTGCCGAGAACGTCGAGCGCCAACAGCAGGTTTGCGACGGCGCGCCGTTCTACGTCCTCGGCCCGCTCGTGACCGACGTGGCTCCGGGCTACGACCACATCACGAGCGCCATCGGTGCGACCGAGGCCGGCCGCGCCGGCGCGGCGATGCTGTGTTACGTCACGCCCAAGGAACACCTCGGGCTCCCCGACCGCGAGGACGTGCGCGAGGGGCTCGCCGCCTACCGAATCGCCGCCCACGCGGCCGACGTGGCGAACGACCTTCCCGGCGCGCGCGACTGGGACGACGCGCTCTCGGAGGCGCGCTACGAGTTCGACTGGGCGCGGCAGTTCGACCTCGCGCTCGACCCCGAGCGGGCGCGGTCGTATCACGACCAGACGCTCCCCGGTGACAACTACAAGGAGGCGCGCTTCTGTTCGATGTGCGGCGTGGAGTTCTGTTCGATGCGCATCGACCAGGACGCCCGCGACGCCGACGGCGAGATGACGGCAATCGAGTCCGCGACCGACCTCGACGCGTCGCTCTCGGCCGACGCGAACCTCCCACCGGTCGGCGCGCACGACACCGACCGCGTCCCCGACGAAATCGAAATCGGCGGCGTCACGTTCACGCCCGAATCGGCCCACGGCGACGACTGACGACCCGCCGCGTCCGCGGCCCACCGACCAACCGACCCCGCGGGCCATCGACCGAGCCCACCGCGCGGGCGACCACCCCGTGTCGGTGGCTTCTTTTTCCGCGTCGCTGAACGGGCTTCCAATGGTCCTCGGTAGTCTCCTCCCGTCGTCGCCGCTCGCGAACGTCGCCGTGATTCTCCTGACGACCGGGCTCATCTGGATCGGCAGCGGCTGGCTCGAAGAATCGGCCGACCACCTCGCGTCCTACTACGGCCTCCCGGCGGTCGTCCAGGGCTCGATTATCGTCGCCCTCGGGTCGAGTTTCCCCGAGTTCGCCAGCGTCGCCATCGCCGCGACCGCGGGCGTCTTCGACATGGGCGTCGGCGCAATCGTCGGCTCGGCCATCTTCAACATCCTCGTGATTCCGGCGCTGTCGGGGCTGGCCACCGACGGCGACCTCGAAACCAGCCGCCTCGTCGTCTACAAGGAGGCGCAGTTCTACATGGTCGCCGTCGCCACGCTCGTCGTCACGTTCTCGCTGGCGGTCATCTACTTCCCCGTGCCCGACGGCCCGGCGCTGACGGGACAGCTCACCCGGCCCGTCGCGCTCATTCCCATGCTTCTCTACGGCCTCTATCTGTTCATCCAGTGGCAGGACGTTTCGGAGTACGAAAGCGAGGAGGCGGGCGTCGCCGACGGCATCGGCCGCGAGTGGGCGCGGCTCCTCGGCGGCCTCCTCGTCATCCTGGTCGGCGTCGAGCAACTGGTCGGGGGCGTCGAGTCGCTCAGCGCGACGTTCGGCGTCCCGACGTTCCTCGCGGGGGTCACCGTCGTCGCCGCCGCGACGAGCCTCCCCGACACGCTCGTCAGCGTCCGCTCGGCCGCCGACGGCAACAGCGCGACGAGCCTCGGCAACGTCCTCGGATCGAACACGTTCGACCTGCTCGTCGCCATCCCGGTGGGCGTCCTCATCGTCGGGAGCGTCCCGGTCGACTTCGCCGTCGCCGTCCCCATGCTGGGCGTGCTGACGCTGGCAACCGTCCTGCTTTTCGGCCTGCTCCGGACGGACCTGTCGCTCTCGCGGCTGGAGTGCTACGCGCTCGGCGCGGCGTATCTCGTCTTCGTGGGGTGGATTATCGCCGAGACCGCGGGCGTCACGGGTCTGCTTCGGAACTGACGGGCGGTGGCGGGGACCGCGACCGCCGGTCTGCGCCGACCGCCGATTACTCGTCTCGCGGCTCTCTGACCGTCACGACCGGCACCGGCGAGGTCCGGACCAGTTTCTCGGCGACGCTCCCGAGCATGTAGCGGTCGAAGCCGGTGTGGCCGTGGGTTCCCATCACCACGATGTCCACGTCGTGTTCGTCGATGTACGCGAGGATGCCGTCGTGAATCGACACGTCGCGGCCGACCGACTTCCTGACCGTCTCGACGCCCAGCGCGGCCGCCGTGTCGCTCGCCGCGTCGACCGCGTCGCTCGCCCGCGCTTCGAGTTCGTCGATGAGGAGCGGGCCGCGGATGTCCGCGCCGAAGGCGGCGACGTTGACGACCGACACCGCGTGGAGCGTCGCGTCGGTCGCCGCGGCCAACTCGCCGCCGAACGTGACCGCGGCGGTCGCGCAGGCGCTCCCGTCGGTGGGCGTCAGCACGTCGGCGTAGGGGTACGCGAGGTCGGTCGCCGCGCCCGGTCGGACGGTGAGCACGGGCACGTCCGACCGACGGACGACGCGCTCCGTGGTGCTCCCGAGGAGCAGTCGGCTCAGCCCCGTCCGCCCGTGGGTCGGCATGACGACGAGGTCGACGTCCCGTTCGGTCGCGTACTCGGTGATGACCCGATACGGCTCGCCGCGTTCGACGCTCGTCACGACCGACACGCCGGACTGCGACGCGCGGGCCGCGGCGTCGCTCACGAACCGCTCGCCGTCGCTTCGGCGGCGCTCGGTGGGGTCGGAACCGTCGGCGTCGTCGCCCTCGCCGCGCAGACTCGGGCGGCGCTCGGGGTCCGCCGGGGCGACGTGCAGTAGGTGGAGGGTCGCGTCCGAGGCGGCGGCGATGTCGACGACGTGGTCGAGGACGGCGTCCGCGCCGTCGCTCCCGTCGGTCGGAAAGAGGAGTCGGTCGAACATGGCTCGGTATTCTCAGCGAACTCACAAAAGCGGGGCGGGTGGCCGCCGCGGGGTGAGAATTCGACCGCGCCCCGCGGTCAGCGCCGGAGCGCCCAGACCGCCAGTCCGATGGCCTCCCGAAGCGTCACGCCCGCCGCGAACACGTACACCGTCTGCAGCGGGAGTTCGAGGAAGTCGATAGCCGCCACCGCGAGCGACATCACGATGGCCATCCCGACCCATCCGAGTGCGAACCGGCGTTCCGACGCCGACGTGTGTGTACCCAACTCGACCATACTCCCTGACTCGACCGAATATATTTAATCTCTCGTGCTGGCGCGACCGAGCGGGCGGCCGCGGTGTGACGTCGACCGCCGAGCTACTCCGGTCGGAGCGCGCTACTCGGCTTGGGCGTCCACCACGGCGACACCCGCGAGGTTGACGATGTCTTTGACCTCGTCGCCGCGCTGGAGGACGTGGACGGGTTTGTCCATGCCGACGAGCATCGGGCCGATCGCCTCCGCACCGCCGAGGCGCTGGAGGAGCTTGTAGCCGATGTTACCCGCTTCGAGGTTCGGGAACACGAGGACGTTCGCGGGGTCGTCGAGTTCAGCGAAGTCGTACGTGTCGGTCAACATCTCCTCGACGAGGGCGGTGTCGGCCTGCATCTCGCCGTCGACCGGGAAGTCCACGTCGGGGTCGGCGTGCAGTTGTTCGACCGCGTCGCGGGGCTTGCGCGTCCCCTCGTTCGTGACGCTCCCGAAGTCCGAGTACGAGAGCAGCGCCGCGCGCGGCTCGACGTTGAAGCGCCGCGCGAGTTCGGCGGTGTGTTTCGTCACCTCGGCGAGCACGTTCTCGTCGGGGTCGAGGTTGACCGTCGCGTCGGCGCAGAAGATGACGCGGTTCCGGAACGTCAGCATGTAGACGCCGGCGGCGTAGTCGGCGTCGTCGGCGGTGCCGATAATCTGCAGCGGCGGGCGGAGCGCCGAGGGGTAGTGGTGAGTCAGCCCCGTCAGCATCGCGTCCGCGTCGTCCATCGAGACCATCACGCTGGCGAAGTAGTTCGAGTCGCCCCGCACGAGTTCGGCCGCCTCCGTCCGGGTGAGGCCCTTGCGCTGGCGGCGCTCGTAGAGGTGGTCGACGTAGTGGTTCCACTCGCCGCTTTCGGGGTCGGCGATGGTCGGGTCGAAGTCGAGACCCAGCTCCTCGGCGGTCCGGAGAATCTCCTTCGTCCGGCCGACGAGGATGGGTTCGGCGATGCCCTCTTCGACCAACTGGCTCGCGGCGCGAATCATCTTCTCGTCTTCGCCCTCGGCGAGGACGACCCGCTTGGGGTTCGTCGCCGCCTTGTTGAGGACGACGCGCATCATCTCGCGGGACTTCCCGAGGCGCGCCTCCAGCTCCTCGCGGTAGGCGTCGAGGTCGCGCTCGCGGCGGGCCGCGCCGCTCTCCATGGCCGCCTCGGCGACGGCCGGCGTCACCTCGTAGAGGACGCGCTGGTCGAGCGGCTTGGGGATGAGGTAGTCGGGGCCGAACTGCAGCGGGCCGTCGCCGTAGGCCTTGACGACCGCGTCCGGAACGTCCTGTCGGGCGAGGTTCGCCAGCGCCTCGGCGGCCGCGCGCTTCATCTCCTCGTTGATCTCGGTCGCGCGCACGTCGAGCGCGCCGCGGAAGATGAACGGGAACCCGAGGACGTTGTTGACTTGGTTCGGGTAGTCCGAGCGACCCGTCGCCATGATGACCGTGTCCTCGCGGGCCTCCTTCGCGTCCTCGTAGGCGATTTCGGGCTCCGGGTTCGCCATGGCGAAGATGATGGGGTTGTCGGCCATCGACCGCACCATCTCCCGACTCACGATGCCGCCGACCGAGAGGCCGACGAGCACGTCCGCGCCCTCGATTGCGTCTTCGAGGTCGCCGTCGTCGACGCCGCGGGCGAACGGTTCCGCGTACTCGTCGAGTTCGCCGGCCTCGGCCCTCGACTCCGAGAGGACGCCGTCGATGTCGCACAGCGTGATGTTCTCGTGGGGGATGCCGAGCGAGACGTAGAACCGCGCCGTCGCGGTCGCGGCCGCGCCCGCGCCCGAGAAGGTGACGTTCAGCGACGACAGCTCCTTGTCGGCGATGTCGGCGGCGTTGAGGAGCGCCGCGCCGGAGATGATGGCCGTGCCGTGCTGGTCGTCGTGGAACACGGGGATGTCCATCCGGTCGCGCAGGGACTCCTCGATTTCGAAGCACTCGGGCGCGCGAATGTCCTCTAAGTTGATGCCGCCGAACGTCGGCTCCATCGCGGCGACCGACTCCACGAACGCCTGCGGGTCGTCGTGGTCGAACTCGACGTCGAACACGTCGATGTCGGCGAAGCGCTTGAACAGCACGCCCTTGCCCTCCATCACCGGCTTCGACGCCTGCGCCCCGATGTCGCCGAGACCGAGCACGGCGGAGCCGTTCGAGACGACGCCGACGAGGTTGCCCTTCGCCGTGTACTCGTAGGCGGCGTTCTCGTCGTCGGCGATGTCGAGACACGGCGCGGCCACGCCCGGCGAGTACGCCAGACTCAGGTCGCGTTGAGTGTTCGTCGGCTTCGTCGTCGCTATCTCCACTTTCCCCGCGGGCGGACGCCGATGGTAGTCTCGGGCGTCGTCTTCGAGCGTCATTGCTCGTGATGGGTACGGTCAGGTAAGTAGACCCTTCGCTCCGACAGCGCCTCGCCAACGGGAGTCACACACGGCGCAGTCGCTCGTCGCGCCGTTTCCCCGCCGAGGCCATCAGTGTACGGGTCTGGCGGTGGCGTTCACGCGCGACAGCGCCGTTGGCACGTCCCACCGACGCGCTCAACGGAGCGCTTCGTGCGGCATCGTGTAGAGCCGAACGTTCTCCGCTATCGACACCTCCTCGAACTGGCTCTCCGTCGCGAACAGGTCCGAAACCGCGTCGACTTGCTCGATGGGATAGATATGTTTCGCGTCCCCGTAGCCGCGGTACATCTCGACCGGCACGGCGAACGCGACCTCTCCCTCGCCGACTTCGACTGTCGCGCCGAACGTCGGCTCGTCGTTCTCATCGGCAACTGTACAGATAGTTGATGGTACCGCGTCCCCCGCGTCGTATCTCTCTTTGACCATCCGTTGACAACCCACACTATTTTTCATTATCTTGAGCAGTGCCTCTCCCCGCCCACTCTTCGGGAACACACTGTTCAAGTTTCAGCCATATGTCCAACGAGCACCGTGATAACTATTACTCAACCTCCGAGACTATATGTATAGTTGACACGTTTGGCGGCGCGTCGACTCGCGTGCGTCGAGTCACTGCGTCGGAACCGAACCGCTGGCCCTCGACCGCTGACTGACGCCACAGTGTGCCTCTTCGCCAGTTTAGACGGGACGAACTCGAAAGTCGGAGCTCCCGGCTCGAACGAGGACCGACGCGTCGCCGAGGGGACAGTCTGCCAGCTGTCTAGTCGGCTTACTGGTACATCGTCGCGCGTTCGTCCGGATAGTCGACCGTCAGCTCACGGACAGTTCGCCTCTCAGACGCCCGGGGCGCGGCGTCGCGCTCAGCGGAGGGCGTCGTGCGGAATCGTGTAGAGGCGAACCTCGTCTGCGACGGTCATCTCGTCGGGGTCACCGTCCGTGGCGAACAGGTCAGAGATGCGCTCGATCTGTTCTGTCGGATAGACGTGCTTTGCGCTCCCGTAGCCGTGGTAGACCTCGACCGGAACGGCGAACGTCAGCGCATCCTCGGCAGCGGGAGCCGAGCAGATATCCGTCGGTACGTTCTCTCCTGCTTCGTATCGCTTGTTAACCATTCGTTGACAACCCACACTCTGTAGCGGCTCCGAGCAGTATCTCACCCACCTCTTGAGATATCCTGTCGAGTTTCGACTACAACTCCAACGACCAACATGATAATCGTTACCCAACAAGCGAGACGGGTGTCTTCGCGCGCTCGCGGACGCATTCAGACGGCGGCCGCCCCGAAGTGTGATGGGTATATGCCCGTTACACCTCCGCCGATTACTCGAACGTCTCCCGTCGTTGTCGCCTCGCGGCGCTCCCTCGCCGCGGGTGAGACGACGCGGTTCCGATGCCGCCGCTATTGTAACTGACAGTATCAGTAGTTGCGCGACGCCGATGGGCACGCTGTGGGCCCGCGTCGACGGGGAGTGATTTCGACCGCGTGAGGGTCGTCCGTGACTACGAGTCGATTTTTCAGAAAGTTTTACATTCAAAAGTATTATGGCGTTCGTATTTGTTGAGTGAGATATGAGTCGTTACCGCAGGCTCTCCCAACAGGGGTTGAGTCTCGCACTCGCGCTCATCGTGGTATTCTCGGTTATCGCAGGGCCAGTATCTGCGAGCGTCGGGACCACCACAGGTGAGGCACAACTGGGTGGACCGCCCGTTAACCAACTCGACACGGTCGACGACGACCAACTGACGCAGGCGTCGGAGAACATCAGCGTCTGGGACGGCGCGTTCCTGACGCTCCGGCCGGACACGACCGATTCCCGATTCGACTCGGCCGCGGCGTACCAGGTCCAGTCGACTAACACGTACGTACAGGTAGACGGGCAGGAACAGTCCCTCCGGAAGAACCCGATGTACGTGTACGACGTGGGACGGGAAGTCCCGTTCACGTTCTCCGGTTCGAGCGCCGGTGCTCCCCGAGCCATCCAAGACCAAGATGTCCAACTCGTCGCGGCCAAACTCGAACGAGGCGCGTCGGTTCCGCGGAGCATCTCCGGCGTCGCTGAGACGCTCACGAGCGACGACAGCGTGAGCGCCTCGGTCGTCAGCGAGACCACGGGAACGGAAAACGACAACTCGTTCGCGTTCACGCCCGACGAGTCCGGCATGTGGATGCTCGCCGTCGTCACCGTCGACGACGGGAGCGGCTTTTCGGACGCCGACGGCGACGGGAACCTCGAAACCGACGGCAACGTCACCTTCGTCGGCGTCGACGCCCTCCCGGTCCAGCAGGGGTCGTCGTCGGTGAGCACGCCGTCGCTCGCGGGCAACGGCCAGAACGTGACGGTCACCGTGGACGCCTCGTCGCTCGACGCGACCGAGGTCAGCCACACCGTCGCAATCTTCAACGAGTCTGACCTCTCGAACTACGAGCAGACCATCAACGCGACCGACCGGTCGAACATCGCGCTCGAAACGCAGATCGCGCGGGTGAACGGCACCGGAAAGCTGTCGACGGACGCGAACGTCATGGGCGTCACGCCCGGTTCGCGGTCGTTCGTCGGGAGCCAGACGGCGGTGTCGATTTTCGACCGCTTCAACGACAGCACGTCGCGGTTCGACGACGTGACCGTCGTCGACCCCGGCGCGACCGTCTACGGTTCGGTCGTGACCACGGTCGCGGGGAACCGGACGACAGTCGAGGTCCCCGTCCCCGACGGTGCCACGCCCGGCGACTACGTCGTGATGCACGTGGCGACGAACCTGTCGGGCACCGAGTCGGTGACGAACCGCGCGCCGCTGCAGGTCGCCCAGAGCGTCCAACTGAACCTGACGGCCAACACGACCACGCCCGTCGCGGGCGAGGACGTGGCGTTCACCGTCACGCGCGAGGACACCGGCGCGGCCGTGCAGAACGCGACGGTCACCGTCGGCGACACGACCGTCCAGACTGACGCCAACGGCGTCGCGGTCGCCACCGTCTCGACGGCCGGCGAGTACAACGCCACCGCGTCGAAGAACGCGACGAACGGCGAGGCGTTCGCCGACGCCACGCTCGCGCTCGACGTGTTCGAGCCGGCGACCTTCGAGTACAGCAACCTCACCGTCGAGCCCCAGCAGGTCCTTCCCGGGGGCGACGTGGTCGCCAACGCGACCGTCGAGAACGTCGGTGACGTCAACGGGAGCTACGAGGCGGCGCTCACCGTCGACGGCGAGGCGCAGTCGCCGTCCGACACCGGCGGGCTCCAGCCCGGCGAGTCGACCGAGGTGAGCTTCACGACCTCGTTCGACGACCCCGGAATCTACAACGTCTCCATCGACGAGCTCTCGACCGACGACGCCGAACTCGTCTCGCGGACCGTCCGCGTCATCTCGCCCGCGAACACGAGCGTGACCGACGTCAGCGTCGAGCCGACGAGCATCAACACGACCGAGCGGTACACCGTCTCGGCGACCGTCGAGAACACCGGTGGTCGCTCCGACCTGGTCCGGCTCACGTACACGACGACCGACGACGAGGGTAACACGGAGGTCTACAACACCACCCGAACCGTCGTCGTGGGGGCCGACTCCACGGTCACGCGGAACGTGACCGCGCTCGGCTCCGACGACGTCGGGAACTTCACCGTCGCCGTCAACGGCGTCGAGGCCGACTCGACGCTGACGGTCACGAGGCGCGACCGGCTCCCGCCGCACGTCACGCTTCCGGAACCCGCACAGGGTGCGGTACCCTTCGGAACGGACCTCACGCTCAACGTGGGCGACGAGTCGAACATCCGTCGTGCGACCTACAACTTCGGTAACGGACCGCAGCCGCTCTCGCTCGACGCAGACGGCAGCGCGACCGTCCCGACGGACGAACTCGACGAGGGACGGACGACGCTGACGGTCAACGCGACCGACGCGGTCGGGAACACGATCACCCGGACGTTCACGTTCGACTTCGTCTCCTCGCCGCGCGTCACGAGCGTCGCGCCGACCGACGTCGCCGGCCCGTCGAGCACCATCACGGCGTCCTTCGCGGACGACCGCAACGGTGCGGCGGAGTCCGGAATCAACGCCAGCGCGACGACGCTCGTCGTCGACGGCACGACCGTCGATCTCTCGGGCGCGACGACGAACGACAACTCGACGCTCGAAATCAACGTCTCCGAACTCGGCGTCTCGCTCGACGAGGGGCCGACGACCGCGAGACTGACCGTCGTCGACGAGGCCGGCCACGCCACCTCGCGGCTGTTCGAGTTCGAGTACGACGAGACCGCGCCGACCGCGAGTCTCGCGCTCGACCCCGACTACGTCGAGGACGACGAGGACGTGAGCGCGAACAACCCCATCGACATCACGCTCGACAGCGCCGACGACAACCTCGAATCCGCGGCGTTCGTCGTCCGTAACGACGACGGGGACGAGGTGTACACGCGCGACGTGACCTCGCTCGCCCGCTCGACCGGCGAGTTCGAAATCGAGTGGGACGGCACGAACGACGACGGCGAGACCGTCTCCAGTTGTTCCTACAACCTCACGCTCGTGGGCACGGACGCCGGCGGGAACATCGGCGTCGACAACGCCACGGTCTGCGTGGACAACGAGGAGCCGACCTACGACGTGTCGGCCGTCGACGGGACGACCGACGACGTCCACACGAACGGCAGCGTCGACGTCACCTACAGCACCTCGGAGAGCGTCACCGTCGAGTACGCGTTCGAGTCCGACTCGGGCGTGACGGCGACGTTCGAACGGACGCCCGACCAGGGGACCGGAAACCACACGCTCGACGTGGCGTCGGCGCTCCCCGACGGGAACTACACGATGACGGCGACCGCCACCGACCTCGGTGACAACGACGTCACCGTGGAACGGAGCGCCCCCGTCGTGGTCGACACGACCGACCCCGGACTCACCGCGACGCTCAACACGACCGCGTCCGGTAGTCTCTCGGTCACCGTGGCGAGCACGGAATCGCTCGCCGGCACTCCCGACGCGACACTCACCGACCCGAACAGCGACGTCGAGTCGCTGAACCTCACGGAGCAGGACTCGACGACGTGGACCGCCGAACTCGACACGGCCGAGTCCGGCGAGTACGAACTCGACGTGACTGGGACCGACCTCGCCGGCAACACGGCGAGCGACTCCAGTACGGCGAACGTCACGAGCCACAACTTCTCGGAGGAGTCGTCGGTGCTGCTCGTGAGCGCGAGCGGCGACACGTTCATTCGAATCAACGCCAGCGACGACGCGGACCTGCCCGCCGGGCAGACCGTCGTCACGCTGACGGACACGAACGTCCCGCCGAACGCGCTCTCGCAGGGCACGGCGGCGACGAAGTACCTCGAAGCCAACGCCGGACTCACCGAAGACCAGATCGAGAGCGTAACCTACGGCTTCAGCGAAAACCTCGACACCACCGGCAACGGCTTCTACATCGTCTACATCGAGCGCGGCGGCACCCGAGTGCTGCCGACGACGCTGCAGACCGACCCGGTCCCGGGCGTCACGGGCGACTACTACGTGGCGACCCGAACCGGCCTGTCGACCTACGGCGCGGTCGAAAACGACACCGAAGCGCCGACCATCAGCTACGACGACCCGACGGAGGGCGCTGCGTTCTCCGAGGTCAACAACACGGTGTCGGTGAACGCGACGCTCTCCGACAACGTGGAGGTCAACGCGTCTACGGTGTCGGTGACGCTCGACAGCGACGGACAGGTCAGCGACATGGACGTGACCGACGACGCGACCGTCACGAACGAGTCGGTCAACTACACCACGTCCGCGCTCCCGCCGGCGAACTACACCGTCACCGTCGAGGCGTCAGACACGAACCTGACCGCCAACACGGCGACAGAGCAGGTCAACTTCACCGTGCGGGACGACCGCGAATCGCCGACGGTCACGTCTATCGGCCCGGCCGACGGCACGACCTTCCCGTTCGGAACCGACGCGGTGGAACTCAACGCGACCTACGAGGAGGCGAGCGACGCGGTGAACGACACCGGCATCGACACGGAGAACGTCACCGTCCTGTACGACGGACAGGACATCACGTCCGCGACGACGCTCGATTCGACCGGGTTCAACACGACCGTCGCGGTTGGCGACAACGAGACGCACAACCTGACGGTTCGCGTGCCCGACGGGGCCGGCAACGCGGCCGTCCGCACGACGAACTTCAGCGTCGCGGGTGACGACGTCGAACCGGCGGTCGAGATTTCGACCCCCGCCGAGGGCGACGAACTCTCGAACACGACGACCTCGGTCAACGTGACCGCGAGCGTCGACGACGCCGAAAGCGGCGTCAACCTCAGCAGCGTGACCGTCACCTTCGACGGGACCGACGTCACGAGCGAGGCGAACCTCGACGACCTCTCGAACGTCCGGCTCAACGAGACCGGTCTCGAACCGGGCACCAACCACACGGTGTCCGTCTCGGCGGCCGACGAGAGCGGGAACGAGAACGCCTCGACGGTGAACTTCACCGTCGCGCCCGACCTGACGGCACCGAACGTCACGCGGGTCAGTTCCCAGAACGCCACCTTCGAGAGCAGTGCCGACTTCTCGGTCGAAGTGAACTACACCGACCCCGAGAGCGGCATCGACGCCTCCGCGGTGACGCTTCTGGTCGACGGCGAGGACGTGACCGACGACGCGACGGTGTTCCCGAACCCCGGCGCGACGCTCGAACTCAACTCGTCCGAGATCGACTCGGGCGAACACCAACTCAGCGTTCGCGTCACCAACAACAACGGCGACACGACCACGAACGACACGACGTTCTCGGTCAATCAGGGTCCGGACATCGCAGTGACGTCCGTCGAACTCAACGCGACCAGCGTGCAGACCGGTGACCCGGTCGAGGTGACCGCGCGGGCCGAGAACTTCGGCGACGAGTCCGGTTCGCTCGACGTCGGCGTCACCGGCACCAGTCAGGCTGGCACCACCGACTTCGGCGTCACGAAGCCTGTGGCCCTCGCCGCCGGTGCGAACCAGTCCGTGAGCTTCGTCATCGAGCCGACGAACGCGGGCACCTACACCGTCGCGGTCAACGGTACGACAGCGACGAACGCGCTCGACGTGAGTTCGCCGACCGCCGACATCCAACTGCTCAGCGACTCGTCGGTCAGTCCGACGTCGCTCGTCGACGGCGAGCAGGCGACCGTCACGGTCAAACTCGGCAACCTCGGCGGCGCGAGCGGCAACGTCTCCGGCACCGTGACCCGGAACGGGACGGCGGTCGGGAACATCTCGACCTCGCTCGCCTCCGGCGCACAGCGGACGTTCACCTTCACCGACACCCCGCCGGGAACCGGCGATTACGTCTACGCGTTCGACGGCACGACCATCGACACGGTCTCCGTCTCGGAGCGTGCCCCGGCGTTCAGCATCGACGCGGGCGCGAGTTCCATCTCGCAGGCGACCGTGGACACCGACGAGACGTTCACGGTCAGGGTGCGCGTGAACAACACCGGCACCGCGGAGGGGACGTACACCAGAGCGCTTACGGCCGGCAGTACGACGCTGGCCACCGAGAGCGTCACCGTCGGCCCCGGCTCCTCCGGCACGCTGACGTACTCCGTCTCCATCGATGACGCCGGCACGTACGACCTGCAGGTCGACGGCGTCACGATCGGCAGCATCACCGTCGAAGAGGCGAACGTCGGCGGCGGCGGCGGTGGCGGTGGCGGCGGCGGTAGCGGCCTCCCCCACGACGACACGACCGACAGCGACCGGCTGTTCTCGGCTCGCGGCTTCGACGCCCAGTTCGACGGCGGACAGGGCGTCTCCGCGGTGAGCATCACGTTCAGCCAGCAGACGACCGGCGAGGTCATCGTCAGCGAACGCTCGGGAGTCCCCGGCAGCGTGGGACAGCCCGGCGGCACGGCCGTCAGCTACGTGCGCATCGACGTTCCCGACAGCGCGCGCGACCGCCAGTCGACCCTCCGGTTCACCGTCAGACAGAGCCGGCTCGACGAACTCGGCATCGAGTCGTCCGACCTCGTGGTCCGGCGGTTCAACGAGGACGCCGGTTCGTGGGAAGACCTCGAAACCCGCGTCGTCAACAGCGGTGACGGCGCGGTCGTCATCGAGGCCGACACGCCCGGCTTCTCGTACTTCGCCGTGACGTCGCGGCAGGTCGTCACGACGACGCCGACCGACGACGACGACGCGACGACGACGCCGGCCGACGACGACACCACCACGGCGTCCAGTACGCCCGGCTTCGACGACGACACGACGACCGCCGCGAGCAGCACGACGGATTCCCCGATTCCCGGATTCGGCGCGGCGCTCGCCGTGGTCGCGCTCCTCGCGGCCGCGCTCCTCGCGGTCCGCCGGAACGACTAACGACCGCGCCGCGCGGTTCGTCTCTCCTTCATCTTTCGACCCGACCAGCGACGCCCGCGGATAGTGCGACGAACTGCCTACAAGCTTTTACCACAGGTGGGCAAAACGAACGATGATGCTACGACCTCGCGTCTCGATCTCCGTTCTCGTGGTCACCGCGATGCTTCTCGCGGCCGTCGCGCCCCCGGCCGTGGGGGCCAACGGCGACTACGATATCGATATCGACGGCTCCATCGACACCGTCGACAGAACCGTCTCGACCTCGCAAGGCGAGTTCACCGTCACCCAAGTCGGCCGCGCCGACGCCGGCGACACCGTTTCGGTCTCCGTGGACGCGCCGAGCGGCAGCAACTACACGATCACGATTCTCGACTCCGAACAGCGAATCCGGCGGTCCGCGCCCGCGACCGGCGACGCGACCGAAGAGTTCGGAACCGGTGGACTCGAACCCGGAACCTACGCCGTCGTGGTCGGCAACCAGTCGACCGAGGAAGTCTACGCCGGCGAACCCCTCGTGATTCGCGCCTACGCGGTCTCGACACAGGCCGCCGAGAGCGTCGAGCGGTCCGACGACCTCGACGTGACCGTCGAACTCGACGAGGTCGAGTCGGGCGAATCCGCCGAGGCCGTGCAGGTCGTCCTCGCGGACGACTCCGAGAACGTCCGCGTCGACGCCTCGTCGGTCAACGACACGCACTACTCGGCGTCCGTCTCCACCGACGACTTGGACGCCGGCGACTACTCGCTGTACGCGGTCGTCCGCGGCGACGACCAGGCGCTCGGCGAGGACGAACTCATCGGCGTGAGCGACGCCTCGACGGTCGAAGTGACCGAACAGTCGTCAGACTCGGACGACACGGCGACGCCCGACGACGACGATGACGACGACGGTGACACGGACGACACCGCGACGACCACGTCCGACTCCGACGACACGTCGACGTCGGCGACCGACACCGCCGACTCGACGGACGACTCCTCCGACTCGACGGACGACTCCTCCGACTCGACGGACGACTCCTCCGATTCGGCGGACGACTCCTCCGATTCGACGGACGACTCCACCGACTCGACGGCGACCACGACGACCGACAGCGTCGTGACGCCCAGCGAGTCCACGACGGCGACGGCCCAGACGACGACCTCTTCGGAAGTCCCGAACACGGCACCGTACCTCCTGTTCGGCGCGCTCGTCGTCTTCGCGGTCGGTCGGCGACTCGTCAGCTAATCGGAACCCGCGTCACCCGCCGCTTTTCTTCGCCGCCCCGCTGGTCTAGCGCTCCGCTCGCGCTCGCCGACGGTCGAGTCGGTTGATCAGCCAGATGCCGAACGCGACGACCGCGAGCGCGTACTGGAGGTTGTACCGCGGGTCGCCCAGCGATTCGAGGACGCGGACCCACGGCGGAATCGAGTCCGCGGGGTAGTCGGTCGCCGGGAACAGGGGCCACAGGAGGAACTGCATCGCGCTCCAGTCGCCGGCGAGAAGCGCCCGGTAGGTGTCGCCGAGGTAGTGCGAGAGCGTCGCGACGACGAGGGCGGTCGCGTGCTCGTCGTAGCCCAGCCGATAGCCGACGCCGACGATGACGACGAGGACGGGCAGCATCACGAGAAGCGAGTGACCGAGCGAGCGGCCGCTGACGAGGACGCCGTAGTACGCGAGCGGTTTGTCGATGAGGTCGGGCAACTGCGAGCCGACGAGCGCGGCGGCCAGCGTCCACTCGGTCGGAAGCGGGCGGCGACGGCCGACCCGGAAGAGCGCGACCGAGAGATATCCGAGGGCGAGGTGGCCGATTGGGAACACTACCGAGGTGGACGACGCCGAGGCTATTCAACCGTGGGGACGACGCGAGCCGACGCCGCCCCGCGAATCTGGACGTTCGTCGAGTCGCGTCGGCGTCGCCCCGCCGGCGCGGCGACCACGCACCAAGTATATGTCACGTCGGGGACCACGTGGCAGTATGTCTGATTCGGTCTCCGAACACCGTCCTCCCGCCGCGGCGGACTCGGCGGCGACCCTCCGCTGCGAGCGGGTCGTCCGCGAGTACACCCGCGGCTCCGACTCGTTTTTCTCCCGCGGGTCCGACGCCCCGACGGTCCGCGCGCTCGACGGCGTCTCGATTTCGGTCTCGACGGGCGAGTTCGTCGCCATCGCCGGCCCGAGCGGGAGCGGCAAGTCCACGCTGTTGCACCTCCTCGCCGCGCTCGACACGCCCACCCGCGGCGACGTCCGCGTCGCGGGCACCGACGTCCGGTCGCTGTCGAACCGCGGGCGGACGAAACTCCGCCGGGACACCATCGGCATCGTCTTCCAGCACTTCCACCTGCTTCCCTCGCTTTCGGCCCGCGGCAACGTCGCGCTCCCGCTCATCGAGCGCGGCGTGTCGAAGCGCGACCGACGCGCCCGCGCCGAGGACCTCCTCGAACAGGTAGGGCTCGGCGACCGCGCCGGCCACAAGCCGGGCGAACTCTCCGGCGGCGAGCAACAGCGCGTCGCCATCGCCCGCGCGCTGGTCTCCGACCCCGCGGTGCTCATCGCCGACGAGCCGACCGGCGAGTTGGACACCGAGACGGGCCAGCGCGTCCTCGACTACATCGAACAGACCGCCACGGAGCGGGCGGTCGTCGTCGCCACGCACGACGAACACGTCATCGAGCGGGCCGACCGCGTCGTCCGCCTCCGCGACGGCCACGTGGTGAGCGATGGCTAGGCGACACCGGCTGTTCGGCGTCGTCGGCCTCGCGGGCCGGCGCGTCCTCGGTCGGCTGCGGACCACCTCCTCGAAGCAGGTGCTGTTGAGCGTCCTCGGCGTCGCCCTCGCCGTGACGCTCATGACGACCGTCAGCGGCATCGCCCTCGGCCTCGGCGCGGAAAACGCCATCCAGAGCGAGGGCGTCGACTACTGGGTCGTCCCCGAGGCCAGCACGGCCTCGTCGGTCGCCGTCTCGGTCGGCGGCCCCCAACTCGGCGACACCCACGCGATAACCGACCGGCTCGCCCGCGACGACCGGGTGGACTACGCCACGCCGGTCCAGACGCAGTTGGTGACGCTCGCGCCCGAAGACGGCTCGACCGACGAGTACGTCCTCGCGGCGGGCATCATCCCGCCCGAGGAACCGACCTCGGTCGTCGGCGTCTCGACGGCGTCGCTCGCGCCGGGGGACCCCCACTACGCGAACGGGAGCTACGACGGCCCCCGAACCGGCGAACTCGTCCTCAACGACGCCGCCGCGGAGCTGCTCGGCGTCTCGGCCGGCGACGAGGTGACCGCGAGCGTCGGCGGCTCGCGGGCCGCGTTCACCGTCGCCGACGTCCGCGAGGGGTCGCTGTCGTCGGGCGTCGGGCCCGTCCCGGTCGCGCTCGTCCACCTCTCGGAACTGCAGACGATGACCGGAGCCACCGAGGGTGACCTCGCGGACCAACTGCTCGTCAGCACCGACTCGGCGGGCGTTCGGTCCGACATCGAGACGCTCTACCCGCGGACCTCGGTCGTCACGCAGACCGGTCTCGCCGTCCGCGGCGCGTCGACCTCAAGCCTCCCGCTGGCGATGGCCGCCGTCTCGCTCGTCGTCGCCGTCCTCGTCGGCGTCCTGTTCGTCGCCACGATGATGGGGCTCGAAGTCAACGCGGACCGCCGCAATCTCGCCGTGCTCTCGGCGATGGGCTACCGGACGAGTTCGCAGATGCTGCTCGTCGTCGCCGAGACGGTGGTCGTCGCCACCGTCGGCGGCGTCGTCGGCGTCGCGGCCGGCATCGGCGGCATCCACCTGACGAACGCCATCACGCGGGAGCTACTCGGGGTGCAGGTCGCGCTGTTCGACCCGGTGCTCGTCGGCTACAGCGTCGCGGTCGCGGCGCTCATCGGCCTCGTCTCCTCGGTGTACCCGGCGTGGCTCACCTGGCGGACGCCCACTCTGGAGGCGATGTCGCATGACTGAGGACGCCGACTCGAACCGGGGTTCGGACGCGACGGCGAACGGGAACCGTCGGGCGACCCCGAAGTCGTCGCGGTTCCCGCGGCTCTCCCGCGTCCGCGCGTCGGCGGGAATCGCGTTCTCGCAGCTCTCTCACGCCCGCGGGCGGACGGTCCTGACCGTCCTCGGTATCACGCTCGCGGTCCTCGCGGCGACGCTCTTGGCGGGGACGGGAATCGGCGTGATGCAGACGGGCCAACAGCAGTTCGACGCGGCGGGCCGCGACGTGTGGATTACCGGCGGTCCGGTCCGGTTCTCGCCGACCGGCGTCGGCGGCTTCGAGAACACCATCGTCGACGCCCACGGGTTAGACGCCGAGCTGGAGGCCCGCGAGGACGTGAAACTCGTCACGCCGATGTCGTTCCAGACGGTGTACGTCAGGTCCAACGAGTCCGACTACGAGACGCTCGTCGGCGTCGGCGCGCCCGCCCGCGGCGGGTCGGTCCAGATTACGAACGGCACGGGGTTCAATCAGACGGACGTCCACTACGCCGGCGGCAACTACACCGGGCCGATGACTCACGAGGTCGTCATCGACCAGCGGACCGCCGAGATGATGAACGTCTCCGTCGGCGACTCGCTGTACGTCGGCGGCACCACGGGCATCGCCCGCGAAAACGAGTTCACCGTCGTCGGTATCTCGCCGACGTTCTCGCGGTTCCTCGGCACGCCGAGCGTCGTGGTCCACCTGAGCGAGCTTCAGGAGGTGACGGGCTCGACCGGCGCGGACACGGCCACGCTCATGACGCTCACCGTCGCCGACGGGGCCGACCCCGAGGCGGTCGCCGCCGACATCCAAGCGGACTATCCGGACTACGACGTGCGGACGAATCAGGAACAGCTCGCGGAGATTCTGCGCGACCAGGCGGTCATCATGGCCGCCGGCGGGAGCCTCGTCTTCCTCGCGCTCCTCGCGGGGCTGGCGCTCAGCGTGAACGTCCTGCTGTCGCACGTCTACCACCAAACGCGGGAGCTCGCCGCGCTGAAGGCGCTCGGCACGTCGTCGTCGACGCTGTCGCTGACGCTCGCGGCGCAGGCGCTCGTCCTCGGGACGCTCGGCGGCCTGCTCGGGGTGGCGCTTTCGTTCCCGGCGGCGGGCGGCCTGAACCGACTGGCCCGGCTCCTCGTCGGCTTCGGCGACGTGGTCGTCCTCCCGGAGACGGTCCTCGTCGGCGGCTTCGCCATCGCGTTCGTGATGAGCCTCGTCTCGTCGCTCGCGGTCAGCCGGCAGATAGCCGGCATCCGACCGCTCGACCACCTGTAGTCGCGGCGGGGCGTCCGGGGGTCGACCGACCCCCGCAAGCGATAGTTTAGTTATCCCGCCCCGTCCACGACCGTACATGGCAACGGCACGACGCGAGCGGTTCGTCCGCGCCCAACTCGCTTGGATGCTCGGCGCGACCCTCGTCTTGGTCCTCCTCGACGCGCTGTCCTACGAGTTGGTGTTCGTCGTGTCCCTCATCGGCTTCCTCGTCGTCGTCGAACTCACCGCGCCGGTCGCGGTGACGCCCGCGTGGCGGCGACGGCTCCTGTGGCTCATCGGCGGCGGCCTCGTCGCCTTCGGCTACATCGTGGTCAGACGCGTCCTCGACATCCTCCCGCCGGGGGTGTTCTGAGTGCGTCTCGGCTCCCGCGAGGTCGGCTATCCGCACCTGTTGGCCGCGGCGCTCCTCGTCGCGATGCTCGTCGGCGTCGGCGTCGGCGCGGGCACCTCGTCGTCCACCTACGGCGCGTTCAACGCCGCGTGGGACGGCGGCTCCGGCGTCCGCGGGGTCGCGGCCGACGCGGGCGCAGAGACCGAGGTCGTCTACAACACCACCGAGTACGACGCGGTCGACCCGGCGGGCACCGTCGCGTTCGTCATCTCGCCCGAACGGGGTTACACCGACGCCGAGGCCGCCCGCATCGAGTCGTTCGTCCGCGCCGGCGGGACCGTCGTCGTCGCCGACGACTTCAGACCGCACGGCAACGACCTGCTCGCCCGACTGGGCGCGTCGGCGCGCATCGACCGGACGCCGCTCCGCGACGATCGCCACCAGTACCGCTCCGGCGCGCTCCCGGTCGCCACGCGCGTCGCCGCCGACCCGCTGACCCGAAACGTGACGCAACTCACGCTGAACCACCCGGCGACGGTGACGGCGAACGAGAGCACCGTCCTCGTCCGCTCGTCGAACTTCTCGTATCTCGACCGCGACGACGACGGCGAACTGGACGACGCCGAGACGCTCCGGTCGCATCCCGTCGTGACCACGGAGCGCCTCGGCGCGGGCGACGTGGTCGTCGTGAGCGACCCGAGCGTGTTCATCAACGCGATGCTCGACCGGCCGGACAACCGGGCGTTCGCGGCGGCGCTCGCGGCCGACCGACAGACCGTCGTGTTGGACTTCTCGCACGCCGAGGAGCGCCCGCCCCTGCAGGTCGCGCTTCGGGCGCTCCGGGGGTCGGCGGGACTGCAACTCCTGTTCGGCGGCCTCGCCGTCGGCGGGGTCGCGCTCGTCGCCCGTCGAGGCGCTCGGCATGCTCGCCGCGGTCGGCCCGCCGCCCGCCTCGCCGGGCGACCGAGACCGCAGTTATATGTGGCCGCCGTTCCGAGTGAGTGCTATATGAGTGCTCCCGAAGAGGTCTACGAGGCCATCCTGGACGAGACGTCGCAACTCCTCGTCGGGAACGAAGACGCGATGGAGGCGCTCACCATCGCGTTACTGACGAACGGGCACGTCCTCCTCGAAGGGGTTCCGGGCGTGGCCAAGACGACGATTGCCAACCTGTTCGCGCACGCCGCGAACCTCGACTACCAGCGGATTCAGATGACGCCCGACGTGCTGCCGGCCGACATCACGGGCACTCACATCTACCGCGAGAACCTCGGCGAGTTCGAACTCCAGCGGGGGCCGGTGTTCTCGAACGTCGTCCTCGCCGACGAGATAAACCGGGCGACGCCGAAGACCCAGTCCGCGCTCCTCGAAGCGATGGAGGAGGGGCAGGTGACAATCGAGGGCGAGACGCTCAAGCTCCCCTACCCGTTCATGGTCGTCGCCACGCAGAACCCCATCGAGTACGAGGGGACGTTCAACCTCCCGGAGGCCCAGCGCGACCGCTTCCAGTTCAAGGTCGTCGTCGACCTCCCGGAGCGGGCCGAAGAGCGGGAGATTCTCGAACGGTTCGACCGCTCGCCGTCGCTCAAGCCCTCGGACATCTCGAACGTCATCGACGACGCCGACATCGGGAAGGCCCGACAGGTCGTCACGGACGTCCACGTCGACGACAAGGTGTTCGACTACATCCTCGACCTCGTCGGCGCGACGCGGACGCACGCCGCGGTCGATTTCGGCGCGTCGCCCCGCGCCTCGCTGGCCTTCCTGCGGGCCGGCAAGGCCGCCGCGGCGATTCGCGGCCGCGACTACGTGATTCCGGACGACGTGAAGCGACTGGCTCCCATCATCATGTCGCACCGCCTCGTCCTCGGGACCGAGGCGGACATCAGCGGGCGCGACCCCCGGGACGTCGTCGAGGAGGTCGTCGACACCGTGCCGACGCCCGAAGTCAGTCTCGACGGGTCGACGACGCCCTCGGTCGTGGGCGACGACGACTGAGCGCGACCCGGCGACCTATCGGCGCTCGTCGGCTTCTGCTTCTCCGGTCACCGATTCTTCGGCCTCGTTTCCCGTCTCCGACGCCGCGTCGGCTGACGGCTCATCGCTGTTGCCGTCGCCGTCCCTATCGCCGTCACTGTCTTCGACCTCCCACCGGCAGGTGACGGCGAAGTCCATCTCCTCGCCGGCGGCGACCTCGGTGACGACCGGCGCGTCGAGGCCGTGAGCGACGACCACGGCGACGAACGACGCGACGGGCGTGTCGAACGTCTCGGCCGAGGCGAACCGGCAGTCCTCGACGCGGACCGTCAGGCGACCGTCCGCGGCGTCCGTCTCGGCGGTCGCGGTCTCGGCGAGTTCGAACAGTTCCACGAGGGCGTCGGTCGCCTGTCGCGCCAGCGCGTCGGGGTCGTCGCCGAGCGGGCCGTCGAGGCTCCGTGCGAACTCGTCGAACAGGCCGCCGCCGCTCGGGTCGAACGCGACGCCGCGGGCGTCGTCGTCGTCGGTGACGACGAAGGTGTCGCGGAGCGCCTCGGCGTCGGGGAGCGCGTAGTCGCGGTGCTCCGGGACGAACAGGCGAACGCCGTCGCGGTCGGCGTCGGGGACGTAGACGGCCGCGTCCTGCAGGCCGAGTTCGTCGACGACGGCGGCGTGGTTGCGCGCGTGCGCGCCGAACACGGCCGACCCGACGCCGACGGGGATGAACCGCTCGGGGCTCAGATAGCGCGTCACCGCGGCGGCGAACAGCCCGATAGCGCCGAGGACGACGAGCGTCTCCCGGACGGGCGGAAACAGCGCGCCGCCGAGCAGGCCGGCGACGCCGAGCGCGGCCAGCGCGACGGCGGTCTGTCGGTATCGGCCCCTTCTGAGCTCCTCGTAGCGCTGTCTGAGTCGGGCGTTCTCGCGCCGGAGGTCGACGAGTTCGGCGCGGGCGCTCCCCGCCTCGTCGGCGTCCGGTCGACGCTCGCCGCCGTCGTCGGTCGCGGCCGAAACGACGGCGCGGGCTTCACCGTTCAACGCCGACTCCCGGTTCCGCTCGCGGGCGTCGTCCGCGCTCATCGCTCGGCCTCCGTCGCGCCGACGAGGCCGAGCGCGACGCGCTCGTAGCGGTGGAGTCCGTAGGCGACCGCCGCCGCGAGGACGGCGGCGACCAGCGCGGCCTGCCACGCCCACCGGAGCGTCGTCCAGAGCGCCCACGCGACCCCGAGGGCGACGACGTAGCCCGCCGCCAGTCGAGCGAGCCGAGCGCGGTCCGGCGGCCACGCGCACGCGGCGCTCGCGAGGAGCGGGAACGCGGCGAGATGCGCGGCTCCGACCGCGACGAGACCCGCGTCTCCGAACAGCGAGACGGCGGTCAGTTGAGCGACGACGAACGCGAGCGGCCCCTCGCTCGCCGCCGCCGCGGCGAGGACGAGGACGCCCCCGGCGACGCCCCACAGCCCGTCCGTCAGGCTCACCGCGAGGGTGAAACAGAGGACGCCCGCCGCGTCCATCGGTGTGAGTTCGTTCGCGTCCAACACGGTTCGAATCGTCCGTTCGCTCTGGTTCACAGGTGTCTCCATCGGTGTTCACTCCGCTGCGGTGGCCCGTCCCGTCGCCAGTTCAATCGAGCCCTTCGGGGCGACCTCGTAGGCGGTGACGTTCGGCAGGCGTTCGAGGCGCTTTCTGAACTCCTCGAAGGCGACGAACCCGGTCGCGTCGCCCGCGCCGCCCGCGTCGACGGTCTCGCCTTCGGCCGCGTCGTCGAAGAACGTCGTCGGCGTGAGGAAGACGCTCGTCTGACTGGTCCGCTTCGACGCGACGACGACCGCCTCGTACGTCTCGACTTTCGCCGAGTCGTCCGTCACGAGCACGAGGTGGTCCTGTCGGTCAGACCGCGAGCACGCGGACTTCACCGCGTCGAAAAGCGGCCGGTCGCTGACCCGCGAGACGTAGCTCTCGCCGTCTTTGAGGTACGGGCGGAGCGTCTCCGCGAACGCCGAGTCGTCGCCGTCGAGGCGGCGGCTCCGCTTGCGGGCGTCTTCCGGCGCGACCGGCCGGGACGCGCCGACCGGGCGGTGCGGGCTGGCGGTCGGCGCTATCGAGAGCAGTCGCCGCCGGACCGTCTGGTAGGCGTTCGACGACGAGGAGGGGCCGAACTCCCACGTCGTCGCGGCGTCCCCGACGAACTGCGCCGAGACGGGGTCCGCGTGGGACTCCGCGGCGTCGACGAGGCCGAGCGCGACCTCGCGCGCGTACGACAGCATCGTTCGCCCGGTCGGCCCGCGGTTCATGTGCGACCCGCAGTCGACCACGAGCGACAGCAGGTAGTCGGACTCCGATTCGAACTCGCGGATGTACGGGTGGTTCATCCGCGCGGTGGTCTTCCAGTCGACCTGCGAGAGCGTGTCGCCGGGGAGGTACTGCCGGGTCTCGTGGGGGACGTGGCCTGGGCCGGTCTGGTCGCTGGCGTGGTCGCCGAAGGTCGCGCCGACCAGTTCGCCGCCGCGGCCGACGTGGATGCCCTCGGGGGCCGGCGGTTCGACCAGACAGCGGGCGTCGAGGTCGAGCGTCACCGTCTCGGTGAAGAGGCCGGCGCGGCCCTCGATGTCGACGGCGGCCTCGTCGAACGCGATTCGACCGGCGACGGGGAACTCGACACTGCACGTGACCGACCCCTCGGTGTCGCCGGGGTCGAACGCGACCGCCCGGCGGGACCGCTCCGGCGCGTTCACGCTCGGCGGCGCGACGAGTTCGACCCTGACCGGCGCGTCGACGGCCTCGGGCAGCGACGCCGTCAGCGTCACCGCGGCGCGGTCGCCGACGGAGACCGACGTGGGGTCGACCGAGACGGTCGCCGAGAGGTCGCGGTCGACCGCCCGCATCGTCCTGACGGCGTCGACCTGCGCGACGACGAGCCACGCGGCGAGGCCGCAGGCGGCGACGAGCGGCGTCGGTTCGTCGAGAACGACCGCGTAAACGGCGAGAAAGCAGGCGACGCCTGCGAGCGCGGCCCACCGGCGGGTCGGAAGCATCGTGGATTCGATTCGTGCCGGCCAAGTTGAATGTTTGTGTTGGCGCGGGCCGCTGTCGGCCGCGTGGCCCCCGACGAGTCGGGGCTGACCCGAGGGGTCAATCAACCGTTAAATCGGTTGTTAACCCCGCGCAGTCTGCGAATCACGTGACTCGCCCGTCCGCGGAGCGTCAGCCGAATGCCAAAACCCATTAGCTCCCCCCGTCTGGCTACGGGTAGTGCGTGGAGAATCGGGCCGCCCCGCGCGGTTGCTTTGGACGATGTTCGTCGTCGCCTGTCTCGTCGCGACAGCGCCCGTGACCGTGGTTTCCGCGGGCGCGGTTCCCGCTGCGTCCGGGGACGGGGCGGCCGCACCGGCGTCTCTCGGCCCGGACACCGGCCGCGTTTCGGCGCTCGGGCCGGCCGCGGGGCCGCCGCGACAGACCGCCAACGAGACGAACAACAGCACCGGCGTCCTCCACGAGAACCCCGACGAGGTCGGCGACGAGAACGAACTCGACCGCCTGCTTTCGTACCTCTCGGGCGAGCTCAACGGCGACATCAGCGCGAGCAGCCTGCGACTCAGCCGAGGCGAGTACGAGGCCGCGAGGGCGGCGCTCGGCGACGACTACGACGACTCGCTGGCCAAGTACGTCGACGTTGAGGGCGAGGCCGGCGGCGACGGCGCGGGCGAGGAGTACCGCACCGTCGGGGAGACCCAACGGGAGTACGTCGACACCGTCAGCGAGTTCCGCGAGACGCGCCGCGAGTACGAGGCGGCGAGGCAGGCGGGAGACGACGAGCGCGCCCGCGAACTCGCCCGCGAACTGACGCGCCTCGCCGAGGACGGCGAAACGCAGTCCGACCGACTGTTGGCGGCGTTCGACGCGATTTCGAACCGAACCGACAGCGACCTGACCGACAGCAGCGCCCAAATCGAGGCGGTGCAGGCGAACGTCTCCGAACGGCGCGAGGAGATCGTCTCCCGCGAGTTCGTCGCCACCCGTCTCGGCGTCGACGACTACGACCGGGACATCTCCTTTGTCGACCCGCTCGTCCTCTCGGGGTCGCTCGTCGCAGATAACGGCACGCCGGTACAGGCGACGACCGCCCGCTTCGCGGTCGGCGGGCAGACGGTTCGAGCCGCGGTCGACGCCGACGGCTCGTTCGAACTGACCTACCGGCCGACGCGAATTCCGGCCGGTACCTCGTCGCTCGTGGTCCGGTACCTCCCGAACGACACGTCGATGTATCAGGCGACGGAGCGGGCCGTCCCCGTCGCCGTCTCGCAGGTGAACGCGACCGCGGACCTCTCGGAGCCGTCCGCGTCGCCCTACGGCTACGCCGACGCCGTCTCGGCCCGCGCGACGATTCGCGTGAACGGGTCGCCGGTGACCGACTACCCGCTTTCCGCGACGTTCGCCGGGTCGCCGGCGACCGCGGCGGCGACGGACGCGAGCGGCCAGTCGACCGTCGGCCTCGCGTTCTTGCTTTTCGCCCCCGGCTACGCGCTCATCGCGGCGCTGTTCCCCGAGCGCGGCCCGCCGATAGACGCCGATGAGGGCCACGAGCGGATTGACGGTATCGACGGCATCGAGCGGGTGGCGCTGTCGTTCGGGACGAGCATCGCGGTCGTCCCGCTTTTCGGTCTCGTCCTCAACTTCACGCCGTGGGGGATTCGACTCGTTCCCATCCTCGTCGTCGTGTGCGGCTTCGCGCTCGTCGCCACGGCGTTCGCGGCGGCCCGGCGGTCGGCGCTCCCCGAGGACGAGCGGCTCGTGGTCCCGTACGAGCGCTGGGTCGCCGCCGCGCGCGACGAACTGTTCGAGCCGGCGTCGCGGACGGACGCGATGCTGAACGTCGTCCTCGTGGTGAGCGTGGTCCTCGCGTCCGCCAGCGTCGGCTACGCGGTGGCGGTGCCGAAAAACGGCGAGTCGTTCACCGAGCTGTACCTCCTGACCCAAGACGGTGACAGCGAACTCACCGCCGACAGCTACCCGGAGGAACTCGTCCGCGGCGAGTCCGCGTCGCTCGTCCTCGGCGTCGGCAATCGGGAACATCGGGCGATGAACTACACCGTCGTCGCGATGCTCCAGCGCGTCGAGGTGTCGAACAACTCGACGACCGTCGTGGAGTCCGAGCGGCTCCGGACGTTCACTCCCCGGCTCGAACGCAACGAGACGTGGCACGAGCCACACGAGGTTCGCCCGACGATGACGGGCGAGCGCCTGCGACTGACGTACCTCCTCTACGAGGGCGCGCCGCCGGCGTCGCCGACGGTCGACAACGCCTACCGGGAGGTCCACCTCTGGGTGACAGTTCGCGAGAACTGACGGCCGAACTCGACCGCGGTCGGGCGGCGCGCGGTTTCCCAGCCCGCTGACGTTTCTCTGTATCTCTCCGAAATCCGTGAGAACCGGAGCGTAGCTCGTGTAAATCGCTTGTGTTCTAGTTTTATCATCTCTGATAATCCATAAGTAACGTTTAGGGTGTTGCACCCCAAGCTTTTGCCAGCGAGGCCACAATGCGAGACTCTGGAAGGACGGTATCCCGCCGCGGCGGCCGAGGTCCGAAGATAGAACGCATCGCGGACCGGTACGGGCTCGACGGCCTCGGCGACGACCTCGTCGACGCGTGGCTCGGCGAGGGGCGACCACAACGGAGCCTCCGCGAACTGGAAGGCGACGTGAACGAGCGACTCGTCCGGGCCGCGCTCGACGAGGCCGGCGCGCACGTCCTCGAAGGGGAGGCGGAGAACTTCTACCGACTCCTGACGAGCGACGACGTGACCGCGGGGAGCCGCACCGACGCGCGGAACACGCTCCGCGAGCGCGGCGTCGATGTCGAGCAGTTAGAGGCCGACATCATCTCCTACCAGTCGGTGTACAACTACCTCAAGCGACACCGAAACGTCGAACGCGACGACACCGACGACGAGACGGATGCGACCGAGTCGGGACTCGCGACGGTTCGAAAGCTCCGGTCCCGACTTCGCACCGTGACTATCGACGTTATCGACCGCCTAGTGAAGGCCGAGGAGGTCTTCATCGGCGCGTACGAGGTCGAAGTCGACATCAGAGTCACCTGTACCGACTGCGACACGCGAATGACCCCGACGGCGCTCCTCTCATCCGGGCACTGCGACTGCGACCACGACGGAGACGAGTAGCGGTTCGGGCTCTCCAACACACCAACATCCGACACATGAACGATTCAGAGGCACTTCAGGCAGCGACTGTCCGCATACGAAACATCGGCGGTATCGACGAGCGGACCGTCAGACTCGACCCCGGCGTCACCGTTCTCACCGGCCGCAACGCGACGAACCGAACGTCCTTCCTTCGCGCGCTCATGGGAGCGTGCGGGAGCGACGCGGTCAGTCTCAAGGGCGACGCCGACGAGGGGACGGTCGAACTCGAACTCGACGGCCGGACGTACACCCGCATCCTCTCGCGCGAGAACGGTACGGTCTCGACCGACGGGACGCCGTACCTGCGAGACACGACGACGGCGGACCGCTTTGCGTTCCTCCTCGGCTCGAACGAGGCGCGTCGGGCGGTCGTCGCCGAGCGCGACCTCCACGACGTCATCATGGCCCCGGTCGACACCGAGGCCATCGAGGCCGAAATCGAGCGTCTCCGGTCGCGGCGCTCGCAGGTCGAAACGCGACTCGACTCGCTCGACTCGCTCGAAGCCGACCGGCGGTCGCTCGAATCGAAACGCGACGACCTCGAAGCCGAAATCGAGGAGTTCGAAGCCGAGCGCGACGACCTCGAAGCCGAAATCGAGGCCGAAGACCGGACGGTCGAGACCCAGCGCGAGAATCAGGCGGCGTTGGACGAGGTGCTGTCCGATCTCCAGTCGGCGCGGTCGGACCTCGAAACCGTCCGCTTCCGCCTGCAAAGCGAGCGCGAGAGCGTCGAATCGCTCCGCGAGGAGCGCGGCGAGCTACAGACGGAGCTCGATTCGTTCGACGCCGAGGCGGTCGACCCCGGCGAGGCGAGCGACCGCATCGAGTCGATTCGGTCGCGCATCGAGTCGCTCAACTCGACGATTTCGGAGCTCCAGACCGTCGTCCAGTACACGGAGGACGTGCTCGACGGGAAGGCCGACCTCGTCGAGGACTCGCTCGGCCGGGTCGGCGGCGACGGCTCGGTGACCGACCGGCTCGTCTCGTCGGAGACCACCACCTGCTGGACCTGCGGCACCGAGGTCGACCGCGACCAGATTCGGGGGACGACCGACCGCCTCCGCGAGGTCAGAGACGAAAAACGCGAGGAGCGCGCCGAACTCCGCCGCGAACTCGACGAACTCGAACGGTCGATGCGGGCCGCCGAACGGGCCGAGCGCGACCGCCGGAACCTCCGCGACAAGCTCCGGCGACTCGAAGACGAACTCGACCGCCGGACCGGGCAGATCGAGTCGCTGACCGAGCGGCGCGAGGAGCTCGCCGAGCGGGTCGAAGCGCTCGAAGCCGACGCGTCGGACCTCCGCGGACAGGCCGAGGGGAACCTCATCGAACTCCACAAGGAGCTCAACGAGGTCGAGTTCGCGCTCGACCGGAAGCGCGACGAACTCGCGTCCGTTCACGACGACCTCGACGCGCTCGACGCCCGGTTCGACGAGCGCGAGGAACTCGAAACCGAACGCGCGCAGGTGGACGAGGAACTCGAAACCGCGCGGACCCGAATCCGCTCGCTCACGACCGCGGCGGTCGAGTCGTTCAACGAGGAGATGGAGACGGTGCTCGGTCTCCTCGGCTACGACAACATCGAGCGCGTCTGGCTGGAGCGGGTCGAACGCCGGGTCCGCGAGGGCCGTCGCAAGGTCGACAAGACCCAGTTCGAACTCCACATCGTCCGCGCGTCGGACTCCGGCGCGGTGTACGAGGACTCCATCGACCACCTCAGCGAGAGCGAGCGCGAGGTCGTCGGCCTCGTGTTCGCCCTCGCGGGCTACCTCGTCCACGAGGTGTACGAGACCGTCCCGTTCATGCTCCTCGACTCGGTCGAGGCCATCGACGCCGAGCGCATCGCCGCGCTGGTCGACCACTTCGAGCAGTACTCGACGTTCCTCGTCGCGGCGCTCCTCCCGGAGGACGCCCAGGCCCTCGACGCGTCGTACCGTCGCGTCACGTGGGGCACCGACGTGACGCCGACCGCCTGACCCCACCGGACCGTGACCGCGGGCAGTCCGCGCCGCGTTCCGCGTCTCCGCTTCGTTTTGCTCCCGTCCGACTGCGTCTCGCTCGGTTCCCGTCGAACCCCATCCTGCGACAGGAGCGGCGTGACACAGACAGCGGGCGCGATAGACTCGCGGCGACGTGTCCCGTGACCGTTTCGACCGCTCCCTCGGCTCGACCGCCTCGGTGATTCGCCCCGCTCGAACCGTTCAGTACCGTCTCCCGAATTTTAGTATTGTGCTATTTTATCACCATCGCGGGCACATACCGATAGTACGCAAGAAATATAACAGATAGAGGAGACATATCGAACAGACGATACTGGGGGGACGAAGCTATCATCAAATCTGACACGCAGCTCCGAGACGAGTTCGAACCGACACGGGTTTGGTACGACTGCGAGCGTACCGAGCCCGTCTCTGAGGCGGTCGTCGCGGCCGTGAACGAACACACCCGCCGCGACGCGGAGTTACCGCCGCTCACAGAGCACGTAGACACCGACGCCCTCGACGCCCTGTTCGGCTGCGACACGCCCGGTGCGCCGCGCGTATCGGGCGCGTCGCTCGAATTCGACTACGCCGACCTCGTCGTCACCGTCGAGTCCGTCGGCCGCATCGAAGTCCGCGACGCGGGACGGTAATCGGGCGGCCCGCTCGGCACCAACTCGGGACGGGCCGACCGTCGCCGAACGGACCGACCATCTCGCCTCGATTCACCCCGAATCGGTATCAAAGCCGTTTGAGAAGTGCGTTTTTCCGAAACGTTTCTCGGCCCGAACGACTTAGTTGGTTGAGAACGTCCCGACACCATAATTGTGATTTATATGCATTTCTGTCTCCGGTGACGATGCTTGGATTTCCTCGCGCCTCCGCGACGTACCTTTTTGTCTCGGGGACGCCGAAAAGGGGTATGGAACTCGAATTGCGCTTCTTTGCGACGTTTCGGGAGGTGGTCGGCCAGAAGTCCATCTCGTGGCGGGTCGACGACGACGCGACGGTCGGCGACGTCCTCCGGTCGCTGGAAGCGGAGTACGACGGCCTCGCCGGGCGACTCATCGAAGACGGCGAGGTCAAACCGCACGTGAACGTGCTGAAAAACGGGCGCGAGGTGGTTCACCTCGACGGGATGGCCACGACGCTCGACGACGGGGACGCCGTGAGCGTCTTCCCGCCGGTCGCGGGGGGCTGACGTGGCGCGCCGACAGCGGGCGTTTCGCGGCATCTCCACCCGACTCGCGATTCAGTACCTCGAAGGACTCGGGGGCGAAGCCGACGGCGACGGCCGCGTGGTCGGTCCCGACTGGGCCGTCGATATCGAGACCGAGGAGGTCACGATAACGAGCAGTATCCAACTCACCGAGGTACAGCTCTCGTTCGAGGGCGACGAGGAGACGCTCGACGACCTCGTCGAGCGGTTCGCGCAGAAAGCGATGCGCGCGGGGGGATGACCGTGGGAGCAGACGGTGAGCGGCAACCGGGGCGCGAACGACTCAGCGAACGCCTCGCGCCGGACGGCGACGACGGCGCGCCCCGCGGCGGTGCCCTCGACGGCACGGCCATCATGCTCGCGGCCGCGAAGGCGAGCGTCCCAGCCAGCAATCTCCCGCTGTTGCTCGACCGGGCGCAGGCGTATCTCGACGGGCGTGCCGGCGAGTACGCACAGGAGTTCGAATGCGTCCACGAGGACGACGAGACGGCGGTGTACCTCGTCCCGCTCGGCCACTGGGACACGAAGGGACTCGACCTCGACTTCTCGCACCGCGAGGTCGACGCCGTCCGCCGGGCACACGCCGAGCACCTCCGGCGCGTCGGCGCGGACGCCGACCGCCGCGACGAGTTCGAGACGGCGCTCGAAATCCGCGAGGTCGCCGTCGTCAGTCGGTAGGCGGAAAAGCCGGCAATCCGCCCGACGATAGACGCCTATTTCGGGGACGACGACCTGCTACCGACAGATGCCAACCGTTTCTTCCGACCTCCTCGACGGCGTTCGGGCCGCGGGGCCGCTCCAACTCGGCATCGCGCCGTTCGGCCTCGTCGCCGGCGTCGCGGCCGTCGAACAGGGGTTGTCGGTCGCGCACGCCCTCGGCTTCTCCAGCCTCGTCTTCGCGGGCGCGTCGCAACTCGCCATGATAGAACTCCTCGGCGCGGACGCGCCGCTGGCCATCGTCGTCGGAACGGCGGTCGTCATCAACCTCCGGACGATGATGTACTCGGCCTCCATCGCGCCGTACTTCCGCGACCTGACCGCCCGGTCGAAGGCGCTCGCGTCGTACCTCCTGACCGACCAGGCGTACGCGGTGTCCATCGCCCGCTACGGCCGCGACGGCGAGACCGACCGCTTCGCGTACTATTTCGGCGCGGGCGCGTCGCTGTGGCTCGTCTGGCAGGTGACGACCGTCGCCGGCGCGCTCCTCGGCTCCGGACTCCCGCCGGAGTGGGGGTTCGACTTCGCCGCACCGCTGGTCTTTCTCGCCCTGCTCGTCCCCACGCTGAAGGACCGCGCGTCCGGCGCGTCGTGTCTGGTCGGCGGCCTCGTCGCCACCGGCGTCGTCGTCGCGGGCGTCCCGTTCCACCTCGACATCATCGTCGCGGCCGTCGTCGGCGTCCTCGCCGGCCTCGCGGTCGAATCGCGCGGAGGCGACGCCTGAATGCCGACCGGCTACGACTCGGCGACCGTCTGGCTCGTCATCGCCCTCGCGGGCGTCCTCACGTTCGCCATCCGCGGCTCGTTCATCTACCTGTTCGGCCGCATCGACGACGTGCCGCCGACGGTCGAATCGGCGCTGGAGTACGTCCCCGCGGCGGTGTTCGCGGCGCTCGTCTTCCCCGCGCTCCTCGCCCCGTCCGGCGACCTCGCGGTCTCCGTCGGCAACGAGAAACTCCTCGCCGGCGCGTTGGCCGCGCTCGCCGCGTGGTACACCGAACGCGTGCTCGCCACCATCCTCGTCGGCATGGGCGCGCTCTGGATTCTCCGGTTCGTCGTCTGAGCGCCGTCGCCCCCCGCTCGTCTTGACCCGTCGCCCCCCAAGATACTCGTCTCGCGGGCGACCACGACCACACGTATGCCCTCCCCGTCCCCGCGCCGCTACTCGCTCCCCAGCGACGAGGGTCGCGCCCTTCTCCCGACCGGGTTCGCCGCCGGCGTCGCCGCGTTCGTCGTCGGCACGCTCGCGGTCGCCGGCTGGGTCGCCCTCGCCACCGACGGCTCGTTTTCCACGCTCGACGCCGCGACCGAGATGACCGCCGGAAAACCCGTCCCGTCCGTGTTCGTCCCCGTCTGGACGTTCGGCGGCGCGATGGGCCTGCCCGTTCGACTCGTCGAGACGACCGGCTCCGGTCGCGCGGTCGTCCTCCGAAACCTCGTCGATGGACTCGACGGCCCCGCCGACCCGTGGTACTGGCTGGGCGCGCTCCCGCCCGCCTGCCTCTTTCTCGCCGGCGTCGTCACGGCGCGCCTTACGGCGTGGTCCCGACGCCCCGCCGAGGGGTTCGCCACCGGGTCGTCTGTCGCCTTCGGCTTCGCCGCCGCAGTCGCCGTCGCCGCGCTCGTCGCCCGCGTCGGCCTCGGCGACGCGCCACCGAACGCGGAGGGGTTCGTCCGCGTCGGTTCGACCGGCTTTCACCCGACCGACCTCGACGGCGACTCGGTCGGCCTCCCGCTTTGGGGGGCGTTCTCCGGGCTGGTGTACGGCGTCGTCTTCGGCGGACTCGGTGGGGCGGCGGCCTCGCTTCGCCAGTTCTGGTAGCCGGCGTCGACCCCAGAAGACATTCACCGCTTTGCTCACTCAGGGCCTCTATGTCCCGGCGACTCGTCGTCTCGGCCTTCGCGCTCCTCGTCGCCCTCTCGCTCGTCGGCGCGCCGGTGACGATGGCCGACTGGTCGGAGCAGGTGTCGTTCTCCGCGTCGGAAATCGACGCGTCGCAGGTCCGAGACGAGACGCCCGTGCTCCGATACGACGAACTCGACGCCGACGCACAGGACGCGGTTCGGCAGGCCGTCGAGTCGCCCGACGGCTCCCACGTCGTCTACGGCGACGAGGACTGGCCGGACCGCTTTTTCTACAGTGACTACACGGCGCCCGGACAGGGGCTGTACGCCGTCGTCTACGAGGGCGACTACTACCGGCTCTACACCTTCGCCGCCGGCGGCTTCCCGGTGATTTACTGGCTGTACGAACTCCCGTTCGTCGCCTACGGCCTCGCGCTCGGACGCGTCGGGACGCGGGCGTACCGCGAGGAGGGTTCGGTTCGGCTCGCCACCGGCGCGGCGGTCGTCGGTGCCGCGTTCCATCTCGTTGGGCCGGTCTTCGACTTCCCGGTCGGCTCGCCGACGACGTTCGTCGGTCTCGGCGTCGTCGCCGCCGCGGCGCTCGTCGGGGGAGTCGTCGCTACTGCGGTTCGCAATCGGTCGAAAAAGGCGTGATTCGGGCGGTCAGCTCAGTCGTCGGCGGGCGCGGGCGAGTCGCCGCGGGAGACGCCCGTGCCGGGGCCGATGTCGATTTCGAGCTCGGCGAGACGCTCGTCGGGGACGACGCCGTCGACCCACTGGCGGCGAGCGTAGTACTCCTCTTTCATCTCGTCGAGTTCGCACAGCTGGCCCTCGGACGCGCCCTGTCCGGGCATCGCCTCGTCGCCCTCGACGAAGCGTCCCGGCAGCGAGTCGTCGGCGCCGTCGAAGCCGGCGAGGTTGTTGTAGTACCGCTCTAACGTGTAGATGCGGTCGCCGGTTTCGAGCAGTTCCTCCTCGGTCACGTCGCGGCCGGTCATGCCGTTGTACTGCAGGACGTACTCCTCGATGCCCTCCGCGAACGCGTTGAACTTGCAGATGTCGAACGAGTCCGAGATGGCGTGCATGTCCTGGAACAGCGCCACGAGTTCGCCCTTCCCGCGCCACTCGTGGGGGTCGTGTTTCTCCGGGATGCCGAGAATCTCGGCGGACGGCGTGTAGCCGCGGAGGTGACACGCGCCGCGGTTGGAGGTGGCGTAGCCGATGCCCATGCCCTTCATGCAGCGCGGGTCGTACGCCGCGATGGTCTGGCCCTTGACGGCCAGCGAGTTGTCGTGGGCGTCGAAGCGCTCGGCGAGGCCGTTTGCGCCCTCCGCGAGGGCGTCGGCGAGGTCGCCGTCGCGGTTGGCGACCTCGGTGATGAGGTCGATCATGCGCTCGGTGTCGCCCCAGTCGAGCTGTTCGCTCAGGTCGTCGAGCTTGCCCTGTTCGGACATCTCCATGGCCATCGCCATTATGTTCCCCATCTCGATGGTGTCGACGCCCATGTCGTTACAGCGGTCGATCATGACGGCGATTTCGTCGCGCTCGGTGTGTCCGGAGTTCGGGCCCAGCGCGTAGGCGGACTCGTACTCGTAGGACTCGCCGCGGACGTTCAGCTCCTCGCCTTTGTGCATCACCGACACCTCGACTTCCTTCTTACAGGCGACGGGACAGGAGTGACACGTCGGCTCGTCGACGAGGATGTTCTCGCGGACGTTCTCGCCGGAGACGCGCTCGGAGTCGATGTCCGCGCCCTCGGCGTCTCGCATCGCCGCGGTCGAGGTGTACTTCCCGTTTTTCGTCGGGAGGCCGTCGAGTTCCTCGCCCGCGTTCATCAGCACGTTCGTCCCGTACAGCGACAGGCCGCCCTCGTTGGGCGCGGTGACCTCGGACTCGCGGATGAGCTGCATCGCCTGCTGGTAGCCCTGCTTGAACGTGTCGGCGTCGGCGGGCTTCGGCATCCGCGTGCCGGACTTCACGACGACCGCCTTGAGGTTCTTCGAGCCCATGACCGCACCCGTGCCGCCGCGGCCGGACGCGCGGTCGTCCTCGTTGATGATACAGCCGTATCTGACCTCGTTTTCGCCGCCGGGGCCGATGGCCATTATCGAGAGGTTCTTGCCGAGGCTGCCGTCGACCTCGCCTTCGAGCGTCTCGATGGTCTCGTGGACGCCCTTGCCCCAGACGTGTTCGGCGTCGTGAAGCGTCAGTTCGCCGTCTTCGATGACCGCGTAGACCGGGTGGTCGGCCTTGCCTTCGAACAGCAGGCCGTCGAAGCCGGACCACTTGAGGCGCGCGCCGCTCCAGCCGCCGTGGTGCGAGTCGGTGACAGTCCCCGTGAGCGGGGATTTCGTCACGACCGCGATTCGGCCGCTCATCACGGTCTGCGTGCCGGTGAGCGGGCCGGTCATGAACGCGAGGAGGTTGTCCGGTCCCAGCGGGTCCACGTCCGGTCCCTGGTCGAAGACGTACTTCACGCCGAGGCCGCGGGCCCCGATGTACTTCTTTGCGTCCTCGTCGTCGATTCCCTCGTACGCGATGTCGCCTGACGACAGGTCCACCCGAGCGACCCTGTCGTGATAACCACCGAGTTCAGTCATTGTAATCCTCGTTAGTTATATACGGTCGCTGTCGGGTTAGTGATTCCCACCTCAGTGTAACCGCTAGTGGTTACGCCGGCGCGAACCGACGCCGGACCGTCACGGGATTGCGGCAATCCGTGCGACTCATCCCGGTTGCGGGCCGGCAGCCCGCAGCGCGAGGGTTCCGGTGGCGTCGACGACGACGCTCGCGGGGCCGCGCGGCGGACAGGACCACCACGTTCCCGAGGCCGCCGCGCCGGTTTCGAGGCTCGCCGAGACGGCGTGGCCCCCGGAGGTCGTCACGGGGACGAGTTCGCGGACCTCGCCGGGGTCGAGCGCGAGCGTGCGGTCGAACGGCTCGCCGCCGTCCGCGGGGTCGACCCGGAGCGCGAGCCGGTGGGGTTCGCCGTCGCGGTTGGCGACCGTGAGCGTCGTGTTCGCCGGTCCGCACCCGGCCGTCCCGTTCGACACGTCGACGTACTTCGTCGGCTGGTCGGGCACCGGCCACGCCGCCTCGACGCGCCGGTCGTCGGTCTCGACGACCACGCGGTAGCTCCCGCTTCGGTACGTCACCGGCACCGACAGCCGCGCTCCCGTGGGGACGCGGTACGCGCGGTCGACCAGCGCCGTGTCACCGAGGTCGATGCGGAGGCGCGCGGTCGTCTCTGGGCCGGGGTTTTCGACGACGACGCCCGCGGGCGCGTACCACCGTGCTGAGCCATCGCCGACGAGCGGGAGGTCGATTCTCGGCCCGCCGTCGGGGGGCGACGCCGCGAGCGAACACTCCCCCCGCGCGTCGCACGAGACGGTCCGCCAAAACGCCGCGGCGTCCCGTCCGAGGACGACCACCAGCCCCTCGAACGCCGGGTCGACGATCCACGTCGAGCGCGCCCGCAGGCCGGAGTCCGTCTCGACGAGCACCGCCGTCTCTCCGGTCGGGACCGCGACCGACAGCGCGGCGCGCTCGCCGGGCAGCAGGTCGCGGTTCTCGAAGAACACGTCGCGGTCGCCGCGGACGCCGACGACGGTCGTGAACACGGGGTCCGGCGTCGGGTTCCAGAGCGTCAGCGACCGCTCTACGCGCGCTTCGGTCGTCGGCGTCGCGGTCGGCGCGTCGGTCCCCTCCTCTGGCGTCGGCGTCTCCGTCTCTCCGTCCGGCGTCCCGCACCCGGCGAGTCCGGCGACGCCGCCCGCGAGAAGCGAGAGGAGCGTGCGGCGCTCCATACCTCGTCTACGGTCGCGACGCATATGAACGCCTGTCGCCGCGGCCGCCGAACCCGTCGCGGCTCCGGCCTCCAAAACAGCTATCTCGTCGGCGGTCAGTCGTTCTCACGACTAGATGGGTCTCGACAGCTACCTCGACGCGATTGACGCCGCGAGCCGGTCGCTTTCCGTGGTCAATCGCTCGGCTCCCGACCCAGTCCAGCGAATGCTCGAAACCACGTTCTCCGACCAGCCGGTCGACGTCGACGAGCTGTCCGACGACGCCCGCGGCGACGACGTGGTCGTGCTCTCCGAGCGGACGCCCGAGGGCCGCGAGGTGGTCGCGACCTCGCCGCTGGAGGAGGTGATGAACTCTATCCTCCTCGTGAACTCCGACCTCTACAAGACGGGACAGGCGAACCTCGCCGAGTTCGAACTCCCGTCGGTGCTCACCCGACTCGACGACGTGCCGTTCTCGCTCCGGGGCTACCCCGAATCTGACAAGGAGAAACTCCTTCTCGTGGCGATTTCGCGGTACATCGAGCGGCACGCGTGGCGCGCCGGGCGGGGGCGACTCCGGTCGTCGTTCCAGCGCCTCTCGCGCATCGAAGACGAGCGCGGAACGCGAGCGGTCTACCGGAAGGTCGCCGCGACAGACGTGCAGACGCACGTCTACGGGATTCCGGACTGGACGCCGCCGTCGAACTCCGAACTGCTGACGCACGGCGGTTACTCCGACGACTTCTACGACTCGTGGTTCGTCGTCTACACGCCGCCGGACGGCGACTCGGTCGAGTCGGACGAGTCGACCGCGGACGAGAGCGAGGCGACTGGTGCGACCGACGGGGGGCGACCGGGCGATGGGTGCGTCGACGGCGCGGCTCCGGGTCAGCCCGTCGCCCTCCTCGCGCTGGAGACCGAACCGAGGCGGTGGGAGGGCTACTGGACGTTCCGGCCGTCGCTCGTCGCCGACGTCGACCGCTACATCTCGCGGAACATGTGACGGCGGGACAGGCCGACGACCGCCGCCCGCCGACCCCAGACGAAGCCGCTTTACGCACCCGTCCGATACGGGTATCCAATGAGTAAGCCGAGCCCCGAGGTCTACGAACGGGGACGCGGGATGGACGCGCACAACAAGGTGATGCGCGACATCCGTTCGCGGAAGCAGAAGACCTACGACCCCCACGAGCCGACCCGGGTGTGGATTGACGAGGACAACACGCCCGACGGCGTCTACGACTCGCTGACGATTATCCTCAACACCGGCGGCTGTCGGTGGGCGCGCGCCGGCGGCTGTACGATGTGCGGCTACGTCGCCGAGTCCGTCGAGGGTGGCACCGTCGCCCACGAGGCGCTGATGGACCAGATTCAGGTCTGTCTCGACCACGAGGCCGAGGAGATGGACGACGGCGAGAAAGCCGGTCTCATCAAGATTTACACCTCCGGCTCGTTCCTCGACGAGCGCGAGGTGCCCGCCGAGACCCGCGACGCCATCGCCGAGACGTTCGCCGACCGCGACCGCGTGGTCGTCGAGTCGCTCCCGGACTTCGTCACGCGCGAGAAGCTCGCCGACTTCACCGACCGCGGCCTCGAAACCGACGTGGCGGTCGGCCTCGAAACCGCCACCGACCGCGTTCGCCACGACTGCGTGAACAAGTACTTCGACTTCGCGGACTTCGAGGACGCCTGCGAGGAGGCCGCCGCGGCCGGCGGCGGCGTCAAGGCGTACCTCCTGATGAAGCCGCCGTTCCTCTCGGAGCCCGAGGCGCTCGACGACATGAAGTCCTCCATCCGCCGGTGTGCGGCGGTCGACAACTGCCACACCGTCTCGATGAACCCGACGAACGTCCAGCGCTACACGATGGTCGACGAGCTGTTCTTCAACGGCGGTTATCGCCCGCCGTGGCTCTGGTCGGTCGCCGACGCGCTCCGCGAGACGGCCGACGTGGACGCCATCGTCGTCTCCGACCCCGTCGGCGGCGGACAGGAACGCGGCGCACACAACTGCGGCGACTGCGACGAACTCGTGTTCAAGGCGGTCAAGGACTTCAACCTCCGACAGGACCCGAGCGTCTTCGAGCAGGTGTCCTGCGACTGCGAGGCGACGTGGGAGTTCGTCCTCGACAACGAGACGAGCTACAACATGCCGCTCGTCAAGTGAGCGCCGCGCGCTGAGCCCCCGAATCGCATCTCTCCGCGCGGCCCGACGCCCGCCGCGAACGGGGCCGTCCCGTCCCGAACCGGTGACTGTTCGTCCAGTATCTCCCCGAGTTTCCTCCGATTCGGCCGCGTTAGGGTGTGACGTCTCAGAGTAACTGACCCCTAACCGTCGAATAGGATATTCGTATCAAAGAGGGTGTGAGTCGTTGTCATATTCGGTGGTTCGGACGTGTCCATCCGAACCGCCCGCCATCATGACGAAACACACGTACAAGACCGTCTACTACGCGGATGGGTGGTTCGAGATACGCGAAGAGGAGAACACCGAGGCGTGGATCGCCACGGACGCTCCCTGCGCTCTCGCCCCATAGCACGCGGTACGCGGGCCGGAAACCTCGACACTCCAACATCGCTCATCGTGTACGCCGCTTCGCTCGCCAACCGGCCCCGTGCCGCCCGCCACCGCGGCGGACGGTCTTTTTTATACACCTACCCCTCGAAGCCAGCCAGCACGCCCCGACCGTCGGTGTTGCCGAGTTGCGGGAGCGACGCCCGCTCGGGGTGCGGCATCAGCACCGCGACAGACTCGCTGTCGCCGAGGACGCCCGCGACGTTCCCGAGCGAGCCGTTGGGGTTCGCCTCGTCGGTGACGTTGCCGTCCTCGTCGCAGTAGCGGAACAGAATCCGGTCGTCGGCTTCGAGCGCCTCGTAGCGCTCGGCGTCGAGTTCGAAGCGACCCTCGCCGTGGGCGATGGGGAGTTCGATGACCTCGCCTTCCTCGTACGCCGCGGTCCAGCGCGTGTCGGCGTTCTCGACGCGGAGGTAGACGTGTTCGCACTGGAAGCGGGCGCTCGCGTTCGTCGTGAACGCGCCGGGGGTGAGCCCGGACTCACAGCCGATCTGCGCGCCGTTGCAGACGCCGAGGACGGGGACGCCGTCGTCGGCCGCCTCGCGGACCGACTCCATGATGGGCGAGCGGGCGGCCATCGCGCCGCCGCGCAGGTAGTCGCCGTACGAGAAGCCGCCGGGGAGCACGATTCCCGTCGTCGCCTCGGGCAGGGGGTCTTCGTGCCAGACGCGCTCGGCCTCGAAGCCGAGGTCCGACAGCGCGCGCACGGCGTCGCGGTCGCAGTTCGAGCCGCCGAACTGCACGACTGCGATCATCTCAGGCCTCGGCGACCGCGACCTCGTAGTCGTGGATGGTCGGGTTCGCCAGCAAGCGTTCTGCCATCTCGTCGGCGCGGGCCTCGGCCTCGTCGGCGTCGGCCGCGTCGAGGTCCACCTCGTAGCGTTCGGTGAAGCGTAGCGCGTCGAGCTCGAACCCGAGTCGTTCCAGCGCGCGCTTCGTCGTCTCCGCCTCCGGGTCGAGCACGCCGCGCTTGAGGCGCACCGTCACCGTCGCGGTGTAAGTGGTCATCAGGTGGCGATGCGCGGTCATGTGCAAAAACGGTTTTGGGTCGTGTTTGATATACACAGATGTGCGTATCGTCGCCGAACCGGTGACGACGCTCCCGGAAACCGCGTTAGCTCGCGGATTCCGCGCGGTCTGCCCGTGAACTCTGCACCCGACCCCGCGTCTCCAATTCGGATGATTTGACAGAATCCATATTAATTATTTTCCAGCAGTTTAAAATAACAATTACATACGTAATATATGATAATAATTTTACGGCACGGTGATACGGTGTTTCACGTATGGCAATCGAGTTCGCACAGAGTCCGCTCTTGACGTTCGTAATCGGGCTCGCGTTGGTCGTGTTGCTACTGGTCGTGTTAGACCTCCCCGCGTTCGTCGGGTTGGCGATAGCCGCGTTCGCGGTCGGACTCGTCAACGCGGCGTTCGTCCCCGACTTCGCGCTCGCCGACGCGGCGACGAGAACGGCGACGGCGTTCGGCAACGGGATGGCCGGCATCGGGATTCCCATCCTGATGGCCGCCATCATCGGGAAGTCGATGCTCGAAAGCGGCTCCGCCCAGCGCATCGTCCGCTCCTTCCAGTCGCTCGTCGGGAGAGAAAACAGCGACATCGCGCTGTGGGGGAGCAGTACCGTGCTCGCCATCCCCGTGTTCTTCGACAGCGTGTTCTACCTCATGGCTCCCCTCGCGCGGTCGATGCGGGCTCGGATGGGAGACAACTACGCGCTCTACCTCGTCGTCGTCGGGGCCGGCGCGGCGACGGCCCACGTGTTCGTCCCGCCGACGCCCGGCCCGCTCGCGGTCGCCAGCGAGGTCGGAGCCGACATCGGCACCACGATGCTCATCGGCGTCACCGTCGCCGTCCCGTCGGCCACCATGGGCGGTCTCGTCTACGGCCGCTGGATAAACCGTCACATCGACATTCCCCTCCGCGACGCGATGGGAACGACCACGGACGAACTGAAGGAGCGCGCCCAGCGCGACGTGTCGTCCCTGCCGAGCTTCCTCGAAGCCACCGCGCCCATCGTCATCGCCGTCGCGCTCGTCGGCTCGCTCACCGTCGTCAACGCCCTCGAAGGCGTGACGGTGGCCGAACCGCTCCGGCCGTTCGTCGCGTTCGTCGTCGACAACCGTCCGTTCGTCGCGTTCATCGGCGACAAGAACGTCGCGCTCACGGTCGCCGCGCTCGCCGCGGCCTACACGTACTACCGCTGGTCCGACCTCTCGCGGTCCGACTGGGAAGACGAACTCACCGAGGCGCTCAAAAGCGGCGGTAACATCGCGGCAATCACCGCCATGGGCGGCGCGTTCGGTGCGCTCCTCGCGGCCTCCGGAATCGGCTCGTACCTCGCCAACGGGCTCGAAGGCTTCGGCATCCCGCTTCTCGTGACCGCGTGGCTCATCGCCGCCATCGTCCGCATCGCGCAGGGCTCCGCGACCGCGGCGATGCTCACGGCCGCCGGCATCATGGCCCCGCTCACCGGCCAGCTTCCGGTCAACACCGCGTATCTGGTGATGGTCATCGGCGCGGGCGGCAACATCTGTTCGTGGTACAACGACTCGGGCTTCTGGCTCGTCAAGGAAATCGGCGGCCTCACGCAGGCTGAGACGCTGAAGACGTGGACCGCGCTGACGACGATTATCTCCGTGACCGGTCTCGTCGTCGTTCTCGTCGTCTCGTCGGTGCTGCCGCTGGCGTAGGCGGTCTTACCGTCACATCGGCTTTTCCTTTGTGCGGGTGATTCACGGTCGTTCCCGAGAGATTCGCTTGCGGAGAACGACAGCGGTTTACCGTTCGCCGACGCAGGACGGGTATGTTCAGCTTCGAACAGCTGGAGGTGACGGTATGACTCGCGAACTCACCGAAATCACGGTCATCGGAGGAGACAAGACCGGACTCATCGCGAACGTGACCACCCTGCTGTTCGAGCGCGGAATCAACGTCGAGGACTTAGACCAGGCGGTCCGCGAGGGAATCTTCCGGATGACCCTCCACGCCGACACCGCGGAGATGACCTGCTCGCGCGACGAACTCCGCGAGGCGCTGTCCGACCTCGGCGACGACCTCGGCGTCGACGTGCAGGTCCGGTTCCCCTCGGACCGCGAGACCCGCGAAATCGCCGTCCTCGTCACGAAGGAGTCCCACTGCCTCGAAGCGCTGTTCGAGGCGTGGGCCAACGACGACCTCGGCGCTGATATCTCGGTCGTCATCGGCAACCACGACACGCTCGAACCGCTGGCGAGCCACTACGACGTTCCCTTCCACGACATCGGCGACCAGAAGGGCACCGCCAACGAACAGCGCCTGCTCGACCTCCTCGAACAGTACGACGTGGACCTCATCGTCCTCGCGCGCTATATGCGCATCCTCGGCCCGAACGTCGTCTTCCGCTACGAGGACCGCATCATCAACATCCACCCGTCGCTGCTCCCGGCGTTCCCCGGCGCGGCCGCCTACCGGCAGGCGAAAGAGGAGGGCGTCCGCATCGCCGGCGTCACCGCCCACTACGTGACGACCGACCTCGACCAGGGGCCCATCATCGCCCAGCGCGCCTTCGACGTGCCGGACGACGCCACCATCGACGAGATAAAAGAGCGCGGTCAGCCGCTGGAGGCCGACGCGCTCCTCGAAGCCGTGAAGCTCCACCTCAACAACGACGTCTCGGTCCACCGCGGGCGCACCAGCCTCCGCGAGAGCGCCGACCCCGAGCGCTACCAGCTCGGCCTCACCCGCGAAGCGCAGGCGTCGAATCCCGACCGCCCGGTCGATGGCATCATCGACGCCCTCGGCGAGCGCGAGGCGCTCGCGCCCGACCCGTCCGAGGACTGAGGCGACGCTGAGTGGGGCGACCCCCATCAGACCTATTTTGCCGCCGCCACGACTCGGAGCCGTGCCCGTCTCCCTCCGCCATCGCGTCGCGCTCGGCTGTTACGCGCTGTGGCTCGTGGCGACAGTCCTCCTCATCGCGCACCAACTCGGTTTCATCCCGCTCCTTCCCGGCGTCGAACCGGGCGTCGTGACCGGCGCGACGGTGTTTTTCGCGCTCGGCGTCGTCCAACTCCTCCGCCGAGGTTGGCGGTCCCTCGTCGGTGACGACGCGTCGTGAGAATGGAACAGACGAAAAACGGCGTGCTCGCTCGGCGGTCGACTACAGGTCCCGGACGCGAGCCACGGCGTCCTCGATGGCCGGCGCGTCGAACCAGTCGTGGTCGACGTAGGCGTTGGTGCCGGCGCAGTAGAGGTCCGACAGCGCCTCGACGATGTCGGCGGGCAGGTGGTCGGGTTCGACCGCGCAGTTCTCGCGCCAGTTCGGCTCGCCCGTCTCGATGGCCTCGGCCTTCGCGTCCTTCACGGCCGCGACCCACTCGGGCTGGACGCGCTTGTAGTACTGCCGGACGACCTCCTTCGAGACCTGCTGGCCGCCGTAGGAAAACCGGTTTTCGTCGAACGTGCCGACCACGTCGCCGACCTTGACGGTGCCGTCGTGGTAGAGACACTCGATTTTGCCGTCCTCGTGGTCGAATCCGGCTTTGTCGGCGCGCTCGGTCAGCACGTGGTTCACGGCGAGCGCCAGCTCTTCGAGGCGGTCGAGGTCGACCTTCCCGGCGATGTCGTCGGCCTCCTCGCGGGAGAGATACCGGTCCTGTTCTTCGTACTTCGTGGAGAACTCCACGACCGGCTCGGGGAGGGAGACGGCCTCGTCGGGCCACTCGTCGGCGTCGAGGCCGTACTCCGAGGGCTCGCCGCGCCGCCGGAGGCTCGACCCCACGGGGACGGTGTTGCGGAAGACGATTTCCAGCGGGATGAGGTAGTTGTCGCCGGCGGCCTCGTGGTAGGCGTCGTAGTCGTACGCGCCGTCCTCGTGGGGGAGGTCGGGCACCTGCGTGAGTTCGATGGCCATCTCCGTCGGCGGCGACTCGCACTCGCCGAGTTCCTTGACCTCGCCGTCTTCGACGACGCCGAGGTAGTGGGTCGGGACGTGGTTCACGTCGAGCAGTTCGAAGTTGTACGCGCCCATGAGACAGAGGCTCGCGCCCTTGTTCGGGACGTGGTCGGGCATCTCGCCCCAGTCGAACACCGAGTAGCGGTCCGAGAAGACGAAGCGGCCCCGCCCGAGGTCGGTCGCCGTCGGCTCCTCCTCGACGCGGAAGTCCTTCACGCTGGTCATGGTCGTCCTCTGGACTCATCCCACTAAGAAGCTTCCACTTCCGTGCGTATCTCGACCGATGACGAGAGGAATGTATGCACAAACGCGCGCACCGAGCGAATCGTATCGCTTTTTCGCGGCTGGCCCGTCCGTCGGGCTATGGACGCTGCCCTCGAATCAGACGCCGCGTGGGTCGCCCGCCGACTCCGCGAGGCCGACACGGCCGTCGCCTTCACCGGCGCGGGGATGAGCACGGCCTCGGGCATCCCCGACTTCCGCGGCGACGACGGCATCTGGGAGACCGAGTTCGACCCGGCGTCGTTCCACCGCGACCGCTTCGTCGACGACCCCGCGGGGTTCTGGCGCGACCGCGTCCGCTTACAGGAGCGCATGTTCCCCGACGGCGTCGAGCCGAACCCCGGCCACGAGGCGATTTCGGCCCTCGAATCGCGGGGCGTCCTCGACGCGGTCGTGACGCAGAACACCGACGGTCTCCACCGCGAGGCCGGTTCGGACCGCGTCGTCGAACTCCACGGCAACGCCGCCGAGGTCGTCTGCGAGGACTGCGGCGCGCGAACCGACGCCGAACCCGCGTTCGAGACGGTCCGCGCCGGCGACGCGCCGCCGCGGTGCGAGGACTGCGGCGGCCTGCTCAAGCCCGGCGTCGTCCTGTTCGGCGAACACCTCCCGCGGGTCGCCTACAGCGAGGCGAACCGCCTCGCCGGCGACGCCGACGTGTTCCTGTCGCTCGGGTCGTCGCTGACGGTCCACCCGGCGGCGGGTCTCGCCGGCCGCGCCGCCGAGGCCGGCTCGCTCGTCGTCGTCAACTTCGACGCGACGCAGTACGACGACCGCGCCGACCGCGTCGTCCGCGGGGACCTCGCGGCGTTCCTCCCCGAGGTCGAAAAACGAATCTGACCGCGACCGCGTGACTTCGTGACCGCGCGACCGCCCCGTCAGGAGTAGAACGGTTCGTCGTCGCGGTGGTTGTCGACGTTCTCCGTCTCGGCCGCCTCCTCCTCGCGCATCTCGTCTTCGGCGTCCGGTTCCTCCCCCTCGTCCGGACGCTCGGCGTCGACTTCCTCGGACTCCTCGGGCGACGACGCGCCGGCGTCGCCGCCGCCGTCGACCGTGACGCCGTGGCCGTCGTCGTCTTCGACGCTCGGTTCGCGGTCCGTCACGTCCGCTTCGGTGTCGTCGGACATCGGGCCACTAGCTCACGGCTCACGCGGCAAATAGGTGGTGGCCGACTGTCACGAACGTCGGTCGCGCCCACCAATCAATTGATGCTCCCTCCCCGTCATGTCGGTGCATGACTCGGTTTGCCTCGCCGGGAGCGCCGGCGAGGACGGCACCGTCCGTTCTCTTCGTCGCTCCCGACCGAACCCGGGCGGACGCCGTCGCGGCCGCGCTCGACCGCCACGACGTGTCCGTCACCGTCGAATTCGACCTCGGAACCGCGCTCGGCCGCGTCGACGACCGGACGGTCGACTGCCTCCTGATTCCCGGCCAGTTCGGCCGACACACCGCCGTCGACCTCGTCGCGCTGGTCCGCGACCGCCATCCCGAACTCCCCGTCGTCCTCCTCGGCCCCGGTCGGTCGGACGACGACGACGCGGCGGCCGCCTCGCCCGCCGGTCCGCTCGTCGCCGACCCCGCCGTCCATCGCTTCTCCGACGACATCGAATCCATCTCGTACGACCGCCTCGCCGACCGCGTCCGGGCGTCGGTCGCCCGCTACCGCAGTTCGCAGGCCCAGCGCACCGAACGCGACATCGTCTCCCGGCTCGAACGCCGGATTCAGCGCACCGAGCGCAAGATAACGTCGCTCCACGGCGTCGCCATGCGACTCGCGTCGGCCGCCGACGCCGACGACATCTACGAGGAGACCGTCGAGGCCGCAGAGCGCATCCTGAACCTCGACATCTGTTTCGCCTTCGAGGCCGAGGCGGACCGGTTCGTCCCGCGGGCGCAGTCGTCGACGCCGACCGCCCGCGAACTCCGCCCGGTCCCGAAGGACGCGGGCGCGATGGGCGAGACGTTCCGCACCGGCGAGTCCCACCGCGCGGTCGACATGGAGCTCCACGCGTTCGGCCGCCCCGAGTTCGGCGACTACCGCTCCGGGCTCAGCGTCGCCATCGGCTCGTTCGGCGTGTTTCAGGCGGTGTCGGAACAGACCGGCGCGTTCGACGAAATCGACCTCGAACTCGCGGAACTGCTCGTCGCCCACACGAACGCGGCGCTCCAGCGGCTCAGCTTCGAGCGCCGGCTCCGTATCGAACGCGACCAGTACGCCGCCCTGTTCGAGAACAGCGCCGACTGCATCATCGACTCGGAGTTCGTCGACGGCGAGTCCGTCATCCGCGCGGTCAACCCGGCGTTCGAGGCGACGTTCGGCTACGACGAATCCGAGGTCGTCGGCCGCGCCATCGACGACGTGGTCGCGCCGGACGACCGTCTCGACGAGGCCGCGAAGCTCACCGAGATGGTCCGCGCCGGCGACTTCGTCCAGACGGAGGTTCGAAGGCGGACCGCAAACGGCGAGCGGGACTTCCTCCTCCGGTCGGTCCCGGTCGGCGAAGACACGATATACGCGGTGTACACGGACATCACGGCGCGACGGGACGTCGAACGCGAAATGGAGGCCCAGAACCGCCGGCTCGACGAGTTCACGAGCGCCGTCTCCCACGACCTCCGAAACCCGCTTTCGGTCGCCACGGGCCACCTCGACATCGCCCGCGAGGAAGTCGACAACGACCACCTCGCGGCGGTGGCGCGGGCGCACGACCGGATGAGCGCGCTGACGGAGGAACTGCTCGTCCTCGCGCGGCAGGGCACCGACGCGTTCGCCACGACGCCGGTGCCCCTCGCGGAGACCGCAGCGCGGTGCTGGGAGCACGTCGAGACCGGGGACGCGGCGCTCGTCGTGGCGACCGACCGGACCGTCGTCGCCGACGCGGGTCGGCTCCACCAACTGTTCGAGAACCTGATGCGGAACGCAGTCGAACACGGTTCGACGGGCAACCAGACTGCGTCTGGTGACCCCGTGGAACACGGCTCCCCGGAGCGACCGGGGTCCGACTCTACCGACGGCGGCGACGACGCCGAGACCCGCCTCACCGTCACCGTCGGCGCGCTCGACGACGGCTTCTACGTCGAAGACGACGGTGCGGGCGTCCCGCCCGAACTCCGCTCGCGCATCTTCGACACCGGCTTTTCGACCGGCACCGCCGGAATCGGCTTCGGACTCACAATCGTCTCGAACGTCGCCGACGCGCACGGCTGGACGGTCTCGGTCGGAGAGAGCGACGCGGGCGGCGCTCGCTTCGGGTTCACCGGCGTGGAATCCGAGCCCTGAGCGCCGAATCGGGGCGGAGCGGACTCAGGCGAACTCCTCGTGGAGGTACGCGCCGAGGTAGCCGCCGAGCGCGCCGAGGCCGACGGTGTAGACGAGGAGCAGTGCGAGGCCGAACAGCGCGACGATGACGATGCCGAGGATGCCGAGGCCGAATCCCAACTCGAACGGGGTGACGCCGATGGCGAAGATGCCGAAGAAGCCGAGGACGACGACGCCGAGAACCACGCCGACGAGACTCACGAACAGCCCGGAGACCGCGCCGGATTTCACGCCGAGTTCGCGGTCGCTTCCGGTCAGGTAGCCGGAGATTGCGCCGCCGAGGACGGTCGACCCCGGAAGCGGCGAGAGGACGATGCTGGCGACCGCGCCGACGAGCGCCGAAAACAGCAGGCTCTCGCGGTCGTCGCGGAGAGCGGACTCGGTTTCCGAAGACGGGGTGTGTTCCATACCGGACACAACACGACCGGGGGTCTAATGCTTTCTCCGCCGCGGCGTCCCGCGGTCGGTGTTCCGGTACCGCCCCGTTTTTAGGACCGTGGCGCGTTGCAAACGAGCATGACCGGTGCCGCCCACGACTTCGGGTTCGACCACGTCCCGGAGACAGACCAGTCGTTCGAGAACGCCTTGGCGAAGGCGCGAGCGGGCGAGCGCCTCACGGTCGACGACGGCGTCGAACTCATCACGACGGGGACCGACCGCGAGGGAATCGACGCCGCGCGCAAGGAACTCGTGCTCGAAGCCGCCGACCGGCGGCGCGCCGAGATGGTCGGCGACGACGTGACGTTCGTCGCCAACCTCAACAACAACGTGACGACGGCCTGCAACACCGGCTGTCTGTTCTGTAACTTCAAGAACACCGCCCACCTGTTCGAGTCCGACTCCGACGCCGACCACGGCGGCTTCACGAAGACGCCCGCCGAGTCCCGCGACATCGTCGCCGACGCGGTCGAGATGGGCGTCTACGAGGTCACGTCCGTCTCCGGCCTCCACCCCGCGCTCGTGCTCGACGAGGAACACCGCGAGATTCTCGAAGCCCACGACAACCCCGCCGCCGAGGTGAACTACAAGCCGCCCGAGGCGTACGACACCGACCCCGCGAGCTACGCCGAACAGCTTTCCGCCATGTCGGCCGACGGCGCGCACGTCCACTCGATGACCCCCGAGGAGGCCCACCACGCCAAGCGCGGCACCGACTGGAGCTACGAGGAAGTCTATCGCCGCCTCGCCGACGCGGGCCTCGCCAGCGCGCCCGGCACCGCCGCGGAGATTCTCGTCCCCGAGGTGCGCGAGGTCATCTGCCCCGGCAAAATCGGCACCGACGAGTGGGTCGCCGGGATGGAGGGCGCGATGGAGGCCGGCCTCGACGTGACGGCGACCATCATGTACGGCCACGTCGAGACCGAGAAACACCGGGTGCTCCATCTCGACGTGATTCGGGACCTGCAGGACCGCTACGGCGGCATCACCGAGTTCGTCCCGCTGTCGTTCATCCACCAGAACACGCCGCTGTACGACCGCGGCCTCGTGACCGGCGGCGCGTCCGACGACGAGGACGAACTGATGGTCGCCGTCGCGCGGCTGTATCTCGACAACGTCGACCACATCCAGTCGTCGTGGGTGAAGTTCGGGAACGCGAAGGCGCTGAAGCTCCTCAACTGCGGCGCGGACGACCTGATGGGGTCGATTCTCTCCGAGGAGATAACGAAGCGCGTCGGCGGCGGCTTCGGCGAGTTCCGCTCGTTCGACGACTACGTCGACATGATAACCGCCATCGGTCGCCGGCCGGTCGAGCGCTCGACCGATTACCGGACTCGCCGCCCAATCGACATCGACGACGGCCCGCACGGCCCGACGCTCGGCCCCCGCGCCGACGGGACGCCGCTCCTCGACGGTCGCCGCGGCCCGGCGACCGCCGACGACTGAGATGATGGTGACCACCCACGCGGCCGTGGGGCTGACCCTCGCCGCGCCGCTGGTCTGGGTCGCGCCCGAACTCGCCACCGCGGCGGCCGTCGGCGCGCTCGCCGGCGGCGTCTTCCCCGACGTGGACCTCTTCGTCGGCGTCCACCGCAAGACCCTGCACTTCCCCGTCTACTACAGCGTCGCCGCCGCGGTGTCCGGAGCCGTCGCCATCACGTCCCCCTCGTCGCTCACCGTCGCGGCCGCCTTCTTCTTCCTGTCGGCGGCGCTCCACTCCGCGTCCGACTGGCTCGGCGCGGGCGGCGAACTCCGGCCGTGGGACCGCACCTCCGACCGCGCGGTGTACGTCCACCCCGCGAAGCGCTGGCTCCGGCCCCGCTATCTCGTCCGCTACGACGGCGCGCCCGAGGACCTCGCGCTGACGCTCCTGTTTTCGGTCCCCGGGTTTCTCGCCTTCCCCGGCGGCATCCGCGTCGCCGTCGCGGTCGGCGTCGCCGTCGCGCTGTTCTACACCGGCTTCAGAAAGCGGATGCCCGAGTGGTTCGGCATCTGAGTCCATCGAGCGGGGCGCTGTGACCCGATTCGCGGGTGTTCGACTCGACCACGAAACTCATACGTCTCGGTCGCCGAGTAGGCGAAGCGATGACACTTCGACGACTTCGTCCGGGGGCGGTCGCCCCGTGATGGCCCCGACGCACGTGGCGATGAGCCTCGCGCTCGCCGCCGCCGTCGTTTTCGTCGCCCCCGCCGCCGCACCGCTCGTCGTCGCGGCGGCACTCGTCGGCGGCGTCTTCCCCGACCTCGACATGGTCGTCGGCGTCCACCGCAAGACGATCCATCAGGTCGAGGCGTTCGTCGTCGGCTCAGTCGGAGCGGGCGCGGTTGCGGTCGTCACGGGCGACCCGCTGGCCGCGGCCGCGGCGACCGGATTCGTCGCGGCGGCGCTCCACTGCGCGGCCGACTACCTCGGCGGCAGCAGCGAGGCCCGCCCGTGGGAGGCTCGAACCGACCGCGGCGTCTACGTCCGCAGTCTCGGCGGCTGGGTCGAACCCCGGCGTCTCGCCGCCTACGACGGCTCTCCCGGCGACCTCGCGCTCGCCGCGGCGCTGTCGGTGCCGGGGTTCCTGACGCTCGGCGACGGCCCGCGTGGGATTCTCCTCGCCAGCCTCGCCGTCGGCGTCGCCTACACGCTCGTCAGAAAGCGCGTGCCACAGCTCTCGGGGCGCGCGCCCGCCGTGACCGCCACGGTCGTCGCGCTCTACTCAGTTCTCGTTCGTCGTCGGTAGCACGCGACGCCAGACCGCCGACCGACGGCCGCGCCGCTCTCACCGCGGAATCGACAGCGGCCCGTCGCCCCGGGCGACGTTTCGGAACCGCCGCCCGTGAACGTCGTCGGCGTCGAGACGCTCGGTAATCGGGTCGCGGAGCCACTCGCGGTCCGGCGCGGTCGCGGGCGGGTCCCCGGTTTCGCCGGCCGGTCCGAGCGCCCCGTCCGGCAGGAACCGCTCGTAGACCGGCAGTCGCTCGCGGAGCGGCACGCCCGCCTCGTCGGCGATGTCGGCGAGCTCCCGCAGCGCGGGCCACTCGTAGTCGGGGTTGACGTAGTCGTCCGTGACCGGCGAGACGCCGCCGAGGTCGTCGACGCCGCAGGCCACGAGGTCGGCCGCCGCCGAGAGGTTCGGCGGCACCTGTACCGACACCTCCTCGGGGAGCGCGACCCGCGCCATCGAAACGACCCGGCGCATCGCGTCGAGCGACGGGCGCTCGTAGTCCGACCGCTCGTTGGGGACGACGTTCTGGACGATGACCTCCTGTATGTGGCCGTAGCGCTCGTGGAGCGCGCGGATGGCCAGCAGGCTCTCCGCGCGGTCGCGCCACGTCTCGCCGATACCGACGAGGATGCCCGTCGTGAAGGGGACGCCCACCTCGCCCGCGGCGCGGATGGTGTTGAGCCGCTGGCCCGGCGTCTTCCGGCGGTTCCCCGAGTGGGCGGCCACGTCGGCGGTCGTCTCCAGCATCACGCCCATGCTGGCGTTCAGGGGCGCGAGGTCGGCGAACGCCTCGCGGGTCAGGTCGCCGGGGTTCGAGTGCGGCAGGAGGCCCTCGTCGAGCGCGACCTCGCAGGCCGCCGCGAGGTAGTCGAGGATGTCGTCGTAGCCCCACTCGTCGAGCTGGCGGTGAATCGCCGTGTAGCGCTCGTCGGGGGCGTCGCCGAAGGTAAACAGCGCCTCCGTGCAGCCGGCGTCCGCGCCCGTTCGGACCACCTCACGGACCTCGTCGAGCGACATGAGCGTCGCCTCGCCGGGCACGTCGTAGTAGGTGCAGTAGGTGCAGGTGTACCGGCAGGCGGTCGTCAGCGGGACGAAGACGTTCCGCGAGAACGAAAGCGACGCCGGCGCGTCGGCGTCGGCGGGGGTGACGGCGAGCAGTCGGTCCACCTCGGCGTCGTCGATAGTCAGGTCGACTCCGTACTCGTCGGCACCCGGGAACATGTCTCCCGGTGCGTGACGAATCACTAAAAGCGTGTCACTCCCGGCCGATACGGCGGCGTCGAGACCGAAGAACGGAAGTCGGAGCTTCGGGGCCGGATAGTTGGTGCCAGACACGTCACCGGCCCGTCCGAAGCGGCGTCAGACGCTCGCCCCGTGTTGGTTTCGACCGAGACTCGCGTCGTCGCCGCGACGTTCGGACTCCACTCCACTTCGCCCCCCCGCGCCGTCTTCGCGACGCGGAACGCGCGGCACACGTCGCCTCAGTTCCCGCCGGGCAGACGGACGACCGCGCCCCTTAACGTTCACCGCGTACCGTTAAGGCCCTATCGGCGCTCGCGGACGGCCTCGACCCGACCGGTCCCGCGTTCGAGTCTGACGCCGGCGTCGACCAGCCACTCGCGGGCGCGGCCCTCGCCGTGGACGAGCACCTCGACGAGGTCGCTCGGCTCGTCCACGTCGACGGCGAGTCGCATCGAATCCACCTCGGCGAACGAACAGCCGGCGTCGCGGGCGATTCGCCGGTGGTCGAGGATGGACGCGCCGTGGTAGTCGACGGAGAACTCGGGATGCCGGACGACGAGCGCGTTCGTTCCCCCGCCGAGGCCGGGCGCGGCGACCACGTCGGCGTCGGTCTCGAACAGTCGCGCGAGCGCCGCGGGCGTCGCGAGCGCGAGGTCGGCCATGACGACCGCGACGGGGTCGCCGTCGAATCCGTCGAGTTCGTCGCCGACGACCTCCGTGAGCGGCCGGTCGTCCACGGCGACGGGTGCCTCGACCGAGACGGGCGCGTCCGCGACGACCGCGGGGTCGCCGCCGGCCGCGCGGACCGCGTCGAGCACGTCGCGGAGCATCGAGACCGCAAAGTCGCGCCGCTCGTCGGCGTCGAAAAACGGGGCGAGTCGGGTCTTCGGCTCGCGTCCCCCGAAGGGAACGACGACTCGCACGGGAAATCAGCCCAGTTTGTCGTAGGTCGACTGCTGGGACCGCCAGTAGAGGAACCCACCGACGATGAGCGCGACGACGAGCAGGCCGCCCGCCGCGTAGATGAGCAGTTGGGTCGTCTGACTCGACTGCCGGGCCTGGTTCGCGCTGGTCTCGGCCTCGTTGGCGAGGTTCGTCGCGAGGTTGAACTCCTCGCCGTTGTACGCTTCGACGGCGTTGTTGAACGTCTGTTCGGCTTGCTGCGTGTTGGCCCCACTCGCACGCTGAATCGCGTCCCGCGCGCTGTCGAGTTCGTCGCGCGCGGCGGCGCTCTCCTCGGTGTAGTGGTGGACCGTCCACGAGTCGATATCGTTACTGGAGCCGCCCTCGCGGGTCTGGTCGAGCGAGATTATCGTGAACGTCTGTGCGGGGTCGTAGCTGTACGACTCCACCTCGGGAACGATTCCCGTCACGGTGACCTCCACCTCGCTCGTCCCGTCGGCAGTGGCGATTTCCGCGCCGCTGAAGTTCTGCCCGTCGAAGGACTGCTGGTCGACTCTCGCGCCCGTCTGGTCGTAGTACGCGACGGTCCACGTCACGTCCTCCAGGTCGGTCTGGCCCGCGAGCGTCCACGATTCGAGTTGCGGGCTCCGGTACAGCTCTTCGAGGGTGACCGACGCGGTCACCTGCGTACCGACCTGCGCCTCGTCGGGGACGTCGTCGGACGCGACGCTCACCGCCCCTGCCTGCCCCGCGAAGGCCGACAGGAGTACGACGAGCGCGAGCGCCAGCTTAGAAAAGCGACTCCAGTTCGTCCTCGTCATCGTTTATGAGGGTCTCCAGATTCGAATCACTCTCTTGGCGGATCTCTTCGATGTTGTCCTGTGCTTCGATGGCGACCTGTTGCAGTTCCTTGATGCGCGGGACGTTCGTCACGCCCGACAGGAGGATGACACTCGCCACCTTCTCCGCGCCCGGGATGGGGTAGTCGCCGCCGCGAACTTCCATGGAACCGGTCTGCTCCTCGATCCACTTCCGCCCGCGCTCTATGCCTTTCCGGTTCAGATGCTCCGGCGGACCAGCGAGAACGAGCAGTGCGCGCTCCGCGCCTTCGATCTCACACGGGAGCGTGAGTCGACCGAGCGCGGCCTTGCGGACGAGGCTCGTGATTCGATTGGTCGTGTGCGCCGTGTCGAGGTTGTCGTCGGGCTCGTCGCCGCCCGTCAGCCGAGACAGGAGGCCGCCGCCCTTGTTCTTCCGCGGTTCGACGCCCTCGGAGGCGTAGCCGACGGTCGAGACGCCGCCGCCGGCCAGCGTGTTGATGATCTCCGAGGAGTCGACGACGGACTCCGCGACTTCCTGTCCGTCCTGGACCTCGCCGGCTCCGAAGAGCACGCCGAATCGGTTGACGATTTCCGCGTTGATCTCGTCGTATCCCCCCTGGACCGACTCGCCGGTCTTCCGCCAGGCGTCGTTGTCGAACACGAGGAGGTTGTCGACCTCGCGGACGAACGTCTGGAAGGAGCGCGCGGCGTTGAGCGTGTAGATACCGCCCTCGTCGGACCCCGGCAGGATACCGATCCCGTAGACGGGCTCGGTGTAGATGCGCTTGAGGTGTTTCGCGAGGACCGGCGCGCCGCCGGAGCCGGTGCCGCCACCGAGCCCGGACACGACGAGGAAGGCGTCGACTTCGTGGACGGGGATGCTGTCGATGGCACCCTGTACCTCGTCGATGTCCTCCTCGGCGATTTCGGCACCGAGTTCGTTGTCCGCACCGACGCCGTGTCCCTTCACGCGGGATTGGCCGATGAGGACGCGCTGGTCCTTCGGGATGTTCTTCAGTCCGAGCAAGTCAGCCTTCGCGGAGTTCACCGCGACCGCCGCGCGGACGATTCCCGCGTTGCGCTCCCGGTCGTACTCGACAAACTTGTCGACTACTTTTCCCCCGGCTTGCCCGAATCCGATCATTGCGAGCTTCATAGGTTCAGTCCCCTCGCCATTGCGTGAATTGCAGTACGAACGCGGACATAAGCGTTGTGATGGGGAAGTGTATTTCCAGCATCAGATTATCGGCGAAAAACGGCGACTCGAAACCGGTGTTAATCGGACGTTATCCCCGGAGAGCGTCTCATACCGGCGAAATGGGGCGCAGTTCACGACCGCTTAACTTCGGAAAACGGTTGGAGCGCCGTCAGTTTCGCTCGGCGAGATACGTGCCGAGCGTCTTCATCGACGACACGTCGACGCCGAAGACGCCCACGTCGTTCCGGTCGGTCGTGTTGTCGAACTGGAGCGAGCGGTACTGGTCTTTCCCCATCGGGAAGCCGGGGACCGCCCCCAGAACGGTCAGGCCGACGCCCGCGAGACCCATCGGGAGCGGGACGATGGTGATGGACCTGTTCTCGGCGTCGTACACCATCTCCGTGATCTCGCGGAGCGTGAGCTTTTCCGGCCCGCCGATGCGGTAGGTCTCGCCGACGTGTTCGTCGCCCTCGACGGCGTCGGCGAGCATCGGCACGAGGTCGCCGACCCAGATGGGCTGGAACCGCGTCTTCCCGTTGCCGGGAAGCGGGTACAGCGGGACGCCGGGCGCGAACATCCCCTTGAGCCGCTTCGTGAAGGAGACGAACTCGCCGCCGTCGCCGAAGACGACCGAGGGACGGAAGATGACCCAGTCGAGGCCCGACGACTTGACCGCCCCCTCGGCTTTCCCCTTCGAGCGGATGTAGGCCGTGTCGCCGTCGGTGTCGGCCCCGAGCGCGCTCATCTGGACGAGTCGGGGCACGTCGTGGGCCTCGGCGGCCTTCACGACGTTTTCGGTCCCCTGCCAGTGGACGATGTCGTGCATCCGGTTGCCGCCGCTCGGCTCGAACAGCGGCGAGAGCGCGACGAGGTTGACGACCGCGTCCTTCCCCTCGAACGCGCCCGCGATGGAGTCGTAGTCCGTCACGTCCCCCATCGCCTTCTCGACGCCGTCGGGGAGGTCCTCGCTGTTCGGACTCCGCGACATCGCGGTCACGCTGTGGCCCCGCGACTGCAGTTCGCGGCAGAGGTGGCTCCCGATGAATCCGCTTCCGCCGACAACAAGGACTTTCATGCCGTAATATTCGGCGGAATGAGGGTAAAGCTAACGGGGGAATGAGGTCGATTTCGCCGGCGAACGCTCAGATGCGAAAGACGTTCTCGCGCTCGGCCGCGGTCCGCATCCGCACCGCCCGCGACTGCGACCGCGCTCAGAACAGCACCGAGGGCGCGACCGACCCGTCCGTGCGTTTCACCATCCGACCGATTCGGTCGTAGACGACGAGCTCCTCGGCCGCCGCGGGGCACTCGTCGGGCGCGTCGTTCGGGTGGTCGACCTCCGACTGCTTCGTCGCGAACGCCGGGTCGGTCGGGGACGCCCGCTCGTCGAAGCGGACGACGCTGTACTGTTTGTCCCTCGGTCGGAGGTCGTCCCACCGCTCGCAGGTGGGTGCCACTACGGCGTATATCGGTCCGCGTTGACATTATCGTTGCGGCGGCGCGCTTCGGCGCGCTTTTTCGGGAGCGCCGAGTTGGTAGGGTATGCTCGTCACGCTCGAAGGGCTCGACGGGAGCGGGAAGACGACCGTCTGGGAGGCGCTCCACGACGCGTACCCCGACGCCGTCTTCACGCGCGAGCCCACGTCGGACTCGTGGTACGGAGAGGCTGTCAACCGCGCCATCGACGACGACGACGCCGACCCGCTGGCCACGCTGTTCCTCTTTACCGCCGACCACGCCGACCACCTCTCGCGGGTCGTCCGGCCGGCCCTCGCCGACGGGAACCTCGTCGTCTCCGACCGCTACTCCGATTCGCGGTACGCCTATCAGGCGGCCGCGCTCAGCGACAGCGACCTCCGCCGCCCGATGGAGTACATCATGGGCATCCACGCGGCCTTCACCCGCCCCCCGGACAAGACCATCTACCTCGACGTGGACCCCGAGACGGCCGCCGCGCGGAGCGGCGCGACGAACAAGTTCGAACAGGCGGCGTACCTCGCGGACGTGCGCGCCAACTACGAGCGACTCATCGATGCCGAGCCGGAGCGGTTCGTCCGCGTCGACGCGACGCAGTCGCCCGAGGACGTGCTCGAAGCGGTCGAGGCGGCGCTCGAAGAGATTCTCGCGGAACAGTAACAGTAACTCCCGACCGCTCGCGGCTCACCGCGAGTTCGGGAGGTTCTCGTACTCCTCCGGCGGCGGAACGTAGAGCGTGTCGATGGTGAAGCCGAGCGCGAGCGGCATCCCTATCATCACGCCGAGCGCCGCCGTCGGACTGCCGAGGTCGACGCCGATGCCGAAGACCCCGGAGAACACCAGCGTCGAGACGAACAGCACGAGCGGGATGAGAAACAGGGCGTACAGGACGGACCCCCACCGCGTGTTCAGCCGCAGGCGGAAAAACCGGGTCATGACCGCCGCGATGAGGGTGTGGAGGACGATGAGCGCGCCCATGAGCACGAGGTTGACCACCGAGACCATAGCCGACCTAGGGAGGCGGTGGTCTTTGGCCTGTCGCTCTCGGCGACCCGCTCGTCCGGCGTCGCCGTCGGTCGGACCCCCCGACTCGGAGCGCCTCCGACCGCCCCCGACCGCCCCGCAGACGGGTGACGTTTATCACGAAGGACCGTGACTCACCGCCATGCACCGACTCATCGCAGAGCGCGGGCTGGACGACACGGGGTTCACCGCGGACGACGCCCGCGCCGCCCTCCGCGACATGATTCGAGCGCGCCGGTTCGACGAGCGCGCACTCGCCCTCCAGCGGCGCGGGTGGATGAGCGGCTACCCGCCGTTTCGCGGGCAGGAGGCCTCCCAAATCGGGGCCGCACACGCCATGCGCGACGACGACGTGTTACTGCCGACGTATCGGTCCAACGCCCTCCAGCTCGCCCGCGGCGTCCCGCCGAGCGACATCTTCCTCTTTCGCCGCGGCCACGCTGAATACAACTCCGACCACGACGTGCCGGTGTTCCCGCAGGCGGTCCCCATCGGGAGCCAGATTCCCCACGCCGCGGGCGTCGGCATGGCCGCGAACTACCGCGGCGACGACCACGCGGCGCTGGTCTGTTTCGGCGACGGCGCGACCTCCGAGGGCGACTTCCACGAGGGGCTGAACTTCGCCGGCGTCTTCGACGCGCCGGTCGTCTTCTTCTGTGAGAACAACGGCTGGGCGATTTCGCTCCCCCGCGAGCGCCAGACCGCCAGCGAGTCCATCGCGGCCAAGGCCGACGCCTACGGTATCGACGGGATGCAGGTCGACGGCAACGACCCGCTGGCGGTCAGGGAGGCCGTCGAGCGCGGCTTCGAGAAGGCCCGCGCCGGGGAGCCGGTTCTCATCGAGAGCCTCACATACCGGCAGGGCCCGCACACGACCGCCGACGACCCTTCGCGCTACCGCGACGACGAGCCGGACCTCCCCGAGTGGCGGACGCGCGACCCCCTCGACCGCTTCGAGTCGTTCTGCCGCGAGGGCGGCGTCGTCGACGACGCGGCCGTCGAGACCATGCGCGACGACGCCGACGAGGAACTGCGCGAGGCCGTCGAGCGCGCCGAGGCGACGCCCGAACCGGGGACCGACGAGCTGTTCGACAACGTTTACGAGGAGCTGCCGACGGAACTCGCCCGCCAGCGCGAGGAACACGTCGCGTTCGTCGAGCGCAACGGGCCGTTCGACATCGAGCGCTGAGTCGCGCCCGCCCCCTCAGTCGTCCAAGGAGATGTACGTCTTCGTGTCGGCGACGCCCTGTAACCCCTGCACGTGGCTGGACGCCGTCTTCAGCACCTCGTAGACCGCGTCGGTGTCGACCTCGGCGATGATGTCGTACGCGCCCGCGACGATGTGGGCCTCGGTCACCGTCTCGAAGTCGCGGATGGGACCGAGCAGCTGTTCCGACTCGCCGGCTCCGGTCTTCACCATGATGAACGCGTGAACCATGCGTGAGATATTCTACCACGGTCGTCAAAAGCCTTGCTTCGACCGACCGTGCCCCGCTCGGCCGAACCGGGGGAAGGTTATTTGCCTCCGCCGACATACCTCTCTATCATGCGGTTCGTTATCATTGGTGCTGGACGGGTTGGGCTGCGCACCGCTCGCGTCCTCCGCGAGGAGGGCCACGACATCGTCCTGGTGGAGTTGGACCGCGACCGGGTCAAGCGGGCCCGCGAGGCAGAGTTCGAGGTGGTCGAAGGCGACGGCTCTCGCGAGGAGGTGCTCGTCGACGCCGGTATCGAGGCGGCCGACGCCCTCGGCGCGCTCACCGCCGACCTCAACGTGAACTTCGCGGCGTGCATGATCGGCAAGCACTTCGGCTGTCGGACGGTGCTCCGGGTCGACGAGGACTACCGCGAGGAGGTGTACCAGAAGTACGCCAAGGAGGTCGACGTAATCGTCTACCCCGAGCGACTCGGCGCTATCGGCGCGAAGAACGCGCTGCTCGGCGGCTCCATCCGGGCCATCGCCGACATCGCGCAACACCTGCAGGTCATCCTCGTGACGGTGACCGAGGAGTCGCCGATGAACGGGTACAGCATCGAGGAGGTGGCGCTCCCGGCGAACGCCCGCATCCTCGCGTTCGGGAAGAGAGACGGGCCGATGGGCATCCCGCTTTCGGACGACTCGCTTGAGACCGGCGACCGCGTGGCCGTCCTCGCGGACTTCGACGTGCTCGACGACGTGCGACAGCTGCTCGTCGGCGACGAAGTCGCCACCGCGGCGGGGGGTGCGTGACGATGGTCTACGCCTACATTATGGTCAAGGCCGCGCCCGTCTCCGGCGGCATCGACCAACTGAAAGAGGACCTCTTGGCCGTCTCCGACGGCATCGTCAGCGCCCACATCGTCGCCGGCGACGTGGACTTCATCGTCAAAGTCGAGGTGGACTCGCCCGCGGACGTAAAGGACATCGCCGGCGGCATCCAGTCGGTGTCGGGCATCGAAGACACCCAGACGTACATCGCGATGGACTGAGCACGGACAACGGGGCCAGCCCCGCGGAGCCACCCGAGCCGCGCTCGAACCGAATACGCTCGTTTTTCAGAAGCCCCCGCCGGCGGCGTCTCTCGCGTTCTGGATGAGACTCGTCACCGGCTCGCCGTAGTCGTAACCGGGGATGATGCCCTCGACGAACGTGCCCTCGACGTAGTCGATGACCGCGCCGGCGTCGTCGACGCCGCGGCGCTCGTTGATATCGGCGAAACTCGCCCGGACGACCGCCTCATCGCCCGCGCGCGTCACGTCGGGGTCGAGGTCGTGGTCGCCGGCGACGACGCCGCCCACGTCTTCGAGGCGGAGTTCGAACGTCTCGTACCAGCCGTCTTCGACCACGGGGGCCACGTCGTCGGCGACCGCCGAGAGCATCGGGACGCGCACCTCCACGTCGAACTCGACGCGGCCGCCGTCCCGCGCCGCGACGCCGACGGTGCCGTCGAACGGCGTCGTCACGGACTCGAAGGTTCGGTCGTCAACCGGTTCGAACGACCCGTGGTCGCCGAACGCGCGGCGGACTCGACCGGGGATGTCGTCTTCGCTCATGCACGGACGAAGGTGCCGACGGGAGAAAAGCCCGTTGCGTCGCGAGCGCCCTCGAATCGCCCGCCTGCGGCGGTTTTGGGCGAATGGCGGCACGTTTAAGTATCTCGCCGCACTCCGTTCAGGTGACGCTTCGCTTTGGAGGGCCGAAGCGTCAGCGGGGACCAATCTAGGGCGGCATTCGCCGCGCGGGCCGATCCCGTGCGGCTGCCTATCCCTTTCTCACGAAACTCACGTCCGAGAGCCGCCGGCTCGCGTTCTCGCGCGCCCGAATGGAATCCGAATCGAGTGACGTCCGCCCAGTGCGCGTTCCAGAACCCGAATCGTGACCGACCGAGCCGTCGGTGGCGAGGCCGTCACGGCGTCGCTCGCGTCCGACGGCGATGCTGACGCTCGGCTACAGTTCGCTCGCGGTGACGCCGAGCGCGAGAGCGGCGGCACCGGTCGCGCCGCCGCCCGCGGCCAGCGGCGTCGGGAGGGCGGACACGACGCCGACGACGGCTCCGACGAGGAGACAGACGGCCATGCCGAGGAGCGCGGCGTCGAATCGCGTGATGAGGTGTCCGGGTGTCACGGTCTAATTACATCTCATTATTCGAACTGTCAAAATAGTTGTGGGTGCGGTCCTACTCGCCTCGCTCTCTCACCTCCGGGCCGGTCGCGTCGGCGGTGACCTCGCGCGTCTCGGGTTCGTCACCGACGCGGGCCCGTTCCGGAGCGGCGCTTTCCCGCGCTTCGGTCTCGCTCTCGACGGCGTCGGCTTCGAGGAACGCCGCGGACCGCTCGCGCTCGCCGCGCACCGAGGCGTCGCGCATCCCGAGGGCGATGGCGGCGTCGAAACAGCGGACGGCCTCCTCGTGGAGGCCGCGCTCGGCGAGGAAGAAGCCGCGGTTGTACCACGCCTGCGGGAGTCGCGGGTCGAGTTCGACGGCGCGGTCGGCGCGGTCGAGCGGGGCCGACGAGTCGCCGAGCTCCCACAGCGCGTACGCGAGGTTCGTCTCGGCGACCGCGGCGTACTCGCCGTCGCCGTCGATGCGGAGCGCCTCGCGGTACGCGCCGACCGCCTCGTCGTACTCCCCGAGCTGCGCGTGGGCGACCCCCCTGTTCACCCACGCCTCGCACGCGGTCGGCGAGTCCTCGTCGGCGTAGGTGATTGCGCGTCCGAAGCTGTCGACGGCCTGCTCGTACTCCTCGACGGCGACGTAGGCCAGTCCGACCTCGACGAGCGCCGCCGGGTCGACCGCCTCGGGGTCGATTCCCGCCTCGTCGACGAGTTCGGCGAGGGCGTGGTCGTCCGCCGGGTCGACGAGCCGCCCGTTCACCCGGTACGTCGGCGGGTCGAGGTCGAACCCGTCGTACGGGTTTCCGAACCCCTGTCCCTCCGAGTAGCGGTGTCTGCGCGTCGAAACCATTCGTATCACTTGGCGGGGAACCGAGATAACGTGGTCGCCGCCCGCCGCGGCGGACCGGTCCACGGCGGTGAAACGGAGGACGCGCCGCTCGGCGACGAACATGCGGGGGACGAGATTCGAACTCCACTCGCTCCGCTCACTCCGTTCGCGACGCTCCCTAGCTCAAATCTCTCTGGCCGCATCGCTCCCTTCACTACGTTCAGAGAATCGATGCGGGGGACGAGATTCGAACTCGCGAACCCCTACGGGAGCGGATCTTAAGTCCGCCGCTTTTGGCCTGGCTCAGCCACCCCCGCGCACTCTCCCGTTCTTCGAGGGGGAGAAAAGTGCTTTCGCTTTACCAGTCGACGGAGAGCGTCCCGTCGCCGTGTGGGTTCGGCGAGAGCTCCTCGTCGGTCCGGCGGTCGATGACGTGGATGACGCCGCGGCCCTTCTTCGCCGGGCAGACCTCCGCCGCGTCGACGTTCTCGTCGAGTTCGTCCTCGCCGATGAAGTAGGATTTGGCGCGGGCGAGGCCGGTTTCGAGGTCCATCTCCCAGTTGTCCGCGACCTCCGCGCACCGGCCGGCCCCGAAGCACTTGTTCGCCTCGAAGATTATCTTGTAGGGCTTTTCGTCGACCGGCGGGGCGTTCTCGTCGGTTCCGAAGTCGATCGGCTTCGGACGGTCGGACTCCTCGCTCATCGTCGGCCCTTGCCGCGCGGTGGTCTTTGCGCTGTCGGTCGCGCGGCGACGCCGCGGGCCGGACCCGCGCCACGATTCGAACTTCTGTCACGTCCGTCGAAGCGACCGCTCCGCGCCCGCTCCCAAGAACCGGCGAGTACACGTACCGTATTCTCTCGGACGAATCCGGACTCAGTGGAACGCTGCCGTCGAACGGGCAGTCGACTGATTCACCGCCAGTCACGAATACGTTCTCATATTTGATACCCGAAGGCGTGGTCTTATCACCGACCAGAGACATTCCGGACCAATGGACGACGACAGCCACCTCCGGAGACGAGCGTCGTCGGTTCGCGCAACCGTCCGGGCCGCGCTCGGTTCGCGCGCGACCGACGACGAATCCGAATCGGACGCCGCAGACGCGCCGGCGCGCGACGACGCGCGGAGCGACGGCGGGGGACCCCCCACGGTCGCCGTCGGGTCTGGGGCCGGGGAGCCTCGCTCCACCGATGGCGATGCCACCGCGTCGGCGGGCTCGAACGACGCCGCGCTCGACGACCTCGACGACTTCTCCGCGGCTATCGAACGCTGTATCGACGGCGACCTGACGGTCCGGGTCGACGTGCCCGACGACCCGGCGCTCGCGCGCCACGCCCGCCTCCTCAACGAGCTGTTCGAGGAGTGGCAGGCCGCCATGCGGGACGTCGACGCCTTCGCCGACCAGGTCTCGGCGTCGACCCGAATCGTGGCCGACGCCGCCGAGGAGAGCCGCGAGGAGAGCCGGTCAGTCGCGGACTCCGTCGACGACATCGCGGCGGGCGCGCGCCGGCAAAGCGAGAGCGTCGAGGAGGTCGCAGACGAGATGCGGAACCTCTCGGCGACCATCGAGGAGGTCGCCGCCTCCGCCGACGAAATCAGGCACGCGACCGACGAGGCCGTCTCGCGCGGCGACCGCGGCAAACGCGCCGCCGAGACCGCCATCGACGAGTTGACCGCCATCGGCGAGCGGACCGACGCGACCGTCGAGCGCGTCGAGGAACTCGACGACCACATCGACGACATCACCGGCATCGCGACCAAGATTTCCGACATCGCGGAGCAGACGAACATCCTCGCGCTCAACGCCTCCATCGAGGCCGCCCGCGCCGGCGACGCGGGCGCGGGTTTCGCCGTCGTTGCCGACGAGGTGAAGGCGCTCGCCGAGGAGACGCAGGCCGCGACCGCCGACATCGAATCGACCATCGAGACGGTTCGCAGTCGGTCGGCCGCGACGGTCGACGACATCACCGACACGAGCCAGCGCCTCGACGAGGGAAGCGAGACGATTCAGGACGCGCTGTCGGCGCTCGACGGCGTCGTCTCCGACCTCGAAGAGACGAACGGGAGCCTCCACGAGATTTCCGACGCCACGGACTCGCAGGCGGCGACCTCCCAAGAGGTCGTGAGCCAGGCCGACGGCGTCGGCGAGATAAGCGACGAGACCGCGGCGCTCGCGGTCGACGCCGCCGGGTCGGCCCGCCGACAGACCGTGTCGCTCTCCGAGGCGGTGACGAAGATAGGCGCGCTTTCCGACCAGGCCGACCACCTCCAAGACTCCATCGACGACTACCGCCTCCACGCCGAGGCGACCGAGTCGGGACAGACCGTCGTCCAGTTCTGGCACGGCATGTCCGGCGACAAGGCCGAGGTCCTGGAGTCGCTCGTCGACGAGTTCAACGCCGAACACGACGGCGTCCGCGTCGACACCGCGTCGAAGGGGAGCTACCGCGGCACGTTCGACGCGACGCTCGCCGCGGCCCGGTCGGGGACGCCGCCGACCATCGCGCAACTGTACGAGGTCGGCACCCAGCGCGCCCTCGACAGCGGGGCGTTCATCCCCGTCGAGTCGGTGCTCCCCGACGGGGCGTCCGCGGGCGAACTCGTCCCCGAAATCGCCAACTACTACCGCCACGACGGCGCGCTCTGGTCGATGCCGTTCAACGCCTCGAACCCCGTGTTGTACTACAACGCCGACGCGTTCGAGCGGGCCGGCCTCGACCCCGACGACCCGCCGGCGACGTTCGACGCGGTCACCTCCGCCGCGGCGACGCTGCAGACGAGCGGCGCGGTCGACTACGGCGCGACGTGGGCGAACTACAGCTGGTTCGTCGAGCAGTGGTTCGCCGCCGCCGGCGAGTGTCTCTTCGACGCCGACAACGGGCGGAGCGGCACCGCCCGCACCTCGAACCTCGACGGCCCGGTCGGGACGCGCGTGTTCGAGTGGTGGCGCGACCTCGAACGCAACGACCTGCTGTACAACCCCGGCGTCGAGGCCCGCCGAGACGCCCGCGAGGCGTTCCTCGACGGCCGCGCCGCGATGCTCGTGGACTCCAGTTCGAGCGCCGCGTCGGTCGTTCGAGGGGCCGCAGAGCGCGGGTTCACCGCCGAAGTCGGCCGGTTCCCCGCCCCCGGGTCGTCGCGGGAGGGCGTTGTCGTCGGCGGCGCGTCGCTGTGGGTCGCAGACGGCGTCGAATCCCGGAGACGGGCCGCCGCGGGCGAGTTCATCGCGTGGCTCACCCGGCCCGAACAACAGCGTCGCTGGCACCGCCGGACGGGGTACTTCCCGGTCCACCGCCGGACGCGGGACCTCCTCCGCGACGACGGCTGGTTCGACGAGCACCCCGGCTTCGCGGTCGCGTTCGACCAACTGGCCGAGACCGTCGACACGCCGGCCACCCGCGGCGCTCGCGTCGGCCCCTTCACGACCGTCAGGACCATCGTCTCCGAGGGGCTGTCCGAGCTGTTCGGCGGCCGCGACCTCGACGCCGTATTGACGACGATGGACGAACAGGTGTCGGCCCGGCTGTCGGAGTACGAGGACTCGGCGGACCGCTGACCGGGTGGGACCGGGTCAGTGCGAGTCGGAACGGGCCGCCCCTCAGCGACCGCCCGGAGATTCTTTCGCCGTCGAGCCCTAATTCCGAGCGATGCGGCAGTCCCGTCGCTCGCGGTTCGGCGACCTGATTCGCGCCGTCGGCCCCAGCGACCGCCGCCGATTCCTCGCCGACCTCTGGGCCGCCCGCGGGTGGGAGACGACCGTCGAAGACCGCCTCGTCGTCGCCCGCAGAGGCGACCGAACCGAGCGACTCGCGGTGGTCTCGCGCTCGCGGTTCCGCCTGTCGCCGTCGGTTCCGGCCGACGCGACAGTCGTCGTCGCGCTCGGCGACCCGGAACGGACCCGGCGCGCGGCCCCCGACGCCGCCCGGATTATCTCTGTCGACGACCTCTACGACCTCGTCCGGTACGGTGTCCCCGAGGGCCGCGGCGACGACCTCGTCGCCGACCACTTCGGCGTCCGCCTCGCCGACCTGCCGGGCGATGACGGCGGCGTCGGTGCGAGGGGTGCGGACGATGCGGGCGGCGCAGTCGTCGCTCCGCTTTCTCGCTCGCTCTCGTCGCTCCCGGTCGTCCCGCTTCTCTTCGTCGCGCTCCTCCTCGCGGCGGTCGTCGTGACCGCCGGTCCGGGCGGCGTGCTGGAGTTCGGGCCGGCGCTCGGTGGACAACAGCCGCCGGTTCCGACGCCGGCCGCGACGACGACTCCCGACCCGACGCCGACACCCGAACCGCGGACGGTCGCCCCCGGCGTGACAACCGCGGGCGTCGAGAACGCGACGCGCCTCGCGGCCGCCCACCGCCGGGCCGCGGCGAACCGGTCGTACCGGTGGACCCTCCGATACCGCGAGTCAATCGCCGGCGACGAGACGGGCCGCGAGGTGGAGGTCGTCCGCGTCGAGGCCCCGAACGTCTACGCCTCCGAGGTCGAGCGCGCCGGACAACTCAGGGCGTTCCCGCGCCCGACCGCCTCGGAGGACGCGTACGCCGACGGGACCACGCGCTACGCCCGCCGCCCCGCCGAGCCGGACGGCCTCG